>CAVQFE010000005.1:0-177783 GCA_963711805.1 uncultured Actinomycetota bacterium
GTTCCTGAGAAGTAGCAGAGAAGCAGGCAAATGATGCAGCCGTGTAGGTCATCCGGCCCGCGCGTCCCGCAATACGGTGGTTTTGTTGAGTGGATGGAGTTCAAAGCGGCGGAAGTCCATTTCGGCGCCTTCGCATTGGAGGCAAATCTTGCCCGAGGACGGTGTCACGTCGAACGCCTCGTTGGCCAGCACGCCGTTGACGCGGTACTGGACGTGGCCGCCGTCGGAGACGATGTCCAGCGCGGGTCCACTCCTTGCCCGGGCTGGCCAGGTCGTTCTTCGGCCGATAGTCCAGCGACGTTCTCCCATTGCTGGTCGTGGTCGAACCAACTGACGCGATAGCCGTTCTGGTCGGTCAGGGTGACGCGCGGGCCGCCTTTCTGCCAGACGGGCTGGCCGGCGTAGTCGCGGTGCTTGGCGGTCTCGACGGTGATCGAGACGGGAATCCGGCTCCCGTCGGCGCGTTTTCCGGGAATGAGTTCGAAGTCGCCGGTGCCGCCTTCGATGATCTGGCATTCCAGCCCGGCCATGAACTGGCCCAGATACGCCCCGTCGGGGTCGTCGCAATGGAGGAACACGCCGGACGATCGGGCCATGGTCTTGCGGCTCGCCGAAGGTCCGTTCGCCCCAACGATACTCGACCACGAGATGATAGTCCTTGTACCGCTTCTTGGTGCAGATGTAGCCGTTCTCGTCGCCGGTGAAGTGGACCACGCCGTCCTTGATGGTCAGGACCTTGTCGGGGTCTTCATACTTGGTCCGCTCGAGCCACGTGTACAGCCCGTCGAGCTTGTCGCCATTGAAGAACCGGATCACCTCCTTGGGCATGATCACTTCGGCTTGGTCGCCACGCACCGCGAGAACGTCCGAGAGGAGGATAAGCAGCCAGCAAACGCAGGTTGCGTGGAGGCGAACGTTCATGGTTGCCTGTTCTTTCCGTTGTAGGCTTGGATCAGCCGCCCTTGGACACTGGTCCTGAGTCTGGCCTAACGGACGAGGGTTGTCAATCATCGGTCGCAAACGCAGCCACGAGAAGCTACCTAGGAGTGCCCAACCGCGCACCCCGAAATACGGTCGATAGTTGGCATTCCGAGAAAACGGATGACTGATGCGACAGGGGCAGGCATTGCGATGCCGACAAACGCGCCCGGCCAGAATGGCGGCCACCTCGGAAAGACGCTCGTCAGGCGTCAAGAAAGACGGATCGTCGATCGATCGCATGGGACTTCTCCCGGTGGAGTTGCCCACAGCGACCTTCGCTTGGCGACCGGCGCGCCGTCTGGCGTGACAGAATGGTTAACAGCCTCTATCTGTTAACCGATGGCGATACCTATCGGTTACTTACGGACTGACCCAGCCTCCGTGCTGGTTCGGCTCGACGTGCGATGCCACTCTACTTGTCGGGTGTCAACTTGAGGCCCTCGAACTGGGCCGAACACGGTCGGCTCGTGCTGTTCAGGATAGCGACGCCGACCCTGACTTTCGCCGGCAGATTGACGCGCTGCGCGGGAAACGACCGCCACGTCCGGCCATCGTCCTGGCTGTACGCGGCGGTGAGTTGGTCCCCGCGGCGTTGCAGCCGCAAGTGCGTCGGTTTGTCGGCCACCAATTGGGACGACTCCACCGTGCGTTCGTTGTCCTGGAACACGTGAAAGTAGCAGGAAGTGATCGCCCGGCCGGCGTTATTCATGTCCGTCCGATCGAAACGGACGAAATTCTTGTTGTCCTGCCAGACGACCAGCGTACCCGCGTGAAAGGCGACGGCGGAGGCGAGACCGGGAAGGACGGTTCCCTTCTCGGCCTTGTCGACGCGGGCGACTTTCACCTCGACGGTGAAGTCTCCCACGCACGTCCTGCAGCACGAGCGGGGCGTTGACTTTCCCCTTCCCCGGCCAGAGGTCGTGATAGGCGCCGGGCACCGCGACCGTCAGTGCGCCCTTGTCCAGACTGAATTTGCAGTCGCCCGCGGGGTCGATGAACTCGCCCCAACCGTCGATGACGGTCTGCTTGCTCTTGGCCGCGGGCACGTCGCGCAGGGCGCTGCGGGTACGCCGAGGGTATCGCTCGCGCACGGCAAGGCCGCCAGCAATTTGTCCGATGCACCGGCCCGCCTTGAGTTCTGCGATTTGTCCCGCATCCAGCGTGAACCCCGGCGGCGACTGGGCGAATCGCCTGAGGATCACCTCTTCGCCCACGCCCAGCGAGAGCAACTTGAGCACGTCCTGGTAGCTCAGCGGCGAGAGCCCCGGCCCCTTGGTCTTCGCCCGCGCCGCGCGGAGGGCGGCGAGCACGGCGTCCGACGCCCCCGCACTGCTGCAGGCGATCGGCCGTTGCGTCGTCGACCTCCGGGGCGACTCCTACGGCTTGGATCTTGGCCACGACCGCCGCATCGGGCATCTTGAGCCGCACGAGCAAGTGCGAGGTCCTGCGCGCCGAGCGGTTTCGGCGCGACCGCGATCGGGGGCGATCCGCCGTCCGCGCGCGGACGATGTCGTCTCAGGATCAACTTGTTCTGATGATCGACGCCATCGCGGTTGAGCCTGGGGACCGCCTCCAGGTGACGTTTGAGTCCTCCGACGAGCGTTGGCGGCACGGAGTCTGGCTGGCCGTTGACGGGCTGCTGCGAGTGGCTGGGAGCGACGCCGCGCAGGTAGTGCTTTGGGAGGACTCGGCGCCTATCAACGTCGACATCACCGTCGTGGATTCGACAGACGGCCTGTTGCGGCTCTACAACGTCTGGGACTCCGGGCGCGGGCGGGGGCGCGAGTCCCAGGCCGCCACCAGCGGGATGCTCCGCGAGGCCACAGTTGGGGGCTGGCGCTATCGGTGCAATGACATCGGCTCGGAGCCGGACTTCTCCGCCCTGGTGTTCACGGTGCGCCGCCCGCAAGTGCCGTTCTCGATCGCTATGACCGTGCCGATCCAGCAGGATGTGCCGATGCCAATGCTGCGTGCGCTAACCGAGTCCGGGGCGGTCTACGACGACCCATCGGAAGACCTCCTCTTCATGCTCCTCGACGAGGTCGACCACGGCGAGGGGACCTGGGTGATCGTGGACCGCTTGTCCGATGCCAGTCAGCAGACCTACGCGCAGGCCCTTCGCTTGGCCACCGACTCCTGGGTCGTCGAGCACCGCGAGGGTTCACCAGAAACGCATGTCGGAACCAACGTCGGCGATCTCCGGACGGCGCATCAACTGCTCACCGGCTGGGCATTCGATCTTGCCGGATGGGCGGACGGGGTGACCTGGACGCGGGTCGGCTAACCGAGCACATGTGCCGTTCTGCATCGCCCTATGACGAGCGAACGGGCATTCTGGCTGGCGTGGGCGACTACGGCTGGATCAGGTATCCGCAACCGGGCTGGGAGTTGGACCTAAGCCATGACGCCGGTGCCACGTGGCCGGACAACCTGGGCCACGTGCTGCGTCGGGAGGCTGACGGATGGCACGTCGACATGGTCAATCTCCAAGGCGAGCTCATCTGGCGGGACTACGCCGTCCACGATGACCAACTGCACGCGCTGCTCTGCGCGGAGCAGCGCTACCTCGTCGAGGAGGTAGGTGCCGGATCAGTGCCAGGTGAGACCTATCTGGACATGGCAGAGGAGCGTATCCGCCGTTGGCGCGAGAACGGCTAAGCCGTTATCGCCCGCTTGATGTCGACGTCCCCCCGCGAGAGCGTTGCCGAGTGCGGTCGTGTTGGACAGTCTTGTCCCGTGGGCGACCGTGCGGTGATCGAGGCGTTGTGGCGCGAGTTGCGGGTGGCTGTCGCGGCAGCTGACGGTGCTCGTGCGGCTGCCGCGGTGGCCGGTGCCGTGCCGGAGGGGCTGCTTCAGGCCGCGGTGCCCGCTGCCATGACGGTGCTGGGAGCCGGCGCTCCGGCGCAGGTGCCGGGGGTGGCTGCGTTGCTCGTGGCCTTAGGCGACCGGTCCTGGCCGGGTGATCAGGTCGCGGTCGAGTCGCTGACCTCGGTTCTGTCGGGGACGTCGACGGGTCGGGCCGGGCTGGTCGTGGAACTGGAGGAGTTGGGCGACGTCCTCAGTGACGAGCGTGGCGGTTACCTGGAGCTCGCGACGGGCGAGGTGTGGCCGGCCTCGGTCGTCGAGGACGGCGACATGGAGGACCTCGACCCTGACGAGCTCGAGTCCGATCGGTGGCTCTACGTCCCGGGGGACGGTCGTGACGCGTGGCGGGACATGGCCTCCTTTGCCGACCAGGTCCCCGACGCCCGGGCTCGTGATGACTTGCAGGTCGCCGTGGACGGTAAGGGCGCCTTCCGCAGGTTCCAGGCAGCGCTGGACCGCCACGAGGCCCATTGGGTGGACTGGCGGGTCTGGTCGAGCGAGCGGCGGATGGGGCGCGCTCGTGAGTGGCTGGCCGACGAGGGCTACGACCCGATCCCCTGAGCTCCAGGACCCCTCCGCTGCGCCACGCCGGTGCGGAGCTGCTCTCGCACCGGGTGCGGTCGTGGCCTTCCGTTCGAGTCGCTGGGCGACATCGCGATCAAGATCATCGGCCCTGACTCTTCTGGCTCCTTCGGAATGGCGGGGGTCTGCGGGGCTTCGGCGAGCCCGTGGGTCGCGCGACGCGGGGCAGCCGGAGCGCCGGCCCATCTGACGTCAGCCACCGGCGACACGCGCGAGCGCCACATCAACTTTCCACGTCGACCACACGAGACAAATCGTCCACGTCCGTCCAGTCGAGACCGTCCACTGCCACCCCGTCACCGACCGATCATCCCGCCCGATCAGTGACAGCCACCTGCCAGGAATCGAAGCAGACATGTGCATCGGCGGCGAGTACCGTCTGGCCCTGATTCCATTGTGGCTCAACGGGTTTCCGGGTTGTGATGTTTCGTGTTGTCCAGTGCGAAGATCGGCCGGTCCTCGTGGCGGTACTACCAGCGCACTGTCGCGGGTGGTGCGTGTGAGTACTACGCCGAGCACGGTGACGCCCCTGGCCGCTGGCATGGCTCCGGCCTCGCGCAGCTCGGCCTCACGGCAGGTGCGGAGGTGGCAGGAGCGTGAGCTCGAGGCGCTGTTCGGTCGCGCCCTGTCCCCGACGACAGGTGCCGCGTTGGGGTCGCCGTGGCGCGCGGATGCGGTGACGGGGTATGACCTGACGTTCTCGGCACCGAAGTCGGTGAGCACCCTGTGGGCGTTGGGTGACGCCCGGACGATGGCGGAGATCGACGCCGCACATGCCGCGGCGGTCAACGCCGCGCTCGGCTACCTCGAGACCCACGCGTCGCTGTCACGCCGCGGCCGCGACGGTGTCGAGCAGATCGGCTCGGCTGGGTTCGCCGCCGCGCTGCTTTGACCATCGGACGTCGCGGACCGGGGATCCGCAGCTGCACACCCATGCCCTGGTGGTGAACAAGGTCCGCTGCGTCGACGGTGCGTGGCGGACGTTGGATGGGCACGAGATCTTCCACCACAAGAAGTCCGCGGGTGTCGATCTACCAGACCGCGCTGCGGGCGGAGCTGTCGGCGCGGTTGCCGGTGTCGTTCGGGCCGGTGTCCGAGCACGGCCAGGCCGAGATCGCCGGCGTCCCCGAGCAGCTGATGACCGCGTGGTCGTCGCGAACGAGCGCGGTGCTGGCCGATGCGGTCCCGACGATCGCCGACGCCGAGGACGCCCTCGGTCGCCCGGTGTCGGCGGCGGAGCGGGCGCGGATCATCAAGACGGCGGTGCTCTCGACGAGGCCGGCGAAGGACGCCCCCGTCCCCGACGGTGACCGTCGTGCCCTGTGGGCGGCGCAGGCAGCGGAGTTGGGGTTCGCGGCGGACGCGGTGACGGACTCCGTCCAGGCCGCGAACGCGCCAGGCGAGAAGCGTGCCGGTGCCGGCGGGGTGGTCGGGGAGCGGTGCTGACGGACGCGGTGACCGAGGTCGGGCGGCGCAAGGCGATCTGGTCCCGCGCGGACCTGACCGTCGCGGTCGCCGCGAGGGTCCCGACGGCCGGGGACCCCCGGCTGAGGTCGGCGGCGGATGCGGTGATGTGGGTGGAGGAGCTCACCGACATCGCGCTCACCCAGGTCGGGCTCTCCGGCGCGGTCGCCCTGGGCTCGGACCCGTCCGGGGTGACCGCGCGAGCATCCGATGCCCGCTACGCGTCCCGTGAGCTGGTGGACACCGAGGCTCGGATCGTGGAGCGGGCCGTGACGGGTGGGTTCCGGCCCCCGGAGCGGTTGCGCCCGGACTTCGTCGCGTTGCTGCTGTCCGGCGAGGCGGGGCTGTCCGAGGAGCAGGGCCGGGCGGTGGTGCGCCTGGTCGCGACCCGGGACCTGGTCACCGTGATGACCGCGCCGGCGGGGGCGGGGAAGACGACCACCCTGGCGGCCGCGGTCACGGTGGTCTGGGGCAACGACTGGAAGGACGTGACCGCGCTGGCCCCGTCCGCGCGGGCCGCCGCCGAGCTCGCGAAGGCGACCGGGGCGCCGGGTCAGACCGTGGCCCGGTGGCTGCTCAAGGAGGCGACCACATCCGACCCCGGTGCAAGGTCCCGTCCGATCCGGGGTACCTGCGTCGGGAGGTGATCGTGGTCGATGAGGCCTCGATGCTCACCACCGCGGACCTCGACCAGCTCACCGCCTACGTCGCGAAGCACCGGGCCCGTCTGGTCCTGGTCGGGGACCCGGGCCAGATCGGTGCGGTCAACGCACCCGGGGGCATGTTCGAGCACCTCACCCACAAGCTCGGCGGTCAGGTCATCGAGCTCACCGAGCTGCACCGCTTCACCCACCCGTGGGAGGCCGCCGCCACCCTGCGACTGCGCGCCGGCGACCCGGCCGTCCTGGACACCTACGCGGAGCGGGGTCGGGTCCACCCCGCGGCGTCGAGTGAGGACGCCGCGGACGCGGTCTTCGACCGCTGGCACACACGCCACCGATCACCGGGTGCGGATGCGTTGATGCTGGCGCGGGCGTGGACGGACGTGAACGCGCTCAACGCCCGCGCCCGCGCCGTCGCGATCGCCACCGGCGCGGTCACCGGACCCGACCTGGCCATCGTCGCGACACGGTCGGCGTCGACCCGTGGCCAGGTCGAGCAGCGGTCGTGGCGGGCCGGGGACGTGCTGCTCGCGAAGAAGAACGACAGCCGCACCCGGATCGGTGGCGAGACCCTGCGCAACGGGGACCGGTTCCGCGTCCTGGCCGCCAACGACACCGGCGGGCTCGTCGTGGCGGACCTGCGCGGCCGCGGCACCCTCACCCTCCCGAACGCCTACCTGGCCCGGCACGCGGAGTACGGGTGGGCCGCGACCATCGACGGTGCGCAGGGCGCGACCGCGGACATCGGCATCGTCCTGGCCCGCGCCGGCCTCGATCGTGAGCACCTCTACGTCGCGATGTCGCGCGGGCGCCTGGAGAACCACGTCCACACCACCCCGGAGCTGGCCACCGGAGACGCCGGCCCCCACCACCACCCGGCAACACCAACCGGCACGAAAGCCGGGGCATGGCCAGGGTCGCGTCCATACCCCGGACCCCTGGCCGTCGGGCTGGCGATCGACGGCCAGAGCCATGGCCAGGTTCGCGGCAAGGGGTCCCGGCCCAGGGTGACGCCATGACCACGTCCAGCCCCGGGTGCAGCTCGCGCTGCCCGACCTCGACGCCGCGCTCGCCATGCTCGCCCGGGCGGTCGCGACCAGCGGACGGGAACGTGCCGCCCACGCCCTCCTCGACCCGGCCGTCCACGCCGCGCGGGAAGCGGCGTGGGCGCGCGAGGAGGCAGCCCGGCCCAGCCCGGCGATCCCGCGCGAGCACCAACGCAACCGTGACGCCCTCGCCGGCGCCCGGGCTCGCCGCGACATGGCAGCCGATCACGTCACCCGCGTCAGGACCGAGCTGGAGTCCCGGCGGGCCGAGCTCGAGCGGGTGCCGTTCTGGGCCCGCAAACGCCGCACCACCGCAGAGGCCGCCGTGCGGCGCAGCGAAGGCGACCTCGACCGGGCGCTGACCTACCTCGGCTCCCAGGACGCCACCGTGACCCAGCACGCCGCCGTCGTCGACGCCGACACCACCCAGCGCGACAGCGACGAGACCCAGGCTCGGCGACGCCGCCGACGAGGAGTGGGCCACCTGGGACAGCAGAGACGTGAAGGACCCCAACGCCTACACCGGCCCGGACGACCCCCGGCTGCACCCCGCCCAGCCCGCGCGGGCACAGGAGCCGTTCACCGTCGACCACGGCTCGCCGCATCACAGCCACGGACGCGGCTACGGCTACGGACGCGACCACGGGATCAGCCGATGACCCCGCCGGAACGTCGCGTCTCGACCGGCCGGGGCCGGCGACGAGGGGTGCGGACCAGGCGTTCCTGGCTCGCGGGCAGCCCACTGCTCGGAAGCGCAGCGCCACGAGACGAACTCAGACGGACGTGCGCGGACGGCGATGCGGATCGTGTCCGGATCGTGGCCCGGCGAACTCGGTGTTGCCGGTGTGTCGTGCACACCTCCAGATAGAGGGACACATCAGTTCCCAGCCCGAGACAACCCCACCCGGAGGCCGAGATGAACCGCAATGAGCTCGACGAACTCCCACCCGTCCTGGACGTCCCCACCGCCGCGAAGGTCCTCGGCATCGGTCGCTCGCTGGCCTACGAGCTGGTCCGTCGCGGTGAGTGGCCCACCACCGTGCTCCACGTGGGGAAGCTGATCAAGATCCCGACCGAGCCACTCGTGCGCCTGCTCGGTGCCGCACCGGAGCCCGGCTCGGACGCGGGGCCAGGCGTGAGCGCGACGCGGGTCCACGGGATGGACGTGGGGGCGTTGCCGGTGTCGGCGGCAGAGCCGACAATCAACGACGAGACCCCCAGGCCGGCGCGGCTGCCGGAGGCTCGGGGATCGAGGAGGGGTGTCGCATGAGTGGCGGGTTCACCTTCAAGCGCTGCCCCTGCCCGCCGGTGACGAAGGCGCCACGGGAAGGTCCTGGCGTGCAAGCGCAAGCACGGCAGCTGGTACTTCGCCGCCGAGACCCGCAGCACCGACGGCAAACGCCGCCAGGTCAAACGGGGCGGGTTCGCGACCCAGGCCGACGCCCAAGCCGCGCTCACCGCGTTCGCCGAGGCGCAGAACACCGGCGCGTGGACCGATGACCGCAGCCTGACGGTGAGCGAGTTCCTCACCGACTGGCTGGCCAAGAAGGTCGCCAACGGGCTGCGACCGACGACCGAGCGTTCCTACCGGTGGCACATCACCGGCTACATCACCCCCGTCATCGGCACCCTCCGCCTGCGTGACGTCCGACCCCCGCACGTCGAAGAGGTCCTGCGCCTCGCGGCCCTGCCGAAGGAGAAGGGGCGCACGCCAGGGCCGGCGACGGTGCGCCGCATCCACGCGACCATGCGTTCCGCGTTCGCCAGCGCGAAGCGCGCCCGCTACATCCCCTACAACCCCGCCGTCGACGTCGAACTCCCGCGGGTCACCCGACCTCACCAACCGTGGGAAGCCGACGAGCTCGGCGCGTTCCTCGACCACTGCGCCGCCGACCCCCTCGGCCCGCTCTACGAGGTCGCGGCGTTCACCGGCCTACGACGTGGTGAGCTCCTCGGCCTGCAGTGGGACGACATCGACGTCGAACGGTCCCGGCTCACCGTGCGCCGTCAGATCGTCCAGCTCGGCCACGGCACCCACCTCGGCCCGGTCAAGACCGCCAGCGGTCAGGACCGCGTCGTCGACCTCGACGAGGCCACCATCGGTGCCCTGCTCAGCCACCAGCTTCGCCAGGAGCAGCATCGCGACGAGTGGGGAGGCCTGGGTCGACAACGGCCACGTCTTCACCAAGGAGGACGGCACACCGCTGCACCCCGAGACCGTCACCAAACGATTCCGCGAACTCTCCGACGCCGCCGGGCTGCGCCCCGTTCGACTCCACGACCTGCGCCACGGGCAGGCCAGCCTCATGCTCGCCGCCGGCGTCCCGATGGCCGTCGTCAGCAAGCGACTCGGACACAGCTCGCTCGCGATCACCTCGGACACCTACTCGCACCTACTCGAGGGCGTCGGCCAGCAAGCCGCCACCGCCGCAGCAGCGCTCGTGCCCCGCACAGACCGCCGAACCCAGAATGAACCCAGGTCCCCTGAAAACGCCCTCGAGGCAGGGGCTCTGGAGGCTCTGTCTATGGGTTCAGAAGACGAGCCCGAATCGGGTATCACCGCAGGTCACAAGGCGAAGGCCCGGTCCGAAGACCGAGCCTCTGCACACGTACGCCGCGTAGGACTTGAACCTACAACCCGCGGATTAAGAGTCCGCTGCTCTGCCAGTTGAGCTAGCGGCGCATGGTGCCCGGTCACGATACACCGGGCCCGGGGCGGCGTGGAAATCGATCGCCGCCCCGGTGGTCAGGCCGCCGATCCCTCGAGCAGGTAGAGCTCGTCGGAACGGGGGCCGGTGGGGTCGGCGAGATCCAGCAGGAGGGTCAGGGGGACTCCCTGACGCAGCAGCTCCATCACGTCACTGCCACGTCGCTCGTCCATCAGTGTCGTCATCGTGATCCACCTCCTCGCGCTCACAGGACACATGTCGGCGTCACCGCCACGAACATGGTGCGCCGAAAGGGTGGTCTGTTCGGTGGATTGACCCACCCGTGGGCGTGTCGCTCTCCGTGAGACTTTGGTCACGGAGAGCGAACTTCGCCGAATCGGACCGTCTCGCCCGGAGCGAGCTGCGCGACCCGACCGAGGTCGGCGTGCACGACGACCGCGACGACGGGGTACCCGCCGGTCGTCGGATGGTCCGGGCCGAGAAGCACCGGGCGACCGTCGAGCGGGACCTGGAGAGCGCCGGTCACGACCGGCTCGCTGGGCAGCTCGCGCGACCTGTCGCGACGGGGGAGCGCGGGGCCGTCCAGCCGCACCCCGACCCGGTCGGCGGCCGTCGACACCGTCCACGTGGTCGAGAGCAGGGTGCGGACGGCATCGGACGTGAACCAGTCGTCCCGCGGACCGAGCAGGACGCGCAGCGGGCCCGCGGCGTGGCGCAGCGGCGCGTGGTCGACGAGCGGGCTCGCCACGGCGGCACCGCCCACTGCCAGCAGGTCGCCCGCCGACAGCGGCTCGGGTCCGAGGCCGGCGAGCGTGTCGCGCGAGACGCTGCCGAGGGTCGCCGGCACGCGCAGGCCACCGCGCACGGCGACATAGCTGCGCACGCCCCGCTCGAGGGTCCCCACGGTCAGGACGTCGCCCGCGCCGAGGTGCACCGGGGATCGGCGTACGGCGAGCCGCACCCGGCCCTCGCGAGCCAGGGTCAGCGCGCCCTCGGCGCCGGTGACGGCGACCACGCACGACCCGGTCGCCCGAAGCGCCAGACCGGCCCCGAGCGTCTCGACCGCTGCGGCGCCCTCGCGGTTGCCCACCAGCCGGTTGCCGAGGCGCAGCGCGTCCTGGTCGAAGGCGCCGGACTCGCCCACGCCGAGCCGCGCCCAGCCCCGCCGGCCGAGGTCCTGCACGAGCGACAGGGGACCGGGGGAGACGACCTCGAGCGCGGTCACGGCTCCACCGCCGCGAACCGGACCCGGGTCCCCGGGGCGAGAAGCGCGGGTGCGGGACGCGCGAGGTCCCACAGCACGGCGTCGGTCCGGCCGAGGAGCCGCCAGCCGCCGGGCGACTCCCGCGGGTAGACCGCGGACCACGTGTCGGCGACGGCGACGGCCCCCGCCGGGACGCGGGTGCGCGGCGTGGCGAGCCTCGGCACGACGAGCGCCGGGTCGAGCCCGCGCAGGTAGGCGAACCCGGGCGCGAACCCGCAGAACGCGACCTCGTACTCGCCGCGCTGGTGGCGGGTCACGACCTCGCCGGGTGTGAGACCGGACAGCGCCGCGACGTCGTGCAGGTCGTCGCCGTCGTAGACGACGTCGATGCGGACGGTCGGTGCGGTCGTGGGATCCGCGGGCAGCGGTTCGGTCGCGAGGAGCGCGCGCGTGAGCGTCGTGAGGTCGGCGTCGGGCCCATGCGTCACGAGCACGGTCGCCGCGCCGGGAACGACGTCGAGGACGTCGGGCAGAGGGGTGGCGCGCAGCGCAGCGGCGATGCCGGGCACGTCGTCGACGTCGAGCAGCAGCGCGCGGTCGCCGCAGCGGCGGACGCGGATCACGGCGCACCCGCGAACGAGCTCACCTCGACGCCGGCAGCGTGCAGCGCGCGCCGGACGAGCGCGGCGGTGCGCGCGGCACCTGGGGTGTCGGAGTGCAGGCAGACGGAGCGGGCGTGGACGACTACGTCGGTGCCGTCGACGCTGCGCACCACGTGCTCCGTCGCGAGCCGCACGACGCGGGCCACGACCGCGTCCGCGTCGTCGATCACCGCACCGGCGGCGGACCTGGGCACGAGGCGCCCGGCGCGGGTGTAGGCACGGTCGGCGAAGGCCTCGGCGACCACGGCGATCCCGCGCTCGGCAGCCACGACGGCGAGCGCGGAGCCAGGCAGCGTCAGCACCGGCAGCGCCGTACCGGTGCGCTCGGCGTCGTGGAGCACCGCGTCGACGACCGTGCGCGCGACCTCGAGGTCGTCCACCGCCGAGTTGTACAGGGCGCCATGGGGCCGGAGATACGCGACCGAGCCACCGGCCGCCGTCGCGTGGCCGCGCAGCGCCTCGACCTGGTCGGCGAGCTGCGCGACGAGGGTCCCGTGGGCGACGTCGAGCCGCACGCGACCGAAACCCGCGCGGTCGACGTAGGACACCTGCGCGCCGACGGCCACGCCGAGCTCCACCGCTCGACGGCACACGCGCGACATGGAGACGTCGTCGCCGGCGTGGCCGCCGCACGCGACGTTGGCACTCGTGATCTGCTGCAGGAGAAGGTCGTCGAGGTGCGCGGGATCGACGCCGACCTCGCCGCTCACGCCCTCGCCGAGGTCGGCGTTGAGGTCGAGCACGGTCATCGCGAGCGCGTCACGCGAGCGACGCGACCCAGTCCGACGTCGAGGTCACGGTCGCGAACCCGTCACCGAGGACGCCGAGCTCCACCCGGTGGACGAGCGCGGCCGGCAGCTCGTCGGCGAGGTCGATCGTCCCCGTGGCGTCGTCGAGGACGGTGACGTCGAGACCGAGGTGCATCGCCTGACGCGTGGTCGTGTCGACGCACATGTGCGTCATGTAGCCCGCGACGACCACGTGGCGGACGCCGTGCCCGGCGAGCAGCTCCTCGAGGCCGGTGCCGGTGAACGAGCCCGGCAGTCGCTTGTCGACGACCGCGTCGTGCGGGCGACCGGCGACGACCTCGTGCAGCTCCCAGGCCGGCGTCCCCGCGACGAAGAGGCCCGCCGTCGGGTCCGGCTCGGTGTGCCGTACGAGCACCACGGGGAGACCGGCCGCGTTCGCGGCGTCGACGGCCTGGCCGATCCGGGCGAGCGAGCCCTCGACCGGCGGATGGACGATCGGCAGCCCGCCGGTCACGTACTCGTTCTGGACGTCGATGACGAGGAGCGCGGTGGTCATGGGGAGAGCCTCTCAGCCCCCGCCCGGCCGGGCTCGGACGGGCCCGCGGAGGTGTTCGCCGAGGCGCTCCGGCCCTGATCACTCTGCGTCACTCGATTTCTACGGTGTGTGAGCAGATCGGCTGCCCCGTGCTGACCACTGCTCCGTACGGGTTACGTCCCCGCGAGGCCGTAACAGCCCGCGAGGCCTTGTCGTTCCTCCCCGAGACGGTGGACGCCGTCGATCCCGGAAGGACGTCCCAGCATGCGCCTTGCCGGAACCCTCGTCGCCACGGCAGCGGTCACCGCCCTCGTCGCCGCTCCCGTCGCGTCAGCGACCGCGGCGTCGCACAAGCCGGCACCGAAGCCCCGCTTCGTCGTGAGCGCCCTGATCATCGGCTCGAAGGCGTCGTACGACGTCACCTCGGCCCCCGCGACGGTGCGGGTGCGGGTCCAGGTGAAGGACTTCGACAAGAAGTTCAACCCCGCGTCCGTGAAGCTCGTCGTGGTCGACAAGGCCGCCACGATGCCTGCCGAGACGTTCACCGTCGTCGCCCACCGGGTCGGCCGCAGCAAGGTCGTGACCAACTGGCTCGGGACCATCACCGTGCCGAAGGGCTCGGCCCCCGCGACGTACTGCCTGCGGGTGGTCAAGGTCGACGACGCCAGCCTCGCGACCGCGACCGTGGTCGCCACGGCCAAGGGGCTCGCCGGGCGGGACTGCTTCGTGGTGACCAGCACGCCTCCGGCGGCACCCACCGCCTGATCCACACCGAGGCCCCACCCGACGTCGCTCGGGTGGGGCCTCGGTGCGCCCGGGCCGGCCGCCCCGAACGGTCGACCGGGGTCAGCGCGGCGCGGCCAGCCATTCGCGCAGCGCTGCCACGTCGAACCCGGGCACCGTGCCGTCGAGGTCCTTGAGCGGTGTGTCGAGGGCCACCGTCACCGGGATGGCGAACCGGGCTCGCAGGCCCGCCTCGGTGACACCCGGGAACCCCGCGGCGAGGACCTGCTCGAGCGTCATCCAGCCCTTGACGTCGTCCGGCGCGGCCGGCAGAGCGTCGGAGACCCCGTCGCCCGATCCGGACCGCTCTCCTCCGCCCGCGGCGGACGCGGTGAGCGCGTCCCGCCCCGTCGTCGCCCACCATCCGGTCGCCTGGGCCGCGACGACGACGCCCGCGGCGAGCAGCAGGGCGACGAGCGTTGCGGCGAGGACCGGGACGCGCCTCGTCGCCAGCCGGGTGGACGTCGGGACGGCGCGCGACCGGGCGGGCAGCCGGAGCGTGCCGGCTGCGACCGGGCGCGGGTGCGCGGTCATCGGACCGGCTCCCGTTCCGGCTCGGGCACGGGTGCGACGACGGGGGCGGTGGCGGGCCACGGCAACGCGACGGACACGCCGAGCGCGTCCGCGCTGGGACAGGCCGCCACGCACTCGAGGCAGCCGATGCACTGCGCGTCGGTGATCCGCGTGCTGCGGTCGACCGGAAGGGCCATCGGGCACGCCCGGGTGCACAGGTCGCAGCCGAGGCAGGCCTCGGCGTCGCGCTGGACGGCCACCGGCGAGGCCTTGGCGATGAGCCCCTGCACCGCACCGAGCGGGCACGCGTAGCGGCAGAACGGCCGGGGGACGACGAGCGACAGCGCGAGCACGGCGACCAGGACGACGAACGCCAGGCTCAGCTCGAACTCGACGATCGAGAGCAGGGCGGCCCACGGGTCCACGTCGCGGAACACCATGGTCCCGGTGATGGCCGCACCGACCACCGCGAAGCCGAGGACGAGCCACCGGCCCTGGCGCAGGACGCGGTCGACCTGACGCCACCGAGGACCGGCGGGCCGGCGCTGCCACCGACCGAGCGGTGGTACGAGCCGGCCGGCACCCCGAGCGACGCCGTACAGCGCCTCCTGGATGGTGCCGAGCGGGCACAGCCAGCCGCAGAAGCTGCTGCGCGCGGCCAGCGCCATGACGGTGATCGCGAGGGCGAGCACCAGGTTCGCGGGGTGCGTGTGCGCCACGGTCCGGCCGGTGGTCACCCAGGTCCACAGGGTCTCGAAGCCCCCGAACGGGCACAGCGACTCCGGAGAGGACCCGTCCGACACCGCGCGACCCACGACGAGCCAGCCGATGTACGCCACGACCGTGGCCTGCAGGACGTGTCGGGCGAGCCGGGTGCGTGACCCCCACGACGCCGGGCGGCGCGGGACCTCCCGGCGCTCCCGCACCTCCCCGCCGTCGCGGGGGAGGTGCGGCTGGTTCTCGACTGCCATGGCCGTTCCGCCTCCGATGCCGGTGGACCTGCGACGTTCGTGCGGCCCCAGCATGGGAGCCGGTGATGCGCACGGCGTGCAGAGGATGTGGAGGTGCGATGGAGACTCGCGGCCCCCGGTGCGGCCGATCATCGGCTCGGACCCCCTCGCGAGGCCTCGCCGCGTAGGCTCCGAACCGGGCTCGGCCGGGCGTACCGACCGAACCGGGAGGGACTCGACATGTCCGCGACCACATCGAGCATGCCCGCTGGGACGTCCGACGATCCTGCCCCCTACGCGCGAGACGCCGCCGAGGTCGTCGCCGCCCTCGCCTCCGACGTCGCGAACGGCCTGACCTCGGCCGAGGCCGCGACGAGGCTGTCGCGCTACGGACCCAACGCGATCACGGGTGAGAAGCCGCCGTCGGTGTGGGCGGTCGCGCTCGTGCAGCTGCGCGACCCGATGAACCTGATGCTCGTCGCGGTGACCGTCGTGAGCTTCCTCATCGGCGAGGTGTCCACCGGGGTCATCGTGGCCCTGCTGATCCTGCTCAACATCGTCCTCGGTTCCAGTCAGGAGCTGAAGGCGCGGGCGAGCGTGGACGCGTTGTCGAACCTGCAGGTCCCGCAGGTACGGGTCGTCCGCGACGGCTCGGTGGTCCTCGTGCCCGCTGTCGACGTCGTACCCGGCGACCTGGTCTCGCTCGAGGCCGGAGACATCGTGCCCGCCGACGGCCGCATCCTGCGCTCGGCCACGCTCGAGGTCCAGGAGGCTGCGCTCACGGGAGAGAGCGCTCCGGTGGCCAAGGACGCCTCGACGCTCACCGCGACGGACGTCCCGTTGGGCGACCGGTCGAACATGCTGTTCCAGAACACATCCGTGACGCGCGGCACCGCGTCCATGGTGGTCACGGCGTCGGGCATGCAGACGCAGATGGGCCAGATCGCCACCATGCTGACGTCCGTCACGCGCAGCCGTTCACCGCTGCAGCGCGAGCTCGACAGCCTCACGAAGGTCCTCGGCATCATCGCCTGGACCGCCGTGGCCTTCATCGTGCTCGTCGGCTGGGCCCGCGGCATGCCGGTCGACGAGCTGCTGCTGCTCGGCACCGCCATGGCCATCTCGGCCATCCCGACCGGCCTGCCCGCGTTCGTCTCCGGGCTGCTGTCCATGGGCGCCAAGCAGCTCGCCGAGGCGAAGGCCGTCGTCAAGAACCTCACCGACGTCGAGACGCTCGGTGCCACGAGCGTCATCAACTCGGACAAGACGGGGACGCTGACGCTCAACCAGATGATGGTCTCGACCGTCTACGCCGGTGGCTCCTGGTTCACCGTCGCCGGCGAGGGCTACGCGAAGTCGGGGGCGATCCGGTCCGTGGCGGGGGCCCCGGTGCCGGACTTCACCCGGCTCGCGTACGGGCTCGTGCTCGACTCGGACGCGACCGTCGCGGACGACGGCTCGATCGTGGGTGACCCGACCGAGGCGGCCCTCGTCGTGCTGGCCGCCAAGCTCGGGGTCGACGCCGAGGAGACCCGGCGGGCGTATCCGCGGCTGGCCGAGGTCCCGTTCGACTCCGAGTACAAGTTCATGGCCACCTTCCACCGCATCGAGCTGGAGGGAACCGAGCGCGTCGTCCAGCTCGTCAAGGGCGGTCCCGACGTCGTCCTCGCCCGCTGCTCCCAGTCGGGCGGACCGATGAACGCCCAGGTGCCGCTCGACCAGGCGCGAGCCGACATCGAGGGCGCCAACATGCGTATGGGGGAGAAGGGTCTTCGGGTCCTCGCCTTCGCAGCGCGCTTCGTCGACGAGGGCGAGCTCGCCGCGATGGCCGACGACCCGATGTCGCTCACGCACGACCTGTCCTTCGTCGGGCTCGTCGGCATCATCGACCCGCTGCGGGCCGAGGCGAAGGTGGCCGTCGAGACGGCGCTCCGCGCCGGGATCGACGTACGCATGATCACCGGCGACCACGCGGTCACCGCGGGAGCCATCGGCGAGCAGCTCGGGCTCGGCCCCGGGGCGATCAGCGGCGCGGAGCTGCAGAAGCTCTCCGACGAGGAGCTCGAGCGTCGCCTCCCCGAGCTGCACGTGTTCGGGCGCGTCACGCCGGAGGACAAGCTGCGACTTGCGCGTGTGATGCAGGAGAGCGGACTCGTCGTGGCCATGACGGGCGACGCGGTCAACGACGCGGCCGCACTCAAGCAGGCCGACATCGGTGTCGCGATGGGCAGCGGCAGCGAGGTCACCAAGCAGGCGGCGCGGATGATCCTCACCGACGACAACTTCGGCACGCTCGTCCACGCCGTCGAGCTCGGTCGGCGGGTCTACGACAAGGTGGTCTCCTACATCCGCTTCCAGATGACCCAGCTGCTGTCGCTGGTCATGCTCTTCGTCGCCGCGACCGCGCTGAACGTCAACGAGGGTGTCGCGCTCACGCCGAGCATGGTGCTGTTCCTCCTGTTCTTCGTGACCTCGGCGGGCGTCGTCGTCATCGCCGTCGACCCGGGTGACCCGGACGTCATGAGCCGTCCGCCGCGGGACCCGAAGCTCCCGATCACGAACCGCGGCGCCATCGTCATGTGGCTGGTCTACGGCGCCGTCCTCTTCCTGGCCGCGCTCGAGCCCCTCGTGTTCGGTCCGGACGAGCCCAGCGTCGACAAGCCGACCGCCGCGATGACGATGACGTTCGTCGTGATGGGGCTCGGCACCGTCTTCAACGCGCTCACCAACCGGCGCGATCCGACGAGCGGTCTGATCCCGCCCGTCCTCAAGGCGGCGCTGATCTCGCTCGTGCCGGTCACGATGGTCTACCTGGCCACCGAGCTGCCCGGTCTGCAGAGGGGCCTGATGACGCTGTCGCTCAGCGGTCAGCAGTGGCTCACGAGCATCGGGCTGGCGCTGCTGCTCCCGGTCGTCATCGAGGCGGGCAAGTGGATACGCCGCCGGCGTATCCCGGCACCAGCGCTGGGCGACGTGGAGCACGCCGTCGCACCGTCACGGGCGGTCGCGCCGTCCGACCGATGAACGGCACGGCGGTCGAGCCGGCACGGAGCACCGAGGAGGGACATGTCCAAGAAGTCGCACAAGGGCAAGGGCAAGGACCGCGACCCGGAGCGGCGGTTCGCCGGCTGCGGTGGGGCTGAGTCCGACGGTCGAGCCCGGGCAGCCCGTCGGATCGACTGGGCCGCAAGGCCTACGAGGCGGAGCTCGCGACGCTGCAGGCCGAGCTGGTGGCCATGCAGGAGTGGGTCAAGTCCACCGGCGCCAAGGTCTGCATCGTGTTCGAGGGACGCGACACGGCGGGCAAGGGAGGGACGATCAAGCGGATCGTCGAGCGGGTGAGCCCGCGCGTCTTCCGCGTCGTCGCGCTGCCGGCGCCGACCGAGCGCGAGCGGTCCCAGATGTACATCCAGCGCTACCTCACTCACTTCCCGGCGGCCGGCGAGGTCGTCATCTTCGACCGCAGCTGGTACAACCGGGCCGGCGTCGAACGGGTCATGGGGTTCTGCTCGCCGGAGGAGTCCCAGCGGTTCCTCGACCAGGTGCCGGCCGTCGAGAAGGCGATGGCCGAGTCCGGGATCATCCTCGTCAAGTACTGGCTGGAGGTCAGCTCGGACGAGCAGACCCGACGGCTGGAGAGCCGGATCAACGACCCGCGCAAGGTGTGGAAGCTGTCCGACATGGATCTCGAGTCGTACAGCCGCTGGTACGACTACTCGCGCGCCCGGGACGCCATGTTCGCGGCGAGCGACACCTCGTGGGCGCCCTGGCACGTGGTGCACACCGACGACAAGAAGCGCGGCCGGCTCAACATCATCAGCCACCTCCTCACCCAGGTCCCGTACGACCCGCTCCCGGCCCGGGACGTCCGCCTGCCCAAGCGGCAGAAGCCGGGTGACTACCGCGATCCGAGTCTCCCGCTGCGGTACATCCCGACGCCGTACTGACCCTCCCGTGGGAGGACATCGACCCACGGCTACCTGCGGGGCAGGCCGAGCGCCTTCCAGGTCCGAGAGTCGACCGTGCCCGTCGCCGGGATCCGGTGCGCCTTCTGCCACTTCATCACGGCCGAGGCCGTGAGCGGCCCGTAGAAGCCGGTCGCGCTCACCCGCAGCGCCCGCTGGACGCGTACGACGTCCGCGCCCGTGCTGCCGCGACGCAGCAGCAGGACGGGGCGCGCCGGTGCCGGGCGGACCGGCGTCGGCGCGACGACTGGTACGAGCCGCATGGCGGTCCACGTGCGGGCGTCGACGACGCCGGTCGCGGGGAGGTGCCGGGCCGCCTGCCAGCGACGCACCGCGGTGACGGTCGCCGGGCCGTAGTAGCTGGTGGCCGACACCCGGAGCAGGCGCTGCACGCTCCGGACGGCGGTGCCGCGGCTGCCGCTCCGGAGCGGAAGCGCCGGCGTGACGACCGGCCGGACCGAGGCGACCGACGCCGTCGCCGTGGCGGCGCGCGCTGCGGTGGTGAGCACGGGAGTGAGCCGCATGGCCGTCCACGTCCGGGCGTCGACGACACCCGTGGCCGGGAGCCGGTGCGCCGCCTGCCAGCGCCGCACGGCGGCCGTGGTGAGCGGTCCGTAGTAGCTGGTCGCCGAGACCTTGAGCAGCCGTTGGACGCTGGACACGGCCGCGCCGCGGCTCCCGGTCCGCAACGGCAGTGTCGGCGTGGGCGGCGCCGCGACCGAGCTGCCTCGGGCGGGGGCGGCCACCGGCGTCGTCGGTGCCGGGGCGCCGAGGATGGCGAACCAGTCCGAGCGCAGGCCGCTCGTCGCGGTGGGCCAGGCCCAGAGCGAGCGCACGCGACTGGGAGACGTCGTGGTCCGATGCACCGTGCCGGTGGCCGAGACGGAGTCGACGAGGACGATCGACGGGGTCCCGCCAAGGTCTCCACGACCGTCTCGCCCGCCGATCGCGACCGAGGTGATGCGGTCGCCCGCCGGAACGAGCGGCGTCAGCGCGGACACGGGAAGGGTCGCTCGCCACACGCTGGACGTCGATCCGGAGGCCTGGTCCCACGGGTCGGCCTTGGCCGGCAGGTAGGGGACGCCGCCCGACTTCGTGTAGCCACCGTCGGCCGCCGCGAACATGGTCAGCGCGGGAGCGCCCTGGTAGAGCAGGACCTGGTCGGTCGTCGAAGCGACGGCGGCGGTCGTGGAGGCGTAGGTCCGTGCCCGGTCGCGGGCCGGTCCGGCCGCGACGGTGCCGGTCGCGATCCCGGGGTAGAACTGGCAGGTGGTCGTCGAGCAGGCGTCCCAGCTCCGCGTCTTCCCGTAGACGTAGGCCAGGCGCGTCGCATAGGTACGGGCGGCGATCGCCTGGGCCTGCAGGGTCGCAGGCGCCGACGAGGGGCCGATCTCGGCCGCGACGACCGACCCGAGGTAGGCCTGCGGGTCGACGAGGGACACCGTGGTCCAGACGGTCGACCTCGCCGTCGACGTCGTCTGGACGACCGTCGACGGCTCCGTCCGCGTCGTGCCGTCGGCCAGCTCGAGGCGCACCCCTGCGGGGCCGCCGGACGTGAAGCCGCTGCCGACCGGGACGACAGCGCCCACGGTCGTCCAGACCGTGGTGGCGGCCGAGGTGCCGAACTGCAGGCGCAGCCCGGACGCCGGGACCGCGGGTGCGACGGGCACGAGACGCCACCGGGCGGCGGGCGCGGGGGTGGCGGGCAGCGGAACCGGTCCGCCGCTCGCGGACCACAGCGCGAGGCCGGCGGTGGCGGTCACGGTGAGGGTGGTCGAGGTGTTGCCCTCGATCTTGACCCGCAGCACCGGTCGCGTCGCGCCGGCCGGCGTACCCGGCCACACCGACGCCCAGCTGGTCGAGGGGATGGCGGTCAGCGCGGTGCCCGGGTAGTACGCCGCGAGGATCTGGGTCGCGCTGAAGCCGGCCCGGCCGGCGTACTGGGCGCCGACCTGCGACATCCCGGTGCGGTGGCCCCAGGCGCGGCCGGTGACCTGGTAGACGCCCTCGGCCGGGACGGGGCTGGCGACGAAGCCCGGCGGCAGCGGAGGGAGCGAGGCGGTGGCCGAGGCGATGCTCGCGACCACGGGCACCACGCCGATCGCGACGGCTCCGCACACCACGCCCGCGACGACCGCCCGGCGGCTCGGGAGGGTGGGGGTTCGTCGCGCGGGTGTGCTGTGCCGGCCAAGCCTCATACCTAGGGCGTCGGCACGGAGGGACGCGACCTTGCGCCCTAACCCGGATCTGCCGGACGCGCATCGCCCATCGCACCGATATCCGGACGCTCGACGGCGTGTCGCCGGCCCGCCGAGCCGCCGACGGGAGGGGGCCGGCGGCTCTCAGGCCCGGTCCGGGACCCGGCCGCCACGGAGGCCGGAGAGCACCGCGGCCAGGACGGCCAGACCGCACAGGACCACCATCACCGAGGTGAACCCGTGGCTCACGGCCGAGGGGGCGGTGCCGTCCAGCAGGGCATGCCGGGACGTCACCGTGAACACCAGCCCCGCGACCGCTACGCCGAGTGCCGTCCCCATGCCTCGCGTCATGTTGAGCACGCCGCTCGCCAGCCCCGCCTGGTGGTGCGGCGCCGCCGCCATGATCGCCGCGTTGTTGGACGGCGTGAACGCGCCCAGTCCCGCACCGACGACGGCGAGCCCCGCCGCGATCACCGCCGGGGACCCGTGCAACGCGGCGAGCAGCGCGAGGGCCACCGCCGCCACGACCATGCCGGCGACGGTCGGCGCGCGAGCGCCGATCCGGTCGGCCACCACGCCCGCGAACGGCGCCGCGACGCCCAGCGCCACCGGGAGGGCGGTGAGCACCAGGCCCAGCCTGCGCGGGGCCGGCCAGCCCGGTCCCCTCGAGCAGGTACGGGACGACGAACAGCACGCCGAACAGGATGAGGTAGGACAGCAGCCCGCTCACGATCCCCGCGGTGAAGGCGGCACGCCGGAACAGCTCGGGGTCGATCAGCGGGGACTCGGCGCGCAGCTGCCAGTGCACGAACAGGCCGAACAGCAGAGCGCCCACGGCGAGCGCCGTCACCACCCAGCCGAGCGGGAGCGGGTAGCGGGCGGCCATCGACAGACCGAGCATCGTGAGCGCCGACGCCGGCAGGAAGAGCGCCAGGCCCCATCGGTCCACACGCACCCGCACCGCGAGGTGCCTGGACCGCGGCAGCAGGAACCAGCCGAGGACGAAGCCGATCACGCCGACCGGGACGTTCACCCAGAAGATGAGCGTCCAGCCGCCGAGAGCCACCAGGAATCCGCCGACGGCCGGGCCGAGGGCGAGGCCGAGCGCCTGGGCCGCGCCCTGGACTCCGATGCCGCGCCCCAGCATGTGCCGCGGGACCGCTGTGCTGATGAGCGCCACCGAGTTGGCCTGCAGCAGCGCGGCGCCGCCGCCCTGCACCACCCGGGCGCCGACGAGGAACGGCAGGCTCGGCGCGAGCGCACACGCCATGGACGCGAGGGTGAACAGCGCGAAGCCGTAGGTGTAGAGCGCCTTGCGGCCGACCATGTCGGCGACCCGGCCGATCACGGTCACGAGCCCGACCAGGGTCAGGAGGTACGCGAGCGCGACCCACTCGACCTGCGAGACGGTCACCCCGAAGTCGCGCTGCATGGAGGGCAGCGCCAGCGTGACGATGCTGGCGTCGAGCTGACCCATGAACGCGCCGACGCACACCGTCCCGACGACGAGCCACGGCGCGTGCCGGTGGTCGCGCACCCGTTGCGGGCGCGGGGTCTCGACCAGCAGCCGGGCGAGCAGGCGCGACGCCGTGCTCCCACCACCGGTCGGCTCCGCGGGCTCGTCGGTCCCGGGGACGGTCGGCACCGGTCACCTTCTTCGTGGTCGTGGTCGGCGGATGTCCCTCAGCCTATCGCCAGTTGCATCGGACTCCGATACATTCCGTCCAGCGGGACGGAGGCGGTGGAGCGATGGCGCCCGACGTGACGGTGGACGTCCGGACGCTGACCGACGTGGTCGGGCGGCTACGGCGGGCCCTACGCCGGAGCATCCGGTCGGACTACCCGTGGGAGCGGCTGCCGATGGCGCGGGTCGAGCTCCTGCAGGTCCTGACCGACCTTGGCCCCATGCGCGTGGGAGGACTCGCCCGCGCGCAGCGGCTGGCTCCGAATACGGTGAGCGAGCTCGTCCAGCAGCTGGTCGACGACGGACTCGCCGCGCGCACGCCGGACCCGCTCGACGGACGGGCCAGCGTGGTCGCCGTGACGTCGCGCGGGGCGCACGAGCTCCGCCGATGGACCGAGGCCAACGAGAGCCGCATCGAGGCCGCGCTGGTCGCGCTGCCGGCCACCGACCGGAACGCCATCCGGCGCGCGGTGCCCGCGCTCGGCCGGCTGGTCGACCGGCTCGAGCGGAACGACGCGGAGCCGACGGCCTGATCGCCGGCGGCGGACGGGCGCGCGCTCGCCCGTCCCAGCGACGTCGACGGCAGGGCGACGAGCGTGGACGCCGAGATCCCTTTCCCCGCAACGGATCGAGCCGGGCGAAGGCGATGGTCGACCGGTCGCCTCGCTCGGACGACGGATGTGCAGGTACCCCTACCCGTATGGGTATGGAGAGCCTTACCGATGTGATCAAGGAGGCACCCACCAACGACTGCGTCACACCCCTTCGCACCCGTTTCCCACGAGGGCCGGGCGTAGTTTCGAGACATGCACAAGCGACCAGGATCAGGCGTCGCACAACGGGTGTCGGACCCCTTGGTGCACGTGCCGTCGCCCTCCGGCGCGGCTCCGAGGCATCACCTGGACGACACCACTGCGGCGCTCATCTCCGCGTCGCACAACGAGAAGGAGTGACCATGACCGCGGCCATCGAGGAACTGAAGGCACTGAGCGCCGACATGGTGGTCGACGCACGCGGCACGTCCTGCCCGGGCCCGATCCTGGCGGCCAAGAAGGCCATCGGAGGCCTCGCCGTCGGTGGCGTCATGGAGGTCATGGCGACCGACTCGGGCACGCTCAAGGACATCCCCGCGTGGTCGAAGAAGATGGGCCACGAGTACCTCGGCTCCTACGACGACGCCGGCTACCTCTGCCTCTTCCTCCGGAAGATGAAGTAGCAGCCATGTCCACCGCAACGCTGTCCGAGGTCGGGTTCAAGCCGCGGATCCTGGTGTTCTCGACGCACAACATCTCCGATCCCGGCATCGACCTCGCGGGGAGCAGGCACCTGCACTACCCGGCCACGGCGACGACCATCGCCGTCCCGTGCAGCAGCGGGCTGAAGCCGAGCTGGGTGGTGCACGCGCTCGAGACCGGCATCGACGGTGTCTTCATCGCGTCGGACGGCGAGGAGTGCGCCTACCTCCCCGACTGCTCGGCCAGGACCGCCAAGATCGCGTCTCAGGCGCAGGAACTCATGCGGGAGAAGGGGATCGACCCGCAGCGCCTGCGCATGGCGGCGATCTGCTCGGTGTGCGCCGAGCCGTTCGTCAAGTACATGAGGGAGTTCTCGACCCAGCTGGTCGAGATGGGCCCGATCACCGGCTGACCAGATCGGTTCGAGGAAACGCTGACCATCAGGCAGCGTCCGCCAAGGGAAGTGTGAGCATCGTGGACACCAGCAAGAAGACGATCATCGTCTTCAGCGGGGACTTCGACCGGGTCTTCGCCGCGTTCGTCATCGCGAACGGCGCCGCGGCCATGGGTGACGACGTCACCATGTTCTTCACGTTCTGGGGGCTCAACGCGCTCCGGAAGCCGAAGCGCCAGGCCGTCACCGGCAAGTCCGGGCTGCAGAAGGCCTTCGCCGCGATGATGCCGCGCGGCCCGGACAAGCTCCGGCTGTCGCACATGAACTTCGCCGGTGCCGGACCCAAGATGTTCAAGCACGCGATGAAGCAGCAGAACGTCATGTCGCTGAACGAGCTCATCGAGTCGGCGCAGGAGCAGGGCATCAAGTTCGAGGCCTGCACGATGTCCATGGACGTCATGGGCATCAGTCCCGAGGAGCTCATCGACGGCGTCGAGTGCGTCGGCGTGGCCAGCTATCTCGGTGACGCGGACGAGGCCAACGTCAACCTGTTCGTCTAGCGGCTCGGCCGTCAGGAACGTCAGTCCGACACGACATCGGGACCGGAGCGGGACATGAAGTACGACGTCATGGTTGTGGGCAGCGGCATCGCCGGGATGGAGTCGTCGATCAAGCTCGGCGACATGGGCTACAAGGTTCTGCTGGTCGAGAAGGAGGCCAGCGTCGGCGGACGGATGATCCTGCTGAGCAAGGTCTTCCCCACGCTCGACTGCGCCAGCTGCATCTCCGGCCCGAAGATGTCCTCGACGATCAACCACCCCAACATCACGACGATGACCTACAGCGAGGTCAAGGGGATCGTCCGGGACAAGGACGGCTCGTTCCGGGCGACGCGTGAAGGAGAAGGCGCCCTTCATCGACTGGGCGGCCTGCACCGGCTGCTCGGACTGCCAGATGGCCTGCACCGTGGCGGTGCCCGACCAGTTCAACGCCGATCTGGTGCCGCGCCACGCCGCCTACATCGCCTTCCCCCAGGCCGTGCCGAAGAAGGCGGTCATCGAGCGGGCGGGCACGTCGCCGTGCATCGACAGCTGCCCCGCGGGCATCAAGGCGCACGGCTATGTGTCCCTGATCCGCAGCGGCAAGTACGAGGAGGCCTTCCAGCTCGTCCTCGAGGCCACGCCGCTGGTCGGCACGCTCGGGCGCGCGTGCTACGCCCCGTGCGAGTCCGAGTGCACCCGCGCATCGCTCGAGGGGACCATCCCGATCCGTCGGCTCAAGCGCTTCGTCGCCGACCGGCACTACGCCGGTGAGAGCGGCCCGGGCATCGAGGTCGCGGCGCCCAACGGTCTGAGCATCGCGATCGTCGGTTCGGGTCCCGCGGGGCTCACCGCCGCCTGGCAGCTGGCGCGGGCCGGCTACAAGGTCAAGATCTTCGAGGCCGCGGCCCGCCCCGGCGGCTTCCTGCGCCACGCGATCCCGGCGTACCGCCTCCCGCACGACGTCGTGGAGCAGGACATCTCCAACGTCACGGCGCTCGGCGTCGAGATCGTCACCAACCACCCGGTGCGTGACCTCGAGGCGCTCAAGGACGAGGGGTTCGACGCCGTGCTCGTCGCGACCGGGACGCCTCGGTCCATGGCGCTCGGGGTCCCCGGAGAGGACGCCGACGGCGTGCACACCGGCCTGTCCTTCCTGCGCCGCGTGAGCCTCGACGAGCTGCCCGACATGACGGGCAAGACCGTCGTGGTCGTGGGCGGCGGCAACGTGGCGATGGACGCGGCGCGGACCGCGCGGCGGCTCGGTTCGCTGGAGACGCGGGTGGCCTACCGTCGCGGTCGCGACGAGATGCCCGCGCACTCGGTCGAGGTCGACGAGGCGGAGCATGGAGGGAGTCGTGTTCGACTTCCTGGTCGCGCCGGTCGAGGTCCTCAAGGACGCCAGCGGCGCGGTCAGCGGCCTGCGCTGCCAGCGCATGCGGCTCGGCGAGGCCGACGCGTCGGGTCGCCGGCGTCCGGAGCCGATCCCGGGCAGCGAGTTCGTGCAGCCGTGCCAGGTCGTGGTCTCGGCCGTCGGCATGGAGCCCGACGACGCGCCCTACGAGCGGGTGACGGGCGACGCGAAGGGCCACCGCATCAAGGTCGACCCGATCACGCTGCAGAGCGACCACCCCTACCTCTTCGCCGCCGGCGACGTCGAGTCCGGCGCCACCGACATCACCCACGCGATCGGTCACGGGCGGCGCGCGGCGTACATGATCGACAACTGGCTGCACGACCGGCCGCTCCAGGGCTTCCCGCTCTTCGACGACCCGCTCGGCGTCATCTCGCACGAGGCCGTGCTCGCCCGGCAGAACGGCTACACCAGGCACGAGCCGGTGCGCGCGAACTCGGTCCACTCGAGCGCCCCGCGCGACTTCGACGAGATCGAGCCGGCCATGACCGAGGCCGAGGCGCTGGCCGGGGCCGGCGGCTGCCTCGACTGCGGCGTCTGCTCCGAGTGCCAGGAGTGCGTCAAGGCCTGCCCGGCCGACGCCATCCGGCTCGACATGAAGGACAGCGAGGTGCAGGTCGAGGTCGGGGCCGTCGTGGTCTCGACGGGCTACAAGCTGTTCGCGGCCGACCTCAAGCCGGAGTACGGCTACGGGAAGTACGCCAACGTCATCACCGGCATGCAGATGGACCGCCTGCTCGCGCCGACCCGTCCGTTCAACACGATCCTCCGGCCGGGCGACGGCAAGGTGCCCGACCGCATCGCGTACATCTCGTGCACCGGGTCCCGGGACAAGCAGGTCGGCAACCCGCTGTGCTCGAAGCTGTGCTGCATGTACTCGATCAAGCAGAACCAGCTCATCATGGGCTCCCTCCCGCTGGCCGACGTGACCATGCACTACATGGACATGCGCGCCGCCGGGAAGCGTTACGACGAGTTCTACGAGCAGGCCAAGGACATGGGCGCCACCTACATCAAGGGACGCGTCTCGAAGGTCACCGAGAAGGAGAACGGCGACCTGGTCCTGCGCTACGAGGACATCGAGAACGGCGGGGAGATCGTCGAGGCCGAGTACGACCTCGTCGTGCTGGCCGTGGGGATCCAACCCAACCGGGAGGTCGAGGGGCTCTTCAGCGGCGAGCGTCTCGGCCTCGACGAGTACTACTACGTGGCCGAGCCCAGCGAGGAGCTCGAGCCCGGCCAGACGGACATCCCCGGCGTCTTCGTCGCGGGCACCGCCGCCGGCGCCAAGGACATCGTCGACTCGATCCTGCACGCCGGGGCCGCGGTCGCACAGGTCGCCGCCCATCTGACCCACGCGGAGCTCTCGGAGGTGGTGCCGGTATGACCGAGGAGCGGCGCATCGGCGTCTACATCTGCCACTGCGGCGGGAACATCTCGGACTACGTCGACGTCGCGGCCGTCCGTGACGCCCTCAAGGACGAGCCGGGCGTCGTGATCGCCGAGACCACGCTGTTCGCGTGCTCCGACGGCACCCAGCACGAGATGATCGACGACATCCAGAAGCAGGGCCTCGACGGCCTCGTGGTGGCGTCGTGCTCGCCCAAGCTGCACCAGATCACCTTCCGCGGCGTCTCGAAGCGGGCGGACCTCAACCCGTACGCCTACAGCCAGGTCAACATCCGCGAGCAGGACTCGTGGGCCCACGGCGACGACCCCGAGGGGGCGACGGCGAAGGCCATCAGCCTCGTCCGGGCCGGCATCGCCAAGACCCGCAACTCGACGCCCCTCGTGCCCCTGGTCGTGGAGACGACGCCGGCGACGATGGTCGTCGGTGCAGGGATCGCCGGCCTGCGCGCCGCGATCGGCCTGGCCGACGGCGGGATGCACGTCTACCTCGTCGAGCGCGAGCCCGAGGTCGGTGGGTGGGCCGGCACCTTCGGCGCGATGTTCCCGAACGACCGCTCCGGGCGCGAGCAGATCGAGCACCTCAAGGCGGAGGTCGCGAGGCGGTCCGCCTCGATCACGGTCTTCACCGACGCCGAGCTCGTCGGCAAGTCCGGCAGCTTCGGGAACTACGAGGCGCAGGTGCGGATCAACGGCACCGAGCCGGAGCTGATCCGCGCGACCGTCGGCTCGATCGTCATCGCCACCGGGTTCGACGCCTACGAGCCCGAGGTCGGCGAGTTCGGCTACGGCATCGACGGGGTGGTGACCCTGCCGGAGTTCAAGACCATGGTCGACGAGTCCACCGGGGCCGCTGACCTACAAGGGCCGGCCGGTCCGAACGGTCGCCTACGTCTACTGCGTCGGCAGCCGTCAGCCGGGCGGCAACGAGTACTGCTCGAAGTACTGCTGCGCCGCGACGGTCCACGCGTCGCTGCTCGTGTCCAAGCTCGATCCCTCGATCCACCAGTACCACCTCAACCGCGACATCCGGACGTACGGCAAGTACGAGCTGATGTACACGGAGTCGCGCGAGCGCGGCTCGGTGTACATGAAGTACCCGGACGACACGCCGCCCGCGGTGGCCCTCTCCGACGACGGCCGGCTTTCCGTCACCGTCGTCGACACGCTGACCGGCGGGCAGGAGCTCACGCTGCCCACGGATCTCGTCGTGCTGGTCACCGGGATGGTGCCGCGCGCGAACGAGGGACTGACCGACCTGCTCAAGCTGCCGGTCGGCGACGACGGCTTCTACAACGAGATCCACCCCAAGCTCCGGCCGGTGGAGACCGTCGTGGACGGCGTGATGATCGCCGGCGCCTGCCAGGGACCCAAGACGGCCACGGAGTGCGTGGCGTCGGGGCTGTCGGCCGTGACCCAGAGCCTGGCGATCCTCAAGAAGGGCGTCGCCGAGCTCGACCCGCTCGTCGCCACGGTCTCCGAGGCCTCGTGCACGGGATGCCGGGAGTGCCTGTCCGGCTGCCCCTACGACGCCATCGGCACGACACAGGTCGACGGACGTGACGTGGCCCAGGTCAGCGCGGCCACGTGCAAGGGCTGCGGCGGCTGCGTGCCGCTGTGCCCCGAGGACGCGATCGACCTCCTCGGCTACACGGATGCACAGATGCGAGCCATGATCGACGGTTTGGTGGAGGTGTCGGTCTGATGACGACCACGCTCAGGGAGACCCGGGAGATCGTCCGCGAGGAGCCGCTCATGCAGCGCCCCATCCTGGAGGCGCTGGTGGACGGACCGCTCACGGTCCCGGAGATCGCCCAACGCATCGGCTACCCGAGCCGCGAGGTCCTGTTCTGGGTCATGGGGATGCGCCGCTACGGCCACGTCGTCGAGCTCCCTGAGCCGGACGACGACGGCTACTTCCAGTACGAGGCTTTCGACAAGGGGGTGGCGTCATGAGCACCCTGGTCGATGTCGACCTCTTGGGCGACATGAAGAAGTTCGGTGCCGTCGACGTCTCGGCGTGCTTCAGCTGTGGCAACTGCACCGCCATCTGTCCGTTGTCGGACAACGACGGGACGTTCCCACGCCGGATCATCCGGTACGCGCAGGTCGGCATGAAGGACGAGCTGCTCTCCAGCAAGGAGCTGTGGACCTGCTACCACTGCGGGCTCTGCTCGGACAGCTGCCCGACCGAGGCCGACCCGGGCGAGTTCATGGCCACCGCTCGTCGCTACGCCATCGCGAACTACGACCACACCGGCCTCGCCCGGATCCTCTACACCAAGCCGGTCGCCGGGACCGCCATCGCCGTCGGCGTCGCGGCCTTCTTCGCGGCGTTCATGTACTCGGCCCGCGGACCGCAGAGCGGGGAGAGCCTGGCGCTGTTCGAGTTCATCCCCGACAACCTGATCCACTGGACCGGCATCGCGGTGATGGCCCTCATGGTCATCGCCGGGATCGTGGGCGTGGCCTCGATGGCCGTCGGCGTGATGCGTCGCGAGGGCCTCACCGTGAAGTCCCTCGTCGCGGGCCGTGCCGAGCTGTCCCGCTCCTTCGCGGCCGCGTGGTCGTCGATCGGGATCGAGTCGCTCGGCCAGCGGCGCTACCGCGAGGACTGCAAGGACGACCAGCCCGCCGAGCCGTGGTACCGCCGGCGCTGGTTCATCCACGCGCTCACGATCTGGGGGTTCCTGGGCCTGCTCGCCGCGACGCTCATCGACTGGGCACTCGCGCTGACAGGGGTCAAGGAGACCGGGACCCCGATCCCGATCTGGTACCCGTCCCGACTGCTCGGGACGATCGCCGGACTGTCGCTCATCTACGGCGTGAGCATGTTCATGCTCAACCGGGCCAGCGGGTACAACCGGGCCGCGACGAAGTCGCAGGCGTCGGACTGGCTGCTCCTCGTCCTGCTCCTGGTCACGGGACTCACCGGCTTCGTGATCGAGGTCGCCCTCTACCTGCCCACGGCTCCGGCCTGGGGCTACTGGGTGTTCCTGTTCCACGTGGCGGTGGCCATGGAGCTCATGCTCCTGCTCCCGTTCACCAAGTTCGCGCACGCCATCTACCGGCCGGTGGCCCTGTTCTTCTACTCCCTGGCGGGGAACAAGGTCACGCAGGACGCCTGAGCGTCGCGGGGGCGGTCGTCCGTACGGGCGGCCGCCCCTTCGCGTTCCCGCACCGGGCCGTCCGTCCGGCGCACCCTCGAGCCGGCGGCTACGAGGCGTCGTCGACGGGCTGCCCGGCGCCGAACGCCGTGACCGCGTCGGTCAGGTTGCCGTACACGTGCGACGGGTCGATCCGCTGGGTGAGCCCGTAGCCCTCCAACGTGCTCAGCAGCGACTCGTCGGCGCGGGCGAGCGCGAACGTGATGCCGCGGGCGTCGAGGAAGTCGAGCAGCGCGCCGAGGCTGAGGCCCGCGGAGTAGTCGACGTCGTCGAGCGACCCCGCGTCCAGGACGAACCAGCGCACCGGGTCGGGGGCGTGGGTGATGAGCGCCTCGACGTCGTCGACGAAGCGGTTGGCGTTCGCGTAGAACAGCTCTGCGTCGTACCGGAAGACCACGAGCCCCGGTGCGCTCTGGGCACCCGGAGCGGCCTGGCGGTAGGCGGGCTCGCCGCGGGCGTCGAGCGTGACGAGGTAGTCCTTGGGCCGGTACTGACGCCGGATGAGCTCGAGGATCGAGACCACGATCGCCAGGATCACGCCCTGCTCGACGCCGACCACGCAGACGACCACCGCGGTGATCACGGCGATCACGAACTCGTCGGTGCGGCGGCTCCGGACGCGGGAGAGACCCTTCACGTCGATGAGGTCGACCCCGATGAGGAAGACGATCGCCCCCAGGGTGGCCTTGGGCATGTTCGTGAGCAGGCCGGTGAAGAAGAGCACCACGAGCAGGACGATCGCCGACATGGTGATGTTGGCGACCTGCGTCTTGCCCCGTTGGCCGTCGAGGATCTGGGTCTTGGTCGGGCTCCCGTTGACGACGAACGTGCCGGTGAGGCCCGCCGCCAGGTTGGCCCCGCCGAGTCCGACGATGTCCCGGTTCACGTCGACCGGGTCTCCGTGCTTCATGGCGAAGCTGCGAGACGTGGCCGCCGACTGGGCGACGATGAGGATCAGGCAGGAGAAGGCGATCGTGGTGAGGCCACCCAGCTGCGCGGTCCAGTCGACGCCCTGGGGTACGCCGAGCGGCTGCGGGAACCCGCCGGTCACCGATCCCACCACGCTGACGCCGTTCGCGGAGGCGTCGACGGCGGTCGAGACCACGATGCTCAGGAGGACGGCGATGATGGCGCCCGGCACCCTGGGGAAGAAGCGCTTGAAGCCGACGATGATGGTGAGCGTGCCGAGGGCGAACGCGAACGTCTCCCACTGGATCGAGTCGAGGGACGTCAGCGTGTGCCACTGCTGCTGGAACCAGTTCCCGGTGCCCTTGGGGATCCCGAGCATGTCCGGCAGCTGCCCGGTCAGCACCTGCACGCCGACCCCGGTCAGGAAGCCGATGAGCACCGAGGCGGAGAGGAAGTCGCCGATGAACCCGAGTCGTAGGAGGCGAGCGACGAGCAGCAGCACCCCGGTGATGAGGGCGACGGCTCCGCAGTAGGCGACCCACTCGCGCCGTGTTCGGGGACAGCCCGGCGACCCCGAGCGAGGCGAGTCCGGCCGCCAGGAGCGCCGCGGTGGCGGAGTCCGCGCCGACGACCAGCAGGCGCGAGGAGCCGAACAGGGCGAAGAGCAGCGTCGGGAAGATGACGGTGTAGAGACCGGTGACCACCGGCGTCTGGGCGATCGACGTGTAGCCCATGCACTCCGGGATCGCCACGGCCGCCAGCGTCGCGCCGGCGAGCAGGTCGGTCGGCAGCCAGGACCGCTGGTAGCCGCGCAGCGCCACGGGAACCAAGCGTGTCGCGGGACAGAGCCATGGACGCCCCCTCGACGCGGTGACCCGGGCCGGAGGCCCGCCGTCGAGCCGACCGCGATCGGCACGACACTAGCGACGGGCGTGCTCCCGCAGAGGCGGAAGAGTCGGATACCCGTCCGTCCCGCCCGAGGCAGGGCCGCACCGGGCCGTCGCGGCGTAGCCTCCGTGCCATGAGCCAGGGCGACGGACCTGCCCGGACGCGCCGGCCCGCGCACGAGACGTCGTCCGGAGCGGCCGCTGGGCGCGGCCGCGGTGCCCGACGTCGCGGACGACGTCGCCGGTCGGCCGGAACCGGTCCGTCGACGGGCCGGCGGGCATCCGGTCGCGGCGCACCCGAGCGCGCAGGAGCGGCACGAGCGGGGCCGCACCGCCCGGGCGGAGACGCCGCGCGCCCGGCTGGCCGGGTGGGAGCCACCGCACGGACCGGCCCGACCCCGTCGGGCTGCTGCTGGCGCAGGGCGCCTCGCGGGTCCAGGAGCTCGTCCCGGTGCGGCACGCCCGGATGGCCACGAGCGTGTTCGCCTTCTACCGCGGGGCGGCGCTGCTGATGGCCGCCGACCTGGCGGCGATGCCCCGCACCCCGCTCACCGTGCAGCTGTGCGGCGACGCCCACCTGGCCAACTTCGGTCTGTTCGGCGCGCCGGACCGCTCCGTCGTGTTCGACGTCAACGACTTCGACGAGACCAACCCCGGACCGTTCGAGTGGGACGTCAAGCGGCTCGCCACGTCGTTCGTGCTCGCCGGGCGGGACAACGGGCTGCCGGCCGGGGCCGGCCGGACGGCCGCCGAGGCGGTCGCGTCCTCCTACCGGGAGTCGATGGCCGCCTTCGCCGCGAAGGGCGAGCTCGAGATCTGGTACGACCGGGTCGACGTCCCGGAGCTGATGACCCTCGTGTCGTCGCCGCCCGTCGGCAAGGTGCGCCAGCGGTCCAAGGACGAGGCCAAGGCGGAGACGCTGGTCGAGGACGCCGTGGCCAAGGCCCGGCTGCGCGACGCCTGGTCGGCCATCGAGAAGATCACCGAGGTCGTCGACGGTCGCCGGCGCTTCCGCGAGCAGCCACCGCTGCTGACCCGGGTGGACCTCGTCGCCGAGGCCGGGGACGTCGTCGACGGCATGTTCCGCGAGTACCGGGCGACGCTCCAGGACGACCGCCAGGAGCTGCTCCGGCGCTACGAGATCACCGACATCGGTCACAAGGTGGTCGGCGTCGGCAGCGTGGGGCTGCTGGCGTGGGTGCTGCTGCTCCGCGGTCGCGACGAGGACGACCTCATGGTGCTGCAGGTCAAGCAGGCCGAGGAGTCGGTCCTGGAGGCGTTCACCCACAGGTCGGCGTACACGAAGCACGGGCACCGCGTGGTGTCCGGGCAGCGGCGCATGCAGGCGGCCAGCGACTCCTTCCTCGGGTGGGTGGACGGACCGCTCGGCCGCAGCTTCTACGTGCGCCAGCTGCGGGACATGAAGTGGTCACCGGATCCCGCGGCGCTCGACGTCGAGTGGCTCGAGAGGTACGCCGTCCTCTGCGGCCACGCGCTGGCCCGGGCGCACGCCCGGTCCGGGGACGCGATCGCCGTCTCCGCCTACCTCGGCACCGGGCCGGGCGTTCGACCGCGCGGTCCGGGCGTTCGCCGAGTCCTACGCCGACCAGGTCGAACGGGACTACGCCGCGTTCACCGCCGCCATCGGCGAGGACCGGGTCACCGCCCACGAGGACGCCGGAGGCTCGGAGAGCGCCGCGGCCTCCCGCAGGTTCGGCAGGCGCCCCGGCGCGGCGCGACGGTCGTCGGCATCGACCGCGACGCGACCGTCCTGAGCCGTCGCGGGCGGCCAGGCGTCGGACCGGCCCGCGCGGCGGCGGCCGCCGATAGCCTTCCCCGGACGCGAGCCGCACGAGGAGGACCCGGATGGTCGAGCCGATGACGGTGCTCGTGGTCGACGACGAGGTCGCCCTGGCCGGCGTGGTGGCCGGCTACCTCCAGCGCGAGGGATTCACCGTCGTCCAGGCCCACGACGGCCCGGCCGCCGTCGCGCTCGCGGAGTCGGGCCGCCCGGACCTGATCGTGCTCGACGTGATGCTGCCCGGCTTCGACGGCTTCGAGGTGTGCCGGCGGGTCCGTCAGTTCACCGACGCGTACATCATCATGCTCACCGCGCGCGACGAGGAGGTCGACAAGGTCGTCGGCCTGTCCGTCGGGCGCGGACGACTACCTGGTCAAGCCGTTCTCCCCGCGCGAGCTCATCGCCCGGGTGCGCGCGATGCTGCGCCGCCCCCGTACGCAACCCCTCAACCCCGCCGTGACCACGATCGGCGACCTCGCCGTGGACGAGGAGTCGCGCACCGTCACGGTTGCGGGCGTCCCGGTCCAGCTGACCCGCACCGAGTTCGACCTGATCGCCACCATGGCGGCCCGGCCCCGCCTCGCCTTCTCGCGACGGCAGCTGATCGACGCGGTGTGGGGGACCGACTGGTACGGCGACGAGCACCTCGTCGACGTCCACGTCGGGCACCTGCGCCGCAAGCTCGGCGACGACGCGGGGGAGCCCCGCTACGTGCGCACGGTGCGCGGCGTGGGCTACGGGCTGGCGTCCGGATGAGCCGCCGCCCGCGGCTCGCCGTCCGGCTGATGACCGCGCAGGCGCTGGTCATCGCCGTCGGCGGGATCACGCTGCTGGTGACGGCGACGCTGGTCGCCCCCGGACTGTTCCACGAGCACCTGGCGCGCACCGGGCTCGAGTCGCCCGACGTCACCCACCACGCGGAGCAGGCGTTCACCTCCGCCTTCGGCATCGCGATCACCGTCGCGTTGGGCGTCTCGCTGGCGGCCGCGGCGTTCGTCTCCTGGTTCCTCGTGCGTCGGGTCGCCCGACCCGTCGAGGAGCTCGCGGCCGCCGCGGAGACCGTGGCCGGCGGGACCTACGCCGTCGAGGTGCCGGCCGAGCCGTTCTCCCGTGAGCTCGAGGCGCTGTCGACGTCGTTCGCGCACATGGCCGACCGCCTCGCCGAGACCGAGGCCGGTCGCACCCGGCTGCTCGCCGACCTCGCGCACGAGCTGCGGACGCCGCTGGCCACGCTCGAGGCCTACATCGACGGGCTCGAGGACGGCGTCGTCGACGGCTCGGCGGAGTCCTACGCGACGATGCGCGGGCAGGTCGCGCGGATGCGTCGTCTCGCGGCTGACCTGCGCGAGTCCGCGGCCGCGGCCGAGCACGCCCTGCAGCTGGCTCCCGTCGCCCTCGACGCCGCCGCGGCCGCCGCGGACGCCGTCGCCGCGGCGGCGCCGCGGTTCCAGGCGAAGGGCGTCGACCTCGAGCTGGTCCCGGGACCGACGGAGCTCGTCGTGACCGCGGACCCCGAGCGGCTGGGTCAGGTCCTGGCGAACCTGCTCGACAACGCGCTGCGGCACACGCCGTCCGGCGGCCACGTGCGAGTCGCCGCGACGCACGACGGCCCGTACGTCGCCGTGATCGTGTCCGACGACGGGGAGGGCATCCCCGTGGACCAGGTCGGCTCGGTGTTCGACCGGTTCCACCGGGTCGATCCGGCCAGGGCGACCACCGACGGCTCGGGCAGCGGGCTCGGGCTCACGATCGCCCGCGCGATCGTCGCCGAGCACGGTGGCACGCTCACCGCCGCCAGCGACGGTCCCGGGTCGGGCGCCACGTTCACCGTGCGGCTCCCCGCCGCGTCGTAGCCGACCACTTCCGCGCCGGACTCTGCGGGACGGGCACGTACCGTCTGGGCTAGGCACATGTACCGCTCGTATACCTTGTGGCACAGGCGAAAGCGGGCAGGCACCCCATCGCCGACCGGACTTCATGCGATCTTCATGGAACGCCGGGGGAAGCCTCCAGGGACGGGGACGACGCTCTTGCCGTGAGCATGGCCCGTGACCTCGAGCGACGTGGACGGGTCGTCGGGACGGACGACGCGCCCTCGCGCGGGCGCCACGGGCGGGAGCACACGATGAACTGGTGGGCCATCTTCGGCGCCGGACTTCTCGCGGGGGCCACGACGTGCGCCGTCGCCCAGGGCGGCCTCCTGGTCGGCCTGATCAACCGGCAGAAGAAGGCCGCCGCCGGCGCCGCGACGCAGGGCGCGCCAGCGCTCGTCGGCGCGCGGGCTGCGAAGGGCGCCAAGCGGCCGCCGCGACCGTGACTACGGCCCGTGCGGGGTCACGTCCCGCACCGACGGCAACCTCGGCGGGCGACGACCTCGTCCCCGTCGCCGGCTTCCTGCTGGGCAAGCTCCTCGTCCTGACCCTGGTCGGCGCGCTCCTCGGCGCCTTCGGGTCGTTCATCGCGCTGGACGCCCGCATCGGCGGGCTCGCGCAGCTGGCGGCCGCCGCGATCATGATCACGTTCGGTCTCGGTGCCGCCGGCGTCCCGGGCTTCCGCGACATCCAGTTCACCCCGCCCGCGTCGTGGACCCGAGTGGTACGCCGGAGCACGCGGTCGCAGTCCGCGTTCGCCCCGTTCCTGCTCGGCATCGCGACGGTGCTGATCCCCTGCGGGGTCACGATCTCGATGATGCTGCTCGCCGCGACGTCCGGTTCGGCCGCGGCGGGCGGTGCCGTGATGGCGGTCTTCGTCGTCGGCACGGCCCCGATGTTCGCCGCGTACGGGTTCGTCACGCAGCGGTACGTCGACCCGGAAAGCCGGCGGATGTCGGTCGCGCTCGGCACCGTCGTCGTCCTCATGGGCGTCTTCACGCTGAACGCCAGCCTGACCGCGCTCGCCTCGCCGGTCACGGTGCAGACGATCGCGGCGTCGCTGCGCGGGACGCCCGCCGTCGCGGCCCCAGCCGTCCCTGCGCCACCGTTGAGCGGCGGTGTGCAGGTCCTGCGGATCGACGCGACCTCGGGCGGCTACTCGCCGCAGTCCGTCGCGGCGCGGGCCGGCGTACCGACGAAGGTCGTGTTCCACACGGACAACACCAGGTCCTGCATCGTGTACACGACGTTCCCGACCATCGGGAAGCAGGTCGTGCTGCCGGACACAGGGGACACCGAGGTGGACCTCGGTGCGCTGGCCGCCGGTGAGGTCCCGATCTCCTGCTCCATGGGCATGTACACCGGCACCATCGTGGTGTCCTGAGGCCGACGAGGACGACATGGGCAACCGCACCGTCACCATCGAGATCGCCGGGATGCACTGCGCGTCCTGCGGAATCCTCGTCGACGACTGCATGGAGGACGTCGACGGTGTCGTGTCCTCGCAGACCGACCTCAGGTCCGGCCGCTGCGTCGCCGTGGTCGCTGACACGGTGAGCGACGACGCGGTGCTCGGTGCCGTGACCGAGGCCGGATACGTCGGGACGGTCCACGGCGCGACGGGCGCGTGACCGGTTCCACCCCGACGCCATGGCGGCGCACGCCGGACGTCGCGTGCTGCTCGGGGTCCCGCGCGCGGTCGTGACGCGGCCGAGCGCGAGCGGTCGTCGGGTCAGGCGGCGCGGGAGCGGCGGCCGAGCACGACGACGGCGATGCCGAGGCCGATGAGGCCGACCAGGCAGGCCGCGGCCAGCTTCGTGTGACCGAGCTGGTGGATCCGGTACGCACCGACGATGCCGACGATCCCGAGCAGGATGCCGATCCAGTTCGACGCGTGCCGCTTCGGGGTGATGTCTCTGACCTGGCTGCTCACTGCACTCCTCCGCTCGACGGGGCCGGGTGGATCATCGCACCCCCGTCCAAGGCGCTCGCGGCCGCCCGGAGCCGGGTCGCTGAGTAGTGCGGCCCGAGCCGCCGCAGGGACACCTCGAGGGTGGTACGCCAGTGACGAAAGGGCCCGGGGGATCAACCCCGGGCCCCTTCGTCTGTGGGGTGAGTGACGGGACTTGAACCCGCGGCCACCTGGACCACAACCAGGTGCTCTACCAGCTGAGCTACACCCACCATGGCCGCGGTGGCGCCGACGGGTGCTCCGTCGCCGTCCCTGCGGCCGGGCAGAAGTGTACCGAAGGCGGGGGAGTGCCCCGTACGCCGGTGACCTGCGGCACCTGCCTGCCACCGGCGCCGTCCGCTGGGTGCGGTCAGGAGCCCGCGTCGGGCGCGACGACGTGCTGCACGACGTGCTTCGCGGCGATGGCCCGGGCGTCGTCCGTGCTCGGGCCGACGCCGCCGACCATGATCGCCTCCCGGTAGTAGCGCAGCTCGGCGATGCTCTCCCGGGTGTCGGCCAGGGCGCGGTGGTTGCCGCGCTTCGGCGGGGAGCTGAAGTAGACCCGCGGGTACCACCGGCGGACGAGCTCCTTGATGCTCGACACGTCGATGAGCCGGTAGTGCAGGAAGGCGTCGAGCTGCGGCATGTCGCGGGCGAGGAAGCCGCGGTCTACGTAGACGCTGGAACCGGCCAGCGGCGCCTTGCGGGGCTCCGCGACGTGAGACCGGACGTAGTCCAGGACGAGCTGCTCGGCGGCCTCGAGCGTCGTGCCGTGCGGGATCTCGTCGATCAGCCGGGACGCGACGTGCATCTCACGGACGATGTCGGGCATCGCGGCGAACGCGGCGTCGGGGGGCCGGATCACCACCGTGACACCGGCGTCGAGCTCGTTGAGCTCCGCGTCGGTGACCACGCAGGCCACCTCCACGAGGGCGTCGGAGCCGAGGTCGAGCCCGGTCATCTCGCAGTCGAGCCAGACGATCCGGTCTCCCGCCTTGCCCGGAGCGGGTGTGGCCGGTTCGGGCGCGGAGGTCATGACGGTCACCCTAGGCCGTCCGCGTGCTGGGCTATCACCCGATCGGCCTACCGGTGAACCGCGAGGGTGGCCGAAGACATACACATGAGGTCGCCCGCCCACGCCCACCGTGCGTATCCGTCGCGCTCCGCATTGACCCGTCCGGGTGCTCTCTCGCTGATCGCGGCGGTGACCGTCTCGGGGCTGGTCGCGGCCTTCGCGCTGCCGGCCACCTCCGCTTCGGCGGGGGGCCCGCCCGTCGCCGCGACGGTCGTCGGGACGGTCGAGCGGCTGCACCTCGACGACTTCGACCACCCCCTGCCGACCGACGCCGACGAGCTCACGTTCGTGCGGACCGACGGCGGCTCCGTGCAGGTCCCGGCGTCCGACCTCGCGCACGTGGCGAACGGCGCCATGGTCCGCCTCGGCCTGGCGGACACGACCGGCACGCGGCCTACGGCCGCCGGCGGACTGACCGCCGACCTCACCCAGGCGCAGGGGCGCGACCCGCAGGCCGGCGTGGACGTCGCCACCGTCGACGTCGTCTCCTCGCCCCAGGAGGGGCAGGTGGCCACCGGTACCGGTGGCACCGTCACCGCCAACACGGCCGTCGCGGCCGGAGTCGCGACCCACTCGGTCCTCGTCGTCGTGGCCCAGCCGCCGGGAGGCGCCGCGACCGCCGTTACGCCCCAGGCACTGGCCGACACGATCAACACCGGCGTGAACAGCTACTGGCAGCAGGTCACCGGCGGCGTCGTGGGGTTCCAGGCCACGGCGTACCCCTCGGTCATCCCGACCACCAACGCGCCGTGCACGAACGGCAGCGTCTCGTCCTCGAGCGCCTTCTGGGCGGAGGTCCAGCAGAAGAGCGGCTGGGCCTCGGGTTCCGGTCGCCATCTCGTCGTGTACTTCCCGGCGTACGCCGCCTGCGGGGGCATCGCGGGCCTCGGCTCGATCGGCAGCGGGGTCGCCTCGGGCGGCGTCGTGTGGTCCAACGGCTGGAACAGCGTCGGCGTCCTCGGCCACGAGCTCGGCCACAACCTGGGGCTGGGCCACTCGCAGCTGCTCGACTGCACGGTCGGCGGGGTGCGGGTCACCGACGCCGCCGCCGGCAGCTGCACGGCGCGGTCCTACGCCGACACCAACGACATCATGGCCGTCGCGTGGAACAACCAGGGCTTCCTCAACGCCGTGCACCTGCAGACCCTCGGCCTGCTCGACGCCGCGGCACAGGCCGCGCCGACCGACAACGGCCAGGTCGTGCTCCAGCCCCTCGAGGGTGGGACCGGGCTCCGGGTCCTCACGCTCTCCGACGGCGGCACGCACTACGTCGTGGAGTTCCGCCAGCCGATCGGGCTCGACTCCTGGATGTCCTCGCTCCCGGGCTGGGGCGCCGCCGGTGTGACCGTGCGCCGCGAGTTCGACCCCAGCCAGCCCGGCGCCGGGGCATTCAGCCCGATCGAGTCCTACCTGCTGGACGGCGACCCCTCGACGCCGGACGCCGGCTGGGGCTCGATGCACAACGTGCTCCCGACCGGTGCGTGGATCGCACTCGCCGACGGGCGGCTCGGGCTGCGCGTCGAGTCGACGTCCGCGGCCGGTGCCGTCGTCGACTACCGCAACGGCACGACCGCCGTCGACCCGCGCTACGTCGCGCCGGTCCGGCCGACCGTCTCCGCGCCGGTGTCGCAGCTCGGCTCCGGCACGATGCTGGTCGGCCGGTCCGGCCCCGTCGTCCCGATCACCTGGACCTGGCAGGTGGCCACCCCGTCCGCCGCCCCCGGCGCCGGGGCGAGCGTGGCGACGTCGCGCAGCGCGGCGTCGGTCCTCTTCTCGCTCAAGGGCTGGGCGGCGACGGCGCACCGCGCGGTCGCGGTCGCCTCGGACGGGTCGTCGGTCACGGCCGTGGGGCGGGCGAGGACGCACTACACGAGCGACACGTACAGCCGGGTGGTCAAGTACACCCGCGGCTGGGCGGTCGCCCGGTCGGCGACGGCCAACGGCGGCACCGTGCGGATGACGGCGAAGAAGGGCGCGGTCGTGGCGTTCCGGGTCACCAGCCGCAGCGTCGGGGTGATCCTCGCCCGCGGCCCGGTCAACGGCGCGGTCGCGATCTACGTCGACAACCGGCGGGTCGCCGTCGTGGCGAACCGGACGAACCGGTCCGCGCTGCGCGTCGCCTGGGCCACGACGTTCCCGACGACCGCCGCGCACACCATCAAGATCGTCAACCTCGACCGGCGGGTCGCGCGGGTGGATGGCGTTCGACGGCCTCGTCACGATGGTCTGAGGGCCGCCACCGGTTCCCGGTGCCGGTGGGGCGACGCTCCCGCGGGAGGATGTCCGCACACCCCGACCCGAGGAGCACGATGACCGGCACGAGCTTCGGCAGCGACAACCACGCGGGCGTGCACCCCGACGTCCTGGCGGCCGTGGTCGAGGCCAACACCGGGACCGTGCCGGCGTACGGCGACGACCCGGTCACGGCGGAGGCCGAGCGGCTGGTGCGGCGGCACTTCGGCGCCGACGCCGAGGTCTTCCCGGTCTTCAACGGCACGGGCGCAAACGTCGTGGGGCTGCAGGCCATGCTGCGCTCGTTCGAGAGCGTGATCTGTGCGGAGACCGCGCACATCAACGTCGACGAGTGCGGGGCCCCGGAGAAGTTCCTGGGGGCGAAGCTCGTGGACGTGCCCGCGCCCGGCGGCAAGCTCACCGTCGACCTGGTCGACGCGGCGCGCTGGGGCGTCGGCGACCCGCACCACGTGCAGGCGAAGGTCGTGTCGATCACGCAGTCCACCGAGCTCGGAACGGTGTACTCGCTCGAGGAGATCCGGGCGCTGAGCAGCTGGGCGCACGAGCACGACATGTACCTGCACCTCGACGGGGCGCGCATCGCCAACGCGGCGGTCGCGCTCGGCGTGGAGCTCGGCGACCTGGGGTCGTCAGTGGGCGTCGACGTCCTGTCGTTCGGGGCCACGAAGAACGGCGCGCTGGGCGCCGAGGCGGTGATCGTGCTCCGCCCCGAGCTCGCCACGTCCCTGCACTTCGTGCGCAAGCAGGCGATGCAGCTCGCCTCGAAGATGCGCTTCGTCTCGGCGCAGCTCGTCGCACTGCTCAGCGACGACCTCTGGCGCCGCAACGCCGCCCACGCCAACGCGATGGCGGCGCGACTGGCCGCGGCCGTCGAGGGCGCCGCGGGCGTCACGGTCACCGACCGCGTCCAGGCCAACGCCGTGTTCGCGCTGCTCGACCCGCGGGCCACCGCGATCCTGCAGCAGGAGTTCCCCTTCTACGTGTGGAACGAGGCCACCGGCCAGGTCCGGTGGATGACGTCGTGGGCCACGACCGAGGCCGACGTCGACGCGTTCGCCACCCGCATCCGCGCCGTCGCGGCCGACGTCGGCTGACCGCTGCGGCCCGTCCACGCCCGACTACCGGTGAGCTCCGGCGTACGGCGTCCACCCTGGAGTGCACGAGCCGCGACTCGGCCCCCCGACGCGTGCACGGCCGGACGACTCGGGTCATAGTTGCTCGGTGAGATCCCACGACGAGGTGCGCCACGGCGAGGTCGTGCTGCACGGGCACCGCATCACCTACCGGTACGCCGGAGACCCGGGGCTCCCGGTCGTGCTGCTCGTCCACGGGCTCACCAGCAGCAGCGCGACGTGGGACCCGGTCATCCCTGTGCTCGCCGAGCACGCGCACGTCATCGCGCCGGACCTGCTCGGGCACGGGCGGTCGGACAAGCCGGAGACCGACTACTCGCTGGGTGCGCTCGCGAGCATGCTGCGCGACCTGCTCGAGCGGCTGGGCCACGACCGCGCGACCGTCGTCGGCCACTCGCTCGGTGGCGGGGTCGCGCTGCAGTTCGCCTACCAGTTCCACGACTACTGCGAGCGGATGGTGCTCGTCGCGAGCGGCGGCTTCGGGCGCGAGGTGAGCCCGCTGCTGCGCGCCGTGACGCTGCCGGGTGCGGAGCTGGTCCTGCCGGTCGTCGCCAACCGCTACCTCCGCGACGTCGGGGTGCGTGCGGCCGGGCTGGTCTCCCGGTTCCCGGTCCGGTTCCAGCCCTCGCTCGTCGAGGCCGCCCGCGGCTACGCCTCGCTGGCGGAGAGCCCGGCGCGCTCCGCGTTCGTGCACACCGTGCGCAGCGTCGTCGGACCGGGGGGTCAGCGGGTGAGCGGGCGCAACATGCTCTACCTCGCCGCCGAGCGACCGACCCTCGTGGTGTGGGGCGCGCTCGACACGATCATCCCGGTGGACCACGCGTACGTCGCCCACGAGGCGATGCCGGGGAGCCGGCTCGAGATCTTCGAGCGGGCCCGCCACTTCGCGCACATGGACGAGCCGGCCCGGTTCTCCCGGGTGCTGCTGGAGTTCCTGGCCACGACCGACCCCACGGTGGTCGACCGGGCGACGCTGCGCCGCCGGCTGGCGGCTCGGGACGAGCCGGGGGAGAGCGCCGCCGGCTGACGCGGTCCCGAATTGCTCTTGTCGGGCGACTGTCGGCGATATATCGTCGAATGTCCGGCGAAGGAGTCCTGCCTTCGCGGCTGGAGGTGGACCATGACATCGACGGCGGGGGCCTGCGGGCCCGGATCGTTCCACGGCGGCTTCGACGTGCCGGCGGAGCTCGTGGAGGCGCTGGCCCGGCTGCGCGCGACCATGGGCGGCCCGTCCGGCCCGCGCGGCCGAGGCGGGCACGCTCCGTGGGCCGGTCCCGGCGGTCCGTGGCGGGCCTGGGGCGCGGGATGGCCGGGTCGGGGCTGGCCGTTCGGACCGGAGGGGTCCGGTCCACGGCAGCGCGCCGGACGGGGCGACGTGCGCTCGGCGATCCTCGCGCTGCTCGCCGAGGGGCCGCGCCACGGCTACCAGATCATCCAGGACATCGCCGAGCGCAGCGGCGGGCAGTGGCGGCCGAGCCCCGGCTCGGTCTACCCCGCGCTGTCGGCCCTGCAGGACGAGGGACTGGTCGACGACGAGAAGGTCGACGGCCGACGGATCTTCGCGCTGACCCCGGCCGGTCTCGAGCACGTCGAGTCGCGCCGCGACGAGCTCGCCGGCCTGTTCGACGGCTTCGCCGCCGAGTCCGAGCCGGACGACGTCACGGACGTGCGGCAGCTGCTCTTCGGCGTCGGCGGCGCCGCGGTGCAGGTGCTGTCGACGGGTACGCCGGAGCAGGTGGCCGCGGCCCGCAAGGTGCTGCTCGACGCGCGGCGGGACCTCTACCGCCTGCTCGCCGAGGACGAGGACGCGTCGTGAGCCCGGCACCGATGCGCGCGTCGGACCAGGACCGCGACGAGGCGGTCCGCGCGCTCGCCGACCACTACGCCGACGGCCGGCTCGACCACGACGAGTTCGAGGCGCGGATGTCGGCCGCCTCGGGGGCGACGTACCTGCACGACCTCGACCCGCTGTTCGCCGACCTGCCCTCGCGCACCCCGCCCCGATCCGTCGAGGTGCGGCGTCACCCGCCGGTGCGCCGTCCCGGTCCGTGGCTCGCGTTCGCACCGTTCGTCGCCGTCAGCCGTCGTGACGATGGTCGTCCTCACCCACGGCGTCGCGATGTGGCTGCTGTTCCCGCTGTGGTGGATCGGGTTGATCGGGGCCCGGCGTCGCGCGTGGGAGCGACGGTCGCGGGCCTGGACCGACGCCTGGCACCACGGTCCGCACGGCGTGGGTGGTCGGCGCGGATCCGGTTGGCACGGCTGAGCAACCGGACCTCGATACACCGCCGCCCGCGAGGCGTCTCCTACGCTGCGGCCATGAGCCTCTCGAGCCGTGACGTCGCCATCGCCGCGCAGCACGGTCTCGCCCGGCTGACCGACGCGCTGCCGGCGTCGCTGGCCGCTCGGGCCGGGGGCGGTCCCGTCGTCGTGGACGGCCAGACGCTGGACCCGCACCTCGCGATGGTGCTCGCGCTCGAGCGCAGGCTCCGGCCCTCGGACGAGGGCAGGTCGGTCCAGCAGAGGCGCGTGGCGCTGCGCGAGAGCGCGGCGATCGCGGCCGGCCGACCCATCCCGGTCGGGTCCGTGCGTGACCTGTCCGTCGACGGTGCGGTCGGCCCGCTGCGCGCCCGGCTCTACTCGCCGGCGCCGCGGCCGGAGGCTGCCGCGCGGCCGCTCGTCGTGTTCTTCCACGGCGGAGGCTGGGTCGTCGGGGACATCGAGTCGCACGACCAGCCCTGCCGTCTGCTCTGCCGCTACGCCGACGTGCACGTGCTCTCGGTCGACTACCGGCTCGCACCGGAGAACCCGTTCCCCGCCGCGGTCGAGGACGCGATCACCGCGTTCGCGTGGGCCGCGGCCAACGCCGCCCGGCTCGGTGCCGATCCGGCGCGCGTCGCCGTCGCCGGTGACAGCGCGGGCGGGACCCTCGCCGCCGTCGTCGCCCAGGAGACCCGCGACTCGGGCACCGTCCAGCCGGTCGCGCAGCTGCTCGTGTACCCCGGCGCCGACGGCAGCGTGAGTCGGCCGTCGAAATCCCTGTTCGGAGAAGGGTTCCTGCTCACCCGCGCGCAGATGGACTGGTACTGGGACACCTACCGCGGGGACGCGCCGTCCACCGACCCGCGGCTCTCGCCGCTGCTGGCCGACGACCTGTCCGGTCTCGCCCCGGCACTGGTCACCACGGCCGCGTTCGACCCACTGCGCGACGAGGGCGAGGCGTACGCCGCGGCGCTGCGCACGGCCGGGACCCCGGTCGTCCTGCGCCGTGCGTCCGGCCTCGTGCACGGCTACCTCTCGATGACCGGCGTACACCGCGCCTCCCGGCACGAGTCGCTCGCGGTCGCGGGTGCCTTCGCGGCCCTGCTCGAGACTGTCCCCGGCCGGTAGCCGGCTCGACACCGGTCGCGGAGCGACGACCCGCGCGACGCCGGCAGCGGACCGCGGGTTCGTCGTCCGCGGGCGGCCGCCCTGAGGGCATGGAAGGATCGAACGACGGACGACGCGCGACCCGGGGGAGCACCACGTGACGACGCAGGCCACGACCACGACCCGTCCCGACGAGCGGCTGGTGGAGCGGCTGGCCCGGCCGACCGAGGAGGAGCTCGCCGCGCTCGACGCGTGGTGGCGGGCCAACAACTACCTCACCGTCGGCCAGATCTACCTGATGGCCAACCCGCTTCTGCGCGAGCCGCTCACCGACGCGGACATCAAGCCGCGCCTGCTGGGCCACTGGGGCACCAGCCCCGGGCTCTCCTTCGTCTACGCCCACTGCTCGCGGCTGATCCAGGCGACCGGCCAGGAGATGATCTACCTGACCGGACCGGGTCACGGCGGTCCGGCGCTCGTGGCCGCGAGCTACCTCGAGGGCAGCTACACCGAGCGGTTCCCGCAGGTCACCCAGGACGTCGACGGCATACGCCGGCTGTTCCGCCAGTTCTCCGCGCCCGGCGGCATCCCGAGCCACGTGTCCGTCACGACGCCCGGCTCGATCCACGAGGGCGGCGAGCTCGGCTACGTGCTCGTCCACGCGTTCGGCTCGGTGATGGACAACCCCGAGCTGATCACCCTCGCCGTGGTCGGGGACGGCGAGGCGGAGACCGGTCCGCTCGAGGGCTCGTGGAAGGGCGTGTCCTTCCTCAACCCGCAGCGCGACGGCGCCGTGCTCGCCGGTGCTGCACCTCAACGGGGCCAAGATCGCCGGGCCCACGGTGCTCGGCCGCAAGGACCCGGCCGAGGTCCGCGCGCTGCTGTCGGGCCACGGCTACGACGTGATCGAGGTGGAGGGGTCCGACCTCCCCGGCATGCACCACCGCTTCGCCGCCGCGCTCGCCGAGGCGTGCGTCCAAGATCCGCGGCGATCCAGGCCGACGCCCGAGGCGGCGACTGGGACGGCACCCGGCCGCGCTGGCCGATGATCATCCTGCGCAGCCCCAAGGGCTGGACCGGGCCGGACGTCGTCGACGGCGTGCAGATGCAGGGCACCTGGCGGGCGCACCAGGTGCCGCTGTCCGGCGTCAAGGACAACCCGGAGCACCTCGCCCTCCTCGAGCAGTGGCTGCGGTCCTACCGCCCCGAGGAGCTCTTCGACGAGGACGGGGCACCGACCGAGCTCGTGCGGCGCGCCAACCCCAGCGGCGACCTGCGGATGTCCGCGAGCCCGCACGCCAACGGTGGCCTGCTCACCCGCGACCTCGACCTGCCCGACTTCCGCGACTACGCGATCGACGTGCCGTCGCCCGCCACCCTCGCGTGCCGAGTCGACGCGCAAGCTCGGCGAGCTGATGCGCGACGTCTACCGCGCCAACGCCGACCGCGTTCCGGCTGTTCTGCCCCGACGAGACGAACAGCAACCGGCTCGGCGCGGTGTTCGAGGCGTCGGACCGCGCGTTCGCCGAGCGGGTCACGCCCGAGGACGTCGCGCTGTCGCGGGACGGCCGGGTCATGGAGGTGCTCTCCGAGCACAACTGCCACGGATGGCTCGAGGGCTACACGCTGACCGGGCGGCACGGCTGGTTCGCGACGTACGAGGCGTTCGCGATGGTGAGCGCCTCGCAGACGATCCAGCACAGCAAGTGGCTGCAGGAGGCCGAGCACCTCCCGTGGCGCGCGAAGGTGCCGAGCCTCAACATCCTGCTGACGTCGACCGCGTGGCGGAACGACCACAACGGCTTCTCGCCACCAGGGCCCCGGCCTGATCCAGAACGTCATCACCACGCGCGGGAACATCGGCCGCGTCTACCTGCCGCCGGACGCGAACTCGCTGCTGTCCGTGGCGGACCACTGCATGCGTTCGCGCGGCTACGTGAACCTCGTCGTCATCGACAAGCAGCCCCAGCTCCAATGGCTGTCGATGGACGAGGCGATCGCGCACTGCGCGCGGGGTGCGGGCGTGTGGGACTGGGCGGGGACCGACGACGGCTCCGCGGACCCGGACATCGTCCTCGGCCTGCGCCGGCGACGTCGTCACGATGGAGACGGTCGCGGCCGCCGACATCCTGCGCGAGCGGCTGCCGCACTTCCGCACGCGCGTCGTCAACGTCGTGGACCTCATGACGCTCATGCGGCCGCAGGGACCACCCGCACGGCATGGACGAGACGCTGTTCAAGGAGCTGTTCACCGACCACGTCGACGTGGTGTTCGCCTTCCACGGCTACCCGGGCGCTATCCACCAGCTCGTCCACGGCCGTCCCGACGCCGACCGGTTCCGGGTGCGCGGCTTCATCGAGGAGGGCACGACCACGACGCCGTTCGACATGGTCGTGCGCAACCGGCGTCTCGCGGTACCACCTCGTGATGGACGCGCTGAACAACGCGCGGCGCACGCCGCCAGGAGCGAGCGACCTCAAGGAGTGGTGCGAGCGCAAGCTCGCCGAGCACGAGGTCTACGTCGTAGAGCACCTGCAGGACATGCCCGAGGTCCGCGACTGGTCGCTGCCCCAGCGTCCCGCCGAGGCCTGAGCGCCCGTGGTCGCGCACGGGGACGTGCTGTCGCTCAACTGCGGCAGCTCGTCGGTCAAGCTGGCCCTCGTCGACCCGCTCACCGGCGAGCGGTCGGTCGACGGCCTCGCCGAGCGGGTCGGCACGGCCGGCGTCGCGATCCGGCTGGACCGCGGCGGGCGGGGAACCGACGTCGAGGCGCCGGACGACGTGACCCATCACGGTGTCGTGTCGGCGATGGTGGCCGCACTGACCGAGGACGAACGGGCGTCGGTGTCGGCCGTGGGCCACCGTGTCGTCCACGGCGGCAGCCGGTTCACCGCGTCGGTCCGCGTGGACGAGGACGTGCTCTCCGGCCTGCGCGACGTAGAACCGTTGGCGCCGTTGCACATCCCCGGCAACATCGCGGGCCTGCTCGCCGCCCGTGCCGCTCTCCCGGGGATCGAGAACGTCGCGGTCTTCGACACGGCGTTCCACCGCACGCTCCCTCCACGCGCCTACCGCTACGCCGTCCCACGCGCGTGGTTCGAGGAGCACGGCGTACGCCGCTTCGGCTTCCACGGCATCAGCCACCGCTACGTCGCGTCGAGGGCGGCGGAGCTGCTCTCGCGCCCGCTCGGCGAGCTCCAGCTGGTGAGCGTCCACCTCGGCAACGGGTGCAGCGCGTGCGCCGTCCGCGGGGGCGAGTCGGTCGACACGACGATGGGGCTGACGCCGCTCGAGGGTCTCGTCATGGGCACGCGCAGCGGCGACGTCGACCCGGGCGCTCTCGGCTACGTCGGCCGCCGGCTCGGGCTCGACCTCGACGGGGTCGTCTCGGAGCTCACGAGCTCGAGCGGGCTGCTCGGTCTCTCGGGTCTGAGCAACGACATGCGGACCCTCGTCGACGCGGCCGCCGCGGGCTCGTCCGACGCCGCTCTCGCCATCGACGTCTTCTGCTACCGCACCGCGAAAGCCGTGTGCGCCATGGCGACAGCGCTCGACAGCGTCGACGCCGTCGTCCTCACCGGAGGGATCGGCGAGCACGCGACGTCGGTCCGCAGCCGAGTCATGTCGCACCTCGCGGTGCTCGGCGTGGTCGAGGACGTCGAGGCGAACGCGTCGCACGGGTCGGCGACGTCCGGCCGGATCAGCGTCGCTGGGTCGACGACCGTGCTCGTCGTACCGACCGACGAGGAGCTCATGATCGCGAGGGACACCGCGGCACTCGTCGGATGAGGCGCGCCGGTGCCGGCACGGCTCGGCTCACGGGACGCGGCCGTCCGCTGTGGCATCGTGGCGAACGTGGAGCCAGTACCCGACCCGCCCTCGGGCGGACCCGCTGCGTCGGCCGGCGGAGCGGGGGCGAAGTCACGGACCCGCCTGTACCGGGACGGCGTCCTGGTCCTGGAGGACTTCCCGGTCGAGGACATCTCCGAGCACATCGGGACCCCGGGCGTCGCGGTGTGGCTCGACCTGCTCGCACCGGATGCCGACGACCTGGCCGTCGTCGCCGAGGAGCTCGGGCTGCACCGCCTCGCCGTGGCGGACGCGGTCGTCACCCGCCAGCGCCCGAAGCTCGACCGCTACAGCACCCACGAGTTCCTCAACATGTACGCCGTCGCGCTCGACGACGTCACCGGCGGTCTGCGGCAGAGCGAGCTGTCCGCGTTCATCACTCCCGCGGCGCTGGTCACCGTCCGCAAGGACGAGGTGTTCGACATGGATGCCGTGGTGCGGCGGTGGGACGAGTCCCCGGACCTGGCGCGGAACGGCGTCGGGTTCCTGCTCTACGCACTGATCGATCACGTCGTCGACGGGCACTTCGAGACCGTGCAGGACCTCGACGAGGAGATCGAGCAGCTCGAGGACCTGCTGTTCCAGGAGGGCGTCGGCAACGCGGAGCTGCAGCGCCGCAGCTTCGCCCTGCGCAAGAGCCTCGTGACCCTGCGCCGCGTCGTGCTCCCCATGCGCGAGGTGGTGAACACCCTCCTGCGCCGCGACCTCCAGGTCGTGGGCGACGAGATGACGCCGTACTACCAGGACGTCTACGACCACGTCCTGCGCGCGACGGAGTGGACCGAGTCGCTGCGCGACCTGGTCGCCACGATCCTGGAGACGAACCTGACGCTCCAGGGCAACCGGCTCAACGTGATCACGAAGAAGGTCACGAGCTGGGCGGCCATCATCGCCGTCCCCACCGCCATCACCGGCTGGTACGGCCAGAACCTGCCGTATCCCGGCTTCGCCGACACGAACGGCCTCATCGCGTCGGTCGTCCTGATCGTGACGGTCTCGGGAGGCCTGTACGTCACGTTCAAGCGCAAGGACTGGCTCTGAGCGGTGCCCGGTCCGATTCCGCGTGACCTCGGCCGGCCCGTTGTCGGGTCCTACGTCGTCACCGCGACGGGTCACCTCTAGGAATGTTCCCCCGGACTGTCCCCGGAGTCGCGATCGCCGGGCGGACTCACAGTGACCTCGCAACCCCTGGGCAGCGCACGGGTGGAGGGATCCATCCCGGCGGGTGACACTGGACCAAACCCCCGCAGCGTGCCGGGGCGGTGAGGACGTGGTGGCGATGAGGTACGACGGTGTCGGGTACGACGGCGGACTGCTCCTGCTGTTCATGGGCCTGTTCTGGCTGGCGTTGATCGCGCTGATCGTGTGGCTGGTGGTCAAGCTGTGGCCCGGCATCGGGCGCGCCCAGACGGGTACGCCTCCGTCGGTCGGCGGACCGGCTGAGACACCCGAGCAGGCGCTCGACCGGATGTTCGCGCTGGGGGAGATCGACGAGGCGACGTACCGGTCCAGGCGTACGGCGCTCGCCGAGATGAAGCAGCAGCCATGAGCCGTCGCGGTTACGCGATCACGCTCGCGGTCGCGGTCGCCGTCCTGGTCGGGTCGATGGGCCTGACGGCGCTGGCTCTGGCCGTGCACCGGACCGGCGGGGGCCTCGTCCGCGAGATCCGGGTCGGCCCGGGGCCCGGGATGATGGACGACGGCCCGGGTGGCGCCGCCCGGATCTCACCGGCAGCCGCGCAGCAGATCGCCTCCGACTGGCTGGCGAGGAACCAGCCCGGCGCGGCGCTCGGCACGCCGTACCCGACGCCGCGGGGATACGTCTTCCCCGTCACCCGCGACGGCGTACGGGTCGGCACCCTCGTGGTCGGCGACGAGGGAGAGTTGCGTACCGCCCGTTCGCCGTACCGTCACCGACGCCTACCCCCTCCGCGACGGCCTAGCGCCGCGCCGGGGGTCGGTCCGGCTCGTGATCGTGCCAGCGCGCTCTCCACGACGCGCTGGCACGATCACATGCCGGATGACCTCGCAGGTAAGGCCTTCGTCAAGATCCGTGCGTCGAGCCGGGTGCGTGGTCGAACCAGTGACAGTCTCCTCTGACCGCCGGGCAGCGTGCCCCGCGCGCCGAGTGGGGAGCAGAGATGTCGAAGGTCCGCGCCGTTCTGGGTCGCCGTCGTGGCGCCGTCGGTTTCGCCGCAGGGATTCTGGTCGCCGGTCTCGTCGGCGGGGCCGGTGTGGCCATCGCCGCGATCCCGTCGACGGCGACGGCGTCGTTCAACGCGTGCGTGAGCAAGGCGTCGGGCGCGGTCCGCATCATCGACTTCCAGGCGGGCAAGCGGTGCACGAGCCGAGAGACATCGGTGTCCTGGGGCAAGGGTTACCGCCACCGCGGCATGTGGACCACGATCGGCGTCTATGCCGCCCAGGACGTCGTCGTGCTGGACGGGTCCAGCTACGTCGCCAAGCTGCCGTCCAAGGGGAAGTCCCCCGCGAGGTACCCGGCCTACTGGGGCCTGCTCGCCGCACGCGGGGTCCAGGGCGTGCAGGGTTTCTCCGGCCCCATGGGGTCCCCGGGTCCTGCCGGCCCGGCCGGCCCGGCCGGCCCGGCCGGCCCGGCTGGGACGGCGCGCGGGTTCGCCCTGGTCGGCGCCGCGGGAAACGTCAGTCGCTCCTCGGGCAACGTGAGCGTCACGAAGGCGGGGACCGGTGACTACTGCGTCGCCGTCTCCGGTGTCGACGCCAGCCAGGCAGTCGCTGTGGTGACGCCGGACCTGGCGAACGACGGGACGTACGACGCGACGCCGGGCAGCACCGCACAGCTGGAGATCGACTCGTCCACGTCCTTGTGTCCGCCGACCTCGTTCGAGGTCGTGGCGCTCGTGGCCGACCAGACGGCGCCGGCCGCCGTCTTCCCTGCCGACCAGGGGTTCTACTTCATGGTCGGCTGACGGATCGAGGCCCGGGTCGTACGAGCACGCTCCCTGCGACGAGCTCGCACGAGGCACGAGCCGGTGGTCGGCGGCGGCCCGGCGACGGGGACGTCCGGCGCCCCGGGCGACTCGCGAGCCGTCGTCAGCGGGCCGTGAGGTGTTCTCCGTCCCGGAGCGCGGCCGGCAGCGCGGCGATGCTCGCGACGTGCTCGAGCAGCCGGGCGTCCTGCCTGCGGCCGAGGGTCGCCCTGACCCCAGGGGACACGCGACGGAGGCTGAACTCGACGTGCGTCGTCCCCGGCCCGATCGCGGCGAGCGTGTATCTCCCCATCTCGCGGGTGGATCCACGGGTGACCTCGAACTCCAGCCGCAGCGGCCGGTCGAACCGGGTGAGCTCGTACGTCTCCTCGACGGTCCGTCCTGCGCCGTCCGCGACCCGCTGCAGGTACGTGGTGCCGACACCTGGCCCCGTGTCCGGACCGGTCGCGTACACGCGGGTGACCAGGGTGATGCCCGGTCGCCAGAGCGGGTTGTTCGTGCCCAGGGCCAGGAAGTCGAACACCTCGTGGACGGGCAGATCGACCGAGACGGACTGGCTCGCCTTCACCACGGCGCCTCCCTGCTGGAACCCGCGACTGGAACCGGCGATACGACGGTACTCAACCCGCCCCGTCCCGCGCGTGACCCGTGGTGCGTGTCTCGATCCGCGCGCTGCCAGAGCTCGAGCGGGGTTCGAGCGGCGGACGTCGGCGCGGCGACGGCTCAGGTGGCGGAGTCACCGAGCGGGGCCCCGGCCGGCATGCGGATCGTGCTGAGCATCCTGCGGGTGCGGGACTTCGTCGGGTCGAACGCCAGCCGGGGAGCGAGCACCGCGTTGAGATCGGTGATGAGTGCCTGGAGCTCGCGGTCGCTGAGATCCAGTGCGGCGTGCCGATACTCCACTCCGTCGCCGACGAGTCAACGCCGGCCGTCGGGACTGACAGATGTCACCCTGGTTCGAGGACGGACCGCTCTGGTACGGGTCCATCGGCAGGGGAACGCTCGGAAGCATGAGCTCTTCTCGTGACGTCCGACCCCGGCCGGTCCCTTCGTCGTCGCCCGCCGTCGCCGCGGTCCAGCTCTCGGGACTTGCCAAGTCGTTCGGCGCCACGCGCGCCGTCGACGGCATCGACCTCACGGTAGGACCGGGCGAGGTGGTCGCGCTCCTCGGTCCCAACGGAGCGGGCAAGTCGACGACGATCGACATGCTGCTCGGGCTGACCCGACCGGACTCCGGTTCGGTCGAGGTGTTCGGCCGGCCGCCTGAGCGGGCGGTGGCCGACGGGCTCGTCGGGGGGATGCTCCAGAGCGGCGGCTTGATCCAGAACGTCACGGTGCGCGAGCTCGTGCACATGCTCGCCTCGCTGTACCCGGGTGGGCGCCCTGTCGACGACGTCCTGCGCGAGTGCGGTGTCAGCGACATCGCGGACCGGCAGGCGGCGAAGCTGTCCGGCGGCCAGACCCAGCGGGTCCGCTTCGCGCTCGCGATGGTGAGCAACCCGCAGTTCATGGTCCTCGACGAGCCGACGGTGGCCCTCGATGTCGAGGGGCGGCACGACTTCTGGTCGACGATGCGGGCGTTCGCGTCCCACGGGCGCACCGTGCTGTTCGCCACGCACTACCTGGAGGAGGCCGACGCCTTCGCGGACCGGATCGTGCTGATGTCGGGAGGACGGATCGTGGCCGACGGTCCCGCCACGGAGATCAAAGCCGTCGTGGGCATGCGCACGATCCGAGCGACGCTCCCTGGCGTGGACGTCGCCGCCCTCGGTCGGCTCGACGGAGTGCGCAGTGCGCACCGCACCGGCGACGCCGTGAGCCTCCAGTGCAGCGACTCCGACGCAGCCATCCGCGTCCTGCTGGAGCGCCACCCGGACGTCCGCGACATCGAGATCCAGGGCGCTGGGCTCGAGCAGGCCTTCCGCCTGCTCACGGGAATGGGCGCGACCGACCGGGAGGCAGCGCGATGAGCACGGGAACGTACGTGGCATTCGAGGTACGACGCACCTTCCGCAACAAGCGATTCCTCACTCTGAGCCTCGGCTTCCCTCTGGTGGTGTTCCTCCTGACGGCCGGCGCGAACCGCAGCGTCGACAACTTCGCGGGCACCGGCATCTCGCTGCCGCTGTACTCCATGGTCGGCATGGTGTCGTGGGGGGCCATGGCGGCGGTCATGGCGGGCGGTGCCCGCATCGCCGCCGAGCGCCAGATCGGATGGACGCGGCAGCTGCGGCTGACACCCCTGCGAGTGCGCAGCTACTTCGCGGCGAAAGTGCTCAGCGGATACAGCATGGCCGCGATGAGCATGGTCGTTCTCTTCGTCGCGGGGCTGTCCTTCGGGGTCCGGCTCCCGGCGGGCGGCTGGCTGCGCATGTCCGGGCTCATCCTCGTCGGGCTGGTGCCCTTCGCGATCCTCGGGATCGTCCTCGGTCACGTGCTCTCGAGCGACACGATGGGACCGGCTCTCGGTGGCATCACCGCCCTGTTCGCGATCCTCGGCGGGTCGTGGGGACCGATCGGGGGCGACTCCGGCTGGCTGCACGACATCGTGGGGCTGCTGCCGTCGTACTGGCTCACCCAGGCGGCGCACTCCGGGTTCACCGGCGAGGGATGGCCGCTCCGGGCCTGGATGGTGGTCGCGGTGTGGTCGTTCGTCCTCGCCCGGCTCGCGCAGCGCGCGTACCGGCTCGACACCGCTCGATGACGGTCGTGGCGCACACTGTCCTGGGCAACGGGCCCATGCGAGCGAGGGAGGGCAGGCGGTGGTGAACGACGACGTCGGGCCGTCGTACCTCGGCACCGAGCGCTCGCGGCGCCTGCGCTACGCCCTGCCCGTTCGCCGGCGTCTGGCTGGTCGTTCTGATCAGCCCGGCCCAGCAGACTCTTCAGCCGGTCACTGCCGCCGGCCCTCGAGGCGCTCGGGGTGGTGGTCATCGTCGCGTTCGCCGGGGTCTACCTCGCCTCGGTCGTCGCGGGATCCGAGCTTCGCGGCGCCACGCGAGCCCTGCTCTACGCCGGGGCGCTCGTGCTGCTCGCGATCGCGCTGCTCCCGTTGGCGGGCCAGTCCGCTCTGACGACGCTTCATCTTCGTCGCGGTGGCCATCCAGATCCTGCTCCCGTGGCGCGTCGCGCTGCTCGGATCGGTCGCTCTCGTCGCTGCTGCAGTCCTCGTCTCGAGTGCGGTTCCGGGATGGAGCGAGGGACGGACTTACGCGTTCTCGATCGTCGCCGCGGCAATGGCGATGTTCGGCGTCGCCCGCATGGCCGAGCGCAATCGCGCCCTCGTCGACGCGCAGCACGAACGAGCGAGCGGTGCGATCCTGGCCGAGCGCGAGCGCCTCGCCCGGGACCTGCACGACATTCTCGGCCACAGCCTCACGGTGATCACGGTGAAGAGCGAGCTCGCGGGCAGGCTCGTCGACCGTGACCCGAGCGAGCCCGGTCGGAGATCGCCGACATCGAGCGCCTCGCCCGTCAGGCGCTCGCCGATGTCCGGTCCACGGTCAGCAACTACCGCGAGGTGTCGCTCGCGGGCGAGATCGTGTCCGCGCGGCGTGCGCTGCTCGCTGCGGGCATTGAACCCGACCTTCCCGGCGCGGTCGACGACGTGCCCGAGCGGTTGTCCCCGGTGTTCGGTTTCGTCGTGCGCGAGGGCGTCACCAACGTGGTGCGGCACAGCAACGCCGACCGTTGCACGGTGCGTGTTGCGGCCACGTGCGTTGAGGTGGTCGATGACGGCCGCGGCCCCGGTGACAGCGCGATGAGCACGGGCGGCCACGGGCTTGACGGGCTGCGCCGCCGCGTGGAGGAGGCCGGCTGCCTCCTGGTGACCGAGACACTGACCGGTGGAGGTTTCCGGCTCGCCGCCGTCGTACGGACGATGCCGTGATCCGGGTCCTGCTCGCCGACGACCAACACCTCGTGCGAGGTGCGCTCGCCGCGCTGCTGTCGCTCGAGACCGACATCGACGTCGTGGCTCAGGTCGGCCGAGGTGACGAGGTGCTCGCATCAGCCCGTGTCAACTCCGTCGACGTCGCCCTCCTCGACATCGAGATGCCCGGGCTCGACGGCATCGGGGCAACGGCGGTCCTGCGCTCGCAGCTGCCGTCGTGCCAGGTCCTGGTGCTCACCACGTTCGGGCGTCCCGGCTACCTGCGCCGCGCGATGGCCGCAGGAGCCCTCGGCTTCATGGTCAAGGACGCTCCTGCGAGCCGCTCGCGGACGCGATCCGGCAGGTGCACGGCGGCCATCGCGTGGTCGACCCCACGCTCGCCGTCGAGAGCATGGTCGTGGGCGAGAGCCCGCTCACCGAGCGAGAGCGCGACGTGCTCGTCGTGGCCCGCGAGGGCGGTACCGTCGCCGACATCTCCGGTCGGCTCCACCTGTCCGAGGGCACGGTGCGCAACTACCTGTCGTCCGCCATGTCGAAGACCGACGCGCGCACGCGCGCGGAGGCGGCCAGGATCGCCGAGGAGCGCGGCTGGCTCTGAGGTTCGGGACCATCCCGAGTGCGACCTGGCTCACCGATGCCGACGCGGCGGTTGCCACGCGGTCGCCACCCCTCCGACAGCCACCACATCGGTCGCGCACGTGGTCGACGGCACCAGACTCATACCGCCGGCGCGACGATGACCTTGAGCTTCTACCTGGATGCCACGGTCGATCCGATCATCGTAGGTCCCATCCGGGGCTGGGTCCCAGAAGTCGAGCGCGACGGGACCACAGCAACGCATATGGCAGGGCCGGGTGGCTATCCAGTACTCACCCTGCCCCACTAGCGCGACCAGGGCACCGCGCCCTTACGTCGACCATGAGGAGGGGAGTGACGCCGATCGGCGGCCTGCGCCGTCGCCAGAACTTGGCAAGGCCAACCCCCAGCCCGTCGACCACGGCGTAGCCCTGCGATCACTCGCCGGCGCGAAAGATGTCGCGTACATAAGAGCGTGCTCCCTACAGCGCGCTCGGGAGGGCCGAACAGCGACGTGCCCGCGTCGGCGCCCCCGTGGCCGACGCGGGCACGTCGCCGTGCCGGCGCGTGGTGACCTACACCATGTACTGGCAGAACCCGCCGCCGAAGAGCGTCGGGTGCGGGCCCGCCAGCTTCTCGATCGAACCGTCTTCGGCGAAGCGCACCAGACCGGAGTCCTTGACGATGATCGACCCCCCGCTCTTCTCCCTGGTCGGGCTGCCCACGAGGGTCACGGTGCCGTCCCTGTACAGCTCGGTCCAGTAGTCGTCCTCGTACATCGTCTTGCCGTTCGTGTGCACGACGACGTGCTGGTGGTTGTGGACGAAGCCTTCCTTGAACGAACCGTCCGGGTTGAGGTTGACCTGCCAGTGCGCGCTCTGCTCCCACGTGCCCGTGACGACCAGCCCGAAGCTCGCGCAGACGTCCGGGTCGACGAAGTCGGCGGAGTCCTCCCACGACCCCTGGATCGGAGCGACCGCGTGCGCCGGGGCGGTGGTGAGGGTCAGTGTCGCCGCGGTGATGGCGGCGACGGCCGCTGCCGCGCGTGCGGCGCGGCGGGAACGGATCTTCATGGTGAACCCCTTTTCTCCCCGTGCGGGGACCGATGGCTCCGTCATCGTCGGGGCAGGTCGGAGGCGGCCGACACCGTGCTACCACTCGAGAGTCGTCGTGCTGCCACTCGGCAAGCGGCCGGCCTCAGCGACTTCTGGGATGGCCTTCCATCACGCGGCGCGAGGACTCAAGAGCCGGAGCGCCACGGAGGCCGATCGTGCCGGTGCCGCGGGGCCGATCCGGATCGCACCACCCGCCCGGTTGCGGCGAACTTGACGATAGTGCGGCACTGCTCGAGGCCGGCCACGGCACCGTGGGCGGGGTCATCCGCTAGATCCGGCGGTCGAGCCGCCGGATCATGACGGGTCGCTGGGGTGCCGGATCGTCGCCGGTCTCGGCGTCAAGACCTCGTCAAGATCGGCGAGCGTCTACCGGGTCGGCGTCCTACTCTCGGCGTTGGACAGCCCCGGCAACGCGCCCCCGTCGATGCCGGGGCCGATCCTTGCCCACTCGCGGTCATGGCATCCGCCCGGGAACAGGTGCACGCTGGTACGCGGACCCAAGGGAGGTTCCGTCATGGCACTGGAATGGCTCCGCAAGCGACGCGCCGACGGCTCCGAGAGGGACTGCTGTCCCGAGTGCGAGGCCGAGGTCGATGCCGCTCTTACCTACTGCACCGTCTGCGGGTACGACATCGTGAGGCAGGCTCGCATCGACCTGGCGCACCCGCCGCACCTCGCCTGAAGCCACACCCACACCCGCGGCCACACCCACACCCGCGGCCGCGTCATGCCGCACCGCCCTCGGGCCAGCCGTCAGCGGTGCGCCCGTGGCGTGCCGACGCGAGCCGACGAGGTGCGTCCGGAGGGACTCGAACGCCCAACCAGCCGGGTCCTTAAGGCCGGTCCGGGCACGTCCCTGACTGTCCATCAATGTCGCCGAAATACATTGTGTTGCAACGGGTCTCGGCCACGGTTGTCCGCGACAGTCCAGTCGTGTTCGACGGTGGTCTTCCGACCATCGGGGGTCACCCTGGGGCCAGATGATCTTGTGTGAAGCCATGCTCGCGTGCCCACGACGCCAGGGCAGGGACTGGTCGGGCCCTGGGTCGTCAGCCGCGCGACGCGGTCAGGGTCGGTAGGCGTCGCGTCGGTGATCGACGTCGAGGACGATGACCCGCTGGTTCGCCTCATCGATGCGGTAGCGGACCCGGTACTCGCCCCGTCGTGCCCGCCACAGTCCGTCGAAGGGGTCCCGCAGCGGCACTCCGACCACGCGAGGTCGCACTGCCAGCGGCCCGGTGATGAACTCCCACGCGGCGAAGGCGGCGGCGGAGGGGAGCGTCTCGGTCAGGGCCCGGCGCGCTCCCGGCGACAGGACGATCGTGTGGACGGTGCCGCCTGGTTCGTCAGCGCTCACGGTGCTCGCGCGCTCGCCGTTCGCTCATGAGTGCGGCCATGTCCTCGCCCGTCGTGAGGTCGCCGGCCGCGACGGCGGCGTCTGCGTCACGGACCCGACTCATGCCGGCGTCGTCGCGGAGCAGCTCGATGGTCGCTTCAAGGGATTCGAGGTCCTCGGCCGAGAGCAGGACGACGTACTCGCGGCCGTTGCGGGTGACGTGGACGCGCTCGTGGGTGCGGTCCACCTCGTCGGCGATCTCGGACAGACGGGCCTTGACCTCGGACAACGGCATCGTGCTCATAGACCAGAATAATAGTCTGATCGACCGTGACCGGGCAAGGCCGAAGGGCAGTCCCACGTCCGGCCCTCGCGTGCTCGCTGACCGGCTGCCGACTGGCCGTCGGCCCAGGGGCGAAGTCGTCACGGTGTCGGACGCCTCGCTGATCCGTTGGCTCGCAGGCGAGCCACATAACTGGTGAGGGCATCGACGGGAACCCGGCGCAGCCGACCGACGTGGACCGAGTCGATCTCGCCCGCGGCGAGCAGGTCGTACATCAGGCTGCGGCTGACCTCGAGTCGTCGGGCTGCATCGACGACGGTGAGCAGCAGGCGGTCGTCGCCGCGAGCTGGCGGTGGCGTCGGGCGAGGCGCGGGTGGGTCGGGCGGGGCCGCCTCGCGGCCCCGGTTCGAGACCACCACCCACCGTCGCCCACTGGTTCGGTGCGATCGCGGCCATCGAGTCCCGCAACTGCATCAACAGTTCCCCGTCGGCGTTGACGAGAAGCACGGCCACCGCCCGGTGTGGCGCAACCCGATCGCGGTGTTCGCACACCCGGGCATCTTGGCACGCTGGATCCTCAGCAAGCGATATCGGCACCTACAAGACGGCCACTCCATCAACACTGAACGTCGAGTGCTCCCGCGCCTGAGGCGCTGATCCGCGACGAAGTCCGACGACCAACAGCGTCGCCACCAGATTGAGGGTGGTGCTCGCGCGCACGTAGGGCCAGGATCGCCTCATGTCGCCGGCCTTGCGGCTGCCTACGGGGAGGGTGCTGGCATGGGGGTGTTCGACAGTCTGATCGCAGTGCTGTCCGGAAAGGGCAAAGAGACCGTCGAGGTCAAGCTCGAGCCGGATGAAGCCCAAATCGTCCGGTGCGTCGCCAACTACAAGCTGTTCGGCGGAGACCTCGTCGTGACGAACAAGCGCGTCGTGTTCACCCCGCTCAACGTCGCCGACGCCGTCACGCTGCTCACCTTCGGGCTCGGCAAGGCAGGGGCAGGCCCGATCGCGAAAGTCCCCGAGGAACTCGGCAAGCTCGCAGCCCAGGACGACCTAGGACCCGTGCGCGACGTGACCGCCGGCCAGGACGCGTCGTGGTCCTCCCCGCCGACGATCCGCTTCACAGGCCAGGACGGGACAGTCACCGAGATCGGCATCCTCGCCTCCCGCGGCACCCCGAACTTCTCACCGACGAACAACAAGGTCCGCGACACTGTAGTTGCCACGATCCGAGCGAGCCTGCCGCGGGCCACGCCGTGAACGTCATCCGCACCGCTGCGATCGCGGTGACCGCGACTCTGCTCCTTACCGCAGCCGCCTGCTCGCATGACGCAGGTCCCGTAGCCAAGGCCGCCGGCAGCCTGACGGACGAGACCCGAGCGCTGATGAGCGCCTTCGGTCACGACAGCACCGACGTCAAGTCGCTGACGAGCACCACCGACCACGTGAGCGGTTGGGGTTCACGGCTCGACACGGCAGCCCAGAGCGCTACCGGTCCGGACCGCGACGCGATCGTCGCGGCGATCGGCGCCGACGTGGCCATGCTCGCAGCGCAGAACACCGGCCGGACAAACGCGACACTGCTCGACGTGCAAGGGCTCATAGCGGCGACCACCGCAGCCCGCGGGACGGGCATCAGCGCAGCAGAGCAGTCGGAGTTCGAGAAGGTGAGCCGCAAACTCGCGAAGGAGATCGGCTGCGGAATCGTGTGGCAGGCGATGACCGACAACGAGCACGCGTCCATCCAGACGGACGTCGACAGCCACGCTGTCACCGTCGCCGTCCAAGCCTTGCCCGAGGTGACCGCGGACGCCGTCAAGACCGAGCTGCTCTCACTGCTTGCGGGTCGCGTATCAGCCGGATTCGGGAACGTCGTCGACTTGGCCACCTACGCCAACGACGTCACCGAGAAGGCGCAGACCGTAGTGGACCGAGTTGCCCCGGGAACCTCCAACAAGCTTTCGGACACCATCACCACCCCGGCAGGCGCGACCACGAGAGCCTTCTACGAGTACACGCAACAGTGCCTGGCGCCGCCGAAACCGGAATGAGCCCAGCGAAGACGGCTACGGAAGGGAGCCGATCCTAGACAGCGGCCACACCCGCACGTCGGCCTTGCCCACCACGAGGGGCTCGGGGATCGTACCCCGCTGTCGTGTCACGAACTGCGCGTCCTCGACGACCAGCTGACGATGCTGGCTCGTCTCCCGGCCGGCGCTGGATGGCTACAGCAACCCCGATACCCGGCACTCGCCACGGCGCGCCATCTACCAAGCCTCACACCCCTGTGGACTTACGAGCAGGTCGCTCAGTTCTGCTCTGAGACCGGGCTGACGTTCATCCGTGGGTCCCGCCACATCCTCGATGGTTCGTCGTGGATCGCTGGGTCCCTGATCTGCATCCGCGACCCGGCGGCAAACCCAAGTGGATCACTCCCGGCGTGCTCCGCGCTGCGCGCCGATAGGTGAGCGCGAGGTGCCGCTATCGCTCGCCTGATCTGGTGTCGAACCGGCAAGAGGCGCGGTGTTGAAGGGCAGACTGATGCCCGTGGCGCGCGTGGACTACGAGGAGATGGCCTGGCGGTACGACCTGGGCCGGGACCAACCGGCCACGTCTCGGCAACCTTGGCACGAGGCACTGGTTCCTTACGTGGATCGGACTCGGCCTCTGCTGGATCTGGGTGCAGGGACCGGGCAGTGGTCGACACTCCTCGCGGAGTGGTTCGGGCTGCCTGTGCTGGCCCTGGACCCGTCGAGTGGCATGCTTCGCCGCGCCGGCAGCGATCACCGGCATCATGCGGTGGCGTACCTGCGTGGATCAGCGGAGTCGGTCCCGCTCGTGGGTTCATCGGTGGGTACGGCGTGGCTCTCCGCCGTCTGGCATCACATCGGTGATCGTCCAAGGGCCGCGAGCGAACTTCGCCGTGTGGTCGCGGAAGGTGGTTCGGTCTGCTTGCGGGGAGCATTCCCTGACTCCGGTCCGTATCTGGAATCAGCGGTGCTGCGCGCCTTCCCTGAAGCCCGTGACGTCCTCGACACGTTTCCCTCCATCGCCGAAGTCACGGACACCTTTGAGTCGGCCGGCTTCCGCCACCGAGTGACCCGAGGCGTCCAGGAGCGATTTGCGACCTCCCGGGGGGAGGTCTATGAGAGGGCGCGCCAGCGCGCCGACACGCTCCTCCGCCTGCTGCCTGACGATGTCTACGTGCGAAGGCTCGCGGACTTGAAGCGGATCGCATCAGCCGGTCGGGAGGGTGACGATCAGCCGTCTGTCTTGACGATGCTGGTCTTCGCCTAGGGCTGCCCCTCGACCGGGCTGGAATGCCGTTCTCGCTCGCCGCTCGGAGCGAGGTTCAGTCGACGCGACGAGTCTTGCGCTCGTAGATCGCGAGTGCGAGTCCGATGGCGAGCATGGTGGCTACGCCGAACACCCAGGGACGCCCAGACAGGGCGCCAGTGGCGTCGAACGTGAGAGCGATCGCGATCATGACGAAACCTGTCACCAGCGTGACGAGCAACCGTCCCAAGGCAGGACTCACGTTCGACCTCCCGACCGTCAGTGGCACAGCGTGTCAATCCTGCCATCCGCAGCGGCGACGAAGCCTCCGTTGCGACGGGACGAGTCGGGCAGGCGGCAGTGCCCTATGTGCCTGTCCCAGTCGCAGTGCAACACCGAAGCGCGGTCTCTCTCGGGCCTGCCGTGAGGCAGCGAGGCCCGGACGACCCAGTAGACGGCAGCGCGCATCCGCAGCCCGAAGTGCTCAAAGTCTGCGAGTCGTTACCCACATCCAACGTGGAGTCCACCGACGTCCGGGACTGTTCGTGGCGGCTGAGACGCTTGATGAATAGGCATCCGCGGCGCACCCATGCTGCTTTGAGCCGGGGCGTACCGAGACGACCGGGCCGCGCGTCAAGCGACGTTGAACCGCGCGCGGGCCGACCACTGCTGACAGGAGCGGGTCATGGTGGCGAAGGGCTCGGGTGATGGATCCATCCGCCACCGTGCCGACGGCCGGTTCGAGGTCCGGGTTCGGGATGCGGCAACAGGCATCCGCGTCGCGCGCTACGCCACGACCGAGCGCGAGGCTAGGAAGATGTTGCGGGCGATGTTGGGGCGGGTGGACCGAGGTGTCGTTGCGGCCGATGCCTCGGCCACTGTGCGCGGCTACGCCGAGGTGTGGCTGGCGGAGCGTGCCGGGCGTCGACGGACCGAGTCGACGGTGCGTGAGTACCGCCGCCGGCTGAACAAGTACGTGCTCCCGCGGATCGGGGGACTCAAGCTCAGTGCCCTGACCATGCTCGACGTCGAGGACGCCCTCGACGAGCTGGTCGAGTCCGGCCTGTCGGCGTCGACGGTCCGCGGGTCGCGGATCGCGCTGGCCGCGATGCTCACCGATGCTGTGCCGTGCGCGCCACCTCGCGGTCAACGTGGCCGCCCTGGCCCGGCTTCCCGAGATGGATCGCTCGGCGCGGGCCGAGGTCCCCACCTCGGTCCAGGTGCTGGGTCTGCTGGACGCCGCCGTCTGGTTCGACGAGATGGCCGAGCTGCTGACCGTCCTGGCCACCACGGGGGTCCGCGTCGGGGAGGCGTTGGGCGCCTACTGGAGTGACCTCGACCTGGAGGCGGGCGTCTGGGAGGTGCAGCGCACGACCACGGTCAACGCGGCCGGTGTGGCCGTCATCGGGAGCAGGACGAAGACGGGGGAGGGCCGGCGGGTCGCGCTGCACGATGCTGCGGTGGCCGCCTTCACTGCCCAGCGGGCGCGGGTGGCCGCGGCCCGCCTCGCGGCCGGCCCGCTGTGGAGCGACCACGACCTCGTCTTCCCCTCCGAGCTCGGCACCGTGTGGGACTCGCGCAACGCACGCAAGCGGCTGCGCCCGATCACGGCCGCCGCACTGTTCCCCGGCTCCTTCCACGCGCTGCGCCACGCCTTCGCCACGACCGCTGTCGCCGTGCTCCCGTCGGATGCGGCGGTCGCCAAGGTGATGGGTCATCGACGCAAGGCGACGACGGTGGACCTCTACGGACACCTGCGCGACGTGGACTTCCGCAGCGTCACCGACGCGGTCGCGGCTGACCTCGCCGCGCGTCCCGATCCAACACTGGGCGTCACATCGGGGGTCAAATCTGCCGCGGCCGTTCGAAATCCCAAGCATCGCCGCAGGTCAGAGGCCTAGACAGTGCGCCCGGAGGGACTCGAACCCCCAACCAGCCGGGTAGAAACCGGCGGCTCTATCCGTTGAGCTACGGGCGCCGCGACCTCTGGTCGAGGTCCCGCGGACATTGTGCCGCCTGCTGGCGACCGGGTTCGTGAGGCGCACCCGGCCGACCGGTCATCCCTGGGCGTCGACGAGCAGCAGGTGCGCGGTGGTGCGGGTCGTGGCGACGTACAGGTCGCGCGGACCCGAGCCCTCCGCCGCGGCGACGGTCGTCGGGTCGACGATCACCACGGCGTCGAACTCGAGGCCCTTCGCGGTCGTCGGGCTCAGCACCGCGATGCGGTTGTCGACGGCGGTGTCGCCGACGCCGACGAGCGCGGGGATGGCCGCCGTCAGCACCGCGCCGACGCCGGCGACCTCGTGCGCGGCCGCGATGACCGCGACCCGGCCGGCACCGGCCCGAGCGAGCTCCTGGTGCACGACATCCGGCAGGTCGGCGATGGAGGAGATCCGCGTCCGGCGCGGTTCGTCGCCGTCGCGCGCGGACACCACCTCGGCGGCGTCGATGCCCGCCGCACGCAGTCCCGACGTGGCGAGCTCCATCACCGGCCGAGGCGTGCGGTAGTTCACCGAGAGCGTCTCGATGCTCCAGCGGTCCTTCGCCAGCACGTCGAACACCGAGGACCACGACGTCACGCCCGCCGGGTTGCCGGTCTGGTTGACGTCGCCGACGACCGTCATCGACAGCGACGGGCAGCGCCGCGCCACGACGCGCCACGCCATCGGCGAGAGCTCCTGCGCCTCGTCGACCACGACGTGCCCGAACGTCCACGTGCGGTCGTTCTCGGCGTCGGCGACCGACGTGCGGGCGCGCTGGCCGGCGTACCGCTCGACGAGCATGTCGGCGGTCACCATGCCCGAGCCGCTCAGGGCGGCGACGTCGCGCGCGTAGGCGAGCTCCTTGGCGCTCTCCCGCTCGGCGCGCAGCGCCGCCTGCCGGGCCGGCTCGTCGTCGACGCCGAGCAGCTCGGCGGCCTCGTCGAGGATCGCTACGTCGCCGACCTCCCAGGGCGCGTCGACCGGACGCATCAGCGCGGCGCGCTCGTCCGCGGTCAGCCACGGCGCGGCCGCCGCCAGCCGACGGTCGTCGGAGAAGAGCCGTCGTACCAGCCGCTCCGGCGTCCACGGCATCCAGCACAGGTTCACCGCGCGACGCACGTCGACCGAGTCGCGCAGGTCCTCCATGAGGCTGTCGCGGTACTCGTGGATGTCGACCTTCGTCTTCTGCGCGAGCTGGGTGGCGAGCTGCGCCAGCACGTCGAGGACGAACTCGCGGCGCGCCTCGTTGTGCGGCGTGCGCCCGCGCCGCGCGTGCGCCATCGCCGACTCGACCATCCGCGGGGTGAGCGTGACGGTCGTGCCGTCCACCAGGAGCGGGATCCGCCGGTCCGGCACCCGGGGGATCGCCGCGACCGCGCTCGCGATCATCCGCGCCATGCGCAGGTCGCCCTTGAGGACGGCCGCGCGTCGGTCGCGATCGGGCTCGGCGTCGACGCCGGGGTACAGCTGCCCCTGCGTCACCAGCACCGCGCTGCTCTCGCCGAGCGACGGCAGGACCTGCTCGATGTAGCGGACGAACTGCCGGTTCGGTCCCACGACGAGGACGCCCGCCTGGGCGATCCGCTCGCGGTGCGTGTACAGGAGGTACGCCGCGCGGTGCAGCGCGACGACCGTCTTGCCGCAGCCCGGCCCGCCCTGCACCACGAGGACCCCGGGGAGCGGCGACCGGATGATCCGGTCCTGCTCGCCCTGGATCGTGGCGACGATGTCGCGCATCCGACCCGTGCGGTGCGCACCGAGCGCCGCGAGCAGCGAGCCCTCGCCCTGGACGTTGTCGCTCCCGGCGTGGGCGTCGATGTCGAGGACGTCGTCCTCGACGCGCGTGACCTCGCGGCCCGAGGTGGTCAGGTGCCGGCGTCGGGTCACGCCGAGGCGGTGCGACGCGGTCGCCCGGTAGAACGGCTCGGCCGCGGGGGAGCGCCAGTCGTAGAGCACCTGCTCCTGGCGCTCGTCGGAGAGGCCGATCCGGCCGATGTAGCGCGACGCGTCGTCGTCGAGGTCCATCCGGCCGAAGACGAGCCGGTCCTCCGCGGCGCGCAGCGCGGCGATGCGCTCGGAGTACATCGCGTCGAAGGCGTCCCGCTCGGTGAGCGCCCCGGGCGTGCCGGCGGTCGGGCCGCGACGGACGCGGTCGAGGCTGGCGACGGCCCGGCGCAGCCCGGCGTCGAGGTAGGCGTAGCGCAGGTCTACGGCGGCCTGCTCGACGGCCAGCTCGGCCACGGCTGGGTCGCCGGTGGGGTCGCCGACGGGCGACGACGGGTCGCGGCCGTCGGTCCTGCCGAGTGCGCCGTCGGTGCTCAGTGTCGGTCCTTCCGTCCCCGTCCGGGGGTCCATCGTGCTCCTGCCGGCTCGCGCTGCCGACTCCGCCCCGCCCGGACCGCCGGCCCGCCCACCCACAGGCGACCCCGGCTGCTCGGCGTCCACAGCGCCCGACGGCGAGCTGCCGGTTGCGTCGTCAGCCGCGCGGAGGGTCGGCCGCGTCGGACCGGGACACGACCGGTCCCTGAGCCTCGCAGGAGGTCGCGATGCAGTCCACGGTCACCCTCGTCGGCAACGTGGTCACCGATGTCACGCTGCGCCAGACGTCCGCCGGCCCGGTCGCCGGGTTCCGGCTGGCGGCCACGCACGGCTACACCGACCGCCGCACCCAGCAGTGGGTCGAGCGCACGGCGTACCTCCACGTCTCCGCGTGGCGCGCGCTGGGCGAGCACGTCGCGGGGTCGGTCCACAAGGGCCAGCCCGTCGTCGTGGTCGGCCGGCTGCGCCAGCGGGACTACGAGAAGGACGGCCAGCGGTTCAACGTCATCGAGGTCGACGCGGACCTCGTCGGCCACGACCTGAGCCGAGGAACGGCCGAGTTCGTCCGCGCCCGACGCGGGCCGCAGACCGCCGACCTCGCGCGCGAGTCCGTGACGGCAACCGAGCTCTCCGGCGACGGGGACACCAGGAGGACCGCCGGGACGGACGGCACGGGATGGGCGGTCCCGGGTCTCAGCGTCGTGACCGCGGACGAGGTCACCGACCAACCCGCGGGTCACCCCGCGGCCTGAGTGCCGACCGACGACGGCCACGGTTTCGAGGGCTGTTCCGACACCTGGGCACCGTCCCCCCACGCTGGGCGGCCCCGCCTCGCGCGACGGGCCGCACGTCCTCGGGATGCTAGGTCGGCCCGGCGCACCGCTCGGCGGGCCTGACCATTCCCTTACCTGCCGCTCGCGCCGGGGTCGGGGCACGTCCGTTCGAGCGGGTGCGCCGGGGTCGGGTACGTCCGTTCGAGCGGGTGCGCCGGGGTCGGGGCACGTCCGTTCGAGCCGGTGCCCGGAACCACGTAGGCTCTCCCACCGTGGCTGAGTTCATCTACACCCTGCGCAAGGCCCGCAAGGCACACGGCGACAAGGTCGTCCTCGACGACGTGACGCTGTCCTTCCTGCCCGGCGCGAAGATCGGCGTGGTCGGCCCCAACGGCGCCGGCAAGTCGTCCCTGCTCAAGATCATGGCCGGCATCGACCACGCGTCGAACGGCGACGCGTTCCTCTCCCCGGGCTACACGGTGGGCATGCTCGCGCAGGAGCCGCACCTCGACGAGACGAAGTCGGTCTGGGAGAACGTGCTGGACGGGGTGGCCGCCACGAAGGCGAAGGTCGACCGGTTCAACGAGATCTCGGCGGCCCTGGCCGACCCGGAGGCCGACTACGACAAGCTCCTCGCCGAGATGGGCACCCTGCAGGAGGAGATCGACCACCTCAACGCGTGGGACCTCGACTCCCAGCTCGAGCAGGCGATGGACGCCCTGCGCTGCCCGCCCGGCGACGCCGACGTCTCGGTGCTGTCCGGCGGCGAGAAGCGCCGCGTGGCCCTGTGCAAGCTGCTCCTGCAGCAGCCCGACCTCCTGCTGCTCGACGAGCCCACCAACCACCTCGACGCGGAGAGCGTGCTCTGGCTCGAGCAGCACCTCGAGAAGTACCCCGGCACCGTCGTCGCGATCACCCACGACCGGTACTTCCTCGACAACGTCGCCGAGTGGATCCTCGAGCTCGACCGCGGTCGCGCCTACCCGTACGAGGGCAACTACTCCACCTACCTCGAGAAGAAGCAGCAGCGGCTCAAGGTCGAGGGGGCCAAGGACGCCAAGCTCAAGAAGCGGCTCTCCGACGAGCTCGAGTGGGTGCGGTCGAGCGCCAAGGCCCGCCAGACCAAGAGCCGGGCCCGCCTCGAGCGCTACGAGGAGATGGCCACCGAGGCCGAGAAGACCCGCAAGCTCGACTTCGACGAGATCCAGATCCCGCCGGGTCCGCGGCTCGGCAGCGTCGTCGTCGAGGCGACCAGCCTCACCAAGGGCTTCGACGACAAGCTGCTCTTCGACCAGCTCTCCTTCACCCTCCCACGCAACGGCATCGTCGGTGTCATCGGACCGAACGGCGTCGGCAAGACCACGCTGTTCAAGATGATCGTGGCCGCGGCCGAGGGCGGCAGCGACGACAAGGACGTGCTCCCCACGACCGGTGAGATCCGGGTCGGCGAGACGGTCAAGCTGTCGTACGTCGACCAGAACCGCAGCGGCATCGACCCGGAGAAGAACCTCTGGGAGGTCGTGTCCGACGGCCTGGACTGGATCAAGGTCGGGCAGGTCGAGATGCCCAGCCGGGCCTACGTCTCGGCCTTCGGCTTCAAGGGCACCGACCAGCAGAAGAAGGCCGGCATCCTCTCCGGCGGGGAGCGCAACCGGCTCAACCTGGCGCTCACGCTCAAGCAGGGCGGCAACCTGCTGCTGCTCGACGAGCCGACGAACGACCTCGACGTCGAGACCCTCGGGTCGCTGGAGAACGCGCTGCTCGAGTTCCCCGGCTGCGCCGTGATCACCTCGCACGACCGCTGGTTCCTCGACCGCGTGGCCACGCACATCCTCTCCTACGAGGGCGACTCGAACTGGTTCTGGTTCGAGGGCAACTTCGAGTCCTACGAGCGCAACAAGGTCGAGCGTCTCGGGCCCGACGCCGCGCGCCCGCACCGCGCGACGTACCGCAAGCTCACCCGCGACTAGGGCTACCACGGCGGTGTCGGCCATCCGGCTGCGCAGGGACGAGGCGGCCCACCTCGCGGCGTACCTCGGCCGCATCCTGGGCTGGGACGAGCGGGCGGCCGTCCGCGTCCAGGCTCGCGGGGGAGTGGTCGGGATCTACGCGCCGAGCCCGCTCGACGTCCTCGTCCTCGTCGTGCTCCCGCTCGCGGAACCGGTCGACCGGCAGCTCGACACCACGGTGTCGGCCGGCCGCCTGCGCGACGTGGTCGGCGACGTGGCCCGGCTCGCCGCGGAGACCGACGTCGTGCTGCCCGACCCGGTCGCCGGCGCGGCGTCGCTCGCGCTCCTCCCGCCGTCCGCGCCCTGGTCGCCGGGGGAGCACGGGATCGCCGGCGACGTCGCCCCGCGGGTCGACGAGGCGGTCGCGCGGTTCCGCGCGTCGGTCCCGGCCACCGGCTCGTTCCACGCCGAGCTCGTGGCCGAGGCGACCTGGGACGCACCGGGATGGGGCGGCCTGCCGATGAGGGCGCTGCACGCGGCCCGCCTGCTCGGCTTCCTCGCGCACCCGGGCGCCCACATCGGGACCGGCACGACGAGCGGCTGGAAGCGGCTGGTCACCCCCGCCGGACAGGTCTTCGTGCGCAGCACGTCCGGCCCGGCCCGGCTCAGCCTCGTCCCGACACCGCGCTGACCCTCCCGTTCCGGCCCACCCATCTGCCGCTTGCCGAGGGTGGACCCCGACCGGAAGCGACAGCGGCGTGGGCAGCAAGGGGTCGCGGAGCGCCAGGTCAGTCGGCGGACAGGGCCCCGAGCGCGTCGAGGGCCGCGGCCAGCGCGGTGCGCTGGGCGACGGTGAGCCGGTCGACGCGCGTCGCCATGACCTCGGCGCGGTCCCGCCGTACGACGGCCAGCAGCTCGAGCCCCGCAGGCGTGATCATCAGCCACGAGGAACGCCGGTCCACCGGGTCGACGGTGCGCTCGGCGTAGCCGTCCTCCTCGAGGACGGCCACGATGCGCGACAGCGTCGCGGGCGTGATGCCCTCGTGCCGGGCGAGCTCGCCGAGGCGCAGCGGACCGCGGTCCGCGACGGTCACGAGGACCGAGAGCGAGCTCGCGCCGATCGGCAGGGCGAGGTCGCGCCGCGTGCTGCGGGTGACGCGGGCCAGGACGTCGGCCAGCCGCTCGACGTCGAGGGCGCCGCTCCTGTGCGGTGCCGGTACGGCGGTACGGGCGGCGCTCACGACTCGTCCCGCGGCGCGGCCGGGAAGCCGAGGGCGTGCGCGAGCGGCCCGGTGTCGTCGGTCGCCGGGTCGCCCTCGACGAGCGCGTAGCTCCCGGGCTCCTCGCCGAGCCGTTCGCCGCTGCGCGGCCGGGAGAGCTCGTCGGACGGGCGCTTCCCGGCGTACCAGCTGGCGACTGCGGCGACCACCATCATCGCGGCGGCGATGGCGAAGACGAGGACGAGCCCCTGGTGGAACGGGTCGGAGATGAGCGAGGGGAAGAAGTCGTTGCCGGTGAGGGCCGTCACGTTCGCCGCCGGCAGCGACGTCAGCACGCCGGTCGGGCCGAGCAGCGCCGCGATCGGGTTGATGCCGAGGAAGGCCGCGAAGAGGATGCCGACCGGTGGGAGCGCGGCGAGGTTGTCCGCCACGGCGCCGGGCACCCCCTGGGCGACGAGCCCCGTGGACAGCGTCGTGGGCAGCGTGGCCGCGAGCCCGACGACCATGAGCGAGAAGAAGACGCCGATGGAGAGCGCGGACCCGGAGTTGAAGAACGTCATGCGCATGCCCGACGCGACGCCGCGCTCGGCCGCGGGCACCGAGTTCATCACCACCGAGGCGTTGGGGGAGCTGAACATCCCGGAGCCGACGCCGTTGAGGAACGTGAGGAACGCGAAGGCGGGGTAGGCGAAGTCCACCGGGAGCACCATGAGGCCGACGAACGAGAGCGCCGTGACGAGCGCACCGCCGACGGCGAAGCGGCGGGCGCCGTAGCGGTCGCTGAGGAAGCCGGAGAGCGGACCCGCGGTGAGGAAGCCGACGGTGAGCGGCAGCAGGAAGACGCTGGCCCACAGCGGCGTGCTCTCGTAGGAGTAGCCGCGGCGCGGCAGCCAGATGCCCTGCAGCCAGATGATGAGGATGAACTGCAGCCCGCCCCGCGAGATCGAGGCCAGCAGCCCGGCCAGGTTGCCGAGCGTGAAGGCGCGGATCCGGAAGAGCGACAGGCGGAACATCGGGTCGGGCGAGCGGGTCTCGACGAGGGCGAACACGGCGAGCAGGGCTACGCCGGCCAGCATCGACAGCAGCACCGAGGGATTCGTCCATCCCATCGTGTGGCCGCCGTAGGGCTGCATCCCGTAGGTGACGGCGGTGAGGATCAGCCCGAGGCCGAGCGCGAACGCGATGTTGCCGGGGATGTCGAGCTTGCCGCGGTGCCGCGCGCCGACCTCGTGGAGCGAGACGTAGGACCAGATCGCACCGGCGACACCGAACGGCACGCTGACCCAGAACACCGCGCGCCAGTGCCACTCCGACAGCACGCCGCCGATGACGAGCCCGAGGAACGACCCGGCGATCGCCGCGACCTGGTTGATGCCGAGGGCCGTCGCCGCGCTGGTGGACCGGGAAGGCGTCGGTGAGGATCGCGGTCGCGTTGGCCATGAGCATCGCCGCGCCGACCGCCTGCACCGCCCGGAACCCGATGAGCCACAGGGCACCGGCCTCGCCCGTCCCACGGCACGAGCGACAGGGCGATCGACGAGAGGGCGAAGACGAGGAAGCCCGAGGTTGTAGATCCGCACGCGCCCGTAGATGTCGCCGAGACGTCCGAACGTGACGACGAGCACCGCGGTGACCAGCAGGAAGCCGAGCAGCATCCAGAGCAGGTAGCTCACGTTGGCCGGGTCGAGCGGGTCGAGCCCGATGCCGCGGAAGATCGCGGGCAGCGAGATGAGCACGATCGAGGCGTTGATCGTCGCCATGGTCATGCCCAGGGTGGTGTTGGACAGCGCCACCCACTTGTAGCGGGGGTGGTCCCTGTGCAGCCGGCCCAGACCGACCGACGCCGTGCTCGTCTCCGTCATCCCGGCATCTTGCGTCAGATAGTTGTCACGCGCAAACTAACTGGTCCGGCGCCCGCCGCACGGGTCAGTGGGCGCGGTGCGGGCGGGCCGTGCTCTCGCGCACGAGCACATGCGGCGTACGCCGGGTCGAGCGCACCCTCCTGCCCTCGACGAGATCGAGGACCAGCCGGGCGGCCAGCCGTCCCTGCTCGCGCAGGTCCTGCGCCACGGTGGTGAGCGCCGGCCGGCTGTGCGCCGACTCCTCGATGTCGTCGAAACCGATGACCGACAGCGCCGCCGGCACGTCGAGCCCGGCGTCCGCTGCCGCCGACAGCACGCCTAGGGCGAGCACGTCGCTCACCGCGAAGACCGCCGTGGGCGGGCGCCGCCGGGCCAGCAGCTCGCGGGCCGCCGCGGCCCCGGCGTCGGTGCTGTTCGTCACGGCGTCGGCGACGGCGACCGACTCGGGCTCGATGCCTGCCGCCGCGGCCCGCTCGAGGAACCCGGCCAGCCGTTCGGCGAACCCACCGCGGACCCGGACGACGCGGGCGTCGGGAGCCACGGGCATGCCGGCCGGCAGCGCGACGACGCCCAGGCGGCGGTGTCCCAGGGACAGCAGGTGGTCGGCCGCGAGCGCCCCGGCGACGTGGTTGTCGATGCCGACGAACGGCGTCCCGCGCAGCCGCGGGCTGCCGGCGGTGACGAACGGGACGTGCCGCGCCCGCACGGCCTGGAACGCGGCGTCGTCCGCGCGCAGCGACGAGACGACGAAACCGTCGACGATCGCGCCGCGCACGAGTCCGCCGCTGTCCCCGGCGTCGACCGGCAGGAGCAGCATCGCCAGCCCGGCCGAGCTGAGCTCGTCGGCGGCGCCGCGCAGGAAGGAGACGAGGCCGGGGTCGGTGAACGCGTAGGACAGGCTCTCGGTGAGGATCACGCCGATGGTGCCCGCGCGACCGCGGCGCAGGGAGCGACCGGCCGGGTCGGGCCCGCCGTAGCCGAGCTCCGCCGCGACGGCCAGGACGCGCTCACGGGTGGCGGGGGAGAGCTGGTCCGGGCGGTTGTAGGCGTTGGACACGGTCATCCGGGAGACGCCCGCCGCGCGGGCGACGGTGTCGAGCGTGGGTCTCGAGCCCGTCATGACGCACCTCACCTCCCGTCGCGGGCATCCCGTCTCGTCGGGGCCGCCCTCGTCCTGTATCGTTCCAGACTGTATCCATACAGAACATCCAGAGAGCAGCTCGGTGACCAGCCACTCCCTCGCCCTCAGCATCGCCTACGCCGCATCGGTGCTCGGCGTCATCACCGTCGTCCCGCAGATCGTGCGGACGGTGCGCCACCCGCACATGGGCGGTGTCGCCCCGCTCTCCTGGGCGATCAGTGTCGTGGCCCTCGTCGCGTGGATCACCTACGGGGTCCGAGCCGGCGTGGCGCCGCAGATCCCCGGGAACCTGCTGCTGCTGTCCGGCTCGGTCGCGATCGTGCTGCTCGTGCCGAGTGCGCTGTCCCGCGCGCGGCGCGCGCTGCTGCTGGCGACTGCCGCTCTGGTCGTCGTCACCGTGTCGACGCGGCTCTCGCCCGAGGCGGTCGGCTTCCTCGCGTTCGGCATCGGCCTGTTCTCCGCCTGGCCGCAGGTGTTCGCCACCCTGCGCGGGTCCCGCGAGGACGCCGGCGTGTCGCTCGCGACCTTCTCGCTGCGCACCGCCGCGGCGCTGGGCTGGCTGTCGTACGCCGTGCTGGCCCGCGACGTCCCGGTGCTGCTCAGCGCGCTGATCATGGTCAGCACGACGGTTCTCGTGCTGGTGGTCGAGGCCTCGCGCCGGACCGCGCCGGTGCTCGACGAGGTCCCGGTCCTCGAGCCGGCCTGACGGCGGCCCCCGGCACGCGGTCCCGCGCGGCCGGGCCGACGGACCTCAGGCGAGCTCGACCCAGCAGCACGTGTCGGGCGCCAGCAGCAGTGCGCCGTCGGGATCCAGCGAGACGCCACCGGTGTGCAGGACCACGTCGCCGTCGGCCGCGACGGCCCGCTCGCCGTCACCGGTGTTGAGCAGCACGAGCATCGCCCGGGTGCCGGGACGCTCGATCGCGAGGACGTCGTCGTGCCCGGAGTCGCGCCACAGCGAGCTCGCCGTCGCCGAGCACCGGGCTCTCCCGGCGGATCCGCAGCGCGCGGCGGTAGAGCGCGAGGGTCGAGCAGTCGTCGGCCTCCTGGGCGGCCGCGGTGAGCCCGGCCCAGTCCTCCGGCTGGGGCAGCCACGGCGTACCCGTGGTGAACCCGTACGGCGGGGCGTCGCCCGACCACGGGAGCGGGACGCGGCAGCCGTCGCGTCCCTTGACCCGGCCCCCGGTGCGGACGAACGTCGGGTCCTGCCGGGCCTCGTCCGGGAGGTCGAGCACCTCGGGGAGGCCGAGCTCCTCGCCCTGGTAGAGGTACGCCGACCCCGGCAGCGCGAGGGAGAGCATGGACATCGCGATCGCGCGCCGGCGCCCGGTCTCGAGGTCGACGGTGTGCGCGTCCCGCCACGGGGCGAACCGGGTGACCGGGCGCCACACGTCGTGGTTCGACAGGACCCAGGTGGGCGGGGCGCCGACCGCGGCCGAGGTGAGCAGGGACGTGCCGATCACGTCGCGGATCACCCTGGCGTCCCAGTAGGCGCGGAGGAAGTGGAAGTTGAACGTCGTGTGCAGCTCGTCCGGCCGGGTGTACGCCGCCTGCGCCTCGGTCGTGGCGACCCATGCCTCGCCGACGAACACGCGCGGCGGGTCGTAGGAGTCGGCCACACGGCGCCACTCGCGCCAGATCGCGTGCACCCCCGGCTGGTCCCACGCCGGGCCGCGCTCGTTGCCCGCGAGCACCTCGTCCTTCGACACGTCGGGCCCGTCCGGGAGCCCGTCGGCCTTCACGAGCGAGTGCGCGACGTCGATGCGGAAGCCGTCGACGCCGAGGTCGAACCAGAACCGCAGCGTCTTCTCGAAGTCCTCGTGGATCTCCGGGTTCGCCCAGTTCACGTCCGGCTGCGAGGTGTCGAACAGGTGGAGGTACCACCAGCCCGCGTGGCCGGGGATCGGCGTCCACGCGGAACCGCCGAACGCGCTCGGCCAGTTGTTGGGCGGCAGCTCGCCGTCGACGCCCCTGCCGCGCACGGCGTGGAACCGGTCCCACTCGGGCGAGCCGGGCTCGTTCTCCAACGCGGCCCGGAACCACGGGTGCTCCCAGGAGAAGTGGTTGGGCACCACGTCGACGAACACGCGCAGGCCCAGCGCGTGGCCGTCCTCGACGATGCCGCGCAGGTCCTCGACCGTGCCGAGCCGCGGGTCGACGTCGCGCGGGTCGATGACGTCGTAGCCGCCGTCGAGCAGCGGCGAGGGGTAGAACGGCGAGAGCCAGATCGCGTCCACGCCGAGGCTCGGCGAGGTAGGGCAGGCGCGAGCGGATGCCGGGCAGGTCGCCCAGCCCGTCGCCGTCGGAGTCCATGAACGAGCGCGGGTACACCTGGTAGACGACCGCGTCGCGCCACCAGTCGCGCGCGTCTCGGGGCGGGATGTCGGCGTTTCCCTCGCGGACGGGGACGTCGGTCACTGGGGCTCCTGGTGCATCGTGAGTCCGGCGGGGGAGTCGGCGGGTGCGGCGTTGACCATCGCGATCGCCGCCCCCACGAGGTAGCGCCAGAGCTCCTGCTCCAGGGCGGGGTCGAGCCCCTGCTCGGCCATCGTCGTGTCGAGCGCGGAGCGCATGTGGTCGAGCCACCGGTCGCGCGCGTCGTCGTCGATGACGAAGGGGTTGTGCCGCATCCGCAGCCGCGGGTGCCCGCGCTCCTCCGAGTACGTCGTCGGGCCGCCCCAGTACTGCGTGAGGAACATCCGCAGGCGGCGCTCCGCCGGGCCGAGGTCGTCCTCGGGGTACATGGCGCGCAGGACCGGGTCGCTCGCGACACCGGCGTAGAAGTGGTGGACGAGCGCCTCGAAGAACTCCGCTCCGCCCATCTCGGCGTACGGCGTCGTCTCGGATGACATGCCGGCCATTCTGCCGTCCGGGGCGGGCGGTCCGACCCACCCGGGTCAGGACGCGCGGTCCACCGGCGCCCGTCGCCGGGCCTCGAGGGCCTCGAGCCGCTCGGCGCTGTCCCGGATGTTGCGCATCATCGAGCCGAAGATGACCCCGTGGAAGGGCAGCATGCTCGTCCAGTAGGCGTGGCCGTGGAGCCCCTTGGGGTGGAACAGGGCGCGCTGGGCGTAGACCGTGACCGGGTCCCGCTCGCTGCCCTCGGTGCGGATCGAGAGCTCCAGCCAGGCGAGGCCGGGCATCCGGAACTCCCCGCGGAGCCGCAGCAGCCGTCCCGGGACCCGCTCCTCCACCCGCCAGAAGTCGAGCGGGTCGCCGACCCGCAGCCGGTCCGGGTCGCGGCGCCCGCGCCGCAGCCCGACGCCTCCCGACGCCCGGTCGATCCAGCCGCGGACCGCCCAGGCGGTCGGGAACGAGTAGTAGCCGCGGTCCCCGCCCAGCCCCTCGACCACCCGCCACACCGACTCGGCGCTCGCGTGCACGACGGTGCTGCGCTCGTCGGTGTAGAGCGAGCCACCGGTCCAGCTCGGGTCCGACGGCAGCGGGTCGCTCGGCGCGCCGGGGAGGCTCGAGCTCGACCAGGCCGTGCGGACGTCGGACTGCCGCACCTTGTCGATCGCCAGCTCGACCGCGTGCTCGTAGGGCACGAGCCCTCCGGGCGGATCCGGGATGTAGTCGGCGATGTCGTGCTCGCGACAGACGGTCCGCATCGTGACGCTGTCCACGAGCGGCTTGGCGATCGAGCGCGGCACCGGGGTGATGAGCCCGACCCAGAAGCGCGACAGCGCCGGGGTCCCGAGGGGCATGCGTACGACGAGGCGCTTGCGCAGCCCGGCGGCGCGGGCGTAGCCGTGCATCATCCCCTCGTAGGTCATGACGTCCGGGCCGCCGATCTCGAAGATCCGGTTGAGCCCCGGCGGCAGGTCGGCGCACCGCACGAGGTAGTAGAGGACGTCGCGGATCGCGATGGGCTGCGTGGGTGTGCGGACCCAGGCCGGCGTCACCATCACCGGGAGCCGCTCGGTGAGGTAGCGCGTCATCTCGAAGCTGGCCGACCCGCTGCCGATGATGACCGCGGCTCGCAGCTCCACCGTCGGGACCTCGGCGAGCTGGAGGATCTCGCTGACCTCGCTGCGGCTGCGGACGTGCTCGCTCAGCTCGGCCGAGGGGACGTCGGGCTGCAGCGCCCCGAGGTAGACGATGCGGCCCACCTTCTCGTCGCGCGCCGCGGCGGCGAACAGCCGCGCGATGTGCCGCTCGATCTCGTCGAAGCCGGTGCCGGCCGACATCGAGTGCAGCAGGTAGTAGGCGACGTCGACGCCGCGCAACGCGGCGTGCACCGCGTCCGGGTCTCCCGCGTCGCCCGCGACGACCTCCACGTCGTCGACCCAGCTCCGGTCGGCCAGCCGCTCGGGATGACGCGCGAGGACGCGCACCTCGTGACCGGCGGCCAGCAGCTCCGGGACGAGGCGTCCTCCGATGTACCCGGTCGCACCGGTGACGAGGCAGCGCACCGGCCCAGTCTGTCGGTACGTCACCGACCCCGCTCGTCCGCCCCGACGGGTCGTCCGGGCGCGTTCCCGACGCGGTCGGGAGCGAGGGTCCTGGTGGCGCGCTGCGGCTCAGATGCGCGGGGTCGTGCCCGTGCCGCCGGCCGCCGGCGGCGTCGAGCCCGGCAGGTTCTGGCGCACGAGAACCGGGACGCGGACGCCGGCCCGGTCGAACGCGAGCTTGAGCTGCTCGCGCAGCGCTCGCGACGCCGACATCTGCTGGTCGGGCGCGGCCTTCGCCGTGACGCGCACGAAGACGGCGTCGCCGCTGACGCTCTCGACGCCGGCGTACATCGGTGTGCCGAACAGGATCCCGTCGTACGCCGGGTCGCCGTCCATCGCGGCGCCGACCTCCTCGACGATGCGGCGGACCCGGTCGAGGTCCTCGTTGTACGCGATCGGGCACGTCGACCACGGCCATCGTCCAGCCCTGCGAGCGGTTCGCCACCCGCAGGATCTCGCCGTTGCGGACGTACCAGACGACACCGGACATGTCGCGGATGCGCGTGACGCGCAGCGTGACCTCCTCGACGGTGCCCGTCGCGGGTCCGAGGTCGACGACGTCGCCGACGCCGAACTGGTCCTCGAGCACGAGGAAGATGCCGGACAGGAAGTCCTTCACGAGGGTCTGGGCGCCGAAGCCGAGGGCGACGCCGATGACGCCGGCGCTCGCGATGAGCGGGGCGAGGTTCACGCCGAGCTGGCCCAGGATGATGAGCAGCGCGAGGCCCGCGATGGAGAACGTCGTGATGCTGCGCAGCAGCTGGGCGATCGCCTCGAACCGCTGCTCGCGGCGCGCCGTCATGAGCACCGCGGTGAGCTCCTGCGTGTGCTCGGCGGCGCGGGCCTGGCCGGGGCGGTCCTGCGAGACGAGGCGCTTCTTCGCGTTGTCGGTGACCCGGCGGATCAGCCGGACGATGATCCACCAGACGACGAACGAGACGACGATCGTCGCCACGATGATGATCGCGTTCGTCTTGATCCAGTCGAGGACGGTCTCCCAGAAGGTCTGGGCCGAGGTCGTCGACGTGGCTGCCACGAGACGGCTGCTGATCATGGGGCGAGCCTAGTCAGGCGAGCTCGAGGCCGGTCCACCGTGCGATGAACGCGAGCATGTCGGCCTGCTCCTCGATCGCCGTGCTGAGCGCCCGCGCGCCGTGGCCCACCTCGGCGCCCGAGCGGATGACGATCGGGCGCTCTCCGCTCGTGGCGTGCTGCATGGCCGCGCACAGCTTGCGCCCGTGCATCGGGTCGGTGCGGGTGTCGTTGTCGAACACCATGAACATCGTCGCCGGGTAGTCCGTGCCCTCGACGACGTGGTGGTACGGCGAGTACGCCAGCAGCCACGCGAGCTCCTCGGGCACCTGCGGGTCGCCGTACTCGACCGTCCAGGTCCGACCGAGCTGCGAGTGGACGTAGCGGACCATGTCGAGCAACGGCGCGGCGCAGACGACCGTGCCGTACAGGTCCGGGCGCTGGGTCACGGCGGCGCCGACGAGCAGGCCGCCGTTGCTGCCGCCGTGGATCGCCAGCTGCTCGCGCGTGGTCCACCCCTCGCGCTCGAGCCACTCGGCCGCGGCGTGGAAGTCGTCGAAGACGTTCTGCTTGTTGCCGAGCATCCCGTCGCGGTGCCACTCCTCGCCCTCCTCGCCGCCGCCTCGGATGCAGGCGACGGCGTACACCCCGCCGGCCTCGACCCAGGCGAGCGCCGTGGCGGAGAAGCCGGGCGTCATGGAGATGCCGAAACCGCCGTAGCCGTAGAGGAACGTGGGACGCGGCCGGTCGGGCTCGTGCGCGTGGGACAGCAGGAACATCCGGACGGGCGTGCCGTCGGCCGACGTGTAGGTCACCTGCTGGCTCACGACGTCGGGGACCTCGACCGACCCGGGGGGCGAGGAGAACAGTGCGACGTCGCCGGTGCGCGCGTCGTAGCTGTAGACGTGGATCTGCGTCGTGAAGTCGGTGTAGACGAACCACAGCATCGGGACCGCCCTCGGGACGCTCGACGAGGCCGCCGAGCGTCCCCACGCCGGGCAGCGGCACCTCCCCGATCCGCTCGCCGGTCGCGAGGTCGTGCAGCGTCACCTCCCCGACGGTGTGGCGGGTCCATGCGACAGCGAGCACCGGTCGGTCGAGCTCGTCGCCGTCGAGGATCGCGATGTCCTCGAGCACGGCCTCGTCGTCCTCCGGCACGAGCTCGACCCAGTGCTCCGCGGTCGGCGTCGTCGGGTCGGTGACGAGGAGGCGGCCGCGCGGTGCGTCGAGATCGGTGTGGACGTACGCCCGCCCGTCCCGGCCGATGTGCATGGCGGTGTTGGCGTCCACGCCCACCTGCACGTCGACGAGGGCCGGCGCCTCCAGCGGAGACGCGGTGAGGTCGGCGATCCACAGGTCGTTGCGCGGCTCGGTGCCCTCGGAGCTCGAGATGAGCAGCCAGCGCCCGTCCATGCTCACCGAGACGCCGAAGTAGCTCGTGACGGGGCGCCCGGCGCCGAAGATCTCGACGTCCTCGTCCGGGTCCGTCCCCACCCGGTGCAGCAGCACGCGGCGGTGGAACTGCTCCTCGCCCTCGGGCAGGCCGGCGGGGTCGAGCCGGCGCACGTAGTAGTACGCCTCCCCGCCCGGGATCCAGGCCACGGGGGAGTAGCGCGCGCGGTCGATCGGTCCGTCGACGGTCTCGCCGGTCGTGACGTCCATGACCCGGACCACCGACTCCTCCGTGCCGCCCGCGGAGAGCTGGTAGGCCAGCAGGTCGCCCTCCTTGCTCGGCTGCCAGGTGTCGAGCGTCGTGAGGCCGGACGGGTCGATCGCGATCGGGTCGAGGAGGACCCGCTCCGTACCGTCCGGATCCACGGTGCACAGGACGGCGAACTGCTGGTCGCCCTCGCGGCGCATGAAGAACCTGCGGTCGCGGCGGAACGTCGGCGCGCCGATGCCACCCGCCGACACGAGCGTGGTGATGCGGTCGCGGAAGTGGTCGACCGTGGTCCACGACGCGCGCTCGGCACCGAGCAGCGCCGCCTGGGCGGCGGTCCACGCGACCGTGCGCTCGTCCGCGGCGTCCTCGAGCCAGCGGTACGGGTCCGGGACGGGGACGCCGTCGTAGTCGTCGACGAGGTCGAGGCGTGGGGCGTCGGGGTAGGTCGGCACGTCGCTCACCCTAGGAGGGCCGCGCCAGTGCGGACGCCACGCCCCCGGCGCGGCGCGATCGACCGGGTGGGGTCTCCACGACCGCCGCCGGTGCTCGGGCGTGACCGCGGGCGGCGCCCCGCCGGGCGGCCCGAACTCGTCGCCCTGCGTCATCTGCGAGTGACACCTCCACCCGGCCGTTCCGGGCCGGCTGGCTACCGTGTGCGGATGAGCCGAACCGAGGAGTACGCCGTAGCAGCCGCCACCGCCATCGACCTGGTCGCGCTGCCGCAGGTCGGCGCGGCGTGGACCGAACCGAGCGCGCTGACCGACTGGACCGTGGGGGGACTCGCCGCCCACCTGCTCGGGCAGGTCTTCTCCGTCACGTCGGCGCTCGCCACCCCGACGGACGGCGCGGAGACCGTGTCGCTGCTCGCGCACTACGCGCAGGCGCCGTGGCGAGGGGCGGCGCTGGACGAGCCGGCCAACGTCCGGATCAGGTCCGGTGGCGCGGAGAACGCGGAGGCCGGGCAGGCGCAGCTGGTGGATCGGGCGCGCACCGAGCTGGCCGGGCTCGTCGCCGTACTTCCGGGTCTGGCGGGCGACCGGGCGGTCCGCGCCCCGTGGAACCACTGGGCCCTCGCACTGGACGACTTCCTCACCACCCGGCTCATGGAGATCGCGGTGCACAGCGACGACCTCGCGGTGAGCGTCGGCGTCGAGCCGCCTCCTCTGCCCGAAGCGGTGAGCCGGACGGTCCGGCACCTGCTCGTCGACCTGGCCGCGCAGCGTCACGGCGACACCGCCGTCCTGCGCGCCCTCGCCCGCGCCGAGCGCGCGCCGGCGTCCATCGCCGCGCTGTAGCTCGCAGCCCTGGGGGAAGGGCGGACGCGGCATGGAGCGGGTCGCCGCCGTACGGTGGCCACGCGGGTACGTCCGCGGTCCGCCGACGGAGGTGCGTCATGGCCGAGCTGCACGACCTCACGGCGCTCGAGCAGGCGCGGGCGATACGTCGGCGCGAGATCACCTCGGTCGAGCTCACCGAGCACTACCGAGCGCGCAGCGACGCGCGGGCGGACGACGTCGGCGCCTTCATCACCCGCACCGACGACCTCGCGCTCGAGCAGGCGCGGGCGGTCGACGCGCGGGTGGCCGACGCCGACGCGCACGAGAACCTCGGGCCGCTGTTCGGCACGGTCGTGCCCGCCAAGGACCTCAACTTCGTCGCCGGCGTCCGGTGCACCCTGGGCTCGGTCACCTACGACCTCAGGCCGTTCGGCGACGACAACGTCGTCACGCGGATGCGTCAGGGCGGGCTGGTGATCAGCGGTACGACGAACACCCCGGAGTTCGGCCTGCCGTGCTACACCGAGAACGAGGTCGCGCCGCCGGCCCGCACGCCGTGGGACCTGCGCCGGTCCGCGGGCGGCTCGAGCGGGGGAGCGGCCGCGGCGGTGTCCGCGGGCCTGGCGAGCGCGGCCCAGGGGTCGGACGGCGGCGGCTCGATCCGCATCCCGGCGAGCGTCACCGGTCTCGTCGGCATCAAGCCGGCGCGCGGCCGGATCAGCAACGGCCCGCTGCGCGACCCGGTCGGCGAGCTCCCGCACCAGGGCGTCCTCGCGCGCACCGTGCGCGACGCCGCCGCCCTGCTCGACGTGCTCGCCGTACCCTTCCCGGACGACCCGTTCGTCGCCGTCCCCATCGAGGGGACGTTCCTCGAGGCCGCGGAGCGCGACCCAGGTCGCCTGCGGATCGGCCGGTATGCGACGCCGGTCATCGCGGAGTCCGAGGTGCACCCGGCGTGCCTCGCGGCGTACGAGGAGGCCTCCCGGCTGCTCGCGCGCCTCGGGCACGACGGTCGAGGACGTGACGCCGCCGTTCACGCCGGCGGAGGTGCCCGCCTTCGAGTCGGTGTGGTCGGTGCTCGCGCTGCTCACGCCGGTGCCGCCGCAGGACGAGGAGCGGCTGCTGCCGCTGACCCGCTGGCTGCGCGAGCGGGGGCGGCAGGTGTCCGGGATCGAGCTCGCCCAGGCCGTGTCCACGATGCGGATCCTGTCCCGCGCGGCGATCACCGCGACGGCGGCGTACGACGTCGTGCTCACCCCGACGCTCGCCCAGCCGCCGGCGCTCGTCGGCGGGCTGCGCGACGACGCCGATCCCGCGGGCGACTTCGCGGCGCAGAAGCGGTTCACCCCGTTCACCGCGCCGTACAACATGACCGGCCAGCCGGCCATGTCGGTGCCGCTGCACTGGGCCGAGATCGACGGCGCCGTGCTGCCGATCGGGGTCCAGCTCGTGGGGCGCCCGGCGGACGAGCCCACCGTCATCTCGCTGGCGGCCCAGCTCGAGGAAGCCGCCCCGTGGGCCGCCCGCCGGCCCCCGATCTGGTGAGAACGCTTACATCCGGTGTCCCCCAGGCCTGGATTCGCGGCCGGGGGGCCGACAGGATGGCCGGGTGACCAACGACCTCGCCGCCCTCGCGGCCGCCTACGGCGTCGCCACCGAGTTCTGGGACCAGGCCGGTGCCCACCAGGTGGTCGCCACCGAGACCGTCGTCGCCGTCCTCGCCGCCCTCGGGGTCGACGCGACCACGCCGGCCGGGGTGGCGGCGGCGCTGTCCGAGCGGCGGATGCGCGACTGGCGACGGACACTTCCGCCCGTCTTCGTGCAGCGCCAGGGCGACCCGTCCACCTGCTGGGTGCACCTCCCGCACGGCGACTCGGGCCCGGCTCTGGGTCGAGCTCGAGGACGGCGGGAGCCGGTCCGACGTCGCCCAGGTCGACCGCTGGGTGGAGCCGGTGGACGTCGACGGCACGCTCGTCGGCGAGGCCACGTTCGCGCTGCCGCTCGACCTGCCGACGGGATGGCACCGTTTGCACGCGGAGCTGACGGCGGCCGACGGATCGGTGTCGTCCGCGTCGACCACCCTCGTCGTCACGCCCCGTCGGCTGGAGCTCCCCGCCGCGCTGCGCGGGCGGCGCGGCTGGGGCTTCGCGGCCCAGCTCTACTCGGTGCGCTCGAGCCGGTCGTGGGGCCTCGGCGACGTCGCCGACCTCGCCGAGCTGTGCTCGTGGAGCGGTCGGGCGCTCGGTGCCGACTTCGTCCTGGTGAACCCGCTGCACGCGGCCTCACCGGTCCCGCCGATGGCGCCCTCGCCGTACCTCCCGGTGACCCGCCGCTTCGCCAACCCGATCTACCTGCGGGTCGAGGACGTGCCGGAGCTGGCGTACCTCCCGGAGATCGGCCGCGCGCGCGTCGCCGAGCTCGCCGCCGGCCAGCGGCCGGCGAACACCTCGGCCGAGCTGCTCGAGCGCGACCCGGTGTGGTCGGCGAAGCGGGCCGCACTCGAGCTCGTGCGCCTCGTGCCGCGCCTGCCCGGCCGGCAGGCGGCGTTCGACGCGTTCCGCGCCCGCGAGGGCCAGGGGCTGCAGGACTTCGCGCTCTGGTGCGCGCTCTCCGACGAGTACGGCGAGCCTGCCGCGTGGCCCGCCGAGCTCGCCGACCCGCACGGCACGGCTGCGCAGGACGCCCGGGTCCGGCTCGCCGACGGGGTCGAGTTCCACTCCTGGCTGCAGTGGCTGCTCGACGAGCAGCTCGCCGCCGCGCAGCAGGCCGCGCGTGACGCCGGCATGGCGATCGGGGTGATGCACGACCTCGCCGTCGGTGTGCACCCCGAGGGTGCCGACGCGTGGGCGCTGAGCGACGTCCTCGCGAGCGGCGTCGCGGTCGGCGCACCGCCGGACATGTACAACCAGATGGGGCAGGACTGGTCGCAGCCGCCGTGGCGCCCGGACGCCCTCGCGGAGCACGCCTTCATCCCGTACCGCGACATGCTCCGGACCGTGCTGCGGCACGCCGGCGGCATCCGCATCGACCACGTCCTCGGACTGTTCCGGCTCTGGTGGATCCCCCGGGGCATGCCCGCGAACCAGGGCACGTACGTCCGGTACGACCACGACGCCCTCGTCGGCATCCTCGCCCTCGAGGCGCAGCGCGCCGGCTGCGTCGTCATCGGCGAGGACCTCGGCACGGTCGAGGCCTGGGTCCAGGACACGCTGCGCGACCGCGGCATCCTCGGGACCTCGATCCTGTGGTTCGAGGCGGACGCCGACGGCGGTCCGCTGCCGCCCGAGCGGTGGCGCGAGCTCGCCCTCGCGAGCGTCACGACGCACGACCTCCCGCCCACGGCGGGATTCCTGGCCGGTGAGCACGTGACGCTGCGCCACGACCTGGGCCTGCTCGCGCGGTCGTACGACGAGGAGCTCGCCGAGCACGAGCGGGACCTGGAGCGCTGGATGCACGCGCTGCGCAACGAGGGCCTGCTGCGCGCGGGTGCGGGCACGGACGACGTCGTCGAGGCCCTGCACCGCTACCTCGCCCGGACACCCGCGCGGCTGCTCGCGGTCTCGCTCGCGGACGCCGTCGGCGACCACCGCGCCCAGAACCAGCCGGGCACCGACCAGGAGTACCCGAACTGGCGCATCCCGCTCACCGACGCGGCCGGGCAGGTCGTCCTCCTCGACGACCTCCCCTCGGTCGAGCTGCTGCGCCGTCTCGTCTCCGCGTTGCAGGGTTGAGCCGATGGCGCCCCGGCGCGATCCCGGCCCGTAGGATCGCGCCATGGTCCCGCCGCTGAGCCTCCGTACGCGTGCCGCCCTCATCGGGGGGTCCGCCGTCCTCGTCCTCGCCGCCGGAGCTGGTCCGGCGTGGGCCGACGACCCGATGCCCGGGTCGGCGCACGACACCGTGATGACGTCCGGCCAGGCGATCCTCGTCTTCGCGGGCATCCCGCTCGTGGTGGCCGCGCTGGTGTACCTGCTCGTCTCCGCGCCCGGCTGGACCCGCGGCGGCCGGGCCGGTGCCACCGACGCGTGGACCGGCGACCCGCTGGTGCTGGGCGTCGACGAGACGGGTGGCCCGGCGACCCCGATCGAGCAGGCCGCGGGCCACGACGCCCCCGCCGCCGGGACCGGGGGTACGAGTGCCTCCTGGTGACGGTTTCACCGAGGTCCAGCGGGTCCGGCTCGCGCAGGCCGTGGCCGGCGCGGAGCAGGCCACCGGCCTGCGGGTCGTCCTGCGCGTCGGGCTGCTCGACGGCGGCCGCGCGGGCGCCGAGGCCGTGCTGGCGTCCTGCGGCGACGCCGCGCCGGGGACCGTGGTCGTGGCGGTCGACCCCACGGCGCGCGCCCTCGAGATCGTGACCGGGAGCCGGGCCGCCGAGGTTCTCGACGACCGCACGTGCGCCCTCGCGGCGCTCGCGATGACGTCGTCGTTCGCGGCCGGCGACCTCGTCGGCGGTATCCGCAACGGGCTGCAGGTGCTGGCCGACCACGGCCGCAACCTGCGCACGCCGCACCTCAGCACGTTCTGACAGACCTCACCCCCGTACGTGCGCAAGAACCGTCGTGTTCACGCGCACCTACGGGGGTGAGACGTACTAGTCGCTGTCGCGGGCCTGGCAGCGCAGCGAGCGCTCGATGCCGTCGCGACCCTCGCGCACGAGCCGACGCGCCCCGGGCGGAACGTCGTCGCGGGCGAGGAACCGGTCGGTGACGTCGAGGGTCTCCTGCTCGACGAGGGTCGCGGGGTAGAGCCCCAGGACGATCGTCTGCGCGGTCTCGTTCGTGCGGGTGTTCCAGACGTCGGGCAGCGCGGCGAAGTACCGGGGCAGGAAGGCCCGGTGCAGGTCGCGCTGGTCGGTCTGCACGAAGCCGAGCAGCGTGGCGACGAGGAGGGCGTTGGGCAGCTCGTCGCTCTCCACCGCCGCGGCGAACGCCGCCTCCTTGGCCGCCATCGTCGGGACGGCCGCCCGCGCCGTGGCCGCCTGGCGGCGCCCGGTCGCCGTGTCGTCGGACGCGAGCTCGGTCTCGATCTCGGCCGGATCGGCGGCACCGAGGGCGAGCAGGCGCTGCAGCAGCGTCCAGCGCAGGTCGGTGTCGACCGAGAGCCCCTCGGGGGCGTCGCCGGACAGCCACCGGCGTACGACGGCTGCCTGCTCGGGCGTGCGGCACGCCGCGGCGTAGGCGCGGGCGAAGGCGAGCTGGTTGTCGCTCGCCGGCTCGGCCGCCTCGGTGAGGCGGAGGGTCAGCGCCGCCCAGCGGTCGCGGTAGCCCTCGCGCCGGCCGATGCCGGAGAACTGCTCGATGGCGGCCCTCGTCTGGCTGCACAGCGTGGTGATCACGCTGATGTCGGTCTCGCTGCCGAGACCCGACTCGACCAGCGACAGGAAGTCGCGCATCGGCAGCTCGGCGTCGCGGAGCATGTCCCACGCGGCCGCCCAGATGAGCGCGCGGGGGAGCGGGTCGGCGAGCGTCTCGAGCGACTCGACCGCGGTGCGCAGCGAGCGCTCGTCCAGGCGGATCTTGGTGAACGTGAGGTCGTCGTCGTTGAGCAGCAGCAGGTCCGGCATCGGGTGACCGACGAGCTCGGTGACCTCGGTGCGCTCGCCGACGACGTCGATCTCGAGCCGTCGGGTGCGCTCGAGGCCGCCCGGCGTCTGGGTGTAGAGGCCGATCGCGATGCGGTGCGGTCGCAGCACCGCCGGGATGCCGGGCGGGGACGACGGCGGTTCCTGCAGCACGGCGACCGAGCTCAGGTTGCCGTCGGCGTCGATCTCGAGCTCGGGCCGGAGCAGGTTGACGCCGGAGGTCTCGAGCCACGCGGCCGACCACCCGGACAGGTCACGACCGCTGGACTTCTCGAGCTCGGCGAGGAGGTCGGAGAGCTGGGTGTTGCCCCACGCGTGGCGGGTGAAGTAGGCGGTCAGCCCCTCGAGGAACTCCTTCTCGCCGACCCAGGCGACGAGCTGGCGCAGGGCCGAGGCCCCCTGGGCGTAGGTGATGCCGTCGAAGTTCACCTCGACGGCCTCGAGGTCCACCATGTCCGCGGCGATCGGGTGGGTGGAGGACAGCTGCGCCTGCTTGTAGGCCCAGCCCTTGCGCTGGATGAGGAACGTGGTCCAGGCGTCCCGGTAGCGGGTCGCGGCGACGCTCGAGTGGTGGGCGGCCCACTCGGCGAAGGACTCGTTGAGCCAGAGGTCGTCCCACCACGTCATCGTCACGAGGTCGCCGAACCACATGTGCGCGAGCTCGTGCAGCACCGTGTTGGCCCGCTGCTCGTAGGAGTAGTGCGTGACCCGCGAGCGGAAGACGTAGTCCTCGAGGATCGTCACGCAGCCGGCGTTCTCCATGGCGCCGGCGTTGAACTCGGGCACGAAGAGCTGGTCGTACTTCGCGAACGGGTAGGGCGTGGCGAACGCGGTCTCGAAGAACTCGAAGCCCTGCTTGGTGACGGTGAGGACCTCGTCGGCGTCGAGGTACGGCGCGAGGCTCGCGCGGCAGAAGACGCCCAGCGGGTAGGTGCCGTGCGGCCCGGCGTACTCGTCGCGGACGACGTGGTAGGGCCCGGCGACGAGCGCGGTGATGTACGGCGACAGCCGCGGGGTCGGGTCGAACGTCCAGCGCGCGGTGTCGGCGTCCGAGCTCGACCGGGTCGGGCGTCGGCGCGTTCGACACGACCTGCCACCCGCTCGGGGCGGTCACGGTCAGCGCGAACTCGGCCTTGAGGTCGGGCTGGTCGAAGCAGGCGTACATGCGCCGGGCGTCGGCCACCTCGAACTGCGAGTAGAGGTAGACGGAGTCGTCGACCGGGTCGACGAACCGGTGCAGCCCCTCGCCGGTGCGCATGTAGGCGCAGTCGGCCTCGACGAGCAGCTCGTTGTCCGCGGCCAGGCCGTCGAGCGCGAGGCGCGTGCCGGTGAACGCGGCCGGTTCGAGCTCCACGCCGTTGAGCACCGCGCGACGCACCGTCGGGGCGACGATGTCGATCCAGGTGCTCCGGCCGGGCTCGGCGGTGAAGCGGACCGTCGTCGTGCTCGGGAAGGTCGCGGCGTCGGCGGCCCGCACGTCGGACAGGTCGACGTGGACGTCGTAGCGCGACACCTGCACGAACGAGGACCGCTCGGCGGCCTCGGCGCGGGTGATGTTCGTGTCTGTCACCGGTCGACTCCTTCGTGTGGCCGCCGCACGAGGTCCGTGCGCGACTCGACCGACGCCGGGGGTTCGCCCCGGCGCCTCAACCCGGACATCCTCGCACGAGAGGGGGGTCGGACCGTCGATCATGTCCGTGGCGCACCGGTGGCCAGGACGACGTCCCGCGCGACGGTGCGGCCCGGCGGCCGCGGTCCCGTCAGGTGTCGAGCGGGCGGGCCCGCCGTACCGTCACGGTGCGTTCGGCACGGACGCACGTCGGCCGGCCCTGGGCGCGACACGTCCCGGGCGCGCAGGGCGCCGTCGACCCCCACGCGGGACGGCCCGCGGTCGGCCAGCCGGTCGAGCGACCGGTCGTCCGGGTGCTCGTCGCCGCCGGGCGGGGCAGGCTTCGGTCGGGCGCACGGGTCGACCGTACCGCCGCGGATCCCGCAGACTCCGGTGGGTCGCCCGCCCGACACCGACCAGCGAGGAGAGCACCGACCGTGCCCGAGGGTCACAGCGTCCACCGGCTCGCCCGCTCGCTGCACCGGTCCTTCGCCGGTGGGCCGGTGCGGGTCAGCAGCCCCCAGGGCCGGTTCGCCGGTGACGCGGCGGTGCTCGACGGTCGGGTGCTCGAGCGCGTCGACGCGTGGGGCAAGCACCTCTTCCTCGAGTTCGAGCGCGACCTCGTCGTGCACGTGCACCTCGGGCTGTACGGCGACTTCCTGCGGGCGAAGGCGCCGGCGCCCGAGGCGCGCGGGGCGGTGCGACTCCGGCTGGAGGGTGGCCGGTGGTACGCCGACCTGCGCGGCCCGACGGCGTGCGACCTCGTCGGACCGGACGGGCGCGCGGCGATCCTGGCCCGGCTCGGCCCGGACCCGCTGCGTCGCGACGCCGACCCGGCCGTCGTACGCCGCCGGATCACGGCGAGCCGGGCTCCCGTGGCGGGCCTGCTCATGGACCAGTCCGTGCTGTCCGGCGTCGGCAACATCTACCGGGCGGAGCTGCTGTTCCGGCACGAGGTCTCGCCGTTCACCGAGGGGCGGGCGCTCGCGGGTGACGTCGTCGACGCGATGTGGGCCGACCTCGTCGGCCTCATGCGCGACGGGGTTCGGCGCGGGCGCATCGTCACGGTCGCTCCTGACGACGTGGCCAGGCTCGCGGCGCTCGACGTCGACCGGCCGGCCGCCGACGACCCCGATCTCGACGGCGGCGAGGACACCCCGGCCCGGCGCCGGCTGCGCCGCTCGACGGGTGTGTACGTCTACCGCCGCGAGGGCCGCGCGTGCCTGCGTTGCGGTTCCGTCGTCCGGGCCGAGGACTACCAGGGTCGGCGGCTGTACTGGTGTCCCGGCTGCCAGACCCGCTGAACGTGGGCGCGTCGGCCGGCGGCGGCCCGAGAGGCCTCACGTCGCAGGCCAGCCGCCAGTCGTTCCGTCCCATGGCGCCGTGGGCACCTCGAGGGTCAGGCCCTGAACACCTGCACCTGCCCGGCGACGACGCGGACCGGGTAGGTCCGGACCGGCTCGGTAGCGGGCAGGTTGAGTGCCTCGCCCGTGCGCAGGTCGAACCTCGACCCGTGCATCCAGCACTCGATGGTGCACTCGTCGACCTCGCCCTCGGACAGCGGTACCTCGGCGTGCGTGCACTCGTCGTGCACGGCGTAGACCCCGTCGCCCGTGCGGACCAGGCAGATCGGGTCGCCGTCGACGACGACGGCCGATCGGCACGTCGACGACGAGGTCGTCCAGCTCGTCGCACCGTGGTCCATGTCATGGTTCAACCGCCCGTTCTCGAACCGGCTCGGCGTCTCATCACGACGCGAGCACGGCAGTGGCGGCGACGAGGAGGAAGCAGCCGAGCTCGATCATGCCCACCGCGCCCGGGCGCAGGGCACGGCCGGGTACGACGAAGGCCCGGACCGCGAGCGCGACGAAGGGCACGACCAGCCACGCGCCGCTCGGCCAGCCCCACCATGCCGCGAGCGCGATCGACGCCGGCACGGACGCGACGGCGAAGGCGCGGGAGGCTCGGGCGAACCGCGGGTCGCGACGCTCGCGGATGAGCGACTTCACGTGCAGCGTCGAGCCGAGCAGCACCAGACCGCACACGGTGACGAGGATCCACACCTCGGTCGGTACGGACGTCAATGGCGGCGGAGTCCAGGACCTGGTGCCGGTGCCGACGGCCCAGGTGACGGCGACCATGGCGGCGCACTCGACGACGAACACCGCGTCGTTGGCGAGAGCGCGCTCGTCGTTGCGTCGCGCGTAGTGCAGGTTCACCGCGAAGAGGGCGAGGTAGCCGAGCCCGACCCACACGAGCCACGGCCGTCCCACGAGGAGGACGACGACCGACGGCAGCACGATCGCGGACCACACGAGGAACGGGGCGCGGAACCGCTGCGGACGCTTGGCGCGGACGAGGCCGAACGCCGCGTAGGACCACGGGTACGCCGCGACCCAGGAGATCGCCAGCAGCGCGAGGAGCGGCGTCCACGTGGTCAGCACCGCGCCGAGGACCAGAGGCAGGCCGAGGAACGCCCAGGCGCCGTGCTGAGGGGGGACGTACGAGCTCATCGGGCGCAGCCCTCGATGCTGTTCCCGGCAGACCCGTCGAGCGTGACCGCGACCGTGCGCGACAACCCGCGCTCCTCCCGATCGAGTTCTCCCGGACGCGGCTCTCGGCGACCGTCACTGAGCAATTTACTACACCGATCTACGTATAAAAGTTCGGTGCCCGGCTGTCGCCGCATCTCCCACCCGGGCACCGACCTGCGCCAAGGTGGCCCCGAGGTGCAGGGAGGTGCCCTATGTACGACGTGGAGGTACGGAACGTCCACGGCGCCGTGACGGCGATCGGCGCGGCGGGACCTTTCACCGTGGTCATCGACCGTCCCAGGTCCGGTGGGGGAGGGGGCCTCGGCCTCAACGGCGCGGAGCTCCTGCACCTGGCGGTGGCCGGCTGTGTGTCGAACGACCTGTTCCGCGAGGCCGACGCACGCGGCATCGTGCTGACCCGCGTCGTCGTCACCGCCGAGGGACGACTTCGGCGGCGAGCCGGCGGTGTCGTCGGGCATCTCGTACACCGTCGAGGTATACGGCGACGCCACGGACGACGACTTGCACGAGATCGTCCGTGTGGTGGACCGGATCGCGGAGATCCCCAACTCGCTGCGCGGAGGTACCGCCGTACGGCTCACCGGGATCACGGTCACGGGAAACGGCTGACGCGACACCGCGAGACGCCGTCGACGCCCCACTGATCGACGGTCGGTGTCGACGAGCCAGGCGATCCGCGCGCTCAACCGTGGAAGAGGAATCTCTCGCCCAAGGGTCCGCCCTTTCGACGCGCGGGTAGGGCGTGGATCTCACGGCGTACGGTGGGCTCGTGATCACGGCCGCCCACCTGATCCTCTACAGCCGGGACGCGGATGCCGACCGGGGGTTCCTCCGTGACGTGCTGGCCTGGCCTTTCGTGCCTGCCGTCGGACCTGATGACCCGTGGCTGATCTTCCGACTTCCGCCGGCCGAGATCGCCGTACACCCCACCGAGACGGACCCATCCACGGCCCTGTACCTGATGTGCGACGACCTGCCGGCCACCGTCGCGGAACTGCGGCGACGTGGGGTCGAGTTCACGAGCGAACCTCAGGATCGGGGATGGGGGACCGTCACGGCGATCCGCCTTCCCAGCGGAGCCGAGGTCGGCCTCTACCAGCCGAGGCACGCCACCGCGTACGACGCGTAGCCGCGTCTTCCAACGACCTCGGGGCGCGAACGAGTGATCCGGATACGCCCCGTCGATGGGGCGTATCCGGTCGAACGCCGCTGCCGGCCTCACCTCAGGTGCCGGGCGAAGAACCGGGCCGAGTCGTCCACCTCGAACCACGGGGTGCCGGTGTGCCCGCCCAGATTGGCGTGCAACGTCTTCTCCTTGGCGCCGAAGGTGTCGAACAGGTCCAGGGCCGACTGCCGGTCGTTCCCCTCGTCGTCCCACTGCAGCAGGACCAGCAGCGGAATGGTGACCTGCCGGGCCTCCTCGCGCGTGGTGTGAGGCACGAAGCTCCCGGCGAAGAATGCGGCGGCCGAGATGCGCGGCTCGACCACCGCCAGCCGGATGCCGATGGCGATCACTCCGCCCTCGTACCCGACCGGGCCGTCGATCTCGGGCAGCGAGAGGAGGGCGTCCAGGGCGGCCTGCCATTCCGGGACCGCCCTGTCGACCAGCGGGAGGACGAGGGCGTCGACGATCGTCGTCGACCGGCTCGCCGGCCTCCATCGCCCGACGCAGGTCGGCGCGGGCCTGCTCGGCGGCGGCCGAACGGGGCCGGTCACCGCTCCCAGGGAGCTCGATGGTGGCCGCGGCGAAGCCGTACTCCGCTGCGTAGTGCCGGGCCCGCCCCGCCAGCCGGGGGTGCATCGTGCGCAGTCCGCCGGGGTGACCGACCAGGAGCAGCGGCGTCGGTGCGGATGCGGATCCGGGCGTCCACAGGATGCCGGGGATCTCGCCGAGGGTGAATTCGCGTTCGAGGACACCGTCGTCGAGGCGTTGTTCGGAGGTGAATCGCATGGTCGTTCCTTTCGGGAGGGCTCGTGAGCGGCGCTCCCGGACGACCTATCGCCCGACCGTGACCCCGGAGGGGAGCACCCATGTCGATACTGCGTTCACGGGTACCACCTCCTCGTTCTCTCGCAGGGCCACCGGCACGTTAGCAATGGCCGCTGTGCGTCCGCCAGCAGGTTCTTGCCGAGGCTCGGTGGCCACGTGATTCCTCCCGTCTCGCCGTGATGCCAACAGGTCTCGTACAGCGACGACGTGATCCTTCTGCCTAGCCGGACAGCGTTCCGATGCAGCCGATTTGCGCAATCGTGGTCAAGTCGATGACGCGGCGACGGCGAAGGATACCCGCTACGTACGTGCCCTCGGCAGCCTCGACCGGCACGCCAACTACGTCGCCGCTGCCTTCATCGCCGGCACCGCCTGACTCGCGGTGGTGGTGTCGGTTGCATCCGTGGAGGCGTCCGGGGTTGTCGCGGCCAGCACGTCGAGGTACCCCTGCGCGGCGGCGTGCAGGAGATCGCCGCGGACGCCGACACGGGTCGTGTGATCGGACTCGTACTCGCGCGTACGTCGCCGGAGTTCCGCAAGGCTCGTCCGCAGCTCGTCGTCCATCCGTGGCACGAACTCCTCCTGACTCGGTGGTGCCATGCCGATGGAACCGCCTCTCCCGTCCCGGAGCGCAACCAGCGCGTCCTCGCGGATGCCAGCCGTCAGGTCCCAGATCAGCACCGGGCGCACGATGCGGTGATTCCAGACTGGGGCGTGCGAAGAACGCCACCAGATGCCGACCGGGCTCTTCGATGCGCGCTTCATGTCAACCCAGTAGTCCGCACCGTCAGGGCGACACATCCAGGGAACATCCTCGACCGGGAGATCCACCCGTACTGCGGCCGTGGCCAACTCGAGTTCGCGGGGCGCACCCAACAGCTCACCGACCGCCCACAACTCCGTGACGCGCAAGAGGTGCAGTCTGGACGGCAGTTGCGATACGTCGGCGCACTGCTCCGCGAGCCTGCGGACGAGTCCCACCGCGGTCGACCACTTCACACCGGAAGGATCCCGCACTCGATGCACTCGCATGGAGGCCTCAAGGAAGCGAAACTTCCGGCAATGGGCATCGGGTGTTCAGGCACTATCGGAGCATGACGGGGGAACCGGACGAGGCCGAGTCGCTTTGGGTGTGGCTGGACGGCTGGCAGCAGGAATGCTGCGGCAATCCTTGGGGCGTTGGGTCCACGGTGCAGTGGATGCTCGCGGACGCCGACGGGGACTACTTCGCTCCGCTCTTCGCGGTGGACTCCGGCGTGACGGTTGATCGTCACGAGGACCACCACGATGCACTGCCCGAGGACACCCCCGAGACGGTGGGTGTTGTCACCGCCATTCGCGGTGTGCAACTGCGGTATGAGCCGACCCCCGGCGGCGACCCGAAGATCCTCTATCCGGTTCCGGGGTCAGCACGGCTTGCAGACCTCGACCGGTCCAACGGGGCGGAGTTCCGATGGCAGGGCTTCGCTGGGTACCTGGTCAGGCTCCGAACGCAGCGAGTGTGAATGCCGTTCTGTCTCGTCTAGATGGGTCGAGTTCGGCTCAAGTCTGGGCGAGCTGCGTAAGGGAAAGCACATTCGCGTCCGGGTCCTGGAACCAAGCGACGAGGTCGCCGTTCGGGGTTGTCCAGATCAGGTCGTCGTCCTGGTCAAACCCCTCGTAGCGGAGCATGTCTGTCTCCCGGTCGCGGAGTTCGCGGATCACAGCGCGAAGGTCGGCAACGAGCCAGCCGAACACCGTGAAGGGTTGGGGCCGCAGGTCGTCGACCTTGGTGACGCGAAGAGTCCCTCCTCCGACCTGGAAGACAGACGCGAATGGTGATCGACTTACCAGCGCGAGGTTCAACATGCCATGGAAGAAGCGCTCCGAGCGCTCTAGGTCCTCGGACGGGAGGAAGGCGACCGCCTCTGATGTCTCCAGCATCCGTCCTCCTTATCGATGAGGGTGAGTCGCGAACATAGCGAAGACGTGGTTGACGTCGGCGCGATCACCGCCGTTCTCGCTCGCCTGCTGAATCGCGCTGGGAACGGTCGATCACCGAGCGCGATTGTCCTTCCCACAACTGTCGGATCGCCTCGCTACCCTCGCTGGCATGTCGGATTGGGAGAGCGTCATCCAGGCCGTCCAGGTTGCTCTGAGCGGTAACCGTAGCGAGGGCAGAAGACTGCTGGAGGCTTGTTGGGCAAGCACTGGCAGTCGAGACCACGCGAAACGATGCGTGCTTGCTCACTATCTCGCCGACCTCCAGGACGACCTTGGGGACGAGATCCGCTGGGACGAGTCGGCACTACGGGACTACCAGTTGGTCGGTGGCGGTGATCTCGCGGCCATCGGCATCCCATCGGCTGCCGGACTCGCGCCCAGCCTCCATCTCAACCTGGGAGACGGCTACTTCCGCCGTGGGGACTTGTCAGCCTCACGGCAGGAGTTGGATGTAGGTCTCGCCTGCGTGGGAGCGCTTGGGGATGACGGATACTCCGCGATGATTCGCAAGGGGCTCAGCGGGCTCGAAGAGCGCCTGAGCGAGCACGGCGCGTAAGCCAGAGCCGGGCAGCCGAGGCCCCCGGGATCAACCGGGGGCCTTCGTCATCGGAGCGGGTGACCGGGATCGAACCGGCATGGCCAGCTTGGAAGGACCGGTGGCCGGTCGGGTGATCCGGAAAATCTTGTGCGTGAACTCGGTGTTGGGCCCCTTTCGTGCACAACTCTGTGGAGAGGCCGTGGGATGGCGGTGCAGACCGCCATCCCCTCTCCCCGGGAGGTATCGCGGTGGCAGAGAACACCGGCATGAACACCCCGAACAAGTCGGGCAACGCCTGGCCGCCCACGCTGCGGCACGCCGTCCCGCGCGCTTCGCACGGGGTCGCGACGTCAGCCCGGTGTCGGTATCCGACGGGCGGGCGCGCCAAGCGCAGGCCTACCGGCTGCTGCGGGCCGCGATGGCCACCGCGGTCGTGGATCGGGTGATCGATGAGCAGCCGTGCCGGATCGCCGGCGCGGGGAGGCCGCGACGAGCCTTGGGCCGGGTCCCGGACATCGCCGACCGCCCGCTGTCCCCTGAGCAGGTGAGCGCGGTCGCGGACGCGATGCCGGCGCGGTACCAGGCGCCGGTGCTGGCCGCGGCCTGGTCAGGGTTGCGTGAAGGTGAGCTCCTCGCGCTGACCCGCGCCGACCTCGACCTCGACACGGTGCCGGCCACGGTGCGAGTCCGTCGTGGGGCCCGCCGCTCCGACACCGGCCAGATCCACCTCGACCTACCCAAGACCCGCGCGTCGGTCCGCACCGTCAGCCTCCCCGCACCGCTTGCCGCGGCTTTGGCCGACCACCTCGACGAGTTCGTGGGCAAGGACGCGGAGGCACCCATGCCCGAGCCGAACGCGACCACGCACTCGCCGACGCACTGAGCGCCGCGATGTGGACCACAGCCAACGAGTGATCCGGGTGATGAGCGCGCATCATCACGGGCCGCCAGCGCGTAGTCCCGGCGTCTCGCGAGCAACCACCAGCCAACGGGAGGAGGCGGGCTCCGATCCCGCCTCCTCATCCCTTGCAGGACAGAGGTTGTCGCGGTCTGCCGATCACTCAGCGTGACCACGCCGGCCGCGATTTCGTGCGTTTCGCCGGTCACCGGAGGGTTGACTCCTGTTGACGGCGTCAACACGACTCCACACGGTCACCTGGTGCGTGATAGTCGGACGATCTTGGTGTCGCCAGTCCCGGGTCGGCCCCGGCTCGAGCCCCCGTGACCCGCCGTCGCCTCTAGCGAGGCGCCACAGGTAGCCAATTCAGTTCGGTCTGCATGGCGAACTCGTCGGGTCCGATCCCGCGGCCGCCGCTGCCGCAGCACGCGTGTCCGTTTCGCGGATGGTGTGCTCGGAGCCCCGCCGGCCGAATCATCCGGGCCGGGATCGTGCGACATTCGTCACGTTGGGCCATGGGCGAACGCGGGATGACCTCTCAGGCCTACCGTCGTTGCATGACGCCCGAGCAGGAAGCACTGCAGCGCTGGAACGATGCGGAACAGTCCCACGCTTCGGCCGTGCAGCACTACATCTTCCACTGGTGGGATGGGACGCCTCCAATGGATTGGGAACCTCCGGAGGAAACCACTGTCGTCGGGCTGGCGGGTATCACGCGCCTGCGGTCCGAGGCCGACCGAGCTCGAGCGGAGTTCGAGAGCCTCAAGCGAGTGCAGACCGTGTGAGCGCTTGACGTCCACGGCACGCTGGTGCCGCCGTAGCGCGTGGTGAAGCGCAACGGCACGGGCGCAGGGCGGCCAGGCGGGTGGCCGCGTCGTCGAGGTCGGACACCGCGGTCGCGAGCGCCACGCCGAGGTTGGCGGGCTGGCGGGTCGGTGTCGAGCTCATGGACCAAGGCTAGTCAGGGGGCCTGACAGTCCAACACGCTGAGAACCCTTGGTGGACAACTACGTCCAGCGATCCACGACCACACACCGTCACCGCTGGAGGACCCCGACGTACCCGGTGCCAGGGCGCGGTCGGAGCCGTCGACTCAGACGTCCCACCAGAGCGTGGCCGTCTCGCGCGGCTGAGGTGACGTCGTCCGGCGTACCGGCGTACCGCCGACCGGCGTCACGCGTCACGGCTCGAGCCGCGTCCCGACCGCCTCCCCGGCGACGGCCGCCCCCAGCGGGACGCCGTCACGGGTGAGCGACTGCCACGCCAGCCGCATCCGGCAGGTGCGCCCGTCGTCGGACAGCTCGGCGGCCGCCCGGACCGAGAGCCGCTCGTGCGGCTGGTGCGGCGAGGTGTCGAGGAGCCACTCGGCGACGACGAGCACGCGGCCGCGTCCGGCGGAGCGCCACGCGCCGATGCCCGGCTGCGCCGAGCGGCCGTCGAGGAAGACGGTCACGGTGCCGCCCTCCTCCACGCGGGCGAGCACGCCGAACCCGCCGTCGGGCTCCGGCTCCGCGCCGAGGCGGTGGACGGTGGCTCGCCAGGCGCCGCAGGGGGACGGGGGATCGGGCACCCGGCCACCGTCGCGCGGGGCCGGCGTCCCTGGCGTCGGGGCAAACCCTGGCAGGGGATCCCGCGGCCGCCCCGCTGCACGCATACTGCGGATGTGCTCGTGGGCCGTACCGAAGCGCTGGAGCGGATCGCGTGGGTCGTCTCCGGCGCCCGGGCGGGACGCGGTGCCGCGCTGCTCCTGCGCGGCGACCCCGGCAGCGGCAAGACCGCTCTCCTCGCCGCTGCCGCCGAGCGGGCCGAGGGGATGACGGTCCTGCGCTGCACCGGCACGCAGAACGAGTGGGAGCTGCCGTTCGCGGCGCTGCATGCGCTCGTCAGACCGCTGCGCCACCTCGTCGCCGAGCTGGTGCCGGCCCAGCGCGACGCCCTCGACCTGGCGCTGGGCGTCACGACGGGCGGCAAGCCCGCGCCGCTGCTCGTCGGTGCCGCGACCCTGTCGTTGCTCGACATCGCGGCCGACGCGTCGCCCCTCCTGATCGTCGTCGACGACCTGCACTGGATCGACGTCGAGTCGCGTGACGCGATCGGCTTCGCGGCGAGGCGGCTCGAGGACGATGCCGTCGGGGTGCTCATCGCCGTCCGGCCGGAGGGCGCCGACCTCGCCGGGATCGACCACTACGACCTGCCCGCCCTGCCCGACGAGGACGGGGCCGCGCTCCTGGCCGACCTCGGTGTCACGCGCTCGGTCGCGTTGCGGCTGCTCGAGGGCGCCGGCGGGAATCCCTTGGCGCTGGTGGAGCTGGCGCGATCGCTCGATCCCGAGCAACGGCGTGGAGCGGCGCCGCTGCCCGACCCGATGCCCTCGACGAGCCCCGCCGCGGCGTACGGCGCGCTGATCGCCTCGCTGCCCGCGGCCACCCGGCTGGCGGGTGCCACCGCGGCGGCCGCCGGCACCGTGGCACCGGCTCTCCTCGCCGACGCGCTGGCCCGCGTGGGGAGCAGGCACGACGACCTCGCGGTGCTGGAGACCAGCGGGCTGCTGCGGGTGACGCGTACCGGCGTCACGTGGCGCCACCCGCTCGCCGTGGTGGCCGCCGCGGACAGCGTCGACGCGCCCGACCGCCGACGCATCCACGTCGCGGTCGCCGACGCGCTCGAGGCGGCCGGGCAGGACCCGGCGTCGGTGGTGTGGCACCGGGTGAAGGCCGCGACCGGGCCGGATGAGGGCCTCGCGGCCGCGCTCGACACGGTCGCCGCCACGGCCGCGGCCCGCGGTGCGCACCAGGCGTCGGCGCAGGCATGGGAGACCGCCGCCCGGCTCGGGCGGGAGCCGGCCCGGCGCCTCGCCTACGCGGCGCTCGAGTCGTGGGCGGCGGACGACTCCGAGTCGACGACGCGGCTCGTCGACGAGGCGCTGCCCGGGCTGGTGGACGCCGACCTGCGCTGGTCGCTGTGCCACACCGCCGGGCAGATCGCGCACGCGGCCGTCTCGCCGCTGGCCGCCTGGGACTGGTTCATGCGCGCCGTGGACGAGGCGCACGCCGTGGGCGCGGCCGACCGCGAGGTGAAGGCGCTGGCGAGCGCGTTCAACCCCGGGCTGCACCTCGACGACGCGGCGCGGCTCTCGTGGCTCGCCGACCGGATCCAGGCGGCGGCCGCGCCCGACGACCCGGTGCAGCTCGCGCGATCCCACGCCGTGCAGGGCTTCGTCCTGCTCAACGCCGAGGTGACCGAGGCCGGCCGGCGCCACCTCGACACGGCGCTGGGCGCGATCGAGGCCCACGACCTGCTCGCCGTCGACCCCGACCTCCTGCCGATGACGGTCCAGGCCGTCATGTGGTCGGGACGTCCGCAGCGGCTGCGTCCCGCGATCGACGCCGCTGTGGCCCGGCTGCGCGCCGCGGGCGACACCCGCGTGCTGGCAGCGACCGTGCGCGGTCTCGCGTGGTGCGACTTCTCGTGCGCCGAGTGGGACTCCGCGGCCGTGACCTCGACCGACGCCCTCGACCTGGCACGGATCACCGGCCGGGTCGCCGACATCACCGACGCGCTCGTGCAGGTGGCCACCCTCGAGGCGGCCAGGGGCCACACCGCCGACGCGCTGGCGCACACGGCCGAGGCGCACCGGCTGGCGGTCACGGTCGACAGCCCCTGGCGCATCGCGGATGCCCTGTGGTGCACGGTGTTCGCGCTGATCACCGCCGGCGACCTCGACGGGCTCGGCGCACCGACGGCCGAGCTGGCGGACCTGCTCCGCGAGGGCCACGTCGCGGCCGCCCAGCCCGAGTACTTCGACGCGCCGCTGGCGCTGGCCCTGACCGGACGCCGCGACGCGGCCAGCGACCTGCTCGCGGTGCTGCTGTCGCGAGCCGGCGACGACGCCCGGCCCGAGTCGCGCGCCGGAGCGCTCCTCGCGCGGTGCGCGATCGGGCCCGACTCGTCGGAGCTGGCGTGCGAGGCGGCGGAGCTCGCCGAGGAGCTCGACGGCGTCGAGCACGTGTTCCCGCGCGCCCGGTTGCGGCTCGCCGGGGGAGCGATGAGCCGCCGGCTGGGCCAGCGCGTCGAGGCCAGGGCCCAGCTGCGCGGCGCGGAGACCGACTTCGCCGCCCTCGGCGCGCAGCCGTGGCTGGTCAAGGCGCAGGAGGAGCTGCGGGCGTCGGGCGCGACGCTGCGCACCCGTGCCGAGCCGGCCGACGCGCTCACGGCGAGCGAGGCCCGGGTGGCCAGGGCAGCCGTGGACGGCCTGTCCAACAAGGAGATCGCCGCGTCGCTGTTCCTGTCGGGCAAGACGGTGGAGTTCCACCTCGGCCGGATCTACCGCAAGCTCGGCGTACGCAGCCGCTCGGAGCTGGTCCGCGTGCTGCTGACCGCCGACCCGCAGGCCGCGGCACCGACGGTGCGGGCCAGCGCCGAGGGCTGACCCGCGCCGAGGGCTGACCCGCGCCGAGCCCGAGCGCGCCGGCACCCTGGTCGCTGCTGCCAGGGTTTCACCCGGTGCCGCGCACGGCCCCGCTCTGGTGTCCTCGGACCACGGAACAACCGCTGCTCCTGGAGGTCACCATGCCGGCTCGCCCGCTCGTGCTCGTCGTCGGCGCACTCGCCACCTGCCTCGGTCTCGCGGCCTGCTCCTCCGGCGGTCAGAGCACGACCGCTGCGGCCGCCCCGGCCACCTCCGCCGCGGCTACCTCCGCCCCGGCGACCTCGGCCGCGCCCGTCACGACCTCGTCGGCACCGGTGGCCACGAGCCCGGCTATGGCCGCCGGGCGCTGCTCGATGATCGACCAGGCGGCCGCCGCGACGATCCTCGGCTTCTCGACCCAGCCCGGCCTGTCGTCCTCGGCGGACAGCGGCGACGCGACGATGAAGAAGATCGACGGCTGCGTCTACCAGAACCTGACGTCCGGGTCGCTCGGCTACGACGTCGTGCAGGTCGACGCGCAGCTCGCCCAGGCGATGGTGGGTGCCGCGAAGGCGCGGATGGCCGGGGCCGGCGCCGCCGTGGTCGTGTTCGACGCCGGGATCGCGGGCTCGATCGCCTTCACCATGCACCTGCCCAAGGGCGTCGACAGCCAGATCACGGCCCAGTCCGGTGACCTGCTGCTCTCCGTCGCGTCGACGCGCAAGGACGGCGACGCCGCCAAGTCGCAGGCCGCGGCGATCGCCGCCATGCAGCACCTGATCGCCGCCGGCTGACCCGTCACGGTCGCAGAACTCTCAGAAGCCAAGCGACCTGGGGTCAACTCACAAGGACACCCCCATTCCAGAATCGTGCCTTCGATCCAGTTCCGTCATCGCGAGTTGACGCCGCTACAACGTGACCGCCCCCGCCCCGTGGAGCATCCCGGTCGTGCCCTCTGCCTTGCCCGCTCGTTCACCCGGATTTCGTGGGAGCCCCACGGGATACCCGTCGGGGCGGTCGACGCTGATCTGGTCACTCGACGGGTGCCGGGATCTCATTTCCGGGAGCGGGAGCCGGCACGGACTCGCCGCGGGCAGGGGTCGTCATGACCAGGGCGCGCACGGTGTAGGCATTGTGCGGCAACGGGAATGGTCAGTCGGGACCTCCGAAACAGGGCGTGTCGTGAGCTGGATCGATGCCAGCCCAGAGGTGGCTGAGACTGCAACGCCGGGCCGATGTCACCAGCCTTTCAGGCTGGGGCTGTTTGCCCGTCCTTGTCGACATTGTCGTCGTCATGACAGTCGCCCAAATGCGTGGTGCCACAAAGAATCCAGGCCCTGAGGTCCGGGATTCGGTGGAGCGGGTGACCGGGTCCGTCGAACCGGCATGGCCAGCTTGAAAGGCTCGAAAGCGGGGTGTCCCTGAGTGCCCAATGTGCCCTTGACTGCGCAAATGCAGTTCGATCTTGACCGTGATGTCCCGCCGCTGTCCCTAGTTCTTCGTACCTACGGACACGACAGGGACACCGGACCCACGTTTCGGCGCTGCGCCTTGCTGCGGGCTCGAGCATCACTCCCTAGGTCGGCTTCGTGTCCAGGCGGAGGCCCGCTGTCCGCAGCCGCTCGGCTTGCCAAGTCGCAGCGCCGCCGTTGGAGAAGATGCTTCAGCGGTGGCGCTTGACCTTCACGTCCTGGAGGCAGACGGCGGAGACGGTGAGCAGTTTGTGGGTGAGGCCGCGTGACTCGAGGAAGTCAGCGGCCAGCAGCTCGCCTTCGACGAGCGCCGCAGCATCTGCCTCTGCCGCCGAGTCGTCCTCGACCTCGAGGAGGTAGCGCAGGGTGAAGCGGGTCAGGGACGGCGTGTAGCTGAACGTCCCCGCGGGTGTGAACGCGGAGATGAGCACGTCGTGGTCTGCCTGCTCGTCGAGCAGTTGGCGCTTGTGGGCTGGGGTGAGGTCTGCGAACTGACCCGTCGCCTGAACCCGGTAGGTCCGTGCCGTCATCGCTTCGAACCTTCCGGGCTGTCCGGGTTGTCCGGATCGTCGGTGGCGGCTGCCGCGATCTGTTCTCGCAACCAGTCCTTGAGGACGTGGTCGATGCGGATGCCGAGCTCGATCTGAGGTGCGAACACCTCCTGGTCGGCTGCGCTGCCAGCGGCGGTGCGCAGTTCGGCCAGCGCGGCGAGGTCCTGCTCGACCTGGGCGAGATCTCGCTGGTAGGTGGCGCGCCTGTCGGCTGGGTCCAGGAGCGGGGCGAGGAACAGCCTCAGGCCGCTCTCGTTGCGTTGCGACCGGTCGGGTGTGGCCTCGACCAGCCAGCGACGCAGCTCGGCGCGGCCGGCGGTCGTGATCGCATAGGTCTTGCTGCGCCGGGCGCCATGTCCGACGATCTCCACGAGGTCAGCCGCCTCCAGCTTGGCGAGCTCGGGGTAGATCTGGCTGTGGCTCGCATTCCAGGACGTCCGCAGTGACCGGTCGAAGGTCCGGGTCAGCTCGTAGCCGGTCGACGGGCGACGGGTGAGCAGTCCGAGGACTGCATGGCGCAGAGACATGGAAGAAGCATAGGCGCTCATATCGAGTTTTACATGTCGCACTCAACATGTAAGTTGTGACATGTCGGGTGAAGGACGAGACATAGGAGGACGTTGTGCGTGTCACGACGAGCAACGGCGTCGAGCTGGAGTACGACACGTTCGGGGACCCGAAAGATCCGGCGGCCTTGCTGGTGATGGGGTTCGGCACCCAGCTTCTCGGCTGGGACGCCGAGTTCTGTCGGTTGCTGGCTGGCACTGGCCGTCACGTGATCCGCTACGACAACCGCGACTGCGGACTGTCGACCAAGCATGACGACAGCCCCGTGGACCTGACCGAGCTCATCGGCGCCCTCACCGCCGGCGACTTCGACCGCGCCCGGGCGATGGCGCCGTACACGCTGCGCGACATGGCCGTCGACGCCATCAACCTCCTGGACGAGCTCGGCATCGACCGCGCACACGTCGTGGGCTCCTCCATGGGCGGCATGATCGCGCAGAAGACCGCGATCGAGTTCCCCGACCGCGTGCTGTCGCTGACCTCGATGATGTCCTCGACAGGCGAGCCTGAGTACGGCCAACCCACCCCGGAGGCGCAGCAGGTCCTGCTCTCCCCGCGGCCAGCCGACCGCGACGGCTACATCGCCGCAGCCGAGCGCGACCTCGTCTGGGCCTCACGCCGATACCGCGACCCCGCAGCGCTACGAGCCCTGGCCGCCGCCAGCTACGACCGTTCCTACTACCCGGCCGGCATGCCCCGGCAACTAGCCGCCATGATCCTCGACGGCTCACGCGCCGACGCCCTCCGGACCTTGCAGGTCCCGACACTCGTCATCCACGGTCAAGACGACACCGCCATCGACCCCAGCGGCGGACGACGAACAGCCGAACTGGTGCCCGGAGCCCGGCTCCTCCTCCTCGAAGACATGGGGCACGACAGGCCACCAGCGCTATGGCCGACCCTCGTCGACGCGATCTACCAACACACGCAAGGCGGTACCCGCACCTGACCCAGATCGGTCGCCTCAACCTGGGGTAGTGGTCAGCACACTCGTCGTGACGGACCATCCGGTGCGTGCCGGAACGAGTCCGCACCTGCGCCGACGTCGGTGGGCGCCTCACGGCCCGCTCTGTCCAAGCGGGCGGTACGTCAGATGCTTCCCATGGACTCCACGACGAGGACACGTGCCTCGCCCAGGGGTGAGGCGGCATGCTCGGTACCGACCGATGCCACGAAGATGTCGCCGGTCTCGAGGATCGTCACGTGCTCCGTGCCCTCGTGGCGATGGCGCATCTCGACTCTCCCGCCAAGCACGACGAAGACCTCCTGTCCGTCGTTCACGTGCCAGCGGTAGGGCTGATCGGTCCAGTGCAGGCGGGTGGTGATGCCGTTCATCTCGGCGAGGGGGAGGGCATCCCAGGCTCGGTCTGCGGTGAAGTCCCGGCTGCGGATGACGGTCATAGTGCGGGCACCTTTCGTTGGTGAGGCGGGCAGTCGGACCGGGGCTTAGGCCGGGGCGGCGTAAGGCCCGCGGGTGGGGGTGAACTCGATGACCTGGTAGGTGGCGATGCCGGCTTGGACGAAGGGGTCCGTGGAGACGACGTCCTCGACGTGCCAGCGCGACTCGTCGGTGGCGAGGATCGTGCCACCGATGCGGGGCACCTGCGGACCGGACACGAGGAAGGTGCCGTCGGCGAAGTGCTTGTCCAACCAGGCGCGATGCTCGTCGAGCAGGGCGTCGATGCGCGGCAAGGCACCTGTGTAGGTGATCAGTAGGACGAAGGACCGCGTGCCGAACGGGCTTCGCTCCGAGGGTCGGGCGGTGGTGTGCGACATGAGCTTCCTCTCGACGGGCCGGGGGTCCGCTGGTAGTGGTCGTTGGCTCCGTTCCAGGGTGTCCCGGCGGCATCCGTCCGACGTCGGCGTTCGGACTCGGGCGCGGTCTGCGCTTTGTGCTGCGAACTGCTCGGCAGCATGACGTAGGCGCGGTCTCGGTGATCTCGCGGGTCCGGTTGACGCCGGCTCGGTTCGACGCGGGTCGTCGTCACGCGCCCGCGGGCGCCGGTGCTGGAGTCTCGACCAGCGTCAGGCGTCCATGGCAGGCTCCGTGGCTGGCGGGTGCAGCCCGTGCGAGCCGGGCGGCCGGAGACGGAGCGGCAGATGGGCGACGTGTTCGATCACGTGCCGATGGGCGTCGCCGTCTTCGACCGTGACCTACGACTGCTGCACTGCAACCCGGCGTGGACCGAGATCTGCGCACGCCACCTCCGTGTCCCGCCCACCTGGGTGGAGCCGGGTAAGAGCATCGTCGAGTTGGTGCCAGACCAAGAACCGGCGGTGACGCCGCTGCTGCAGAGTGTGCTCGCGGGCCGCGTGGCCCGCCCGTCGGTACAACGGGTCTCCGTCGACGGTCAGGTCACGTACTGGGACGTGGTGCTGGCTCCGACCTTCGCCGATGGCGAGGTCGTTGGGTTCGTCGACATCATGACCGACGCCACCGACCGCGTTCGTGCCCACCAACAGCTGGAGCTACGGGTCGCGGCGTTCACCGCGATCGCTGACTCGACGACGCTCGAGCACCCGTTGGAGCAGACGCTGCGCCACGTCGCCCGTGGCGTGCGTGCGGCCACGGGCGCTGAGGCGGCGGCCGTCGTCGTGTGGGAGGACGAGGCCCTCCGAAACCTAAGCGCGTATGGCGATGACGGCCTGCCCGATGGCTACCGCGAGGGTGTGGAGGCGGCGTACGCCCTCGGTGTGGACTCGCCGATCCGCAACGTCACCACGGCGAGCGATGTGACGGTAATCCGTGGCTTCCGCGCGATTGGAGAGCAGGATCCCGGCTACGCGCCATTGCACCCGATGTGGGCCGGGATGCAGTTCGACGACACCGTCGTCGTGCCGCTGGGGGCCCGTGGTCGATGCGTCGGCTGCCTGCTCCTGTACGTCAGCGCCGGGCGCGAGGTGGAGGCGGACGAGCGTGCCTTCCTGCGCGCGGTCGCCGACCAGGCGGCCGTCGCGGTCGAGAACGCGCAGCTCTTCGGCCAGGCCGAGTCCCACGCCACTCTGGTCGAGAGGCAGCGACTGGCCCGCGAGCTGCACGACTCCGTCAGTCAAGCCCTGTTCTCGATGACTCTCCACGTGCGCACCGCCGAGCGCCACCTCGCCGCCCATGAGGTGCCGGAGCACGACCCGCTCGCGGTCAGTCTCGCGACCCTGTCGGACCTGACCCGGGGTGCTCTGGCGGAGATGCGCGCGCTGATCTTCGAGCAGCGGCCGGGTTCGCTGGAGCACGAGGGGCTCGTCGCGGCGCTCACGCGACAGGCGCGGGCCATCGACGCCCGTGAAGGCCTCGCCGTCACGGTCAGAGGCCCGGCCGAGCGGCTTCCGTTGGACGCGCGCGCCGAGGAGCACCTCTACCGCCTCGTGCTGGAGGCGCTGAACAACACGGTGAAGCACGCCGCCGCGACGAGCGCCGAGGTTGACGTCACCGTGGACGAGGCCGCACACCGGTTGACGGTCGTGGTGCGCGACGACGGCCGTGGGTTCGACCCGGCCACGGTGCCTGCGGGACATCTGGGTCAGGTGACGATGCGCGACCGGGCTGCCGCCGTCGGCGGCTACCTCACGGTGTCCAGCTCGATGGGTGCTGGTTGCACCGTCACCGTCCAGGTGCCGGTCGCCGGGCTGACTGGTCCGTAGCCAGAACAGAGGCGATCGCTACGGCTCAGGGTGCGGCGCCGTCTGCCCGTACGTCCTCTGGCCGACAGGACCGAAGCGGAAGCGCATACCTGCTCCCGGTCGTAGCGCCGATGCCGACGGGTCCCAGCAGCGGAACGCTGGTCGATACCGGCCGACGTCGACGATCCGGTCGACTCGACACCGCCGCCGACCGAAGGGGCCACCATGACCGTCACCCAGGAACGAGGCTCCCGGACGTTCCGGGAGCTGACGGGACGCGATCCCGAGCAGACCCTGGCCACGTTGCGCGTCCAGGCGCCGCAGATGTACCGCTGGCTGATCGATGGCGCGTTCAGCCTGCCGTTGGCTGACCAGCGACTCTCGTGGCGCGATCGCGAGATCGCCACCGTCGCGGTGCTGCGGGTCCACCTGGAGGCGGCCCTGCAGCACGACATCACCGCGGAGGAGCTGCGCGCGCTGGTCGAGCACACCTCGGTCTACGCCGGATTCCCCCGCGCCCTCAACGCGCTCGACCGGGTCGGCGAGGTGCTGGCCGGAGCCAATGACGCGACGCCGGTCACGGTCCGCCCTCTGACGCTGTCGGACCACACCACGCAGCTCGCGCACGTGGGGGACAGCGGCCCGGCCGTCCTACTGCTCCACGCGCTCGGCCTCACGTGGCACATGTGGGAACCCGTCATCCGCCAGCTCGCCCACGGCCGACGCGTGTTGGCCTACGACCTGCGCGGGCACGGAGCGGCCAGCGACGCCCCCGCACCCACGGACATGACGGTCCTGTCCGACGACCTGCTCGAGGTGCTCAAGGCTGAGGGACTGGACCGCGCGCACGTCGTAGGACTGTCGTACGGCGGGGGGATCGCGCAGACCTTCGCGACGCGCCATCCCGAGGCGGTGCTATCCCTGACCCTCGCGGCGACGACAGACCAGCCGTTCGACTCCTTCGCGCAGCGAGCCGCGGCTGTGGAGAGCGAAGGCGCGGCCGCACAGGTCGCCACCTCGCTGACCCGGTGGTTCACCCCCGAGGCCCTCGCCGAAAACCGGTGGGGCGTGCGGTACGCCCGCGAGTGCATCCTGCGGGGAGACCCGGTCCAGGTCGCGGCAGCGTGGCGGTCGTTCTCGCGGCTCGACGTCGCGGGGAGGCTGCGGCACTGGCAGCGCCCGACCCTGGTGCTGTGCGGTGAGCGAGATGCCTCGACCGGGCCGGAGGTGATGTCGCGCATCGCCGCGGACGTCGCCGGCGCCACCTACGTGGAGCTCCCCGGTGCACCTCACATGCCCACCCTCGAGACCCCGCACCTCGTCATCGACGCGCTGGACCGCTTCCTGCCACGCGGGGAGTCGTCCCACGGTGACGACCCGGTCCGATGAGCATCCCGAGCACGCGGTGCCTGGCGTGGCGCCGCTCCGGGCGGGTGGAGGTCGACGAGCACTGCACCGTGGTTCGGCAGGCTGCGGGACTCTCGTTGAAGGGCGTCGTCCTGGGTGCGGAGGACGACGTCCCCGTCCGCGTGGAGTACACCGTGCTGACCGACGCGGAGGGTCTCACCACCGAGGTGCGCGTCACGGACCTGCGCGGGTTCCGGTCTCGAACCGCCACCCTCACCCGGGACGCGCGGGGCAGCTGGACCATCGACGGTGTCCAGGCGCCCTCCCTCGAGGGGTGCACGGACGTCGACCTCGGCTGCAGCCCCTCGACGAACGTCCTGCCCATCCGCCGGCTCGCGGTGGACGTGGGGCAGTCGCGCACGGTCCAGGTCGCCTGGCTGCGATTCCCCCAGCTCACGGTGGCCCGGACGGTCCAGACGTACACGCGCCTCGATACGACGCGGTACCGCTATGCGAGCGGTGACTTCGAGGCCGAGCTGACGGTCGACCACGACGGATTCGTCGTGGACTACGACGAGTGGCGTCGGACCGCGACCGCCGCACCTCGGTGACTCACCCTTGTGTGGGCTTGATGTCGTCTTCGGTCAAGTGGAGTGCTGTTCGGTGGCCCAGCCGGTGAGGGCGCAGAACAAGTTTCCTTCGGGGTCGGCGTACACCCGCCATCGTCCCTTCGGATCCTCCCAGCGGGGCACCGCGCCCAGGGCAGCGAGCCGGTCGAGGTCTGCCGGCCCGTCCAGGCGTACGTCGAGGTGCACTCGTCCGCCAGGAGGGGCGAGCTCCTCGGCCGGGCTCACCCACACGTGCAGGGCATCGCGGCGCCCCAGCAGCACCGACTCGGACGCTGCGAGGGTGTCGCGCTCGATCGCCACCGCATCGGCCGGATCGATCGGGAGGTCGAGCAGCGCCGACCAGAACGGTGCGAGCTCGCTCGGTCGTCGGCTGTGGATGGTGACCGCCTCGAGATGGGGCATGCCGGCCTCGTTCCTGTTGAGTGCGGGGACAGTTGTCGACATCCATCACGACCAGCTTCGGGTGAGCCACGGCGACCGGGTCGTGACATCCGCCGACTCACCGAGAACCACACCACGTCTACCAAGGAGCACGCATGCAGCTGATGCAGTACGAGATCACCCTGCCGGCCGACTACGACATGGGCATCATCCGCCATCGGGTGGCGACCCGTGGGTCACGCACCGACGACTTCCCGGGGCTGGGAGTCAAGGCGTACCTGATCCGCGAATGCAGCCGCCATGGTTCACCGGTCAACGAGTACGCGCCCTTCTACCTGTGGGCCCATCTCAGCGGCATGAACGAGTTCCTCTTCGGCCCGGGGTTCAACGGCATCCGTACCGACTTCGGGCGTCCCGCCGTTCGGAGCTGGCACGGCATCGCGTTCCGCGACGGCCCGGACAGCGCGTCGGTACCGATGGCCGCCACCAGGACCCTCGAGAGCATCGACCCGAGCCAGTCCCTCCAGGATCTCGCCGGTCGACTCGTCGACGAGACGGTGATCGCCGCGAACCGGCCGGGCGTCAACTGCACCGTGACCGGCATCGACCCGTCCACCTGGCAGCTGGTCCGCCTGACGTTGTGGACCGATCGTGTTCCCGACGGCGTCCCGGGTGAGCACTACACCGTCCTGCACGTGTCGCAGCCGCACCGTGCGGATCTCCCTCAGCCCTGGCCTGGTCGTTAGTAGCCGTCGCCAGCCCCATCGGTGCGGACCGCCTATCGACTCGTGAGCCTGCGCTGGGCAGCTCGACGCCTGGTACCAAACGGCTGATCCCGGGGGCGTCGTGGCCACCGCAATCGCCTCGAGCGCGCATGTCCGGGTCCTGATTCGCTTCCTTCGGAAGGTGACCCGACGCTTGTGGATTCCGAGAGCGTGGACGCCTAACCTGGAGCGCTGACCCGCCGACGGAACCGTGGAGAGACCACATGCGTGACCGCGAGCCGAAGTCCCGGGCCGCTCAGTTCCCCGATCTGTCTGGGCGGGTCGTCCTCGTGACCGGTGGCACGTCTGGCATCGGGAAGGCCAGTGCGGAGGCGTTCCTGCGTTCCGGTGCGGTCGTGGCCATCACGGGTCGGAGCACAGAGAAGGGATCGGCGGCCCTCGACGAGCTCGCCTCGGTGGGACGCAGCCGCGAGTCGGCGATGTTCGTTCCGGCCGACGTCACTCGTGAGGAGGATGTGGCTGCGCTCGTCGCGGCTGTGGTGGATCGCTTCGGCGGGCTGCACATCGCGGTGAACGGTGCTGCCAACACCGAGGTTGCGGGCGGCAGCGGGTCACGCTTTACGGACATGAGCATGGAGGGGTTCGAGGGTGTGGTGCGCACCTGCCTGACCAGCGTGTGGCTGTGCATGAAGTACGAGCTCACGGCCATCCTCGGGAGCGGGGGCGGATCGATCATCAACATCTCCTCGGTCGATGCGCTGCTCGCGGCGCCGGGCACCGGGTCGTACGCGGCGGCCAAGGCCGGGGTCAACGTGCTGAGCCGGGCGGCGGCCGCGGAGTACGCGTCGCAGGGGGTCCGGGTCAACGTGATCAGTCCGGGCGCGATCGAGACCCCGATGCTCGCCGCGAACCTCGCGGCCGGTTCGGCAAAGGAGCGTGACGCCATCATGGAGCGCTACCTGTCGATGATCGACTCTCGTCGCCTGGGGAGACCCGAGGAGCTCGCCGCAGCCGCGGTCTGGCTGGCATCGGATCATGCCTCCTACGTGGTGGGTCACAACCTGGTCGTCGATGGCGGCATCCGCGGAGATTGATCGGACGCGATCGTCGGTGGACGCGTCGGCCAGCCCTCGCCTGGGGCCGGTCAACTGACCAGGTCGGCCAGGGCGGCGCGGGCCGCGTCCCAACCTGCGCTGGTGTCGATCCGGATCGACCGGATCGGCAGGGAGGCAAGCAGGTCCTCCTCCAGGCGTTGACGCGCCTGAAGCGCTCGGACCGTGCCGTCGATGCCGTTCAACCCATGTGCTCGCCCGTACGCCTGCTCGGTGTGGTAGCCGACGAAGTAGTCCCACCACGTGGCGGAACGCTGCGGCACGACGCGATCCAGGGTGGCTCGGATGTCGCCGGGGTTCAGGTGCACCACGATCGGGTCCAGGTCCGCGACGGCGTCGACGACCGCTCGGAGATGCTCGCGGACGACGAGGTCATCGGCGTTGTGCTTCATCACGAGCGTGGTGATCGGGTTCTGCAGCAGGCAGCAGTCGAAGACCCACACGTCAGGTTCCGCCGCTGCGGCGCGACCGAACTCCTGCCAGCGTCGCAGTGCCAGTCGTCGGAAGTCGCCTGCGGGTTGCTCGTAGATGTCATGGGCGGCGAGCTCGCGGAGCGCAGCTTGGCCAGTCGAACCCGCGGCGTGCAGCTTCCCGTAAGGGATCAGGACCCCGCCCTCGTACGGCACGGAGGCGCCGGCCATCGTGGCGGCGTCGGCGGGATGACGGTCGCACAGTGCCGCGAACCCGGACTGCGACATCCAGGCCACGGACTCGAAGTCCACCGGGTGCTCGAGCTCGCCCTCGAGGACCACGCGGTGGGGGACGCCACGACCCGCGAGAAGGTCACCGAGGTGCCCGGCCAACGTCGACTTCCCCGACCCGGCGATGCCCTCGACGACGATGAGACGCGACTGGCTCATTGCCCGCCCTGCCTGCTCACGGAGCCATCGGTGTCGATCGAGCCGTGACCGGGCTCATCGCGCGTTCCCGCGCACGAGGTAGCCCAGGGCGGCCACCCAGACGAGGAGCAGCGGGAGCGAGACAGTCAGCAGGGCTGTGAGCAGGCCGCTGTCGATCAGGAAGGCCGCCCCGCCGACAGGAAGCAGCACGACGAGCGACCAGGAGATCCCCCGCAACCAGGCAGGCACCCGCTGCGATCGGGTGAGGGCGGAGGTCGCGGAGGCGACGAATGCGGCGAGCAGGACCAGCTTCACGGTGTCGGCGAGGTTGATCAGGTGGAGGAGATCCGCGGTCGTGGCCGCGCTGGACGCTCCGGGATCGTGGGTGACGACGAGGGCGACAGCGGTCTGTGCCAGTGAGACCAGGGCGGCAGCGCACCCCGCGACGACGACCAGGCTCCGTCGCTCGCGTCCGGTGACGACGGCAGCGGTGAGGCGGTCGGCGAAGACAGCCAGGGCGATGCCGGCGACTCCGTGAACCAGCAGGGCCTGAGTCAGGATCGCCGTGGTGTGCTCGAGGTAGAAGTCGTGCACGGCCACGGCGTCCGTCCACGACGGGGTGCTGGGCGCCAGCAGCAGGCCGACGACCCAGGCGCCGACGTAGACGACAGCCGCTGCAAGCGCGGGTCGAGCCTGCCTCGCGCTTGAGCCCTCCAGCTCCGTTGGATGGACGGTGGTGTGCGACATGGGGTGCCTGCCTTCCGGTTCGGAGAGGGCCGGCGGCCGGTCCTCGGTACCGGACCAGCGTGTCGCTGCCAGAGTGTGGAGGCCTCGGCGTCGAGGCCCGGTCGAGTACTGCGCTTTGCGCCGCGACCTGCTCGGCCGGATGACGTAGCCGCTGCTCGGCTGTGACCGGAGCCGCACCCGTGCCCTTGACTTGATGCGACGGGTTGGGGCGGCCGCACCTACGTCATCCAGACGGGCCGGGATCGGACGAACCGCACGGACGGTGCGGACGCCAAGGCCGACGCATCCGATCACCGGCACCCAGCACGCTGGTGTCGATCCCGAGAGAGGACGACACCATGGCTACGAAGCTTCTGCGCCTCGCCCGACGAGGTCCGCGACCCACCTTCCCTCCGGGCCGTGCGCCGGAGACGGGCACCCCGCGTGCCCCCCGGCACGGCCACGTGTGGCTGGTGTGAGCAGCGCGCGCGGCATCAGTGTCCTCATCGTCGACGACGACTCGCGGGTTCGCGCCGCCCTGATGCGGATGCTGGACGAGCTGCCTGATGTCCACGTCGCAGCTGTCGACTCGGAGCAGGCGCTGAGGCTGTCGTCGATGACGACCATCGATACCGATGTGGCCGTCGTGGACGTGGCAGGCCTCGCGTCTCGCGGTGAGGAGGTCATCCGGCGACTGGTGCCCGCGGTGCCGGTGGTGGCGGTGAGCCTGAGCAGCACGGCCCACTCCATCGCGTTGCGGGCTGGGGCCGCGCGCTTCCTGGAGAAGGATGGAGACGCGGGGGCCCTGATCGAGGCGATCCGGGCAACAGCGGCGGGCGAGTCGGGCCAGAATGTGCCGATCGACCCTGGTCCCGCAGCGCACCGCAAGGAGGGGCGGCAGTGATGTCTGACGAGCTGACCGACGACGAGCCCATCACCGTGTTCCTGGTGGACGACCACGCCATCGTGCGCACCGGCCTGCGGACCTATCTCGACACCGAGCCCGGCGTGCAGGTCGTCGGCGAGGCCGGCGACGGGCTAGAGGCGCTGGCCCGCATCGAGGCCTTGGCCCGTGGCGGTGGCGTCCCCGACGTCGTACTCATGGACATGCAGATGCCCAAGCTGGACGGAGTCGAGACGACGGGTCGTCTCAAGGCCACCTGGCCGGGGATCGACGTGATCGCGGTGACCTCGTTCATTGAGGAGGCGCGGATCCGTGCGGCCCTGGAGGCCGGGGCGACCGGTTACCTGCTCAAGGACGCCGATGCGAGCGACGTCGTCGACGCGATCCGGGCCGCGGTCGCCGGTGAAGTGCGCCTCGACCCGGCGGTCGCGGCAGCGCTGGCGATGTCGCTGCGTACGCCAGCATCGTCGGCGGAGACGCTGACACCGCGCGAGCGCGAGGTCATCACGCTCGTAGCCGAGGGCCGGACCAATCGCGAGATCGGCAAGCGCCTCGGGGTCGCGGAGCGAACCGCACGCACTCACGTGTCCAACATCCTGGCCAAGCTCGGCCTTGCCTCGCGCACCCAGGCAGCGATGTGGGCGGTGCGCGAGGGCCTAGTCGACGCCGCGGAGACGGCCGGGTGAACGGACCCGACGGCCGGGTGGGCGAGGGCCGTCCGTCGCCGCTGCGCAGCACGTCGATGCCGACCGAGCCCATCATCGAGCCGCTCCCGGTGTCCTGGGAGCCCGTCGAGCGGCAGATGGTCGACCTGTTCTTCGACCGGGTGCCGTTCGGTCTCGCCGTGTTCGACCTCGAGGGCCGACTCCAGCGGTGCAACCGCACCTGGACTGGGTTCTACGAGCTCTACTTCGGTGCCGGCCCTGACTACACCGCGCCCGGGCGACACATCAGTGACCTGATCCCTGGCAACGAGGCGGCGCTCGAGCAGTTGTTCGGTGCCGTCCGCGCTGGGCACATCGTCCGCCAGGCCGCGCACAAGATCGAGATCCCGGGTGTGACGACCTACTGGGACGTCGTGTTCGCTCCGCTGTTCGACAACGGTGAGCTCGTCGGGGTGCTCGACGTCGTCACCGATGCGACCGACCGGGTGCAGTCGACGGAACGTCTCGAGGCCAGGATCCGCGCGTTCACGCACGTCGCCGCCGCGATGACAGTCGATCAGCCGCTGCACGCCACCCTCGAGCAGATCCGCTCAGAGATCCTGCGCACGACCGCGGCCACCGCCTGCTCCATCGTCGCGTGGCAGGGGGCGACCATCGACGCTCCGCAGCTGTCGACGGTCACTGACCCTGCCTTCGGCCCCGGATACGCGGACGCGTTCCTCGCGATGTTCATCGCCGCCGGGGTTGACGACACGACCGCCGACGACGTGGAGCCGTTCACGCTTCGGCGAGGAGCGCGCACCGACGCCCTGGCCGACCCTCGGTACGCGCCGATGCACCCGTTCTGGTCGCGGCCCTCACCGGACTGGGAGGACGCCGTCCTACTCCCTCTCGTGTCCGGTCGGGAGTTCTTCGGCGAGCTCCACGTCCACCTACCCGCCGGTGCCCGGTTCGGCGACGACGACGCCGACTACCTGCTGGCCATGGCCGACCACGCCGCGCTCGCCATCCAGAACGCAGCCCTGTTCCTCGAGCAGCGCGAGGCCGCCGGAACCGAGGAGCGGCAACGGCTCGCGCGCGAGCTGCACGACTCCGTGAGCCAGGCCCTGTTCTCCATGACGATGCACGCCCGCACAGCGGAACGACGCCTGGACCCCCTCGGCCCGGAGGCCGACCTGGCCCGCGTCGAGGTGGCGCGGCTGCAGGAGCTGACCAAAGGGGCGCTCGCGGAGATGCGGGCGCTCATCTTCGAACTGCGCCCCGGGGCACTGGCCGAGGAAGGCCTGGGTGCCGCGCTCACCAAGCAGGCCGCGGCCATCGCCGCCCGCGAACAGATCGCGATCGCCGTGGTGGCACCGCCGGGTCGCCTGCCGCTGTCGACCGACGCCGAGGAGCACCTGTATCGGATCGCCTTGGAGGCGCTGCACAACGCGGTCAAGCACGCGCGCCCCCGCCGGATCGACGTCGCGCTCTCGACCGATACGAGCTTCGGCACGGTGGAGCTCTCGGTCACCGACGACGGCATCGGCTTCGACACCTCGGCCGAGCACCTCGGGCACCTCGGCCTCGGCACCATGCGCGAACGGGCGACCGTCCTCGGAGGGTCAACGGCGGTCGAGTCCGAGCACGGCGTCGGGACCCGCGTCACGGTCGTCGTCCCGGTCGACGCAGGTCGCATCACCGCCTGACGTCGAGCCTCCGATCGGTCGGCTACGTCATCCGGCCGAGGCTGGCGACGGCCGTTGATCCCGTCGCAGCCGGCCGTTCCCACCGACGCGAGCACCCCTGCCTGATCGGCACCCTTGAGGTACCGATCAGAAAGGAGCTCCCGATGAGCACCACCCAATGGATCCTCTCCCTCGCCCTCCTCGCGTGGGCACTGCTGCGCAACCTCGGCACCCGCGAGGTCACCCGCGGCACCTTTCTCCTCCCGCTCGTCATCGTCGGCGCTGCGGCGTCGTACTTCCTGTTCCCGCTGCCGACCAACGGCAACGACCTCAACCTCGTCGTCGCCTTCGGCCTCGGCGGCGTCCTGTTCGGCCTCGCTGCCGCCGCGGTCACCCGGCTCCACCACCTCGACGGTCGCCTCGTCGCCACCGCCGGCGCTGGCTACGCCGCGCTCTGGCTCGTGATGATCGGCGGGCGCATCGCCTTCGCCGAGTGGGCCAACGGCGCCGGAGCGCGCACCGTCGGGATGTTCTCCCGCGCTCACGCCATCACCGGCGCCGACGCCTGGACCGCCGCGTTCGTCGTGATGGCACTCGGCATGGTGCTCGCCCGCACCATCGCCCTCGCCGTCCGGACCCGCCGTACCAGCACCGGTCTCGCGCCGGCTGCTGTCTGAACCCCTGCCGCACCGACCCGTAGGAGAACGCCATGAGCCGCAACCCCGTCGCACTCGCCGTCCCCGACGATCTCGTGACCACGTCCCCCCGACCGGTCCGCACCGTCCTGGCCCTGGTCGGCGTCAGTCTCGGCGTCACCGCCGTCGGGTCCCTCCTCGTCGCACTGGTTGCCCCGGAGTCCGACCAGCTGCTCCGCCGCCTGCCGGTGGTGCTCGTCCTGCTCGCGATGAGCCTCGTGGCCGCACGACGGATCGGCTGGGCGGCCGTCGCAGCCGGGAACCCGACCACCTGGCGTCAGGTCGGCTGGCTCGCCGCACCGCTGCTCCTGACACTGGTACCGCTGGCCTGGGGCTGGTCGCCGGATCCCACGACGCTCGTCGCGCTGGCGGTCGGCTACGCCGCCACCGGTGTCTACGAGGAGCTCTGGTTCCGCGGCGTCATCCTGCGCGCCGCGCTCCCGCTCGGCCCCGGCCGCGCGGCAGCCCTCACCGCCGTCGTGTTCGGGGTGTCGCACCTCGCGAACGCGTTCTTCGGCCAGAACGTCGCCGTGACTGCGGCGCAGGCGTTCGGTGCCGCGGCCTTCGGGTTCGGGTACGCCGTACTCCGTCTCCGGACGAACGCGCTGTGGGTCCTCGCCGCGACGCACGCCGGATCCGACCTGCTCCTGCACACGACCGGCCTGCACGGCGGCGCGCTGTGGGCCGTCATGGTCGGCCAGGACGTGGTGCTGTTCGTCGTCGGCCTGGTCGCCCTGCGCGGCCTGCATCGCACCGCGTGATCCGCCCCCACCCACACCCAGGAGTCCCGATGTCTGTCAGCACATCCACCGCCGCCCGGCCGTCCGCCCGGTCGTCGGCTCCCGTCGCGCTCGTCGGATCGTGGAGCCCATGGTCGCGGCGCACCTGGCTGGCGACCGTCCACCTTGTGCTCGACCTCCCGGTCGGCATGCTCTGGGGCACCCTCGTCGTCGCCCTCGTCGCCGCCTCGATCGGGCTCCTACCGATGGCCCTCATCGGCGGCGCTCTCCTGATCGCGACGCTCGCCGGGTCATTGCTGGCGGCACGCACCGAGCGAGCCCGCGCCCGCCTCCTCCTCGGTGCGGAGTCACCGGTGACGAGGCCGTTCCCGCGCACGTGGACCGGATGGCTCCGCCTGCTCGTCGACGGCCGCGCCTGGCTCGCCTGCCTCTACGCGGTCGTGCTCCTCCCGCTGGGGATCCTCAACGCCACCGTCGCCATCACCGGCTGGTCGCTCGTGCTCGCCGGCCTGACCTCACAGGGCTGGGCCTGGCTGCTGCCGACCCACACCGTCACGATCGGCTCCTGGGCCGTCGAGGGCGAGCCCGTCGTGATCCTGACGACGACCTTGGCGATCGTGCTCGGGTTCGTCATGCCCTCCGTCGTCCGGGGGCTGGCCGCGATCGACGGCTGGCTGCTGCGCACGCTGTTGCGCTGACGACGACACTCGACGAAGGATCGCTCCTGTGACGCTTCCGCACCGCGGCCGAGACGCGCAGCCCGTCGGGGTGTCCCTGCGGACTGCGTCCACGACGGACGAGGCCGCCCTGGCGCCGGCCTTCGCCAGCAACGTGGACTACTTCCGGTCAGCCGGCGAGGTGGCCGACGACGCGGACTCGGTCCCCGCTTCGGTGGTTCGCGACTACCTCGACGAGGAGCTCGCGCGTCCCCAGGGCCGATGCCTGGTGGTGCGAGACCCCGCGGGGGTCACGGTCGGCACGGTGAGCATGCTCGTGCCGCATCCGCGCGAGCCGTACCCGTGGATCGGACTGCTGCTCATCGACGGCTCGCGCCACGGCGAAGGCCTCGGGACGGCAGCCGCCGACGCCGTCGAGCTCCTGCTGGCCGGCGAGGGCTGGGCCGACGTCCGCATAGGGGTGGTCGACACGAACCCGTCCGCCCTGGCCTTCTGGACCCGACGCGGCTACGTCACGTACGACCACAGGGCCGACACCGAGGGACGCCCGTGCACGCTGCTGGGCAAGCGGCTCCCGCAGCGCGCAGGATCGTCCTGACCAGCCCCACGGACAAGCCGCCTGGGGACCGGCGGGGTTCGGCGTCGCCGCGTCCTCGGGACGTCGTCACACGGTGACGGTTACCGCTTCGTCGCTGATCCGCGGGTGGTCCATCTCCTGCCAGACGCGGAACACGAACGGTGAGAGCGCCGCCAGCAGATGCACCGAGCCGAGCAGCCAGGCCGTGATGGTCAGGCCCAGTGCGCTGACGGCGAAGCCGCCGATCCGCCCCCCGAGGAGGATGCCCGCCCACGCCAGTGCTCCGAGCGAAGCCGCGATGTTTGCCAGGTTGAATGTTAGTTACTAACATTCATCGCGTGAGCGAGTCGTCGGTGGTGGCCTCGAGCGGTCGGTCCGAGCGCACCCGGGTCCGTCTGCTCGAGGCGGGCTTGGAGCTGTTCGAGCGCAGCGGCTACGACCAGACGACGGTCGCGCAGATCGCGACAGCTGCCGGCGTCACCGAGATGACGTTCTTCCGGCACTTCGCGACCAAGGCCCATCTGCTCCTCGACGACCCTTACGACCCGGTCATCGTCGACGCGGTCGCTGCGCAGCCGCGGGGCCTGCCGGTGCTGATCCGCGTGAGCCGTGGTCTGGCAGAGGTCTCGCGGAACCTGCCGGAAGGCGAGATGTCGTCGATGCGGCGCCGTCTGCGCCTTGCAGCCTCGACACCGAGCCTGGACGCAGCGGTGCGGGCGAATACCTCGCGGTCAGAGCATGCCGTGATCGACCAGCTTGTCCTTGATGGCGCGACGCGGTTGCAGGCGCAGGTCGCCGCTGCGGCGGTGTTCGCGGCGGTCACCAGCGGCCTGCTGCACTGGTCGGTCTCGGGCGGGGGTTCGCTCAGCGACGTGCTGGCTGAGGCGCTCGGTGTCCTCGAGGGGCAGCCATGAGTGAGCTCCGGCTGGACGTGTCCGGCCTGGTGCGGACCTTCGAGGGCGGCGTCGGCCTGGGCGGCGTCGACCTGCAGATCGGCGCGGGTGAGATCCGCGCCCTCGTGGGACTGAACGGCGCCGGGAAGACCACCCTGATGCGCTTGGCTCTGGGCATGCTGCACCCGCACGCCGGGCGAGTGCGCATCAGTGGTCGTGATGTCGGGCAGGCGGGGCCGTCCACGTGGGCGGAGGTGGGGCATCTGATCGAGACACCGCTTGCCTACGGCGAGCTCACGGTTCGTCAGAACCTGGTGATGAGCGCCCGCCTGCACGCCGTACCTCGAGCTGGCATCCCGGCAGTCGTCGAAGCGGCTCTGGACGAGTTCAACTTGCACGAGTACGCGGACAGGCGAGTACGCGTGCTCTCGCTCGGGAACAAGCAGAGGGTCGGGCTTGCCGCGGCCCTGCAGCACCGACCATCTCTGATCGTGCTCGACGAGCCCACCAACGGGCTCGACCCATCCGGCGTCATCCGCCTACGCAACGCACTGGTTCGTGCCGCCACGGCCGGTGCTGGGGTTCTGGTCTCCAGCCACCACTTGGACGAGGTCGCCCGCGTGGCCAGCCGCATCTCCGTGATCAACGAGGGCGCCATCATCGGCACGCTCGACCCGGACGGAGCGGACATCGAGCGGGCGTTCTTCGCCCTCGTTCTCGCTGACGACCCCCACGACGAGGTGGCGTGATGGCCATCGAGATCCCCTTGCTCGGTGTGGCACTCGAGGTCGAGGCCCGCAAGACCGCCTCGTCGCGCGTGTCCATCAGCATCCTGTCCATCCTTGTCCTCGGCGTCGCACTGCTCTCCGGCTCCTTCGCCGCGGCAGTCGCCTCCGGCAACGTCGCCGCGATCGCCAAGCTCGGCCCGACCGCCGCACGGCCCGGGTGGCCCGGTCTCGTGTCGAGCTCCACCCAGATCGCCGCGGCGGCTTCACTGCTCGCGCTCGCGACCCTCCTGAGCTGGATGGTCGGTCGCGAGTTCAGCGAGGGCACCATCACCGGCTTGTTCGCCCTCCCTGTCGGGCGCGCATCGATCGTGCTCGCGAAGCTGGCAGTGCACCTCGTCGCGACCCTGATCGCGGCCGTCGCCATTCCCGTCGTGCTGCTGGGCCTCGGGGCCCTGCTCGGCTTCGGATGGCCGTCGCCCGACGACGTAGCCGGCTTCGGCCGGCTCACGACCCTCATCGTCTTGTCCGGCCTGCTCGCCAGCCCCGCGGCATGGGTCGCCACCCTCGGTCGAGGACTGCTCCCCGGCATCGGCCTTGCTGTCGGCCTGCTCGTCAGCGCTCAGGTGGCCGTCGTAGCCGGTGGCGGGTCATGGTTCCCCGTCGCCGCTCCAGCACTCTGGGCCATCGACCCGGGCACAGTGCCCGCGGCCTCGTTCGGCGGCGTCCTCCTGCTCTGGCTCGTGTTCGTCGCACTCACCCTGCGATCATGGTCGGCGCTGGAGCTGGACCGATGACTCACGCCCTGCAGCCTTGGTCGGCTGCCTGGGGGCTTCACCATCGGCATCTCGACTGCTTTCCACCTGGCCCGCTCCCGGGACAGGCGCCGTCCGCAGGTGTGCTGCCAGAACGTGTCGCCCGCCCTGCGTGGGTGTTCAGCGAGGTTCCTCGTGCCTAGGGACACGACAGGGACACGCGGGACACGTTTCGCCGGAGTCCACGCTTGCAACCCCTCGCGGTCAGCGGTCGTTGTTCGAGACCGGAGAGCGGCAGCCCGACTGGGGCCGATGCTTGCAGTGCAGTTTTCGACACAAGTGGGCCACGCGATCAAACCTGTGCGGCACTTGGGGGAATCGCCGGTTTCGGACCTCCGGCGGCAGCTGCAGAGAATCCCGCTCGGAGGAAACCGCGTCCGCCTTCAAATCTGACATGGCCAGCCTTTAGGCTGGGGCTCTTCCGCCATCTTTGTCGACTTCTCTGCCGTCGCTGGATCCGTCGTAATGGCCTGTGCCACAAAAGATCCCGGCCCTGTGGGCAGGTCTTGCGTGGAGCGGGTGACCGGGATCGAACCGGCATGGCCAGCTTGGAAGGCCTGAACATGGGCTAGCCGCGACTGCCTGATAGTGCCTCTGACCTGCGGTTATGCAAAGTGAGCTTGACCTTGGCAACTCACGGGTGTCCCTACGTTTCCGTGGCTACGGACACGATAAGGACGCGCGTGTCACGTTTCGGTGGGCTGCCCGGGTGATCGACGCCGAGCCAGCCAGGTCGGATCTGCGGCGCGGGGAATATCACCGTGCTGTCGGCCATCGCCGCGTCGGAGGCAGCGAGGTCCTAGGCGTTCTCGTCGGCCGGCGGAGGGCATTCGCTGGTGGTCCGGGGCCCGACGGGAGCGCTCGGTGTTGGCCTGCAAGGGCGAGGCGGCTTGGTTAGTGTCAGGTCGCGGGACCACGGTTTCGACGGGCGGGGAGTGCACCGATGAGTAAGAAGTCGCAGGCGGGCAGGAAGTCCAAGGCGGCCGGGGTCAGCGAGCTCGTGGGGTCCGACGTCGGCGTCGCGACACCGCAGATGGCTGGGGCCGTGTCTGCAGACTCGCCCCGTCGGAAGATGAAGAACAAGGAGTACGAGAAGGAGATGCGTCGCCTGCAGGGCGAGCTGGTCGCGATGCAGGAGTGGGTCAAGGCCGCCGGGGCGAAGGTGTGCATCGTGTTCGAGGGGCTGGACTCGGCGGGCAAGGGGGGCACGATCCGTCGGATCACGGAGCGCACGAGCCCGCGGGTGTTCAAGCACATCGCGCTGCCGACACCGAGTGAGCGAGAGAAGTCGCAGATGTACGTGCAGCGCTACATCGCCCATTTCCCGGCCGCTGGTGAGGTCGCCATCTTCGACCGGAGTTGGTACAACCGTGCGGGTGTCGAGCCGGTGATGGGGTACTGCACACCGGAGCAGGCGGCGAGGTTCCTCGACCAGGCGCCGGCCATCGAGAAGGCGATGATCGACAACGGCATCATCCTGATCAAGTACTGGCTCAACGTCAGCGTCGAGGAGCAGACCCGGCGGTTGGAGAACCGGATCGAGGACCCGCGCAAGATCTGGAAGCTGTCTCCGACGGATCTGAAGTCCTACAGCCGCCACTACGAGTACTGCCGGGCGCGCGACGCCATGTTCGCCGCGACCGACACCGGGTGGGCGCCGTGGTTCGTCGTGGACAACGACGACAAGAAGCGTGGTCGGCTCAACATCATCTCCCACCTGCTCACCCAGGTCCCCTACGAGCCGATGCCGGCCAGCGACGTGACGATGCCGAAGAAGCCAAGTCCGCGCGGATACGCCGAACCCGAGCTCCCGCTGAACCGGATCCCCACCCCGTTCTAGGAACCCGGACGGGCCAGCACGTCGACGGAGAAGAGAGAACTGCGATGACGGGCACCACTTTGTCGACCGGCTCGGACGGGACACCGGCAGGCGCCGCGGGCTCGACCCCGAGATGGTTCGCCCTCTCGGCGGCCGATGTCAGCCAGAAACTCGGTGTCGATCCCGGGGTCGGTTTGTCGGCGGCCACGGCCGCGGAGCTGCTGGCGAAGAACGGGCCCAACGCCCTGGCCGCGGAGAAGCCGGCGCCGGGGTGGACCAGGTTCGTGGCGCAGTACAAGTCCTACATGCAGATCATCCTGGTGGTCGCCGCGATCGCATCGATCCTGATCGGTGAGATCGCCACCGGCGTCGCGGTGCTGCTGATCACGGCACTGAACGCGTTGGGCGGTCTGCGCCAGCAGGGCAAGGCGGAGAGCGCGATGAACGCGCTGCAGTCGATGCTCAAGACCAGTGCGCGCGTGAGGCGTGATGGGACCGAGGTCAAGGTCGACGCCGACCAGGTCGTGGTCGGCGATGTTGTGCTGCTCGCGGCGGGCGATGACGTCTGCGCGGATGGCCGCCTCATCGAGTCGACGTCACTGCAGATCGACGAGTCCGCGCTGACCGGCGAGAGCGTCCCGGCATCGAAGAGCGCCGACCCGATCAGCGACGAGAACCCAGTGCTGGGCGACCAGTTGAACATGGCGTTCATGAACACACCGGTGACCCACGGAGCCGGCGTCATGATCGTCACCGGGACCGGTGCGGACACCGCCGTCGGCCAGATCTCCGGGATGCTGAAGTCGGCACCAACCCTGAAGACCCCGATGACCAAGCAGCTGGACACGCTGACTCTGTGGATCGCGGCAGCGGCCGGGCTGACCATCGCGATCATGTTCGCCCTCGGGCTGTCCCGAGGTGAGTCGGCGCAGACCATCTTCACCACCGCGATCGCCCTGGCACTCGCCGCGGTCCCGATGGCGATGCCGACCGTCCTGCAGGTCATCCTGTCCAGCGGGTCACGGGAGCTCGCCGCGCACGGTGCGGTGGTGAAGAGCCTGGACTCGGTGGAGACCCTCGGTTCGACCTCGGCGATCAACTCCGACAAGACCGGCACGTTGACCATGAACCAGGTCACGGTGGTCGAGGTGATCGACCCGACCGACCGCTACGCGATCACCGGCATGGGTTACGGACTCGACGGCGGGGTCGAGCACACGGCCGGGAAGTCGGACACGATCGAGGCGGCGATCCTGCCCTTCCTCATCACCAACGACGCGAAGCTGGTCGACGGCAAGGTCGTCGGGGACCCGACCGAGGGTGCTCTGCTGGTTCTCGGGCACAAGGCGAGGATCGACGTCGAGAGCACCAGGGAGGCTTACTCGCGGGTGGCGACGTTGCCGTTCGATCCGACGTACAAGCTCATGGTGGCCTTCTGTGACGCGAAGGACGCGTCGGGCAACGCCGTCGTCCGGGCGTTCGTCAAGGGTGCAGCCCCAGCCGTGATCGGGCGGGCGACCTCGGCCCTGGCTCAGGGTGAGTCAGTGCCGTGGGGGGAGCCGCAGAACCAGCGTGCCCAGGCGGAAATGGATCGCCTCGGTGGGAAGGGTCTGCGCATCATGGCGGCCGCGACCAGGGACATCGACCCGGCCGAGTTCGACCCCGAGGGCGACCTGCTCTCTCTGGTCCACGACCTGCAGATGACCGCGATCGTGGGGATGATCGATCCGCCGCGCGCAGAGTCCCTCGACGCCGTCAGGGCCGCGCAGGCAGCCAACATTCGCGTGCGGATGGTCACCGGGGACGACGTGGTCACGGGGGCCGCAGTGGCCAAGCAGCTCGGGATCCCGGGGGAGGCCATCCTGGGCACCGAGCTGGCAGCGATGTCCGAGGCCGAGCGGCTCGAGCGGATCGACAACATCGGCGTGGTCGGGCGCGTCGCCCCCGAGCACAAGGTGCTGATGGTCGAGACCCTGCGCAAGAAGGGCGAGGTCGTCGCCATGACCGGCGACGGCGTCAACGACGCACCGGCGATCAAGGCCGCCGACATCGGGATCGCGATGGGCACCGGCACCCAGGTGGCCAAGAACGCCGGGCGGATGATCCTCACCGACGACAACTTCGCCACGATCGTCCGTGCCGTGTCCGAGGGCCGCAAGCTCTACGACAACATGCTCAAGTACATCCGCTTCATGCTCGTCGCCCTCGTCACCTACGTGGTGACGTTCCTGCTCGCGAGCCTGCTCAACATCGCCGGCGGTCAGCCGTTCTCCGCCGTCCAGATCCTCTGGATCAACTTCCTCATCACCGCGCCCGTCGGTATCGCGCTGGGTCTGGACAAGGAGACACCGGGTCTGATGACGCGGCGGCCGCGACCGCGCAACGCCTCGATCATGAGCCCCGCCGTCATCGCCACAGTCGGCCTGGCCGGGCTGTTCATGTCACTGACCATCGACCTGCTGATCGTGTTCGGCAAGGACCACTACGGCAAGACCGAGATCGGCAGCACCATGGGGCTGGTCGCGTTCTCGCTCATGCTCGTCATCGCAGCGTTCGAGAGCCGCGACGAGAAGGGGTCGACCTTCCGCGTCGAGACGTTCGACAACAAGACAGTCAACATCGTCGCCGTGGTCGAGATCGCCCTGGCCGTGCTGATCGCCAAGGGCGACTTCCTGCCCTCCCTGCTCGGCACCATCAAGCTCACCGGCGAGCAGTGGCTGATCGGAGCCACCCCCGCCGTCGTGCTCTTCATCGCGTGGGAGCTGGGCAAGGTCATCGCCCGGCGCCGAGCGAGCAGCGTGCCGGTGACCAAGCCCGCAGCTGCCGTCCCGGCCGGTGCGTCCGTGTGACGCAGGGACGTCGCCGGGCACGGGGCTGCTCCGACGTCTTTGTCGACTTTTCGCGGGTGTCTAGTCCGTCGAAATAGTTTGTGCCGCAACGGATTCCTGCCCTTGGGGCAGGTCTTGCTTGGAGCGGGTGACCGGGATCGAACCGGCATGGCCAGCTTGGAAGGCTGGGGCTCTGCCATTGAGCTACACCCGCGGGCGACGCCCGGGGACGTCGTCGCCATGATTCCACAACGCGACGGGCCCGCCCGCGGGTGGTACGCAGCGCCGCGGGCGGAGGACGGCCGGAGCGTCGAGGGCGCTCGGCCGGTCCACTAGACTTCGGTCGGCGCCGCGGGGCGTAGCGTAGTGGCTAGCGCGCCTGCTTTGGGGGCAGGAGATCGGGAGTTCGACTCTCCCCGCCCCGACTGGTTCGGGGTCCTGACCCCGTCCCGCACGTCCGTCGTCCCCGGAGGACGGGCTCGCGCGCCGGATCAGCGGCACCACCGAGCACGAACCCCGCACGCCCGACCGCGCCCTCGTCCGACGGCGCGACCAGACCAGGAGTACCGATCCCCGTGAAGAGCGCCGTCGAGACCCTCTCGCCCAGCCGGGTGAAGCTCACCGTCGAGGTCCCGTTCGAGGAGCTGAAGCCGGCGCTCGACGCCGCCTACAAGCGGATCGCGGCCCAGATCACGGTGCCCGGCTTCCGCAAGGGCAAGGTGCCGAACCGGGTCATCGACCAGCGCGTCGGCCGTGCCGCCGTCCTCGACGAGGCGATCAACGACGCGATCAACCTCAACCTCGACGCTGCGCTGCGCGAGAACGAGATCAAGCTGCTCGGGCGGCCCGAGGTCGACGTGACCACGTTCGAGGACGCCGCCCCGCTCGCGTTCACGGCCGAGATGGACGTCGTCCCCGAGTTCGAGCTCCCGGCGTACGACACGATCGAGGTCACGGTCGACCCCGCCGAGGTCACCGACGACGACGTGCAGACCCAGCTCGACGCGCCTGCGCAGCCGCTTCGGCACCCTCACGACGGTCGAGCGCGCCGGCACCACCGGTGACGTCCTGCTCTTCGACATCTCGGGCGAGCACGACGGCGTCGCCGGTCGAGGACCTCGTCGCGACGGCGCTGTCCTACGAGCTCGGCACCGAGGGGATGCTCCCCGGCTTCGACGAGGCGCTCGAGGGCGCGTCGGCCGGCGACACCCGTTCCTTCACCTTCACGCCCGAGGCCGGCGAGTACGAGGGCAAGGAGATCGCGGTCACGGTCGTCGTGAGCACCGTGCGCGAGCGGGTCCTGCCCGAGGCGGACGACGCCTTCGCCCAGCTCGCGAGCGAGTTCGACACGATCGAGGAGCTGCGCGACGACCTGCGCACCCGGCTCGCCGGCGTCAAGCGGCTGGAGCAGGGCTACGCCGCCCGGGAGAAGGTCGCCGAGGCGCTGCTGGCCGCGACGGACGTCCCCGTCCCCGACGGCGTCATCGCCCAGCAGGTCGAGGAGCACTTCTCCGACGGCCACGGCGACGACGAGCACCGCGCCGAGTTCGAGCAGCAGAGCCGCGACGGGCTCAAGAGCCAGCTGGTGCTGGACAAGATCGCCGAGACCGAGGACCTCTCGGTCTCCGAGGCCGAGCTGTCCTCCTGGCTCGTCCAGCAGGCGCCGCGCTACGGCATGAGCCCCGACCAGTTCGCGCAGGAGCTCGTGAACGCCGGCCAGGTGCCCGCGGCCGTCGGCGAGGTACGGCGCGGCCAAGGCCCTCGCCCACGTCCTCGAGCACGCGACGGTCGTCGACACCGACCGGCGCACCGGTGGACCTCGGCGCGCTCGACGCCGCCGACCTCCCCCGGATCCTCGACGACCACGAGGGTCACGACCACGACCACGACCACGAGGGTCACGACCACGACCACGACCACGAGGGTCACGACCACGAGGGCCACGACCACGACTGACCCGGCAATGCCCGACTTCCGCTCCTGATGGCCGAGAGTCGGGCAGTACGCCGAAGCAACGAGCGCCGAGAGGTCCGGAGCGCACCCCCGAAGGGGGTCGCTCCGAACCTCTCTGTCGTCGGCGGAGCCGACGACCTGGCGTGAGGCGGAGGCGACCGGCGACGCGTTCGCCCGGAGGGCGGGCGCTTGGAGTCGGAAGGAATAACGCCTACGGCGAACACCCCCGCGCCCGGGATGGCACGGGGGTGTTCTCTGGTTAGGGTCGATCACACGTCAGGTACGACGACGACGCACACCACGACTGCAGGAGGAACACCGTGAGCGGTACCTGGAGCGATCAAGGGCCCGGGCCCGGTGGCATCACCGGTTACGCCGACTCGATCAAGGATCGGCTGCTCCGCGAGCGGATCATCTTCCTCGAGGGCGAGGTCCGTGACGAGATGGCCAACGAGATCGTCCGTCAGCTGCTCCTCCTGTCGGCCGAGGACCCCGAGAAGGACATCTACCTCTACGTGAACTCGCCCGGCGGCAGCGTGTCGGCCGGCATGGCCATCTACGACACGATGCAGTTCGTCTCCAACGACGTCGGCACGCATCGGCCTCGGCATGTGCGCGTCGATGGGGCAGTTCCTCCTCACCGCGGGGGCGCCCGGAAAGCGCTACGCCCTCAAGCACGCCCGCGTGATGATGCACCAGCCGCTCGGCGGCCTCGGCGGCGTCCAGTCGCTGGTGCAGAAGCAGGCCGAGCAGATGCTGCTCATCAAGCAGCAGCTCGCCGAGCTCATCGCCCAGCACACCGGACAGCCCGTCGAGCGCATCGTCGAGGACTCCGAGTGGGAGAAGTGGTTCTCCGCCGAGGAGGCCAGGGAGTACGGAATCGTCGACCACGTCGTGACGTCAGCTGCTGACGTCACCGGCGGCGGCGGCACGGCCTGAGACGGAGAGAGACATCATCATGAGCAACCTCGTCATCCCGTCGTCGGGAGCGCGTGCCGGATACGCGCGCCCCCGAGGCGCGTTACATCCTCCCGCAGTTCGTCGAGCGCACGTCGCAGGGCACCAAGACCTGGGACCCGTACTCCAAGCTGTTCGAGGAGCGCATCATCTTCCTCGGCGTCCAGATCGACGACACGAGCGCGGACGACATCATGGCGCAGCTGCTGTGCCTCGAGTCGATGGACCCGGACCGCGACATCAGCATCTACATCAACTCGCCCGGCGGCTCCTACACCGCCATGACGGCGATCTACGACACGATGCAGTTCGTCAAGCCCGACATCACCACGGTGTGCCTCGGGCAGGCCGCGTCCGCGGCCGCGGTGCTGCTCGCCTCGGGCACTCCCGGCAAGCGCTACGCCCTCCCGCACGCCCGCGTGCTGATCCACCAGCCCTACACCGAGGGCGGGGGCCAGGGCAGCGACATCGAGATCCAGGCCAACGAGCTCATGCGGATGCGCACCGAGATGGAGGCCATCCTCGCGAAGCACACGGGGCGGGCGCCCGAGCTCGTGCAGAAGGACATCGAGCGGGACAAGATCCTCGACGCCGCCGCGGCCGTGGAGTACGGCATCGTCGACTCGGTGATCCCGTCCCGCAAGGCCTCGGCCGCCAGCGCCTGAGCAGACGCCCTGAACCCGCTCATACCGGGCTCAGCAGGCCTCTGACCAGGGGCGACGCCCGTCCGACCGCGTGTCGGGCGGGCGTTGCGCTGTCGGCGTAAACCCCCGATCCGGCGTGTCCCGGCACGGTCTTCCGCGGGCACCGCGAGGTACCTTCGGACACGTACGGGCCGCGAGCAGGCGCGGCCGGCGCAGGCGTCATGCCGCCAGGCATGCCGACGAGAGGACGATCACGTGGCCCGAGTCGGTGACGGCGGAGACCTGCTCAAGTGCTCGTTCTGCGGCAAGAGCCAGAAGCAGGTCAAGAAGCTCATCGCAGGTCCTGGTGTCTACATCTGCGACGAGTGCATCGACCTGTGCAACGAGATCATCGAGGAAGAGCTCAGCGAGTCCAGCGACCTGCAGTTCGACGAGCTGCCCAAGCCGCGTGAGATCTACGACTTCCTCGACAAGTACGTCATCGGGCAGGACGCCGCGAAGAAGGCCCTCTCGGTCGCGGTCTACAACCACTACAAGCGCGTCCAGGCCGGCACCGGCGCGGAGCGGCGCGGCGACGAGTCGGTCGAGCTCGCGAAGTCCAACATCCTGCTCCTCGGTCCCACCGGGCTCGGGCAAGACGCTGCTGGCCCAGACCCTCGCGCGCATGCTCAACGTGCCGTTCGCGATCGCCGACGCGACGGCGCTCACCGAGGCCGGCTACGTCGGCGAGGACGTCGAGAACATCCTGCTCAAGCTCATCCAGGCCGCCGACTACGACGTCAAGAAGGCCGAGACGGGCATCATCTACATCGACGAGATCGACAAGGTCGCGCGCAAGAGCGAGAACCCGTCGATCACGCGCGACGTCTCCGGCGAGGGCGTGCAGCAGGCGCTGCTGAAGATCCTCGAGGGCACGACGGCATCCGTCCCCCCGCAGGGTGGGCGCAAGCACCCGCACCAGGAGTTCATCCAGATCGACACCACCAACGTGCTGTTCATCGTCGGCGGCGCCTTCGCCGGTCTCGACAAGATCATCGAGCAGCGCATCGGGCGCAAGGCGCTCGGCTTCACCGCGACGATGGACACCGGAGACACCAACCCGGGCAACGTCTTCGGCCGGGTCATGCCGGAGGACATGCTCAAGTTCGGCATGATCCCCGAGTTCATCGGTCGCCTCCCGGTGTTCACCTCGGTCGTCGCGCTCGACCGCGACGCGCTCGTCAAGGTGCTCACCGAGCCGCGCAACGCCCTCGTGCGCCAGTACCAGCGGCTGTTCGAGCTCGACAGCGTCGAGCTCGAGTTCACCCCCGACGCGCTCGAGGCGGTCGCCGACCAGGCGGTCCTGCGCGGCACCGGGGCGCGCGGCCTGCGCGCGATCATGGAGGAGGTCCTCCTGTCGGTGATGTACGACGTGCCGAGCCGCGACGACGTCGCTCGGGTCGTGATCACCGGCGAGGTCGTCCTCGACAGCGTGCTGCCCACCCTCGTGCCGCGCGACGCTCCGCCGCGCCGCGAGCGGCGCGAGAAGAGCGCCTGACCCGTCCCGCCCCGGGCTCCCCGGAGGCGGCGCCCTGCCGGCTTGCTCAGCCGCGCTTCTCCACTGCCGCGCGCAGCGCGGTGGCGGTCGCGGCGCCCTGCGCGGCGCTCGCCGGCCGCAGCACGGTGATGGCGCCGAACGTCGCGTCGTCCGACCAGAAGCAGACCGAGGCCGGCGTCGTACCGACCACGCTGCTCCCACAGCTCATCCATCCGCCGAGAGCACCGGTGGGCACCGGCGTGACCGCCGTGACCGGGCGGCCCGTGGCGCCCTGGTAGCCGGCGAACGCGGTCGACACCTCGGTCGGCGTGCCACGCTTCGTCGCGGTCCAGGCGATCACCGTGGCGACCGGCGTTCGCGCCGGTGCCGTACACCGCGCTGACCGGTGTCGCGTAGCCGGCGATCGTGGTGCCCTGGGCGGCCCTCGTGAGCGCGTCGGCCGCGGCACCCGGGAGCAGGCTCAACCCGGCCGCCGACGCCGGCGCCTGCAGGGTCACGGGTGCGCTCACCGGGGCCGCGGGTGCGGCGGTCCCGCCGGAGGTGTCGTCCTGGGCGACGAGCAGCCCGGGCCACCCGAACGCGGCGACGGCGCCGAGCACCAGGACGCCGCCGACTGCTCCGAGCAGCACGAGTGGTCGGCGGCCGACGGCCATCGACCCGCCGCTGGAGCGGGTGACCGACCCGGCGGCGAGGTGGGCACCGCCGCCGACGGCGATCGGCTCGCCGCCCGGTGGGGCCAGCTCGACCGGGATGTCCGCGGGCTCGGGCAGGTGGGTCGGGAAGGGCGTCGGCGGGGGGAGGACCGGAAGCGGGGGCGGCGCCTCGCCCCACGGTGCGGTGGGCGGCGCGGCACCCGCGGCGGCGTAGGCCGCGGACACGGGTGGGACGGGAAGCGGGGGGTCCAGCGCGGGCACGGGGACGTCGAACGCGGGCACGAGGACGTCGAGCGCGAATGCGTCCGGCGCGGGCAGCGGCGTCGAGCGCGGGCACGGGGGCGTCGAGCGCGAGCGCGTCCGGCGCGGGCACCGGGGCGGCGAGCTCCTGCTCGGGTGCGTCGACCACGTCGCGCGGGTCGGCAGCCGGGTGCTCGTGGACCCACACCTCGACGGCGACGGGTGCCACGACCACGTCGTCGTTCCCACCGTCAGGCCGCTCGCCCGCCACCGGCCCGGGAAGGGCGTCCACGACCGGATCCGGCACGAACAGGGGAGCGGGCGCGTCGTCGACGGTCCCGGTCGGCGGCTCGACCACGGGAGCCGGCACGAGCGCGGGAGCGGGCCCGGCGTCGACGGTCGACGTCGGCGGCTCCAGGACCGGGACGGTGGGGACCGGTGCCGGGGGCGCGGCTCGACCATCGGACCCGGCACGAACGCGGGAGCGGGCTCGGCGTCGACGGTCGCCGTCGGCGGCTCGACCATCGGACCGGGCACGAGCGCGGGAGCGGGCGCGGCGTCGACGGTCGCGGTCGGCGGCTCCACGACCGGGACGGTGGGGACCGGTGCCGGGGGCGGCGGCGGGTCCGGGAGGACGGGCTCCTCGGCGCGGCCCCAGGCAGGCAGGGGTACGCCGGGCAGGATGGTGGCTCCGCCCGTCGTGTTCTCGGCCGGCGGTGCGAGAGCGGACGTGCGGGTCACGCCGATCACCTCGTTCGGTCGCGGGTCGGCCACCTCGACCGTTCCGCCTTCCCGGGGGATCGACCCCGACCGGCGGCCACTTGAGCCGCCGGAAGCGCTGGTTAGCCCGCGAGCGTGACGTCCACGCCCAGCGGTCCGTCCGACGGCACGAACCGCAGGTCGGCGACGCGTCCCGCCGCGGCGAGGTCGCCCGCGGCCTGCTCGACCCGCGCCACGGCGCCCGGCCTCCCCGGTCACCACTGCGGACGCGACGTCGCCGCGCATGGAGACCTTGGCCTCGCTCTTGGCCTTGCGGATCCCGGAGAGCACGACGGCCACGTCGGCCACCACCGCGCCGTCCCCGGTGCCGCCCGCGAGCTCGTCGACCGTCGGCCAGGCGGCGCGGTGCACGCTGCCCTCGAGCCACCAGGACCAGACCTCCTCGGTGACGAACGGCAGCACGGGGGCGAACAGGCGGAGCTGCACGGACAGGGCGACGGCGAGAGCGGCCTTGGCCGACGCCGCTGCCTCGGGACCGCGGGCGCCGTACGCCCGGTCCTTGACCAGCTCGAGGTGGTCGTCGCAGAACGACCAGAAGAACGACTCGGTGATCTCGAGCGAGCGCGCGTAGTTGTAGTCGTCGAACGCGGACGTCGCCTCCTCGACCACCCGGCCGAGCGCGGCGAGCATCGCCCGGTCGAGCGGGTCGGTGACCGCGGCGAGGCCGTCGGGCAGCGCGGCACCGAGGCCGAGGACGAACTTGCTCGCGTTCAGCAGCTTGATCGCGAGGCGACGACCGATCTTCATCTGGCCGACGTCGTACGCCGTGTCGGCACCCGGGACGGCCGGACGCGGCCCAGTAGCGCACCGCGTCGGCGCCGAACTCGTCGAGCCGGTCCATCGGGGTCTCGACGTTTCCCTTGGACTTGCTCATCTTCTTGCGGTCCGGGTCGAGGATCCAGCCGCTGATCGCCGCGTGCTTCCACGGGAGGACGTCGTCCTCGAGGTGCGCGCGCACGACGGAGGAGAACAGCCAGGTGCGGATGATCTCGTGCGCCTGCGGGCGGAGGTCGAAGGGCCAGAGCCGGGACCACAGGTCCTCGTCCACCTGCCAGCCGCCGGCGATCTGCGGCGACAGCGACGACGTCGCCCACGTGTCCATGACGTCGGGGTCGCCCATGAAACCGCCGGGCCGCCCGCGCTGCGACTCGTCGTAGCCCGCGGGGGCGTCGCTGCTCGGGTCGATCGGCAGCTCGTCCTCGCGTGGCACCAGCGGCACGTCGTAGACCGGCTGACCGTGCTCGTCGAGGCGGTACCAGACGGGCACGGGCACGCCGAAGAAGCGCTGGCGCGAGATCAGCCAGTCGCCGTTGAGCCCCTCGACCCACGACGTGTAGCGGGCCTGCATGAACGACGGGTGCCACTGCAGCTCCGCGCCGCGCTGCACGAGGCGCGCGCGCAGGTCGGCGTCGCGACCGCCGTTGCGGATGTACCACTGCCGCGTCGTCACGATCTCGAGCGGCTTGTCGCCCTTCTCGAAGAACTTCACCGCCTGCACCGTGGGCCGCGGCTCGCCCTCGAGGAAGCCGGCCGCGCCGAGCGCCTCGACCATGCGCTCCTTCGCGGTGAACGTCGTCGTGCCCGCCAGGGCGGCGTAGGTCTCGCGACCGATGTCGGTGGTGATCCAGCCCGGCGTCTCCGGCAGGACCCGGCCGTCCCAGCCGATGATGGGGCGGGTCGGGAGGTCGAGCTCGCGCCACCACGTCACGTCGGTCGTGTCGCCGAAGGTGCAGATCATCGCGATGCCCGAGCCCTTCTCGGGATCGGCGAGACGGTGGGCCACCACCGGCACCTCGACGTCGAACAGCGGCGTGCGCACGGTCGTGCCGAACAGCGGCTGGTAGCGCTCGTCGTCCGGGTGCGCCACGAGTGCGACGCAGGCGGCCAGCAGCTCGGGGCGGGTCGTCTCGATGAAGACGCGCGAGCCGTCCGGGGCCGGGAAGCCGATGCGGTGGTAGACGCCCGGGCGCTCCCGGTCCTCCAGCTCCGCCTGGGCCACCGCGGTGCGGAACGTCACGTCCCACAGCGTGGGGGCCTCGTGCTGGTAGGCCTCGCCGCGCGCGAGGTTGCGCAGGAAGGCGCGCTGCGACGCCGTGCGCGCGGTGGAGTCGATCGTCTGGTAGTTGTGCGACCAGTCCACCGAGAGGCCGAGGCGGCGCCAGAGCTGCTCGAAGACCTTCTCGTCCTCGAGCGTCAGGCGCTCGCAGAGGTCGACGAAGTTGCGTCGCGACACGGGGAGCTGGTGCTTGCCCGGCTCGGCCGGCGGCTCGAACGACGGGTCGTACGGCAGCGACGGGTCGCAGCGCACGCCGAAGTGGTTCTGCACCCGGCGCTCGGTCGGCAGGCCGTTGTCGTCCCAGCCCATGGGGTAGAAGACCTCGAGCCCGCGCATGCGCTGGTAGCGCGCGATGCAGTCGGTGTGCGTGTAGGAGAACACGTGACCGACGTGCAGGGAACCGCTGACCGTGGGGGGCGGGGTGTCGATCGAGTAGATCTGCTCCCGCGTCTTCGTCCGGTCGAAGCGGTAGGTGCCCTCCTGGTCCCATACGTCGGCCCAGCGGTCCTCGATGCCGTCGATCGTCGGCTTCTCCGGGACGCGCGAGTCGGGCGCAGGGGTGCTCATGGGCGCCAATCCTAGGGAACGCGGCGCGGAGCCCCGAACGCGTTGCGGCCCGGACGCTCGGCGGGGCCGCAGGCGCGGCCCGCGTAGGATTCGGCCACGTGGACCCCGGCGACGAGCGCGACGACATGGACGGGCCCCTGGGCGACCTGCGCGGACCGGCCCACGACCTCCGCGGCCCGGTCGGGCTCGGCCCGGACGACGACGAGGACAGCGGTCTCGGTCCGGCGTTCGACGAGGACGTTCCGGCCCACGTCGGCGACGGGACGCTCGCCCCGCTGGAGGGCGACGAGGCCGAGGACGTCCTGACCCGGTACCTCGCGATCGAGCGCGCGCTCGCCGAACGCTGGCCGGAGTCGAGGATCGAGCCGTCGCTGGACCGGATCCGCGACCTCGTCGACCTGCTGGGCGACCCGCAGACGGCGTATCCGGTCATCCACGTCGCGGGCACGAACGGCAAGACCTCCACCGCCCGGATGGTCGAGGCGCTGCTGCGCGCGTTCGGGCTGCGCACCGGGCTGTTCACCAGCCCCCACCTGCACTCGGTCCGCGAGCGGATCCGGCTGGACGGGGACGCGATCGACTCCGAGCGCTTCGTCCGCATCCACGACGACATCGAGCCCTACGTCGCCATGGTCGACCGCGCGAGCACCGCTGCGGGGGGCCCGCGGCTGTCCTTCTTCGAGATCATGACCGCACTCGCGTACGCCGCGTTCGCCGACGCACCGGTCGACGTGGCCGTCGTCGAGGCGGGCATGGGCGGGTCCTGGGACGCCACGAACGTCGTGGACTCGACCGTGGCGGTGGTGACCCCGGTCGACCTCGACCACCGTGAGTACCTCGGCCACACCGTCGCGGCCATCGCCGCCGAGAAGGCCGGGATCATCAAGCCGGGCGGCACGGCCGTGCTCGCGGCGCAGTCCCTGGATGCCGCGGAGGTGCTCGTGCGGCGCTGCGTGGAGACCGGCGCCACCGTCGCCCGCGAGGGCGTCGAGTTCGGCGTCGTCGACCGCGCGCCGGCCGTCGGCGGCCAGCTGCTCACCCTGCGCGGTCCGGGCGGCGACTACGACGACGTGTTCCTGCCGCTGTTCGGCGCCCACCAGGCGGAGAACGCGGCCGTCGCGCTGGCCGCGGTCGAGGCCTTCCTCGGGGGAGGCTCGGCCCCGCTCAACCCCGACCTCGTCCGTCAGGGCTTCGCGTCGGTGACCTCTCCGGGACGGCTCGAGGTCGTCCGACGCACGCCCACCGTGGTGGTCGACGCCGCGCACAACCCGCACGGCGCCCGCGCGCTGGCGGCCGCGATCTCCGACGGCTTCGAGTTCACCTCTCTCGTCGGCGTGGTGGGCGTGCTCGAGGACAAGGACGCCCGCGGGCTGCTCGAGGCGCTCGAGCCCGTGCTGGCCGAGGTCATCGTCACCCGCAGCTCGTCGCCGCGCGCGACCGACGTCGACGTCCTGGCCGCGATCGCGGTCGAGGTGTTCGGTGCGGACCGGGTCGAGGTCGAGGGCCGGCTGGCCGACGCGCTGGACACCGCGATGGCCCGTGCCGACGAGGCCGCCGCCGACCTCGGCGGCGGCACCGGCGTGCTCGTGACCGGCTCGGTCGTGACGGCGGCGGAGGCGCGCGCCCTGCTCGGTCGTGGGGACGCGTGAGCCGGTGAAGTCGCTGCTGGCGGCGCTCCTCGTGCTGGAGGCCGTCGTCGTCGCCCTCGCGATCCCCGTGGCGGTGCTCGCCACCGGTCGCGACGCGTCGTCGGCCTGGGTGCTGGGCGCGCTGGCCGTCCTCCTGGTGCTGGCCGCCGGCCTCGTGCGCCGACCGCACGGCGTGGCGGTCGGCTGGGCGATGCAGGTCCTCGTGCTTCTCGCCGGGCTCCTCGTCCCCGCCCTGGCCGTGCTCGGGCTGGTCTTCCTCGCGGTCTGGGTCGTCGCACTCGTGTACGGCGCGAAGGGTGAGCAGCTGGCCGCGGAGAGCGCTCGGGCCCGGGCCGCCCGCCGCGGGGTCGGCAGCGTCACACCGCGGCCCACCGGCGACGCGTCCGGCGGACCCTCCGGCGACGGCTAGGATCGGGCCGTCGCCGAGGCCGTCCCGGCCCGGCGCACACCCCGAACCGCACATCCCGGGAGCACAGCCGTGTCCGAGCGCACCCTCGTCCTCGTCAAGCCGGACGGGGTCGCCCGCGGCCTGGTCGGCGAGGTCCTCAGCCGCATCGAGCGCAAGGGCTTCCGGCTCGTCGCCCTCGAGCTGCGCACGCTGGACCGCACCACCGCCGAGGAGCACTACGGCGAGCACCGCGACAAGCCGTTCTTCGCCGAGCTCGTGGACTTCATCACGTCCGGCCCGCTGCTGGCCGGGGTGATCGAGGGCCGCGAGGCGATCGCCTCCTGGCGCACGATGATGGGTGCGACCGACCCGGCCAAGGCCGTCCCGGGCACGATCCGCGGAGACCTGGCCACCGTGATGAGCGAGAACGTGTCGCACGGGTCGGACTCGCCGGAGTCGGCCGCCCGCGAGATCGCGCTGTTCTTCCCCGGCCTGGCCTGATCGTCCCCGGCCCCGTCCTTGGGCCGGGAGCACCACCGTCCGGGAACGGTCCGGTCGCCGGAGCGACGTGGACGCGGACCCCCACCGGCCCCGTACCATGGGGCGCGGACCGTGTCCGCAACGACGCTACGCCGGTCCGCCCGATCGTTCTCCACCGGAAGGCTTCCCCGCCCCATGGCCAACAACCTGTCGTTCATCGGTCGTGACATGGCCGTCGACCTCGGTACCGCGAACACGCTCGTCTACGTGCGTGGCCGCGGCATCGTGCTCAACGAGCCGAGCGTCGTCGCGATCAACAACACCACCGGCGGGATCCTCGCCGTGGGTGCCGAGGCGAAGAAGATGATCGGCCGCACGCCGGGCAACATCGTCGCCATCCGGCCGCTCAAGGACGGCGTCATCGCCGACTTCGACACGACCGAGCGGATGCTCCGCTACTTCATCCAGAAGGTGCACAAGCGGCGCCACCTGGCCAAGCCGCGCCTCGTCGTCTGCGTGCCCTCGGGCATCACCGGCGTCGAGCAGCGCGCGGTCAAGGACGCCGGCTACGCCGCGGGCGCCCGCAAGGTCTACATCATCGAGGAGCCGATGGCCGCGGCGATCGGCGCCGGCCTCCCGGTCCACGAGCCCACCGGCAACATGGTGGTCGACATCGGGGGTGGCACCACCGAGGTCGCCGTGATCTCCCTGGGCGGCATCGTGACCAGCCTGTCCATCCGCGTGGGTGGTGACGAGCTCGACACCTCGATCATCAACTACGTGAAGAAGGAGTACTCCCTCATGCTCGGCGAGCGCACCGCCGAGGAGATCAAGATGGCGATCGGGTCGGCGTTCCCGAGCCCGGACGAGCCGCACGCCGAGATCCGCGGCCGCGACCTCGTCACCGGCCTGCCGCGCACCGTCGTCGTCACGGCCGAGGAGATCCGCCGGGCCATCGACGAGCCGGTCAACGCGATCGTCGACGCCGTCAAGACCACGCTCGACCGCACGCCCCCGGAGCTGTCCGGCGACATCATGGACCGCGGCATCGTGCTCACCGGCGGCGGCGCGCTGCTGCACGGTCTGGACGAGCGGCTGCGGCACGAAACCGGCATGCCGATCGTCATCGCTGACGACCCGCTCGACTGCGTGGCGCTCGGGTCGGGCAAGTGCGTCGAGGAGTTCGAGGCCCTCCAGCAGGTCCTCATCGCCGAGGCGCGCAACTAGCACATCGTGCACGTACGGCTGCGCCCGCGACGCGACGCGTCGCGGGCGCACCCGTGACCAGGGAGAGCACACCGAATGCGGGACACGAAGCGGACGCGGACCATCCTCGGTCTGCTGCTGCTCACGTCCCTGACCGTCGTGGTGCTCAGCCTTCGCGGGGGCGGCGGAGCCGCCCGGGACTCGGCGTCGGGCATCTTCGGCCCGGTCGAGAACGCGGCGAGCGCCGTCGTACGCCCGGTCCGCGACTTCCTGGCGTCGATCTCGAGCCTCGGCTCCAAGGACCGGCAGATCGCGGACCTGCAGCAGCAGGTCGACGCCCTGCAGCAGCAGCTCAACACCACGCAGTACGACCACAACCGCGCGCAGGAGCTCAACGACCTCCTGCGGCTGGCCGGCGCCGGCCAGTACAAGACGCTGCCGGCCCAGACGATCGCCTACGGCCCGGCGCAGGGATTCGCCTGGACGGTCACGATCGACGTCGGCAGCAAGGACGGCGTGAAGGTCGACCAGAGCGTCCTCAACGGCCAGGGTCTCGTCGGCCGGTCGTCGCGACCACGTCGTCGACCGCGACCGTGGCCCTGCTCGTCGACGCCACCTCGACGGTCGGCGCCCGCGTCGAGTCCTCGATGGAGGTCGGGTTCCTCAACGGCACCGGCGACCCGCGCTCCCTGGAGCTCCAGCTGCTCGACCCGTTCGCCCCCGTCACGGTTGGTGACCGGCTGGTGTCCTACGGCGTCAAGGGCGGTGCCTACGTCCCGGGCGTGCCGCTCGGGACGATCACCTCGGTGGAGGGGACCCCGGGACAGCTGACCCGCATCGCGAAGGTCCAGCCCTTCGTCGACGTGACGTCGCTCGACCTCGTCGGCGTGGTCGTCCAGCCACCGCGGACCGACCCGCGCGACACGGTCCTGCCGCCGAAGCCGACGCCGAGCGCGTCGTCGTCCGCCGGCACGACCGGCCGACCGGTCGACCGGCACCGGTGCGACCGCCGGCGCCTCGCCGTCCCCCAACCCGTCGGCGTCCTGACGTGGGCTGGCTGCGCACCGCGCTCACCGTCGCCCTCGTCGTGACCGCGCTCCTGGTGGAGCTCACGGCGCTGCCGCTCCTCCACCTGCCAGGCGCGGTCCCGGACGTCCTCGCCGTGACCGTCATCGCCCTGGGGCTCGTCGGGGGTCCCGTCCGCGGGGCAGCGACCGGACTGTTCGCGGGGCTCCTGCTCGACCTGGTCACCCCGGCGGCCGGCGTGCTCGGGCTGTCCGCGGTCGTGCTCGTCGTGGTGGGCTACCTCGCCGGTCTCCTGGGCGGCGACCGGGACCGTTCGCCGTTCGTCACCGTTCTGCTCACCGGGCGTGCTCGCCGGGGCCGCGACGCTGGGCGCCGCGCTGCTCGGCGGCCTCGTGGGGGACCCCCGCGTGTCGTGGGACCGGGTGCCCGGTCTCGTGCTCACGCAGGCGGCGTACGCCGTGGTCCTGGCCGCCTTCGTCGTCCCCGGGGTGGCCGCCCTGTGGCGGCGGGTGGATCCACCGCCGCCCCGCTACGAGGCGGGACGCCAGTAACCTGGATCGCGGCACCCGCCGGACACCGTCGTCCGGCACCGACCGGCATGAGTCGTCCGTCACGTCGGGGAACCCGGCGCCGGCGCCCGTCGTCCACGCCATAGCGACCCGATCCGCCCGAACATCGCACCAGACCAGGAGTCCTGACCCGTGAGCGAGAGGTCGTCACTGCGCCTTGCGGTGCTCGGCGTCCTCATCGTGTCCCTGCTCGTCACGATGGTCGGACGGCTGTTCTTCCTCCAGGTCGTCTCGGCCGACGTCTACACGCAGAAGGCGTCGGCCAACCAGTACCGCTACGTCGTCACCCCGGCCACCCGCGGCCTGATCCTCGACCAGCTCGGTCGCCCCCTGGTCTCCAACCGCACGTCCCTCGTCGTGAGCGTCGACCGCACCGTGCTCGCGAAGCAGAAGGACAAGGGCGTCGCCGTCCTCACCCGGCTGGCCAAGGCGCTGCACACGTCGTACACCTCGATCTCCTACCGGCTGGAGATCTGCGGCCTCGGCGCGCACGAGAAGCCGCCGATCTGCTGGAACGGCTCGCAGTACCAGCCCATCCCGGTCGCGAAGGACATCCCGCAGGACCTCGCCCTCACGATCATGGAGAAGCGCTCGGACTACCCCGGCGTGACCGCCGGGCTCGAGGCGGTCCGCGTCTACCCGGGTGTCGACGGCGTCAACGCCGCGCACCTGCTGGGCTATCTCGGCCCGGTCAGCGACGCCGAGCTCGCCGCCCAGAAGAAGCAGCAGGAGGCCGGCGTGGCGACGTCGACCGAGACGCAGCTGCAGCGCACCGACCTCATCGGCCGCTCCGGCCTCGAGGCGGAGTACGACTCCCAGCTGCGCGGGACCCCCGGCGTGAAGCAGCTCGTCGTCGACCAGTCCGCCGCCGTCGTCGGCACGGTGGGGGAGACCCAGCCGACGCCGGGCGACTACCTGGTGACGAACATCGACGCCAAGCTGCAGACCGTCGTCGAGCAGCAGCTCTACGCCGCGATCCTCCGGGCCAGGACGCAGGTCGACAAGAACACGGGCACGCACTACAAGGGCGACTCGGGCGCGGCCGTCGTCATGGACGTGACCAACGGCCACGTGCTGGCGATGGCGTCGTACCCGTACGTACGACCCGTCGGTCTGGGTCGGCGGCATCTCGAAGACCGAGTACGCCACGCTCACCAGCCCCGCCTCGAACTACCCGCTCATCTCCCGGGCCATGCAGGGCCAGTTCGTGCCCGCCTCGACGTTCAAGATCGTCACGGCGTCGGCCGCGCTCCAGGACGGCTACACGGCGAACCAGATCTACGACTGCCCCGCCTACGTCCAGGTCGGCAACCGCAAGTTCTCGAACTTCGAGGGCGAGGCACCGGGACCGGTCGACCTCGCCAAGGGGCTCGCCGTCTCGTGCGACACGATGTGGTACAAGGTCGCCTTCGACATGTGGCTGGCCGACGGCGGTCTCACGCCGAAGGCGAACCCGAAGGACCCGATCGAGAAGATGGCCAAGGCGTTCGGCTACGGCCGGCGCACCGGCATCGACCTGCCGAGCGAGTCCCGCGGCCACGTCGGCGGTCGCGCGTTCAAGACCGCCCTCAACGCCCAGCTGCACGACGCGTGGTGCCGGCGGGCCACGACCGGCTACCCCGAGGTGGCCAAGACCGACCCGAACCGGGCGGCGTTCCTCAAGGCGCTCGCCGTGGAGAACTGCGCCGACGGCGGCGTGTTCCGCGGCGGTGACTCGGTCAACCTGGCCATCGGCCAGGGCGACACCGTCGTGACGCCGCTGCAGGTGGCCACGGCGTACTCCGCGCTCGCCAACGGCGGGACCATCTGGCAGCCGCAGGTCGCCAAGGGCCTCGTCGCCAGCGACGGCAAGGTCGTCTCGGTCTTCAAGCCGAAGAAGACCGGCACGCTGCCGGTCTCGAAGGCGAACATGGCGTTCCTCCGGATGGCCTTCTCGGAGGTCACCAGCAAGCCCTACGGCACCGGCTACAACCCGTTCAAGGGCTTCCCGCTCAACCAGATCCCGGTGGCCGCGAAGACCGGAACCGGCCAGGCGTCCGGCAACCAGCAGTCGACGTCGTGGTTCGCGACTTTCGCGCCCGCCACCAGCCCGAAGTACGCCGTCGTGATGATGGTGTCGCAGGGCGGTACCGGCGCCGGCACGAGCGCACCGAGCGTCCGGAAGATCTACGAGGCGCTCTACGGCATCACCGGCTCGACGATCGACCCGTCGAAGTCCGTGCTCGTCGGCGACGCGCCCGCGACCAAGCTGCCGACGGTCCGCTCCGACGGCACGCCGGTCTACCCGGGCATGCCGACGACCCTCCAGAGCGCCAAGCCCGCCCCGGCCGCCACCGCCACGTCGGGCGCCAACCCCGTGCCGAGCTCGACGTCGAGCGGGTTCCTCGGCGTACCGCTGCTGCTCGGCGGCGGCCTGGTCGGTCGTCGGGCGCGGCGACGGCATCGGCGTCGGGCCCGGGCTCCCGGCGTACGGCTGTGGTCGCCATGACGGTCGGCTACGCCGCACCGCCGACCTCCCGGCGCAGCGCCTCGTCGTCGTACCTGCGCCGGCTCGACTGGGTGCTGTTCGGCTCGGCGCTCGCGCTGTCGGTGATCGGCTCGCTGCTCGTGTGGTCGGCGACGCAGGGCAAGCTCGTCGAGCAGGGTCTCGACCCGCAGACCTACCTGAAGAAGCAGCTGCTCAACATCGTGGTGGGCATCGCCTTCGCGGTGCTCGTGTCCCGGTTCGACTACCGGCTGCTCCGCGCCTACACCCCGATCCTGTGGGGGGCGTCGATCCTGGGGCTGCTCGTCGTCCTCTCGCCGATCGGCAAGACGATCAACGGGGCGCACGCGTGGATCCTGCTGCCCGGTGGCCTCAGCCTCCAGCCCTCGGAGTTCGCGAAGCTCGCGATCATCCTCGGGATGGCGATGATCCTCTCCGAGAAGCGCGACGCGGAGAACGAGCCGCGCGACATCGACGTGCTCTACGCGCTGCTCGTGGCCGGTTTCCCCATGGCGCTCATCCTGATGCAGCCCGACCTCGGGACCGTGCTCGTCATCGCGTGCATCGTGTTCGGGATCGTGTCGGTGTCCGGTGCGCGGGTGCGGTGGCTGGCCGGCATCCTCGTCGCGGGTGCACTGGTGACCTTCCTCGCCGTCCACCTGGGCGTCCTCAAGCCCTACCAGGTCGACCGGTTCACCGCGTTCACCAACCCGACGGCCGACTCGCGCGACACCGGCTACAACACCCAGCAGGCGCGCATCGCCATCGGCTCCGGCGGCCTGCTCGGCGCGGGCCTGTTCCACGGCCCGCAGACGCAGGGCCGCTTCGTGCCGGAGAACCAGACCGACTTCGTCTACTCCGTCGCGGGGGAGGAGCTCGGGTTCCTCGGCGCGGGCGGCATCATCGCGCTGCTGGGCCTGATCCTCTGGCGCGCGATCCGCATCGGGATGAGAGCCACCGACCTGTTCGGCCGCCTGGTCGCCACGGGCGTCGCCACCTGGATCGCGTTCCAGGCCTTCGAGAACATCGGGATGAACCTCGGCATCATGCCGGTGACCGGCGTGCCCCTGCCGTTCGTCTCGTACGGCGGGACCTCCATGTTCGCGTCCTGGCTCGCGATCGGCCTGCTCATCAACGTCCATCTCCGCGCCCAGGAGTAGGCGCCCGCCGCCTGCGCGACCATCTACTGAGGGTGGCCCTGGTTGCTTCTAGAGCACCGGCCACCCTCGTGAAAACTCTCGGTCGGGCCGGGACGGCGACGTTAGGATCGACTCACTTCCCCCGTCGTACGTCGAAGGAACTCCCGTGTCCGTCGAGTCGGTCTTCCCGCAGCTCGAGGCGCTCCTGCCGCTGGTGACCAAGCCCGTCCAGTACGTCGGTGGAGAGCTCAACGCCGTCAGCAAGCCGTGGGACTCGGTGAGCGTGCACTGGGCCCTCATGTACCCGGACGCCTACGAGGTGGGCGTGCCCAACCAGGGCGTGCAGATCCTCTACGAGGTGCTCAACGAGCACCCCGACGCCCTCGCCGAGCGCACCTACGCGGTCTGGCCGGACCTCGAGCGGCTCATGCGCGCGCACGGCGTCCCGCAGTTCACCGTCGACAGCCACCGTCCGGTCGGCGCGTTCGACCTGCTCGGCCTGAGCTTCTCCACCGAGCTCGGCTACACGAACATGCTCACCGCGCTCGACCTCGCCGGCGTGCCGATCCACGCCCGGGACCGGGACGAGTCGCACCCCGTCGTCGTCGCGGGCGGCCACGCGGCGTTCAACCCGGAGGCGATCGCGGACTTCGTCGACGCCGCGGTCCTCGGCGACGGCGAGCAGGCCGTGCTGGCCATCACCGAGATCGTCCGCGGCTGGAAGGCCGAGGGCCGTCCGGGGGGCCGCGAGGAGCTGCTGCTCCGTCTCGCCCGCACCGGCGGCGTCTACGTCCCGTCGTTCTACGACGTCGACTACCTGCCCGACGGACGGATCCAGCGGGTCGCGCCCAACCGCCCGGGCGTGCCGTGGCGCGTGGCCAAGCACACGGTCATGGACCTCGACGAGTGGCCCTACCCGAAGGCGCCGCTCGTGCCGCTGGCCGAGAGCGTGCACGAGCGGATGAGCGTCGAGATCTTCCGTGGCTGCACGCGCGGCTGCCGCTTCTGCCAGGCCGGGATGATCACCCGCCCGGTGCGCGAGCGCAGCGCGCGCACGATCGCCGAGATGGTCGACAACGGGCTGGCCAAGACCGGTTACGAGGAGGTCGGCCTGCTCAGCCTGTCGAGCGCCGACCACAGCGAGATCGCCGTCATCGCCAAGGGGCTCGCCGACCGCTACGAGGGCACCGAGACCGGCCTCTCGCTGCCGAGCACGCGCGTCGACGCCTTCAACGTCGAGCTCGCCAACGAGCTCACCCGCAACGGGCGGCGCAGCGGTCTCACCTTCGCGCCCGAGGGCGGCAGCGAGCGGATGCGCAAGGTCATCAACAAGATGGTGACCGAGGAGGACCTCATCCGCACCGTCGCGACGGCGTACGGCAACGGCTGGCGCCAGGTGAAGCTCTACTTCATGTGCGGGCTGCCGACCGAGACCGACGAGGACGTCCTGCAGATCGCCGAGCTCGCGAGCCGCGTGATCGAGACCGGCCGGCGAGGTCAGCGGCACCAACGACATCCGCTGCACGGTGTCGATCGGCGGGTTCGTGCCCAAGCCGCACACGCCGTTCCAGTGGGCGGCGTCAGCTCGACCACGAGACCACCGACGCGCGCCTGCGCAAGCTGCGCGACGCCATCCGCGCCGACCGCAGGTACGGCAAGTCGATCGGCTTCCGCTACCACGACGGCAGGCCGGGCATCGTCGAGGGACTGCTCTCCCGGGGCGACCGTCGCGTCGGTGCGGTCATCGAGCAGGTCTGGCGCGACGGGCGCCCGCTTCGACGGGTGGAGCGAGCACTTCTCCTTCGACGCCTGGATGGCGGCCGCCGAGGCCGCGTTCGCCGACCAGCCGGTCGACGTCGACTGGTTCACCACGCGCGAGCGCGACCAGACCGAGGTGCTCCCGTGGGACCACCTCGACTCCGGGCTGGACAAGGACTGGCTGTGGGAGGACTGGCAGGACGCGCTCGCGGAGGTCGAGGTCGAGGACTGCCGCTGGTCGCCGTGCTTCGACTGCGGCGTCTGCGACCAGATGGGCACCGAGATCCAGGTCGGCCCGACCGGAGCCACGCTGCTCGGGATGCCGGCACTGCCGCCGCGCGGCGAGGGCCTCGTGCCGGTCGCGGCGGCGCACTGATGGCCCGCCAGGCCCCCGTCCGCGACGTCGCGCCGACCGTCCAGCGGCTGCGCCTGCGCTACGCCAAGCGCGGCCGGCTGCGCTTCACCAGCACGAGGGACTTCCAGCGTGCGCTCGAGCGCGCCCTGCGGCGTACCGGCGTACCGATGGCGTACAGCCAGGGCTTCAACCCGCACCCGCGCATCTCGTACACGAACGCCGCGCCCACCGGCACGGCCAGCGAGGCCGAGTACGTCGAGCTGGCGGTCACGGTGCCGCTCGACCCGGAGGCCGTCCGGGTCGCCCTGGACGCCGCGCTGCCGCCCGGCCTCGACGTGCTCGAGGTCGTGGCGGTCCAGTCCCCGGACTTCGCCGAGCGGCTCGAGGCGAGCGTGTGGGTGATCGAGCTGCCGGGCGTCGCGCCCGCGGTCGCCGAGGCGGCCGTGGCCGCCTTCCTGGCGGCCGACGAGGTCGCGGTGCAGCGGCTCACGAAGTCCGGGATGCGCTCGTTCGACGCCCGCCGGCCGGTCGTCCGCCTCGAGGTCCGGCCCGACGCGCCCCGCGCGAAGGACGCCGACGGGGCTCCCTGTGCGATACTCGACCTGGTCGTGCGGCACGTCACCCCGTCCGTCCGACCCGATGACGTCCTCGCCGCGCTCCGACTCGTGGCCGACCTGGTGCCGCCGGTCCCCTCCCGGGTGACCCGGCTGGCGCAGGGGCCGCTTGTCGCGGACGCGAGCGTCGGTACCGCGACGGACGCGGTCACCGATCCGCTCGCGCCCGACCGCGACTGACCGAATCGGCACCCGACCGGGTCCCGGAACTCCGGGGCTCGTGCGTGTGCATCCCACTGGCTTTCGCCCGCGGCTCCGGCCACGGGCGGCACGACCTCCGCGCGGTGCCCCTGGCACCCGGGGGTCAGAACTGGAGTACCGCTCGTGAGCGACGACACCCCGACCACCACCACCTCCGAGACCCCCGCTCCGCGTCGCCGCCGTGCGGCCGGACGCCCCGCCGGGCCGCCGAAGCCCGTCGACAACCCCGGCGCGACCGCGGCGGACGCGCCGACTCCGGTCGAGCCGGCCGACGACGCCCCCGCGGCCACGGAGCCGGCGGCCAAGGCGCCGCGGGCGACCAAGACCGGCGCCCGGGCGACCAAGGCCGCCACGACGAGCCCGCACGCGGGCGACCAAGGCGGCCAAGACCACCACGACGGCGAAGAAGGCCGCGTCGACCCCGGTCGCCGACGGCGCACCGGTGGTCGAGGACGCACCGGTCGCGGGGCACCACGTCCCCGAGCACGGCACCGACGCCCCGAAGGCCGAGGCCCCGCCCGCCCGCCGGTCGCGCAGCCGCGCGGCCACCGGCGTACCGGCGTTCTCCGCCCCGGACGACGCCGTCGCCCCCGAGCCGGTGTCCGCACCCGCGGCGGGTCTCCTGCTGTTCCAGGCGCCGAGCGTCGAGGCGGCGCCGGTACGTACCCGCAAGGCCGCCGCGAGCCGCACCCGCAAGGCCGCCGCCCCGGTTCCCGAGGAGCCGGTGGTCGAGGAGGAGCTCGACGAGGCCGCGCAGGTCGACGAGCCGGGCGAGCCCGAGATCGAGGAGCCCGAGACCGAGGACGTCGAGGTCGAGGGCGACGACACCGAGGCCGGAGCGGCCCGCCGTCGGCGCCGTCGCGGTGGCCGCGGTCGTCGCCGTCGCACGTCGGAGATCGAGGGTGACGAGGACCGCGAGGCGGAGGGCGCGACCGCGCCGGCCGCCGACGAGGACGAGGCCGAGGGCGAGCCCGAGGCCGACGACGAGGGCGGCGCCGACGGCTCGAGCCGGCGCCGGCGGCGTCGTCGCCGTCGTGGGGGAGAGGGCGACGGCGAGAGCGACTCGGTCGCGACCGTCACCCGGGTGCGCGAGCCGCGGGTCCGGTCCACCTCCTCCGAGGTCACCTCGGTGAAGGGCTCCACCCGCCTCGAGGCCAAGAAGCAGCGCCGCCGCGAGGGCCGCGAGGCCGGCCGCCGTCGCCCCTCGATCCTCACCGAGGCCGAGTTCCTCGCCCGGCGCGAGGCCGTCGACCGGGTGATGATCGTGCGCCAGCGCGAGGACCGCACCCAGATCGCCGTGCTCGAGGACGGCGTGCTCGTCGAGCACTACGTCAACCGCAGCACCGGCGGGTCGATGATCGGCAACGTCTACCTCGGCAAGGTCCAGAACGTGCTGCCCAGCATGGAGGCGGCGTTCGTCGACATCGGCCGCGGCCGCAACGCGGTGCTCTACGCCGGCGAGGTCAACTGGGACGCCGCGGGCATGGAGGGCCAGCCGCAAGCGCATCGAGGCGGCGCTCAAGTCCGGTGACACGATCCTCGTGCAGGTCAGCAAGGACCCGCTCGGGCACAAGGGCGCCCGCCTCACCGGCCAGATCTCGCTGCCCGGTCGGTTCCTCGTCTTCGTGCCCGAGGGCTCGATGACCGGGATCAGCCGCAAGCTGCCCGGACACCGAGCGCGCGCGGCTCAAGTCGATCCTGCGCCAGGTGGTGCCCGAGGAGGCCGGCGTCATCGTGCGCACGGCCGCGGAGGGGGCCAGCGAGGAGGAGCTCCGTCGCGACGTCGAGCGCCTCGCCATGCAGTGGGCCGACATCCAGAGCAAGGCGGCCGCGGCCGGAGTCAACGGTGGCCCCGCCCTGCTGCACGGCGAGCCCGACCTCGCGATCAAGGTCGTCCGCGACATCTTCAACGAGGACTTCGGCCGGCTCGTGGTCGAGGGCGACCGCGCCTGGCACGAGATCGAGGAGTACGTCACCGGAGTCGCCCCCGACCTGGCCGACCGGCTGGAGAAGTGGGTCGGTCCGGCCGACCTGTTCACCGAGTACCGCGTCGACGAGCAGCTCGCCAAGGCGCTCGACCGCAAGGTGTGGCTGCCGTCCGGCGGCTCGCTCGTCATCGACCGCACCGAGGCGATGACGGTGGTCGACGTCAACACCGGGAAGTTCACCGGTCAGGGCGGCAACCTCGAGGAGACGGTCACCCGCAACAACCTCGAGGCCGCCGAGGAGATCGTGCGTCAGCTCCGGCTGCGCGACATCGGCGGCATCGTCGTCATCGACTTCATCGACATGGTCCTCGAGAACAACCGCGACCTCGTGCTGCGGCGGCTCATCGAGAGCCTCGGCCGTGACCGCACCAAGCACCAGGTGGCCGAGGTCACCTCGCTCGGGCTCGTGCAGATGACCCGCAAGCGCATCGGCCAGGGGCTCCTGGAGGTCTTCAGCGAGCCCTGCGAGGCGTGCCAGGGGCGCGGCTACCACGTCCACTCCGAGCCGGTCGTGGCCAAGGCCGCCCCGGCCGAGGCCGAGGTCTCCTCCGGCCGTCCGGGCCGCCGCCGCAAGGGCGGCGACGGCGACGCGGCCGAGGCCGCCGACGGCGACACCGGCAAGTCGAAGGCGAGAGGCAAGCGCGGGGCCAAGAACGGCGGGTCGTCCGCCGGCCCCGAGGTCGAGGTGAAGGCGATCGACCCGGCGGTCTCCGTGGCGATGGAGAAGATCCACGCCGCGGCGGCGAAACGTGCCGCCGACGCCGCGGCAGCGGCCGAGGCGGCCGGGACCGAGGACGCCGGCGCGGCGATCATCGAGCCGGCCGAGGCACCACCCGCGCCGGCGCGCCGCGCCCGGGGGTCCCGCAAGGTCAGCCGCCCGGCCGGCCCCGCGACGACGACCGAAGCCGCCGCGTCCGGGGCCGACCTCGGCGAGGGATCCCTCGACGTGGCCGGCACCACAGCCGGGTGAGGCCGGAGCGGGTTCGCGCGGTTTGACCCGCCGGGTGCCCGCTTCGTACGCTTGACCCTCGGTGCCCACGCACCTCGACGCCACCACGTGCCTGCACCCCGTCGCGGGGTGCGCCGCCGTGACCGTTTCCGAGAACGTCCGTAGAAGGAGATCCGCGGTGTACGCCATCGTCAAGGCCGGCGGCCGGCAGGAGAAGGTCGCCGTCGGCGATGAGTTCGAGCTCGACCGGGTGAGCACCGGGGCCGGCGAGACGCTGACCCTCCCGGCGCTGCTCCTGGTGGACGGCGACGCCGTCACCACCGATCCGGAGAAGCTCGCGGGCGTGACCGTCACCGCCGAGGTCGTCGAGCACACCAAGGGTCCGAAGATCCGGATCATGCACTACAAGAACAAGACCGGTTACCGTCGTCGCCAGGGCCACCGCGCGCAGCTCACGCGCGTGCGGGTCACCGGCATCGAGACGGCCTGACGGCGTAAGGGACTGACTCATGGCTCACAAGAAGGGTGCTTCGAGCACCAGGAACGGTCGCGACTCCAACGCGCAGCGCCTCGGCGTGAAGCGCTTCGGCGGTCAGTTCGTCAACGCCGGCGAGATCATCGTCCGCCAGCACGGGACGCACTTCCACCCCGGTGACAACGTCGGTCGCGGCGGTGACGACACGCTGTTCGCGCTCGCCGCGGGCAACGTCGAGTTCGGCACGCGTCGCGGTCGCCGCGTCGTCAACGTCGTCGGCGAGTGACGCACCGAATCCAGCAGCACTTCCGTGAGGGGGCGAGCCGACCGGCTCGCCCCCTCACGTATGCACGGCACCACCTGAGCACCAGCGGACCGCAGAGGAGCACGCGATGACCACGTTCGTCGATCGTGTGGTCCTGCACGTCGCCGCCGGCGACGGCGGCCACGGCTGCGTCTCGGTGATGCGCGAGAAGTTCAAGCCGCTCGGGGGACCCGACGGCGGCAACGGCGGCCACGGCGGCGACGTACGCCTCGTCGTGGACTCCAACGTCACCTCGCTGCTCGAGTTCCACCACGGACCGCACCGCCGCGCGGGCAACGGCCGTCCGGGCGAGGGCAGCAACCGCAGCGGCGCCAACGGCGAGTCCCTCGTGCTGCGCGTGCCCCCGGGCACGAGCGTCCAGGACCCTCGCGGCCAGGTGCTCGCCGACCTCGTCGCCGCGGGCATGGAGTACGTCGTCGCCCGCGGCGGTCACGGCGGGCTCGGCAACGCGGCGCTCGCCAGCACGCGCCGCAAGGCCCCCGGCTTCGCGCTCCTCGGCGAGCCCGGCGACACCCTCGACGTCGTGCTCGAGCTCAAGAGCGTCGCCGACGTCGCCCTCGTGGGCTTCCCGAGCGCCGGCAAGTCCTCCCTCGTCGCCGCGATGTCGGCGGCCCGGCCGAAGATCGCCGACTACCCGTTCACCACCCTCGTGCCCAACCTCGGCGTGGTCACCGCCGGAGACACCGTCTTCACCGTGGCCGACGTACCCGGCCTCATCCCCGGCGCGAGCCAGGGCAAGGGCCTCGGCCTGGAGTTCCTCCGCCACGTCGAGCGCTGCCACGTCCTCGTGCACGTGCTCGACTGCGCCACGCTGGATCCGGGCCGCGACCCGCTCTCCGACCTCGAGGCGATCGAGTACGAGCTCGCGCAGTACGGCGGCACCGAGGGCGACCTGGCCGACCGGCCGCGCCTCGTCGCGCTCAACAAGATCGACGTGCCGGAGGCCCGCGAGCTCGCCGATCTGGTGACACCGCTGCTCCAAGAGCGCGGATACGCCGTCGTCGAGGTGTCCGCCGTCGCGCACGAGGGGCTCAAGGCGCTCGGCTTCGCGATGGCCGAGCTCGTCCGCGCTGCTCGCGCGGCCGCACCGGCCGAGGAGGCGCCGCGCGTCGTCGTGTCCCCGAAGGCGGTCGACGAGGTCGGCTTCACCGTCACCCGCGAGGAGGACGAGGACGGCGTCCGGTTCCGGGTGCGCGGCGAGCGCCCGCAGCGCTGGGTGCGCCAGACCGACTTCGCCAACGACGAGGCGGTCGGCTACCTCGCGGACCGTCTCGCGCGCCTCGGTGTCGAGGACCGGCTGCTCGAGCTCGGAGCGGCCGCCGGCGCCACGGTGCTCATCGGCCCCGAGGACAACGCCGTCGTCTTCGACTGGGAGCCGACGATCGCGGCCGGCAGCCCGCTCACCGGCCCCCGGGGCTCCGACGACCGGCTGTATCCAGTCAGCGGCGCTCCTGGCGGCTCCAAGCGGCACCCGCACGGGTGCCGCGTCGCCGCGCCCCTCCGCGTCGGGGCTCGTCGCCGGCCTGCGGCCGTCGACCGGGCCGGCGGTCGCGCCCCTGAAGGGGCACTCCGCCGGTCCGCCCCTCCGTGCTTCGGGGTACTGGATTGCTGGCGGCTCCAGGCGGACGCCCGGCTCACCCCTCGCACGCGATCATGGTTGGTGCTGAGAGACTCCCACTGTGGGTAGCCGGGCGGTCGTGACGAGTGCTGCGCGCGTCGTCGTCAAGGTCGGGTCGTCGTCGCTCACGACCGCAGGGGGTGGCCTCGACGCGGCGCGGGTCGACGCGCTGGTCGACGCGCTCGGTTCGCGGCTCGGCGCCGGCGTCGAGATCGTGCTCGTCTCCTCGGGTGCCATCGCCACCGGCATCGGCCCGCTCGGGCTGCGCCGCCGCCCCCGCGACCTCGCCACCCAGCAGGCGGCGGCGAGCGTCGGCCAGGGCCTGCTGCTGGCGCACTACACCGGGGCGTTCGCGCGGCACGGCCGGCACGGTCGGGCAGGTGCTGCTCACCGCCGAGGACGTCACGCGTCGCGCGCACTACCGCAACGCGCAGCGCACGCTCTACCGCCTGCTCGAGCTGGGCGTCGTACCGATCGTCAACGAGAACGACACCGTGGCCACCGACGAGATCCGCTTCGGCGACAACGACCGGCTCGCGGCGCTCGTGGCGCACCTCGTGCACGCGGACCTGCTGGTCCTGCTCTCCGACGTCGACGGGCTCTACGACGGCCCGCCCGCGCGCGCGGGCACGCGGCTCATCGCGGAGGTGCGCGACGCGTCCGACCTGGCCGCGGTCACGGTCGGGGGGAGCGGCTCCGGCGTCGGGCTCGGCGGCATGGTGACCAAGGTGGAGGCGGCCGGCATCGCGACGTCGGCGGGAGTCCCTGTGGTCCTCACGTCGGCGGCGAACGCGGCGTCGGCGCTCGAGGGCGCCGAGGTCGGCACCCTGTTCCACCCCACCGGCCGGCGCCGCGGCACCCGGCTGCTCTGGCTGGCGCACGCCACCGACGCGCGCGGCAGGCTCACGCTGGATCCCGGGGCCGTCGACGCGGTCGTACGCCGGAGGCTCTCGCTCCTCCCGGCGGGCATCACCGCGGTCGAGGGTGGGTTCGTGGCGGGAGATCCGGTGGACCTGGTCGACCAAAACGGCCACGCGGTGGCCCGCGGACTGGTCAACTTTGACGCGACAGAGCTCCCCGGCCTCCTCGGCCGATCCACGCGAGACCTCGCCCGGGAGCTGGGACCGGCGTACGAACGGGAGGTCGTCCACCGCGACGATCTCGTGCTCCTGCGCCACTAGGCGCTCCACGAGCGGAGGCGCCGTGGACCAGTGGCCGCCGTTCTGGCACGTCACGCTCACCGTCGCCGGCGAGCCCGTGCCCGAGCCCGAGATCCGCACCGGACTCGAGCGGCTCAGCCAGGAGCACCCCTTCCTGCTCTCCGGCCGCTACGGCGCCGACCGCGCGGAGGTCCGCTACTGGGAGGAGGCGCCGGACGTCGCCGCCGTCATGGAGCTCGCCCTTCGGCTGTGGGAGGACCACCGCGTCTCGGCCGGTCTGCCCGAGTGGTACGTCGTCGGCCTCGAGGTCGTCAACCGCGCGACGTTCCGTCGCCGTGGACGCGCGGCCCTGACACCCTTGTCGCTGGCGGGCGTCTCGCCGTTCTGAACGTGCGGCCGGGCACGCGTGCGCGACGGCCCGTGGCCGGAGCCGCGGGCCGTCGCGCTGCGCGTCAGGAGCCGGTCGGCGCCGGCAGCCCGAGGTCCTTGTTGGCCTGGATCGCGAAGTCGTTCGTGTAGGTCTTCGCCAGGTCGACCGATCCGGAGACCTTGCCCGCCTTCTGCTCGACCGCGAGCACGGTCGCCGGGCCGCTCGCGGGCATCATGCCGTCGGGCAGGAACTGCGACTTGTCCTGGTCGAGAGCGCTGATGTAGTCCGCCTTGGTGGTCAGGCCGTTCTCGACGAACGCCTTGGGCAGCGCGTCGGCGATGTCCGCGGCGGTGTGGGTGCTGATCCAGTGCATCGTCGCGACGAGCGCCGTGACGACCTTCTGCACCGTGTCCTTGTTGGAGTTGACCCAGTCGGCCTGTGCGAGGACGCACGCGGTCGGCCAGGCGCCACCCAGCCACTTCTCGGCGCCGCTCGTCGTGGCGAGATCGACCGCGGAGTACCCGATCCCCTTCTTCTCGATCGCCGTCACCGTCGGCTGCGTCGTCATGCCGCAGGTGATCTTCCCGTGCTGGAGCGCGCTGACGAACGTCTGACCGGCCCCGACGCCGATGCGGCTGAACTGCTTCGTGGTGAGGTTGTTGCGGGCCGCGAGGTACAGCGTGAGGTCGTCGGTGCCCGAGCCCAGGTCGGTCACCCCGACGCTCTTCCCGGCCCAGTCGGCGGGGGACGTGATGGTGGTGCCCGTGGCGCACATCTCGCGCTCCCCGGGCGCGCCGCTCAGCTGTACGACGTCGACGACGTCCTTGCCGTGCGTCTGGAAGTCGATCGTGTGGACGTACCAGGCACCGGCCATGTCGACCTGACCGGACGCCACCGCGTCCTCGGCGCCGACGCCGCCGGACTGCTCGGTGCTGAGCTCCACGTTCACGCCGTACTTCTGGTAGAAGCCCAGGCTCTGCGCCAGCTGGTACGGCAGGTAGATCTGCTTGTCGATGCCGCCGACCATGAGCTTGACCGTCGGCAGCTCGGCGCTGCTGCTGCTCGCCGCGCCGGCCGCGCCGGCGCCGCTGGCGTCGTTGGCGGAGGAGCCGCATCCGGTGAGGCCGGCGGTGAGCGCGAGCACTCCCGCCGTGGTCCCGATGACCATCCGTCGAAACATGGTGTGCACCTTTCGTGACGAGTCGTACCTGGTGGGGTCCGCGACGGCGGACATGGGTGTCCACGCCACCGGCGCCTGAGCCGGCGGGTGGACCACGGTGGAGCGGCGGGTCGGCAGCGGGTGGAGATCGCGTGCGGATCGGCGTCCGGTGAGCCGGTTGCGCTTCGCGATCCCGCCCGGGCGGGGGTGGGCGCTCGCCCGGCGGCCGTCCTCAGGCGCCTCCGACCTCGCTGTGCGCAGGTGGACGCCAGGAGAGCAGGCGCCGCTCGAGCAGCGAGATCAGCGACTCCGCGGTGAGGGCGACGACCGCGATGATGAGCATCGCCGCGAAGACGCCGTCGGGGTCGAAGTTGTTCTGCGCCGTGGCGATGACGAGGCCCAGGCCCTCCTGCGCCCCGAGGAACTCTCCGACGATGGCTCCGATGATCGCGAACCCGAACGCCACGTGCAGGCTGGCGATGATCCACGTCAGCGCGGAAGGGAGGACGACGTGGCGCACGACCTGCCACCGGGAGGCGCCGAGGATGCGTACGTTCGCCACCAGGACCGGGTCGACCTCGCGGACGCCCTGGAACGCGTTGAAGAACACGACGAAGAACACGAGGACGGCGGCGAGCAGCACCTTCGACGTCGTGCCGAACCCGAGCCAGACCACGAAGATCGAGCCGAGCACGATGCGGGGGACCGCGTTGATGATCTTGATGAACGGTCCGAGCACGTCGGCGATGAAGCGCACCTGGCCGAGCAGGACGCCGAGCACGATGCCGGCCGTGACACCGAAGAAGAAGCCGAGCAGCGCCTCCTTCATCGTCACCCAGATCTGCGACCACAGGGTCCCGTACGCCGTGCCGTCCACGACCCAGTCGCGCATCCGGGCCACGATCCCCGTGGGCTGACCGAAGAAGAACGGGTCGACGATGTTCCACTGGGTGAACAGCTGCCAGCCCACGAGCACGAAGGCCAACGTCGCGGCACGCGACAGGGCCACGAGCAGCCGCCGCCTGCGGAGCCGGCGGGCCGCCTCGGCCGCGATCGCCGCCTCGTCCCCGTCGGCCGGAAGATCGAGGACCCGGGTCGTCGTCGGCGCCGACGTCTCGCGGCGCGAGGTCGCCGGGCTCATCGGTCCGCTCCCGCTGCGGCCGCCGGGGCGGTGCGGGCGTAGGCGCGACTGACCTCGTCGCGCAACGACTCCCAGATCTCCTGGTGGATCTCCAGGAACCGCGGCTCGAAGCGGATCTCCTGCACCGCGCCGCGAGGACGGGGGAGGTCGATGTCGTAGACCGCCTTGACGGTGCCGGGTCCCACGGTCATCACGACGACGCGGTCCGCGAGCGCGATCGCCTCCTCGAGGTCGTGGGTGATGAACAGCACCGAGGGGCGGGTCTGCTCCCAGAGCGCGAGCAGCTCGTTGGACATGATCGCCTTGGTCTGCACGTCGAGCGCCCCGAACGGCTCGTCCATGAGCAGGATCGACGGCTCGTTGATGAGGGCGGCGGCGAGGCTCACCCGCTTGCGCATGCCGCCGGAGAGCTGGTGCGGGTGATGGTCCTCGAACCCGGAGAGTCCGACCCGGCGCAGCCAGTCCCGCGCCCGCTCCTCCGCGCTGCGCCGCCCGGCACCGCGGAACAGCGGTCCGAGGGCGACGTTGTCCAGCACGGTCTTCCAGGGGAGCAGGGCGTCGGTCTGGAACATGAAGCCGGTCCCCGGCGCGATCCCGTCGACCGGGGCGCCGTCGACGCGGACGGTTCCGGCGCTCGGCCGGTCCAGCCCGGCGACCATCGTCAGCGTCGTGGACTTGCCGCAGCCGGTCGGCCCGACGACCGCGCAGAACTGGCCGGGCTCGACCTCGAAGGTCACGTCGTCCAGCGCGGTGAACACCGACCCGGCCGGCGTCATGAAGCGCTTGGTGACACCGGACAGCTCGATCCGGGCACCTGCCTCGGTACGTCGCGTGCTCGGGCCGGTCGAGGCCGTCACCGTGCCGCTTCCTCGTGCGCTCATCTCGTCGTCTCCAGGTCCGGGGGCGGGTTGACGCACAATGTGGTGTGGCTCCTCAGTGACGTCCACGTTTCGAGGGCAAGTCGCGGTTTCGCGCACCAAGGCGCGTTTCTGCTCATTTCGCTCACCGGTCGGACGGATCCGTCCGACATCACGAGCGTGCGTAGATCACCCGATATCCCGGTGACCGCATGGGATTTCTCGGCTCCGCGTGTACCCTGCCGCGCATGAGCATCACGCCGCGCACGCGCCTCTCCGCGCGGCTGTCGACGCAGGTGCTGCTGCTCGAGATCGCGATCGTCCTGCTGACCGTGAGCGCCGGGTTCGCGGTGTCCTACGTGCAGGCGAGCCGCAGCCTCGACGACCGTGCCGGCGAGCGCTCGCTGGGGATCGCGCACGCGGTCGCGGGGACCCCTGCCATCGTGGCCGCGTTCGACGGCCCGAGCCCGGCCACCGTCATCGACCCGATCGTCGAGCGGATCCGGGCCGCCACCGGGGCGGCGTTCATCGTCGTCGCGAACCGGCAAGGGATCCGCTACTCCCACCCGAACCCGGCGCTCATCGGGACGTCGCTGCTCGGCGACCCCGGCGAGGACCCGGCCTCGGTGCTCGCCGGCCGGACCTTCGTCGGGGTGCAGTCCGGCTCGCTCGGTCGCTCGGTCCGCGCGAAGGTGCCGCTGCTCGACACGCAGGGCCACGTGATCGGTCTGGTGTCCGTGGGCGTGCTCGAGACCGAGGTCAGCTCCGAGCTGAGAGCCGCCCTCCCGGTCACGCTGATCCCGCCGATGCTCGGCCTCGCGCTCGGCGTGGTCGGGGCCTTCCTCCTCGCCCGGCGGGTGAAGCGGCAGACCTTCGGGCTCGAGCCGGAGGAGATCGCGGCGCTGCTCGAGCAGCGCGAGGCCATGCTGCACGGCCTGCGCGAGGGCGCGATCACGGTGGACGCCGCGGGCCGGATCACCCTCATCAACGACGAGGCCCAGCTGCTGCTCGGCCTCGACCGCTCCGCGCTCGGCCGCGACCTGGGCGCCGTCCTGCCCTCGGGCCGGGTCCGCGACGTGCTCACCGGTCGCGAGGACGGGCGTGACGAGACCATCCTGGTCGGCGACCGCGTGCTCGCTCGTCAACCGCATGCCGGTGGAGCTGCGCGGACGGTCGATCGGCGCCGTCCTCACGCTGCGCGACCGCACCGAGCTCGACGGGCTGGTGCGCGAGCTCGACGACACGCGGAGCCTCGCGGACGCCCTGCGCGCCCAGGAGCACGAGTTCGCCAACCGGCTGCACGTGATCGGCGGCCTCATCGAGCTGCGCCGCTACGACGACGCGGTGCAGTTCATCAACCTCAACTCCCTGCTGCACCAGGAGCTCGCGAGCACGTTGTTCGAGCGGGTGGGCGACCCCATCCTCGCCGCGCTGCTGCTCGGCAAGGCGTCCGTCGCGAGCGAGCGCGGACTGACGCTGCAGGTGTCGTCGGTGACGCTGCCCGCCGAGGTGGAGGACGCCCGCGGGCTGGTGACCGTCCTGGGGAACCTCATCGACAACGCGCTCGACTCGGCGGCCCAGGGCGCCGGTGGCGGGCGGGTCGACGTCTCGATCTCGGTCGACGGCGACGACCTCGTGCTGCAGGTGCACGACTCCGGGCCGGGCGTGGAGCCCGCCATCATCGACGAGATCTTCCGGGACGGGTTCACCACGAAGGTGGCCCGGGACGGCAACCGGCGCAGAGGCATCGGGCTGGCCATGGTCAGCCAGGAGGTACGCCGGCGGGGCGGGAGCATCCGGGTCGAGAACGCGGACGGAGCGCTGTTCACCGTGGTCGTGCCGCTGCGCTCGGTCCCGGCTCCCGTCGTCGGCGCGACGCCATGATCCGCACGCTCGTCGTCGACGACGACTTCATGGCGGTGTCGGTGCACCGGGACTTCACCGCGCGGGTGCCCGGGTTCGAGGTGGTCGGCGAGGCGACGACCGGTGCACAGGCCCTCGCCCGGGTGGTGGAGCTGCACCCCGACCTCGTGCTGCTCGACATGTACCTGCCGGACCTCAGCGGGATCGAGGTGCTGCGCCGGGTGCGGGCCGCCACGAGCGCCCCGCTCGACGTCATCGCCATCACTTCGGCCAAGGACGTGCAGATCCTGCGCGGCGCAATGCACCTCGGCGTCGTCCACTACATCGTGAAGCCGTTCACGTTCGCGACCTTCCGGGAACGGCTCGAGAGCTACGCCGCTGCCCGGTCGCGGCTCGACCGCATGAGCGAGCCGGACCAGCGCGACATCGACCGCCTCTACGGCCTGCTCCGGACCAGCGGTGGCGACTCGCTGCCGAAGGGCGTCTCCGCGCCGACGCTCGCGCTCGTCGCCGACGTGCTGCGCGAGGCGCGCCACGGGCTGTCGTCGACCGAGCTCGCCGCGCGCACCGGCATCAGCCTCAGCGTGGCACGGCGCTACCTGAAGTTCCTGTCCGACTCCGGTGCGGTCGACATGACGGCCCGCTACGGCCAGGCGGGCCGCCCGGAGCACCTGTACTCCTGGTCGAGCGGTCCGCAGGACTGACCGCCCGCAGGTGGGGGCCGGAGGCCGTCGGCGGTGCCGGTGCGGCGTCCCGCCGCCTACGCTGGGCGACGTGAGCGAGACACCGACCGTGCCGCCGGACGACCGGGCCGACGTGCTCGAGGTCGCCCGCCTCGGGCGTGCGGCGGCCGTGACCCTCCGGACCCTCACGCGCGAGCGCAAGGACGTGGCGCTGCTCGCGATCGCCGACGCGCTCGATGCCGCAACCGACCGGATCGTGGCCGCGAACGGCGGCGACGTCGCGCGGGCCGTGGCGACCGGGACCGATCCGGCCATCGTCGACCGGCTCACCCTGACGCCCGAGCGACTGCACGCGATCGCCGACGCCGTGCGCGACGTGGCGGCATTGCCGGACCCGGTGGGAGAGGTCGTGCGCGGCTACACGCTGCCCAACGGCCTCACCGTGCGCCAGGTCCGCGTGCCACTCGGGGTCGTCGGCATGGTCTACGAGGCGCGGCCCAACGTGACCGTCGACGCCGCGGCGCTCTGCCTCAAGAGCGGGAACGTCGCGCTGCTCCGTGGCTCGTCCTCGGCGTACGACTCCAACGCCGCGCTGGTCGACGTGATGCGCGCGGCGCTCGCGGGGCAGGGCCTCCCGGTCGACGCGATCGCCCTGGTGCCGGGCACCGGCCACGAGTCGGTGAAGCACCTCATGACGGCGCGCGGACTGGTCGACGTCCTCATCCCGCGCGGCGGTGCCGAGCTCATCCGCTCGGTCGTCGAGGGCTCGACGGTGCCCGTGATCGAGACGGGCGTCGGCAACTGCCACGTCTACGTCGACGAGCACGCCGACCTCGACAAGGCGGTCGCCATCCTGGTGAACTCCAAGGCCCAGCGGGTGAGCGTCTGCAACGCGGCGGAGACGTTCCTCGTGCACCGCGGCGTCGCCGACGCGTTCCTGCCACGGGCGCTGGCGGCGCTGCGGGAGCGCGGCGTGACGGTGCACGGCGACGCCGGCATCGCGCCTCACGCGGCGTCCGCGGGCGTCGCCTTCGCACCGGTGACCGACGCGGACTGGGCGGCGGAGTACTACTCCCTCGACATCGCGGCGGGGGTCGTGGACGACGTCGACGCCGCGCTTCGGCACATCCGTCGCTGGTCGACGGGGCACACCGAGGCGATCGTGTCGGACTCGGCGTCGGCGATCGCGACGTTCATCTCGGGTGTCGACTCCGCCGTGGTCATGGTCAACGCCTCCACCCGCTTCACCGACGGTGCCGAGTTCGGCTTCGGCGCCGAGATCGGCATCTCCACCCAGAAGCTGCACGCCAGGGGCCCCATGGGCCTCGCCGAGCTCACGAGCACGACGTACGTCGTGACCGGGGACGGGCACGTTCGTGGCTGAGCCGTTACCGCGTCGCCGGTCGGCGCATTGGTATCCTCCTCCAGGCCCCGATCGAGGCCGGACATCCGACAGGCGAGGGGACGGGCGATGAGCGCCGTAGCACGACTGGCCGAGAACGTCTCCGTCCCGACGGTGATCACCTTCGAGCCCACCAAGTGGTTCTTCGGGGGCGCCACCCTCCTCGTGCTCGTGGTCCTTCTCGTCGTGGTCACCCGCTTCAACCTGGACCGCTGACCCGTCACCGGCGAGGTCGCCACGATGCGTCGAGTAGGGGTGATGGGGGGCACGTTCGACCCCGTCCACCACGGTCACCTCGTCGCCGCGTCGGAGGTGGCCCACCGGTTCGCCCTCGACGAGGTCGTCTTCGTGCCCACGGGACGTCCGTGGCAGAAGGACGACCGTGACGTCGCCCCTCCGGAGGACCGCTATCTCATGACCGTGATCGCCACCGCGTCCGACCCGCGCTTCCGGGTCAGCCGCGTCGACGTCGATCGCGCGGGTCCCACCTACACCGTCGACACCCTGCGCGACCTGCGCGACGAGTACGCCGCGGCCTCGATCGACGCCGAGCTGTTCTTCATCACCGGCGCGGACGCCCTCACCGCCATCACCTCGTGGCGCGACGCCGACGAGGTGTTCGCGCTCGCGCACCTGGTCGGCGTCACGCGCCCCGGCCACACGCTGCTCGATCCCGGCCTGCCCGAGGGCTCGGTCAGCCTCGTCGAGGTGCCCGCCCTCGCGATCTCGTCCACCGACTGCCGCGCGCGCGTCGCCGCCGGGGCGCCGATCCGCTACCTCGTGCCCAGCGGCGTCGTCGAGTACGTCGCGAAGCGCGGTCTGTACCGGGCGGCGGCATGAGCGACTCCGGCCTCCCGGGCAGCGTCTCCCCCGGGCCCGACCTCCCGCCGCCCACGACGCCGCCGGTCCCCGTGCCGCCGCCGTCCGACCCGCTGAGCGCCATCCCGGCCCCCGCCGGCCCGCCGGTGCCGGTGGAGCTCCTCGAGTCCCCGACGGGCGCGGAGCCCGATCCCGCCCCGGAAGCGTCCCTCGCGGTCGAGTCGCTGCCGCCGCGCTCGGGCAGCGCACCCGACGGTGGCCGGGCGGCCCGACGCCGGGCCGCCGAGGTGCAGGCCGAGGAGGAGGCCGCGACGTCGCGGCGCCGGCTGCTCATCGTCAGCGGTGTCGTCTTCGGGCTCGTCGCCGCGGTGATGCTCGTCTGGGCGGTCTTCGGCCGTCCGCGCGACAACTTCGAGCCGGCGCCCACCCCGACGGCGGCCGCGACCGGCCCGGTGCAGCCGACGATGCTCGTCCAGGTGCAGGACAAGGACAACATCGCGGTGGGCAACGCGCTGCTGTCGGTGGGCGGCAGCGTCAAGCACGCGAACGTCATCACCATCCCGTCCACCGTCGTGGTCGACACCGCCACCGGTGGGACGCTGCCGTTCGGCCAGATCGCCCGGCTCCCGGACGCCGACGGGTCGGCGAACGCGCTGAGCGACGCGATCGGTGTCACCGTCAACGGCACCTTCGCCATGAACACGCTGGCCTTCTCCGGGCTGGTCGACGCCGTGGGCGGCGTCACCGCCGACGTCGACGTCGACGTCATCGAGACGAAGTCGGACGGCACGCAGGTGGTGGTCGTGCCCGCCGGCAAGGCCCAGGTGCTCCAGGGCCCGCAGGCAGCGGCGTACGCGACCTACCTCGCGCCGGGCGAGCCCGAGGAGGCGCGGATGGCGCGCTTCACCCAGGTGCTGCGTCTCGCGGTGGCGAAGCTTCCGTCCGACGTCACCAAGGTCGAGTCGATCATCTCGGGGCTCGGCGCCTCGGCGCACTCGACGGTGTCGACCGGAGAGGTCGCCGCGTTCCTGGTCAAGCTCCAGGCCGAGGTCCTCGTCGACAACGCGGCGTACAAGAACCTGCCGGTCAAGCCCATCGACACGGGCGGGCCGTCGGCCTACCGGGTCGACCAGGAGGCGGCCGCGGCGATGGTGCAGGAGCTGCTGCCCGACGCCGCCCGCAAGCCCGGTCCCAACTCCCAGGTCCGCGTCCTGGTGCAGAACGGCGTCGGGTCCCCTGGACTCAACGCGAGCGCTCGCCAGCTGCTCATCGACGCGAGCTACACCTTCGTCAACGGCGGCAACGCGGCGTCGTTCGGGCACGCGACGACGCAGATCGTGGTGCCCGACTCGACCGAGGCGTCCATGGGGTGGGGCTACGACATCGCGAAGGCGCTCGGCGTGCCGCGGTCCGACGTCCTGGTCGACTCGTCCGGTCAGAGCGTGGCGGACGTCATCGTCATCCTCGGCGCCGACTTCAAGCCGCCGCCGCCGTCCTGACGGTCGGCTGCGCCGCTCGCCCGTGAGATCATGGGGGGCACCTGATCGGGGTCCTGACCATCGCCCCGGCCCCCGCGACGTCGTCGTCGCCCACCCGAACCGGAGAGCCTCGTGACCGCATCCCCTCGCGCACTCGAGCTGGCGATCGCCGCTGCCGAGGCCGCGTCGGAGAAGCTGGCCGAGGACGTCGTCGCCCTCGACGTCTCCGAGACCCTCGTCATCACCGACGTCTTCCTGCTCTGCTCGGCGTCCAACGACCGTCAGGTCAAGGCGATCGTCGACGGCATCGAGGCGCGGCTCGACGAGATGGACGTCGACCCGGTCCGCCGCGAGGGCGAGCGCGAGGGCCGCTGGGTGCTGCTCGACTACATCGACCTCGTCGTCCACGTCCAGCACTCCGACGAGCGGTCCTACTACGGGCTCGAGCGGCTCTGGAAGGACGGCGCGCGCATCGAGCTCCCCGCGTCCGTGCACGCGGCGCACGGCGCCCACGACGCCGGATGACGCCCCGGCGCGTGGTGCTCTGGCGTCACGGTCGCACGACGTGGAACGCGGAGTCACGGTTCCAGGGCACCACGGACGTCCCGCTGGACGACGTCGGGATCGCGCAGGCGGAGCGGGCGGCGCGTGACCTGGCGACGCTCGCGCCGCACCGGATCGTCGCGAGCGACCTCCAGCGCGCCCGGGCCACCGCCGAGATCCTCGGCTCGATGGTCGGCCTCACCGTCGAGACCGATCCGGCCCTGCGCGAGACGTACGCCGGGACCTGGCAGGGACTCCTCCGGGACGAGATCGTCGCCGCGGACGGTGACACCCTCCGGCGCTGGCTCGCCGGCGAGGACGTCCGCCCGGGCGGCGGGGAGACGCGCACCGAGGTCGCGGCCCGGGTGAGCGGCGCCGTGCTGGGCCACGTGGCGGGTCTGCCGACGGGCGGCACCCTCGTCATCACGTCGCACGGTGGCGCGGTGCGGTCCTGCATCGGCACGCTGCTCGGGCTGCCGGTGGAGCACTGGACCGCCCTCGGCGGCCTGGTCAACTGCGCGTGGTCGGTCCTCGAGGAGCAGCCCGACGGTCGCTGGCGCCTCGTCGAGCACAACGCCCGGTCCCTGCCGGAGGACGTCGTCGGCGACGAGGGATAGCCGGTTCCGGCAACCGGTCACGGGTCCCGGCTCGACGGGGTCGGGGCGATTTCACCTCACCCGCGGGTCCCCGTTATGCTTTCCCGGCACGACTGCACGGGGCTGTGGCGCAGCTGGTAGCGCACCTGCATGGCATGCAGGGGGTCAGGGGTTCGAGTCCCCTCAGCTCCACAACGAGCGAAGGCCGGGGGTGATCCCCCGGCCTTCGCTCGTTGTTGCCGTTGACGCGTGGGGACTCGGGAGGAGCAGCCCCGGTGGGGCTGCGACGGCTCCCCTCAGCTCCACAACGAACAAGGGCCGGGGGTGATCCCCCGGCCTTCGCTCGTTGTTGTCGTTGACGCGGGGGACTCGGGGATCGCCCGGTGGGCAGCGACGGCTCCCCTCAGCTCCACCCAGTGTGATGGTCGGCGAACCGGTCCTGGTGCGCCTCCCATTCCACGTCCTGGGCCTACCGGCAGTCCGACGCCGTGAAGAGGCGGAGCGTTGGCCGGATGCTGTCCAGCGAGTGCACCTCGATGGAGTCGACGACGGAGCACACGAGCGCCTTGCGCTGCTGGATGTCTCCGCTGGCCACCGCATTCCCCCTTGGAATGGACGAGCGGTCGTGCGCAGCGTCCCTCACTCCCCGCTGCCTGGCTACCAGCTCGCTGGTGTGGTGTCCCGGGCCGAGGTTGACGGTGTCTGCCGGGTGCAGGAGCCTGCCTCCGGAGGGGGATTCGGATCGCTCAGCAGGAGCGATGGGGACGGCACCTCGGCGCGATTGGGTTCCCGCGTTGGGGCTCCCTTCCCCGCCCGAATCCGCGCAATGGGCGAAGGTTTCCGCGGATCCTGGCGGGGAAGCGGTGCCAGCAGCCAGCCGCGCCGAATGCCGATTCCTTCTCGTTGGCGCGAGCCATGCGGGCGCCACTGCGGCCACATCGTCAGGGACGGCACTCAAGTAGTGCGGCGAAACGCCCGAGGTTGAGTCAGTGACGGTCCCTGACGCGCCCTGGCCGAGCCACGTCGAGTCGGACGACCTGGTCGACCGGGCCAACTACGAGTCGGACACCGCACGCGCCGTCCTCCCGGTCTCGGCGATGCTGACGGTGTTCTACGCCGGGTTCGCGCTGGTGCACCGCCTCGTGCTCGGGCAGGACCCCGGCGCGGTCGTCGGTGTCGTCGCCGCCGGGTCGGGCCTCGTCGCGGGCGTCGTCGCGGTCGCGGCGTGGCGGCACCGGGTGCCGGCCCGTCGGGGGCACGCCGTGATGGCGCTCCTCGTGGCGATGACGGCGGTGGACGCCGCGTTGCACCTGAGCAGCACGGGCGACCCGCAGGAGACGGTGACCTTCTTCGTCCTCCTCGTCGCGCTGGGTGCCGCCCTGCTGCACCGGTCCTGGTTCGCCGTGTGCGCGGTGGCGATCTGGTCGACGTGGCTGCTCGCGGTGTCCCACGTCGGCGGCGACGCCCGGACCTGGTGGCACTGGGCCTTCTCCCTGCTGGGTGCGTCGTTCCTCGGGCTCGTGGTCCTGCTCATGCGCCGGCGCAGCATCGACGTGGCCGCCCGGGCCCTGGACGAGGCCGTGCGTGCGGCGACGGCCGACCCCGCAACCGGTCTGGCGAACCGGCGCGGGCTCGCGCTCCTCAGCGACGAGCTGGTGGCGCTCAGCCGGCGTCGCGGGGAGATCGTGCACTGCACGTTCCTCGACGTCGACGGGCTGAAGACCATCAACGACGAGCACGGTCACGACGCGGGGGACCGGGTGATCCTGGCGGTGGCGCAGGCGATCCGCGACACGTGCCGGTCCGGTGACATCGTGGCGCGCTGGGGCGGCGACGAGTTCGTCGTGGTCGGGGTCGGACCGAGCGAGGCGCCGCACGAGCTCGAGGCGCGGATCGCGGCGCACTTGGCGCAGCACCATCCGGAGGACGCGACGCTGGCCAGGCTGTCGATCTCCGTGGGTCGCGCCGAGCTCCCGCCCTGGGACGACGGCGACACGGAGTCGCTGCTCTGGGCGGCCGACCACGACATGTACCTGCGCCGCTCCGAGCGGTCGGCCGGCAACCGCCCGGCCTTCCTCCCCTACACCGTGCGGTGGTCGGAGAGCTGACTCCGAGCCTCGCCCGGCCGTGGGTCCGGTCGAGTACCGTGCCCGCGTGAGCGAGCGGGCCGTACCACCGGTGTCCACGGTCCTCGACGACGCTCTCGCGGCACCGTTCGCGCGGCTCGACGACGCCGCCCTCGCGCGGATCGCCGAGACGGGATGGGGGCTCGAGATCGAGTCGGTGCGGCGCCTGGACACCGAGCGCGACGACACCGCTCTCGTGACCCACTCCGCCGGGCGGCACGTCCTCAAGGTCGCCCACCCGCTCGACGACCCTCTCGTGCTCGACCTCCAGCGCGCCACGCTGCAGCACGCCGCGCAGCGCGACCCGGGTCTGCCGCTGCCGCGCCTCGAGCCCGACCGGGACGGCTCGCTCCTGAGGTGCGATGGCCGGCACCGACGGGGAGCCTCGGATCGCGCGGCTGCTGAGCCACCTCGACGGCGCGGTCCTCGACTACGCCGGTACGACACCGGCGCAGCGGGTCGCGGTCGGTGCCGCGGCCGGCCGGCTCTCGCGCGCGCTCGCCGACCTCGAGCACCCGGGCGCGGACCGGGTGCTCGTCTGGGACCTCCAGCAGGCCGGCACCCTGCGTCCGCTCCTTGGGCAGGTCGCCGACCCCTCGGTGCGGCGGCTCGTGGCGGCCGAGCTCGACGCGTACGACGATCACGTCGGGACCGAGCTGCGCGGCGTCCGCCAGCAGGTGGTGCACCACGACGTCAACGCCGACAACGTCCTCGTGGACCCCGCGAGCCCGGCGTACGTCACGGGCATCCTCGACTTCGGCGACGTCGTCCGTTCCGCCGTCGTCGGCGACCTGGCCGTCGCGATGTCCTACGCCGTCGGCACATCGACACGGGCCGGCGGCGACGCCGACCCGTGGGCCGCGCCGTACGACCTCGCGAGGGGCTTCCGCTCGGTGCGCGAGCTGACCGCCGACGAGGCGAGGCTGCTGCCCGACCTCGTCCGGCTGCGGCTGGCGCAGCGGCTCCTGCTCAACTCGTGGCTCGCGTCGTCCGACCCGGCCAACGCGCACTACACCGGGCGGTCGATCGCGCGTTCGTCCATCGCACTGCGGCGACTGGCGTCCACGCCGGCGCCGGCGGACCGAGAAGGAGCCTGACGTGGCAGGGCAGCGCAAGGCCGGACCGTCGAGCTACTTCGATCCCGCGCGCCTCGACACCCTCGACCCGGGCACCGCCGGGCTCGTCCGCCGCCGCGCCGACGCCCTCGGCCCGGCGTACCGCCTGTTCTACGAGCAGCCCGTGCAGATCGTGCGCGGCGAGGGCGTCCACCTCTACGACGTCGACGGCGTCGAGTACCTCGACGCCTACAACAACGTGGCGTCGCTCGGGCACGCTCACCCGCGCGTGACCGACGCCGTCTGCGCGCAGGCCGGTGTGCTCAACACCCACACCCGCTACCTGAGCGAGGGGATCGTCCGCTACGCCGAGGACCTGCTCTCGACCCTGCCCTCCGAGCTGGGGCACGTGATGTTCACCTGCACCGGTTCCGAGGCCGGTGACCTCGCGCTGCGGATCGCCAAGCACCACACCGGTTCCGCCGGGGTGGTCGTGACGCGCAACGCCTACCACGGCGTCACCACGGAGGTCGCGGCGATCTCGCCGTCGCTCGGCGGACCGGACAGCCTGCCGCCCTGGGTGCGCTGGGTCCCTGCCCCGGACGCCTACCGCGTCGACCCGGTCGCGCTCGGGTACGCCGACCTCGGCGGGTGGTTCGCCGCGCAGGTGCAGGCCGCGATCGACGACCTCGCGGCGCACGGCATCGGCCTCGCCGCGTTCGTCGCCGACTCGGTCTTCGCCTCCGACGGCGTCCTCGCCGACCCTGCCGGGTTCCTCGCACCGGTGCGCGACGTGGTCGCCCGGGCCGGCGGCGTCTACCTCGCCGACGAGGTGCAGCCGGGCTTCGGGCGCACCGGCGACGCGATGTGGGGGTTCCAGCGGCACGGCAGCGGCTCCGCGCCGTTCGTGCCGGACATCGTCACGATCGGGAAGCCGATGGGCAACGGCCTGCCGATCGCCGCCACGATCCTGCGCCCCGACGTCGTCGCGGAGTTCGGCCGCGACATGCGCTACTTCAACACCTTCGGCGGCAACGCCGTCTCCGTCGCGGCGGCGCAGGCGGTCCTCGACGTCCTGCGCGAGGAGCGGCTGCAGGACAACGCCGCGACGGTGGGCGCGGCGCTGCGCGCCATGCTGGACGAGCTCGCCACTCGGCACGCGGTGGTCGGCGACGTGCGCGGCGCCGGCCTGTTCGTCGGCGTCGAGCTCGTCGTGCCGGGCACCGACCGCGAGCCGGACGAGGCGCTGACACTGCGCGTGGTCAACGGATTGCGCCGTCGTCGGGTCCTGCTCGGCACGGCCGGCGTCGACAACAACGTGCTCAAGGTGCGCCCGCCGCTCGTCTTCTCCCGGTCCGACGCGGAGCGTCTCGTCACCGAGCTCGACGCGACGCTGACCGAGCTCGGCTCGTGAGCGTGGACGGGGAGCCGGCGCGGCACGTCCTCGTGCTGGCCGACTCCCTGTCCTTCCACGGTCCGGACCAGCCGTACCCGCCGAACGACCCGCGGCTCTACCCGAACGTGATGGCCGCCGCGCTCGGCGCCGACGTGCGGGCCGACGTCGTGGCCCGGCTCGGCTGGACCGCCCGCGACGCCTGGTGGGCGCTCACGAAGGACCCGCGTGTGTGGGGCGAGCTCGTCCCGCGCGCCGACGCGCTCGTGCTCGGGGTAGGGCAGATGGACCACCTGCCGGCCGCCGTCCCGACGTGGATGCGCGACGCCATCCCGTACGTGCGGCCGGGCGGTCTCCGGCGTCAGGTCCGCCGGGCCTACCGCACGGCCACGCCGCTCGTCATCCGGGCGACGCGGGGGCGGCTGCGGCAGCTCCCGCAGGTCGCGACGGACCACTACCTGGCCCGCATCGTCGAGGCCGTGCGCCACTACCGACCCGGCCTGCCCGTCGCGCTGCTCGGCCCGTCGCCGCACGCGGCACCGTCGTACCCCTCGCACCGCCACCACGACCCGGCCGTCGCGGCGTCCCGCCGCTGGGCGGTCGCGCACGGCAGCGGCCTGGTCGACCTCGACCCGATCGTGCTGCCGTCCCTCGCGGCCGGCACGGGCAACCCTGACGGGATGCACTGGGCCTGGGACGTCCACGAGCGGATCGGCCGCGCGCTCGCCGACGAGCTGCGCACCCGGGGCTGGGCCTGACCGCCCGCACACACTCGGCGAACGCGGCAAGCGGAAGGCGGAGCGGGTTGGCGCGGAGCGTCCGGTATCCTGTGCGGGTGCGTACCGGGCTCCTGCTTACCGGGCCGCACCGGACAGCCCGCTAGCACACCGCCGGCGGACCCGGTGCGGCTGACCCCTCCTGCGCGAGGGGCTTTTTCGTGTCCGGGTCCCAGCGACGAAGAGAAGACGCCATGACGCAGAGCGAGACAACCGGCGACATCGAGGGCCGCACCACCAGCGAGATCGAAAGCCGCGAAGGCTACGACGTCCACGCGGTGCAGGAGAAGTGGCTGCCGGTCTGGGACGAGCTCGCGCCGTTCCGCAGCGGTCGGCCGGACGACGCGCGGCCGAAGAAGTACGTCCTCGACATGTTCCCCTACCCGTCCGGCGACCTGCACATGGGGCACGCCGAGGCCTACGCGCTCGGCGACGTGATCGCGCGCTACTGGGTGCAGCAGGGCTTCAACGTGCTCCACCCCATCGGGTGGGACTCCTTCGGGCTGCCCGCCGAGAACGCGGCGATCAAGCGCGGCATCGACCCGAACGGCTGGACCGACGACAACATCGCGCAGCAGAAGGCGTCCATGCGCCGCTATGCCTGCTCGTTCGACTGGGACCGCGTCCTGCACACGAGCGACCCGGCGTACTACCGCTGGAACCAGTGGCTGTTCCTGCGCATGTACGAGCGGGGGCTGGCCTACCGCAAGGACTCGGCGGTCAACTGGTGCCCCAACGACCAGACCGTGCTGGCCAACGAGCAGGTCGTCCAGGGCCGCTGCGAGCGGTGCGACGCCGTCGTCACGAAGAAGAAGCTCACCCAGTGGTACCTGCGGATCACGGACTACGCCGACCGGCTGCTCGACGACATGAGCGAGCTCGAGGGTGCGTGGCCCGAGAAGGTGCTGCTCATGCAGCGCAACTGGATCGGGCGCTCCACCGGTGCCGAGGTGCACTTCGCGATCGAGGGCCGCGACGAGCCGGTCACCGTCTACACGACGCGTCCCGACACGCTGTTCGGCGCGACGTTCTTCGTCGTCGCGGCCGACTCCGACCTGGCCGCCGAGCTCGCCGCGGGCACGTCCGCCGAGCCCGAGTTCACGGCGTACCTCGAAGGCATCCGGCAGGTCAGCGAGATCGACCGGCTTGCCACCGACCGCCCGAAGACCGGCGTGTTCCTGCAGCGGCACGCGGTCAACCCGGTCAACGGCGAGCGGATCCCGATCTACGCCGCCGACTACGTCCTCGCTGAGTACGGCACCGGCGCGATCATGGCGGTGCCCGCGCACGACCAGCGCGACTGGGAGTTCGCGACGGCGTTCGGCCTGCCGATCCGCACGGTGGTGCAGCCGCCCGCGGACTTCGAGGGCGAGGCGTACGCCGGTGACGGCCCGGCGATCAGCTCCGGGTTCCTCGACGGGATGCGCAAGGCCGAGGCCGTCCCGGCCATGGTCGCGTGGCTCGAGGAGCGCGGCCTGGGCACGGGTGCGGTCAACTACCGCCTGCGCGACTGGCTGATCTCCCGCCAGCGCTACTGGGGCACGCCGATCCCGATCGTGCACTGCCCGTCCTGCGGCGAGGTCCCGGTCCCGGACGACCAGCTGCCCGTGCGGCTGCCCAGCGCCGAGGGGCTGGACCTCACCCCCAAGGGCACGTCGCCGCTCGGCGGCGCGGAGGCGTGGGTCAACGTCGCCTGCCCGCGCTGCGGCGGTGCCGCGCGGCGCGACACCGACACGATGGACACGTTCGTCGACTCGTCCTGGTACTTCCTGCGCTACCTCGACCCGGCGAAGACCGACGGGCCGTTCGACGTCGAGGCCGCCCGCGAGTGGATGCCGGTCGACCAGTACGTCGGCGGCGTCACCCACGCGATCCTGCACCTGCTCTACGCGCGCTTCTTCACGAAGGTCCTGCACGACCTCGGCATGGTCGACTTCGACGAGCCGTTCACCCGGCTGCTCAACCAGGGCATGGTCGTCATGGGCGGCTCGGCGATGAGCAAGTCGCGCGGCAACCTCGTGCGGCTGTCCGACGAGCTGGCCGACAACGGCGTCGACTCGGTGCGGCTCACGATGGTGTTCGCCGGCCCGCCGGAGGACGACATCGACTGGGCCGACGTGTCGCCCTCGGGTGCCAAGAAGTTCCTGGCCCGCGCGTGGCGCCTGTCCGGCGACGTCACCAGCCCGGTCGGCGTCGACGCGACGACGGGTGACCCCGCCCTGCGCCGTGCCACCGCGCACGCGGTCGACGAGGCGCGCAGGGCGGTGGAGTCCCAGCGGTTCAACGTGGCCGTGGCGAAGACGATGGAGCTGGTCAACGCCGCGCGCAAGGCGATCGACTCCGGACCCGGTGGGGCCGACCCGGCGGTGCGCGAGGCGGCCGAGGCGGTCGCGATCATGCTCTCGCTCGTCGCGCCGTACACGGCCGAGGAGATGTGGGAGCGGCTCGGCCACGAGCCGACGGTCGCGCTCGCGGGCTGGCCCGCGGTCGACCCGGCGCTGCTCGTCGAGGACTCCGTGACGTGCGTCGTGCAGGTGGCGGGCAAGGTCCGCGACCGGCTCGAGGTGCCGCCGACGATCGGGGCGGACGAGCTGCGCGAGCTGGCGCTCGCGGCACCCGGTGTGGTGCGGGCGCTCGACGGCGCCGAGATCCGCACGGTCGTCGTCCGCGCGCCCAAGCTCGTCAACATCGTCCCGGCGTAGACACCGGGTCCTAGGGTCAGCGTCGTGGAGCACCGGGTCGCCGTCGTCACGGACTCCACGGCGTACCTGCCGGCGGACCTCGTGGCGTCGCACCACATCGCCGTGGTTCCGGTGCAGGTCGTCGTCGGCGGCCAGCCCTTCGACGAGGGCACCGAGATCACCCCGGCGGAGGTGGCTCAGGCGCTGCGCTCCTGGAGCGTGGTCACCACCTCGCGTCCGTCGCCGGAGCGGTTCTCGGCCGTGTACGCCGCGGCCGCGGAGTCCGGTGCCACGGCCGTCGTCTCGGCGCACCTGTCCGGCGACATGTCGGGCACGTACGACTCCGCCGTGCTCGCCGCGCGGGGGGCGCCGCTCCCGGTGGTCGTCGTCGACACGCGGCGGGTCGCGATGGCGATGGGCTTCGCCGTGCTCGACGGTGCGAGGGCGGCCGAGGCCGGCGCGGACGCCGAGGCCGTCGCGTCGGTGATCCGGGAGCGGGCGGCCGCCAGCAGCGCCCTGTTCTACGTCGACACCCTCGACTACCTCCGGCGCGGCGGGCGGATCGGCGCCGCGCAGGCTCTGCTCGGGCAGGCGCTCGCGGTGAAGCCGATCCTCGAGCTCCGCGACGGCTCGGTCGCCCCGCTGGAGAAGGTCCGCACGACGTCGAAGGCGCTGGCCCGGCTCGAGGAGCTCGTCGTCGAGCGGGCCGGTGACCGCCCGTGCGACGTCGCGGTGCACCACCTCGACGCGGCCGCCCGGGCCGAGACGCTCGCCGGTCGTCTCGTCGCCCGGCTCGTCGACTCGCGCGTCCTGGTGAGCGAGGTGGGCGCGGTCGTCGGCGCCCACGTCGGACCGGGGATGGTCGCCGTCGCCGTGTCGCCCCGTCCGTCGTGAGCGTGCTGCCGGCGGTCCTCGCGACGGTGCCGGCGCCGGTGGTCGGCGTCGCCGTGGGGACGCTCGCCGCCGTCGTCGGCTACGGCATCGGCTCGGTCAACCCGGCGGCGATCATCGCGCGGGTGCGCGGCGCCGACCTGCGGTCGATCGGCTCGGGGAACCCCGGGGCCACGAACGCGGGTCGTGCCTTCGGCTGGCCGGTCGGGGTGCTCGTGGCCGTCCTCGACATCCTCAAGGGCTTCCTGCCGGTGGTCGCCCTCGAGCTGCTCGGGGCGCCGGTGGCCGCGCTCGTGGCCGGCCTCGCGGCGGTGCTCGGGCACGTCACGTCGCCGTGGCTGCGCGGCCGCGGTGGCAAGGGGGTGGCGACGTCGCTCGGCGCCGTCCTCGCCGTGCAGCCGCTGTGGGCCGTGCCCGTGCTCGTCGTGTTCGGCCTCGTCCTGCTCGTCACCCGTCGGGTGGGCCTCGCCTCGGTGTCGGGAGCGCTCATGCTCGTCCCGGCGGCCGTGCTCGTCCACGACCTCCCCGCGGAGGTCGTCTTCGCCGTGCTGCTCACGGGGCTCATCGTCGTACGTCACCGGCGCAACATCAGCGAGGCCGCCCGGCCGCGCTGACCCCCTCCCCAGCGCGGCCTGTCGTCCCCAGCTCCGCTCGCGGGCGCAGCCGCGCGCGACGGAGCCGCGCACCTAGCGTCCGTGCGTGCTCCCGCTGCCCAACCACCGCCTCGACCCCGAGGCCGTGCGGGAGCGGTTGCGCGCCCTCGCGTCGGGCCGTTCCGGCCCCGCTGAGCCCGCGACACCGGAGCCCGACAACCTGCTCCGACACCGACGCGGGGGAGGAGTCGGCGCCCGTCCCGCCCCGGCAGCTGCGCGCGGTCGTCGTCGCCGTGGCCGCCACCGCCCTCGCGGCCTGGCTCGTCGTCCGGGTGACCGGCGGCGGACCGCCGTCGGCGGTGGAGCTCGTCCCGGGGACCCCGGTGCCGTCCGTGTCGGGGGTCCTCGTCCCCGCTAGCCCGCCCCCCGGGGCGACCCCGGATCCCGGCCCTTCCGCCGGCGTCGTCGTCGTGCAGGTGATCGGGCAGGTCCGCAAGCCCGGCCTGGTCCGGCTGCCGCCCGGGTCCCGGGTGGCCGACGCCGTCCACGCGGCCGGCGGCCTGATCCCGGGCGGCAGCAGTGGCGGGCTGAACCTCGCCCGGCTCGTGGCGGACGGCGAGCAGATCGTCGTGTCACCCACCGTGGCGTCCGGACCCGCCGCGGGTGCGTCCGGGGCGACCGCGGCGGCGGTGGTGGACCTCAACACGGCCACGGCGACCGACCTCGATGCCCTCCCCGGCGTGGGACCGGTGACGGCCGGGCACATCCTCGACTGGCGCGCCGCCCACGGCCGGTTCACCTCGATCGAGCAGCTGCGCGAGGTGTCCGGCATCGGGGCGCGGACCTTCGAGCAGCTCACGCCGCACGTGCGGGTCTGACGTGGGACAGCTCGTCGGCGTGCTCGTGTGGGCGGCGTCCGCCGTCGCGCTCGCCGCCACCGTGCACGTCGGGGTCGGCGCGTGGTGGTCCGCGCTGCTCGTCGGGGTCGGCGGGCTCGTCGCGGTCTCCGCGGCCGTCCGCCGCCGCTCGCTCCTCCTCCGCGTGCGCCCCCTGCTCGTCGTGGCCGGGTCCGCGCTGCTCGCCGCCTCGGCGGTGGTCACCTGGCGGGTCGTCCCGCTCCTCGACGGCCCGCTCGCGCCGCTCGTGGGCACCCGGTCCGTCG
>CAVQFE010000006.1:0-16593 GCA_963711805.1 uncultured Actinomycetota bacterium
GAGCAGCCCGCACTCCGCGAACAGGAACCCCCACACGACGGCGTACACCGCGACCGCCCCGAGCGCCGAGAGGTCCGGGTCGGGGATCACGCCCGAGACTAGGCGGGGGGTTCTCACTGAAGGTGGCACTGGTTGCTTAGAGCGCACCAGACTCCGCCCTCATGGCTCCCCCTACGCTGGCCGACGTGGCCGACGACGAGCAGGGGAGCGATCCGCTCGCGCGGTTCGGCGCCGGCGACGGGCAGGGGCGCGATCCGCTCGCGTGGGCCGGCGTAGGCGACGGCGATGAAGTGGGGCCGGATCCGCTCGCTCGTGTGGGCGTCGGCGACGAGGTGGGGCCCGATCCGCTCGCGCGCGACGGCGTGGCGGACGACGAGCAGGGGCGCGATCCGCTCGCGCGGGCCGGCGTAGGCGACGGCGACGAAGTGGGGCCCGATCCGCTCGCTCGCGTCGGCGTGGGTCCGCACCCGCTGCCGTGGCCGACCGACCCGCGCTACGACGTCGGCCTGCTGCGCGACGGGGACCGGCGCAACGTCGTCGACCGCTACCGCTACTGGACGGTCGAGGCGATCGTCGCCGACCTCGACACGTCGCGGCACCCGTTCCACGTCGCGATCGAGAACCTCGCGCACGACTTCAACATCGGGTCCGTCGTACGCACGGCGAACGCGTTCAACGCGTCCTCCGTCCACGTCGTGGGGCGTCGTCGCTGGAATCGCCGCGGCGCGATGGTGACCGACCGCTATCTCCACGTCGGGTACGACGAGGACGCGCCGTCGCTCGCCGCGTGGGCGCACGGCGCGGGACTCGTGCTCGTCGGCGTCGACAACCTCCCCGGCTCGGTGCCGCTCGAGACGACGGAGCTGCCCCGCGACTGCGTGCTGCTCTTCGGCCAGGAGGGCACGGGGCTGTCGGCGGCGGCGCGGGCGGCCTGCGACGTCACGGTCTCCATCGCGCAGTACGGCTCCACTCGCTCGATCAACGTGGGCGCCGCCGCCGCCATCGCGATGCACGCCTGGATCCGCCGCCACGCCGCGCCACCCCCCGAACTTCCTTGATCGTCCCTTAGGGACGATCAAGGAAGTTGAACTGCGCGTTCCCGTCCACAAGTCGTGATCTTGGTCGCGCCGACCCGCCGCGCCCGGCAGGCTGGACCCGTGACGGACGAGTCGACCCCTGACCTCCCCTCGATGGCGGCGACCGGCGTGCTGCTGACCGTGCGCTTCCTGCTCGAGCTGGCCCTGCTGGCGGCGTACGCCGTCTCCGGTGCTCGGCTCGTGGGCGGGGCGTTGGGGTGGCTCGTCGGCGCGGCCGCCGCGATCGCCGTGGCGACCGTGTGGGGCCTGCTCCTCGCGCCGCGTCGCCGCTACGACACGGCCCTCGCGGTCCGCGTCGGCGTCGAGCTCGTGCTGTTCGCGGGTGCCGGCGTCGGGCTGTGGCTCGTCGGCCTCCCCGCGTGGGGCGTCGCCCTGGTCGCGACCGAGGTCGTCGTGCTCGCGCTGCTCCGCCGGCCCGGCGACCCGGTCGGTCTCCCGGCAAGCCGCTGACGCGTCGAGTCAGCCGCTCGGCGTGGTGCGGGATACGCCGTGACACAGTGCCCGACGTGAGTGACGACGCGACGCCGAGCCGGCCGGACGGCGAGCCCGTCCCCGCGCGTCGGTGGCGCGAGGACCTCCGCCTGCTGAAGCAGCGCGACCTCGCCCTGGTCGTCACGTCGCGGCTCGTCTCCGACATCGGCACCGGCATGGCGCCGATCGCGCTCGCGTTCGGCGTCCTGACGCTGCCCGGCGGCGACGCGAGCTCGCTCGGGCTCGTGCTGCTGTGCGCCGCGGTCCCCCGGCTGATCTTCTTCCTCGTCGGCGGGGTGCTCGCCGACCGCCTCGACCGGGCGCGGCTCATGGTCGCGGCCGAGTGGCTGGCGGCCACCGCACAGCTCGCCGCCGCGACGCTGTTCGTCACCGGGCACGCGTCGGTGCCGGCGCTCGCCGCCCTCGCCGCGGTGAACGGCGTCGCGGTCGCGCTGTTCTACCCCTCGCTCACCGGGCTCGTCCCTCAGGTGGCCGAGGACCGCGACCTGCAGTCGGCCAACGCGCTCATCCGGCTCTCCAGCCACCTCGCCTCGATCCTCGGGACCGTGCTCGGCGGTGTGCTGGTCGCGTCGGTGGGTCCCGGCTGGGCGCTGGCCGTCGACGCGCTCACCTACGCCGTGTCCGCCGTGCTCCTCGCGTTCGTCCGGGCCCGGCCACACGTGCGGACGGACGAGCGGAGCTCCGTCCTGAACGACCTCGTCGGTGGTTGGCGGGAGTTCAGCTCGCGGCGGTGGGTGTGGCTGATCGTGCTGCTGTTCTCACTGAGCAACATGGGGTTCACCGCGGCGGTCGCCGTCCTCGGTCCCGTGCGGTCGCTCGAGTCCTACGGCGGCGCCCGCGGATGGGCGCTCGTGCTCGCGGCGTTCTCGGCCGGGACCGTGGCCGGCGTGCTGGTCGCGATGCGGGTGCGGCCGTCGCGGCCGCTGTTCGTCGCTATGGTCGCGCAGCTGGTGGTGGTGCTCCCGATCGTGGCGATCGCGCCGCCGCTCCCGCTGGCGGTCGTCGCCGGGTGCGCCTTCGTGTCCGGCGTCGCGGTCGACGTGTTCGAGGTGCTGTGGCAGACCGCGCTGCAGCGGAACATCCCGCGCGACGCACTGTCCCGTGTCGCGTCGTACGACTGGCTCGGCTCGATGGCGCTGACGCCGGTGGCGCTGGCCGGAGCCGGTGCGCTCGCGGCGACGGTCGGCCTGACCGCCGCGATCTGGGTGTGCGCGGCACTGGGGGCGCTGAGCACGCTCGGCCTGCTCGACCCGCAGATCCGTGGCCTCCGCGCGGGACGTCCCGTCGACGTGGCGCCGCCGCACCCGGCGTGACCGGCCTCGCGCCCCGTTCGCGCCACGCCTGGAAGCGCTTCCCTCGGCCGTGCCAGGATGGGTCCAGACCCGCGGGCAACGTGGCCGGCGGAGTGCCGTTGCACGTCTTTCGCTAGGAGCGCGTTCGCATGCCCATCGCCACCCCTGAGGTCTACGCCGAGATGCTCGACCGCGCCAAGGCCGGCGCGTTCGCCTACCCCGCGATCAACTGCACGTCGTCCCAGTCCATCGTCGCCGCGATCCGCGGGTTCGCGGAGGCGGAGAGCGACGGCATCGTCCAGATCTCCTGGGGCGGCGCGGAGTTCGCGTCCGGGCAGCTGGTGAAGGACATGGTCGTCGGTGCCGTGGCGCTGGCGGAGTTCGCGCACGTCGTGGCCGAGAAGTACGACGTACAGATCGCGCTGCACACCGACCACTGCCCGAAGGAGAAGCTGGACGGCTACATGCGGCCGCTCATCGACCTCTCCCTCGAGCGTGTCGCCGCGGGCCGTCTGCCCCTGTTCCAGTCGCACATGTGGGACGGGTCGGCCGTGCCGCTCGAGGAGAACCTCGACGTGGCCGAGGAGCTCCTCGACAAGTGCCACCGGGCCAACATCATCATGGAGCTCGAGATCGGTGTCGTCGGCGGCGAGGAGGACGGCGTCGAGGCGACGCACGACGCCAAGCTGTTCTCCACGGCCGAGGACGGCCTCGCCACCGCGGCGAAGCTCGGTCTCGGTGAGCGCGGCCGCTACATGGTCGCCGCGACGTTCGGCAACGTGCACGGCGTCTACAAGCCGGGCAACGTCGTCCTCACGCCCTCGATCCTCAAGGAGATCCAGGACGCGGTCGGCGCGAAGCACGGCGTGGACAAGCCGTTCGACCTCGTGTTCCACGGCGGCTCGGGCTCGCTGCTCTCCGAGATCCGTGAGGCGCTCGACTACGGCGTAGTCAAGATGAACATCGACACCGACACGCAGTACGCCTTCTCCCGCCCGGTCGCCGACCACATGTTCAAGAACTACGACGGCGTCCTCAAGGTCGACGGCGACGTCGGCAACAAGAAGGCGTACGACCCCCGCGCCTGGGGCAAGCTCGCCGAGGCCGGGATGGCCGCGCGCGTCGTACGTGGCTGCGAGGACCTCCGCAGCGCCGGCACCAGGATCAGGTAGCCCTGCACGTCGCGACCACCCTGAGGGAACCCCCTCAGGGTGGTCGCGCGCGAGCGGCCCCGAGGGACGCCGATCGGGACCGTCCGCCCCCTCCGGCCGTGCTGCACCGCCGGAACCGCCGGGATCTCGCCCGTTCTCCACTGATCGGGGCGGTGAAGCACGGGCGGTGGAGCACCGCCGATGTTGCGTGTGCCCGGCGTGTCGTCCCCGGCCGAGTCCCGGTCACGAGTCCTTCGGGTTCGCCCTCGGGCGACGGTCCGGCCATGGGTGTGCATCGTTCCTCCCTCGACCGGGTGGCCGCTCTCGTCGAGTCCCTCGGACCGGGTCCCTGGGTGCGTGAGCAGCTCGTCACGGCGGGCTGGTCCGCCGGTCAGCTCGAACGCGCGGTCGCGCGAGGATCGCTCGTGCGGCTGCGTCGTGGGCTCTACGCCGTAGCGCGTACGGACGAGATCGCGCAGCAGCTCTCGATCCCGTTCGACCTGCGGCTCGCGAAGATGCGAGCGGTGGCGCGGTCGCTTGACCCGTCGGCCACGTTCAGCCACGACTCGGCTGCCCATGCGCACTGTCTGTGGAACCCGCGCCCGCCAAGCCCTCTGATGCACGTGACCATCCCCGGTCAGTCCGAGCGGGAGGACGCCGGGGTGCACGTGCACTCCTCGGCCCTCCCAGCCGCGTTCGTCACTGTGGTCGACGGGATCCGCGTCACCACAGTGCCCCGGACCGCGGTCGACATCGCGCGTGTCGGCGACCTCCCGGCAGCGCTGGTCGTCATGGACGGGGCGCTCCGACACCTGCTGTCGCGTCGCATCCCCAACCTCGACCGCCGGCTCCGAGCGGGGGCCGTGGCGACCACGGACGTGGAGGCGGCCCGTGCCCTGCTGTCCGACGCGTTCTCCGTCGTAAGCGGGTGGCCAGGCTCGCGCACCGTTCTTGCCGGCATCGCGCTCGCGGATCCGGCGAGCGAGTCGCCGTTCGAGAGCTGGTCGCGCGGGTGGATGGCGGCGGTCGGACTGCCTCGGCCCGAGCTCAACGTGACCCTGCTCGGGAGCTCCGGCCGGAGCTACGTCGGCGACTTCGTCTGGCGGGAGCGCGGCCTGGTGGGGGAGGCCGACGGCATCGGCAAGTACGGCACCACCGGTGCCGAGATCCGGGCGGCACTCAGGTCCGAGCGCGATCGCCAGGCGGACCTCGAGGCCGCGGGCTGGCGCTTCGTACGCTGGGCGACGGGAGACCCCGGAGCACACGTCGTTGCACGGATCGGCCGGGCTCTCTACCTCGGACCCGGCTTCACCGCTCCGATCAGCGGAATCGAGGCCGGAATGCGCGGACCCGGGCGGTGAAGCGCCTCCGGGCACACCGTGGTCGCACGGATCGGCCGGGCTCTCTACCTCGGACCCCGCTTCACCGCTCCGATCCGCGAAATCGAGGCCGGAATGCGCGGATCCGGGCGGTGAAGCGCCTCCGGGCCGCTGCTGGCAGGATCGACCCGTGACGACGCCGATGGACCAGAACCTGGTGGGCGGGCCGCCCCCGACCCTCCTCCCGGACGACCCGCACCCGCGGGCCGAGCTCGCCGACGGGATCGACCCGTACGCCGTGGCCGCGGAGCACCCCACCAGCAGCCTGGTGTGGGCCACCCTCGCCGACCTCGCCTACGACGACGGTCGAGTCGTCGAGTCGTACGCCTTCGCCCGCGTCGGCTACCACCGCGGCCTCGACCTGCTGCGCCGCAACGGCTGGAAGGGGCACGGCCCCATCCCCTGGGAGCACGAGCCGAACCGCGGGTTCCTGCGCTGCCTGCACGCGCTCGCCCGGGCCGCCGCCGAGATCGGCGAGGACGACGAGGCCACCCGCTGCACGATCTTCCTGCGCGACTCCTCCGCCGCCGCCGCGGACGCGCTCGAGGCGTGACCATCGGAGGCCGCCGTGACCTCCGCACCGGACGCGCTCGAGGCGTGACCATCGGAGGCCGCCGTGACCTCCGCACCGGACGCGCTCGAGGCGTGACCATCGGAGGCCGCCGTGACCTCCGCACCGGACGAACCTCGACGCGACCGCCGCCAGCCGGCCCGCAACGTACTGACCGACCCGCGGATCGGTGCTCAGCGGGAGGTCGACGCCTGCCGCGCTTCGCGCGCTCATCGCCGGAGGGCGGCACGTCCGCGGCCCGCCGATCCGTACGCGGTGTCGGGTGCGACCGGTAGGCTCTGGTGGCACCACCCCCTGTGGTGCACGCACGAGCTCGAGGGGGTCGGACATGCCGGCGATCGTGGTGCTGGGCGCCCAGTGGGGCGACGAGGGCAAGGGCAAGGCCACCGATCTCCTCGGCAGCCGCGTCGACTACGTCGTGAAGTTCAACGGCGGCAACAACGCCGGGCACACGGTCGTCATCGGCTCGGAGAAGTACGCGCTGCACCTGCTGCCCTCGGGAATCCTCACGCCCGGCGTCGTACCCGTGATCGGCAACGGCGTCGTCATCGACCTCTCGGTGCTGTTCCACGAGATCGACGACCTCGAGGCGCGCGGGATCGACACCTCGCGCCTGCTGGTCAGCGCGAACGCGCACGTCATCGCGTCGTACAACCGCACGCTGGACAAGGTCACCGAGCGGTTCCTCGGCAGCCGCAAGATCGGCACGACCGGCCGCGGGATCGGCCCGACGTACGCCGACAAGATGAGCCGCGTCGGGATCAGGATCCAGGACCTGTTCGACGAGAAGATCCTGCGGCAGAAGGTGGACGGCGCGCTGGAGCAGAAGAACCACCTGCTCGTGAAGGTCTACAACCGTCGCGCGATCACGGTCGACGAGGTCGTCGAGGAGCTGCTCGCCCACGCCGATCGGCTGCGCCCCTTCGTCGCCGACACCACGCTGCTGCTCGGCGAGGCGCTCGAGCGCGACGAGGTCGTGCTGCTCGAGGGCGGTCAGGCCACGCTGCTCGACGTCGACCACGGCACCTACCCGTTCGTCACCTCGTCCAGCGCCACCGCCGGCGGGGCGTGCACCGGAGCGGGCATCCCGCCACGGTCCATCACGCGGGTCATCGGGATCGCGAAGGCCTACATCACCCGCGTCGGCGAGGGCCCCTTCCCGACCGAGCTGTTCGACGACGACGGCGAGCGGCTGCGCCAGGTCGGGCACGAGTTCGGCACCACCACGGGGCGTCCGCGCCGCTGCGGCTGGTACGACGTCCCGATCGCCCGCTACGCCGGGCGCGTCAACGGCATCACGGACCTCGTGCTCACCAAGCTCGACGTGCTCAGCGGGTGGGAGCGCATCCCGGTGTGCGTCGCCTACGACGTCGACGGCGAGCGCGTCACCGAGCTGCCGATGACGCAGACCGGGTTCCACCACGCGAAGCCGGTGTACGAGTACCTGCCCGGCTGGACCGAGGACATCTCCGGCGCCCGCACGCTCGCCGACCTCCCGACCCGGGCCCGCGAGTACGTCGACTTCCTCGAGCGGCGCACCGGCATACGCATCTCCGCGATCGGCGTCGGTCCGGAGCGCGACCAGACGGTCGTCGTCCACGACCTCCTCACCTGACCGCCCACAACCCGCCGTTGTCACTGAAGGTGGCCCTGGTTGCTTCTAGCGGGCCAAACTCCGCCCTCATCGCCGGAAGGCTGTGATCCATGTCGGTCGTGATCCGGCCCGCCCGCCTCGCGGACCACCCGCGGATCGTCGCCGTCGTCGACGACTGGTGGGGCGGACGCCGCATGGCGGCCCTGCTCCCGAGCCTGTTCCTCGAGCACTTCGCCGGTACGTCGCTGGTCGCGGAGGACGAGAGCGGCGAGCTGGCCGGCTTCCTCGTCGGCTTCGACTCGCCGGACCACCCGGGCGAGGCCTACGTCCACTTCCTCGGGATACGGCCCGACCAGCGCGGCTCCGGCCTAGGGCGCGAGCTGCACGACCGGTTCGCGCGCGCGGCCGCGGAGCGCGGCGTGAGCACCGTGCGGTGCGTGACGTCGACGGTCAATACGGCGTCGGTCGCGTTCCACACGTCGATCGGGTTCGAGGTGGAGGGGACCGACGAGCCGATGGTGGTCGACGGCGTCGACGACGTCGCCGGCCACGTCCGCATGGTCCGTCGAGTCGGCGAGGACCTGCTCGGCGAGGTCCTGTCCCCCGAGGAGTCTTCCGGCTAGGACCCGTTGCCGGCCGCAGCGTCGCAGGTCTCTTGGATCGCGACGTCGAGCCGGGCCCAGTCGTGCTGCGGCCAGGTTCCGGTGGTGGTGAGCACGAGCCTGGGGTCCTGGGTGGGCTGGTTCGGATCGAGCGCGGCGCAGTCGACGACCACGTGCATCGGGACCTCGACGCCCTGCCGACCGTCGTCGTAGACCTCGGCGCCGACCGGGATGACGGTGGGGGTCACCGATACCGACCGGACGCTCGTCGAGGGCGACCCGTCGGGCTCGACGATGCTGGCGCCGACCACCGTGATCGGCACGGCACCGGTGTTGCCGAGACGGACCCGGACGTCGATCGAGGACGTCCCGGCCTCGTACGTCCAGGACATCCCGTTCGACGTCAGCTGCGGCGACGTGCGGCCCGTGCCACGCGCCCAGAACGCACCCCAGACCAGTGCCGCGCCGATCACGATCGCGACGACGACGACCCAGGTGCTCGGCCCACGGCGCCGGCTCACGTCGCGCCACACCGCCTCGTCGACCAGTTCCGTCGTCACCGGTGCATCGTGGTCCAGGCTTGTCTTATGTGTCAACACACTGATACAAAATGCCGGTGACGCGCTTCGTCTTCGGGTTTCTTCTGGTCGGCCTGCCGCTCGTGGTCGTCGGCCTGGCCGCCGTCCTCGTGAGCCTCGGGCCCGTGCCCCGAGCACGCCTCGACCGCTTCGTCACCCGGACCGGCGTGCGCTTCACCGCGGCGAACGCGCCCTACGTCCTCGACGCCCTCGCCCGTGCCATGCGGTGGCGCACCGCCGGAGTCGTGCTGGCGTCCGCGGTGTGCCTGTCGTGGGCCGTCCTGCACGACGTGCTCACCGTCTCGACGTACACCGGAGTCGTCCTGGCGGCCGGCTTCCTCGTCGGATGCGTCGCCGGCGAGGTCGGCAACGCGGTGGCGCGCGGCACCGGTCCGCGCACCGCCTCGCTCGAGGTCCGTCGCGAGGAGGACTACGTCGGCGCCTGGGCCGCCAGCTGGCCGCTGGTGGCCTCTCTCCTGTCCCTGCCGCTCGCCCTGCTCGACGTCGCGGTGCGCGGGGACGCGCTCTCCGTCGTCCTGCTCGCGACCATCGCGCTCGCCTCCTGGGCGGTCGCCCGCTGGTGCACGCGGCTGATCCTCGAGCGGCCGCGTCCGGCCGTGCTGGATCCGGACGTCGTCGCAGCCGACGACGGGCTCAGGTCCCGCGCCCTGCACGCCGTCGGCGGCGCTGTCGTGCTCGCGGGGTCCTGGGCCGTCGTAGCACTGGCGGTGGGATGGTTGGAGGGCAGTCCGTCCCGTGATCTCGTGGGCCTCGCCGGGCTCCTGGTCATGGCCGTGATGGCACGGCTGGCGTGGCGTCGGGCGACGGCCCCCTTCCTCGTGGCCGTCGACCCCGCGGGGGCGCTCGGGGCGGCGTCGGAGCCGGCACAGGACGGGCCCCTCGCATGAGTCCCAGGATCGTCGTCGACCCGTCGTCCGGCGTCCCGCCCTACGAGCAGATCCGGGCGCAGGTCGAGGTGCTCGCGCTCTCCGGCCACCTCCGTCCGGGCACGTCCCTCCCCACGATCCGACAGCTGGCCCACGACCTCGGTGTCGCACCGGGCACGGTGCAGCGCGCCTATCGCGAGCTCGAGGTCGGCGGGGTCGTCGAGTCCAACAGGCGTCGCGGCACCGTCGTCCTCGAGCCCAGCGTCGTGCGGACGAACCGGGCGCAGCGTGACCAGCGACTCCAGGCGGCCGCGCGCGAGCTGGTCGCGACGGCACGCAGCCTCGGCGTGGACCTCGACTCCGTCGAGTCGGTCCTGCGTGGCCAATGGGCGGTCGGCGACTGACCGAGCGCGCCTATCGCACCTGCGGTGTCGCCCGGAAACCCCCGAAGTGAGGGCGGACCCGGTTGCGCTCCGCAACCAGGGCCGCGTTCGGCGCCTGTGGCGCACTAGCGTGAGCCGCGTGAGCGACGAGCGGTTCGAGCCGCGCGAGGACCCGCGCCCCGACGACGTGCACTGGCCGGTGGCGCAGTGGCCACCGCACCCCGGCGAGCGGCTGCGCGGCACCTGGGTCGAGCTCGTGCCGACGACGCAGCACGACGCGCACGACCTGCGCCTCGCGATCGACCACGACCACGTGTGGCAGCACCTGTCCGGTGGCCCGCTGCCCGACGACGCGACCGCACGGCACTGGATCACCGACGTCCTCGACCGCGGCTGGTTCCCCTGGACGGTCCGGCTCGTGCGCGACGTCGGCGACCGGCACGCGGGGACGGTCGTGGGCTGGACGTCCTTCCTCGAGATCGCGCCGAACGACGCCCGGGTGGAGATCGGCAACACGAGCTACGACCCGGCCGTGTGGGGCACCGTCGTCAACCCCGAGGCGAAGCTGCTCCTGCTCACCTACGCCTTCGAGACCCTGGGCATGGGACGGGTCCAGCTCAAGACCGACATCCGCAACGTGCGCTCGCAGCAGGCCATCGACCGCCTCGGCGCGACCTACGAGGGCGTGCTCCGCCGCTACCAGCGCCGTGGCGACGGCACCGTGCGCGACACCGTGCTGTTCTCCGTGGTGGCCGAGGACTGGCCGGGCATACGCACCCGGCTGTCCGACAGGGTGTCGGCGTACGACGTCTGAGCCTGACACCCTGACCGTGCCACGGCGGCGGACCGGGCCCTACCCTGGCGGGGTCACCTCGAACCAGGAGAGCCCATGACCAGCCCCGTCCAGCCCGACCCCGCCGAGGGCCAGCGCGTCCTCGAGCTCGACCGCGACCACGTCTTCCACTCGTGGTCGGCGCAGGCCGGCCTCAACCCGATGCTCGTGGCGGGCGCCGAGGGCTCCTACGTCTGGGACTACGACGGCACCCGGTTCCTCGACTTCTCCAGCCAGCTCGTCAACGTGAACATCGGGCACCAGCACCCGAAGGTGGTCGCGGCGATCCAGGCTCAGGCGGCGAAGCTCGCCACGGTCGCGCCGCAGCACGCCAACGACGTGCGCGGCGAGGCGGCGCAGCGCATCGCGCAGCTCGCGCCCGACGGGCTCAACAAGGTCTTCTTCACCAACGGCGGCGCCGACGCGAACGAGAACGCGATCCGGATGGCCCGCCTGCACACCGGCCGCCGCAAGGTCCTGTCGTTCTACCGCTCGTACCACGGCAACACCGGTGCGTCGATCGCCTCCACCGGCGACCCGCGGCGGTGGCCGAACGAGTTCGCCGACGCGCACGTCCACTTCTTCGGCCCGTACACCTACCGCTCCTCGTTCTGGGCCGCGGACGACGCCGAGGAGTCGCAGCGCGCCCTGGCCCACCTCGAGCAGGTCATCGTGTTCGAGGGTCCGGCCACGATCGCCGCGATCCTCATCGAGACGGTCGTCGGCACGGCCGGCATCCTCGTCCCGCCGCCCGGCTACCTCGAGGGCGTGCGCGCGCTGTGCGACCGGTACGGCATCGTGCTCATCCTCGACGAGGTCATGGCCGGCTTCGGTCGCTGCGGCACCTGGTTCGCGTTCGAGAACTTCGACGTGAAGCCCGACCTCATCACCTTCGCCAAGGGCAGCAACTCCGGCTACGTCCCGGTCGGCGGCGTGGTCATCAGCGACGAGATCGCGGCGACCTTCGACGACCGGGTGTTCCCCGGTGGCCTCACCTACTCCGGACACCCGCTCGCCGCCGCCTCGATCGTCGCGTCGATCGACGCGATGAAGGAGGAGGGGATCGTCGAGAACGCCAAGCGGATCGGCGAGGACGTCCTCGGCCCGGGCCTGCGCGAGCTCGCCGAGCGCCACCCGGTGATCGGTGAGGTCCGCGGCCTCGGCGTGTTCTGGGCGCTCGAGCTGGTCACCGACCGCGCGACCCGCGAGCCGCTGGCGCCGTACGGCGGCTCCTCGCCGGCGATGACCGAGCTGGTCGGCGAGTGCAAGAAGCGCGGGCTCCTGCCGTTCACGAACTTCAACCGCATGCACGTCGTGCCCCCGTGCACGGTCACCGACGCGGAGGCCAAGGAGGGCCTCGCCATCCTCGACGACGTGTTCACCCTGGTCGACAAGCACTACGCCGGGGCCTGACGCCGACCGGCGACCGCCCCGCGAGCGCCCGCGTCCCACGAGGACGCGGGCGCTCGCGCGTTTGCGCGGGGGTCCTCGTCGGTGCCGGCGTCCTCAGCGTGGCGGCTGGGCCTCTGGGTGCGTCCCGGTGGCGGACGTTCTGCCGATGGGGCGCCGCAGGTGCCTCTATCGCGCTCTGGGGCACCCTCATGCGGGGACGGCGGGGCGGCATCGTCGGCGAGGGTGGCGGTGCCCGACGGCGGGCGCCGCGGCGAGTCTCGTAGGCTCGGCGCCGTGAAGGTCCTGGTGCTCGGCTCCGGTGCCCGTGAGCACGCCCTCGTCCGGTCACTGGCCGCCGACTCCGACGTCGCCGAGCTGCACGCCGCGCCGGGCAACGCCGGCATCGCGGCGGAGGCGCAGATCCATCCGCTCGACCTCACCGACCCGCCGGCAGCGGTCGCCCTCGCGCGGGAGCTCCGCCCCGATCTCGTCGTGGTCGGACCGGAGGGGCCGCTCGTCCTCGGCGTGGTCGACCTGCTCCGCGCGGCGGGGTTCACCACGTTCGGCCCGAGCGCGCGCGCCGCGCGGCTCGAGGGCAGCAAGGCGTTCGCGAAGGACGTCATGGCCACCGCCGGCGTGCCGACCGCGATGGCGCACGTGTGCGACACCCTCGACGAGGTGGAGGTCGCGTTCGACCAGTTCGGCGCGCCGTACGTCGTCAAGGACGACGGTCTCGCCGCGGGCAAGGGGGTCGTCGTCACCGACGACCGCACCACCGCGCTCGAGCACGCCCGCGAGTGCCTCGCGAAGGACGGCGGTCGCGTCGTCGTCGAGGAGTACCTCGACGGACCCGAGGTGTCGCTGTTCTGCCTGTCCGACGGCGAGACCGTCGTACCCCTGCAGCCGGCGCAGGACTTCAAGCGGGTGCGCGACGGCGATCTCGGCCCCAACACCGGTGGGATGGGCGCCTACTCGCCGCTCCCGTGGGCGCCGGCCGACCTCGTCGACGACATCGTCGCCCGTGTCGTCCAGCCCACGGTCGACGAGCTCCACCGCCGGGGGACGCCGTTCGTCGGCGTCGTCTACGCCGGCCTCGCGCTGACCTCGCGCGGCCTGCGCGTCATCGAGTTCAACGCCCGGTTCGGCGACCCCGAGACCCAGGTGGTCCTCGCCCGGCTGCGCACGCCGCTCGGGCACGTCCTCCGCGCCGCGGCCACGGGTCAGCTGCACGACCTCGAGGACCTGCGCTGGCGCGACGACGCCGCGGTCACCGTCGTCGTCGCCGCCGAGAACTACCCCGATACGCCGGTCACCGGCCGGGTGATCGAGGGTCTCGGCGAGGCCGACGCCGTCGACGACGCCTACGTCCTGCACGCCGGCACGTCGTTCGGCCCGGACGGCGCGGTCGTGTCGACCGGTGGTCGCGTGCTCAGCGTCGTCGGCCTCGGTCCGACCCTCGCCGAGGCACGCGAGCGGGCCTACCAGGCGGTCGACCGGATCCGTCTCGAGGGCGGCCACCACCGCAGCGACATCGCCCGCGCCGCCGAGCACGGCGAGATCCGGATCCCCTGACCCCCGCCGCGTCGTAACCGCCGGACGCCCGCGACGCGCCGCCACCTCCGCAGCGCCATCCCCCGCGCCGCCTCGCCCGGTGCCCTGGCCCGCCGAACGGCTCCCGGCACGTGCAACCCCGGGGCATGCTGCCCGCGTCAAGTAGGTGGACGGCGACTCCGCCGGATCTCGTCGAGGGGGGAACGTGGGCACGGGAGCAGCCGGACCGCCTGACTTCGAGTCCTACGTCGCCGCGCGCCGCCGTCACCTGCGTCGCACGGCGTACCTGCTCTGCGGTGACTGGGACCGCGCCGAGGACCTCGTGCAGGACGCGCTGACCCGGCTCTTCGTCCACTGGCGTCGGGCGTCGCGCGCCGATTCGGTCGACGCCTACGTGCGCCGCTCGCTGGTCAACGCCTACCTCTCCGACGGCCGCCGCCCGTGGCGTCGCGAGAGCGCCACCGGGACCCTCCCTGACACGGCGTACGCCGACCCCTCGGGCGAGTCCGTCGCGGAGCGCGACGCGCTGCGTCGAGCACTCGCGAGCCTCGGTCCGTCGCAGCGCGCGGTCGTCGTTCTGCGCTACTGGGACGACCTCACCGTCGAGCAGACCGCCGACGCGCTCGGCTGCTCGAGCGGCAACGTCAAGAGCCAGTCCGCGCGCGGCCTGGCCCGGCTGCGCGAGGTCCTCACCGATCCGGAGGTCGCGCGATGAGCACGCGTCGCATCGACACGCACGAGGAACCGTGGCTCCGTGAGGCGCTCGACGAGCTCCTGGCGGACGAGCCGCCGCCGGCGCCGGCGGCGATCGTCGTAGACGACGTGCGCCGGGGCCAGGTGGCGCTCGCCCTCGTGCGTCGGCGGCGTGCCGCGACGGGCGCCGTCGCTGCCATGCTCGTCGCTGTCGCCGTGCCCGTCGGGGTCGTCCTGCGTGTACCGCCGGACGCCGGGGCTCCGCCGTCCTCCTCGCACTCACCGGCCGTCGACGCCGCGCCGTGGACGCCGGCGGACGGGTACGCCGCGACGTCCCAGGAGCTCCAGCGCCGGGTCGTCGCGCTGCTGCCGGCGGGGGTGACGGCGGTGCCGGCGCCGGTCGCCACCGACTGCATGTCTCCACTGGGGTGCCCCGCCGCGGTCCGGTTCCAGCTCAGCTCGGCCGACGGGTCCGGATTCCTGACGGTGGGCGCCACGACCGGCGGGTCGGACCCGATGCCCGACCGGTGCGGGCATTCGCTGATGTACGGCCAGACGTGCACGGTCCTCCTCCCGTGGACCCGGGTCGGTGACGTGGTCGTGGGCGCTGCGCGCAGCGAGTACCCGAAGGGGCGCTGCGGAGACAGCTGGCTGGTCGTGCGGGGCAGCACGGTCGTCGCCGTCAGCCTCGTGCCGCCGGCCGCCGGCCCGGGGTGCCCGACACCGCTCGACAAGGGGGCCGCCGCCGCCCCGGTGCTGACGCAGGACCAGCTGCGGGCGCTGGCCCTCGCGGTGCCGCTCCCGGTCCGGCTCGCGGCGTACGTCGACGCCCTCCCGCACTCGCCCACCCCCGCCGCAACCGGGGCGACGACGACCAGCGCGCCGCCGACGTCCGGCGACCAGGCGGCCGCGTCGGCGGCGGCATCGGCGGCGGCCGCCGCCGCCGACGCCGAGCAGGCCCGCCGGCACCCCTGTCGCGCCTCGGACCTCGCCGTCACGCTCGACTCGCACGACGGGGCGGGTGGGACCACGTTCGACTGGTACGCCTTCCGGAACACCTCCGGGTCCGCCTGCGGTCTCACCGGCTTCCCGACTCTCGCCCGTGGCGGCGCCGCCCTGCCGTTCACGATCCGGTACGGCGTCGCCCAGGGTCCCCTCGACCCCGTGCCGGTGCCGACGGCGCCGGTCCTGGTGGAGCCCGGAGCGCGCGCGCTCTCGCTCGTCTCGAGCTACCGCTGCGACGTCGGGGAGGCGGGTGCCCTGGCCGGACTCGGGGTCACCGTTCCCGGTGACCCGACGCGGATCCCGCTGCCGTCGAGCCGGCAACCGGTGTGCGTCGGGGGCCCCACCGCACCGGGCAACGAGATCGACGTCTCGGCGTTCTACCGGCCCACCTCCTGAGCTCGGCGGCGGGCGAATGCCCCGCCCCGTCCCCGCCGGCCGCCGCCGCGCGGTCGACGACCGTAGCGCCGCTCGCCAGGCGGCAGTGTCGCCGGCGCCGGGCCGGCTCGGCGCGGACGCACGCCGACGGGCGGTGCCGCGCCGCTCGGCGACCTGAGAGGATGGGCGGACCGCCGTACGACGAACCGCCCGTCGTGCCGTCCGCCTGACAGCGAAGGCCCGCGCATGCCCAGCACGCCCGCGATCCCGAACGTCCTCGCCTCGCGCTACGCCTCCACGGCGATGGCGACGATCTGGTCCCCCGAGCACAAGATCGTCCTCGAGCGACAGCTCTGGATCGCCGTCCTCCAGGCCCAGCGCGACCTGGGCATCGACGTACCCGACGGCGTGGTCGAGGCGTACCAGGCGGTCGTCGACCGGGTCGACCTCGGCTCGATCCGCGAGCGCGAGAAGGTCACGCGGCACGACGTGAAGGCGCGGATCGAGGAGTTCTCCGCCCTCGCCGGGCACGAGCACGTGCACAAGGGGATGACCAGCCGCGACCTCACCGAGAACGTCGAGCAGCTGCAGATCCTGTCCTCGCTCAACGTCGTGCGCGACAAGGTCGTCGCGGTCCTCGCGCGGCTCGCCGCCCGGGCGATCGAGTACGACGAGCTCGCGATCGCCGGCCGCTCGCACAACGTCGCCGCGCAGATGAC
>CAVQFE010000007.1:0-133456 GCA_963711805.1 uncultured Actinomycetota bacterium
GACGACCTCGGCCTCCCGCGCCCGGAGCCGGTGCCGCCCGTCGGCGCGCCCGACACCGTGGCCGTGCTCGTCGACGACCTCAACCCCGAGCAGCGGGCGGCCGTCGAGCACCGTGGCCCGCCGCTGCTCATCGTCGCGGGCGCCGGCTCGGGCAAGACCCGCGTGCTCACCCGGCGGATCGCCCACCTGCTCGCCACCGGGGACGCCCGCCCGGGCGAGATCCTCGCGATCACGTTCACCAACAAGGCCGCGGGCGAGATGCGCGAGCGCGTGGTCGAGCTCGTCGGCGCACGGGCCCGCGCGATGTGGGTGTCGACCTTCCACTCCGCGTGCGTACGGATCCTGCGCAAGGAGGCGCCACGCCTCGGCATGACCTCCTCGTTCTCGATCTACGACTCGCTCGACTCGCAGCGGCTCATGACCCTCGTCTGCCGCGACCTCGACCTCGACCCCAAGCGCTACCCGCCGCGGGCCTTCAGCAACCAGGTGTCGAACCTCAAGAACGAGCTGATCGACCACGAGGCGTTCGCGCAGCGCGCGACGAACCACCAGGAGAAGACCCTCGCCGAGGCCTACTCCGAGTACCAGCGCCGGCTGCGCCGGGCCAACGCGTTCGACTTCGACGACCTCATCGCCTCGACCGTCGCCGTGCTGCAGCTGTTCCCCGACGTCGCCGAGCACTACCACCGGCGCTTCCGTCACGTGCTCGTCGACGAGTACCAGGACACGAACCACGCGCAGTACGTCCTGGTGAACGAGCTGGTCGGACGCGGCGACGACGGCGTAGCGCCGGGTCAGCTGTGCGTCGTCGGTGACGCCGACCAGAGCATCTACGCCTTCCGGGGCGCGACGATCCGCAACATCGAGGAGTTCGAGCGCGACTACCCGAACGCGACGACCGTCGTGCTCGAGCAGAACTACCGCTCCACCCAGACGATCCTCACCGCGGCGAACTCGGTCATCACGCGCAACACCGCCCGGCGTCCCAAGCGGCTGTGGACCGACGCCGGCGACGGGCCCAAGATCATCGGCTACGTCGCGGACAACGAGCACGACGAGGCCGCGTTCGTCGCCGGCGAGATCGACCGGCTGTCCGACGAGGACGGCGTCCCGGCCCGCGACGTCGCCGTGTTCTACCGCACCAACGCGCAGTCCCGGTCGCTCGAGGAGGTGTTCATCCGAGTCGGCCTGCCCTACAAGGTCGTCGGCGGCGTGCGCTTCTACGAGCGCAAGGAGATCCGCGACGCCGTCGCCTACCTCCGCGCACTGGCCAACCCCGACGACGACATCTCCCTGCGCCGCATCCTCAACACCCCGAGGCGCGGTATCGGCGACCGGGCCGAGGCGTGCGTCGAGGTGCTCGCCCAGCGCGAGCGGATCTCCTTCGGTGCGGCGCTCGCACGGGCCGACGAGGCGCCGATGATCGCCACCCGCTCGCTCGCGCAGGTGCAGTCCTTCGTGCAGCTCATGAGCGACCTGCGCACGCTGGTCGAGGCCGGGTCCGGACCGGCCGTCGTGCTGCAGGCGGTGCTCGAGCAGTCCGGCTACCTCGCCGAGCTCGCCTCGAGCAGCGACCCGCAGGACGAGACGCGGGTGGAGAACCTCGCGGAGCTCGAGTCCGTCGCCCGCGAGTTCGAGACCGACCAGCCCGACGGGACGCTCGCCGACTTCCTCGAGCGGGTCTCGCTCGTCGCCGACTCCGACGAGATCCCCGACGCCGAGGAGCACGGCGGCGTCGTCACGCTGATGACGCTGCACACCGCGAAGGGCCTCGAGTTCCCCGTGGTGTTCCTCACCGGTCTCGAGGACGGCGTCTTCCCGCACATGCGCTCGCTGGGCGACACCCGCGAGCTCGAGGAGGAGCGGCGGCTCGCCTACGTCGGGATCACCCGCGCCCGGGAGCGGCTCTACGTCACCCGCGCCATCGTGCGCTCGGCCTGGGGCGCCCCGTCGTACAACCCGCCCAGCCGCTTCCTCGAGGAGCTCCCCGGCGAGCTGGTGCACTGGAACCGCGTGGACCCCGTGTCGTCGTCCGGCGACGGCTACCGCTCGTCGAGCGCGAGCTCGGGCGGGTTCGGCGCCGCGCCGTCGCTCGTCGCCGCCGCGTCGCGTCCGGGTGCGCGCAGCCCCGGCAACCGGGAGGTCGTCTCGCTCTCGGCCGGTGACCGCGTGACGCACGACAAGTTCGGTCTCGGCACGGTGGTGTCGACGAGCGGCATGGGCGAGAAGGCCGAGGCGACGATCGACTTCGGCGCCGAGGGCACGAAGCGCCTGCTGCTGCGCTACGCCCCGGTCGAGAAGCTCTAGCCCCGGGAGTTCTCACTGAGGGTGGCCCTGGTTGCCTAGAGCGCAACAAACCTCACCCTCATGCACGCACCCGGTCCGGGTCGGCCGCATCCGCAGATGGTCAGGTGTGCGCTGACCCCCGCGCCACACGCCCGCGCGGCTGCTTCGGACGCGCCGGTGCGGGCCGGCCGGTGCTGCTGGCGATCGACGTGGCGCCGGCGGCGAGCGTGTGCCCCTCGTGGTCGAGGTGCGCCAGCGTGGTGCCGATCTCGTGCACCACCCGGCCGTCGACCGGGAGCGACAGGTGCCCGACCCCGCGGACGAAGACGTTGCGGGCCTGCAGGTCCGGGTGCACGATCATCGCCGCCTGCTTGGGCACGATCATCTGGTCGAGGTCGCTCCACACCGCGACGAACCGGGTGCGGCAGCCAGGGGCCGGGTCGGCGAGCTCGCGCAGTACGTCGCTGCCCGGCCGGAGCTGGCGCACGAGCGGGTGCGGCAGGGCGAGGGCGGGCAGCGTGCCCCCGTGCGGGGTGCCGAGCGTGACGAGGGTGTGCACCCGCTCGTCGCCGCCGAGACGCTGGACGTAGTAGCGGGCGACGAGCCCGCCCAGCGAGTGCCCCACGACGTGCACCCGCTCGAAGCCGGTCTCCTCGCAGACCTGCTCCACGATGACGCCGAGCCGGTCGGCGAGCAGCCGGATGTCGCCGTGGATCGAGGAGTAGTTGACGTTGACCACCCGGCCGAAGCCACGGCGCCGGAGGCCCCGGCTCAGCAGCGCGAACACCGTGCGGTTGTCGACGATCCCGTGGATCAGGATGATCGGCGTACCGGCCGCCTCGACGTCGCCGACGACGAGGCCACGCTGCACCGGCGAGAGCTCGGCGAGGTTCGTGTGGTGCAGGACGTCCTGGGTGCGCTCGTCGAACAGCCCGAACGGGTACATCGCGAGGTGCACCGTCCACCATGCGATCTCGACGGCGGTCCCGCGGACGCCTGCGGGGGAGAGCAGCGACCGACGGGCCGATGCCGCGCGCTCGCGCGCGTCGTCGACCGCCCGTGCGACGCGCTCGAGCCGCCCCGGCTCCGGGGGCAGATCGCGCTCGCGTGGCGTCGTCGACACGTCTACGAGGCTAGCCCTGCGCCGACCGGCGCGGCAGCGCCGACACCACGGGGAGGACCGGTCGCTAGTCTCGGGAGCGAGCGAGAGCCCGTTCTCGCGGCCCGTCCCCGGAGGTCCGCCATGAGCAGCACGACGACCGCGCCCCGCACGCCGTCGGGCGCGCCGATCCGCGTCGTGGTGGCCAAGCCCGGCCTCGACGGTCACGACCGCGGCGCCAAGGTCGTCGCCCGAGCCCTGCGCGACGCGGGCATCGAGGTGGTCTACACGGGACTGCACCAGACGCCGGAGCAGATCGTCGAGACGGCGATCCAGGAGGACGCCGACGTCATCGGTCTCTCGGTGCTCTCCGGCGCCCACCTCACGCTGTTCCGGGCCGTCCTCGATCTGCTCGCCGCCCGTGACGCCACCGACATCGTGGTCTTCGGCGGCGGGATCATCCCCGCCGACGACATCGCCGAGCTCAAGGCGATGGGTGTCGCGAAGGTCTTCACCCCCGGTGCGACCACCGCCTCGATCGTCGACTGGGTGGTCGCCCGCGTCGGCACCGCCGCGTAGCCCTCGCGTCCCGAGATCGCCTGACCGCCGCGGTGCCGGGCGTGCGATCCGCAGCTGCCCGCCCGGGTGTGTCCGTGTCTGGTCGCTGATCGATCTCGGGCTACCGCGGGACCGGGGGGCGGCCGCGGGAACGGCCGGGGTTAGGCTCGCTGGCGTTTCCTCCGCCGGCCGCCGCGGCTCGACCTCGGTGCCGGCCGACCCTCGACGAGTCAGGACACCAGCGGTGGATCTGTACGAGTACCAGGCGAAGGACGCGTTCGCGCGGCACGGCGTCCCCACGCAGAGCGGCGAGGTCGTGCACTCGCCCCAGGGCGCGAAGGACGCGGCCGCGAGCATCGGCGGCCTCGTCGTCGTCAAGGCGCAGGTCAAGACCGGCGGCCGCGGCAAGGCCGGCGGGGTCAAGCTGGCCAAGGACCCGCAGGACGCCTACGACAAGGCGCACGACATCCTCGGCCTCGACATCAAGGGCCACATCGTCCACCAGGTCCTGGTGAACCCGGCGGCCGACATCGCCGAGGAGTACTACGTCTCGTTCCTGCTCGACCGCGCGAACCGCACCTTCCTCGCGATGGCGAGCAAGGAGGGCGGCATGGAGATCGAGCAGCTCGCCGTCGAGCGCCCCGAGGCGCTGGCCAAGGTCCCGGTCGACGCCCTCGTCGGGGTGGACCGCGCGAAGGCCGAGGAGATCGTCGACGCCGCCGGCTTCGACGACTCGGTCCGCGAGCAGGTCGTCACCGTGCTGCAGCGGCTCTGGGACGTCTTCGTCAAGGAGGACGCCACGCTGGTCGAGGTCAACCCGCTGGTGAAGACGCCGACCGGTGAGGTCGTGGCGCTCGACGGCAAGGTGACCCTCGACGACAACGCCGGCTTCCGCCACCCGGACCACGAGACGCTCGTCGACTTCACCGAGACCGACCCGCTCGAGCTGCGGGCGCAGGAGAAGGACCTCAACTACGTCAAGCTGTCCGGCTCGGTCGGCATCATCGGCAACGGCGCGGGCCTGGTGATGAGCACGCTGGACGTCGTGGCGTACGCCGGTGAGGAGTTCGGCGGGCAGAAGCCGGCGAACTTCCTCGACATCGGCGGTGGCGCGTCGGCGGAGGTGATGGCCGACGGGCTGGAGATCATCCTGTCCGACCCCGAGGTCAAGGCCGTCTTCGTCAACGTGTTCGGCGGGATCACCGCGTGCGACGCGGTGGCCAACGGCATCGTGCAGGCGCTCGAGCTGCTCGCCTCGAAGGGCGAGGCGGTCTCGATGCCGCTGGTGGTCCGCCTCGACGGCAACAACGCCGACCTCGGTCGGCAGATCCTCCGCGACGCGGCCAACCCGCTCGTGGAGCTCGTGGACACGATGGACGGTGCCGCGCGTCGCGTGGCCGAGCTTGCGGCACAGGGAGCCTGAGAAACCATGGCGATCTTCCTCACCGAGGACTCCAGGATCCTCGTCCAGGGCATCACCGGCTCGGAGGGCACCAAGCACACCGCGCGGATGCTCGGGTCGCACGCGAACATCGTCGCGGGCGTCACCCCGGGCAAGGGCGGCCAGACCGTCACGTCCGAGGGTCGCGACATCCCGGTGTTCTCCTCCTGCCAGGAGGCCGTCGCCGCGACCGGCGCCGACGTCTCGGTCGTGTTCGTCCCGCCGCGGTTCACCAAGGGCGCGGTGCACGAGGCCATCGACGCCGGCATCCCGCTCGTCGTGGTCATCACCGAGGGCGTGCCGGTGCACGACACCGCGGAGTTCTACGCCTACGCCGAGAGCACCGGAACCACGCGGATCATCGGCCCGAACTGCCCCGGCCTGATCAGCCCCGGGAAGTCCAACGCCGGCATCATCCCCGGCACCATCACGAAGGCCGGCCGCATCGGCCTGGTCTCCAAGTCGGGCACGCTGACCTACCAGATGATGTACGAGCTGCGCGACCTCGGCTTCTCCTCGGCCGTGGGCATCGGCGGCGACCCGGTCATCGGCACCACGCACATCGACTGCCTCGCGGCGTTCGAGGCCGATCCCGAGACCGACGCGATCGTGATGATCGGCGAGATCGGCGGCGACGCCGAGGAGCGTGCCGCGGCGTACATCGCCGAGCACGTCACCAAGCCCGTCGTCGGCTACGTCGCCGGCTTCACCGCACCGGAGGGCAAGACGATGGGCCACGCCGGCGCCATCGTCTCCGGCTCCTCGGGCACCGCGCAGGCCAAGAAGGAGGCCCTCGAGGCCGTCGGCGTTCGCGTCGGCCGGACGCCGAGCGAGACCGCGCTGCTCATGCGCGAGATCATCACGGGCGTGAAGGCGTAGGCGTGCGTCGTACGACGGCCGGTCTCGCCCTGCTCCTCGCCGTGGCGGTGCCGGCCGTCGTTGCCTCGCCGACGTCGGCGTCCCCGGCGCCCGCCGTCGCGGCCCCGGTCCGCGACGCCGTCGCCGCGTCGGCACCCGCCGCCGCGCTGCCGATGCTCGGCCCGACGCCGTCGTCGTGGGAGGGCGGTCACGCCGTCGCCGTCGCACCGCGCTGGTGGCCGCGCGGCTACCGCTACGCGTCCGCCCCGTGGCCGTCGCTCTGGCCCAAGCCGGTGGCGTTCTCGCCCACCCGCACCGGTCCGCTGCGGGGGATCGTCATCGCGCTCGACCCCGGGCACAACATCGGCAACGGTGCGCACGTCTCGCTGATCAACCGGAAGTACTGGGTCGGGCTCACCAAGACGTGCAACACCACGGGGACGGCGACCAACGCCGGCTACCCGGAGGCGACGTTCGTCTTCGACGTCGCCGCTCGGCTGCGCCGCCTGCTCACCGCGGCGGGCGCGACGGTCGTGCTCACCCGCGACACGAACTCACGGCTCGACCTACGGCCCGTGCGTCGGCGCTCGCGGGGCGTTCCCGGCGCAGGAGCACGCCAGGCTCATGGTGTCGCTGCACGGTGACGGCGGCCCGTCGACCGGCCGCGGCTTCCACGTCATCGTGCCGGGGAACTACGTCGGCTACACCGATGACATCTACCGCCGGTCCCTGGTCCTCGGGAAGTCGCTCATCGCCGGGATGAGCGCCTCGTTCCACCCGACGACGTACCTCTCCAGCCCGCTGTCGATCCGCAAGGACCAAGGCACGCTCAACATGTCCAACGTCCCGACCGCGATCGTCGAGACGCTCAACATGCGCAACCGCTACGACGCGGCCATCGCGATGAGCACCACCGGGCGGCAGCGGATCGCGGCCGCGCTCTACGCCGGCATCGCGCGCTACCTGCGCACGCCGTAACCACGATGACTCGGCGTCCACCGGGGGAGGGCTCGACGTGTCGTCGCGCCGGTACGCCGGACCGTGCCCGACCGGGTCTCACTCACGGCTGGCGCCGGACCGACCGGTGCCGGACCAACCGAGGCGGATGACGACGTGGCGGAGCACGGCGTGACCGAGGGCAGCGCTCGACTCCGCGTCGGTGTCATCGGCGCGGGCATCCTCGGCCTCGCCGTGGCGCGTGAGGTGACGCGCAGGTTCCCGGGCGCCGAGGTCACCGTGTTCGACAAGGAGGACCGCATCGCGGCCCACCAGACCGGGCACAACAGCGGCGTCGTCCACGCCGGCCTCTACTACCAGCCCGGCTCGCTCAAGGCCCGGCTCTGCCGTCGCGGCGGTCCCATGCTCCGGGAGTTCTGCGCCGTGCACGGCATCGAATACCGCGAGCTGGGCAAGCTCGTCGTCGCACTCGACGACGGCGAGCTCGCGGCCCTCGCGGAGATCGAGCGACGCGCCCGCGAGAACGCGGTTCCGGATCTCGTCCGACTGGACGCGGCGGGACTGCGCGAGGTCGAGCCGAACGTGGCCGGCGTCGCGGCGCTGCACTCCCCGCGCACGGCCGTCGTCGACTACACCGCGGTCTGCGCCGCGCTGGCCGAGGACGTCGTTGCGGCCGGAGGGAGCGTCTTGCTCTCCAGTCCGGTCACGGCGCTGCGCCAGGAGGCCGACGGCGTCCGGCTCGGCGCCGCCGGACGGTCGCACCGGTTCGACGAGGTCGTCGCCTGCGCGGGACTGTCGAGCGACGCGGTCGCCGGGATGCTCGGCGTACCGGACGACCTGCGGATCATCCCGTTCCGGGGGGAGTACTTCCGGCTCCGTCCCGACAAGGCCGACCTCGTGCGGGGTCTCGTCTACCCCGTGCCGGACCCGCGCTACCCGTTCCTCGGCGTCCACCTCACCCGCGGCGTCGACGACCGCGTGCACGTCGGTCCCAACGCCGTGCTCGCCCTGGCCCGGGAGGGCTACCGGCGCCGCGACGTGAACTTGCACGACCTGCGCGAGATCGCGGCGTGGCCCGGGGCCTGGCGGCTCGCGGCCGCCCACTGGCGCAGCGGGGTCGCCGAGATCGCCGGCTCGGCCTCGCGCCGCGTCTACGCGACGCACGTCCGCCGCTACCTCCCCGAGGTCACGGCGGCGGACCTGACGCCCGCGCCCGCGGGCGTGCGCGCGCAGGCGGTCGACCGCCGGGGGCGGCTGCTCGACGACTTCGCGCTGCTGCGCCGGGGCCGCGTCCTCGTGGTCCGCAACGCGCCCTCGCCGGCCGCGACCTCGAGCCTGGCGATCGCGGAGCACCTGGTGGACGCCGTCCGCGCGACGCGCTAGGAAGCACGAGGTGCGGCGCACCACTCCGCCGAGCGGACCATCCGGAGCGAGGAGCCAGACGTGACCCACATGTCCGAGGACGAGCTCACCGCCGAAGTGCTGACGCGGCTGGAGAGCACGACCGATCCGAGGCTGCGCGAGGTCATGCAGTCCCTCGTCCGCCACCTGCACGCGTTCGCCCGCGAGGTCCGGCTCACCGACGAGGAGTGGTACGCCGGGATCCGCTTCCTCACCGAGACGGGGCAGCGGTGCGACGACGCGCGGCAGGAGACGATCCTGCTCTCCGACACGCTGGGCCTGTCCTCGCTCGTCGACCTCGTCAACCACGCCGGCGCGGACCCGTCCCTCACCGAGCCGACGATCCTCGGTCCCTTCTACGTGCCGGGGTCGCCCTGGCGCGGGTACGGCGAGTCGATGGCCGAGTACGACGACGGCGGCGAGCCCGCGGTCCTCGTCGGCCGCGTCCTGGATGCCGACGGCGCGCCCGGTCGAGGGCGCGGTCCTCGACGTGTGGCAGAACGCGACCACGGGGTTCTACGCCGTCCAGCAGCCGGACGTGCAGCCCAGCGGCAACCTGCGCGGGCGCTACCGGACGGGCGCCGACGGGCGCTTCGAGATCGGGACCGTCCGTCCCGTGCCGTACCCCATCCCCGACGACGGTCCGGTCGGCCGGCTGCTGGCCGCGACCGGTCGCCATCCGTGGCGGGCGGCGCACATCCACGCCATCGTCAGCGCGGACGGGTACGTGCCGGTCGTGACGCACGTCTTCGACCGCTCCTCGGCGTACCTCGACTCCGACGCGGTCTTCGGTGTGAAGGCGTCGCTGGTCCGCGACTTCGTCCCCGACGCGCGCGGCGTCCTCGTGTGCGAGAACGACGTCGTGCTCGAGCGGGACGCCGGTCCGCCCGTGTCGCTGGGCTGACGCGGACCGGTCGGGTGCGAGCATCGACGGGTGACGTCCACGCTCGAGCGCACCACCACCCCTCCCCGGACCGGGCGCAACGGGCGGCCCACCCGTCAGGACGTGGTCGGCACCCGTCCGGTCGCCGCGGTGACCGCCGCGATCTGGGCCGCGGCGCTCGGGCTGGTCGTGATCGGCGTCCTCGTCACGGTCGTCTGGGCCGTGTCCGCGCGGGGCGACGACGGGCTCCTGACGCCCATCGCGGCGTCCGGCGTCGTGTGGCTCGTCGCGCACCATGCCCCGGTCGACACCGGCGGTGGCACCGTCACGCTCCTGCCGCTGCTGCTGCTGGCGCTGCCCCTGCTGCTCCTGCACCGCGCCGGCCGGTGGGCGGCCCGGGTCACGGCGACGACGGACGCCGGTGACGCCGGGCTCATCGTGGTCGCCGCCACCGCCACCTACGGCACGCTCGTGTTCCTCGTCGCGCAGGGCGCGTCGCTCGGCGGGGGCACGGTGTCGCCCCTCGGCGCGCTCGGCTGGTCGGTGCTCGTGGCGGTCGTCGGCCTCTCGGCGGGCGTCGTCGACGGCGCCGGGCTCCGACCGGGTCTCGTCGCCCGGCTGCCCGAGGTGGCCCGGCGCGCGGTCCTGGTCGCCGGGACGGCGGGTGCGGCGCTGGGCGTCGTCGTCGGGGTCGTGGCCGCGACCGCCGTCGTCTCGCGCTGGTCGACCGAGACGGCCCTGAGCCACCAGGTCGCGCCCGGCCCGGGTGACGCCGTCGGGCTGTTCCTCGTGTCCCTGGCCTACCTCCCCAACCTGCTGGTGTGGGCGCTGTCCTACGTCGTCGGCCCGGGATTCTCCATCGGGTCGGGTGCCTGGGTGGACGCCTACTCGTCCGACGGCGGCCTGCTCCCCGGCGTACCCCTCCTCGGGGCCGTGCCGCCGGACGCCCCGGTCGCCGCACCGCTGCTCCTCCTGCTGCCGGTGCTCTGCGGGATGCTCGGTGCGGTCGTGCTACGTCGCCGGGCGCACCTCCACCTGCGCGAGGAGGTGGTCGCGCTCCTCGGCGGGGCGGTGCTGCTCGGGCTCGCGACCGTCGTGCTGTGCGCCCTGTCGCGCGGCTCGCTCGGCGCCGGCCGGCTCGCCGACCTCGGCCCGCCGCCGCCGCTCGTCGGGCTCGCCGCGTTCGGCCTGGTCGCGGCCGGGGCCGTGCTGTGGTCGCTCGTCGTGCGGATCACCCCCACGGTCTGGGTCCGCGCGGAGCACTGAGCCGCGTGTGGGCCGGGACCGGGGCCGGTCGGGTCCGGTCCCGGTCCCGCCACGTAGGATCGGCACCGACTCCCGGCCCCGTGACGCGAAGGACACCGCGTGCCCTCCGACCGCACGTCCGCCCGGACCCGTCTCGTGGTGCTGGTGTCCGGCTCGGGCACGAACCTCCAGGCACTCCTCGACGCGTCCGCCGACCCGGGCTACCCGGCCGAGGTCGTGGCCGTCGGTTCCGACTCCTCGACCGCCGGCGGTCTCGAGCGCGCCGCCGCCGCGGGCCTGCCCACCTTCGTCGTCCCGCTCGCCGACCACCCCGACCGCGGCTCCTGGGACGTCGCCCTCGCCGACGCGGTCGCGGCACACCGGCCCGACTGGGTCGTGTGCGCCGGCTTCATGCGCATCCTCGGGGCCGGCTTCCTCGACCGGTTCCCCGAGCGCGTGATCAACACGCACCCGGCGCTGCTCCCGTCGTTCGCCGGCGCGCACGCGGTGCGCGAGACCCTCGCCTACGGCGTCAAGGTGAGCGGCTGCTCCGTGCACCTCGTCGACTCCGGCGTCGACACCGGACCCGTGCTCGCGCAGGGGACCGTCCCGGTGGAGCCGGGCGACGACGAGACCTCGCTCCACGAGCGGATCAAGACCGTCGAGCGCTCGCTGCTCGTCGGCACCGTGGCCGCGCTGGCGGTCCACGGCTGCACCGTCACCGGCAGGAAGGTCAGCATCCCGTGAGCACCCGACCCGTACGCCGTGCGCTCGTCTCGGTCTACGACAAGAGCGGCCTGGACGAGCTCGCCACCGGCCTGCAGGCCGCCGGCGTCGAGATCGTGTCGACGGGCACGACGGCGGCACGCATCGCCGCCCTCGGCATCCCCGTCACGCAGGTGGCCGAGCTCACCGGGTTCCCCGAGGCGCTCGACGGACGGGTGAAGACGCTGCACCCGCACGTGCACGCCGGGATCCTCGCCGACCTGAGGCTCGAGGACCACCAGGCCCAGCTCGACGAGCTCGGGATCGCCGCGTTCGAGCTCGTGGTCGTCAACCTCTACCCGTTCGTCGAGACCGTCGCGTCGGGTGCGACGCCCGACGAGTGCGTCGAGCAGATCGACATCGGCGGTCCGACCATGGTGCGCGCCGCGGCCAAGAACCACGCCAGCGTCGCCGTCGTCACCGCGCCGGGCCAGTACGCCGAGGTGCTCGCCGCCGTCGCGGGCGGCGGCTTCACCCTCGAGCAGCGTCAGGCCCTCGCGGCCGCGGCGTTCGTGCACACGGCGAACTACGACGTCGCCGTCGCGTCCTGGCTGGGCAACGTCGTCGCGCCGTCCGACGGCGGCACCGGCTTCCCCGCGTGGATCGGCGCGACGTGGGAGCGCGCGGCCGTCCTGCGATACGGCGAGAACCCGCACCAGCGCGCGGCCCTCTACGTCACGAACCACACCCCGAGCCCCGGTCTCGCGCAGGCGGAACAGCTGCAGGGCAAGGAGATGTCGTACAACAACTACGTCGACGCCGACGCCGCCCGCCGCGCGGCGTTCGACCACGCCGAGCCGGCGGTCGCGATCATCAAGCACGCGAACCCGTGCGGCATCGCGGTCGGCTCCGACATCGCCGAGGCGCACCGCAGGGCGCTCGACACGGATCCGGTGTCGGCGTACGGCGGTGTGGTCGCGGCGAACCGGCCGGTGTCGGCCGAGATGGCCCGCCAGGTGGCCGACGTGTTCACCGAGGTCGTCGTGGCTCCGGCGTACGACGCCGACGCGCTCGAGATCCTCGCCGCGCGGACGAACCTGCGCGTGCTCGTGGCGGCCGCCGTCCCCGAGCACGGTGGCATCGAGATCCGGCCGGTGAGCGGCGGGATGCTGCTGCAGTCGGTCGACAAGGTCGACGCACCCGGCGACGATCCCTCGTCGTGGACCCTCGTGTCGGGTGAGCCGGTCGACGACGCGACGCTGCACGACCTCGCGTTCGCCTGGCGCGCCGTGCGCTCGGTGAAGAGCAACGCGATCCTGCTGGCGAAGGACGGCGCGGCCGTCGGCGTCGGCATGGGCCAGGTGAACCGGGTCGACTCCTGCCGGCTCGCCGTCACGCGCGCCGGTGACGGCCGCGCGCGCGGCGCGGTCGCCGCGTCGGACGCGTTCTTCCCGTTCCCCGACGGGCTCGAGGTCCTCACCGAGGCGGGCGTGCGCGCGATCGTGCAGCCCGGCGGCTCGGTGCGCGACGACGAGGTGATCGCCGCCGCCGCAGCCGCCGGCGTCACCATGTACCTCACCGGCACCCGCCACTTCTTCCACTGACGCACCCCTTCCAGGGGCGCGAGTTGCACCTGGAACCGACCCTTCTCGGGGTCGAACAGGTCGGCTGGACGTGCAACTCGCACCGCGGGGGAGGGGGTCAGGCGAGCATCTGGACGGGGTCCTCGAGCAGGGCGAGGAACGTGCGCATCCACCGCGCGGCGACGACGCCGTCGATCGGACGGTGGTCGGCCGAGAGGGTCACCCGCATCGTCGACCCGACCTCGAGGGCGTCGCCGCGGACGACCGGCTCGCGGCGCACCGCGCCGACGGCGAGGATCGCCGACTGCGGCGGGTTGATGATGGCGCCGAACTCCTCGGTGCCGAACATCCCGAGGTTGCTCACCGAGACGGTGCCGCCCTCGAGCTCGTCCTGCTTGCAGCCGCCCGCTGTTCGCGCCGCTCGGCGAAGTCGCGCACCGTCGTCGAGATCTGCGACAGCGACAGCGACTCGACCGACCGCAGCACGGGCGTCACGAGGCCGCGGTCGGTCGCGATCGCCACGGCGATGTCCACCGACGAGTGCCGCAGGACGGCGTCGGGCGTCCAGACCACGTTCATCTCCGGCTCGGCGACGTGCGCGCAGGCGACGGCCTTGATCACCAGGTCGTTGACCGACACGCGCACGTCGCCGCGCGCGTTGATCCGTTCGCGGGCGCGCACGAGCCGGTCGACGTCGGCGGTGCCCCGCACGTAGAAGTGCGGGATCGTCTGCTTGCTCTCGGTGAGCCGTGCGGCGATGGCCCGGCGCATCCGGGAGTGCGGGACCTCGATGACGACGCCGCGGGACCGGTGCCGCCGGAGCTGCGGCCGGCGCGGGTACGGCGGATACGGCTCCCCTCTCGGCGAGGGTGCGCTCGACGTCGCGGCGCACGATCCGGCCGCCCGGCCCGGTGCCGTGCAGCGCCGCGAGCTCGAGCCCGGCCTCCCGGACGAGCCGGCGGGCGAGCGGGCTGGCGAACAGTCGCGCGCCGGGCGACACGTCGCGTCGAGCCGGAGGCGGTCGCGGCCGGACCCGCGAGTCGGGTGCGCCGAGCCGGACAGATCCGTGGCGGTCGCGCCGGCAAGGTCCGGACGGACCCGCGGCAGCGGCACCTGAGCGCTCGCGCCCTGGGCGGTGCCGGCGCGTCCCGGGAGCGACGCGGGGCGACTGCGGCGACGACCGGCCGTCGACCGCGCCGCCGACGCCGAGCTCGGCGAGCAGCGCGGCCAGGTCGGCCACCTCCTCGCCGGCGCGGCCGAGGACGGCGATCGGCTGGCCCACCTCGACCGAGGCGCCCGGCTCGGCGATCGTGTGCAGGAGGACGCCGTCCGCCTCGGCCTCGACGTCGACCACCGCCTTGTCGGTCTCGATCGTGACGATCGGCGTCCCCGGCGGCGAACGCGGCGCCGACCGGCACGACCCATGCGGAGAGCACCGCCTCGGTCGAGTCGGCCGCGACCTCGGGCATCGTGAGCAGCGTGGCCACGCTCAGCCGCCCGTGATCTCGACGAGCGCCGCAGCCACTTCCTCGGTCTTGGCGATCGCCGCGCGCTCGAGCACCTTGCTGATGCTCGGCGACGCCTCGCCGCCGGTCAGCCGCTGGACGGGCTGGTCGAGCCAGTCGAAGAACCGCCGCTGGATCTCGTCGGCCAGCCAGCCGCCGTACGACGTCCCGACGCGCGCCCTGCTCGGCGATGAGCACGTTGTTGGTCTTGCGGATGCTCGCGCCGATCGTGTCCCAGTCGATGCTCGCGCGGTCGAGCCAGCGCAGGTCGATGACCTCGGCGTCGACCGTGCCGAGCGACCTCCGACCGCCTCGAGGACGTAGTTCGTCATCGCCAGGTACGTGAGGACGGTGACCTCGCGAGCCCGACCGCCGCACCGCCGCCCTACCTACGGGCAGGCAGTAGTCGAAGTCGTCGACCGGACCCTCGCCGGTGGTGGCGTAGAGGTCGACGTGCTCGAGGACGACGACCGGGTCCTTGCAGCGCAGCGCGCTGTTCATCAGGCCGACGTAGTCGAACGGGTTGGACGGCGCGACGATCCGCCACCCGGCGCGCCGTCGCGAAGACGCCCGCCGGGTCCATCGAGTGCTGGGAGCCGTAGCCGGTGCCCATGGCCACCTTGCTGCGCAGCACGAGGGGGACGTCGCCCCGGCCGCCGAACATGTGCCGCGCCTTGCCGATCTGGTTGAACAGCTGGTCGGCGGCGACCCACATGAAGTCGGCGTACATGAACTCCACGACGGGGGTGAACCGCCCGTCCAGCGCGATGCCGCCGCCGAGCCCGGCGAACGCGTTCTCGCTGATCGGCGTGCCGAGGACGCGGTCGGGGTACGCCGCCTTGAGGCCGCGGGTGGCGCCGTTCGTGCCGCCGTTGAGCCGGTGCACGTCCTCGCCCATGACGACGACCGACGGGTCGGTCTCCATCCGCCGGGCCATGACGCCGGCGACGGCGTCGATGAACTTCTGCTCGGCCAGCTCTCCGGTGAAGGTGTCGCGGTCGGCGAACCGGGCGTCGGCGAACTCGCTGAGGTCGCCGCGCACCCCGACGTCGACGAACGCGGGGTCCGGCCACTCGGACGCCTTGATCCGGCGCTCGTTCGGCTTGCCGTCGGGCACCGGCTCGAGCAGCACGTCGCCGATGTCGGCCATGAGCCGCTGCGCCCGCTCGACGAACGCGTCGACCTGGGCGTCGGTGAGGATGCCGCGCCGTACGAGGTGGCCGCGCAGCTGCCGGATCGGGTCACGGTCGCGCCACTGCGCCTCCTCCTCCTTGGTCCGGTAGCCGAAGGCGCTGCCCGGGAACGGCCCGTTCTGGTGGAAGTAGCGGTAGACGTCGGCCTCGATCAGCGTCGGCCCGCGTCCCGCGCGCATGTGCGCGAGCGCCTCCTGCATCGCGAGGTGGACGGCGAGCGAGGTCCATGCCGTCGACCTTCCAGCTCGGGATGCCGAAGCCCGGGCCGCGCGCGGACAGCCGGGTCTCGGCCGTCGCCTCGTCCACGTTGGTCGAGACGGCGTAGCGGTTGTTCTCGACGAAGAAGCAGATCGGCAGCTACCAGGCTGCGGCGAGGTTGAACGACTCGAGCGTCGACCCGATGTTGATCGCGCCGTCGCCGAAGTAGGTGACCGATACGGCGTCGGTGCCCGCCTGTCGGTGCGCCCAGGCGTAGCCGGCCGCGAGGGGCACACCACCGCCGACGATCGCGTTGGTGCCGATGGCTCCGGCCTCGTTCCACTGCAGGTGCATGGAGCCGCCGCGACCGCTGCTGAAGCCGCGGGCCAGGCCGCAGATCTCGGCGAGCGTGCGTCAGCAGCAGGTGGCGGACCGGCTCGGCGAGCTCGGCGGTCGGGTCGATGCCGCTCGGGTGCGACGTGGGCGAGCGTCTTGGCGAGGAACTGGTGGTGACCGCGGTGCGAGCCGTTGACCGTGTCGCGCGACGTGAGGCCGATCACCGACCCGACCGCGCCGCCCTCCTGGCCGATGCTCGAGTGCGCCGGGCCGTGGACCAGGCCGGCGGCGGCGAGCTCGAGGACGTACTCCTCGAAGGTCCGGATGAGCACCAGCTGGCTGAGCATCGCGGTGAGCAGGGCCGGGTCGGCGGCGTCCCAGTCGGCCTCGGTGGCGACGACCTCGACCCACGGCGCGGCGGGCTCGAGTGGTCGGTGGTCGGTCATGACAGGCTCTCCGAGGGTTGTCGGTGGTGAGCCGACTCTGCCAGAGAATGGATCCATTGACCAGACTCGGGATCGATCTTCCCTCAAGCAGTGGTGCGTGAGCGTTCAACGCCGATACGCTGAATGGATCCATCGGACGATCACTGGAGCGGACATGACTGGCGGCCTGCCCGGACTGACCCGGCTCGACCACATCGGGTTCACCGTGCCGGACCTCGAGCAGGCCACGCGCTTCCTCGTCGACGTGCTGGGCTGCGAGTACATGTACACGCTGGGACCGTTCCGGCACGACGACACCGACTGGATGCGCGGAGCACCTGGCCGTCGACCCGCGCGCGGTCATGCGCGAGCTGCACTTCTTCCGGTGCGGCGGCCAGGCCGTGTTCGAGGTCTTCGAGTACTCCGCGCCGGACCAGCGCGCCGGGCAGCCGCGCAACAGCGACATCGGCGGGCACCACGTCGCGCTCTACGTCGAGGACCTCGACGTGGCCGTCGCGTACCTCAAGGACCAGGGCGTGACGGTGCTGGGCGAACCGACCGCGAGCCGCGGCCCGAGCGAGGGTCAGCGCTGGGTCTACTTCCTCGCGCCGTGGGGCATGCAGTTCGAGCTGGTCTCCTACCCGGGCGGCAAGGCGTTCGACCGCCGGACGTCAGGCGCCTAGATGCCGTCCGATGCAGCGGGTGTGGCTATCGTCGCGTCCGTGACCGCGACGACGGACGCCGCGAGCGAGCGGGTGGCCGACCACCTCCGCGCCGCGATCCTGTCCGGGGAGTTCGCCCCGGGGGAGCGGCTGCTCCAGGAGGTGCTCGCCGAGCGGCTCGGCGCGAGCCGGATGCCGGTGCGCGAGGCGCTGCGCATGCTGGAGGTCGAGGGGCTCGTCGAGAACCAGCCCAACCGGGGTGCCCGGGTGCCCGAGCTGACGGCGCACGAGGTCGAGGTGATCTACCGGATGCGCGAGCGGCTCGAGCCGCTCGCGCTCAGCGAGAGCCTCGCGCCATCTCACCGACGACGACCTCGCGCGGCTGGCGGACCTGCAGGACCGGATCGAGGCGAACAGCGACGTGCACGAGTTCCTCGTGCTCGACCGCGAGTTCCACCTGCTCACGTACTCCGGGTGCCGCATCGACCAGCTCATCTACCGTCGTCACCCGGATGTGGAACTCGACCCAGCACCACCGCCGGGAGTTCATGCGCTCGGGCGGCCCCCGGCGCTGGTGGGTCGTCAACGCCGAGCACCGGCTGCTGCTCGAGGCGATGGAGCGGCGGGACGACCTCGACGCCGCAGCGCATCCTCGAGGGGCACATCCGCCGCACCCGGATCGAGCTCGACCGCCTCGCGCACGGAGCGCCGGCCGCTCCCGACGGCTCAGGCCGGACCGGCCTTCACCACTGAACGGCGATGTACTTCGACTCGGTGTAGTCCAGCACGCCCTCGTGACCGCCCTCGCGCCCGATGCCGCTCTGCTTGACGCCGCCGAACGGCGCGGCCGGGTCGCTCACGAGGCCGCGGTTGAGCCCGATCATCCCCGACTCGAGCCGCTCGGAGACGCGCAGGCCGCGGGCGAGGTCGCGGGTGTAGACGTAGGCGACGAGCCCGTACTCGGTGGCGTTGGCGAGGCGTACGGCGTCGTCCTCGTCGTCGAACGTGACGATGGGCGCCACCGGGCCGAAGATCTCCTCGGCCAGGACCGGCGAGCCCTCGGCGACATCGACGAGGACGGTCGGGTCGTAGTAGAAGCCCGGGCGGTCGCTGCGGGCGCCGCCCGACACGGCCGTGGCGCCGTGGGCCAGCGCCGCCTGGACGAGCGAGTCGACCTTCTCCACCGCCTCCGCGTTGACCAGCGGACCGACCTCCACCCCGTCCTCGTACCCGGGCCCGACCACGAGCGCGGACATCCGCTCCGCCAGGCGGCGGCCGAACTCCGCCGCGACCGGCCGCTCGACGTAGAACCGGTTGGCCGCGGTGCAGGCCTCGCCGGCGTTGCGCATCTTGGCGACCATCGCGCCGTCGACGGCGGCGTCGAGGTCGGCGTCGGCGAAGACGAGGAACGGCGCGTTGCCGCCCAGCTCCATCGACGCGTTGACGACGTGCTCGGCCGCCTCCTTGAGCAGGACGCGACCCACCTCGGTCGACCCGGTGAACGACAGCTTCCGGACCCGGGGGTCGGCGAGCATCGTCGACACCACCGCGCCGGACCGGCGCGCGGGGAGCACGTTCACGACACCTGCCGGGACGCCGGCGTCGGCGAGGATGCGCGCCATGCGCCAGCGCGGTGAGCGGCGTGTCGCTGGCCGGCTTGAGGATCACGGTGCACCCGGCGGCGAGCGCGGGGCCGATCTTGCGGGTCGCCATCGCGGCGGGGAAGTTCCACGGCGTGACGAGGACGCAGATCCCCACCGGCTGGTGCAGGACCACGATCCGGTTGGCGCCGGAGGGCGCGGTCGACACCGACCCGTTGATCCGCACGGCCTCCTCGGAGTACCAGCGGAAGAACTCCGCGGCGTAGGCCACCTCGCCCCGGGCGTCGGGCAGCGCCTTGCCGTTCTCGAGGGAGATGAGCCGCGCCAGCTGCTCGCTCTGCGCGCTCATGAGCTCGAAGGCCCGGCGCAGGACCTCGGCGCGCTGGCGTGGAGCCGTCCCGGCCCAGCCCTCCGCGGCCGCGGCGGCCGCCTCCACTGCGGCGCGGGCGTCGTCGACCGTCCCGTCGGCCACCGTGGCGAGGACCTCGCCGGTGGCCGGGTTCACGCACGTCGAACCGCCCGCCGTCCGACGCGGGCAGCGCGGCGCCGCCGACGTAGAGGTCGGTGAGAAGGTCGTCGATCAACGCCTGGTGGTCGTGTGCCACGGTCGTTCCTCTCGGCGGGGCGGGATCAGTACTGGTTGGCGATGACCAGGTCCTGGGCCGGGTAGAGCGTCAGGATGCGTGGCCCGTCCTCGGTGACGACGACCTCCTCCTCGATGCGGGCCGCGGAGAAGCCGTCGCTGGCGGGGCAGTAGGTCTCGAGGGCGAACACCATGCCGACCTGGAGCTCGACCGGTTCGACCATGCTGTTGAGCCGGGAGATGATCGGCCGCTCGTGCAGGCCGAGCCCGAGGCCGTGGCCGAACTGCAGGCCGAACGCGGCCATCTCGTTCTCGAAGCCGAACTCGGTGGCCGCCGGCCACACCGCGGCGACCTCGTCGGTGCCGACCCCCGGCCGGATCATGGCGATCGAGGCGTCCATCCACTCGCGGGCCTTGGTGTAGGCGTCGCGCTGGCTGCTCGTCGCGCTGCCGACGCCGAAGGTGCGGTAGTAGCAGGTCCGGTAGCCGTTGAACGAGTGGATGATGTCGAAGAACGCCTGGTCGCCGGGTCGGATGATGCGGTCCGAGAAGTTGTGCGGGTGCGGGTTGCAGCGCTCACCGCTGACCGCGTTGATCGCCTCGACCTGGTCCGAGCCCATCTCGTAGAGGCGCTTGTTGGCCAGCGCGACGATCTCGTTCTCGCGGACGCCGGGCTTGAGCACCTCGACGATGTCCTGGTAGACGCCGTCGACCATGGCGGCCGCCTGGTTGAGCAGCATGATCTCGTCCTGCGACTTGATCTGGCGCGCGTCGAGCATGAGCTGCTGCGCGTCGACGACGGTCAGGCCCTGCCGCTGCATCTCGAAGAGGAACGGCGGCTCGACGATGTCGACGCCGACCGGTGCGTCGGCGACACCGGCGTCCTCGAGCAGGCCCTTGATCTGGCGGACGGCGTCGCCATCAGACCGGCGGTCGGCGCGATGGCACCGCGCAGGCCGAGCATCCCCGCGTGGCAGTTCGCCGGGTCCAGCCACGGGCGAGTAGAGCCGGTGGTGCCGCGCGGCGGACCCGAAGTCCCACAGCATCGGTTCGCCACCGCGGGTCAGCAGGGCGTAGCGCGTCATCTTGTCGCCCAGCGCGCCGCCGATCCACGTCTGCGTGGTGTAGCGGATGTTGTAGAAGTCGAAGAGCAGGAAGGCGCCGCACTCGCTGGACTCGAGGGCGGCCCGGGCGCGGGCGATGCCGGTAGTCGCGCAGCCGGGCGAAGTCACCCGCTGCTCGAAGTCGACGCCCATGTGACCGGGTGCGTGGAGCGGCCCTGCTCCGACCATGGTGAGGCTCCTGGGTGGGCTCCGGCGCACCGGAGGTGCAATCGTTTGCGTCAAACTATGAGCCGAACGAGGAGGTGTCAAGGCGGCCCTTGCGTTCCGCCGCCCGGGTCAGTGGGTCGCCTCAGCGGCGCCGCGCCCGTGTCCTCGGCGCGGGGCCGGTCGACCCCCGGATCACCAGGTCGACGCCCAGCAGGGCGCGGGTCGGCGCGTCCTGCTTGCTGTCCGAGTCCAGCTCGGTGATGAGCAGGTCGGCGGCGAGATCGCCCATGCGCTGGAGGGGCAGGCGCACGGTGGTGAGCGGCGGCTGGAACCGGTCGACGAACGGCATGTCGTTGAAGCCGACCACGGACACGTCGTCGGGGCAGTCGAGCCCCGCGGCCGTGAGGGCGTCGAGGGCCCCGAGGGCGATCAGGTCGTTCCCGGCGACCACCGCGGTGACGCGTCGACCGGGGGCCGCCAGCGCGCGCCGCATCGCGATCTCGCCCTGCTCCTCGGAGTAGTGCTGGCAGGTCGAGACGCGGGCCTCGGCGGTGGTCAGACCGAACTCCTTGGCCGCGGCGCGGAACGCTCGAGCCCGGTCGCGGCCGGTCGAGACGCTCTGCGGGCCGGCCAGGTGGACGATCGACCGGTGCCCCAGACCGACCAGGTGCTGCACGGACAACCGGACCCCGGACTGCTCGTCCCCGCCCACGTACGGCCAGCGACCGCCGGCGGTGCTCCGGTTCGCCAGCACCACGGGGACACCAGCAGACGCGAGGTCCGTGAGGAGGGGGTCCTCCCACTGCGCCGTCGCGATGATGAAGCCGTCGACGCCACGTCCGAGCAGCGTCTCGATCTGCCGACGCTCGCGCTCGCGGTCGTTGTCCGTGTCGGTGAGCAGCACCGTGTATCCCGCGGCCGTGAGCACGTGCTCCGCACCACGGACGATCGGCGGGAACAGCGGGTTCGTGATGTCCGGGACGACGATCCCGACCAGGTGCGACCGGGACGTACGCAGGGCACGCGCCTGCGCGTTGGGCACGTAGCCCAGCCGTTCGGCCGCTCGGACCACTCGTGCGACGGTGTCGGGGCTGACCTGTCCGCGATGGTCGGGGCTCAGGGCCCGGCTGGCGGTGCCGGGGTGCACCTTCGCTGCGCGCGCGACGTCGGCGAGCTTCACCTTGGCCATGGCCGAACGATAGGGCCGCTCGCGGGGCCGGACAACGCGACCCACCCCGGGTGCGCCGGCGAGGGCAGGGACACTCCGGATCGGCCAGGTTGTTGACAGGGCGCGGCCGTAGGGCCAGCATTCCCACAATCGGTTGCGGTCGTCGGGGGCTCCCGCACGAGTGCTCGCGCTCTGCCCCGCACGTGGTCCATGAGCAGGTCCCCGGAATCATCCGATCGGCAAAGGAGCTGACGATGTCTGCAGGCAATCGGTTGCGGCGAAGCGCGTGGGTCGCCGTCACGAGCACGGCGGTGCTGCTGCTCGCCACGGCGTGCGCCGGGACGGCGAGCGACGCGACGTCGAGCAGTGCGGCGGGGAGCGGGACGCCCTCCCCGGCCAACACCGCGCCGCTGGTCATCGGCGCCTCGGTGTCGCTCACCGGCGACTTCGCCGACTCCGGGAAGGCGGTCAAGGCCGGCTACGACCTGTGGGTCGACGACGTGAACAAGCGAGGCGGCATCCTCGGCCGCAAGGTCGAGATGAAGATCGTGGACGACACGTCCAGCCCCACCCAGGTCGTCACGAACTACCAGAACCTCATCACCCAGGACAAGGTGGACCTGGTCTTCGGACCGTTCTCCAGCCTGCTCACGATCCCGGCGTCCCAGGTGGCCAAGCGCTACGGCTACGCCTTCCTCGAGCCGGCCGGCGGTGGCCCCAAGGTCTTCGCGCAGAAGCTCGACAACCTGTTCTTCGTCCAGCCGGCGCCGGTGGTGAAGTCCGGTGACGTGTTCGCCGACTGGGTCCTGTCGCTGCCCAAGGCGGACCAGCCCAAGACGGCGGCCTACGCCGAGCTGGACGACCCGTTCTCGGCGCCGATCGCCGAGAACATCCGGGCCCGGTTCGAGGCTGCCGGGATCCAGACGGTCTACAAGCAGGTCTACCCCGCGGAGACGCGTGACCTCACGCCGATCATGAGCAAGGTCGCCGCGGCCAACCCGGACGTCCTCGTGAGCGGGACGCAGAGCGAGGACGCCTACTCGCAGGTGAAGTCGCTCGTCCAGCTGAAGTTCAGCCCCAAGTTCATGTTCATGTCGAACGGCGCGAACTCGCCGGTCGAGTTCCCGAGCAAGGTGGGCGCGAACAACGTCAACGGCATCATGTCCTCGGCGGACTGGTACCCGGGATCACCGGCCCCCAGCAGTCCCGCGTTCGTGGCGGCCTACACCGCCAAGTACGGCGGCACCGAGACCGACATCGACCCGTCGTCGGCCGAGGCGTTCTCCTGCGGCCAGCTGCTCGAGCAGGTGGCGGCCAAGACCGGCAAGGTCGACAACGCGACGATCATCAGCACGTTGCACCAGGGCACCTGGCCGACTCTGGTGGGGGACCTGAGCTGGGACGCGATCGGCCAGCCGACGGGCAGCTTCTCGCTCATCCAGTGGATCGACCAGAAGCTGTCGCCGGTCTTCCCCGCGGCCGTCGCCAAGGCCACCCCGGTGTACCCCAAGCCCAACTGGGGCGGGTGACCTGAGCGGTGCACGCTCTGATCCAGGGTCTGATCCTGGGTGTCCTCACGGGCGGCGTGTATGCCCTGATGGCGTCCGGCCAGACGCTCATCTTCGGCATCATGAAGGTGGTGAACCTCGCCCAGGGGGCCATGGTCATCCTGGCGGCGTACTTCTCGTACACGCTGTTCACCGACTTCGGGGTCGATCCGCTGCTGGCCATCCCCCTCACGACCGCCGTGATGTTCGGTCTGGGCGTGGTCATCCAGCTGGTCTTCCTGCGGCCGCTGAAGCGTGAGGACTCGGCGCAGCTGAGCCTGCTCGTCACGTTCGCCGTGGCGCTGCTGCTCGAGGGGTTCATGAGCGTCACCTGGAAGACGACGTACCGCAGCATCAACACCGACTACGCGAACTCGAGCTGGACGCTGTTCGGCTACCAGCTGACGGTCGTCCGCATGGTCGCCTTCGTCCTGTCCCTCGTGTCGCTCGGGCTGCTGTTCCTGCTGCTCAACCGGACCCGCTTCGGGCGGGCCGTGCGGGCTACGGTGCAGAACCCGATGTCGGCCGAGCTGCTGGGCGTCGAGTCGAAGCGGGTCGCCGCGCTGGGCTTCGGCCTCGGCGCGGCGACCGCCGCGGCCGCCGGCTCGGTCTACGGGCTGCTCTACCCGTTCAACTCGGGCAGCCACTACGACCTGATCTCCGAGCTCCTCTCGATCGTCGTCCTCGGCGGTCTGGGCAGCGTCGGTGGAGCGGTCATCGCGGCGCTCATCGTGTCGACGTCCTCGGCGGTCGTGGCGACGGTGTTCGACCCCACCTGGTCGAGCTTCACCTTCTTCGTGATCCTGATCCTGGTCCTCCTGATCCGTCCGCAGGGGCTGTTCGGGACAGTCGAGAGAGGCGCCCTGTGAGCGTCCGCTCCCTGGCCCGCGGTGGCATCTTCACCGTGGCGCTCCTGGCTCTGCCCCTCCTGGGCTTCGAGCACTGGGTGCTCAACCTGCTGATCTTCACGCTGATGTACGCCGCCATGTCGAGCGCCTGGAACCTGGTCGGCGGTTTCGCGGGCTACCCGTCGCTCGGGCACGCGGCGTTCTTCGGGTTCGGCGCCTACTTCGTCGGCATCTGGTTCCAGCACCACGACGTGGTCTCCGGGTACGAGCCGTTCGCCATCCTGCCGGTCGCCGGGCTGCTCGCCGCCCTGATCGGGGCCCCGATCGGCTGGATCGCGATGCGGACGAGGGCAGACGTGTTCGCGATCGTGACCATCACCCTGCTGTTCGTCGCCCAGACCCTCGCCTTCAACCTGGACGGTCTCACCGGTGGCGCGCAGGGGCTGGCGATGCCGACCCCACCGTTCGAGCTGGCCCGGTTCGAGTGGCCGTTCTACTACGCGATGCTGTGGCTGCTCCTCGCGTCGATGGCGCTCACGTACCTGTCGATGCGGAGCAAGGTCGGGCTCTCGCTCGACGCCGTCCGGGCCGACGAGGACAAGGCGCTCGGGATCGGGGTCCACGTCCAGGGCGTCAAGGTGCTCGCCTTCGCGGTCAGCGTCGGCGCTCGTGGCGATGGCCGGCGGCGTGTGGGCCTACTACGAGACGTTCACCTATCCGCAGTTCGCGTTCGACCCGATCATCACGATCGGCATGGTCCTCATGACCTTCCTCGGTGGCCGCGGCACCCTGTGGGGTCCGGTCGTCGGCGCACTCATCCTCGTCCCCGGGCAGCAGTACCTCGCGTACAAGCTCGGCGGCAGCCAGTTCTACCTCATCGCCTATGCCGGCGTGTTCCTCCTCATCATGCTGCTGATGCCGCGCGGGATCCTGCCGACGATCGCCGACCGGCTCCGCCGTCGTCGGGCGATCGCCTCGTCGTCGGACGCCGCTCCACCGACGGCCCCAGCGCCCCCGGTCACTGACACGGACACGGACACCGGCACGGCGACCGGCACCGCCACGGCCGCGGGCACGGGCACGCGGCACCAGCCTCACCGTCCCGTCGGGCGGTGCGGCATGAGCGCGCTGCTCCAGGTCACGTCGGCCCGCAAGGTCTTCGGCGGCGTGCGCGCCGTCGACGACTGCTCCCTCGCCGTCGAGGAGGGCAGCATCACCGCCCTCATCGGACCCAACGGCTCGGGCAAGACGACGCTGTTCAACCTCATCACGGGCTACCTCAAGGCCGACGGCGGCGAGTTCCGCTTCCGCGGGCGCGACGTCACCGGCAGTGACCCCGGATCCCTCTACCGCCAGGGGCTCACCCGCACGTTCCAGCAGGCCCGGGTCTTCCCGCACATGACGGTGACCGAGAACCTGGTCGCCGCCGGGGGCTACCGATGGCGCGACCTCCTGCTGCCGCGGGTCTCCCGCCGCGACAGGGAGCGCGCCGAGGTGCTCCTCGAGGAGTTCCGGATGACCCACGTGGCCGAGCTGCTGGCGTCCGAGCTCTCCTACGGCCAGCGCAAGCTGCTCGAGTTCGCGGCGGTCCTCATGAGCGAGCCGCGCCTCGTCCTCCTCGACGAGCCGACCGCGGGCGTCAACCCCGTCATGATCGAGACGATGGAGCGCCACATCCGCGAGCGCAACGCGGCCGGCGTCACCTTCCTCGTCGTCGAGCACGACATGCAGTTCGTCATGCGCCTGTGCGACCCCGTCGTGGTGCTGGACAACGGCAAGGAGATCTACGCCGGATCCCCGGCCGCCGTGCAGCAGAACCCGATGGTCCTCGACGCCTACCTGGGGACCTGACATGAGCCCGATCGTGCGCGTCGAGGGCGTGGTGGCCGGATACGGCGCCGGCGACATCCTCAAGGGCGTCGACCTGGAGGTCGAGCCCGGCACCGTCACCTGCCTCATCGGGCCGAACGGGGCCGGCAAGTCGACCGTGCTCAAGACCATCAGCGGCCTGCTCCGACCTTCTCAGGGCCACGTCCTGCTCCAGGACAAGGAGATCGACCGGCTCTCGCCGAAGGCGCGGCTCCTGCTCGGCATCGTGCACGTGCCGCAGGAGCGCAGCCTGTTCCCCCACATGACGGTGCTCGACAACCTGCTCATGGGCGGGTACGCGATCAAGGACCGCGCCCTGGTCCGGCGGCGGGTCGACGAGGCGATGGAGGCCTTCCCGATCTGTCGCGACAGGTCGCACGCGCACGCGGGGTCGCTGTCCGGCGGCGAGCAGAAGCAGGTGGAGCTGGCCCGGACCCTGGTCCTGGACCCCCAGGTGATCCTGCTGGACGAGCCGTCGATCGGGCTCGACCCGAAGTCCCGGGCGCTCGTGTTCGCGAGCATCACGCGGCTCGCCGAGACCGGTCGCACCGTCGTCCTCGTCGAGCAGAACGCACGGTCCGGGCTGGCGGTCGCCGACCAGGGCGCCGTCCTCGAGTCCGGCCGGGTGCGACTGCGCGCCTCGGGCCGCGAGCTGCTCGACGACCCCGAGGTCGCCCGGCTCTACCTGGGCGGCCACTCCGTCCCGCACCCGTGACACCTCACCGACCACCGACCACCCGATACGGAAGAGACACCTGATGACACTGAGCGACAACCCGAGCGTCGGCTGGGTCGGGACCGGGCGCATGGGGCACGCGATGGCCGACCGGCTGCTGCTCGCCGGTCGTCCGGTCCACGTGTGGAACCGGACCCGCGCCAAGGCCGAGGACCTCGCCGAGCACGGCGCGGTCGTCGTCGACTCGGTGGCCGACCTGGCCGCGCTCGACGTCGTCTTCACGATGGTGTCCGCCGACGCCGACCTCGAGCACGTGGTCCTCGGTGACCAGGGGATCCTGCGGCAGGAGCGGTCCCCGCAGGTCCTGGTCGACTCGAGCACGGTCTCGGCGTCGACCTCCAGCCGGATCAGGGCCGAGGCGGCCAAGCGCGGCGTCGCGTTCCTCGCCGCACCGGTGAGCGGGAACGCGAAGGTGGTCAAGGCCGGCAAGCTCTCGATCGCCGTGTCCGGGCCGGAGGATGCCTACGCCGAGGTCCTCCCGCTCCTGCACGACATCGGACGCGTCGTCACGAGGGTCGGCGACGACGAGCAGGCCCGGCTCGTGAAGCTCGCCCACAACATCTTCCTCGGCGTGGTGACGCAGAGCCTGTCGGAGATCGTGGTCCTCGCCGAGCGGGGCGGGGTGCCGCGCAGCGCGTTCATGGAGTTCCTCAACGGATCGGTGATGGGGTCGGTGTTCACCGGCTACAAGGCGCCCGCAGTGGTCAACCTGGACCTGACGCCGACGTTCACGAGCGAGCTGCTGCGCAAGGACTTCGACTACGGGCTGGCGGTCGGGCGGGAGCTCGGGGTGCCGTTGCCGGTGGCCGCGCTGACGCACCACCTCGTGCAGGCGTCGATCGGGCGTGGGCACGGCGACGAGGACTTCGTCGCGCTCCTCGTCGAGCAGGCGCGCAGCGCCGGTTACGAGCTCGAGGCGGAGAACATCTCCGTGCCCGACGGCCTCACGTCCGGCTGAGGCAGCGGCCGACCGGCCGACCGACGGCACGGGGACCTCGTCCCGCTCCGGCTCACCGCCGTGGCGCGCATGAGAAGATCCGCCACGTGATCGGGACGTGGGATGCCCACGGCTGAGCGACCTCAGGGCGGCCGGCCGTCGTCCCCGGTGCACCACCATCACCCCCCGCTGTGGGCGATGGCGCTCGCCTTCGGTGTGGGACTGCTGGTCGTGGCGCAGAGCCGCAGCAACGGCGAGCTCGCCGTGGTGGTGGGCGACGGCCTGCTCGCGGCGGTGCTCTCGTTCGTCTCGGGCGCGCTCATCCTCCTCGTCGTCATCGCGGCCCGGCCGGCCACGCGGCGAGCTCTGACGCACGGGCTCCCGGTCGAGCTGCGCGCGGGACGGCTGCGGTGGTGGCACCTGGTGGGCGGCCTCGGTGGAGCCCTGCTCGTCGCCGGGCAGGGGCTCGCCGTACCGCTGCTCGGCGTCGCGCTGTTCACCGTGGGCATGGTGGCCGGCAACACGGGCACGTCCCTCGTGGTCGACCGGATCGGGCTCGGCCCGGGGGCGGCCCGCGCGGTGACCGCGCGCCGCGTCGTCGCGGCGGTGGGCGCGACCGCCGCGGTGGCCCTGGCCGTGTCCGGGCGCGCCGCCTCGGGTGACCTCGTGGTGTGGGCCGTCGTCCTCGTGCTGGTCGCCGGTGCCGCCGTGGCGATCCAGCCCGCGCTCAACGGCCAGGTGGCCCTGCGTACCGGTGACCCGCTCGCCGCCACTGCGGTGAACTTCGCCGTCGGCCTGGCCGCGCTGCTCGCGGCCCTCGCCGTCGAGCACCTCGCGGGCCATGCCTGGCGCGTCCCGCCGGCGCCCTGGGAGGAGCCGCTGCTCTGGCTCGGCGGCCCGGTCGGCGTGCTGTTCATCGCGTCGGCGGCGGTCGTCGTGCGGCCCCTCGGCGTCCTGCTCTTCGGTCTGCTCAACATCGCCGGTCAGCTCACCGGTTCGCTCGTCTCCGACCTGCTGTTCCCGACCCAGGGCACGGTCCTCGGCGGACAGCTCATCGCCGGCATGGTTCTGACCGGGGCCTCGGTCGCCCTCGCGGCGACCCGGCCGCGGGGCTCCCGCGTGCGCGCCGGGACCTGAGCCACCGGGCCGTGGTGTGCCACAGTCGCCCCATGGCCGGCCACCATCTCGCCCAGCTCAACATCGCGCGCCTCGCCCACCCGCTCGACCACCCCGACCTCGAGGCGTTCGTCACCGCGCTCGACGCCGTGAACGCAGTGGCCGACGAGGCGCCGGGGTTCGTCTGGCGGCTCCAGGACGAGGCGATCGGCAACGCCACGGACATCCGACCGTGGGGCGAGGACGTGATCGTCAACCTCTCGGTCTGGACCGACGTCGCGTCGCTCGAGGCCTACGTCTTCGGCGCCGCCCACGCGGCGGTGCTCAAGCAGCGGCGGATGTTCTTCCATCGCATGGCTGAGCCGAGCCTGGTGCTCTGGTGGGTGCCCGAGGGTCACCGGCCGACGCTCGAGGAGGCGCGCGAGCGGCTCGACCGGCTCGCGGCCGAGGGCCCTTCGGCGTACGCCTTCACCCTGCGCGACGTGTTCGGGCCGGACGTCCATGACGGCGGCGAGGGCGCGCCGTCGGTGCTCCGACGCGGTGCATCCGGTGCCGGCTCCGACGACGCCGGCGCCTCCGACCCGCTGCTGCCGGAGGACTGACCACCCACCGTCGTGGCACGCCCGGTCTGGTCACGGTCGGCCGACGCGGCGATCGGCGCGCTGCGCCGCGAGGTCTCCGCGGGGAGTGCCGCCCGCGGCGCGTGAGAGGATCCGCGCGTGACGGCGACGATCCTCGACGGCAAGGCCACGGCGGCCACGATCAAGTCCGAGCTGGCCACGCGCGTGGCGCGGCTCCGCGAGCACGGCGTCACACCGGGCCTGGGCACCGTGCTGGTCGGCGACGACCCCGGGTCGCACTCCTACGTCGCCGGAAAGCACCGCGACTGCGCCGAGGTCGGCATCACGTCGCACCGGGTCGACCTGCCCTACGACGCCACCCAGGCGCAGGTCGACGACGCCATCGCGGAGCTCAACGCCGACCCCACCTGTACCGGCTACATCGTCCAGCTGCCGCTGCCCAAGGGGCTCGACGAGAGTCGCGCGCTCGAGGCGATCGACCCGGACAAGGACGCCGACGGCCTGCACCCGACCAACCTCGGCCGGCTCGTGCTGGGGATCACGGCCCCGCTGCCGTGCACGCCGCGCGGCATCGTCGAGCTGCTCCGGCGCTACGACGTACCTCTCGCCGGCGCCGAGGTCACGGTGATCGGCCGCGGGGTGACCGTCGGGCGACCGCTCGGGCTCCTGCTCACCCGCAAGAGCGAGAACGCGACCGTCACGCTGTGCCACACCGGAACCCGCGACCTCGCGGCACACACCCGCGACGCCGACATCGTGGTCGCCGCGGCGGGCGTCGCCCACCTGCTCACGCCCGACATGGTGAAGCCGGGTGCGGCCGTGCTCGACGTCGGGATCACGCGCACCGACGCGGGCCTCGTCGGCGACGTCCACCCGGGCGTCCGCGAGGTGGCGGCGTTCCTCGCGCCCATGCCGGGCGGCACCGGTCCGATGACCCGCGCGATGCTCCTCGCCAACGTCGTCGAGTCCGCCGAGCGGGCCGCGGGCCTGGTCTGACCGTGCTGAGCCGGCTGCGGCGGGAGTGGCCGCTCGCGGTCACCCTGGCCGTCGTGCTGGTCGGTCTGGTCGTCGTGGCCAGCGGCCACTTCCGGCGCGGCTGCGTCCTGCTGTCCTTCGGCGTAGCCCTCGCGCTGTTCCTGCGCCTGCTGCTGCCGGGGTCCGACGCCGGTCTGCTCGCGGTCCGGTCGAAGCGGGTGGACGTCGCCGTTCTCGCGTTCCTGGCGGTCGCGACGAGCGTCCTGTCACTCTGGGTGCCCCCGCCGAGCAACTGAGCTCGGGGGGCAGATAGCCTGAGCCAGATGTCTTGATGACGAGATATCCACCCGGCGCCGGGCCGAGGACGCCCCGGCGCTGACGACAAGGAGAGCGTGCCATGGCCCGTACCCCCGTCACCGTCACCGTCACCGGCGCCGCCGGCCAGATCGGCTATGCGCTGCTCTTCCGCATCGCCTCCGGTCACCTGCTCGGCGCGGACGTGCCCGTGCGGCTGCGCCTCCTGGAGATCACCCCGGCCCTCAAGGCCGCCGAGGGCACCGCGATGGAGCTCGAGGACTGCGCGTTCCCGCTGCTGTCCGGCATCGACATCACCGACGACGCGCGCGTGGCGTTCGACGGGTGCAACGTGGCACTGCTCGTGGGCGCCCGTCCGCGCACCGCCGGCATGGAGCGCGGCGACCTGCTCTCCGCGAACGGCGGCATCTTCAAGCCGCAGGGCGAGGCGATCAACGCCGGCGCCGCTGATGACATCCGGGTGCTCGTCGTCGGCAACCCGGCCAACACCAACGCCCTCATCGCCGCCTCGCACGCGCCCGACGTCCCGAAGAGCCGGTTCACCGCGATGACCCGCCTCGACCACAACCGGGCGAAGTCGCAGCTGGCGAACAAGGCCGGCGTCACGGTCAACGAGATCAGCAACCTGACGATCTGGGGCAACCACTCGGCCACGCAGTACCCCGACATCTTCCACGCGAAGATCGGCGGCCGGAGCGCGGTCGAGGTCGTCGACGACCAGGCCTGGCTGGAGAACGACTTCATCCCGACCGTCGCCAAGCGCGGTGCCGCGATCATCGAGGCGCGCGGCGCGTCCTCGGCAGCCTCCGCGGCGAACGCCGCGATCGACCACGTCCACTCGTGGGTCAACGGAACGCCCGAGGGCGACTGGGTCTCGGCCGCGATCGTGTCCGACGGCTCTTACGGCGTACCGGAGGGGCTCATCTCGTCCTTCCCGGTGACCTCCGCCGGCGGCGAGTGGCAGGTCGTCCAGGGCCTCGACATCGACGAGTTCTCCCGCACCCGCATCGACGCCTCCGTGCACGAGCTGGAGGACGAGCGCAACGCCGTCCGCGAGCTCGGCCTCATCTAGCCCGAGCCCGACCACCCACAGACCGTCCGGGCGCCGACCGGCGTCCCGCACCACAGCCGAGGAGTTGCCCCGTGGCGAAGATCAAGGTCGTCAACCCGGTCGTCGAGCTCGACGGCGACGAGATGACGCGGATCATCTGGCAGTTCATCAAGGACAAGCTGATCCTCCCGTACCTCGACGTCGACCTGAAGTACTACGACCTCTCGATCGAGAACCGCGACGCCACCGACGACCAGGTGACGATCGACTCGGCGAACGCGATCAAGGAGTTCGGCGTCGGCGTCAAGTGCGCGACGATCACGCCGGACGAGGCCCGGGTGGACGAGTTCGGCCTCAAGAAGATGTGGAAGTCGCCGAACGGCACGATCCGCAACATCCTCGGCGGCGTCATCTTCCGCGAGCCGATCGTGATGTCGAACATCCCGCGCCTCGTGCCCGGCTGGACGAAGCCGATCATCATCGGGCGTCACGCGTTCGGCGACCAGTACCGCGCGACCGACTTCGTCGTGAAGGGCGCCGGCAAGCTCACGATGACGTTCGTGCCCGAGGACGGCAGCCAGCCCACCGAGGTCGAGGTGTTCGACTACCCGGGCGGCGGCGTCGCGATGGCGATGTACAACCTCGACGACTCGATCCGCGACTTCGCCCGCGCGTCGATGCGCTACGGCCTCGACCGCGGCCTCCCGGTCTTCCTCTCGACGAAGAACACGATCCTCAAGGCGTACGACGGCCGGTTCAAGGACATCTTCGCCGAGGTGTTCGAGTCCGAGTTCGCCGAGGACTTCGCGGCGGCCGGCATCACCTACGAGCACCGCCTCATCGACGACATGGTCGCCGCGGCGATGAAGTGGGAGGGCGGCTACGTCTGGGCGTGCAAGAACTACGACGGCGACGTCCAGAGCGACACCGTCGCCCAGGGCTACGGCTCGCTCGGGCTCATGACCTCCGTGCTCATGACGCCCGACGGGAAGACCGTCGAGGCCGAGGCGGCGCACGGCACCGTCACCCGCCACTACCGCCAGCACCAGCAGGGCAACCCCACGTCGACCAACCCGATCGCGTCGATCTTCGCCTGGACCCAGGGCCTGTCCTACCGCGGCAAGATGGACGGGACGCCCGAGGTGACCCGGTTCGCCCAGACGCTCGAGCGCGTGTGCGTCGAGACCGTCGAGGAGGGGAAGATGACCAAGGACCTCGCGCTCCTCATCGCCCCCGACGCCCCGTGGCTCACCACCGAGAAGTTCCTCGACGCGATCGACGAGAACCTCCAGAAGGCGATGGCCTGAGCCGACCCAGCGCGTCTCCTCCGAACGTCAACTTCCTTGATCGTCCCTTAGGGACGATCAAGGAAGTTGTACTGCGCGGATCTGTCCCGAAGTCGCGATCTCGGTCGCTCGACTCCCGAGTCGGGAGCGCCAACGGCGCGGTTCCTCGTCGCGACTCGGCTCGGGTTCGTTGGCACCCTGGTCGGCGTACGGGCCGAGGGGAGGCGGCATGCCCGCGTTCCCACGCCTGCCACCGGTGCCCGCGCCGCCGGAACCGGGGGTGCGGGACCTCGCGCTCGACGTCGTGCGCTCGTGGTCGCTGCTCGTCGTGGTCCTCGGGCACCTCCTCATGCTCATCGTCCTGTGGGACGACGAAGACACGCCGGCCACCGGAAACACGCTGACCTCGGGCGCACCGTGGCCGTTCGTCACCTGGGTACTGCAGGTCATGCCCCTGTTCTTCATCGCCGGCGGCGCGGTGAACTGGCGCAGCAACGAGCGGTTCCCGGGCACGTACTCGCAGTGGCTGTGGCAGCGCGTAGCGCGGCTCATGCGCCCCACGATCGTCTACCTCACCGTGCTCGCGATCCTGTTCACGGTCGTCACGGTCCTCGTGCCGCGTCGCATCACCGACCCGTACGTCCAGGGCGTCACCGGGCCGCTCTGGTTCCTCGCCGTGTACATCCCCGTGACGGCGCTGACCCCGGCGACCTCGGCCTGGTGGCGTCGGCACGGCGTCGTCACGATCCCGCTGCTCCTCGCGGTCGTCATCGCCGTGGACGTCGTGCGGCTCAACGCGATCGAGACGCTCGGCGCCGTCAACATGGTCGTCGCGTGGACCCTCGTCCACCAGCTCGGCTACTGGTACCGCGCCGGCGTGAGCCGCAGGGCCGCAGCCGCGTGCATCGTGCTGGGTCTCGGCTCGAACGTCGTGCTCACGCAGGTCCTGCACTGGTACCCGACGTCGCTGGTCGGCATCCCGACCGAGCGGTTCTCCAACATGGCGCCGCCGACGGTCATCCTGGTGTGCCACGCGTTCGTGCTCCTCGGCTCGTTCGTCCTCCTGGCACCGTGGGTCCGGCGCCGGTTCGTGACCCCCCGGGTCTTCCGCGCCACTGCTCGGGCCGGCCTGTTCGCGATGACCGTCTACCTCTGGCACATGCTCGTGCTCGTCGCCTGGCTCGCACTCCTGCACCTGCTCGGGCTCGACCTCCCGGTCCGCGTCGAGGGCGGCCAGATCGTGCCGGACGGCCTCGAGTACTGGGCGTACGTCGCCCCGGTCGCCGTCGCCTTCGGGCTGCTCCTGTACGTCGTGACCCGGTGGCTGTGGCCGATCGAGTTCGTCCGGCTGCCCTGGTTCGACACCCCGCCGGACCATCCGCTCACCTCGGAGTGGGTCGCGGCACTCGGCACGGTCCTGCTGGGGGCGGGCCTGCTCGCGATCGCCGGCGCGGGCTTCTCGGGCTTCCCGGTCGCTACGTCGGTGGCCTACGGCATCACGGTCTCGGCGTCCGTCGCGCTGCTGGCGGTGGTGGCCGGGCTGGCCCTGCTGCGCCAGCCGCTGCCCGCCCGGCAGCCGACGTCCTGAGTGCGGCAGGCGCTCGACCGGCGGCGCGGCGTGACTGGTTGGATGACCGAGTGCTCAGAGTCGTCACGGCCAACGTCAACGGGATCCGCGCCGCCGCGCGCCGCGGCGGTATCGCGTGGCTCGCGGCGTCGGACGCCGACGTGATCTGCCTGCAGGAGGTGCGGGCGACCGACGAGCAGCTCGCGGCCGCGCTCGGGGACGGCGGACTCGGGCACCTGCACGTCGCGCACGTCGAGGCGACGGCGAAGGGCCGCGCCGGGGTGGCGGTGCTCACGACGAAGCCGCACCTCGCGGTCCGGACGGACGTCGGCGCGGCCGAGTTCGCGGCCTCGGGTCGCTGGGTCGAGGTCGACGTCGACACCGACTCCGGGCCGCTCACGGTCGCCAGCGTCTACGTGCACACCGGCGAGGCCACCGACCCGGCCCGTCAGGCGGAGAAGTACCGGTTCCTCGACGCCGTGGAGGCGCGGCTCGTCGACCTCGGCCGTCCCCGGGCACCGCGCCAGGCGATCGTCTGCGGTGACCTGAACGTCGCCCACCGCGAGGTGGACATCAAGAACTGGCGCGGCAACCGCGGGAAGGCCGGGTTCCTCGAGGACGAGCGGGGCTACCTCGACCGCTGGTACGACGAGCACGGCTGGGTCGACCTCGGGCGCCGTCTCGGGGGCGAGGGCCCGGGCCCCTACACCTGGTGGTCGTGGCGCGGCCGCGGTTTCGACACCGACGGCGGCTGGCGCATCGACTACGTGCTGGCCACCCCGGGACTCGCCGGGCGCGCCGTCACTGCCGAGGTGGGCAAGGCCGCGTCGTACGCCGAGCGCTGGAGCGACCACGCCCCCCTGACCGTCACGTTCGACTGACATCGCCCGAGTCCCCGGCACACGTGCCGGAAGACCAGGCCGACCTTTCGACCAGTTCCGCCAGCGACTCGAGATCCGACACGAGGAGACCGCAGATGACCGAGACGACGAAGGTGCCGTTCGGCCGCACCGGCATGGAGATCACCCGCGTGGGCTTCGGCGCCTGGGCGGCCGGCGGCACGAGCTGGGGACCGCAGGACGACGACGCGTCGGTCGCCGCGATCCACCGCGCGGTCGAGCTCGGGGTCAACTGGGTCGACACGGCTCCGGTCTACGGCTGGGGACACTCCGAGGAGATCGTGGCCCGGGCGATCCGCGAGCTCCCGGAGGCCGACCGTCCCTACGTGTTCACCAAGACCGAGCCGCTACGGCGCGACGGCGACGCGCACATGTCCGGCGACGCCGCCGCGCTGCGCACCGGTGTCGAGAACTCGCTGCGCCGCCTCGGGGTCGAGCGGCTGGACCTGCTGCAGTTCCACTGGCCCGCCGACGACGAGGTGCCGCTGGAGGAGTACTGGGGGACGCTGCTGGCCCTCAAGGCCGAGGGCAAGGCGGCGCACGTGGGCCTGTCGAACTTCGACGTCGACCAGCTCACGGCCGCCGAGGCGCTCGGCCACGTCGAGACGCTCCAGCCGCCGTTCTCCGCGGTGCAGCGGGCGTCGGGTGGCGACGTGATCCCGTGGTGCGCCGAACATCAGACGGGTGTCATCGTCTACTCGCCGATGCAGGCCGGTCTGCTCACCGGGACGTTCAGCCGCGAGCGCTTCGCCGCCCTCGCGGAGAACGACTGGCGCCGCACCGACGACGACTTCACCACCGGTCTCGAGGCCAACCTCGCGCTGGCCGCGGCGCTCGCACCTCTCGCCGCGAAGCACGGCACGTCGCAGGCCGCCGTCGCGATCGCCTGGACGCTGGCGTGGCGCGGAGTGACGGCCGCGATCGTGGGAGCGCGCAGCGCGTCGCAGGTCGACGGCTGGATCGACGCCGTCGACGTGGTGCTCGACGCCGAGGACCTCGACACGGTCGCCGCGGCCATCGCGGCGACCGGAGCCGGGACCGGACCGGCGCGGCCCTGACACCCGCGCCGGCACCGGGAGCTAGTGCGGGATCCGCGGGTCGCTGACTCGCTCGCGGATCGCGGCGGCGGCGTCGTCGTCGGGCGCGGCCTGGGCCTCGAGCTCCGCGGCGACGCGCTGCTGGTAGCGCGACACCTCGCTCGTGCGCGTCGCCGCGTCCCAGCCGAGGACGTCGCCCATGAGCCGGGCGGCGTGCCGCGCGGCGACCAGCCCGCGGTCGCCCGCCTCGAGGTAGAGCCGCGTCCGCCGGGTGAGCACGTCGTCGACGTGCAGCGCGCCCTCGTGGCTCGCCGCATGCACGATCTCGACGGCGAGGGTGCCGGCGCCACCGGGAACCTCCTGCGCGAGAGCAGGATCGGCGGCTACGACGTCGAGCAGCTCGGGCAGCAGCCGCCCGTAGCGGTGCGCGAGGCGGTCGAGGTGCTCGGCGTCGACGTACGCCGCCGCCGGGTGCTCGGCGACGTCGCGAAGGACGTCCACCGGCTCGGCCGCCCCGATGAGCGGTGTGGTCCTCGTCGTCGACTCGGGCAGAAGGTCCGGCCGACCCGGGAACAGGTCCTCGCCGCAGGCGTCCACGGCGTCCTCCGCCATCACGCGGTACGTCGTGTACTTGCCGCCCGCGATCGTGACGAGACCGGGCAGCGGACGCCGGACGGTGTGCTCGCGCGAGATCTCCGACTCCGACAGCCCCTCGGTGTCGACGAGGGGGCGCAGACCGGCGTAGAGGCCGATGACGTCGGACTCGGTGAGGTTCGAGGTGAGCGCCGCGTTGGCCATGTCGAGGAGGTAGGTCAGGTCGGCGTGCGTGGCCGACGGGTGCGACAGACCGTGGTGCCACGTCGTGTCCGTCGTCCCGATGATCCACGAGCGGCCCCACGGCAGGACGAACAGCACGGACGTCGTCGTCCGCGTGATCAGCGCGACCGACGCGTCGATGCGGTCGCGGGGGACGACGATGTGCACGCCCTTGCTGGGGCGCATCCGGATCGGGTTCTCGACGCCGGCGAGCTGCTCGGTGAGCCCGGCCCACACGCCGGTGGCGTTGACGACGACCCGGGCCGGTACGTCGTGTCCTGTGCCGTCCATGGCGTCGGTGACGCGGGCGCCGACGACGCGCTCACCGTCGCGCGCGATGTCGACGACCCGTGCCGCGGAGACCAGCGCGGCGCCGTGCGCGGCGGCGGTGCGGGCGAGCTCGAGGGTGTGGCGGGCGTCGTCGACCTGGGCGTCGTGGTAGCGGATCGCACCAGCGATCGTGTCCGCGCGCAAGGACGGGAACGCCCGCAGCGCAGCGGACTTGCTGAGGTGGCTGTGCCGCGGCACCGAGGGCTGGAGGCCACCGAGCGTGTCGTAGAGCGTGAGGCCCGCGCCGACATAGGGCCGCTCCCAGATCCGGTGCGCGATCGGGTAGAGGAAGGGCAGCGGCGTGACGAGGTGCGGCGCGAGGCGGTCCAGCAGCAGGGCGCGCTCGCGCAGCGCCTCGCGGACGAGGGAGAAGTTGAACTGCTCGAGGTAGCGCAGGCCGCCGTGGACGAGCTTGCTCGAGCGGCTCGACGTGCCCGCGCTGAAGTCGCGCTGCTCGACCAGGCCCACGGTGAGGCCGCGCAGCGCGGCGTCGAGGGCGATGCCGCAGCCGGTGACGCCGCCGCCCACGACGAGCACGTCGACCCCGTCGCGCAGCCGGCGCCACGAGTCGGCGCGGTAGGCGGCGTCGAGCCGTCCGGGAGTGGTCATCGCTGCGGTCCGTATCCGTCGCTCGGCTCGGCGTCGATGAAGCCGGGCTCGGCGAGCCCGGCCGCGCGGAACGCCGACGTGATCCGCGCGCGCACGCGGTCGGCGGCGTCGACCTCGACCAGGGCGATGGCCGAGCCGCCGAAGCCGCCGCCGGTCATCCTCGCACCGAGCGCGCCCGACGCGAGCGCCGAGTCCACGACGAGGTCGAGCTCGGGGCAGGACACGTCGTAGTCCTCGCGCAGCGACGCGTGCGACGCCGTGAGCAGCGGCCCGACCGCGCGGACGTCGCCCGCCAGCAGGAGCTCCACGACGTCGAGCACACGCCGATTCTCCGTCACGACGTGCCGGACCCGTCGCCGCAGGGTCTCGTCACCGAGCGCGGCGAGCGCGACGTCCAGGTCGGTGACGTCGCGCAGCGCCCGTACGCCGAGCCGCCGCGCCGCCTCCACGCAGGACGAGCGCCGCGCGGCGTACTCGCCGTCGACGAGCCGGTGCGGCGCGCGGGTGTCGACGACGAGCAGCGCCAGGCCGACGCGCCCGAGGTCGAACGGGATGTGCCGGACCTCGAGGCTCCGCGTGTCGAGCAGGACCAGGTGGCCGGCCCGCGCGTGCGTCGAGGCGAACTGGTCCATCGGGCCGCACGGCACGCCCACGAAGTCGTTCTCGGCGTGCTGTGCCAGGAGAGCGACGTCGCGCAGCGGGAGGTCGACGCCCGCGAGGGCCAGCAGCGCACCCGCGACGGCGCACTCGAGCGACGCCGACGACGACAGCCCGGCCCCCTGCGGCAGGCTCCCCTCGACCAGGAGGTCGGCACCCGGAAGCGTGACGCCGGCCTGCGCCAGCGCCCAGGCCGTTCCGGCGACGTACGCCGTCCAGCCCTCGACCGTGCCCGGCGCGAGCTCGTCGAGCAGGACGCGGACCGGCTCGCCGCCGCGCTGCACCGACGCCATGCTCAGGACCCGGTCGTCGCGCCGCGCGGCCTCGACGAGCGTGCCGCCGCGCAGGGCGAGCGGCAGGACGAAGCCGTCGTTGTAGTCCGTGTGCTCGCCGATCAGGTTGACCCGCCCGGGCGACCGCCACGCGACCTGCGGCTGGCGCCCGTGGACCGCGGCGAACGTCGTCCCGCTCATCGCCGGGCGACCTCGCGGAGCCGCTCGGCCACCGCCTCCGGCTCGCGGTCGTTGACGAACGCGCCCATCGCCGACTCGGAGCCGGCGAGGTACTTGAGCCGATCGACGTCGCGCTGCACGGAGAACAGCTCGAGATGCAGCGCGCCGAGCTCGCGCCGCTCGCGGACCGGGGCCTGGTGCCACGCGGCGACGTACGGCAGCGGGATGCCGAAGAACGCGTCGCACCGGCGGAGCAGGTCGAGGTAGACGTCGGCGAGGTCGTCGCGCTCGACGTCGGTGAGCGCGGCGAGGTCGGGCACCCGGCGGCGCGGGTAGAGGTGGACCTCCACCGGCCAGCGCGCGGCGAACGGCACGAATCCGACCCAGTGGTCGGACCCGAGCACCATGCGGCGGCCGTCGGCGATCTCGGCGGCGACGACGTCGTCGTAGAGGTTGCGGCCGGTCGCAGCGAGGTGCCGGCTCACCGAGTCGAGCTGCGTGCGGGTCGCCCGCGGCACGAACGGGTAGCCGTAGATCTGACCGTGCGGGTGCCGCAGCGTGACGCCGATGGCCTCGCCGCGGTTCTCGAAGACGAAGACCTGCTCGACGCCGGCTGTCGCGGACAGCGCCGTGGTGCGGTCGGCCCAGGCCTCGACGACGAGTCGGGCCCGCTCGTGGTCGAGGTCGGCGAACGACGCGTCGTGGTCGGAGGTGAAGCAGACGACCTCGCAGCGCCCCCACGCCGGGTGCTCGCCGAAGATGGCGCCGGACAGCGGCTGCCGCCGTCGGTGCGCCGACGAAGGACGGGAACCGGTTCTCGAGCACGACGACGTCGTAGTCGTCGCTCGGGACCTCGGTGCGGTGTCCCGGCCGCGTCGGGCACAGGGGACAGTCGTCGGGGGACGGGAGGAACGTGCGGTCGAGGCGGTTCGCCGCCACCGACACCCACTCGTCGAGGAGCGGGTCGTGGCGCAGGGCCGGCGCGTCCGCCCGCGGATCGAGGTCGCGCCCGTCCACCGCGTCGCGCTCGGGGGAGGAGTCGCGATCGAAGTGCAGCAGCTCGCGTCCGTCGGCGAGCAGCACGCGGGTGCGCCTCATCGGGTCACCCCGCGGCGTCGGGGCCGCATAGAGGTCACGCCACCCACCTCCTCGGGTACGGCGATCGGCCGGCCTCGGTCGCCGAGCCCGCGGTCACCGGTGCGCGGGAGACGATATCGGTGCGCGGTCCGGTCCGGTGCCGGACGAATCGGCCTCGAGCGCGAGCCCGCGCCGTCGACCCGCGTTCCCTAGGATCGCGCCATGGTCGGGCAACCCGGGACGCGCTCGTGAGCGAGTTCCTCGTCAACCTCGGCGTGGTCCTGCTCTTCACGCTGGTGGGCGGGTTCTTCGCCGCGGCCGAGATCGCGCTCGTCTCGCTGCGCGAGAGCCAGGTCCAGCGGCTGGCGGTCGAGCGGGGCCGGCGCGGCCGGCGGCTCGCGCGAGCTCGTGGCCGACCCGAACCGGTTCCTCGCCGCGGTGCAGCTCGCCGTCACGACCGCCGCGTTCCTCTCCGCCGGGTTCGGCGCCTCGCAGATGTCACCGCAGGTGGCGCCCCTGCTGGTCGACGTGGGGCTCTCGCCGGCCGCGGCCGACGCCACCGCGTTCGTGCTCGTCACGCTCCTGCTCGTCTACCTCTCGCTCGTCGTCGGGGAGCTCACCCCGAAGCGGATCGGCCTGCAGCGCGCCGAGGGCATCGCCGTGGCGACGGCCGGGCTCATCGACGTCCTCGGGCGGATCACCCGTCCGTTCATCTGGCTGCTGTCGAGGTCCACCGACGTCCTCGTGCGCGCCGTGGGCGGCGACCCGCACGCGAACAAGGAGCTCATCACCGAGGACGAGCTGCGCGGGATCCTCGCGTCCCAGGCGAGCCTCACACCGCAGGAGCGCGAGCTCATCGACGACGTCTTCGAGGCGGGCGAGCGCGAGGTGCGCGAGGTCATGGTGCCGCGCACGGAGGTGGAGTTCCTCGACGGGACGCTGCCGGCGTACAAGGCGGCCCGGATCGTGGTCGAGCTGCCGCACTCGAGGTACCCGGTCTTCCGCGGCTCGCAGGACGACGTCATCGGCTTCGTGCACATCCGCGACATCCTCGCGCCGGACGTCGCCGACCGCGGGATCCGGCTGGAGGACATCGTCCGCGAGGTGCTCATGCTCCCGGGCAGCAAGGCGGTGCTCCCCGCGATGTTCGAGATGCGGGCCGCGGGCGCCCACCTCGCGATCGTCGTCGACGAGTACGGCGGGACCGCGGGCATCGTGACGCTCGAGGACCTCGTCGAGGAGCTCGTCGGCGACATCCGCGACGAGTACGACGTCGAGGAGCGCGCCCAGCGCGCACCGGGGGCCGACCTCGAGGTCGACGGACTGCTCAACCTCGAGGACTTCGCCGACGAGACCGGGTTCGCCCTGCCCGAGGGGCCCTACGAGACCGTGGCGGGGTACGTCGTCGCGGAGCTCGGGCGAGCTGCCCGAGGTCGGGACGTCGGTGGAGGTGGCCGGCCACGTCCTCACCGTCACCGAGCTCGACGGCCGACGGGCCGCGCGGATCCGGGTCTCCCGGCCAGCGGTAACCGGGTCGCCGGGAGCCGGTGACGCAGTGGGAGAATCCCCGGCATGACTGGCACCCCACGCGTCCTGTCCGGCATCCAGCCCACCGCCGGCTCGTTCCAGCTCGGCAACTACCTCGGTGCCGTCCGCAACTGGGTGTCGCTCCAGGACACCTACGACGCCTACTACATGGTCGTCGACCTGCACGCCATCACCGTCGAGCAGGACCCGGTCGAGCTGCGCGCGAACATCGCGCTCGCCTACGCGCAGATCATCGCGGCCGGCGTCGACCCGGCGCGCTCGACGGTCTTCGTGCAGAGCCACGTCCCCGAGCACGCGCAGCTGGCCTGGGTGATGCAGTGCATCACCGGCTTCGGCGAGGCCTCGCGCATGACGCAGTTCAAGGACAAGTCGGCCCGCGGGGGCTCCGACCACGCGTCGGTCGGGCTGTTCACCTACCCGATCCTGCAGGTGGCGGACATCCTCGTGTACCACGCGGACGGCGTCCCCGTCGGCGAGGACCAGCGCCAGCACGTCGAGCTCACCCGCGACCTCGCCCAGCGGTTCAACAGCCGCTACGGCCAGACGTTCACCGTCCCGAAGCCGTTCATCCCCAAGGAGACGGCCAAGATCCTCGACCTGCAGGACCCGACGTCGAAGATGAGCAAGTCGCTGCCCAACGGCGCGGTGTTCCTCCTCGACGACCCGAAGGTCATCACGAAGCGGATCAGGTCCGCCGTGACCGACAGCGGGACCGACGTGCGCTTCGACCCGGTGGGCAAGCCGGGCGTCTCCAACCTGCTGACGATCCTGGCCACCTTCACCGAGCGCGACGTGGACACCGTGGCGAAGGCGTACGACGGCCTGGGCTACGGCGCGCTCAAGGCCGACACCGCCGAGGCGGTCGTGGCGTTCGCGGTGCCGTTCGCCGCGCGCGTCCGCGAGCTCGTCGACGACCCGGCCGAGCTGCACCGGCTCATGGGCCAGGGCGCCGCGAGGGCCCGGACCGTCGCCGCGCAGACCCTCGCCACGGTCTACGACCGGCTCGGGTTCGTCGCGGTCGGCGGGTAGTGCCGGCCGAGCGGGTCCGGATCGGCGTCGCCGTCGCGGTCCCGGACCCGTGGGGCGCCGAGCTCGAGGGCTGGCGGTCCTCCTTCGGCGACCCGCAGGCCGACGCGATCCCGGCGCACATCACGCTGCTGCCCGCCGACCACGGTGGACGCCGAGCGGCTCGACGACGTCGAGGCGCACCTGGCCGCGGCCGCCTCCGTGACCGCGCCCGTTCGAGGTCCACCTGCGCGGCACGGGGACCTTCCGCCCCGTCTCGCCCGTCGTGTTCGTGGCGCTCGCGTCGGGCATCTCGGCGTGCGAGTCGCTGGAGCTCCGCGTGCGCCGCGGACTCCTCGACCGCGACGTCGCCTTCCCGTACCACCCGCACGTGACCGTGGCCCACGACCTGCCCGACGACGTCCTCGACGCGGCGTACGCGGCGCTGGCGGGCTTCACGGCCCGCTTCACCGTCCGGGAGTTCGTGCTCTACGTGCACCGAGAGGGCGTCTGGGACCCGCGCCGGCGCTTCCCGCTCGGCGGCTGACCCGCCCGTTCGGGGTGCCGTGGCCCGCTCAGGGCCTCGGCGTCCGGCCCGGCGGGGCGATGACCCGGACGTGACCGCCGACGACCGGTCGGGGCGCCGGTGCCTTCTCGGGCGCCGGGACCGGGTCGACCGGGTCGGCGCCGACCGGCACCGCGGCCTCGTCGACCGGGCCGGGGTCGACCTGGATCGGGGCCGCGTCGACCGGGTCGGGGTCGGCCTCCGGGCGGTCCCCTGTGGCCGGTCGGGGTTCCGGCCGGACCGTCCGGGCCGTCGACGGCGCCGCGACGACGGTGACGCCGCCCGAGGCCGAGACGCGGGCCGGCTCGGGGTGTGCCGCCGGCGCGGGGTCCGACCCCGGAGCGGGGTCCGACCTCGGGGGAGCGGAGACGACGACCGACGGCGCCGGGGCCGCGGCGGGCCCTCCGGACACGATGACCGACGACGCGGCGGTCGCGGCGGGCCCGGCGGACACGACGACCGACGGCGTGGTCGCCGCCGCGGGACGGGAGGGCCGGACCGGCTCCGCGGCCGCTGCGGGCACCACGGTGTCGCCGAGGTCCGTCGTCGAGCCCGACGCCGGGCCGAGCGGCGCGGGCTGCCGGCCGCGGCGCCGGAGCGCGACGACGCCGCCCACCACCGCGACGAGCAGGGCGACGAGCGCGATCGGCAGCCACGGGGCGCGGCCGCCCGAGGCCGGGTTCGCCGCGCTCGCGCTCGTGCCGCCGCCGGTGGACGTCGACGTGGCGTCCGTCCCGGACGCGGCCGGGTCGGCGAGCGGCGCGACGAGGGTGCCGACCGGCGTCACCTTGCCGGTGTTCGCGAAGCCCCAGTTCAGCAGCGCCTTCACGGCGGTCTCGGTGGGCTCGTGGATCTGGAACAGGGTCGCCACGATCGTGTGGCCGCCGCGCGAGGCCGCGCCCCAGAACGTGCGGTGGGCGAGGGAGGTGAAGCCGGTCTTGCCGCCGATCGTGCCCCGGTAGCCGTGGATCAGCAGCCGGTTCTGCGTGTAGATCTGGTACGTCGAGCGGGTCGCGCCCGCGGCGGCGGGCTTGCCGGGGAAGGCGTAGCGCAGCGTCCTGGTGACCTGCCGGAAGTCCGGGAGGGCGAGCGCCGCCCGGGCGAACAGCGCCATGTCGTACGCGCTGCTCAGCTGCCCCTTCGCGTCGAGCCCGCTGTTGTTCTTCACCGTGGTGTCGTCGGCCCGGAGCCGGTGCGCCATGGCCTGCATCTCGGCGACCGTCGTGGTCATCCCGCCGTTGGCGTCGGCCAGGGCCGCGGCCGCGTCGTTGGCGCTGGGCAGGAGCAGCCCGTGCCACAGGTCCCAGATCGTGTACGTCGCCCCAGGGACGATCCCGACGTGCCCGCCGTCGGCCCGGGCCTCGGCCCAGGTCGCCGTCACGACCCGGCTCTTGTCGAGCCTCGGCATGAGCGTGACGGCCGTGAGCGTCTTGAGCGTGCTGGCCGGCAGGACCCTGGTGTGGGCTCCCTTCGCGGCCAGCACCTCCCCGGTCGTGAGGTCGGCCACGAGCCAGGTGTCGGCGTCGACGGCGGGCAGCGGGGTGGACCCGGGGCCGGGCCGCAGGACGATCCCCCTGGCCGCCAGGTCGGGCCCGCCGACGACCTCGCCGGCGCGCGCCAGGGACGGAGCGGGCGCGGCGGTCGCCACGACGGGGGCGGCGAGCAGCGCGGCCGCGGTGAGCAGGGCGCCCGCGGCCGCCCCGCGGAACGGCGTCGGCACGTCGTCGAGGGTAACCCGGCGGGGGCCGGGCGGATGCACGACCGGGGGGGCCGGAGAGGCCCGCGGGGGCGCGCACCCGTCGGCGGGGCGGGGACCCGCGCCGACTAGCGTGACGCGCATCGCAGCGAGGAGGGCCACCAGATGGCACGCCAGACCGAGTCCGGGCTTCCCTTCCAGGCCGTGTACGGCCCCGCCGACCTCGACGGGTGGGACCCTGCGGAGCGTCTCGGCGAGCCCGGGCTCCTACCCGTTCACCCGCGGCGTGTACCCGACGATGTACACCGGCCGGCCGTGGACGATGCGCCAGTACGCCGGCTTCGGGACCGCCGCGGAGTCCAACGCCCGCTACCAGCAGCTCATCGCCGCGGGCACGACCGGCCTCTCGGTGGCCTTCGACCTCCCGACGCAGATGGGCTACGACTCCGACCACCCCCTGGCCCACGGCGAGGTGGGCAAGGTCGGCGTCGCGATCGACTCGATCGACGACATGCGCGTGCTGTTCGACGGCATCCCGCTCGACCAGGTCTCGACCTCGATGACGATCAACGCGCCCGCGGCCGTCCTCCTGCTGCTCTACCAGCTCGTCGCGGAGGAGCAGGGCATCCCGGCGTCCGCGCTCACCGGCACGATCCAGAACGACGTGCTCAAGGAGTACATCGCCCGCGGGACCTACATCTACCCGCCGGCCGCGTCGCTGCGGCTCATCACCGACATCTTCGGCTACTGCCGCGCCGAGCTGCCGAAGTGGAACACGATCTCGATCTCCGGCTACCACATGGCCGAGGCCGGCGCGACGCCCGCGCAGGAGGTCGCCTTCACCCTCGCCGACGGCATCGAGTACGTCCGCGCCGCCGTCGCCTCCGGCATGGACGTCGACGAGTTCGCGCCGCGCCTGGCGTTCTTCTTCGTCTCGCGCACGACGCTGCTCGAGGAGGTCGCGAAGTTCCGTGCGGCCCGCCGGATCTGGGCCCGCGTGATGCGGGAGACCTTCGGGGCGAAGGACCCGAGGAGCCTCATGCTCCGGTTCCACACGCAGACCGCAGGCGTGCAGCTCACCGCCCAGCAGCCCGAGGTCAACCTCGTGCGCGTCGCGATCCAGGGGCTGGCCGCGGTGCTCGGCGGGACGCAGTCGCTGCACACGAACTCCTTCGACGAGGCGATCGCGCTGCCGACCTCGAAGGCGGCCCGGCTCGCGCTGCGCACGCAGCAGGTGCTCGCCTACGAGTCCGACGTGACGGCCACGGTCGACCCGTTCGCCGGGTCGTACGTCGTGGAGTCGCTCACCGACGGCCTCGAGGCGGCGGCGCTCGAGCTGATGCGACAGGTGGAGGACATGGGCGGCGCGGTCGCCGCGATCGAGCGCGGCTTCCAGAAGGCGGAGATCGAGCGTTCGGCGTACGCCGTGCAGCAGCAGATCGACTCGGCCGAGCGGGTCGTCGTCGGCGTGAACCGGTTCACCGTCGACGAGGAGGAGCATTACGAGCCGCTGCGTGTCGATCCCGCGATCGGCGACGAGCAGTGCGCGCGGCTCGCGGCACTACGGGCCGGTCGCGACCAGGCGGCCGTCGACGCCGCTCTCGAGGCGGTGCGTGCGGCGGCTCGCGGCACCGACAACGTGCTCCACCCGATGCGGGACGCCCTGCGGGCCCGGGCCACGGTCGGCGAGGTCTCGGACGCCCTCCGCGACGTGTGGGGGCTCTACACCCCGGCGGACGTCTTCTGACCGGTCGGTCCACCCCCGGCGAACCCCTTGCGGCACCGCAGGTCCTGCGGTCACAGAGCCGCCGGACGGCAAATGGTCCAGACCGTTCGCCGCGGGTCACGGAACGGTTTCGGATGGACCGCGGCCCCCGGTGGCGACTCTTCACCCCACCCTGCGCCACTAGGTTGGGTGCATCACGCACCGGCACGAAGGCCGGCGCGCACGGAAGGAGACCTCCCTTGTTGAAGGGTCTGAAGCTCGCCGCGCTCGCCGCGGCAGGAGCCCTCGCGCTTGCAGCCTGCGGCAGCAGCACCGGCACGAACTCGTCCGCGTCGTCCGGCAGCACGTCGGCCTCCCCCACCTGCACGCCGTCGTCGGTCAAGGTCGGCATGGCGTACGACATCGGCGGGCGCGGCGACAAGTCGTTCAACGACTCCGCCGCAGCCGGCCTCGACCAGGCGGTCAAGGACCTCTGCGTGACCTCGCAAGAGCTGTCGGCCGTCCCGAGCGAGACGGACGCCCAGAAGGCCGCGCGCCTTACCCTGCTGGCCAAGGGTGGCTTCAACCCGGTCATCGCCGTCGGCTTCGCGTACGCCAACGCGCTCAAGGCCGTGGCGCCGAAGTACCCGAACGTCGACTTCGCGATCGTCGACGACTCGAGCTACCAGGCCGCGAACGTGGCCAACCTCACCTTCGCCGCCAACCAGGCGTCCTACCTGGTCGGCGTCATCGCCGCGCAGGCCACGAAGACCAAGAGCGTCGGCTACATCGGTGGCGTCAACGTCCCGCTCCTCGTGTCCTTCCAGAAGGGCTTCGACGCCGGCGTGACCGCGACCGACTCCTCGGTGAAGATCGCCGACAAGTACCTCACCCAGCCGCCGGACTACAGCGGCTTCAACGCCCCCGACAAGGGCAAGGCGACCGCGGCCGGCATGTTCGACGCCGGTGCGGACGTCGTCTACGCGGCCGCCGGTGGGTCCGGCGGCGGGGTGTTCGTCGCCGCCAAGGCCGCGGGCACCTGGGCGATCGGTGTCGACTCCGACCAGTACCTGTCGGCCGACGCCGCGGTGAAGGACGTCATCCTGACGTCCGCGCTGAAGAACGTGAACGTCGCCGTGTACGCCGTGATCGACGCCGCCGTCAAGGGTGCGCCGCTGACCGGTGTGCAGGTCTACGACCTCAAGAACGGCGGCGTGGGCTACTCCAAGTCCAACCCCGCGGTCCAGCCCTACGAGGCGAAGGCCGACGCCGCGGCGCAGGCGATCATCGCGGGCACCGTCACGGTCCCCAACTGATCTGATCTGACACCGGCTCGAAGAGCCGTCCGCTTCGGCTCGGACGCGATAGCGTCCGAGCCGAAGCGCGTCCCGAGCCGTGGAGGAGGGCGTCATCAGCACCGGCACCGTCACGGGCGACGTAGCGGTCGAGCTCCGTGGCATCACGAAGACCTTCCCGGGCGTCCGGGCGAACTACGACGTCGACATCACGGTGCGGCGTGGGACGGTCCACGCGATCGTGGGTGAGAACGGCGCCGGCAAGTCGACGCTCATGAAGACGCTCTACGGCATGCACCGACCGGACGAGGGCACGATCGAGATCGACGGCAAGACGGTCTCGCTGCACTCTCCGTCCGACGCCATCGCGCTCGGCGTCGGCATGGTCCACCAGCACTTCCAGCTCGCGGACAACTTCACCGTCCTGGAGAACGTCATCCTCGGCGACGAGCCCACGAGATCCGGCGTCATCAAGATGGACGTGGCCCGCGAGCGCATCGCCGAGATCGGCGCGGCCTACCAGCTGACCGTGGACCCTGACGCCCTCGTGGAGGACATCGGGGTCGGCGATCGCCAGCGCGTCGAGATCATCAAGACGCTCTTCCGCGGCTGCCGCACCCTCATCCTCGACGAGCCGACCGCGGTGCTCGTGCCGCAGGAGGTGGAGCAGCTGTTCTCCGCCCTCGCCGAGCTCAAGAGCCAGGGCCTCACGGTCATCTTCATCTCGCACAAGCTCGACGAGGTGCTCTCCGTCGCCGACGAGATCACCGTCATCCGGGGCGGCACCACGGTGAAGACGGTCCTGCCCAGCGAGGTCACCGCCCGGCAGCTCGCCGAGCTCATGGTGGGCAGCGAGCTGCCCTCGCCGGAGACCCGCGAGTCGACGGTCACCGACCGCGTGCTGCTCGACGTCGCCGGGGTGTCGCTGGCGAACGACGCGGGCCGCGTCGTCCTCCAGGACATCTCGCTCACGATCCACGCCGGCGAGGTCCTCGGCATCGCCGGCGTCGAGGGCAACGGCCAGGCGGAGCTCGTCGAGACGATCATGGGGCTGCAGAAGCCCTTCGCGGGCACGGTGCTCCTCGGCGACGAGGACATCACGTCCTGGAGCACCCGCGCCCGTCGCGAGGCCGGCGTCGGCTACATCCCCGAGGACCGCATCCGGCACGGCCTGCTGCTCGAGGCGACCCTCTGGGAGAACCGGATCCTCGGCCACCAGACCGAGGCGCCCAACGCCAAGGGCCTCCTCATCGACCGCAAGGGGGCGAGGGCCGACACCGAGCGCATCGTCGCCGAGTACGACGTCCGTACCCCGGGCATCGACGTCATCGCCTCCGCGCTCTCCGGCGGCAACCAGCAGAAGCTCATCGTGGGCCGGGAGATGAGCGGCAACCCGCGCGTGCTCGTCGCGGCACACCCGACCCGCGGCGTCGACGTGGGCGCGCAGGCGGCCATCTGGGACGAGATCCGCAAGGCGCGGATCGCGGGACTCGGCGTGCTGCTCATCTCGGCCGACCTCGACGAGCTCATCGGCCTCTCCGACCGCATCAAGGTGCTGCTGCGCGGCCGGTTCGTCGCCGACGCCGATCCGCGCACGGTCACGCCGGAGCAGCTCGGCTCGGCGATGACGGGTGCCGGAGGTGAGGGTTCGTGAGGAAGCTCGCGCTCGCCCTGGCGGCGCCCCTGCTCGCGCTGGGGTTCGCGCTGCTCGTGACGACGGTGATCCTGCTGCTCTCCGGCCACCCTCCGCTCGACGTCTACCAGCAGATGTGGGACTACGGCACGCAGCCGGACAGCATCGTGCTCACGATCAACCTGTCGACGACGTACTACCTCGCGGCGGTCGCCGTCGCCGTCGGCTTCAAGATGAACCTGTTCAACATCGGCGTGGACGGCCAGTACCGCCTCGCAGCCCTGTTCGCCGCCTACGTCGGCGGTCACGTCGCGCTTCCGCCGGTGCTGCACGTGACGGTGATCATCGTCGTCGCGATGGTGGTGGGCGGCCTGTGGGCCGGCGTCGCCGCGGTCCTGAAGAACCGCCGCGGCGTGAGCGAGGTCATCTCGACGATCATGCTCAACTACGTCGCCACGGGGATCATCGCGTTCCTCCTGGCACCGGACAAGTTCGCCGAGCTCGTCGAGGGCAGCAACAACATCGGGACGAAGCCGATCCCGCCGAGCGGCCAGCTCCCCGGGTTCGACGTCGTGAGCGGGGCGAGCTCGCCGATCTACGGCGCCATCGTGATCGCCGCGGCCGTGGGCGTCGGGTTCTGGTGGATGCTCAACCGGACCCGGTTCGGCTTCGACCTGCGCGCGTCGGGCCTGTCGCCCACGGCCGCCACGGCGAGCGGCATCGACGCCAAGCGCATGGTGCTGTTCATCATGCTCATCTCGGGCGCGCTCGCCGGGCTGATCGGCATCCCGCAGCTGCTCGGCGCGTCGTACACCTACAACCTCGACTTCCCCGCGGGCCTGGGGTTCACCGGCATCGCGATCGCGCTCCTGGGCCGCAACAGCCCGATCGGCATCATCTTCGGCTCGCTGCTCTGGGCCTTCCTCGACGTGTCGAGGCAGATCCTCGACCTCGGCGGGGTGTCCAAGGAGATCGTCACGATCATGCAGGGCGTCGCCGTCCTCTCCGTCGTCATCGCCTACGAGCTGGTGCGCCGCTACCGGATCACGGCCCAGCAGCGTGAGGTCGGGCGGCAGCTGGCGGCCGAGGCCGAGCTCGCGGAGGCGGCGGCATGAGCGACCCGAAGAGCGGGACGAAGCTCGGCCTCCCGACGCCGGGCGACATCGTCGCGCCGCTCGCGCTCCAGCGACGGACCGTCAAGCTGACGGGCCCGCGTCTCGCGCTGCTCATCTGCGCGCTCATCGCGCTGCTGTCGCTCGTCCGCATCGTGACCGGCGCGCAGGAGCTCGACTCCGCGGGCACGATCGCGGCAGCCATCGGCTTCGCCATCCCGATCGGCATGGCCGGTCTCGGCGGTCTGTGGTCCGAGCGATCCGGCGTGGTGAACATCGGCCTCGAGGGCATGATGATCCTCGGGACCTGGGGTGCCGGCTGGGCCGGTGTCACCTACGGACCGTGGTGGGGGCTGCTCGCCGGCTCGCTGTTCGGCGCCCTCGGCGGTCTGCTCCACGCCGTCGCCACCGTCACGTTCGGCGTCGACCAGATCGTGTCCGGTGTCGCCATCAACCTGCTCGGCCTAGGCGTCACGCAGTACCTGTCCACGCTCGTGTGGCCCGGTCAGCCCACGCAGTCGCCGTCGATCCCCCCGATCCCGACCTTCACGATCCCCGGGCTCTCCGACTTCGGGAAGTGGCTGCAGACGCAGGGGTGGTTCTTCGTCTCGGACCTGGGCAGCATCCTGCGTGCGCTGACCTACCAGGTCTCCTACACCACGGTGATCGCCATCGCGCTGCTGCCGATCACGTTCTTCATCCTGTGGCGCACGGCATTCGGGCTCCGGCTGCGCTCCTGCGGCGAGGCGCCGTACGCGGCGGAGTCGCTCGGCGTCAACGTGTACTTCCACAAGTACGTGGCGGTGGTCGTCTCGGGCTTCCTCGCCGGGTTCGGTGGCGCCGTGCTCGCGACGGTGCTCTCCGGCATCTACCGCGAGGGGCAGACGCAGGGCCAGGGCTTCATCGGCCTGGCCGCCATGATCTTCGGCAACTGGCGGGTCGGCGGTCTCGGCGCGGGGTCCCTGCTCTTCGGCTACACGCAGGCGATGCAGCTGCGCAGCGGCGAGGCGGTCCACGCGCTGCTCCTCGTGATCGTGATCGGGATGGTCGTCCTGGCCGCGTGGCAGCTCTACCGGCGCCGGGTGGTGCCCGGTGTCATCTCGCTCGCTCGTGGCCGGGCTGGTCTACTTCTGGTACGCGACGACGGACGCGCTGCCCGACCAGGTCTCCTACGTGACGCCGTACGTCGCCACGCTGCTGGTCCTGTCGCTCGCCTCGCAGCGACTGCGGATGCCGGCGGCCGACGGGAAGCCCTACATCAAGGGTCAGGACCATTAGCGCCGTGCCGCCCGAGGTCGACTGGTCGCAGCTGCACGCCGCGGCCGTGGAGGTCATGCACCGGGCCTACGCGCCGTACAGCCGGTTCCCCGTCGGCGTCGCCGGGCTCGTCGACGACGGCCGGGTCGTGGTCGGCTGCAACGTCGAGAACGCGGCGTACGGCGTCGCGCTGTGCGCCGAGTGCGGCATGGTGTCCGCGCTGCACGCGACGGGCGGCGGGCGTCTCGTCGCCGTGTCCTGCGTGGACGCGGACGGCGCGGCGCTCATGCCCTGCGGCCGGTGCCGCCAGCTGCTCTGGGAGAACGGCGGCCCGGAATGCCAGGTCATGTCGCCGGACGGCGTCATGACGATGGCCGAGGTGCTGCCGCTGGCGTTCGGCGCCGAGGACATCGACCCGGGTGACGGGGGAGACCCATGGCTGAGGCCGTACGCCGCGGTCGACGTGATCGTGGCCAAGCGCGACCGGCACGAGCTGACCGACGCACCAGATCGACTGGGTCGTCGACGCCTACACGCGCGGCGTCGTCGCGGAGGAGCAGATGTCCTCGCTCGCCATGGCGATCCTGCTCAACGGCATGACTCCGCGCGAGATCTCGCGCTGGACGGCTGCGATGATCGCCAGCGGCGAGCGGATGGACTTCTCCTCCGTCGGTCGTCCCACCGCCGACAAGCACTCCACCGGTGGTGTCGGCGACAAGATCACGCTGCCGCTCGCCCCGCTGGCGGCCGCGTGCGGTGTCGCCGTACCCCAGCTGTCCGGCCGGGGTCTCGGGCACACCGGGGGCACCCTCGACAAGCTCGAGTCCATCCCCGGGTGGCGCGCCTCGCTCACGAGCGACGAGATGCTCGCGGTGCTGCGCGATGTTGGCGCCGTGATCTGCGCTGCGGGCGAGGGCCTCGCACCGGCGGACAAGAGGCTGTACGCGCTGCGCGACGTGACCGGGACGGTGGAGTCCATCCCGCTCATCGCGAGCAGCATCATGAGCAAGAAGATCGCCGAGGGGACCGGCTCGCTCGTCCTCGACGTGAAGGTCGGCTCCGGCGCGTTCATGAAGACCCCGGAGCTGGCCGCGGAGCTCGCCCGCACCATGGTCGCCCTCGGCGAGAGTGCCGGCCTCCGCACCCGGGCGCTGATCACCGCGATGGACACGCCGCTCGGTCGCACGGCAGGAAACGCGCTCGAGGTGCGGGAGTCCCTCGAGGTTCTCGCCGGCGGCGGCCCGCCCGACGTCGTCGAGCTCACCGTGGTGCTCGCCCGGGAGATGCTCGACGCGGCCGGCGTGGTCGGCCCGGACCCGGCCGACGTCCTCGCCGACGGTCGCGCCATGGACCGGTGGCGGCGCATGATCGCGGCGCAGGGCGGTGATCCCGACGCGCCACTGCCGACCGCGCGCGAGACGCACGTGGTCGTCGCCGAGCGCTCCGGCGTCCTCGCCCGGCTCGACGCGAAGGCCGTCGGCGTGTCCGCCTGGCGGCTCGGAGCCGGGCGCGCCCGCAGGGGGGACCTGGTGATCGCCGGGGCGGGCATCGAGATGCACGCGAAGCCCGGCGACCCGGTGACCGCGGGCGCCCCGCTGCTGACGCTTCACGCCGATGACGCCGACCGCTTCGCTGCCGCGCTCGCCGACCTTGACGGCGGCGTCGTGATCGCCGACGCAGGCACCGCCGTGACGCGGCTGCCGCTCGTCCTCGACCGGATCGGAGCCTGACCGTGCCGCCCGAGCTCGTCCCCGCGCCCACCCGCATCCCCGTGCCCGGGGGCAAGACCATCGACGAGTACGTCGGCCACGTCACGACCGGCACGGCCGAGGTGTCCGTCGCGCACATGGTCGCGCCCGGCGGCTGGACGGAGCCGGCGCAGACGCCGGGCTTCGACGAGATCACCGTCGTGCTCCGCGGCGCCGTGCGCGTCGAGCACGACGGCGGGGTGCTCGAGGTCGGGGCCGGTCAGGCCGTGATCACCCGGGCCGGGGAACGCGTCCGCTACTCGACCGGCGCGGGCGAGGGTGCGGAGTACGTCGCCGTCTGCCTGCCCGCGTTCGCGCCCGACCTCGCGCACCGCGACGAGTGACGGCGCCGGACCCGGCGTACCGCGCCGCCTGAGCCGACCGGCGTCGCACCTCGCGCACCGCGGCCGAGCGCGACGGGCGCCGGCGGTCGTACGGAGTCCTCCGTGGGGCGTCCGCGGGATGGCGCGGTCAGGCGCCGGGGCGCTGGGTCTTGAACGGGTCGGCCTTGGGCGCGTTGCTGATCTCGGCGCGCGGGCAGCTGGCCAGGGTGAGACCGCCGGCGGCCAGCGCGTCGTCGCACAGCGCGTCGACCGTCCAGCCGAGGTCGATGCCGGCGGGGGTGACGGTCACGCGGTAGATGGTGACCTCGTTGCGCACGGGGGTGTCGTACATGACCGCCACGGTGCCGAGCAGCTTCGCGTCGCCGCGGGTGCCGCCCGCGCCGTCCCAGGCGCGGTCGTAGCGCTGCCAGACCGACGCCGACGCGTTCCAGACCCCACCGCTGGAGACGTCGTCGCGGCGCAGCGCCGCCAGGACCAGGGTCGCGACCCGAGCCTCGAGCACGGCCGCGGGCCGGATGACCTCCACGCGGTCGTTGGGTCCGAAGTCAGCGGTGTCGGTCATGGGCTCCACGTCTCTATGCATCGGCACGGGACCCCGAGGATTGAGCCGGGTGGGGTACACGCCTCGGCGCAACGCTACCGTGACGGGGTGAGCGTAGAGACCGGGCCGGTCCATCCGTCCTCGACACCCCGAGACCCCTCAGCCGGGCAGCGGGCCGCGCTTCCGGAGGACGTCGTGCGCCGGGCGCCGAAGGCCCTCCTGCACGACCACCTCGACGGCGGCCTGCGGCCGGCGACGATCGTCGCGCTGGCGGCGGAGACGGGCTACACCGCGCTGCCCACGACCGACCCGGAGGAGCTCGGCCGCTGGTTCGTCGAGTCCGCGGACTCCGGCTCGCTCGTCCGCTATCTCGAGACGTTCGCGCACACCGTTGGTGTCATGCAGACGCGCGACGCGCTCGTGCGGGTCGCGTCCGAGTGCGCACAGGACCTCGCCGCCGACGGCGTCGTCTACGCCGAGGTGCGCTTCGCCCCCGAGCTGCACGTCACCCAGGGCCTCACCCTCGACGAGGTCGTGCAGGCGGTGCTCGACGGCTTCCGCGCCGGTGAGGACGCAGCCCGTACGGCCGGCCACCCGATCCGGGTGCGCGCCCTGCTCACTGCGATGCGCACCGCGGCGCGCTCGCGCGAGATCGCCGAGCTCGTCGTCGCCTACCGCGACCGCGGCGTCGTCGGCTTCGACATCGCCGGGGCCGAGGCCGGGTTCCCGCCGTCCCGCCATCTCGACGCGTTCGAGTACATCCGGGGCGAGTCCTGCCACATCACGATCCACGCCGGCGAGGCGTTCGGCCTGCCGAGCATCCACGAGGCCGTCGCGTTCTGCGGCTGCGAACGGCTCGGGCACGGCGTACGCATCGTCGACGACATCACGGTCCACGCCGACGGCACGGCCGAGCTGGGCAAGCTCGCGCAGTACGTCCGCGACCTGCGCATCCCGCTCGAGCTGTGCCCGTCGTCCAACGTGCAGACCGGTGCCGCGCCCTCGATCGCGGAGCACCCGATCGGCCTGCTCTCGCGACTGCGCTTCCGCGTGACGGTCAACACCGACAACCGGCTCATGTCCGGCACGTCGATGACCCGCGAGATGCTGCTGCTCTCCGAGGCGTTCGGCTGGGGACTCGCCGAGATGAGGTGGCTCACGGTCAACGCGCTCAAGAGCGCGTTCATCCCCTACGACGAGCGCCTCGCGCTCATCGAGGACGTCGTGAAGCCCGGCTACGCCGCCCTCGAGACCCCCGTCGGCTGACCTGGGTGGGTGCGTCCCGACGAGGTGGGACGGCCGCTACGCCGCCCAGGCGGCGTCTTCGACGCATCGGCGCGCCGGCCCGGGCTGAGCAGTCCCGGCTGAGCGGTCCCGACCCCGGGTCGGCGTCTTCGACGCACCGGCGCGCCGGCCCGGGCTGAGCTGGCCCGACCCCGGGCGACCGCTGGGACGCGCTCCGGATCGCACTGTGGAAGTTGAGGGCTCAAGCGCCCGAGAAAGCATGTGCTGCAACAGAATTCCTCTCTGCGAGGCTTGACACGACTAGGACGTGTGTACGAGAATGGACCCATGCGCAGCGACCCGGGTCCGAGCCTCGACCCGGTCCCGGACGACCCGCGCGCGGACCTCGTTGACGTGCCGTTGTACGCCACCGCGGAGGAGGTCGCCTACGCCGCGGAGCTGACCGCGCTGGACCGCGCGGAGGACGCCGCGGCGCGGGCCGAGTGGGCCGCGGGAGGGTTCGAGATCGACCCGATCGACCCGCTGTGGGATGACCTGCTGGCCGACCTGGCCAGTGACGTAGAGCTGCTGGCGCGGATGTCGGGTCCGGCGCACGAGGCCGACCTGATGGCGTTGGCGTCGATCGACCCGCGCTCGCTGCCGAGCCCGCACGCCCGGGTGGACTACCTGCAGCGGTGCGACCGGGTCGCGGCGCTGGTGGCGTCGCGGCGGGCGGAGGCCGTGGTCGCGCTGGCCGGGGAGACCAGCACCGAGGCGTACCTGCCGAGGTCGCCGTCGAGCACGAGGTCGCCACCGCGCGGCGCACCTCGCTATGCGGCGGGAAGCTGATCGAGACGTCCCGGGCCTGGCCACGACGTTCCCCGGGTTCGCCGCGGCGCTGCGCGCCGGGGAGGTCTCCGAGGCGCACTGCGCGGTGCTGGTGGAGCGGACCCGGGTGGTCACCGACCCGGCGTGCTCGCCGAGATCGAGCGCCGCACCCTGGGCAAGGCGACGCGGCTGACGCCGGGACAGTTCGGTGGGGAGGTCGCGAAGGCGATCGCGCTGCTCGACCGCGACGCCGCCGGGCGGCTGCGTCGGGCGCGGGAGTCCCGGCGGGTGTGGGTGCGTCAGCTCGAGGACGGCATGGGCTACTTCGCGATGACCCACGAGTGGCCGGTCGTCGAGGCGATCATGGCGGAGGTCCGCGCCGACGGCCGGGCCCTGCAGCTCGCGCGGCGTGCGGCCGCGGCCGCAGCGGATGCCGCGGGTGACGCGGCGGTCACGGCGGACGGATCGGTAGCGGCCGAGCCCGACGAGGCAACCGCCGGTCACGGTGACGCCGACCCGGCCGGGCCGCCACCGACCGACCCGGACCAGACGACGACCGGCAGTGTCGGCGGAACCGACGACGAGGACGACGCGACCGCGGACGCGTGCCGGGCCGACGCGTTCGCCGCGCGGGTCCTCGGGCAGCACCACGAGGACGGGTCGGTCACCTGGGACCGGTCCGAGGTCGACGTCGTGGTCAACGTGGTGATCGACCTGGACACGCTGCGCGGCGAGGCCGACCGGGTCGCGCTGCTCGACGGTCAACCGGTCCCCGGCGAGATCGGCCGGGAGGTCGCGAAGTTCGGGTCGTGGTGGCGGCGGCTGGTCACCGACCCGGTCGACGGGCATCTGATCGACTTCGGCCGCGCCCAGTACCTGCCCGAGAAGCTGCGCCGGTTCGTCTTCTCGACCGCGATCGGGGTCGGCAGCGGGGGCCCGCGATGGCGGCTGCCGCACCCCGTACTGCGGCGTCCACGCCGAGTCCCGGCTGCAGATGGACCACGCCGTCGAGTGGCCGCAGGGGGAGAGCAGCGCGGCGAACACGGGGGCGCACTGCACCACGTGTCACCAGCTCAAGACCGCCGGCTACGCCGACATCACCGACAGCAACGCCGACGGCTCCTACACGTGGCGCACCGCATGGGGACAGACCATCCACGTCCCACCCCGACCGGTCCTCGACGACCCCGACCCCGCCACCCGCCGAACCCGCACCACCACTCGACCCGCCGCCATTCTGATCCGACTCTACGAGGCGGGCGTCCTCCGTCGCGGAGGTTTGGCCTTCAGCACACGTTCGACAGCCTGAGCATCGCGGCGTGAACAGCTTCGGGAATGTCTACGCGACCCGCGCAATGTCCGGCAATAGGCAGCGCTCTCAGAGCGCGTGCGCTACTTCGTAGGCGCGAGGAACGGGGCACATGCCTTGCGAGCTGCGGCGGAGTCTGCTTGCACCCAGGTGGACAGTGGCGGCTTCGCCGCGCTGCTCCCCACACCAGTGGACGGGTACAGCACCCAGTACGCGCCGGGCTGCCCGTCCACGGCCGGCTCCTGGTACAGAACGACCTTCGCTCCTGAGGCAACGAACTCGTGCTGCTTGGCCTCGGTCAGAACGGTTCCGTCGATGGTCCCCGCGAGGCAGCCGACCTGCGGCGAGGCCCCCGACTTGGACGACGACTGCGCTGTGCTGGGTGCCGACGAGTCTCTGCCCGAGAGAGCCAAAGCGGCACCCGACCCGACGGCGGTCAATGCGACAACCACGACCCCGACGCCCGCCAACATCTTGATGCTCACGTCGCATCCCCCGTTCCGAGTCAAGGACTGTTCTCACGCGGTGATCGGCAACCGGGCATGAGACTCTCGTCCAAGGAAGCGATCTTCACTCGGATGGCCTAGCCATGGTCCGCATCTGCAACCGAGCAGAGGGGAACCGTTCTGGCTCGGTTCTCGGAACAAGATCCGGCACGCTGCTTTGGTGACTCGGGGGGCCCGCCAATCCGTTCCTTCCAGGGCGGCACGCGGGGCAAGTTGACTCACGTGACGGACGGTTGCCTGGTATGTCGTGAGCAGTCGGGGGAGGTGCCGCTCCCCTCCGGCTTGCTGGCCGATGAAGACCTTGTGGCTACCTTCCACGTACCCCCACGCACCGAGGTCGTCTTCCTCGGCCACCTACTGGTCACGCCCCAACGGCATTCCTGACTTCGCAGGACTGACCGCCGACGAGGCAGCCGCGATGGGGGTGGCAATCAGCCGCTGGTCCGCAGCGCTGAAGGGTGTGGGCGCGATGAGGGTCTACGTCGCAACCATCGGGCACGGGACCGATCACCTGCACGTTCATCTGCTGCCACGCTGGCCGGGTACCCCCGAGGACGTCCCTTGGCATTCGGTAGACGACTGGCGGGGGCGCGAGTGGGCGACTTCGCGTTGGCAGAGGAGATGGTCGCTCTAATCCGGCAGCACGATCAGTAGGTGTGCCGCTCCGTGGCACGCAGAAGCCTGCATCGCTGCTTGACCGGCGAACCGGCGAAACCGAGCCGACGTTCACGTTCGCTTCGTGACGCGCGGACGCCGTGAAGCGCCTTGTCATAGCCGCTCTGCTGCCATGCTGGCTAGGGCCGATGAAGGGGGACGACCAATGTCCAAGCCGTTCACATGCTGGATCGGGTTCCACGCTTGGCACCCGATTCCCAGCGAGCCCGGGTTCCCGCTGATCGCGTGCCTGCGCTGTGGCAAGCAGGAGCAGCCGGACACCAACGTGGCTAACCGGCTCGGGTGGAACCAGCACTACACGCAGTAGGTAGTCCGACCATCTGGCGGGCTGCGGCACGACGACGCCTATGTGCCTGATGGAATCGCTAGCTGAGTCGGCGCGCAGCGGGTGGCGTGCTGGCCGAGCAACTCCGAGTTCTAGCGGTTGGCGACTGATGCCTCGGCTGTCACGCGGATGACCACGTCCCCGTGGCGGGTTCCCGTGAAGGTCTCGACGCCGGTGCGGTATCGAAGCTGACCGTCGCCGGATTGCGTTCCGCGACCGCCCCAGGCGTCGTTAGCGTTCCCTGGCTCGGAGCGCACCGTGTCGAGGATCGACAGGCAGGCGGGAAGGTTCTCGTTCTGGCCGGGGGTCGTGAGTCCCAACTCTGACCCGGAACTCGCGAGCCAAGCCAGCGCGTCACTGCACACAACGCGATCCTGACCGACCGGGACGGTGATCTCCCAGCCGCGCACCGCCGTCCACCACGTGGGGTCGTCCGTGCTGGACCAGGTACCCGTGGCGATCAGGGACCAGGACCCTTGCGGCGCCGAACCCAAGTACGTGCTGAGATTCGGGTCATACGTGGTGAACGACTCGGCTGGCGCTGCCAGCGCGTCCAACTTCTTTGAGAACGCGGCGAACTGATCCGGCGTCGCGGCCCTAGGTCGCGACAGGATAACGAGGGCGATCGCCACCACGACCACAGCGGGAACCATGAGCGCGACGCCCCGCCAGCGGAACGACGCAGTCGGGACCGTGTCCGCCGCCGGGGCCTCTGCCCTGTCCTTCACCGTGTTCACACGAAGATCATGGCAGGAGGTGGCCATCTGATCCGCGCTTTCGACGACCCAAACGACGCGCCCAGAGGGGAACCGTTCTTCATCGCCTGTTGCCGCGCGATCCGGCATTACGTACCGCTCGGAAGCCAATGGGCGTGAGACTAGGTCCGTGCGAATCAGCCACCGGAGTTGGATCGTTCCGTTGGCGTGCATCCCGCTACTTGGGGCGTGCGCCAGTGGGATTCGGCCGTCCCCCACAGGGCTCGAAGTTCGGCCCGTGCTGAGCGAGAGCCTGGCGACTGCCGAGTCGTGCCCCAAGCCGGTTCAGGCATCCGCGAGTGCTACCAACGTGAAAGCCTGTTCAGCCGACGGCACCATCCTCTACAACCTGGGACCGGCGGCCGTCACTGGCGAACAGGTTGCCGACCTCAGTGTCCAGCGCGGCGCGTCAAACAACTACGAGGTGGCGGTCCGATTCACGACGTCCGGGGCCAGCGCCTTGCAGTCTCTGACCGGGGAACTCGCCTCTCAGGACTCACCCAACAATCAGTTGGCGTTCTACGCTCGCGGTGTCGTCCAGTCTTCGCCGTACGTCTCGGCAGCGATCGACTCCGGGACCGCCGTAGTCACGGGCTTCGCGAACGAGTCAGAGGCCAATCAGTTCGTCACCGATGCCGCGAAGTGACGAGCGCGCTCCTCGTCTCGCGAGCCCTATGTGCCTGATGCCTCGGTTCCAGGTCCCGGCTCAGGCATCCTGACTGGCATGACCGACCTTGAGGACGCGGCTCGACCGGTCGGTTGGTCGCGCGTGATCGTGATGGCGGTCTATGACGACCCTCGACGTGATCTCACCGTCTCTGGCTGGCATGCCCTGTGGGAGGGCGAGGTCGACCCAACTCAGCCGTTGGGCGAGTTCGACGGAACCCGCGAGGACGCGCTCGCGTGGGCACGCTCGTGCAAGCCGTCTGAGATCCTCGTGTTCGACCCCGACACCGGCACGTTGAACCCGACCGATCTCTGAGCCTCACCGCGCATAGAGTGCTCGTTCGCGCTCGAATCCAATCGGGGGCCCGTCAAGCCGGCGCATGGCGGGCGGCAAGAGTCGAATCTATGCAGGTGTGTTCGAGTCCGCTATGTTCCGGCTGACCTGCTGAGACGGGCTACCGGGGGTCGTCACCGCCGGTTCCGCGTTCTTGCGTGGATGATACGAGGAGAGCCGCCATGGCCTTGTTCGACGTGGTCTTGTTCCTGCACATCGCCGTGGCGATCGCGGCGTTCACGCTGTCCGGCGTCATTCACACGTCCGAGTGGCTGCTCAAGCGGTCTTCGACCGCCGATGAGGCTCTGCGAATGGCGAAGGTGCAGCGGCTGGCGCCGACCTTTGGCGTGCTCATCGTGTTGCTTCTGGGTCTTGGGAGCTGGCTAGTTCAGTTGTCCGACGACCCGGACAAGTTCAGTTTCGGCGACCCATTCATCTACACCGCGGTGGTGGTCCTGGCCGTCGCGTTCGTCGACGGTCCGGCGATTCTCGGCAGGCATGGCAAAGCGCTCAGTGCGGCGCTGGCACTGAGCCCTGACGGCACCATCACGTCAGAGGCACGAGCGCTGATGGACCAGCCGCTGCCGTCCATCGTCAGCTATGCCAACACGTTCGTCGTGCTCGCCGTCGTCTTCGACATGGCGGTCAAGCCGAGTTTGGCTGGATGTCTCGCAGCGATCACGGCAGGGCTCCTGCTCGGTGTGTTGGTTGGGCTCGTGTCGGCGCGCCCGGTGACCGCGAAGTCGCTAGCTGCAGAGCCCGCCTAGACAAGCACACCTGTGGTTGCAGCATGGCAGCCGATCGGATCAGACGCCCACGACCGGTGAGCGCGATGTGTTCTTCATCGCCTCTTCCTGTGCGATCCGGCAGTATGCGCGGTGTCGCGGTCACGTCGCGTCGCGCGTCGTCTCGGAGGGACCGATGATCCGTCAGTGGTTCGTTGGAACGACTGCCGTGATGACGGGTGGTGCCTGTCTGTTGCTTGCCGGGTGCTCCACCCCCGCCACTGCGCCCCCGACCTCGACGACGGGGAGAGTGGCGTCGTCAACGGCGAGTGCTCCCGTCAGCGAGACGCCGACCTCGTCTCCCGCACCCGATGACTCGAACGCGCCGCAAACCGTGGCGCTCGTGAAGGAGACTGAGGGACCGTTCCCGCACAGCATTTTCGACACCACGACGCTCTACCAGGGTCCGGCGGTGCTCCACGGCCAGCCCTCGTGGCTGGACGTCTATGCCGGTGGACTCAACGACGACCCAGCCAACCCAGGCAAGGTCTCGACCGGAGGTGTCTGGGTGCTCCGGATGGGGAACGCAGGCGACTACGCCCACGAGAAGAGCCTGGGGACATTCCTGGCCAAGAAGGGCAGCGGCGAAATCACCATTGTGGCCGTCCACGGCTCGGTGCTCACTCTCCGCACGAGCCGCAGCAAGACCGAGTGGCTCGACCTGCGCACCCTCACCTACCGCTACGCCTGACCGAACGCGAAGTGTCTGATCTGCCTCGTTTCCTGATGGACGAACCGGCAGCGGGTGCGCAGTAAGAGTCACGGTCGCCCCGCATGCGTGGGATCATGCGGGACGTAGCGAGCAGCTCATCCTGGCGGTGCCCGCATTGACGTCCGAGGACGAAAATGGCAGCGACTCTCCATATCGAGCACGCAATTACTGATCTTGCGACATGGTTGGCCGCCTTCGCTGGGTTTGCCGACGCCAGGACCAACGCCGGAGTCACGACTCAGCGCGTTCACCAGCCCCTCGACGACGACAAGTACATCTACATCGAGCTCGACTTCGACGAGGTCGGGCAGGCCGAGGCCTTCAAGAGGTTCCTAGAGACAAGGGTGTGGGCCTCCCCGGAGGCATCGCCCGGGCTGGGTGGCACCCCCCGCGCACGGATACTTCAACCGGTCGCGACTCACGCCTAGCCCCCAGGGACGCCGTCGCCGATGCCGATTGCGTGCCGCTGAGGCTGCACGCGAACCTTCGTTCTTGTTCGCCTCCCCAGGCACGAACCGGCATCCTGTCCGGGTGGAATCACCGCCGGCCCTCGGCCTCGTCATCGGGTGTCTCGTGCTGGCGGTGGGAGATGCGAAGCGGATCCGTTCACCGGGTCAGCCGGCGAGGAACGTGGCGCCGAACTCGACGGTGAGCACGACACCGGTGAGCAGGAGCAGGCCGCCGGCGACGCGGTGGGCACGGCGCAGGCCGGCGGCGGTGAGGGCGCGCCGGCTGGTGGCCACGACGGCGGCCACGACAGCCTTGGTGCCGATCATGACGGCGAAGAAGCCGACGACGAACGCGGCGCCGGCGGTCGGCGACTCGGTCCACGCGGCCACCACGATCGGGCCGCCGACGGTGAGCCAGAACAGCCACGGGTGCGGCGAGAGCAGGTTCACCAGGACGCCGCGGCGCAGCGGGTCAGGGCCGTCGGCCGACTCGATCTCCAGTGGCAGGTCGCGCAGCGCGTCGATCCCGAGCCAGACGACGTAGAGACCGCCGACGACGCCGAGCACTCCGCCGGCGCGCGCCGGCAGCTCGCGGACGAGCAGCACGGACAGCGCGATCATGATCGAGTCGGTGACGAGCGGCGACAGGGCGACGCGCACACCCGCGCCGAAACCACGGGCCAACGAGGTCGTCACGACGAGGGCGAGCAGCGGACCGGGCGCGAGTCCAGCGCCGAGACCGAGCCCGAGCCCGATCAGCAGGTAGTGCACGTCGTCACCGTAGAGCCGGGCCCGAGCGCCTCGAGTCCCGGGCGGCGCGCAGCCTGGCAGCCATCAGCACGACACCGACGGCCATCACGTGACCATGGGCGGGTGCGTCGCGGTGTCGGTCGCCTCCCCGTCACCGCAAGGCGCAGGGGCCGCGACGGCGTATGCCGACGTCGCGCGTGCCGGTGCGGCTACGAACGGCGCCCACGCGCGGTGCGTCTTCCGGCCGCTGCCACAGGTGGGCATCATGAACCGATGGCAGCAGATCCCGGTGGTTACGGCACCCGCCTACTGTCCCCGGACACCTGGGACGACTTCGCTCGTCTCGTCGAGACCAACAACGGCGTCTGGGGTGGGTGCTGGTGCATGGGCTTCCACCGCGAAGGTCTGGGCAAGGACCGCACCGCGGCTGACAACAGGGCGGCCAAGCAGGCGCACGTGCGCACCGGGACGGTGCACCAGGTCCTGGTCTACGCCGGGCACGAGTGTGTCGGTTGGTGCCAGTTCGGCTCGCCGGCCGAGCTGCCCACCATCAAGAACATCGGCGCGTACACCAGGGAGCTCGTGGACCTGCCGGACTGGCGCATCGGCTGCATCTTCACCGGCAACGGCCACCGACGCATGGGGGTGGCCCGAGCAGCGGTCTCAGCCGCGCTCGACGCCGTGCGCGCAGCCGGTGGTGGCCTCGTCGAGGCCTACCCCGAGCAGGTCGAAGGTCGCGCTCCGCAGCGGGGTGCGTATCTCCACACCGGGCCGGAGACACTCTTCGAGGAGTTCGGCTTCACCCGCGACCGTCAGATCGCCAAGTGGCGCTGGGTCATGCGCCTGAGGATGGACGCCTGAGTACGCGCGCGCCGCGGACGTCGTGCACGACGACCGCCATCGGCCCGACCCGGCCGGTGGCGTGACCCGGCGTTGGGCGCTCGTCCGACGCTCGTCGTGAAGTCCCTGACGCTCGTGGTTCGTCCGTACGTCAGGCCTGTGCATGAGATCGCCCAAGCGCCTGCGCCATTCCTGCCCGTCCTCCACGATGGCGTCGTCACAGCGAGGAAGGAAGGTCCTGGCATGTGGGCACAGCTGCAGAAGGTGAGCACGAGGCCGGAGCGGGAGTCGGAGCTGCTCGACGTGCTCGAGCAGCTTCAGGCCATCGAGCAGGCAGATTCGGGTCTGCTGAGGACCATGGTGATGCGGAGCCAGGCCGACCCGACTCTGGTCTTCGTCCTGGTCCTGTTCGAGAACGAGGAGAAGGCCCGCGCGCGAGAGCAGGATCCACGGCGCCAGCAGGGTTTGGAGCGCATCCGGGCCGCGCTGGGAGACGTCCTCGACGGCCCGCCCGAGTTCTTCGACCTCACCGTGGTGCGAGAGCAGTAGTCGCCGGCACCGCCCGGTCCTGGCACGATGCGGGCATGGCCTCCCATGTCCGCTCCATCACCGTCGACACGCTCGACCCGTACGCGCAAGCGCTGTGGTGGTCGGAGGTGCTGGCCGTGCCGATGTCGCCGGACGACAACCCGGGCGACCCCGAGGCGCTGCTGCGCACACACCACGGGGACGTGCTCTTCGTGCAGGTGCCCGACGCCAAGACCGGGAAGAACCGGTTGCACCTCGACCTCGAGCCGAGCGACCGCAGCCGTGACGACGAGGTCGCGCGCGTGCTCGCACTCGGGGCCGTCCTCGTCGACGACAGGCGCCGACCCGACGGCACCGGCTGGGTCGTGCTCGCGGACCCCGAGGGCAACGAGTTCTGCGTGCTCCGCAGCGCGGCGGAGCGGGCCGCCACGAGCTGAGGGCTCCGCGCGCGTGACACGCGAGTCGGGGACACGACCTCTCAGGGCTTTCGGCCCCAGGCCGAGACGAGCGGCGCCGGGGTGAGGTCGAGCCCGCCGGACCTCAGGTGCGCCACGAGGTGGTCGAGCTCGTCGTCGGTGGCGAGGCCCGCGGCGACGAGCCGCCCGCGCACGTGGCCGAGCGTGGCGATCTCGAGCGTGCGCAGCGCGGGCCCGCCGTACGGCGCGAACACCTCGGCCTGTACGTCGACGAGCCCGGCGTCGCGCAGCCCGGTGAGCAGCGTGCGGCCGTAAGCGAGGTCGGCGCCGCTCTCCGCGAGCAGCGTCCGGAACCCCCGGCGCACCCGGTTCGCCAGCTCGGCCTCGGGGGAGTCCTCGACGGGGCAGGCGAGCGGCTGCAGCGCGGGATCGGCGTCCTCGACGAGCAGCACGCCGCCGGCGGCGAGGGCCTCGACGAGAGTCGCCAGCACCCGCGCGCGGTCGGGGAGGTGCACGAGCAGCAGCCGCGCGTGGACCACGTCGAACGGGCCGCCGGGCGCGGGGTCGACGGTGACGTCGTGCCGGATGACTTCGTAGCCGGCATCGGTCGCGAGCCAGGACGTGTCGATGTCGGTGGCGACCACGTGCCCGGTCGGACCGACCCGCGCCGCGAGCCACGCGGGGACGGTGTGCCAGCCGGCGCCGACCTCCCAGACGCGGGCGCCGGACCGTACCCCGGCGGCCACGAGGTGGCGGTACGTCCACGGGTCGAAGAGCTCGGCCATCGCGGCGAACCGCTCGCCGGCCTCGGCGCGCGCGTTGTCGAGGAGGTAGCGGTCGTCGCTCATGCGGGCGCCCCGACCGCGAGGCGTCGCAGCACGACGGCGAGCTCGTGGGCGCCGACCCGGCGGCAGCCGAGCGCCTCGGCGTGCGCGACCAGGCGCGACTCGTCATGCATGAGCAGGCGCCCGCGGCGCCACAGCGTGTGCGGCGGTTTGCGCCGCTCGCGCAGGTCGCGGGTGAACCGGCGGACGAAGTTCTTCCACGGCGCGCGGTGCAGGACGACGGCGTCGGCGAGCAGGCCGAGCCCGCGGCACTCCGCGACGAGCTCGGCGGCGAACACGCCCTCGGCGACCAGCGTCCGGTGGCCGTCGAGCCGGAAGGTCGTCGTGCCGGTCGTCCGGTCCTGGCCGATGTCGTACGTCGGCACCTCGACCGACCCGTCGCGGCACAGGTCGACGAGCGCCCGGAGGGCGTCGTCGGCGCGCCAGGCGCGCGGGTCGTCCCAGTCGATGATGCCGAGCTCGGGGGACCGCGGCATCGACGGGTCGTCGCCGTCCTTGTAGAAGTCGTCGAGGCGGAACACCGGCAGGCCGCACTTCTCCGCGATGTGCGTCTTGCCCGAGCCCGACGGCCCGCACACCAGGACCACCGCGGCGGTCACGTCGTGCCCTCGGGCGCTCGCAGGGCCTCCCACGCGGTGGCCACCCGCGCGAACCCGCGGCGCGAGTACCACTGGTGCGGCCAGTCGTCGGGGAGCGCGGTGAGGACGGCGAGGTCGCACCCGCGCGACTCGACGACGTCCAGGCCGGCCGCGAGCAGCGCGTCGCCGTACCCGCGACGACGGTAGGGCGGCAGGGTGGCGACGGCGTCGATCTCGGCCGCGGCGCCCATGACGGCGATGTCGAGGCAGGCCACGGCCTCACCGGTCGCGGCATCCCGGACGCCGAGCCGGACCAGCTCGCCGGACCGCGAGTAGCCCTCGGCCCGTCCCACCAGCTGCCGCACGGTCTCCTCCGGCACCCCGGGCATCCACACCTCGCGCCAGAGCCGTGCGGTCAGCACCGCCGACTCCTCCGCCGTCAGCTCGACGACGTCGACGTCGACGTCGGTCCGGACCGGCAGCGGCCCGGCAGCGACCGGGCGGGCCATGAGCATCTCCGGGCGCAGCTCGTACCCGGCCGCGACCAGCCCGGCGCGGGTCTCGTCGGACAGGTCGCACAGTGCCGCGACGTAGCGGTGGTCGAGCCCGGCGCCGCCGAGATGCCTCTCGGCCCAGTCGATCAGCGCCTCGGCACCCGGGTCCCGGCGCACGAGGACGCCGTTGCCGGCGAACGAGCGCGGCCACTCGGGCGTGCGCAGCAGCCACGCCCCCTCCGCGATGTCGAGCACCGACGTGGCGCGACGGCGCGACTGCTCGGCGTACCAGTCGGCGACGCCTCCGCCGAGCTCGGTGGGGGAGGCGTGGGGGGCGACGCGGTCAGACACCGATCGGGTGCCAGACCGTCTTGGTCTCGAGGAACGAGCGCACCCGGGAGAGCCCGGGATCGGCGGCCCAGTCGTCGGTGTCGGGACGCCGGACCCTCTTCACGTTGTCGGCCGCGGCGACTTCCAGCTGGGTGCGCAGGTCGGCGTCGTCGACCCCGGCGATGTCGATCGCGTTGACGTCCATGTGCGCGGCGAGCCACGGCGCGACCTCGGCCACCCGCCCGGTGAGCAGGTTGACCACGCCGCCCGGCACGTCGGAGGTCGCGAGGACCTCGGAGAGCGTGATCGCGGCGAGCGGTCGGGACTCGGACGCGAGGACGACCGCGGTGTTGCCCGAGACCACCACGGGCGCGAGGACCGACACCAGCCCGAGCAGCGAGGACTCCTGCGGGGCCACCACAGCGACGACACCGGTCGGCTCCGGCACGGAGAAGTTGTAGTACGGCCCCTGCACCGGGTTGGTGCTGCCGAGCACCTGCGCGAGCTTGTCGGCCCATCCGGCGTACCAGACCCAGCGGTCGATCGACGCCTCGACCACGGCCTCCGCGCGCCGGGCGGTGAGCCCCTCGGCGTGCGACACCTCGTCGACGAACTGCGCGCGCCGGCCCTCCATGACCTCGGCGACCCGGTACAGCACCTGCGCCCGGTTGTACGCCGTCGCGCCGGCCCATCCCGGCTGCGCCTTGCGCGCGGCGACCACCGCGTCGCGCGCGTCCTTGCGCGAGGCCAGCGCGGCGTTGGCCAGGAAGCGGCCGCGCATGTCGGTCACCTCGTAGCTGCGGCCGCTCTCCGAGCGCGGGAACGCGCCGCCGACGTAGAGCTTGTAGGTCTTGCGGACCTCGAGTCGCGATGCCATCGCCGTTCCTTCCGCTCAGACCACGTCGAGGTACGCCGCGAGCCCGTGCCGGCCGCCCTCGCGGCCGTACCCGGACTCCTTGTAGCCGCCGAAGGGGCTCGTCGGGTCGAACCGGTTGAACGTGTTCGCCCACACCACCCCGGCCCGCAGCGCCGCGGCGGTCTTGAGGATGCGCGACCCCTTCTCGGTCCAGATCCCCGCGGACAGGCCGTACGGCGTGTTGTTCGCCTTCTCGACCGCCTCGGACGGGGTGCGGAACGTGAGGACCGACAGCACCGGGCCGAAGATCTCCTCGCGCGCGATGCGGTGCGCCTGCGAGACGCCGGTGAACACCGTGGGGGCGAACCAGAATCCCTTCGCGGGCAGGTCGCAGTCGGCGGTCCAGCGCTCGGCGCCCTCGTCGTCGCCGACGCCGGCGAGGTGTCGGATGCGCTCGAGCTGCTCGAGGGAGTTGATCGCGCCGATGTCGGTGTTCTTGTCGAGCGGGTCGCCCAGGCGCAGCGTGCCGAGCCGCCGCTTGAGCCGCGCGACGAGCTCGTCGGCGATCGACTCCTGCACGAGCAGCCGCGAGCCGGCGCAGCAGACGTGCCCCTGGTTGAAGAAGATCCCCGCGACGATGCCCTCGACGGTCTGGTCGACCGGCGCGTCGTCGAACACGATGTTCGCCGCCTTGCCACCCAGCTCGAGGGTGAGCTTCTTGCCCGTCCCCGCCACCGAGCGGGCGATCGCCTTGCCCACCTCGGTGGACCCGGTGAACGCGACCTTGTCGACGCCGGGGTGCTCGACGAGGGCGCGGCCGGTCTCGCCCGCGCCGGTGATGATGTTGACGACGCCGGGCGGCAGGTCGGCCTGGCGGCAGATGTCGGCGAACAGCAGCGCGGTCAGCGGCGTCGTCTCCGCGGGCTTGAGCACCACGGTGTTCCCGGCCGCGAGCGCCGGCGCGATCTTCCAGGCGAGCATGAGGAGCGGGAAGTTCCACGGGATGACCTGCGCCGCGACGCCGAGCGGGCGCGGGTCCGGGCCGAAGCCGGCGTGCTCGAGCTTGTCGGCCCAGCCGGCGTAGTAGAAGAAGTGCGCCGCGACGAGCGGGATGTCGACGTCGCGCGACTCCTTGATCGGCTTGCCGTTGTCGAGGGTCTCGAGGACGGCGAGCTCGCGCGAGCGCTCCTGCACGAGGCGGGCGATGCGGTAGAGGTACTTCGCCCGCTCAGCGCCGGACGTCCTGGACCACACCCGGGAGTAGGCCCGCCGGGCCGCCTTCACGGCCCGGTCGACGTCGGCCTCGCTCGCGACGGAGACCTCGGCCAGCACCTCCTCGGTGGCGGGGTTGATGCTCTTGATCGTCGTGCCGGTGCCGTCGACGAACTCGCCGTCGATGAACAGGCCGTACGACGAGGCGATGTCGACGACCGAGCGCGGACTCGGGCGCCGGCGCGTACTCGAAGGGGGTGGGCATGGTTCCTCGGTTCAGCCGGCGTCAGTCGACGGTGACGTAGTCGGGGCCGGAGTAGCGGCCGGTGGCCAGCTTCTGCCGCTGCAGCAGGAGGTCGTTGAGCAGGCTCGAGGCCCCGAGGCGGAAGAGGTCGGGGGTGAGCCAGTCGGTGCCCACGGTCTCGTTGACCAGGACGAGGTACCTCATCGCGTCCTTGGTCGTGCGGATCCCGCCGGCGGGCTTCATCCCGACCAGCGAGCCGGTGACGTCGCGCCAGTCGCGGCACGCCTCGAGCATCACGAGGGTGACCGGAAGCGTGGCGGCGGGAGCGATCTTCCCGGTGGAGGTCTTGATGAAGTCGGCGCCCGCGAGCATCGCGAGCCACGACGCGCGGCGCACGTTGTCGTAGGTCTGCAGCTCGCCGGTCTCGAGGATCACCTTGAGGTGAGCGGTGGCACCGCCCTCGAGGCACACCTGCTTGACCGCGGCGATCTCCTCGAACACCTCGAGGTAGCGACCGGACAGGAACGCGCCGCGGTCGATGACCATGTCGATCTCGTCGGCCCCCTGCGTGACGGCGTCGCGCGTGTCGGCGAGCTTCACCGCGAGCGAGGCGCGACCCGACGGGAACGCCGTCGTCACCGCCGCGACCTTGACCCCGGACGTGCCCGAGCTCGCTCTTGGCGAGGCCGACGAGGTCGTTGTAGACGCAGACGGCGGCCGTGCTCGGCGTCGAGGCGTCGTGCGGGTCGGGTCGCTGCGCCTTGGCGCAGAGCGAGCGCACCTTGCCCGGCGTATCGGATCCCTCGAGCGTCGTGAGGTCGATCATCGAGATGGCGAGGTCGATCGCGAACGCCTTCGCGGTGGTCTTGATCGACCGGGTGGAGAGCGCGGCAGCCCGGGCCTCGGCACCGACCTGGTCGACACCGGGCAGGCCGTGCAGGAAGCGGCGCAGCGAGGCGTCGGAGCGGCCGGCGTCGGTGAGCGACGCCGGGTCGAGCAGCATCGAGGCGGAGGATCGGCTCACCGTTGGATCCTAGACTCGTACGGGCATCGGCAGGGTCGGTCTCGATGGGCGGGGGCCGCGTGCGAGCGTCCGCCAAGGATTTTCCGGGTGTCCGGGCGCGGGATAGAGTGCGCCTCCGGCGCCTGCTGCGTGGACGGCCATCGGCGCGCCGTGTCCCCGGAAGGCCCGCACCATGGCCCCTGCCGCCGATCCCCGCACGCCCGCCCAGCAGCGGATGCACGTCCCCGACGAGCGGCTCACGTCGCTGATCCTCGACTACGTGTCCAGCCGGCTGTCGATGCCCGAGACCCCGCTCGACCACCCCGGTCAGAAGGCCGAGGTCGACGCGATCCTCGAGGGGCTGGTCACCCGCGAGGGGATGGACCCGGAGCGGGTCCTCGAGATCTACGCCGACCACCTGAGCCAGACGGTGCTCTCGGCCGACTCGCCGCGCTACTGGGCATTCATCCCTGCCGCGCCGACGAAGGCCGCGCTGCTGTTCGACATGGTCGTGTCGGCCGCCTCGCTCCAGGGCATCTCGTGGCTCGAGGCCGCGGGCGCGGTCGCCGCGGAGAACCAGGCGCTGCGCTGGATCTCCGACGCGGCGGGGCTGCCGGCGTCCGCCGGCGGGGCGTTCGTCTCGGGCGGCTCGGCCGGCAACCTCTCGGCCCTCGTCGTCGCCCGCGACACCGCGCGGCGCCGGCTGGTCGAGCGCGACGGCGAGCAGGCGCGGTACCGCCGGCTGCGGGTCGCGGTGAGCGACCAGGCGCACTCGTCGGTGCGGAACACGCTGTCGATCATCGACGTCGATCCGCTCGTGATCACCACGGCCGACCACCGCTTCACCGGCGCGGCGCTCCGCGCCGCCCTCGACGCGGACGGCGACCCGGACTCGGTCGTGGCCGTGGTCGCGACGTCGGGCACGACCAACGCGGGGATCATCGACGACCTGCTCGGGATCGGCACCGTCGCGCGCGAGCGCGGGCTGTGGTTCCACGTCGACGGCGCCTACGGCGGTGCCGGCCTGTTCGCGCCGAGCGTGCGGGACAGGTACGCCGGCATCGAGCTCGCCGACTCGTTCGTCGTCGACCCGCACAAGTGGCTGTTCGCGCCGTACGACTGCGCCGCGCTGCTCTACCGCGAGCCGCGCCTGGCCAAGGCGGTGCACACCCAGGACGCGTCGTACCTCGACGCGATCCACCACGACGACGGGTCCTACGAGTGGAACCCGACCGACTACGCCTACCACCTGACCCGGCGGGCCCGCGGCCTGCCGCTGTGGTTCTCCCTCGTGGTCAACGGGACCGACGCGTACACCGAGGCGATCGAGCACTCGATCTCCCTCGCCGCGGCGGTCGCCCGCGAGATCGACGCGGCGGAGCACCTCGAGCTGCTGCGCGAGCCGACCCTCGGCATGGTGCTGTTCCGGCGCACCGGATGGAGCCCGGCCGACTACGACGCGTGGGCCGCCCGGCTGCTCGCCGACCAGGTCGCCTTCGTCACGAGCACGTCGTGGGAGGGCGAGACGGTGGGCCGGTTCTCCTTCATCCACCCGGGCACCACGCTCGACATGCTGCGCGAGGTCCTCGCCACGACGGCCTGATCCGCGGCGCCGGATCCCGGATCGGGGCTGCGTCGTCGCCGTGGGCGCGGCATGATCGCGGCCGTGGACGAGGGGCGAACGACCGGCATCACCGACCGATCGGCCGACACCGTCGCGACCGGGCTCACCGCGGCCGGGCTCGAGGTCCGCCTCGTCGGCTACGACGCGGTCCGCGACGTCGCGGCGCCCAGCGAGTACGACGAGTACCCGCCCGGGCCGCGGGTGGCCCCGCCGGGACTCGGCCGGCTGCACGTCGAGCTCGTCGACGCCACCGGCGCGTGCGCCGTCGCCGGTCAGGTCACCTGGCACCTGGTGTCCTACGGCCCCAACGCCGGCTCCTGCGCGTGGAACATCGGCATCGGCCTCGCGCCGGCGAGCCGGGGCCACGGCGTCGGCTCGGTGGCGCAGCGCCTGCTCGCTGAGTGGTTGCTCGCCACGACCGACGTCGACCGGATCGAGGCCTCGACCGACGTCGACAACGTCGCCGAGCAGCGCGCGCTCGAGCGGGCCGGCTTCACCCGCGAGGGTGTCCTGCGGTCGGCGCAGGAGCGGCTCGACGGCCGCCACGACCTGTACTCCTACTCGTTCCTGCGCGGGGACCTCGTGCGCTGACGGTTCGAACAGGTGGGCCCGGAATGCGCCCGCGGCAGGGCGGACGAGTGTCGGCAACACGACGGTGCGCTTGTGGGCGGCCCGTGCCACGCTGCGGCCGACGGGTCAGCGCCGGGCCGTGGGGGACCGGCGAGCCGCTGTCGCCGGACGGTCGGAGGTGGGGGACATGGCGGACCGCACGACCGCCGACGGCATCGCCCTGCGCGCCTTCGGTCCGGACGACGAGGACTGGTGGCAGAACGACTCGCGCAACGTCGAGGTGCTCGGTCTCAACGCCCAGCTCGGCTACGTCGCCTACCAGGAGCGCATCCGGCTGCGTCGCGAGCCGACGGCGTCGGTGAACCGTTGAGGGTCGGTACCAGCAGGGGCGTCTCGCGCTGACGAGACCCCGGGGTCGGTCAGGCGGTCGAGGTCACGGGTCGCCAGCCGGGGCCGCGCAGGACGTGGCCGACCCGATCGCGGAAGCGCGTGGCGTGGCGGACGTCGTGCCCCATCGCGTACCACTCGTGGAACGCGACCCGGAACGGGTTGTACGTCGTGAGCTGCGTGGTGATGCCGTACTGGGGGCGCTCCACCTCGGGCTCGAACGTGCCGAACAGCCGGTCCCAGACGATGAGGATGCCGGCGTAGTTCTTGTCCAGGTACTGGTTGTTGACGCCGTGGTGCACGCGGTGGTGCGACGGCGTGTTCATCACCAGCTCGACCGGCCGCGGCAGCACGTGCACCCGCTCGGTGTGCAGGAAGAACTGGTAGAGCAGGCTGACCGACTGCTGCAGGTAGATGGCCCACACCGGGAAGCCGAGGAGCGCGAGCGGGACCCAGAACACGAACGTGCCCAGCCCGGTCCACTCCTGGCGCAGCGCGGTCGAGAGGTTGTAGCGCCGGCTCGAGTGGTGCACGACGTGGCTCGCCCAGAACAGCCGCACGCGGTGGCTCGCCCGGTGGAACGTGTAGTAGCAGAGGTCCTCGGCGAACAGCAGCGCCACCCATGCCCACGGCGAGTGCATGTCGATGCGCAGCGGGCTCACGGCGTAGGCCGCCGCGAGACCGAGCAGCGCGGCGACGTCCCAGAGCAGCCCCCACACGCGGCTGCCGATGCCCATGGACAGGCTGGTGACGGTGTCGCGCAGCTCGTAGCCGAGCTCGTCGTCCTCCGGTCGCAACCGGTAGGAGACCGCCTCGACGACCAGGAACACCAGGAACATCGGGATGGCCAGCAGGATGATCGTCATGCGGTGCGGCTCCTTCGCGGGCGGCGACGGGCGAGGGTGCCGACATTGTGCCGCCTGGCTCCCCGCGCGCAACGGCTCCGCGGCGATTCCCGTGGTCGCGTCACAGCCCCAGCGCCGCGGCCATGCCCTCCTTGAGCTCGGCGAGCCGGTGCGCCGCGACGAGGCGCGCGGCCTCGACGTCACCGGCATCCGGTACGCCGTCGCTCGTCACCGGTACGACGACCTCGAGGTAGCACTTGAGCTTGGGCTCGGTGCCGCTCGGCCGGACGACCACTCGGGTGCGCTCGGCGAGGCTCAGGCGCACGCCGTCGGTCGGCGGCAGGCCGTCGACACCGGCCGCGAGGTCCTCGAAGCGTTCGACCTCGAGACCGGCGACCGACGACGGCGGGGCGGACCTGAGCCGGGCCATCGCGCCCGTGATCACGGCGAGGTCGTCGACGCGGACCGAGAGCTGGTCGGTGGCGTGCAGGCCGTGCGCCACGGCGAGGTCGTCGAGCACGTCGTGCACGGTGCGACCCGCGGCCTTGAGGCTGGCCACCATCTCGACGACCCGAAGCGCCGCGCTCACGCCGTCCTTGTCCGCGACGTGCTCCGGGTCGACGCAGTAGCCCAGCGCCTCCTCGTAGCCGAACGCGAGGCCGGGGATGCGCCCGATCCACTTGAAGCCGGTGAGCGTCTCGTGGTGCTCGAGCCCGTACGACGCGGCCATCTTCGACAGCAGCGAGGACGACACGATCGAGCTGGCGTAGCTCCCCGTCGCGCCGCGCTCGTGCATCCACCAGCCGAGCAGCCAGCCCACCTCGTCGCCGCGCAGCATGCGGTACGCCGGCCCGCCGTGCGCGCCGCGGTCGCGCGTGGGCACGGCCACGGCGCAGCGGTCGGCGTCGGGGTCGTTGGCGACGACGACGTCGGCGTCGCTCTCCACCCCCTCCTCCAGCGCGAGGTCCATCGCACCGGGTTCCTCGGGGTTCGGGAACGACACCGTCGGGAAGTCCGGGTCGGGCCGGAACTGGGCGGCGACGACGCGCGGCGCGGGGTAGCCCGCGGCCGCCAGCGCGTGGAGCACGACGTCCCCGCCGACGCCGTGCATGGGCGTGTAGGCGATCGCGACGTCGCGCGGCGCGTCTGCCGGGACGAGCGCGGCCACGGTCTCGAGGTACGCCGTGAGCACGGCGTCGTCGAGCCGCTCCCACCCGTCGCCGCGCGGCACGTCGTGGACGGCGCCGACGGCGTCGATGCGCGCGCTGATCTCGGCGTCGGCCGGAGGCACGATCTGCGTGCCGTCGCCGAGGTAGACCTTGTACCCGTTGTCCTGCGGCGGGTTGTGGCTCGCGGTCACCATCACCCCGGCCGCCGCGCCGAGGTGCCGGATGGCGAACGCGAGCACCGGCGTGGGCAACGGTCGCGGCAGCACGAGGGCGTGGATCCCCGCGCCCTCCATGACCTCGGCCGTGTCGCGGGCGAACGCGTCGGACTTGTGCCGCGCGTCGTAGCCGACGACGACGGACCGGCCGCCGGTGCCGCCGGTCGTGGCGGTCAGGTACGCCGCCAGCCCGGCGGCGGCCCGCGTGACGACGGCGCGGTTCATCCGGTTGGGGCCGGGGCCGAGCGCGCCGCGCAGACCGGCCGTGCCGAACTCGAGCCGGCCGGTGAACGCGTCCAGCAGCTCCGCGGCGGCGCCCTCGTCGCCGCTGCCCGCGGCGTCGAGCAGCCGGTCGAGCGCGGTGCGGGTGTCGGGGTCCGGGTCGTCGGCCAGCCAGGCGCGGGCGCGGTCGAGCACCGAGGTGTCGGGCGCGGCGGCGGTCACAGCGCACGCACCACCTGGGCGAGGAGGCGGCCCATGCGCTCGGCGGCGGCCCGGCCGGCCTCGAGGACCTCCTCGTGGTTGAGCGGCTCGCCGGTCAGGCCCGCGGCGAGGTTCGTCACGAGGGAGAGGCCGAGGATCTCCAGGCCCGCCTCGCGGGCCGCGATCGCCTCGAGGCCGGTCGACATGCCGACCAGGTCGGCGCCGAGGATCCCGGCCATGCGCACCTCGGCCGGCGTCTCGTACTGCGGGCCGCGGAACTGCGCGTAGACCCCCTCGGGCAGCGTCGGCTCGAGCTCGCGGCACAGGGCGCGCAGCCGCGGCGAGTAGAGGTCGGTGAGGTCGACGAACGTCGCGCCGCGCAGCGGGGAGGCGCCGGTCAGGTTGATGTGGTCGCTGATGAGCACCGGCGTCCCCGGGGTCCACGCGCGGTTCAGCCCGCCGCACCCGTTCGTGAGGACGACGACGCGACAGCCGGCGGCGGCCGCGGTGCGGACGCCGTGGGCGACCGCCTCGACCCCGCGCCCCTCGTAGAAGTGCGTGCGGCCGAGGAAGACGAGCGCCCTCGTGCCGTCGGCGTCGACGCTGCGGACCCGTCCCGCGTGACCTTCCACCGCCGGCGGGGCGAAGTGGGGGAGCTCGGTGACCGCGAGGTCCGCGACGGTGGTGCCGACGAGGTCGGCCGCGGGCACCCAGCCCGAGCCGAGCACGAGCGCGACGTCGTGCCGCTCCACGCCGGTGATCCGGGCGAGCGCCGCGGCGGCGGCCGCGGCGGCGGCGGGGGGATCGGACAGCAGGAGGTCGGGGGAGTCGGTCACGCGCCGACGCTATCGAGCGTGACGGTCGGGAGTCAGCGGATGGTCCGACGTGGGCGTGCGGCCGACCCGGGCGTCGGGCCGGGCTGCGCGTGTCGCCGGGTCAGCCCACGCTGCGGCAGGGCCGCAGCCGCAGCTCGGCCACGTAGTCGTCCGGCGCACCGGCGATCTCCGCCGCGTCGGCGAGCAGCCCGAGGTAGCGGGCACTGGGCAGCCCGCCCTCGTAGTCGTCGAGGACGTAGAGCCACGCCGTGACGTCGCCCTCGAGCGTGGCGACCCGGACGCGGATCTTCGTGTAGAGGCCGAGGTCGCTGCCCTCCCACTCGTCGAGGGCGTCCTCGTCGGCCTCGGTGATGTCGTAGAGCGCCACGAAGACCTGGCTCGTCGGGTCGTCGTCCTCGACGACCGTCGCCAGCGATCCCTCCCAGCCGAGGTCCTCCCCGCCGAAGGTGAGCCGCCAGCCCATGAGCCACCCGGTCCCGCGGCCGGGGGAGTGGGGCGCGCGGAGCAGCATCTGGAGCGGATCCAGGTTGCTCGCGTAGGCGGCGTACAGGGTCACGCCGCGAGGCTATCGGCACCGGTGCGGAATGATGGCGGCATGACGCGTGTGGTGATCGTCGGCGGCGGCCCGGCGGGTACGAGGCGGCGCTCGTCGCCGCGCAGCTCGGGGCGGACGTGACCGTCGTCGACACCGACGGACTCGGGGGCTCCGCGGTGCTCACCGACTGCGTGCCGAGCAAGACGCTCATCGCCACCGCCGAGGTGATGAGCCGCGCGGCCGACAGCGGCGAGCTGGGCGTCCGCATCGCCTCCGAGCGCCCGGCCCAGGGCCTCGTCTCGGTCGACCTGGCCCAGGTCAACGACCGGGTGAAGCGGCTCGCGGAGGCCCAGTCGGCCGACATCGGGGCGAGCCTCGAGCGCGCGGGAGTCCGCATCGTGCCCGGCCGCGGCAGCCTCGACGGCCCGTCCCGCGTCGTGGCCACGTCGGCCGACGGCGCGACGTCCACCTTCGACGCGGACGCCGTGCTCGTGGCCACCGGAGCCCGTCCGCGGGTGATCCCCGGTGCCGAGCCCGACGGCGAGCGCATCCTGTCCTGGGAGCAGGTCTACGACCTCGAGACCCTGCCCGAGCGGCTCGTGGTCGTCGGCTCCGGCGTCACGGGCGCCGAGTTCGCCTCGGCGTACGACGCGCTGGGCTCCGACGTCGTCCTCGTGTCCTCGCGCGAGCACGTCCTGCCCGGCGAGGACGCCGACGCCGCACAGGTCCTCGAGGACGTCTTCCGCCGGCGCGGCATGCAGGTCCTCGGCCGCTCGCGCGCCCAGGCGGTGAAGCGCACCGGCGACGGCGTCGTGGTCACGCTGGCGGACGGTTCGACGGTCGAGGGGACGCACTGCCTCATGGCGGTCGGCTCGATCCCGAACACCGAGCGGATGGGCCTCGTCGAGTCGGGCGTGCGGCTCTCCGCGTCCGGGCACATCGAGGTCGACCGGGTGTCGCGCACCTCCGCCCGCGGGGTCTACGCCGCCGGGGACGTCACCGGTGTGCTCATGCTCGCGTCGGTCGCCGCGATGCAGGGCCGCATCGCGATGCGCCACGTGCTGGGGGTGGCCGTGACGCCGCTCGACCTGCGCAGCGTGTCGAGCAACGTCTTCACCGACCCCGAGATCGCCACCATCGGCGTCACCCAGGCGCAGGCGGACGCCGAGCCGGACGAGTTCCAGTGCATCAAGCTCCCGCTGGCCACCAACGCCCGGGCGAAGATCCAGGACATGCAGGACGGCTTCGTGAAGCTGTTCGCGCGTCCGGGCGCGGGCATCGTGGTGGGCGGTGTCGTCGTCGCGCCGAAGGCCAGCGAGCTGATCTTCCCGATCGCCCTCGGCGTCGCGCACCGGCTCACGGTCGACGAGATCGCCGCGACCTTCACCGTCTACCCGTCCCTCACCGGTTCCATCGCCGAGGCCGCGCGCAGGTTGCACACGCCGGACTGAGCCGCACGGCGGCCGCTGCGTGAGTCGCGGTGGCTTGTGATCGTGCCAGCGCGCGCTCTACGACGCGCTGGCACTGACACAAGCCGGCTGGTGCGGCCACGCGTGGGGACCGGCGGGTCAGTGCCGGGTTCTGTAGTGCAGGTGGAGGGTGCCGTCGGCGAACCGGTCCTGGTCCTCGAGCTCGAACGTGAGACGCGCGCCGGGGGGCCAGGCCGACGTCCCGCCGCCCACGACGACGGGCACGACGAACAGGTGGACGTCGTCGACGATGCCGGCGCGGAGGGCGTGAGCGGCGAGCGTCGCGCCACCGACCGACACGTCCCGGTCCAGTCGGTCCGCCATCGCGCGCACCGTCTGCGGGTCGAAGTCCCGCTCGAGCCTGGTCCGGGGCGTGGTGACCGAGGTCAGCGTGGTCGAGTAGACGACCTTGTCCGCCGACCGCCAGATGTCGGCGTACTCCTGCACGACGTCGGACGGGTGCTCGTCGTTCGGCAGGTCCTGCCACACCGCCATGACCTCGTACAGCCTGCGGCCGTAGAGGTACGTACCGATCGACCGCTCGAGCTGGTTCACGAAGCGGTGCACGTCCTCGGCCGGCGCCGCCCAGTCGAAGTTCCCGGACTCGTCCGCGACGTAGCCGTCCAACGAGGCGAGCACTCCGTACACCACGTTCGCCATCCCCCGAGCCTGCCACGGGCGACGTGCGTCCGCGCCTCAGGCGTAGAGCCCGATCCAGAGCAGCGCGGCGATGGCGAGCCACCAGACGGCCCAGACCGCGAGGTCGAGCCGGCTGCCCACGGCGGTGGCCACGACGTACCCGAAGCCGGTGTCCCCGAAGGCGTGCGCCCGGCTCGCGATCCGGGTGAGCGCGGCGCAGATGACGACGACCGCGGTCACGATGCCGGTGCACCAGACGCACAGGCTCCCGATGCCGAACGCCGTCTCGTACATGAACCACGACGCGAAGCAGAGGAAGAAGACCGCCAGACCCCAGACGGTCACGAGGTACGCGCGGCTCAGCCTGCTCGCGAGCAGGCCGGCCAGGCCGGCGGATCCGAGGACGGCGAACATGATCGCGCCGACGAGCGAGTTGGGCGGGCCGAGGACCGAGGACTGCCAGGCGTTGAGGACGTCGGTGCACGACACGGTCGAGCTCACGTCGCAGAAGAGGGTCTTCCCCGGGTGGGCCAGGATGTCGATCTTCTCCATGACCTGGACGGTCGTGAAGGCGATCCCGGCGAGGGCCGCGACCAGGACCCAGATCCACGGACCCCGTCGTACCGGCTCCGGCGCAAGGTCGCCGTCCGCACTCACCGGCTCTCCCACCGGGTCATGCCTCGTCGCTGCCATCGTCCTCGCCCTCCCGTGGACCGTGCTGGTCAGAACCCGCCGCCGCCGCCGCCGTCGCCGCCACCGCCGAAGTCGCCACCGCCACCGCCACCGCCGAAGTCGCCGCCACCGCCGCCCATCCAGCCGCCGCCACCGGAGTCGCCGCCGCCGCCCATCCAGCCGCCGCCGGTGTCCACCATGGTGTTGACCACGGTCGTGTGTCCGCCGAGCATCGTGCCGATCATCAGCGCGGGGAGGATGTTGCCGTAGGCGTTGTAGTAGCCGCCGGCGTAGGGCTGGTACTGCGGGCCGGCCATCCAGTACGGCACGCGCTCCCCGGCCGTGCCCACCGGTACCTCGCGGGCCGCGGGGATGCGGCCGTCGGCGAGCTCGACCGCGCAGGCCTGGCACACCGGGACCGAGCGCGCGGCTCCGCCGTCGGGCGACCACATCACGTCCTGCACGCTCGGCCCGTGCCGCGGGTCCATGAAGCAGGGCGGCCGACGGGTCGGCAGCGGAGTCCCGTCGAGCCGGGCGGTGACGCAGGCGAGGGAGTAGCGACCGTCCTCGAGCGCCTGGGTGACGAGCGACGCGTCCTGCGCCGAGCGCATCCCCTCGGCCCGGGACTTCGCGGTGTCGTACGCCGTCAGCGCGGCCGAGAGGTCGGCGCGCCCGGAGTCGTCGAGGCGGGTGTCCGACGCGTCGACCGCGGTGACCTGCTCGCCGAACTCGGTGACGTCCTCGTCGACCACGGTGCGCACCGCCGCGAGCTGCTCCGCGGTCCGCTTCCGGCTCGCGCGCGTTGCCGCCGTGCCGATCACGAGGGCACCGACCACGACGACGCCGCCGACGAGCAGGACCGGCAGGAGGCTGCCACCACCGCCGTCGGTGGCGGGGACGGACCCGGGCACGGTGCCGGGCACGCTGTCCCCCGCCGCGGCGAGGTCCCCGACGCCCGCGATGAAGGCGTCGAGGATCGCGTTCGCACCGCCGGCGCGGTTGTCCTGCACGGCCTGCGTGGCGAGCGCACCGACGGGGAACAGCTGCGAGTCGGCGAAGAACTGGCGTCCCGCGACGACGGCGTACGTGCCCATGACGCCCACCTTGGCGCCGAGCGCGTGGGTGTACTCGGCGATGGTGAGCCCGCCGAGGGAGTCGGAGTCGATCACCGCGACGTAGAGCGGCGTCCCGGCCGCCTGCACGTCGGTCAGCAGACGCGCGTAGTCGTCGGGGGTCACCTGCGCCTCGTTGCCGCCCTCGACGTACACCGGTGAGCGGGACAGCGAGGTGGCGACCGTGTCGATCGGGACGTTGGCGTACGCCGCCGGCGCCCCCAGGACCAGCGCGGCCAGCGCGACGACCACGCCGACGAGGACACCTCGTACGCGGGTCGGGCGGGACTTCAGGACAGCCGAGACCGCGGGGTGACCCATGCCCCTCACGCTACGCCTGGAACGCGGTCGTCTCCGGCCGGGCGCTGCGCGCGGACGGGGCGGAATACCTCGCGTCAGTCCTTGATCTCCAGCAGGACGGTGCCGCTCGGCACGGTCGCGCCGACCTCGGCCGACAGCGCGGTCACGGTGCCCGCCTTGTGCGCGGTGAGCGGCTGCTCCATCTTCATCGCCTCGAGGACGATGACGAGATCGCCGGCCGCTACGACGCTGGCCGTCCTCGACCGCGACCTTGACGATGGTCCCCTGCATCGGCGCCGCGACGGAGTCGCCGGACGCCGCGCTGCCGCCCTTCTTGACGCTGCGCTTCGGGGCCCGCTTCGGGCCCGCCGCGGCCCCGCCGGCCTGGCCGAACGCGATGCCCGCGGGGAGGACCACCTCGAGCCGTCGGCCGCCGACCTCGACGGTGAGCGACTGGCGCTCCTCGGGCTCGTCCGCGCCGGGTGACGCGGTGCCGACGTGCGCCGGGATCCGGTTGTCGAACTCGGTCTCGATCCAGCGGGTGTGCACCCGGAACGGGGTCGAGTCGTCGGTCGCGAACGCCGGGTCGCGCACCACGACGCGGTGGAACGGGAGCGCGGTGGCGATGCCCTTCGACCTGGAACTCGTCGAGCGCGCGCCGCGAGCGCTCGAGCGCCTCCGTGCGGGTGCGGCCGGTGACGATGAGCTTCCCGAGCAGCGAGTCGAAGTTGCCGCCGATGACGTCGCCCGCGGTGAATCCGGCGTCCAGGCGTACGCCGGGACCGGACGGCGGGTTCCACACCGTGAGAACGCCGGGACCGGGGAGGAACGAGCGCCCCGGGTCCTCGCCGTTGATCCGGAACTCGAAGGAATGGCCGCGCAGCGGCGGGTCGTCGAAACCGAGCGGCTCGCCGTCGGCGATGCGGAACTGCTCGCGCACCAGGTCGATGCCCGAGACCTCCTCGGTCACCGGGTGCTCGACCTGGAGGCGGGTGTTCACCTCGAGGAACGAGATGGTGCCGTCGACGCCGACGAGGAACTCGCAGGTGCCGGCGCCGTGGTAGCCGGCCTCCCGCACGATCGCCTTCGACGAGCGGTACAGCTCCTCGACCTGTGCGTCGGAGAGGTACGGCGCGGGCGCCTCCTCCACGAGCTTCTGGTGCCGGCGCTGCAGCGAGCAGTCGCGGGTGGAGACGACGACGACGTTGCCGTGCATGTCGGCGAGGACCTGGGTCTCGACGTGGCGGGGGCTGTCCAGGTAGCGCTCGACGAAGCACTCGCCGCGGCCGAACGCGGCGACCGCCTCGCGCACCGCGGAGTCGTAGAGCTCGGGGATCTCCTCGAGCGTGCGGGCGACCTTGAGACCGCGGCCGCCGCCGCCGAACGCCGCCTTGATGGCGACCGGCAGGCCGTGCGCCCGGGCGAACTCCACGATCTCGTCGGCGCTCTGCACCGGGTCCGGGGTGCCCTCGACCTGCGGTGCACCGGCGCGCTGCGCGATGTGGCGGGCGGAGACCTTGTCGCCGAGCGCGCGGATCGCCTCCGGCGGCGGCCCGATCCAGGTGAGGCCCGCGTCGATGACCGCCTGGGCGAAGTCGGCGTTCTCGGCGAGGAAGCCGTAGCCGGGGTGGACGGCGTCGGCGCCGGACTTCCGCGCGGCGTCGATGATCTTGTCGATGACGAGGTAGGTCTCCGCGGCGCTGGCCCCGCCGAGGGCGTACGCCTCGTCGGCCGCCTTCACGTGCAGGGCGTCGCGGTCGGGGTCGGCGTAGACGGCGACGCTGGCGATGCCGGAGTCGCGGCACGCCCGGGCCACCCGGATGGCGATCTCGCCACGGTTGGCGATGAGGACCTTCGAGATGGTCATCGCGACTTCGCTCCTGACGCCGGGGACGGGGGTGCGGTCGGGTTCCGTGCGGCTCCGCCCCGCGCCGCCGCACCAGCCGTCACCCTGCCAGAACCCGGGCCCGTCGGGGGGCCCGGGGGCGAGGTACGCCGGCGCGGCCCGGGCGCCGCGAGCGGCGCGCCGAGCTCGTCGAGCCGGGAGTGGCAGCGGCGCGCGACGTCGTCCACCTCGGCCAGCGTGCGGGCCAGCTCGGACTGACGCGCGAGCAGGTCGGTCCGGACCGTGTCGAGGGAAGCAAGGAGGTGGCGGATCTGGCCGGCTTCACCAGGCTCGGCGTCGTACATGTCGACGATCTCGCGGATCTCCGCGAGCGACATGCCGAAGCGCTTCCCGCGCAGGGCGAGGACGAGCCTGGCCCGGTCGCGGGGGGAGTAGACCCGGGCCGAGCCGGAGGTCGGTGCGGGCGGGCGTGACGATGCCCGTCTCCTCGTAGAAGCGCAGCGTCCGGGTGGTGACCCCGAGCTCCGCGGCGAGCTGCCCGACCGTGTAGGAGTCCCGGGTGGCCGGGGCCGGTGCGGCCGCCGCGGGGGAGCGGTCGGCGGTGGTGCGCGCCATGGCGGTCCTTCCCGAGGGGTGGTCAGCAGGGCCAGTGAACCGCTACCGTCACGTTGACGTCAACGTCAATGCTGGCGCGGTGCCGCGCCGAAGGGTGGTCGCGATGACGGACGAGGCGATCCGGGCCGCGCGGGCCGCGACGCTGCGCGTGCCGGAGGCGGCCGCGGCCAAGCTGGCCTCGGCCGGAAAGCTGCACCCGCGGGACCGCATCGCGCTGCTCATGGACGCCGGCTCCTTCGTCGAGGACGGCCAGTTCGCCAACGCCCTGGCGACCGGGCTGCCGGCCGACGGTGTCGTCACCGGGCGCGGCACCGTCGACGGGCGCCCCGCCCTCGTCGTCGCGAACGACCCCACGGTGAAGGCCGGGTCCTGGGGCGCGCGGACCGTCGAGAAGATCGTGCGCGTCACGGAGGCGGCGCTGCGCGACGAGCTCCCGGTGTTCTGGTTCATCGACTCCGCCGGCGCCCGCATCACCGACCAGGTCGACCTGTTCCCCGGACGCCGAGGTGCCGGGCGCATCTTCCACAACCAGGTGGCGCTGTCGGGCAAGGTGCCGCAGATCTGCTGCCTGTTCGGCCCGTCGGCGGCCGGCGGCGCCTACATCCCGGCGTTCTGCGACGTCGTGATCATGGTCGAGGGCAACGCCTCGATGTACCTCGGCAGCCCGCGGATGGCCGAGATGGTGGTGGGGGAGCGGGTGAGCCTCGAGGAGATGGGCGGGGCGCGCATGCACGCCACGGTCTCCGGCTGCGGCGACAACCTCGCGCACGACGACCACGACGCCATCGAGCAGGCCCGGCTCGTCTTCTCCTACCTCCCGGGGTCGTGGCGTCAGGACCCGCCGGTCTACGCGGCCGAGCCCGCGGCCCGCACGTTCACGCCCGACCTCGTGCCGATGCCGGAGAGCAGGCCGTTCGATGTCCGCGACGTCGTCGAGGCGCTCGTGGACCACGAGTCGTTCTTCGAGATCAAGCCGCTGTTCGCCGGGGAGCTGGTGACCGGCTTCGCGCGGCTCGAGGGGAAGCCGGTCGGCATCGTGGCCAACAACAGCGCGGTCAAGGGCGGCGTGCTGTTCGGCGACAGCGCGGACAAGGCGGCCCGGTTCATCTGGTGGTGCGACGCCTTCAACGTCCCGCTCGTGTATCTGGCCGACGTGCCGGGCTTCATGATCGGTTCGCAGGTCGAGCGCGAGGGGATCATCCGGCACGGCGCGAAGATGATCACCGCCGTGAGCGAGGCGACCGTCCCGCAGGTGTCGGTCGTGCTGCGCAAGGCGTACGGGGCCGGCCTCTACGCCATGGCCGGACCCGGTTTCGGTCCCGACGCGTGCCTCGCGCTGCCCACGGCGCGGATCGCCGTCATGGGGCCCGAGGCCGCGGTGAACGCGGTCTACGCCAACAAGATCGAGGCGATCGACGACACCGACGAGCGGGCCGCCTTCGTCGCGGCCCGCCGGACCGAGTACGAGGCCGACGTCGACCTGCTGCGCCTCGCCAGCGACCTCGTGATCGACGCGATCGTGGAGCCCGGCCACCTGCGCCGCGAGATCGCCCTGCGGCTCGCGGCCGCGGCCGGGCGCGACCGGCACTTCAGCACCCGTCGCCACGGCGTCCCGCCGGGCTGACCGGCCGGCCGGTCCGGCCCGAGCACGTCACGGAGCGCGAGGCTGGGCCCGCTCCCGACCACGTAACGCTACGTGCTGCGCTGAACGAGTGATCACCCTGGCCGAACGGATGATCAAGATCACCCACTTGGCTCGCGCCGCGGTCGCACACCGTGACTATCGTCCGTGCTGGGACCGGTATGGCACGCCCGAACGGGGGGCCACGACCCAGCGGCGACGCGGCACCGAGATGGTTCGGGCCGGGCCACGACGAGGAGGCAGGACCATGATCTGGGGACACCAGAAGCGATCGGGCGACGGCCCGACCACACGGCGCAGCCGGCTGCGCACGGCACTGGCGACCCTGGCGGCGGTCCTTCCCGTCGTCTCGGTGCTCGCGGTGACCGCGCCGGCGAGCGCCCACGCCAACAGCGTCACCGGTGTGGCGATCTGCGAGACCGACGGCACCTACACGGTGACCTGGACGGTGGCGAACGACTACAAGTACGCGGTCGATGTGACGCTCAACGACACCAGCGGAAACACACCCAAGAAGCCCGACTCCTCCGGTGGGGGTACGTTGGCGGGACTTCCCGCCCACCTGGGCGCCTACGGATCCACCACCGTCACCCAGTCGTCGATCCCGGCCTCCACCGGGTCGGCCAGACTGACAGTCACTGGGATCTGGAGCGACACTACACGCAGGCGGACACCGGGACGGTCACGTTCCACGGCTCGTGCCTGCCCAACCACACGGCCGCCGTGCCGACGGCCACCCAGCCGAGCTGTGACGTGCTCACCGGGTCCATCACGGTCCCGTCCGACGAGGGCGTGGTCTACAGGGTCGACGGCAAGACCAAGACCGGCACGGTCACGGGGCTGTCCCTCGGCGACCACACCGTCACCGCCAGCAGCACCACGCTGAAGCTGGTCGGTCCGAAGTACTGGAAGTTCACCTTCGTCGCCACGACTGCGGACTGCCGGACCAAGATCGACATCCCGGCCGCGCCGGTGCCGACCGCGCCCACCTGCTCCGTCGGCGGCTCGCTCACGCTGCCGTCGACCGACGGCCTGCACTACACGTGGAGCGACGACAAGGCCGCCGACGCCGTGGGCGACCACACCCTGACCGCGACCGCGGACAAGGGCTACGTCTTCAGCGACGGCGCCACCACCCACACGTTCACCGTCTCCGTGCTGGGCGCGACGAACGACTGCGCCGCACCGCTCGTGGACCCGACCGTCACCCAGTCGGTCTGCACCGGACCAGGGACGTCGTCGGACGGCGTCATCACCCTCCCGGCCAGCACCGAGATCGTGACGTACTCCGTCAAGGGCGACGTCGTGACCGCCACGACGCAGGCGCCGTACCGGTTCACCGCCACGACGGGCTGGGTCGTGGCCGAGGGCGGCCTGACCGCGACGTACACCGTGACCTTCACCAGCCCCGGTGACTGCCTCGTGGACGCGACCCCGGTCCCGCCGACGGTGACGCCGTCGACGCGGTGCGGCGTGGAGGGCTCCTTCACGATCCCCTCGACGACGGGCGTCCAGTACCTGCTCGACGGTGAGCCGATCGACGCCGGCACCTACGCCGGGCCGCGGACGGGCACCATCACCGCCGAGGCCGAGCAGGGCTACCGGCTCACCGACAGCGAGTGGTGGTTCGACCTGAACCTGCCGGCCGCCGAGGCCTGTCCGGTGATCACGGTCGTCGCTCCCGTCGCGCCGGTGGTCACGCCCTCGAGCGGCTGTGGCGTGGAGGGCACCTACACCGTCCCGACGACGACCGGGGTCACGTACCTGCTCGACGGCAAGGTCGTCGCGGCGGGCACCCACCCGGGTCCCGCGACCGGCACGGTGACCGCCCAGGCCGCCGAGGGCTACCGGCTCAGTGACAGCGAGTGGAGCTTCGCCCTGAAGCTGGCTGCGGCCGAGGCCTGTCCGGTCGCGGTGATCCCGCCGGCCACGCCGGTGGCGCCCACCGTCACCACGCCGGTGGCGCCCACCGTCACCGCTTCGGCCACCTGTGGCACGGCGGGGACCTACACGATCCCCGCGACGACCGGTGTGACCTACCTGCTCGACGGCAAGGTCGTCGCGGCGGGGACGTACCCGGGCCCGGTGTCGGGCACCGTCACGGCCGAGGCGGCGGCGGGCTACCAGCTCACCACCAGCGGGTGGACCTACGCCCTGGACGTGCCCGCGGCCACGGCCTGCGCGGTGACGGTGACCGAGCTGCCGAAGACCGGCTCGTCGGTCCCGCAGCTCGCCACAGCGGGCGCGATCGGCCTGCTGGTCGGGTTCGCGCTCCTCGCACTGGGCGCCCGCCGTCGTGAGGACGGCGAGCAGGTCTGAGCTCCGGCTGCACGGGACCCCCTCACCCTCGGGTGAGGGGGTCCCGTGCGTTCGTGCCCCGCCCGGGTCGTGCCGTCCTACGACGAGGTCGGGGTCAGGATCGCTGCGGTGCCGTCACGAGCTTCGGGCACCGTCTCCACGGCGTCTCACCGCTCCAGCCGGCCACTCGGCCCCGGCTCCTGCCGTCGTCCGGAGCGCCCGCGGGCAGGGGCGTGACGAGAGCCGTCACCGCTCCGTAAGGCGTCCCGGGTCCATTCCGGCGTGACGGGTCGCCACTGTGGTGACTCGACCCGAGAGCCATCACGAGTGGCCCCGACCCCGGTGCGCTGCACCGCTCACGCCTGGAGATCCGCCATGTCCACGACCTCGTCCCCGATCCGCCGAGCCCTCGCCCTCGCCGCCGCACTCGGCCTCGTCACCGGCCTCCCGCTCGCCGTGGCCACGACCGCCGCCGCGGCGCCGGCCACCACCGCCCGCGCCTCCTCGGACGACGGCGGCGGCGGCCACGCCGTCTTCGTCCTCGACGACGACCCCGCCGGCAACGGCGTCATCGCCTTCTCCCGCGCCCGCGACGGCTCCCTCGTCCGGCGTACCACGTTCGCGACCGGCGGTCTGGGCGCTCGCCTCGACGGCGCCGTCGTCGACCCGCTGGCGTCCCAGGCCGGGCTCACCTACGACCGCAAGCACGGCCTGCTCTACGCCGTGAACGCGGGCAGCGACAGCGTCAGCGTCTTCGCCGTGCACGGCTGGCACCTGACCCGGCTGCAGGTAGTCCGCTCGGGCGGCACGCTGCCGGTCTCCGTGGCCGTCCAGGGCCACGTCGCGTACGTCCTCAACGCGGGCCTCGACGGCGCGATCAGCGGCTTCCGCGTCACCCCACGCGGTCTCGTCCCCCTCCCCGGCTCCACGCGCAGCCTCGGGCTCGCCAACCCGGCGCTGCCGAACTTCCTCGCCTCCCCGGCGCAGGTCGCCATCACGCCGGACGGGCGGCACCTGCTGGTCACGACGAAGACGCACCACACGGTGCTCGTGTGGAACCTCGGCCATTCCGGCCGCCCGTCCGCGGCGCCCGTCGTCACCACCGTCGACGGCGTCCCGTTCGCGATGGACTTCGACCGCGCCGGACGGCTGCTGCTCGTCAACGCGGCCGGGACGCTCTCGAGCTGGACGGTCGGCGCCGACGGCTCCCTCGCCACGGTCGCCGGACCGGTGGCCGACTTCGGGAAGGCGGCGTGCTGGATCGCCACGACCGGCCGCTTCGCGTACGTCGCCAACGCCGGCAGCGCCACGCTCAGCGGCTACTCGGTGGGCGCGGACGGCAGCCTGGGCCTGCTGGCGCCCGACGGTGTTTCCGCCACGACCGGTCCGGGCCCGATCGACGTCGCGGCCGCCGACGGTGTGCTCTACGTCGAGAACGGCGGCGACGGCAGCCTCTCCGGCTACGCCGTCGGGGCCGACGGCGCGCTGACCCCGGTCGGCACGGTCACCGGCCTCACCCCGGACGGCGGCACCGGGATCGAGGGCCTCGTCGCGATCTGACCGACGGCGGCCCCCAGTCGTGGACGCCGGACGGCGCTCGGGCCGGCGCGGCACGTCGAGGCGCACGCCGCCGGCTCACCGCTCGGCCGGGCAGCGGGGCGGCGACCGGCGCACACTGGGGACGTGACCACGACCGGCCCGCCCAGCCCGTACGCCGTACCGCTCGACGACCTCGTCCGCGCGGCACACGTCCCGATCGACGAGCAGACCACCGAGCAGCCGACCGGGCGGGCACCGGCGCCGGAGCCGGACGAGGACCACCGTCAGCTCCGCCTCGCCGGCGGCGCCTGACGGGCCGGTCGACCTCCGCGGACCCCTGCACCGCCCGAATCCCTGGAAAGACGCGCGTTCTCCGCGGTTCCGTGCGGTGCAGCGACCGCGCTCCGTCCCTCGTGCGCAGGCGCACGGTCTAGCGCTAGCGGTCCGCCCAGAGCGACGTCCACGGGACGTCGAGCCCGGCGAGCAGCCGGCGCAGCAGCGGCAGCGACAGGCCGACGACGTTCGCCGGATCGCCGTCGACGCCGTCGACGAACGGCCCGCCGAGGCCGTCGAGGGTGAACGCGCCCGCGACCTGCAGCGGCTCGCCGGTGGCGACGTACGCCTCGATCGTGGCGTCGTCGAGGTCGGCGAAGCGTACGAGCGTCGACGCGACGCCGGAGGACTCGCGGTCGTCGGGCCGGGAGGCGCCGAGCCGCACCACCGTGTGTCCGGTGCGCAGCACGCCGTCGCGACCGCGCATCGCGTGCCAGCGCGCGATCGCGTCCGCCGCGTCCGCGGGCTTGCCGAGGGGTACGCCGTCGAGGTCGAGGACCGAGTCGCAGGCGACGACCACGGCGCCGGGCAGCTCGCGGCGTACGTCGTCCGCGACGGCCTCGGCCTTGGCGACGGCGAGCGCCTGGCACACGTCGGACGGCGAGGTGCGGCCCTGCGCGGCGAGAGCCGCCTCGAGGGCCGCCTCGTCGACGCCGCTCACCCGTACCACGGGCTCGACGCCGGCGGCGCGCAGCAGGGCGCGCCGGGCCGGGGACGACGAGGCGAGGACGAGCGGGACGGTCACCGGTCGCCGATCAGCGGGGCGCGAACGACGTGCGCCAGCCGCCGGCCGGCAGAGGGCGGCGGACCGTGCGCTGCGGCGCGGACCACGTGGAGCGCGGCCGCGCGGCGCCCGCTCCGTCGGTGCCGCTCATCGCCGTGACGACGGCGACGAGAGCAGCGAGCTCGACCGGGTCGGGGGCGCCCGCCACGACGCGGAGCACCGGCCGCGCCTCGACGGCGTCCGGCTCGCTCACAGCGGGATGTTCCCGTGCTTCTTGGGCGGGAGCGTCGCCCGCTTGGTGCGCAGCGCGCGCAGGGCGCGGGTGATGTGCGCCCGCGTCTCGCTCGGGCGGATGACGGCGTCGATGTAGCCGCGCTCGGCCGCGATGTAGGGATTGGCCAGCGTGTCCTCGTAGTCGGCGACGAACTCGGCGCGCTGCGCGTCCGGGTCCTCGGCCGCGGCGAGCTCGCGCCGGTAGAGGATGTTGACCGCGCCCTGGGCGCCCATGACCGCGATCTGGCCCGTGGGCCAGGCGAGGTTGACGTCGGCGCCGAGGTGCTTCGAGCCCATGACGTCGTAGGCGCCGCCGTAGGCCTTGCGCGTGATGACGGTGACGAGCGGGACGGTGGCCTCGGCGTAGGCGTAGATGAGCTTCGCGCCACGACGGATGATGCCGTTCCACTCCTGGTCGGTGCCGGGGAGGAACCCGGGGACGTCGACGAAGGTGAGCACCGGGATGTTGAACGCGTCGCAGGTCCGGACGAAGCGGGCGGCCTTCTCCGAGGCCTCGATGTCGAGCGTCCCGGCGAACTGCATCGGCTGGTTCGCGACGACCCCGACGGACCGGCCCTCGACGCGACCGAAGCCGCAGATGATGTTCGGCGCCCAGAGCGCCTGGATCTCGAGGAAGTCGGCGTCGTCGAGGACCGACTCGACGACCCGGTGCATGTCGTAGGGCTGGTTCGGCGAGTCCGGCACGAGGCTGTCGAGGGCGAGGTCGGTGTCGGACGGCGACAGGTCGGCCTCGACGTCGAACGCCGGGGCCTCGTCGAGGTTGTTGCTCGGCAGGAAGCCGAGCAGTGCCTTGACGAAGTCCATCGCCTCGCCCTCGTCGGCCGTCATCGCGTGCGCCACACCGCTCTTGCTGTTGTGCGTGCGTGCGCCGCCGAGCTCGTCGAAGCCGACGTCCTCGCCGGTGACCGTCTTGATGACGTCGGGGCCGGTGATGAACATGTGCGACGTCTTGTCGACCATGATCGTGAAGTCGGTGATGGCCGGCGAGTAGACCGCGCCCCCCGCGCACGGACCCATGATGAGCGAGATCTGCGGCACGACTCCCGAGGCCAGGACGTTGCGGCGGAAGATCTCGCCGTAGAGCCCGAGGGAGACCACGCCCTCCTGGATGCGTGCGCCGCCCGAGTCGTTGATGCCGATCACCGGTACGCCGGTCTTCATCGCCAGGTCCATGACCTTGACGATCTTCTCGCCGAAGACCTCGCCGAGACTGCCGCCGAAGATGGTGAAGTCCTGCGCGAAGACGCAGACCGGCCGGCCGTCGATCGTGCCGTAGCCGGTGACCACGCCGTCGCCGTAGGGGCGGTTCTCGGGGAGGTCGAAGTTGTGCGACCGGTGCCGCGCGAGCGCGTCGAGCTCCACGAACGAGCCCTCGTCGAGCAGCATGTCGATGCGCTCGTGCGCGGTCGCCTTGCCGCGCGAGTGCTGCTTGTCGACGGCGCGCTCGGAGGCCGCGTGCGCCGCCACCTCGACGACGCGCCTCGAAGGCGGCGAGCTTTCCCGCGGTGGTCTTCGGGTCGTCCTCGGGAGTCGTGCCGGTCTCGGGCGCTGCACTCACCGCGCGTCCTCCGCTGCCGATGCCGACCCTGGCGGTCGTGCGTCGCTCGTTACCTTAGCCACGTGAGCACCCCCTCCTCAGGGCAGCCCGAGACTGCTCCCCGCGACCCCCGGCAGTGGGACGACGCCGCCCTGCAACGAGCCCTCGACCGCGCGGGCGACGGGACGTGGGGCCCGGTCGCCGTGCTGCCGTCGACCGGCTCGACGAACGCCGACGCCGTCGACCAGGTGCGCGAAGGGGCACCCGAGGGGTTCACCGTCGTGGCCGACGAGCAGACCTTGGGCCGCGGGCGGCTCGACCGCACCTGGGTGTCGCCGTACGGGCGCCGGGCTCGCGATGTCGGTCGTGCTGCGCCCGGTCGTGCCGGAGGCGACGTGGGGCTGGATCCCGCTGGTCGCGGGTCTCGCCGTCGTGGACGCGCTCGCCGACCAGGGACTGAGCGCTGCCCTCAAGTGGCCGAACGACGTCGTCGTCGACGGCGACGCGCGCGACGGGAGCCCCGGGCCGCGCAAGCTCGGCGGGCTGCTCGTGGAGCGCGTCGGCCCGGCCCTCGTCGTCGGGATCGGCGTCAACGTCGACCTGACCGCGGACGAGCTGCCGGTCCCGCGCGCGACGTCCACCCGGCTCGAGGGCGCCGACGTACGCCGCGAGCCGCTCGTCGTCGACATCCTCGACCACCTGCGTCGGCGCTACGTCCACTGGCAGCTCGCCGGTGGTGACGCCCGGCGCGCGGGGACCGCGACGGACTACGCCGCGCGCTGCCTCACCCTCGGTCGTCCGGCCCGGGCGCTGCTGCCCGGCGGAGTGGTCGTCGAGGGCGTCGGGTCGACGCTCGACGACGAGGGCCGCCTCGTGCTGCTCCTCCCGGACGGGTCGACCCGCGTCGTCTCGGCCGGCGACGTCGAGCACCTGCGCTGATCCCGCCGGCCGGCGCGGCCCCCGGTGCGGCCGCGCCTTCGCGGCTTCACCCGCCCTCGCCCGCGGCCGGCGTGGAACGATGCGGCCATGGGGTACCCGAAGAAGCTGCTGGCCGACGACGAGAACATCGTCTACGAGCTGCGCCCGCACTGGCGCGCGCTCGTCATGCCCGTCGTCGTCTTCCTCCTCACCCTGGGGGTCGGGTCCTACCTGCTCGCGTCGCTGTCGGACTCGGACAGCGCCACGGCGTCGTGGGGGCGCTGGCTCGTGGTGGTCGCGGCACTCGTGCTGCTCGTCGCGTGGGTGGTCCGGCCCTTCGTGTTCTGGTACTCGACCCAGTACGTCTTCACCGACCACCGGATCATCGTGCGGACCGGGATCATCGCGCGGAAGGGTCGCGACATGCCGCTGTCCCGGGTGAACGACGTGTCGTTCTCGCACTCGTTCATCGAGCGGTTCCTCAACTGCGGCACGCTCCAGGTCGAGTCCGCCGGCACCCAGGGGCAGCTCGTGATCCACAGCGTGCCGAACGTCGAGCAGATCCAGCGCGACATCTACCGGCTGCACGACGAGGACGACATGCGTCGCCGCCGTCAGTACGACCAGCCGCCCGGCGACGCGAACGCCTGACCGGGACTCGGTCGTGAGCGGTCCGGGCGACGGTCCGAGGAGCACGAGCCAGGTCGTCGACGACCTGGTCGACGTGGTGCTCGGGTCGCCGCGCCGGCTCCGTCGCGACGAGGTCGCCCACCGCGCCGGCGTACCGCTCGAGGACGCGCGGCGGCTGTGGCGGGCGATGGGGTTCGCCGACGTCGGTGACGCGGTCGCCTTCACCGACGAGGACGTCGACGCGCTGCGCCTCATCGGGACGCTGCTCGACCGCGGCGTGCTCGACGCGTCGACCGCCGTCGACGTCGCGCGCAGCCTCGGCCAGACGATGTCGCGGCTCGCCGACTGGCAGTCCGACACGTTCGGGCGGCTGCTCGTGGAGCGCGGCGTGCTCGACGTCGACGACCCGCTGTCCGAGACCTCGGCGGCGGCGCTGTTCCGCGAGCTCGAGGTGCTGCTGCCGGCGCTCGAGCGGCTGCTCGTGCACGGGTGGCGTCGGCAGCTCGCGGCCGCGGTCGAGCGCGGCCTCGGCGACGCCGAGCAGTCGGGCGAGGTGGAGACGGGGCACCTCACCGTGGGCTTCGCCGACCAGGTGGGCTTCACCCGGCTCGCCCGCCGGATGGAGGAGGCGGAGCTCGCCGCCCTCGTCGAGCGGTTCGAGTCGCGCTCGGCCGACGTCGTCGCGACGCACGGCGGCCGCGTCATCAAGACCCTCGGCGACGAGATCTTCTTCGTCTCGGCGGACCCCGGCGCGGCCGCGGAGGTGAGCCTGCAGCTGCTGGCCGAGCACGAGGCCGACGACTGGGTCCCGCGCCTGCGGATCGGACTCGCGACCGGAACCGTCGTCACGCGACGCGGCGACGTCTTCGGCACGACGGTCAACCTCGCCAGCCGGCTGACCGCGCTGGCCCGCCCGGACAGCGTCCTGGTGGACGAGGTCACCGCCGCGGCCCTCGAGGGCCGCTTCGTCCTCGAGCCGCTCCCGCCGCGAGCCGTGCGCGGGCTCGGCATGGTCCGGCCCGTCGTCCTGCGCCGGTGAGGCCGGCAGGTACCACCCCCGCAGGGCAACAGGAGTGGCCCCGTGCTGCCGATAGAGAGCCTGTGCGGCGGGTCACCGGTCACGAGCACGAGGTGGGGGAAGCGGACACTCGGTCCGCCGCCGACCTCGGCTTCCGGCTTCACTCGCTCATCGAGTTCGTCTCCCTGGTCTCCTCCGCCCGCGGGTACGCGGACCTGATCCGGGTCATGGCGGCCGAGGGCCGCAAGGCCCTGGAGGCGTCGACCGTGTCGCTGTCCCTGTGGGAGCGCAACAGCGGTCGCATACGCACCCTCGTCAACGACGGGGACCTCGGCCCGGAGGAGGAGCCGGACCCGCTGGACGAGGTCTACGCCCTGTCCGACCATGCCCTCGCGCGCCGGATGCTCACCGAGGGCGTGGGCTACGTGCAGACGATCGGCGACCCCGGCGGGGACGCCAAGGTCGACGGGATCCTGCGCCGGGAGCGGAAGAACTCCTGCCTCGCCCTGCCGATCCTGTTCGAGGGCCGGATCTGGGGCGAGCTGTGGGCCACCCGCACGGCCGACCGGACACCGTTCACCGAGGACGACCTCGACTTCGGCCGGGTCGTCGCCTCGCAGGTCGGCGCGGGCATCGCCCAGGCCGAGCACCTCAAGCGGGTCGAGCGGATGGCCTACACCGACGACCTGACCGGGCTGGCCAACCGACGGGCCTTCGAGGACCGGCTGGACGAGGCGCTGGCCCGCCACCGCTCCGACGGCGTCGCGGTCGGGCTGGTGGTCGTCGACGTGAACGGGCTCAAGCGGATCAACGACCGGCACGGCCACGTCGCGGGCGACACCTCGCTCATCACGTTCGCCTCCGAGCTCGCGGCCGCCGCCTCGGCGCTGCCGGACACGCTCGCCGCCCGGCTCGGCGGTGACGAGTTCTGCCTCCTCGTCGTCGGCGCGCCGGCCGACGTCGTCGTCTCCCTCGCGAACGACGTCTGCGACCGCGCCGCGTCGGTGCTCGAGGAGGGCGTCGCGTGCGGCGTCGCCACGACGGACGGCCTGCCGCAGGTCGGCGTCACCCCGGCCCGGTTGCTGCGCGCTGCGGACGCCGCCCAGTACCGCGCCAAGCGCGCCGCGTCCCCGACCCCGGTCGTGGCCGGCCGCACGGCGACCGGCGACGGCGAGACCGGGGACGAGGCTCAGCCCGAGCGCCGGCAGTTCCGCGGGCGGGGCAGCGCCGACCCGGGCCAGGCGCTCGACGAGGTCCTGCGCCGGCTCGACGAGACCGACGACGCCGACCCGTCGCGGCGGCTGGTCGTCGTCGCCGAGGTCCTCGCCGAGACCGTCGACGCCGCGAGCTGGTTCGTGTCGTGCCTTCCCGCGGGCAGCTCGGTCGTCGAGACGCGGGTGCACACGGTCGTCCGGCGCAGCGAGGGCGAGGTGTACTACATCATGGACACCTTCGACGTCGACGAGTACCCGGCGACGTTCGCCGCGCTCACCGGACGCTGCGTCATCGTCGACGTGGACGATCCGCGCAGCGATCCGGCCGAGGTGTCGCTGCTCATGCTCGGGGGCCTCGCCGAGATGGTGATGTGCGGCGGCGAGATGCCCGGTGGCGACCGCTGGGTGGTCGAGGTGGTCGGTGACGAGCTCTCCGCGCCCGTCCGGCCGTACGCCTCGGTCCTGCGAGCCGGCGTAGCGCTGGCCCTGGCGCGCTGACTTCTGCCTATCCTGTCCACATGAGCCGAGTACTGGTGGCCGAGGACGACCCGGACATCAGCGAGCCGCTGGTCCGCGCGCTGAGCCGTGAGGGCTACGACGTCACCCTGGTCACCACCGGCCACGCCGCGCTGAACTCGGCGCTGGGCGGGCACACCGACCTGCTCGTGCTCGACCTCGGGCTGCCGGGGATGGACGGGCTCGACGTGTGCCGCTCGCTCCGCGTCCGGGGCTCCGCGCTCCCCGTGCTCGTGCTGACCGCGCGCAGCGAGGAGGCCGACCTCGTGGTCGGCCTCGACGCCGGCGCCGACGACTACGTCCCCAAGCCGTTCCGCGTCGCCGAGCTGCTCGCCCGCGTGCGCGCGCAGCTGCGCCGGGCGAGCGGACCCGAGGCCGACGCCGTCAGCGTCGGCCGGATCACCCTCGACGTGCCGTCGCGCCGGGTGACCGTCCAGGGCGTGGAGGCGGCGCTCACGCCGAAGGAGTACGAGCTGCTCCTCATGCTCATGCGCCGCGCGGGCACGGTCGTGGGCCGCGACGAGCTGATGCGCGAGGTGTGGCAGACCGAGTGGCTGGGTGCCACCAAGACCCTCGACATGCACGTCTCGACGCTGCGGCGCAAGCTCGGCGACGAGGGCGCGCGGATCACCACGGTGCGCGGGGTGGGGTTCCGGCTCGAGAAGGACATCTGACCGTGCGACGCCGGCTGATCCTGCTGGTGTTCTCCACCACGCTGTTCGCGCTGCTCCTGCTGGGCGCGATCCTGCTGTCCTTCATCTGGGCCTTCACCAGCTCCGCCGAGCAGCAGCGCGCCCAGTCCGGCGCCCGGATCGCGGCCGCGGGTCTGCAGCACACCGTCGAGGCCGGCGGCGTCATCACGACCTCGATCCTCCGCGACTACCTGCGCGACGGCGCCCAGCTGAGCGCCTCGGTCCCGGGTGGTCGCACCCTCAGCACCGGTCCGCGCCCGGAGGGCGACTCGTACACGGTGACGTCGACGTCCGGCACGGTGACCGTCACGGCGACCATCCCGAAGACGCTGAACGCGCAGCGGATCCGCGACGAGGCGCTGCTCACCCTGGTCCTCTCCGGCCTCGCCCTCGGCGTATCCATGATCGTGGCGCTGTTCTACGCGCGCCGGCTGACCCGCCCGCTCGAGGACTTCGCGGACGTGGCGGGGCGCATCGCGACCGGCGACAGCCGCCGGCTGGACCGGCGGTACGGCGTACCCGAGCTCGATGCCGTGGCCGAGGTGCTCGACCAGGCGATCACCGACTTCAACTCGCTGCTCGAGAACGAGCGGCGGGTGACCACCGAGGCGTCGCACCAGCTGCGCACGCCGCTGACCGCGCTGTCGCTGCGGCTCGAGGAGATCCTCGCGACCGACGACCTCGACGTCGTGCACGGGGAGGCCACCGCCGCGCTGGGCCAGGTCGAGCGGCTCACCGGCGTCGTCGACGAGGTCGTCGGCGTCAGCCGCGGCAGCCGGCAGTCCGCGCGCGTACCGATCGACATCGACGCCCTCGTCGCGTCCCAGGTCAGCGAGTGGACCCCGGCGTTCCACGCGGCGCGGCGACGGATCGTGCGCATCGGGACCACGGGGCTCGTCGCCGTGGGGCTGCCGGGCGCCCAGGCGCAGGCGCTCGCCACGCTCATCGAGAACTCGCTCGTCCACGGTGAGGGCGCTACGACGATCCGGCTGCGCGGCTCCGGCCGGTGGGTCGTCGTCGAGGTCTCGGACGAGGGGCCGGGCGTCCCCGAGGAGCTGGACAAGACGGTCTTCGACCGCAGCGTCAGCGGTGCCGACTCGTCGGGGCTCGGCCTCGCGCTGGCCCGCACCCTCGTCGCGGCCGACGGCGGTCGGCTCGAGATGCTCGGGGCGCGTCCGGCCGTGTTCGCGATGTTCCTGCCCGCCCGGCCCACGGTCGAGGACACCGTCGACGACGCGGCGACGGCCGGTCCGCGGACGCGACGGCGCCGTCTCGAGGAACGGCTCGTCGGCGCGAGCACCGACCCGGCCAGGTCGACGGTGCCGTCGCCGGCAATCGGGTCGGATGGCTCCGAGCAGCCGGGCGTGCCGGTCGAGGGTGGACCGGGTCAGACGGTGGTGGCGAGCGTCTCCTCGCCGGCGGCCTCGGTGTCGGCCGGGAACACCCAGCGGCGGTAGGACCAGAAGCGGAACAGCGTGCCGAGCCCGAGGCCGATCACGTTGGCGCTGATGTTGTCCGCGACCGGGCTGGTGAAGCCCAGCGCGTAGTGCGAGAACCACAGGCAGCCGACCGAGATCGCGAGCCCGACGCCGTTGAGCACGAAGAAGAGCAGGTACTCGCGGTGGAAGCTCGTGCGACCGCGGTGGCGGAAGGTCCAGTAGCGGTTGCCGAAGTAGGCCACCGTGGTGGCGACGCTGACGCTCACGACCTTCGCGGTCAGCGGCTTGTCGTACATGGGACCCTCGCCGCCGGCGAAGCGCAGCAGGTTGAACAGGCCGACGTCGACGACGAGCGCGACGAGCCCGACGATGCCGAACTTCGCGACCTCGCGGACGAGGTGCTCGACCCGTCCGTACAGCGAACGCAGCAGCGGGGCACCACCGGTCGTGGGCGCGTCAGTCACCGGACGATCCTACCCGTCCGTCGGCGCTGATCGACCCTTCGCGGGACAGCCACCGGGTGAGCCCAGTCACCGATGACGTTGTCGCTCAGCCGATTCTCAGCGACCGCACGTCGCCAACGCCCCCGCGGTGACGAAGACCCTGCGCCGTGTCCCTACCCCGATAGCCTCTCGGGAGCGCTGGAGGGTAGTCGGGAGGGGAGACGTCGGTGGGCGAGCTCGAGGTGGTGGGCGCGTGACGTCCGGCGTACGGCGCGGACCCGACCCCGAGGACCCGTCGTTCGAGCGCGTGACGCTCGCCTCGGACGACGGTGTCGAGGCGGCGTTCGTCCCCGGCGCCGGGATGGTCGGCGTCTCGATGACGCTCGACGGCGTGGAGCTCCTCGCCCGGCGGCACGGACTCGCCGGCTACCTCGGCCGCGGGTCGACGTTCGGCATCCCGCTGCTCGCGCCGTGGGCCAACCGGCTCGCGGCGCCGCACCAGGTCGTCGGCGCCGTCGCGTGGGACGTGCGCGTCGGCGACCCGGGCGTGCACCCGGACGAGTTCGGCCAGCCGATCCACGGGCTGTCGGCCGGCGCGCGCGAGTGGGAGGTCGAGGACGTCCGCGCCGACGCCGGTGGCTGCCCGGCTGCGCGCCCGGCTGCGGGTCGACGAGCGGCTCGACCGGTACGCCGCGTTCCCGTTCGCCCACGACCTCGTCGTCGACGTCGTGCTCTCCGGGCGCACGCTGCGCATCGCGACCGCGCTCACGGCCACCGGTGACCGCGCCGTGCCCGTCGCGTTCGGCTGGCACCCGTGGTTCGAGTTCCCCGACGTACCGCGCGCGGAGTGGGTGCTCGACGCCCCGTTCGCACGTCGTGCCGTGCTCGACGAGGTCAAGATCCCCACCGGCGACGTGGTCGAGCAGCCGCCGCCGCGTGGGCCGCTCGGGTCCGCCGTGCTGGACGACGTGTTCCTCGACGTGCCGGCGGGCACGGTCGCGTCGCGTGCGCGCCGGTGCCCGGGGCGTCTCGGTGACCTACGTGTCGGGGTACGACGTCGGCGTCGTGTTCGCGCCGCACGACCTCGACGTCGTGTGCCTCGAGCCGATGACCGCGCCGACCGACCCCTTCTCGGGGAGGTTCCCGCTGCGCCTCGCGCGGCCGGGCGAGACGGTCGAGGCCGTCTTCGAGGTCACCGCCGAGCGGCACTAGGCTCACCGCGTGACCGGAACCGTCGATGCCCACGTGGCACCCGGGTTCCCGGTCGTCGGCGTCGTCGGGGGCGGGCAGCTCGCCCGCATGCTCCAGCAGCCCGCGATCGCCCTCGGCGTCGGCCTGCGGGTGCTCGCGACGTCGATCGAGGACAGCGCGGCGCAGGCCGTGCGCGACGTCCGCATCGGCAGTCACGACGACCTCGAGGCGCTGCGCGCGTTCGCCGCGGGCTGCGACGTCGTCACGTTCGACCACGAGCACGTGCCGCCGGCGTACCTCGAGGTGCTCGAGTCCGAGGGCGTGGCGGTGCGCCCGGGTCCGGGCGCGCTGGCCCACGCGCAGGACAAGATCGTGATGCGCGAGGCGCTCACCGCGGCCGGCGTGCCGTGCCCGGCGTGGGCGGAGGTGACCACGCCCCAGGAGGTCGCGGCGTTCGCGGAGACGGCCGGCTGGCCGGTCGTGCTCAAGACGTCGCGCGGCGGCTACGACGGCCGGGGCGTGTGGGTCCTCGGCGACGCCGAGGCCGTGCACGACCTGATGACCTCGACGACCCTCGCACCGGGCGCCCGCTGGCTCGCCGAGGAGCGCGTGGACTTCGTGCAGGAGCTGTCCGCGCAGGTGGCGCGCAGCCCGCACGGCCAGGCGGTCGCCTATCCCGTCGTGCGCACCGTGCAGACCGACGGGATCTGCACCGAGGTGGTCGCGCCGGCGCCCGGGCTCACCGACGACGAGGCGGTGGCCGCGCAGCGGGCCGCGCTCACCGTCGCCGGCGTCCTCGACGTGGTCGGGATGCTGGCCGTCGAGATGTTCGAGACCCGCGACGGCCGGGTCCTGGTCAACGAGCTGGCGATGCGTCCGCACAACTCCGGGCACTGGTCGATCGACGGCGCGGTCACGTCGCAGTTCGAGAACCACCTCCGCGCGGTGCTCGACCTGCCGCTCGGCGACCCGTCCGCGGTGGCGCCGTACGCCGTGATGGTCAACGTCCTCGGCGGCGACAAGGGCGAGATGTACCACGCGTTCCTGCACTGCATGGCGCGCGACCCGGGGCTGAAGGTCCACATGTACGGCAAGGACGTGCGGCCCGGGCGCAAGATCGGTCACGTCACCGTCGTCGGGGACGACCTCGACGACCTGCTCGCGCGGGCGCACCACGCGGCCGACTACCTCAGCGGAGCCATCGATGAGTGACAGCGCAGCGACCCCCCTCGTCGGCATCGTGATGGGCTCGGACTCGGACTGGCCGACGATGGAGGCCGCGGCGACGGTGCTCGCCGAGTTCGGTGTGCCCTACGAGGTGGGGGTCGTCTCGGCGCACCGCATGCCCGAGGAGATGCTCGAGTACGGCCGCACCGCAGCCGACCGCGGTCTGCGCGTGGTGATCGCGGGCGCCGGCGGCGCCGCGCACCTGCCGGGCATGCTCGCCGCGATCACGCCGCTGCCCGTCGTCGGCGTCCCCGTGCCGCTGGCGAACCTCGACGGCCTCGACTCGCTGCTGTCGATCGTCCAGATGCCGGCCGGCGTACCGGTGGCGACGGTGGCGATCGGCAACGCGCGCAACGCCGGGCTGCTCGCGGTGCGCATCCTCGCCGCGTCGGACGACGAGCGCGGGGTCGCGCTGCGCGCGCGGATGCGCGACTTCCAGGCCGAGCTCAACGCGATCGCCACGGCCAAGGGCGCGGCCCTGCGAGCCGCGCACCGCCCCCCCGTCTCGTCGTGAACGTGCCCTGATCAGCTAGCCGGTCTGACCGAGGCGCCGCCACTCGATCGCCGGGCAGCGGTCCATCACGACCTCGAGGCCGGCGTCGCGGGCCCGTCGCGCGGCGGCCTCGTCGATCACGTCGAGCTGCATCCAGACCGCCGCCGCGCCGATGGCGATCGCCTGGTCGACGACCGCGCCGACCCGCGTCGAGTTCACGAAGCAGTCGACGACGTCGATCGGCCCGATCTCGAAGACGGCGTCGGCGAGCGTCGCGTAGCCGCGCTCCCCGTGCACCGTGCGCGCGGTGAGGTGGATCGGCACGATCCGCTTGCCGCGGGACTGCAGGAGGCGGGCGACGCCGTACGCCGGGCGGATCCGGCTGTCCGACAGGCCGACGACGGCCCACACGGAGGTGTCGTGCAGGAGCGCGCGGACGCGCTCGTCGTCGCCGTACAGGTCGGGGTCGCGGGCCACGGGACCGAGGCTATGCCGTCGGGTGCCGCGGCACGCGACGAGCGTCGCGCTGCGCGCGACGCGGGGCGCCCAGCGCGGACTCGAGCCGTGGCTCAGCGCGCGACGTGGGGGCGGCCGAGCGCGCGCAGGTCCCAGCCGGCGCGTAGGTAGGCGGCGGCATCGAGGACGTTGCGGCCGTCCAGGAGCCGACGGTGCGCCACGACCTCGCCCAGCACCGCCGGGTCGAGCGCGCGGTACTCCGCCCACTCGGTGAGGTGCAGGACGGCGTCGGCGTCGCGGCAGGCTTCGAGCACGTCGTCGACGTACGCCGGCCCGGGCCGGGAGCGCCGCGCGTTGTCCAGCGCCTTCGGGTCGTGGACGCGGACCGCCGCGCCGAGCTCGTGCAGGGTGTGGGCGACGTCGAGCGCCGGCGAGTCGCGGATGTCGTCGCTGTCCGGCTTGAACGCCGCGCCCAGCACGGTGATCCGCGCCCCGGCGACGTCGCCGCCGAGCAGGTCGGTGGTGACCTCGACGGCACGGCGGCGGCGACGCAGGTTGATGTCGTCGACGTCGCGCAGGAAGGCCAGCGCCTGGTCGACGCCGAGCTCCTCGGCCCGGGCCATGAACCCGCGCAGGTCCTTGGGCAGGCAGCCGCCGCCGAAGCCGAGCCCGGCCTGGAGGAACTTGCGGCCGATGCGGACGTCGTGGCCGAGCGCGTCGGCGAGCGCGACGACGTCGGCGCCGGTGGCCTCGCACAGCTCGGCCATGGCGTTGATGAACGAGATCTTCGTGGCGAGGAAGGCGTTCGCGGCGTTCTTCACCAGCTGCGCCGTCGCGAGGTCGACGACGACGTACGGCACGCCGCGATCGAGGACGGGAGCGAGTACGTCGGCGAGCTCGTCGGCGTCGCCCTGCCGGTCGACGCCCACCACGATCCGGTCCGGCTCGAGGGCGTCCTCGACGGCGAACCCCTCGCGAGTGAACTCAGGGCTCCACGCGAGGTGCACGCCCTCGCCGACGGGGGAGAGCGCGACGAGCCGGTCGCGCAGCCGCTCCGCGGTACCGACCGGGACGGTGGACTTGCCGACGACGAGGCAGGGCCGCGCGAGCAGCGGTCCGAGCGACTCGATCGCGGCGTCGACGTAGCTCAGGTCCGCGGCGTTGGAGCCGGCGAGCTGCGGCGTGCCGACGCAGAGGAAGTGCACGTCGCCGTGCTCGGCGGTCTCGGCGGCCGACGTCGTGAACCGCAGCCGGCCGGTGGCGAGCGCCTCGTCGAGCAGGTCGTCGAGCCGCGGCTCGTAGAACGTCGCCTCGCCGCGCCCGAGGGCGTCGACCTTCGCGGCGTCGACGTCGTAGCCCACGACGTCGTGGCCCACGACGGCCATCGCCGCGGCGTGCACGGCGCCGAGGTAGCCGCAGCCGACGACGCTCACGCGCCGCGGCCGGAAGCCGGGGATCGGGGGCGTCTCGGTCACGGCGGCGAGCCTAGGGGAGGGCGTCGGGGTGAGCGCGCCCCGCCCCGGGGCGCGGGGAGCACCTCGCCGCGCCTCCGCATGGACCGATTGCGCCGTGGCGCGGTCGACCACCCGGCGGTCCGACCGCTGGGCGCGACCGCGGGAGCACCCGTGGGTAGCGTGGACGGCGACCCGCAGTCCGCACGTGAGGAAGGGCCTCCACCATGGCCAGCCTGGGCAACGCCGACTTCGACCTGTACCGCCCGTCGGAGGAGCACGAGATGCTCCGCGAGGCGGTGCGCGCCCTCGCGGCGGACAAGATCGCGCCGTACGCCGCCGACGTGGACGACCAGGCGCGGTTCCCCCAGGAGGCGCTCGACGCGCTCGTCGCGAGCGACCTGCAGGCCATCCACGTGCCGGAGGAGTACGGCGGCCAGGGCGGCGACGCCCTCGCCTCGTGCATCGTGATCGAGGAGGTCGCGCGGGTCTGCGCCTCGAGCTCGCTCATCCCCGCGGTCAACAAGCTCGGGTCGCTCCCGCTGCTCATCGCCGGCACGGACGAGCTCAGGCAGACGTACCTGCCGCCGCTCGCCCGCGGCGAGGCGATGATCTCCTACGCCCTCTCCGAGCCGGAGGCCGGAAGCGACGCCGGCGGCATGCGCACGCAGGCGGTCCGCGACGGCGACAGCTGGATCCTCAACGGCGCCAAGCGATGGATCACCAACGCCGGTGTCTCGAAGTTCTACACCGTCATGGCGGTCACCGACCCGGAGAAGCGCACTCACGGCGGCATCACGGCGTTCGTCGTCGAGGACGGCGACGCCGGATTCTCGTACGGCGCGCTGGAGAAGAAGCTCGGCATCAAGGGCTCCCCGACGCGCGAGCTGTACTTCGACGACGTCCGCATCCCCGACAGCCGACGCGTCGGCGACGTCGGCACCGGGTTCGCGCTCGCGATGGCGACGCTGGACCACACCCGCATCACCATCGGCGCGCAGGCCATCGGCATCGCGCAGGGCGCGCTCGACTACGCCGCCTCCTATGCCAAGGAGCGCAAGCAGTTCGGCCGGGCGATCGCGGAGTTCCAGGGCCTGCAGTTCATGCTCGCCGACATGGCCATCAAGCTCGAGGCCGCGCGCCAGCTGGTCTACGCCGCAGCCGCGAAGAGCGAGCGCGGCGACGCCGACCTCACGTTCTTCGGTGCCGCGGCGAAGTGCTTCGCGTCCGACGTAGCCATGGAGATCACCACGGACGCGGTCCAGGTGCTCGGCGGCTACGGCTACGTCAAGGACTACCCGGTCGAGCGGATGATGCGCGACGCCAAGATCACCCAGATCTACGAGGGCACCAACCAGGTGCAGCGCATCGTCGCGGCGCGCCAGCTGCTCGCGAGGCACTGACGCGCCGACCGCGACGACGGGCGGCAGCGTCAGGCATAGAGGTCCGCGAGGCCGATGAGGTGCACCTCGGGCCGGTCCTGCGCCGCTCTCACGAGGTTCTCGTCGAACCCGGTGCGGCTGAACAGGGCCAGGTGCGCGTCGGTCGCGTCACGACCACGCGAGACCAGCAGGTCGCGGATCCTTTCGAGTCGCGTCAGGTCGCTGACGGTGCGCCGAGCCGTCGTCGCCTTCGCCTCGCCGAGCACCACGATCGGGGCCCGGGTGTCGCGTGCGTTGCTGCCCCGGGCGACCGCGACGACGTCGAGCTCGTGCCGAGTCCTTCCCCCGGCGTCGTTGACCGTGCCCGGCCCTACCTGACCCACGGCGATGCCGCCCCACCGTGGACCGGAGTGCCGCTCCGTCCAGGTGCGGGCGAGCATCTCGAAGTGCGGGCCGAGGACGTGACTGCTGAACGCCGGCGCTGCGAGCCGCCATGCCTCGGCGACGGCGCCCTCCTCGAGCAGGGGGCGGTAGGGCTCGATGACGACCTCGGAGAACCGCACGATCGGGTCGGCCATGAAGTACAGCGACCGGCGCAGGTTCGTCATGTCGTCGACCTTGATGAGGAACCCGCTGGCCTCCAGCACGCCGATCGGGTGCCGGAGCGCGTCGCGCGTGCGGGCCAGCGGGGCGCCGATGGCGGCCAGGGTGTGATTGCCGGCCGCGACCGAGGACAGGATCGAGTTGTACAGCTGCTTGTCCGCGATCCGGTTGTCCTCGCGCAGCAGGTAGTCCTTCTCGCCGTAGAGGGCGTGCGCGGGGTTGAGGACGTTGCGTGCCAGCCACGTGTCGAACGTGGCCGCGCTCGCGGGCGGGTCGTCGGTCAGCGGTCGGTAGCCGGCTGTGCCGCCGAACACGGTGTGCAGCAGGAACGCGAGGGCCGGTTCGGTGACCTTCCAGTACCCGGCGGCGGTGCGGAAGTCGAAGGGCTGCACGGTCAGGTCGAGCTGGGCGCGGCCGCGAAGCGGCTTGGTGCCCGACAGCAGGTCGGTCATCACCGACAGGCTGGAACCGCACACGATCACGCACGCGGGGGGCAGCGCCAGGTCGCGGGCCTCGTCGTAGAGCTCCTGCAGGACGCTCGGGATCTCGGGGGAGTGGGTGAGCAGGTAGGGAAGCTCGTCGATGACGAGCAGCCGGCGCGCACCGGACGGGATGCCGCGTGGCGTGTCGGCCTGGCCGCGCGCCGGGTACCCGAGAGCGGTACGCAGGGCGACCTCCCAGTCGGCGAAGCGCAGCTGCCCGGCGGGCAGGCCCAGCCCACGGGCGACGTCGTCGGCGAAGCGGTCCAACGACTGGACCCGCTCGAGCTCCTGTGCCTGGTGGTAGAGGCCGTCGCCGGCGCGGGCGATACGGCGCAGCAGGAAGCTCTTGCCCTGGCGGCGGCGACCGGAGACGACGCCCACCCGCATGCCCTGGGCGTCGCTCGAGGCGAGGTCGGCGAGCTGGTCCCACTCGCGGGTGCGGTCGAAGAGGTCGTCGGGTCGGTCCATCTCGACTCCTCGGCATCGGTTCCGCGCGATCGGTAACTGCATTTACGGTAACTCAACTTACCGAGTGTGGCACCATCTTCTGATCACGCCTTAGCGGTAGTTGGAGTTACCGGTAGTTACAACTACCGCTTCTGGAGCCTGGCGTGGTGTCGGACCGCTGCCGCGACGAGGCCCCGACCCGGTCGGCGTACCGGTCCGCATAGGCTGCTGGGCGCACCCACGTCCACCCGGCGGTCCGGAGGCCGACATGACCGACACCACCTCATCGACCACGACGCCGGTCACCTGGCCCGCCCACGACCCGGCCACCTGGCGGAACGTCCCGGCGTCGTCCGCCCCGATCGATCCCGAGCGGGTGGCCGCCCTGCTCGCCGCCGAGTGGGAGCGGTTCGCGGCGACGACGCCCGGCTCGGCCGCGCACCACGCTCGCGCGCTGGGTCCGCTGCCGCTCGGCGTGCCGTCCTCGTTCCAGCACTGGGACCCCTACCCCGTCGCCATCACGTCGGCGAAGGGCGCCTGGCTCACCGACGTCGACGGCCGCAAGGTGCTCGACCTGTCGATGGGCTTCGGCGCGATGCTCGCCGGTCACCTGAACCCCACGGTCGTCGCCGCGGTCACGCGCGCGCTCGAGACCGGCACGCTGTTCGTGACGCCGTCGCCGTCCGCGACCGAGGCCGCGGAGCGCTTCCAGCGCCGGTTCGGGCTCGACCAGCTGCGCTTCGCCAACTCCGGCACCGAGGCCACGATGTACGCGCTGCGCACCGCCCGCGCGTTCACCGGCCGCAAGGCGATCATCAAGATCGAGGGCGGCTACCACGGTGGCTACGACGCCCTGCAGGTGTCGGTCAAGCCCGACGTGGCCGACGCCGGCCCGGAGGACGCGCCCACGCCCGTCACGCCGTTCGAGGTCGAGGCCGGCGTCGTCCACGTCGTGCCCTACAACGACCTCGCGCGCCTCGGGCAGCTCTTCGACCAGTACGGCTCCGAGGTCGCCTGCGTCTTCATGGAGCCGGTGCTCGAGAACATCGGGATCGTCGTGCCCGACGCGGGCTACCTCGCCGGCGTCCGCGCGCTCTGCGACGAGCACGGCTCGCTGCTCGTCTTCGACGAGGTGAAGACCGGTCTCACCGCCGGTTACGCCGGTGCCTCGCAGCGGCTCGGGGTCACGCCCGACCTGGTCGCGCTCGCGAAGAGCATCGGCGGCGGCCTGCCGCTCGCGGCCTTCGGCGGCCGCGCCGAGGTGATGGCCTGCATCACCGACGGCCGCATGCCGCACTTCGGCACCTACAACGGCAACCCGCTCGTCGTCGCCGCGGCCGTGGCGATCGACGAGATCGCGACGCCGGACGCGCTCGGCGCCGCCGAGGCGCTCAACGTGGGCGCCCTGACGGCGATGGACGAGATCATCGCGGCCCACGAGCTGCCCGCCCACACGGTCGGCTTCGGCGTGAAGGGCGCGGTGACCTGGTCCCCGACACCGGTGCGCCACTACCGCGACTACAAGCGCACCGACTTCGGGGCCGCCGAGCTCTCCTGGCTCTGGGGGGTCAACCGCGGCATCCTCACACCTCCGGGACTCGACGAGCAGTGGCTCGTGTCGCTCGCCCACACGCAGCAGGACATGGGCCTGCTCGTCGAGGAGTTCCGCGAGCTCGCCGAGGCCCTCCGCGGCCTGACCGGCCGGCCCGGGCGGCGACTCCGGCGACCGGGCCCGCATCCCGCGTGTCGGGCGTACGCGGAGCCCGGTCTCCGCGTCCGGCCTCGCGCGCCGGCGGGCGCCTCCGCAGGACTGGTTGCGACCCGCCGACGGCTCGAGAGCGCCTTCGGCGCCGCCGATCGACTCGACCGGCACGTCCGCGTCCAGGAGCGCCCGCCGAGGGACGCGGTGATCCGGAGCGGCTGTCATCTCCGACGTCGACCGGCATCGTCGCGATCTCCTCCGGAGCCGCTCGATCGCGGCGATCCCCGTCGTCAGGTCGGAGCCCGGCGTGCAGACGAGGAACTCCTCGCCGCCGTAGCGGTAGAGCTCGTCATAGGGCCGCAGCCGGCCGAGCACGTGGCGGACGGTCTCGGTCAGGACGAGGTCGCCCGCCTGGTGCCCGTAGCGGTCGTTGACGTCCTGGAACAGGTCGAGGTCCACCATCACCTGGTGCAGGGCGGGACTCGGGGTGACGAGCTCCGCGCGCGCTCAGGTCGGAGAGCATCGCGAGCCGGCTGGCCGCGCCGGTGAGCGGTTCCCGGGTGGTGAGGGCGGCGGACAGTCGTGCCGGAGGCTGGCGATCTCCGAGCGCAGCCGGCTCATGGCGTTGACGTACGCGTCGTACTCCCGCACCGGGATCGGCTCCCCGGACTGGGACAGGCGCAGCACGGGCGGCCCAGCGGTGACTCCTCGTGCCGGTGGACACCGCGTCGAAGCTCGCGTGCGCGCTGAGGTGCGGTTCTGCGCGCGGCACTGCCGAAGGGGCAGCGCCGGTGCGGCTCGTCCACGAGGTCCCGATCGTGGGGGCAGTCGGCGACGAGCGAGGCGTCAGACGGCGTTGGACCACTGCTCGTGCAGGTGGTGGCCTGGTCCGCGCGGCGATGGCCGCGGACATCTCGACCCTGGAGATGTGGCGCTCGAACGGCATGACGTCCTCCCGGCCGCGTGGTACGCCGACCGTGCGGATGCGGTGACCGCCTCAGCCCAGCGGCTCGAACGCCGCGGTGAAGTGCCGCAGGGTCGGCGGCTCGTCCACGATGCGGTACCCGGTGAGCTCGTCGGAGCGGGCCGCGACGTGCAGGCACGCCTCGATCACGTAGTCGATGTGGCTCTGGGTGTAGGTGCGCCGCGGGATGGCCAGCCGCACCAGGTCGAGGGCGGCGGGGCGCTCCGAGCCGTCGGGCTGACGGCCGAACATCACGGTGCCGATCTCGCACGAGCGGACTCCGCCGGCCTCGTAGAGCGCGACGGCGAGCGACTGCCCGGGGTACTCCAGCGGCGGGATGTGCGGCAGCATCGCCCGGGCGTCGATGTAGACCGCGTGGCCGCCCACCGGCGTGAGGACCGGGATCCCCGCGGCCACCAAGGACTCTCCGAGGTACGCCGTCGACCGCACCCGGTAGCGCAGGTAGTCGTGGTGCACCACCTCGCGCAGGCCCTGCGCGATCGCCTCGAGGTCGCGCCCGGCCAGTCCGCCGTACGTCGGGAAGCCCTCGCCGAGCACGAGCAGGTCGCGGCAGCGCCGCGCGAGGTCGTCGTCGTCCATCGCGAGCCAGCCGCCGATGTTGCCCATCGGGTCCTTCTTCGCGCTCATGGTCATGCCGTCCGCGAGCGAGGCCATCTCCCGCACGATGTCCGCCACGTCGCGTCCCGCGTGCCCGGTCTCCTTCTCGCGGATGAACCAGGCGTTCTCGGCGAAGCGGCACGCGTCGAGGAACAGCGGCTTCCCGTACCGGTCGCACACCTCCCGGACCGCGTGCAGGTTCGCGAGCGACACCGGCTGACCGCCGCCGCTGTTGTTCGTGACGGTGACCATCACGAGCGGCACGTCGTCGCCGCGCTCGCGGAGCAGCGCCTCGAGCGCCGCGACGTCCATGTCGCCCTTGAACGCCGACGTCGACGTCGGGTCGTGCGCCTCCGCGACGACGAGGTCGACCGCGGTCGCGCCGGTGTACTCGACGTTGGCCCGCGTCGTGTCGAAGTGCGTGTTGTTCGGGATCACCTTGCCCGGCCCGCCGACCACGCTGAACAGGATCCGCTCGGCGGCCCGGCCCTGGTGGGTGGGGATCACGTGCTCGAACGGGAACAGCTCCCGGACCGCGTCACGGAAGAGGTAGTACGACGGCGAGCCCGCGTACGACTCGTCGCCGTGCTGCAGCGCGGCCCACTGGTCCCGGCTCATCGCGCCCGTGCCGGAGTCGGTGAGCAGGTCGACGATCACGTCCTGCGCGTGCACCTGGAACAGGTTGTAGCCGACGTCGCGCACCGCCGCCCGCCGCTGCTCGGGCGTGGTCATCCGCAGCGGCTCCACGGAGTGGATCCGGAACGGCTCGATGATGGTGCGGAACTCGGGTGCGTCCATGCGGCACATCCTGTCGAGCGCCGTCGCCGTACGCTCGCCGCAGCGCGACGCCGCTCGCGCCGAGCGAGGGAGACGCCGTGACGCCCGAGGAGTTCCGCGCCGCCGCGCACGAGCTGGTGGACTGGATCGCCGACTTCCGGCTGCGCGTCCCGGACCTGCCGGTGCGCTCGGAGGTGGCACCGGGCGAGGTGCGTACGGCGCTCGCCGGTCCGCCACCCGAGACGCCCGAGCCGTTCGCCGCGCTCATCGGCGACCTCGACCGGGTGATCGTGCCGGGCGTCACGCAGATCCAGAGCCCCGGGTACTTCGCGTGGTTCCCGTCGAACGCGTCGCTCGCCTCGGTCCTCGGCGACATGGCGTCCTCCGGCCTCGGCGCCCTCGGGATCACCTGGCAGTCGGCCCCGGCGCTCACCGAGGTCGAGGAGGTCGTCACCGAGTGGCTGCGCGAGCTGTGCGGGCTGGCGCCGGAGTGGCGCGGGGCGATCCACGACACGGCGTCCACCGCGTGCCTCGTCGCCATGCTGGCCGCCCGCGAGCGGGCCACGGACCTGGGTGAGACGCGCGGCGGCCTGCAGGCCGAGGTCGCGCCGCTCGTCGTCTACGCCTCGCCGCACGCGCACTCGTCGGTGCCGAAGGCCGTGCTGCTCGCCGGGTTCGGCCGGGACAACCTGCGGTTCGTGGCCGTCGACCCGGTGACCTACGCGATGGACCCCGCGGCGCTGCGGGACGCGATGGCCGCCGACGTCGCCGCCGGCCGGCGGCCCGCGGCGGTGGTCGCGTCGGTCGGCACGACCGGCACCACCGCGATCGACCCGGTCGCCGAGATCGTGGCCGTCGCCGCGGAGCACGGCGCCTGGGTGCACGTGGACGCCGCGATGGCCGGCTCGGCGATGCTGCTGCCCGAGTGCCGGCACCTGTTCGCCGGCGTCGACGGCGCCGACTCGCTGTCCTGGAACCCGCACAAGTGGCTCGGCACCGTGCTCGACACGTCGCTGCTCTACGTCCGCGACGTCGCGCACCTGACCGCCGTCATGTCGACGAACCCGTCGTACCTCCGCTCCGCGGTCGACGGCGAGGTGACGCAGTACAAGGACTGGGGGATCCCGCTGGGCCGCCGCTTCCGCGCGCTCAAGCTGTGGTTCCACCTGCGGCTCGACGGCGCGGAGGCGATCCGGGTCCGGCTGCGCCGCGACCTCGACAACGCGCGCTGGCTGGCCGGCGCGGTCGACGCCGAGCCCGGCTGGGAGCTGCTCGCCCCGGTGAGCCTGCAGACGGTGTGCCTGCGCCACGTGCCGCGCCGCGCTCCGCGGCGTCGACGGCACCGTGACCGACCTCGACGCGCTCGACGCGCACACCCTCGGCTGGGTCGAACGGGTGAACGCGTCCGGACGGGCGTTCCTGACCGCGGCGCTGCTCGACGGCCGCTGGATGGTGCGGGTGTCGATCGGCGCGGAACCGACCGAGCGGCGCGACGTCGAGGCGCTCTGGGCGCTCGCGCGGGAGGCCGTCACGACGCCCGGATGATTTGTTGTCGGCCGCGGGTAAACCGCCCACCAGGGCGGCCACCGAGCTCCGCAGGCGGAGATTTGCGGGGCCGATGATGCCAACGCGCTCAGGCGGTTGCGGGGTGCCGTCGTATGGGAGCGCTCTCGCGATGTGCGTCACCTGATTTGTCACGTCGAATTCACCTCGAGGGGTGGCAACGGCGGGTGATCTCCCGTTACGGTCGAGGTGCGAGGAAGGTGGGGACCCCTCGCGGAGGCCGCGTCGAACGGGAGAGCGACATGAGCGTCCAGGTCGAGCACGAGCACTGGTTCGTCGACCACGAGGACCCGCGCTGGCTGATCTGCGACTGCGGCCAGTACGCGGTCCGCGCGCGCAACATCTCGGGTGATCGGATCCTGCGGCTCATCGACCCGCCACGGCCCGCGTTCCCGGTCGAGCGCGGCGGCGCGGTGGTCGCGAACGGCCACGTCGTGCGCCAGACCGAACCCGTCTGAGCCTCGCGGCGGCCGCAACCGAGCCGCCGCCCAGCGGCGGTGCGCCCGGGGCGACGCGAGCCGTCGCGACCGCCGAGGCGGACGGGGAGCGGTGGTGCGGGCGGCCTCGCACCGGGAGCGCTGGCAGGATGCGTGGCATGACCACCACCGACGACGTCCGCGCCCGCTTCCCCGGCCTCTCCGACGGCTGGGTCCGCCTCGACGGACCGGCCGGCACCCTGCCGGTCGACACCTGCGTCGACGCGATCGCCGACTACATGCGCTCGCCGGCGCCGGCGAACCTCGGCGGCGAGTTCGACGCGAGCCGGGCGAGCGGGGCGGTCGTGGACCGGGCCCGCGCGGCGGTGGCCGGGCTCGTCGGCGCCGAGGCGGACGAGATCGTCTTCGGGCCGAGCACGACCAACCTCATGTTCGCCTTCACCCGGGCGCTGTCGCGGCACTGGGAGCCGGGCGACCGGATCGTCTGCACCCAGCTCGACCACGACTCGAACGTCGCCCCCTGGATGCTCGCCGCGCGCGACGTCGGCGCCACGGTGGAGCTGCTCGAGGTCGACCCGGTCGACGGCACGCTCGACGTCGAGCCGCTCAAGGGCCTCTGTGCCGACGGGCGCACCCGCTGGGTGGCCATCTCGGGCGCCTCGAACCTGACCGGCCACGCGCCCGACCTCGAGCGCGCCGTCGCGATCGCCCACGAGTACGGCGCGCGGATCCTCGTCGACGGCGTGGCCCGCGTGCCGCACCTCCCGACGAACGCCGCGAAGCTCGGCGTCGACGTCCTCTCGACCTCGCCGTACAAGTGGTACGGCCCGCACGCCGGCGCCCTCGCGGTCCGCAACAACCTGCTCCGCGAGATCGAGCCCTACCGCGTACGGCCGGCCGACTACGACGGCCCGCTGCGCTGGGAGACCGGGACCCAGCAGATCGAGGTCCTCGCCGGCATCACCGCCGCGGCCGAGTTCATGACCGGCACGTCGATCGTCGAGGAGGCGGCCCGCGAGACCCGGCTGCTCGCGCTGCTCCAGGAGGGGCTGCACGAGGTGCCCGGCGTCACCGTCCACGGACCGTCGGTCACGCCCGACCGGGCGCCCACGGTCGTGTTCACCATGGCGGGCCGCAGCCCGCAGGAGGTCGACCGGTTCCTCGCGAGCCGTCGCATCGCGGTGTGGCACGGCGACAACTACGCCGCCGAGCTGGTCGACGCCCTCGGCCTGCGCGCCTCCGGCGGTCTCGTCCGCGCGGGCATCGTGCGCTACACCACCGAGGACGACGTCGCCGCGCTGCTCGCCGCGCTCACCGAGCTGAGCGCCCTGCCGACCGGCTGACCCCGCGCGTCGGGTCGTCGCGACGCGGCCCGGCCTCGTGGACGGCGGGACGCACGTCCGGGAACAGGCCGCCTCGCCCGGAGACGCGGGACGGTCCGGCGGGTGAACGCCGCGAGGACGCCACCTCTCGGGGAGGTGTCCGAGGCGTGCTGGCAGGATCCGGGCATGACCGCGCCGTACGCCGTCCCGCGGGTGGGACGGGTCGGCGCGGCTCGACCGAGGAGGACCCGGGCGTGTCCGTGCTGACGTGGGACGAGGTGGCGCAGCGGTTCTCCGCCGCGCAGTGCTGGTGGGTGGCCACCGCCGGCGGGGACGGCCCGCACGCGGTTCCCGTGTGGGGCGTCGTGGTCGACGGCGTCCTGCAGTTCTACGGCGAGCCCTCCGCCGTACGGTCCCGGAACCTCACCGCCGACCCGCGACTCGTGCTGCACCTGGAGAGCGGCTCGTCGGTGCTCATCGTGCACGGCACGGCCACCGCGGGCGGGCCCGCGGGCGCGGACCCGGGCGTGGCGGCGGCGTACGCCGCGAAGTACACGGACCCGACCGACCTCGAGTACCTCCCGGACGCCCCGGGGATGGCCGGGGTGCTGCTGTGGACCGTCGCCCCGTCGCGGGCGGTCTCCTGGCAGCTCGGGAGCTCGGCGGAGTGGCAGAACCGTCGGTGGCGAGCGGGCGAGGCGTGAGCGCGGGGACGCACCCCGCCGGCCCGGACTCCCTGTGGCGCGACACCGCTCGTACGGTGGCGCCCGAGCCGTGGCCGCTGCCGGGTGACACGCAGGTCGACGTCGCGATCGTCGGCGCGGGCTACACCGGGCTGTGGACGGCGTACTACCTCGCCGTGGCCGACCCCTCGCTGCGCATCGCCGTGCTCGAGCGCGAGCAGGTGGGGTTCGGCGCGTCGGGGCGCAACGGCGGATGGTGCTCGGCGATCTTCCCGGCGTCGCTGCGCAAGGTCGCCGCGCGCTCGGGCCGCGACGCCGCGGTCCGGATGCAGCGGGCGATGAACGACACCGTCGTCGAGGTCGGCCGGGTGGTCGCGTCCGAGCGGATCGACTGCGGCTTCCAGCAGGGCGGCTACGCGTCGGTGGCGCGCAACGAGGCGCAGTGGGCGCGGGCCCGGGCCGAGGTGGCCGGGTGGCGCGAGTGGGGCTTCGACGACGACCAGCTCGCGCTGCTCGACGCGACCGAGGCGGTGGGTCGCGTGCGCGCGACGCACGTGCTCGGCGGCACGTTCACCCGGCACTGCGCCGCCGTGCAGCCCTACGAGCTCGTGCTCGGGCTCGCCGCGGCGGTACGCCGGCGCGGCGTGACGATCTACGAGCGGACGACCGTCACGTCGATCGCCCCTGGCGTGGTCACGACCGACCGCGGCGTGGTCCGGGCGGGCGTCGTCGTACGCGGCACGGAGGGGTTCACGCCGCAGCTGGCGGGGGCGCACCGCGACGTCGTCCCGATGTACTCGCTCATGGTCGCGACCGAGCCGATCCCCGACGCGGTCTGGGCGCAGGTCGGTCTCGCCGACCGCGAGACGTTCAGCGACAAGCGGCACCTGCGGATCTACGGCCAGCGCACGCGAGACGGCCGCATCGCGTTCGGCGGGCGCGGGGCGCCGTACCACTGGGGCTCGGCGGTCCGGCCGGAGTTCGACGTCGACCGCCGGGTGCACGCGATGCTGCGGCGCATCCTCGTGGACCTGCTCCCCGAGCTCGACGGGGTGGCGTTCACGCACGCGTGGGGCGGGAACCTCGGCATCCCGCGCGACTGGTACCCGTCGGTGCGCTACGACCGGATGTCCGGCCTCGCGTCGGCCGGCGGCTACGTCGGGGACGGCGTGGCCACGGCGAACCTCGCCGGCCGCACGCTGCGCGACGCGATCCTCGGCGTGAGCGGCTCCCCGCTGCTCGACCTGCCGTGGTTCGGCCGCACCTCGCCGCGGTGGGAGGTCGAGCCGCTGCGCTGGGTCGGCGTCAACGCCGCGACCGCCCTGTTCGCCGTCGCGGACCGCACCGAGGCGCGCAGCGGGAAGCCGTCCCGCCTCGCCGCCGGCTTCTGGCGAGCCCTCGGCCACTGACCGCGCGGCTGCGTTCCCGAGATGTGTGATGTACGCCGGCTATGGCCGGCGCTGGTCACACATCTCGACGGGGCCTTCCCGAGATGTGTGATGTACGCCGGCTATGGCCTCGCGCTGGTCACACATCTCGACGGGGCCTCGCCGAGATGTGTGAGGTACGCCGGCTATGGCCCGCGCTGGTCACACGTCTTGCGGCGCGGGGCGACCCTTGGGGCGGCGCAGGCCGGCGGCCGTGAGCCGGGTGACGAGCTCCTTCGACGACACGAGCAGCGCGCCGGCCTCGAGCGCGGCCTCGTGCAGGTGCTCGGGGATGTCGTAGTGGTCGCGCTCGAAGCCGCGGTTCGGTACGCCGAGCAGCTCGGCGAACGCGTGCAGCTCGGCGTAGGACTCGTCGCTCACCATGTGGCCCCACCAGCGCTCGCGGTGCCACCAGAGCGCGGAGTCGATGAGGATGGCCACCTCGGCAGGGTACGGCGCGCCCCGTGCGGCGGCACGGTCTCGTCGGAGCGGGACACGTCGCCGGCAGGGCAGCCGGCCCTGCCGTAGCCCGGGATACGTCGCCGGCAGGGGAGCCGGCCGTGCCGGAGTCGGGCCGTGGCTCAGGCGATCGCGGCCGCGACGACGAGGGGGACGGCGTAGGCGAGCACCGGGACGATCATGAGCGAGACGTAGCGGGCGCCCACCCGCGCGCCGCCGGCGGTGAACGCGAGCAGCAGCTTGAGCGCCGTGTTGCTCGCGAGGGCGGCCGATACGGCGAGCACGGCGGTGCTCACCGGGATCTGCCCGTTGGCCGCGAGCTGGGCCGCGGCGAGCGAGCCCGCGTGCGCGTCGGCGAGGCCGGCCAGGCCGCTCACCGCGACGGCGCCCGCGCCGCCGAACGTCTCCGCGCCCCACCGTCCGACGAACAGCGCGACGGTGAGCACGAGGGCGAGCAGCAGCGCCGGCCGGAACGCGAACGGCCGGGCGCCGGTGCCTCGGCCGCCGAACCGCCCTCGGCTGAGTCGGCAGTCACGGCGTCCCTGACGGCAACCGTCTCGACCTCGGGCGGGGCTCGTCCTCGGCCGAGGAAGGAGCCCTGTCGCCCTCGGCGGGTTCTCGTCCTCGGCGGAGCCGGCAGCCACGCCGCCCTCGGCGGCAGACGGCGTGCCGGGGCAGTGCGGAGGAGGAGGCCCGCGGTCCCGAGCAGCGCGACGACTCCGCAGGCGAGCGACGGCGCGAGGGCGCGGAGCACGTCGGTGCTCACGTAGGCGCTGATGAAGGTGAGCAGCACGAGCGTGGAGACGCTCGCCAGGATCGCGGCGCCGAGGGCCTCGCGGCGTACCGCCGGCTCCCGGGCCCGGCGGGCCATCGCGCCGGTGGTCGCCGACGCCGACACGAACCCGCCGGCCAGCCCGGTGATCGCCAGGCCGCGGCGCGGACCGAGGACGCGGGTCGCGAGGTAGCCGACCCAGCCGGTCGCGGTGAGCAGCACGACGATGAGCCAGATGCGCCGCGGGTTGAGCACGCCGTAGGGGCCGACGTCGGAGTCGGGGAGCAGCGGCAGCACGATGAACGCCGCGACGAAGAAGGTCAGCGCGTCGCGCAGGTCCTCCTCGCTCACCAGGTCGCGGGCGAAGCGGTGGATCGGGCCCTTGGCCCACAGCAGGAACGTGACGGCGACGCTGGCCGCGACCGCGAGCGACGGCGAGGTCCACGCCAGCGCCCCGAGCGCGACGACCGAGATCAGGGCCAGCTCCGTCGTCGCCCCCGGGTCGTCCTGCCCGGTACGCCGGTACGTCGCGGTCGACAGGATCCCGGCCGCCACGAGGGCACCCGCGACGGCGTACGGCGACAGCGCGGCCGCCGCGCCGCCGATGAGCCCGGCGATGCCGAAGGTACGCGTCCCCGTCGCGCGGTGACCGCTGCGCTCGCGCTCGAGTCCGACGAGGAGGCCGAGGGCGAGCGCGACCGCCAGGTGCCACCAGTCGCTGGGCAGGCTCATCGTCACCCTCCGGACCCCAGTGTGCGGACGGCCGTCGCGCGGTTGCGCGGCGACCGCCGCCCGCGAACCCGCCCCGCGAGCCGGCCGGCCGTCGCGAAGGGAACGGCGTGGCTACGCTCGGCGGCATGTCCCTCGAGCCGAGCCCCACGTCGTTCAGCCGGGTCACCCTCGCCCGGATCATGGAGGACGGCGACGCGAACCTGCACGGCAACGTGCACGGCGGCGTGATCATGAAGGCGGTCGACGACGCCGCCGGCGCGTGCGCCGCGCGGCACACCCGCGGCAAGGCGGTGACCGCGTCGATGGACGAGATGGTGTTCCTCGAGCCGGTGCACGTCGGCGACATCCTCACCTGCCGCGCGCAGGTGAACTGGACCGGTTCCACGTCGATGGAGGTCGGCGTGCGCGTGACCACCCAGCGGTGGGACGACGCCGACGCCGACGGCCACCACGTCGCGTCGGCCTACCTCGTGTTCGTCGCGATCGACGACGACGAGCGCCCGTGCCCGGTCGTGCCCGTGCTCTCCGAGACCGACGACGACCGGCACCGCTGGGCCGAGGCGGTGATCCGGCGCGAGTCGCGCCTCGCGCGGCGCGAGGCGATCCGGGCGCGCCGCGACCAGCACGCCGGTCCGGCGGCCTGACCCGGTCCCGTCGTCTAGGTTGAGCGCCGTGAGCGCGCCCCGACCCCTCGTCGTGATCGGCGCCGGCGGGTTCGGCCGCGAGGTCGTCGACCTCGTGCGCGACGTGGGCCGCGCGGGGACGCCGTACGACCTGCTCGGGCTGACCGGCGACGTCGCGCCCGACGCCGTGGTCCTCGCCCGGCTCGGGGTCGCGTGGCTGGGACCCACGGCGACCGTCGCGCACCTGCCCGAGGGCACGGCGTACGTCGTCGCGGTCGCCGAACCGATCGCCCGGGAGCGGCTCGCCGCGCAGGCCGACGCCGCCGGCCTCGAGGCCGTCACCCTCGTCCACCCGTCGGCGGTCCTCGGGACCGACGTGCGGATGTCGCCCGGCGTCGTGGTCGCCGCGCACTGCTCGCTCACGTCGAACATCGCGCTCGGGCGTCCACGTCCACGTCGACCGGGCCTGCACGGTCGGGCACGACGCGGTCCTCGAGGACTTCGTGCGGCTCAACCCCGGCGCGGTGGTGAGCGGCGGCGTCACGATCCGGCGCGGCGCCACGCTCGGCACCGGGGCGGTCACCCGGCAGGGCGTGGAGATCGGGGCGGCGACCTACGTCGGCGCCGGCGCCGCGGTCGTGTCCGACCTGCCGGCCGGCGTCGTCGCCGTGGGCGTGCCGGCTCGCGCGACCCGGGCCGTGGCCGACGGTGGGTGACCGGGCCCGGCGGGCGCTCGACCTGGTCGGCGCGGGTGCCGCCGCCGTCGTCCTCGCGCCCGTCGCCGGCGTGGTCGCGTGGCGGGTCCGTCGCGACCTCGGGTCGCCCGTCCTCTTCCGCCAGCAGCGGGCCGGTCGCGGCGGCGTCCCGTTCACGCTGCTCAAGTTCCGCTCGATGCGCGACCGGCTGCCGGGGGAGGAGCTCTACGTCGACGACGCGGCCCGGCTCACCCCGTTCGGCGCGCGGCTGCGCTCGACCAGCCTCGACGAGCTGCCCCAGCTGCTCAACGTGCTGCGCGGCGACATGGCCCTCGTCGGCCCGCGCCCGCTGCCGGTCGCCTACGTCGAGCGCTACGACGCCACGCAGCGCCGGCGGCTCGACGTCCGCCCGGGCATCACCGGCTGGGCGCAGGTCAACGGGCGCAACGCGCTGGACTGGCCGGCCCGCTTCGAGCTCGACGTCTGGTACGTCGACCACCGGGGCGTCCGGCTCGACCTGCGGATCCTCGGCCCGCACGCTGCGCGCCGTGCTCACGCGGCACGGGATCTCGGCCGACGGCGCCGCGACCATGACGGAGTTCACTGGCTCTGGTGCCGATCCGGGCCAGGACCCGACGTAGCCTGGGTCCCGCCGAGTCCCGACCGGGGTGGCGCGACGACGACAGGGGCTCGACGGATGAGACACGCACGCACCGCCCGGACTCATCGGGCGGTGGGCCGCGGTGCCGTGCCGCTCGTGGCCGCGACGGCCCTCGGCGTGCTCGTCAGCGCCCTCCCCGCGGCGTCCGCCACCGGAGCGGCGACGCCCGCGAGCGCGAGCAGCCCGGTCCCCGTGGCCGCGAGCGGCTTCGCGATGGACGGCATCGAGCAGGTGCCGCACCAGCCGTTCGCCAAGCTGCCGCCGATCGGCACCGCCGCGCCGTCCGCCCTGGCCCGGCCGACCTCGGCGATCCGCGGCACGGCGACCCCGACCGTGCCCACCGCGGGTCTCACCGGCCAGTCCCTCGAGCTGGTGATGCGGACGCCGGCCCGCGTGCTGACCCTCAAGACGTTCTGGGTGGACCTGCCGGCCTCGATGACCCCGAGCTACCCGCGCGTCGGGGTCCGGCTCGACGGTCCGCCCCCGCGCGACCTCGCCGTGGCGTCGTTCACCAGCCGTCTCGTGCACGCCACCGTGTCGGTGCGCCGCGGGGTCCGGACCGTCGTCCCGGCGCACCGGCGGCTCGCGGTGACGCTCAAGGCGAGCATCGTGCTCGGGCGGTCGGTGGTCCTGCGGGTGTGGGTGTCGCGGTTCCGGAACCCGAGCGTGCCCTCGACCTACGCCGTGCCCGTGACGTTCGTCGCCCTGCGCGGCGTCCCCTCGGCCGCGGGGTCGCTGTCGCTGCGCGTCGTCGCGCGGCCCGGCCTGCCCTGCCCGACCACGCGCGCGTCCAACGCGGTGGCGCGGGAGAACGCCAAGTCCGGCTCCAACGCGTGGACCGAGGCGCCGAGCTACGGCTCCACGCTGGCGGCGTACGCCTCGCGCTCGTCGGTCTCCTGCGGGGAGTCCGTGGACATCCGGGTCGACTCGAGCTCCCGCTGGTTCACCGTGTGGGCGTTCCGGATGGGCGGCTACGGGACGAAGGCGGGCCGTGTCGTCTGGCGGTCCGGACCGGTCCTCGGCACCCGCCGGGCCGCGCCGGTCGCGGAGCCGACGCCCAACGGGCTCCCCGGGGCCATCGAGGCGCGCTGGCCCGTGTCGCTCACCATGAAGATCGGCGGCGAGTTCGTCCCGGGCGTCTACCTGCTCCAGGTGCGCGGCTCGGACGGCGGTCGCACCTGGATCCCGTTGGTGGTCAAGGACTCCGTCGGCACGCCGCGGATCGCCGTGGTGCTCTCGACGTTCACCTGGCAGTCCTACAACACGTGGGGCGGCGCCTCGGCGTACGGCGGTCTCACCGGCGAGCCGGCCCGGTCCCGCGTGGTGTCCTTCGAGCGGCCGTACCGCTACCGCGGCGACGGCGGCTTCATGAACACGGAGTGGGCGTTCGTGCGCTGGGCCGAGGGAGCCGGCTACGACGTCACCTACCTCACCGACGAGGACCTCGACGCCGGCGTCGCGCGGCTGCGCTCGGTGGCCGAGGTGGTCTTCCCCGCGCACGCGGAGTACTGGACCACGGCGATGCGCAGCCACCTGCAGTCGATGGTGCTCGGCCGCGGCGGCAACGTGGCGTTCCTCGGCGCCAACAACATGTACTGGCGCCCACGCCGGGTCGCCTCGCCGTTCGGCCCGGGGCGCCGGCTGGAGATCTACCGCTACGCGAACCAGGACCCGCAGGGCAACGACCCCGCACGGTCGTCGGTGCGCTGGCGCGACGTGCCCGTCTCGAGCCCCGAGCAGCAGGTCGTCGGCAACCAGTACGCCTGCCTGGGCGTCGACGCCGGTCTCACCGTGCCCGCCCCGACCTGGCCGTTCGCGACGGGCATCGCCGCCCCGGGCACCGTGCTCGCCCACCTCGGCCACGGCGAGGTCGACCGGGTCTGGCCGGGCACCCCCGGACCGGCGAACGTCCGGGCGCTGGCCCAGACGCCGATCAGCTGCTCGGGCGGCGCACCCGCGGGTCAGACACCCGAGTGGGACGTCACGGCCTACGCGACGCCCCAGGGCGGCGCCGTGCTCGACATGGGCACGCTGGGCTGGATCTGCGAGCTCACCATGTCGTGCTCCTGGGACCGTGGCAACGCGCTGACCACCGCCTTCGTCCGCGCGACGACGGCGACGATCCTCGCCACGTTCGCCCGCGGGCCGGCCGGGCCGACGGTCGCCACGGCGGGTGTCCCGTGGGCCATGCTGCCCGGCCCGACACCCACGCCCACCCCGAGCCCGACGGACACGTCGCCGACCCCGACCCCGAGCCCGACGGACACGTCGCCGACCCCGACCCCGAGCCCGACGGACACGTCGCCGACCCCGCCCCCCACCGACAGCACGCCCGCACCCTGACCCGGCGAGCTGGGGGTCGGCAGTCCCGTCACGGCAGCCCGCTTGACCGGTGTCTACAGACGCCTACAATGTAGTGCATGGCCTCTCCTCGTTCCGTCCGCTTCGAGCCGTCGACGGACGCTCACCTCGCGGCGTTCGTCGCGCGGCATGCCGGGTTGTCGCACTCCGGCGCCGCAGCGCTGCTGGTCGAGGAGGGTCTGCGGATGGACGCCCATCCCGGCGTGCTGTTCCGGGAGGGCCCCGCGGGCCGGCGGGCGGTCCTTGTCGGAGGTCCTGACGTCTGGGAGGTCATTCGTGCGGTCAAGGCCGCTCGGTCCAGCGAGGCCGACCTGACCGGTGATGACGTGCTCGCCCTGGTTGCGGAGAACACCGGCCTCGCCCGCCGCGCGCTGGACGTGGCCGTTGCCTACTACAGCGACTACCCGGCTGAGGTCGACGCCCTGATCGCCGAGGCGGACGCGGCTGAGGAGTCCCTCGGACATTCCGTGGATCGGCGCAGGTCGCTGCTGGGCGTCTGACGTGCTGCTGCTCGACGAGATGCTTCCGCCCGCGCTGGCGGCGGCGTTGAACGGCGCCGGGTGCGACACGGCGGCGATCAGCGCCGACCCGGGTCTGAGGGGGACTCCCGACGCCGAGGTGCTCGAGCTGGCGGCTGCGCAGGGACGGGTCCTGGTCACGGACAACATCCGGGACTTCGTGCCGTTGAGCAACGCCTGGGCGGCGCAGGGGCGGACGCACCCAGGGTTGCTGCTCCTGAGCAGCAGGACGTTCCCCATGACTTCGGCACGGACGGGCAGCATCGCCGCTGCGCTGATCCGCCGGCATCGGCAGGGCACGTGGCCGGCGCCCGGGCAGTTCGAGTTCCTCACCTGACGGACGGGGGCACGCGCCAGGTGTCGCTGGTCGGTGGAGGCCAGCGGACGCCGGGCACAGGTTCCCCGCAACGAACCAGCCCCCACCGACACGGTGAGGGCTGATCGTGCAACGACGGCGAGGACAGGGCTGCGTTGCCGACAGCGCTTCCCGCCTCGCCGCCGAACCTAGCGCACGGTGACCGAGTGCATCACGTACGGCTTGTTGAGGCTGCGGCCGTAGGGCACGAGGAACACCCAGGTCTGGCCCGGAGTCAGCGTCATCGCGCGGCCCGCGGTGTCGCGCAGGAAGGTGCCGCCGGTGAGCGACGTCCGCGCCCAGGTGCCCGTCCAGCGGGCGCCGTTGCGCAGCACGAGCGCGGCACCCCGACCCACGGTCTTGAGGACCGGGACGCGATAGGTGGATCGGTTGATCTTGGAGATCGAGTACGCGACCCGCATCACGACGAGGTTCTTCGCCGTGACGGGTCGCCTCGTCTGGCGGTCGAGGAGCATCTGCATGGTCCGGCCGTTCTTCCAGTACATGACCCAGGAGGCCAGCGGCTTGTTCCACACGGCGAGCATCGACGTCTGCGCGGCCCAGACGATGCTGACGCTCTTGGTCGCCCGTCCGGCCGCCTTCGGCTTGCCGAACGCGAAGCCCATCGGACGCGCCTTCACGGCGGCCTTGGCCGTGGCGTAGTACTTGAGCCAGTTGGCGTGCGCGTAGAAGTTGTACGGGACCTTGCGGGTGCGGTCCACGAAGTACGCCCGGGGCCGGATGGCGACGCCGTTGACGGTGGCGCTCTCGCCGAGGTCGACGACGCGGGGGCTGGCCGCGATCGAGGTTCTTCACCGGCGGTGTCCGCGCCGGCGTACGCGAGGGCCGGCTTGCCGAACTGAGGCAGGGTGAGCAGGTCGGTCTCGCGGGCGCTGCGCACCGGTCCGACCGCGGTCGGGTAGGACGAGCCGTAGAGCGCGACGAAGCGGGTCCAGCCACCCTCCTGCTCCTCCACCCAGACCTGGTCGGCGCTGCGCAGCCCGGACTGCGGGCGGGCCTGCGGCGTGTTCGCGACCTTGATCGCGACGACCGGCCCGGTCGAGGCGACGCGCAGGCCGGTGAGCGGGTTGAGCACCGTCGTGGTGGCACCGGCCGGGGCCGTGGCGCCGAGCGCGCCCGCACCGAGGGCGCAGGCCGCGATGGCGGCCGCGCCGGCGACGAGGCGGCGGGGCAGACGGGAGCGGGAACGGGTGGTCGTCATACCTGACCTTTCGGGGCGAGGACTGGTCGACTGTAGCCCAGCCGGGTGAATTGTCCGGTTTCCCTCACCGGGTGCCGGGCACGCCGAGCCAGGGCGCGAGGGCGGCCGCGGCGCGGCGTCCGTCGTGGACGTCGGCGACGTACGCCGGTCCGGTCGCGGCGACCGCACGGGCGGCGTCGCGGTCGGCGAGCGCCGCCCGGACCGCCGCCTCGAGGTGGTCGGCACCCGCCTCGACGACCGGCACCTCGAGGCCGGTCGCGGCCCGGACGTGGTCGCGCACGACGTCGCCGACCTGGCCGATCACGAGCCGGCCGGCGGCCATCGCCTCGGACGCGAGCACGCCGTAGAGCCCGAGCCCGACCTGCTCGACGACGATGTCGGCGGCGGCGATCTCGCGCGGCATCCGCTCCGGGCGCACGCCGGAGAGCCGCCGGTAGCGGACGAGGCCCTCGGCCTCGAGCCGGCCGAGCACGGCGTCGATCCGGGCCGAGCCCTTGGTGGCGGCGCGGCTCGGGGCGTGCAGCACGACGGGCACGTCGCACTCGAGCACCGGCCGGGTCGAGGCGAACCGGTGCGCGTCGACGACGGTGGGCAGCCAGGTCGCGTCGGGGAGGTAGGCGAGCAGGTCCGGCGTCGACACGAACCTGGGCAGCGCCAGCGCCCGGGTGATCAGCCGCACCTCGTCGACGCGCTGCTGCAGCGAGGCGACCCACTCGGGGTCGGCGTCGCGGAAGTTCGACCACTCGTACGTCTCGGCGTGGATCCGCGGGTCGCGGACCTCGGACCCGTGGAACGCGAACGCGAGGACGACGCCCGCGTCGCCGAGCCGCTGGACGTGGTGCGCCGTCTCGATCGGCAGCGAGCTGCTGCCGTGCAGCGGCAGCGCGTTCTCGAGCAGGGCGTGCGTGCGGGTCGCCATCACCTCGTGCTCGAAGCGCGCGACCCAGGCCGGGTCACGGCGCTCCGCGTCGCTGATCCGCACCTCGGTGGGGAACTGCAGCACCCCGGCGCGCTGCAGGGTGGCCGACGCGGCGTCGACGCCGTCGAGCCACACCGCGGCCGCGGTGGCCCAGGCGCCGCCCTGCCCGGCCATGTTCGTCGGCCCGATCACGAGCGACACCGGCGCCGTCGTGGGGGGCAGCAGCGGGGGTCCCTCGAGGACGACCGGCGGGGTCCCCGTGGGGCGGCCGGCGAGCGCGGCGTAGACCTCGACGAGGCGCGCGGCCTGGGTGGCCCAGGAGTTCTCCACGAGCATCTCGTCGGTGAAGGCGGCGCGGTAGCTCTCGACGTCGGCGAGCACGGTTCGCACGGCGCGCGCGAGGTCGGCGCTGTCGCCCGCGGTGAAGACCTCGCCGGTGCGGTGCTCACGGGTGTAGTCCGCCATCGTCTTCACGTCGCTCACCACGATCGGGAGCCGCGCGTGCATGTACTCGCGGTACTTCGTGATGAGCGAGATCTCGTGGTTGACCGCGTGGTGGATCGGGATGAGGCCGATGTCGGCGCTGGCCAGGTGCGGTACGACGAGGTCCTGCGGCACGTAGTCCACCCGGTGCAGCCGGTCGTCGACGCCGAGGTCGGTGCAGCGGGCGAGGAGCTCGTCGTAGTGCTTGTTCGGGCCCTTGCCCACGACGATCACGAGGTGGACGCCGGGCAGCTCGGGCAGCGCCTCGACCACGGTCGCGATGCCGCGGCCCTCGGCGACGGCGCCGCTGTAGACCATGAGCGGTACGTCGTCGGCGAGCCCGCACCGGGCCCGGACCGAGGGGGCGAGGTGCGAGGTGATGGCGTCCGGCGCCTCGGGGGAGTTGGTGATCACGACCGGACGGGTGGCGAGCCGGCAGTCGCGCTGCAGGGCGTCGGCGAGCCAGTCGGACACGGTGATCACGGCGTCGGCCCGCGGGATCAGCTCGACCTCGGCCGCGTGCATGGCGTCGCGCCAGATCGCGTCGCGCCGTGGGGCACCCGCGATCCACTCGTGGACGTCGTGCACGACGTGCAGGGTGCGGCCGGCCTGGCGGGCGCGGGACTTGGCGTTGGTCGCGACGACGAGCATGGGGAAGTCGTGCGCGTGGATCAGGTCGGGCGCGAGCTCGATCAGCTCCGGGCCGAAGGTGATGTCGTAGTCGAGCAGCTCGGCGGCGACACGGCGCCAGGTGCGCGCCGGGCGGATCGCGAGGCCGACCCGCGAGCGCGGGCGGCGCAGCCAGCCGCGGTTGTTCGCGACGTCGTCGGCGTTCTTCTGGAACGAGGCGTAGCGCCGGTTGTGCAGCCGCTGGCGCCACGAGACCCGGGCCCGCAGCCAGAACAGCTCGGCCTTGCCGCCCAGGCTCATCGGGCCCGAGCGCAGGTCGAGGATGCGGCCGAGCTGGCCGGCCCGCATCGTGCTGAGCCGGCGGCTGCGGTCGAGCGCCTGCTCGCGCGAGTGGTAGGCGAGCGGACGGCGTCCCCGCCGCGGCTCGCGGATCTGGTGCGCGGCCATCCAGCGCGGCGCGGCGAGCAGGATCGTGCGGACGCCGCCGACGACGGTCTCGACCCGGCTGCTCGTGGTGGAGCGCCCGACGATGATCGTGTCGTAGCCGGCGTCGGCCGCCGCGCGCGCGGTCTTCTGCACGCGCGAGTCGACGGTGACGTGGTTGTCGACGACGAGGACGATGCGGGGCCGGCGTACGGCGGGGCTCTGGTCCTGCTCCACCGCTGATCGTGCCTCTCGTCCGGGCGGGCTCGGTGCCACGCCAGTCGAGGGGACAGCCTACCGGCGGCCCGCGCCGGCCCCGGCCGAGCCGGCGGCCGGCCGACCGCGGCTCGGCCGACCGGTCCCGGCCGTATCCGCGCTCAGCCGACCGGCGCCGGCGGGGCGGCGGACTGCGGCGTGCCGTTGGCGTCGAGCGAGACGACCACCGTCGCCGCCCCGACCGTGACGGTCAGGGTGACGGTGCGGTCGGCGTTGGTGACGCGGCTCACGGACACCGCGTCCGCGGTGGCCGAGGGGACGACCACGGTGACCATGCGGGTGGACCAGCCGGAGGAGAGGAACTGGGCGTCGTAGTTGCCGGCGTACTTCCCGATCGCCGAGCCCTGCACGAAGCGGGTGACGGCGGCCGACCGGCTCGAGGGAGTGCCGACGACGGGCACGCGGATCAGCGTGATCTTCTCGCTGCCCTTCGTGGCGGTGATCCGGTCGTTGCTGTTCTTCGTCACGCCGTAGCCCGGGGGCAGGTGCCAGTGCTGGCGGTAGACGCCGGCGGTGATCCGCGGCACGAGGCTGGCCTTCGTCGCGGCCGACCAGTCGGTGACGACCATGACGTCGGGGACCTGGCCGTGCGCCACGAGGACGCTGCGGGTGCGGCTGACGCCGACGTTCGGCTTGTCGGCCATCGAGTAGGCGTCGTACAGGCCGGTCTGCACGGACCGGGTGAGCGCGGTGGGGGTGTGCGCCGGGTTCACGCCGGTCGAGGGTGAGCTCGTTGTGCGCGGCGGGCATCCAGAGCGCGGCGCGGATGCTCTTGAGGTTGTAGCCGACGAAGCCGGAGTCCATGAGCACGTGGTGTCCGCGGGCGTACCAGGTCACCGACGTGTGGTCGAAGTGCCCGTGCATGCGGGTGCCCGGCCCGAAGCGCAGCGTGTAGTACGACGCGGAGCGCATCGGGGCCCACGTGGTGCGGCCGAAGACGTAGCCGCCGTTGGGGTAGACGCCGACGGTGCTCGCCGGCGGGGTGCCGACGGCGCCGCCCGAGGCGGCGTACTCCGTGGGCGTGCCGGCCCAGGACAGCGGCGCGGCCGACGTCGTGTCGCCGAGCTGCACGAGGCGGCCGTCGGGCTGGGTGGCCTGCGCGACGAACTCGGCCAGCTTCGACAGCCGCTCGAAGCCGGGCGGCGGTGTGAGGCCGCACTGCCGAAGCCGCTCGAGGGCGGTGTTCCAGAGCACGTAGGAGTAGCCGGCGTAGCCCGGGGCCTGCTCGTTGGTCGAGCCGTCGGCCTGCACCGAGACGCGCAGCGCCTTCGCCATGCGGCTCGCCGCGGTGGCGGCGATGCTCGACGGGCCGATGATGCAGCCGACGGCGAGGGCGCCGAGGTCCTGCTCCTGGCCCTGGTTCCACGCGCCCTTGTAGTGCGAGGCGATGTAGTTGGTGTGCGCGTGCGCCGCGTTGACCAGCCAGGCGGGCCGTCCGATGGCCTCGGCCAGGCAGGCCAGCACCTGCGTGCGGTTGCCCATCGACGCGATCTGCTCGGCCGTGGGGGAGGAGGTCACGCGCGGGTTGGCGGCGAGGTAGCTGCGCACGATGAGGCTCGCGCGGTTGAGCGCCACGACGCGCTCGGCGTCGGTCGGGGCGCGGGTCACGCCGTTGACCGTGATGCCGCGGCCGAGCCCGGTCCACACCAGGCCGCCGACCCACTTGAGGCTGGCGAACCAGACGCGCCAGGAGACGTTCTTGTAGGGGTTCGCGCCCCAGGAGATCGAGCCGCTGCTCGTCCCGACGCGGGCGACCGGGTAGCCGGAGATCCGGACGTAGCCGGCCATGACCGAGGCGTACGGGTTCGCGCCGTTCAGGCCGCTCCACGAGGGGCACTGCACGACCTGGGTGCGCGCCGGGAGGCTGGCCACCGTGACGGCCGCGGCGGGGCCGGCGGGCGTGCCAGGAGCGGCCACGAGCGCGAGGCCGAGCGCTCCGGCGGCCAGCGCGGCCACCCATCCACGTCGTGCCATCGGGTCCTCCTCGTCGGCGGGTTCGCGTGCTCCGCGCACACGGAGCGCACCCGGTCCTCAGGGTTCATCGGTCGGTCCCGCCCGCCCCTGCCGGGTACGAACGGGTGACGCCGGCCGTGGCGGCCCGGCGTCGCCGCAGGTCAGGACGTCGTGACGGTGCGCTCCGAGCCGTCGTAGAGCGACGGGCCGACACCCACGGTGAACACCCAGTTGCGGCCCGGGGCGAGGGTCATCGGCTTCCCGTCGGCGGTGGTGAGCACGGTGGGCGACGTCTGCGTGGGGCGCGACCAGCGGCCGGTGGTGCACGTGCCGTCGCGCAGCACGATCGCCTCGCCGCCGTCGGCGCCGTAGGACTGCAGGACCGGCACCTTGTAGTTGGACCGGTCGATCGTGCTCGCGACGTCCTTCATCCGGAGCACGACGATGTCGGTCGCGGTCAGCGGCTTCCCGCTCTCCCGGTCGAGGAGGTCCTTGCCGTCGGACTGGATGACCCAGGTCTTCGCGGTGGCGTCCCAGCGAGCGCCGCTGGTCGCGTGCTTCGACTAGGTGGCGGTGAGGGTGGTGCACGGCGTCGGCGCCGGCTGCGGCCTTGCCGAAGGCGAACCCGCCGGTGGCCGGCGGCTGCACGCCGGCCGTCGCGGCGAAGCCGGCGAGGGCGGATGCCGTTGGCGTAGAAGTTGTAGGGACCGCGCGCGTGGAGTCGGTGCTGTACGACGTCGACCGGATCGCGGTCCCGTCCGACCTTCGCGTCCTTGTCCAGGTCGACGAGCAGCCCGTCCTTCTCCGCCTTCGCGATCTCGGCGAGCACCGGCGTGTCGGCGCCGGCGTAGGCGAACCCGGGCTTGCCGAACTGCGGGACGATGCCGACGTCGGTCTCGCGGGCGCTGCGCACCGGGCCGATCTTGGTGGGGTAGTCCCCGGAGTAGACGGCGATGAACCGCAGGTGGCCGCCCTCGATCTCCTCGACCCACACCTGGGCGGCGCCCGGCAGACCGGACTGCGGACGCGCCTCCTTCGTGTTCGCGACCTTGATGGCGAGCACCGGACCGACCGACCCGGTGAGCCCGGTCAGCGGGTTCACCCCCGTGGTCGCCGGCGTCGACGACCCGTCGGCGCCGGCGCCGGAGGAGCAGGCGGCGAGCGCGAGCGAGGTCGCGAGCGGCAGGGCGAGGAGGGCGAGACGGCGGCGGGCGCTTCGGGTCGTCGAGGTCACCCCACCATCGTGCCTCACGCCGCGGAGTGCCCCGACCACCCCTAGGCTCGCCCGCGTGGAGCCCCGCGTGTACCTGTCCCCGCCGCACCTCGACGGCAACGAGGCGGCGTACGTCGCCGACGCGATCGCCAGCGGCTGGGTCGCGCCGGCCGGGCCCTACCTCGCCCGCTTCGAGCAGGCCGTCGCGGAGCGCTGCGGCGTGGCGCACGCCGTCGCCGTCTCCAGCGGCACCGCCGCGCTGCACCTGGCGCTGATGGCGCACGGCGTCGGCGCCGGTGACGAGGTGTTGGTTCCGACTCTGACCTTCGCGGCCTCGGCGAACGCCGTCGTGCACGCCGGCGCCACGCCGGTGTTCGTCGACGCGGACGCCGCCACGTGGCAGGTCGACCCCGCGCTCGTCGAGCAGGTGCTGGTCTCACGGGCGGCCGAGGGCCGTCCGGTCCGGGCCGTGATGAGCGTCGACCTCTACGGCCAGTGCGCCGACGCCGACGCCCTGCGCGCGCTGTGCGACCGCCACGGCGCCCTGCTGGTCGAGGACGCGGCCGAAGCCCTCGGCGCGACGTATCGCGGTCGACCCGCAGGGTCGCTGGGCGACGTGGCGGCGCTGTCGTTCAACGGGAACAAGATCGTGACGACCAGCGGCGGCGGGATGCTCCTCACCGACGATGCCGAGATCGCCTCGCGGGCACGGCATCTCGCGACCCAGGCGCGCGAGCCGGTGGCGCACTACGAGCACCAGGACGTGGGGTACAACTACCGCCTGTCCAACATCCTCGCCGCGATCGGCGTCGCGCAGATGGAGCGGCTCGACGCCAAGGTCGCCCGCCGTCGCGACCACCGGGCGGCGTACGAGGCGGCGCTCGGCGTGCTGCCGGGCGTGGGCTTCATGCCGGTGGCGGCGTACGGCGAGCCGACCCACTGGCTCACGGTCATGACGGTGGACGACGCCGTCGCGCGCGCCTCGGTCGGCGACGTGCTCTCCGTGCTCGGCAGCCACGGGCTCGAGGCGCGACCGGCGTGGAAGCCGCTGCACCTCCAGCCGGTCTTCGCCGACCGCGACCACGTCGGCGGCGCCGTCGCCGAGCGGGTCTTCGCCACCGGCATGTGCCTGCCGAGCGGTTCCTCGCTCACCGACGAGGAGCGCGACGAGGTCGTCGCCGTGATCCACCGGGTGCTGGGCTAGGTTCTGCGGCGTGGAGATCACGCAGCTCGGCATCGAGGGTGCGTTCGTGGTGACGCCCAAGCAGTTCGGCGACCCCCGCGGGCTGTTCCTCGAGTGGTTCAAGGACTCGCGCGTTCGAGGGTGCCGCTGGGCACGCGCTCTCGCTGCGCCCAGGCCAACATGTCGGTGTCGGCCCGCGGCACGGTCCGCGGCATCCACTTCGCGGACGTGCCGCCCGGCCAGGCGAAGTACGTCACGTGCGTCGCGGGCGCCGTGCTCGACGTGGTCGTCGACATCCGGGTTGGCTCGCCGACCTTCGGGCAGTGGGAGGCCGTCCGGCTCGACACCGTCGACCGGCGCGCGGTCTACCTGTCGGAGGGCCTCGGTCACGGCTTCTGCGCGCTCGAGGACGGCTCGACGGTGGTCTACCTGTGCAGCGAGGGCTACGCGCCGCAGCGCGAGCACGAGGTGCACCCGCTCGAT
>CAVQFE010000008.1:0-16543 GCA_963711805.1 uncultured Actinomycetota bacterium
CAGGCGCTGTTCGCAGTGGTGATGGAGGCCTACGTCACCGGCACCTCGGTGCGCAAGGTCGACGACCTGGTCAAAGCCCTGGGGTGCGGACACCGGGATCTCCAAGTCCGAGGTCTCGCGGATCTGCGCCGACCTCGACGACGAGGTCGCGCGCGTTCGGCGACCGGTACCTGTCCGAGGACGCGTTCCCCTACGTGTTCCTCGACGCGACCTACTGCAAGGCCCGCGTCGGGGCGGGAAGGGCGGCAAGGGTCGCGGGTCGCGTCCCAGGCCGTCGTGGTCGCCACCGGCGTGAGCGCTGACGGGAGCCGGGAAGTCCTCGGCTTCGCCGTCGGCGACAGCGAGGACGGGGCGTTCTGGACCGCGTTCCTGCGCTCGCTGAAGGCCCGCGGCCTGCACGGGCGCGCTGGTGATCTCCGATGCCCACACCGGCCTGAAGGCCGCGATCGCGGCGGTGATGATCGGATCGACCTGGCAGCGGTGCCGGGTCCACTTCCTGCGCAACGTCCTCGCCGAGGTCCCCAAGGCCTCGGCGAGATGGTCGCCGCGGCGATCCGCACGATCTTCGCCCAACCCGACGCCGAGCACGTCCGCGACCAGCTCGACGTCATCGCCACGATGCTCGGCCGCCAGTTCCCCAAGGTCGAGGCGATGCTGCGCGAGGCCGCTGAGGACCTGACCGCGTTCGCGGACTTCCCGCCCGCGCACTGGAAGAAGATCTGGTCCACCAACCCGCTCGAGCGGGTGAACAAGGAGATCAAGCGCCGCACCGACGTCGTCGGGGTCTTCCCCAACCCGGCCGCGCTGCTGCGCCTGGCCGGCGCGGTCCTGATCGAGACCCACGACGAGTGGCAGGTCTCCGACCGCCGCTACCTGTCCGAAGGACTCGATGGCCCAGATCGGCGCCGTCACCCCCGACTCGACCAAGGAGGTGGCGGTCCCCGAACTCATGGCCTCATAGTTCAACCAGCACCACCGCGAAGCCGACCACGACCGGCCCGAGTTTCACCACGCGGTGGGACGTGACCTGACGCATCGCCCGCGCCGTAGCTCTGACCAGCAAGACCCAGCGGTCGAGCCGAACGGACGACACCCGAGCACCTTGCGACACGGCACAATCCGAGTGTGTGGGTGGACAACGTCGTGGCAGGGGAACCAGTCAGTTCTTCCTTCATATCCGTGCCTCCGTTCGTGCCCCTGCATGCCAGTCTCGCGTCCGCACGTCGACGTTCCCACGGCTGTCGGCACCGCTCTCGCACTCGCGTCCACGGTGACCGTGAACGTCGAGCCCACGCGAGAAGGGCCGTGTCGTGGGTGCTTGGGGTGAGCCGTCGTTCGGGGCCGACGCCCTAGCCGGGATGCTCTGGCTGCTTCTCGGCGTGGTTTCTGGATGGCTGATTATCGGTGCGCTGGATCCGGCCCGTTCCCGGCTCGATCGCTGGGCTGAGGCGCCCCTGGTGTCGGTCGCGGTCGCCTTCGTCACCGCGTCGTGGACGCAGGTCTGGGGACTACGCGAGCCCGTCTGGGTCGTCGTCAGCGCCCTCGGCCTCGCATCCGTAGGCTCCGTCTTCGTGCTTGTCCGCCGTCGCGAGCGCCAGAGTCCCTGGGTCCGCCGGCCGGTGCTCCCCAGCGGTCAAGCGAGGCTCATCCTCTTGGCGGCCGCCGTGTCCGTCGGGCTCTGGGCCATCGCGATTCAGATGTCGACGCCCGGGTGGTCGGCCGTCGTGCCCAACTCGGACGGCAATTCCCATGGGATCCTTCTCTCGCGCATTCTCATGACGGGTTCTGTGGACCCCTTCGACGTGAATGCTTACCGACCTCATCAGTGGTCCGGGGAGCGGGTCGTTCTATCCGCTCGGACTCCACGTGCTCGCGGCCCCGGTCGCTGAGGTCACCTCGGTCGCATCGGCACTCCTCGTGCCGTTCACGGTGATGTCGTCAATTTGGGCGACGCTCGGCGCCGCAGCGCTGACCCGACGATTCGCTTCCGGGGCCGGCCGCAGCGTACGCGGCCGTGGCGTCGGCCATGCTGGCTCGCTGTTCACGTTCGGGCAGACCTCTGTCGGTCTCGGTGCCCGCGACGTTCGCGCTCGCACTGGTGCCCGCGACGGCAGTCTCCGTCCTTGACACTCGATCTGGGCGAGGTCTCGCCCTCCCCGTCCTGGCCCTCTCGGGCTTGCTCGCGATACACGTCACCGAGGTACTTGTTGTGGGCGCCCTCGTGCTCGGCGCCCTCGTGTTCGCGCGGTCGACGCTCTCGGTACGGGTTCGTCAGGGGGGATGGGTCCTCGTCGTCATGGTGCTGACGTCGGTGCTCATGTGGCCCTTTCCTCGCAGGGCTGCTGAATCTGGCTTCACGCCTGCTGCCAGGTGGTGGGTCGAGCGCCCACGAGACCTCGGCTCAGTACTCGGTCACCACCTCGATCATCCTCGCGTTCCTGCATCCGACACTGCTTCAGGCTGGTCATCCGATTCTCTTCGCGCTCTCCGGCGTGGTCGCGGTCGTGGTGATCATCGTTTCGGCCGTCGGTGCGCTGCTTGTCTGGCGGCGCCCGGTCGGCCGATCGACGGCGGTTGTCATCGCGTTGGCCATGGTTGCTGCTGCGGGGGCTGGCGTATGCGACGGACCTCGGGACGCTTGCTTCGCCGTGGTACGGGAGCGGTGACAGGCTTGCGAGCCAGGTCTCCGTGCTCCTGCCCTGCCTCGTCGGCCCCGGGTTCACGGCTCTGCTCAAGTACGTGCGAGATCGCGGAGGACGTCTGAGCGCTACGGCGCAGTCGCACTCGGCGTGGTGGCGGTCGCCGTCATGCCTGGCAGTGCGTGAGTGTGGGGCATCTTGCTTCAGCGGCTTCTCGGTCGTGACGGCCGACGACCGAGCTGCCTATGGCTGGCTTCGTCCCACGTTCGGCCCGGTGAGAGGGTGCTCAACGATCGGCGGGACGGGTCTCCTTGGTCCTACGATGCGACACGCGGTGAGGTCGCTGTCGTCTTCGGGCGGAAGCTGCGGTTCTGACCACGAGTCGAATCCGGACCCGGGGGTCGACGGCCGACTCTACCTTCGGGAGAAGATCGCAGACATCGCGTCGGACGCCGGGTAGAGCTCGAGGCGCGACGCTGGTCGGTGCGATACGTGCTCGTCGGCGAGCGCACCTTCGCAGGCGCTCCTCGTCTCATTGACGGGAACGCACTAGCGCGTGCGGCCGGGCTAAGGCTGGCCTTCTCCAGCGGCGATGCGCGTGTCTTCGAGATCACTGCGCCCTGACTGCGACGACCTCGGCCGCCGCCCGTGGAGCGGGTCCACTTGGTCAAGGCATGCTCACCACCGTCGGGGCTCTGCTTCGCGGTGAACCTGTGTCAAGGGGATGAGGGCGCCAGGCCTGCTCCTACTGCGCGCGTCTGCCTCGCGGGCCGAAAGTGGCGGTTCATCGTGCGCCCAGCGGTCAGGGCCATCCGCGATGCAATGGTGCGTTCGCCCCGATCTGCCATGTGACATCCTGAGCGCGATGCGCATCGGCCTGCTCTCGAGCATCCCCGTCACGCTCGACACCTTCTTCCCGTCCTGGGTCGACCGGTGGCGGGCCGAGGGGCACCACGTCGCGCCCGCGAGCGGTCCCGCCGCGGACGGCTCCGCCTCGACGATCGAGGGCGCGGTCGCGATCCGCGGGATCACCCGCGACCCGAGCCCGCTCAACGGCACGGCGCACCGACGGTTGCGGGCGTGGGTCCGCGACGAGCGGCTCGACGTCGTGCTGACCAACACCGCCACGGCGTCCGCGATCGTGCGCACCGCCCGCATCGGTGTCCCGGTCGTCTACTTCTGTCACGGGCTGCACGTCACCGGTCACCCCCGTGCTCGCGACCGCGCCTTCCTCGCCGTGGAGCGAGCACTGCTCCGCGCCACCGCCGGTGTCGTCGTGCTCTCCGCCGACGACGAGCGGTGGTTCCGCGCTCGCGTCCGCAGCGGTACGCCGGTGGAGCGGCTCGACGCGGGCGTGGGACTCGACCTCGACCACTTCACCGAGGCCCCGATGCCGTCCGCCGACGACGGGCTGCGGCTCGTGTGGATCGGCGAGATGGTGCGCAACAAGCGGCCGTTCGACGCGCTCGCGGTGGTCGCGAGCGCTGCGCGGCCTGGGAGTCGACGACGACGCTCACCATGCTCGGCGACGGGCCGCTGCTCGGACCAGGTGCGGGCCGCCGCACCGGCGTACGTCGACGTCGTCGGGCGGCAGGCCGCGCTGCCCGCCATCACGGCGTCGCATGCACTGCTGCACACGTCCGAGCGCGAGGGGCTGCCGCGGGTGCAGCTGGAGGCCGCGGCGGTCGGACGGCCGTCGTTCGGCTACGACATCCGCGGCGTCCGCGACGCGCCCGGGCGCCACGGCCGTCGGGGTCGTCGGGGACACGACCGCCCTGGCGACGGCGATCGAGCGGTGGTGGCGGTCCGGAGCCCCGGCGCCGGTGGTCGACCGGGACGCGCTGGACTGGCGGCACGCGCACGACAGGGTGACGGCGCTGCTGGCGACGGCTCGCGAGGGGCTGACCCGGCTCAGCGGGGCTCACGTGAGCGGTGCGTGGCCTCGATGAGCGGCAGGTCGCTCGTGCCGATCGCCGTGCCACAGCAGCGGCAGCAGCGTCGTGTCGAGGTGGAAGACCATCTCGCCGTTCACCATCGACCTGCCCGTGGTCGGGGCGGTGCGCATGAGGATCGACGACGGGTTGAGGCCCCGCATCGACAGGGCGAGGCCCTTCATGGCCCCCGGCGTGAGCGTCTCGTCGACCGTCGCCACCGACGAGAGCAGGTCGAGCGCGCCCTGCAGCCGCACCGGGTTCGACAGCACCGCTGGGCTGGCGAACTTCTCGGCGATGGCCTGCATGAGCAGGCGGCTGTTGCGGGCCCGGTCGAGGTCGCTGCGCGGGAGGTTCTTGCGCTGCGACACCCAGACCCGCGCGTGGAAGCCGTCGAGGGTGAGCGGGCCCTTCGGGAAGTTCCAGGCCGGGTTGCCGTAGACGTCGTGGGTGGCGTTGAGGTTCATGACCGTGACGCCGCCGATGGCGTCGATGAGCCGGATGAGGCCGTCGTAGTCGATGTAGGCGAAGTGGTCCATCCGCAGGCCGGTGAGGCCCTCCACCGTGCGCACGAGCAGCTGGCCGCCGCCGAGGGAGAACGCGGCGTTGATCTTGCGCTGCTGGGCCGGGTGGGAGACCCCGGAGGCGTCGACGTAGGACGGGATGGTGACCAGGGAGTCGCGCGGGATGGAGACGACGGATGCCTTGTCGTACGCCCCGTTGACGTGCAGCAGCATGATGACGTCGGCGCGGCCCGGCCCTGCCGGTGGCTTGACGGTGGGCGAGGTCCCGCCGGTGGGCGGTGCCGAGCCGGCGTCGGTGCCGGTCGTCGCCTCGGGAGCGAGGACGTCGGACCCGGCCAGCAGGAACGTCATGCCGCCGTCCGGCGACTCGGGCGGCCTCGTCTTCGGGTCGATCCCGGCGAACACCTTGTCGGCGTGGACGGCCGCGAGGGCCTGGTCGACCCGCCACTTGGCCCACAGGGCGTAGCCACCCACGGCCGCGACGAGCACGACGAGGGCGGTGCCGATCGACACCAGCACCGTCCGTCGTCGATGCTGCGGCCGTGCGGCGCGGGTGGCGCCGTCCGGGCTCGGGCGTGGCGGTCTCGTCGATGGTGGAGTCCGGGGGTGAGGTCGTCATCACAGATGCGACGTGCGGATCGCGGGCCGGGTTCCCCGCGCGGGCATGGCGTCTGTCACGCCGGCTTGGTCAGTCGGCCGCCTCATTGTCGCCCACGCGCCGGGCGGGGGGCGACTCGTAGGCGCTCAGGTCGGCCCCGGCGACCAGGTCGGAACCCTCCGTGGGCCAGCTGGACAGCTGCTCGAGGGCGGCCCGGAAGTCGCCGTGGCTCCCCATCGCCAGCACGGCGGAGGGGGAGAGCGGCGGGACGTCGACGGCCTGGACGAGCGGGTGGCCTCCGGGGCGCGGGTGCTCCGCGGCGGAGAACAGGGTCTCGTGCAGCTTCTCGCCCGGGCGCAGGCCGGAGTAGGCGATGGTGGCCGGCCGGCTCGCCTGGGCGGCCAGCGTGCGGGCGAGCTCCTCGATGCTCACCGGCTCGCCCATGTCGAGCACGAGGGTGTCGCCGCGGTGGTCGTGCGCCGCGGCCTGGATGACCAGCTGGCAGGCCTCCTGCACGGTCATGAAGTAGCGCGTGACCCGCGGGTCGGTGACGGTGATCGGGGCGCCGCGGGAGATCTGGTCCTGGAACGTGGTGACGACCGAGCCGCGGGAGCCGAGCACGTTGCCGAACCGGACGGACAGGTAGGGCAGGTCCTGCTGCTGGGCGACCCACGACGTGAGCCGCTCGGCCACCCGCTTGCTGTGGCCGAGGACGCTGATCGGGTCGGCGGCCTTGTCGGTGGAGATGTTGACGAAGCGCGGTACGCCGGTGGCCACGGCGGCCTCGAGCACGTTCCAGGTGCCCCAGACGTTGCTCTTGACCGCCTCCTCGGGGTGCGCGCTCGAGCACCGGGAGGTGCTTGAGCGCGGCCGCGTGGAACACGACGTCCGGCCGCGTCTCCTCGAACACCTGACGGATGCGGACGGCGTCGCGGATGTCGGCGAGCACGCTCGTCTCGTGGGTGAGCAGCGCGCGGCCGTAGAGCATGAGCTCCACGGCGTGCAGCGCCGACTCGTCTCGGTCGAGGAGGTAGAGCTTCGCCGGGCCGTACCGCGAGATCTGCCGGCAGAGCTCGGAGCCGATCGAGCCGCCGGCGCCGGTGACGAGGACCGTGCGGCCGGAGAGGTAGCCGGCGATGTCCTCGACGTCGATGTCGACCTCGTGCCGGCCGAGCAGGTCGGCGACGTCGATGTCGCGGATGTCGGTGACCTGCACCTGGCCGTGCACGATCTCCGACAGCGGCGGCAGCACCTTGACGCTCACGCCCGCGGCGTCGGCGTTCTTGATGACGCGGCGCATCGTGCTGGCGGAGGCACCCGTGATCGCGACGATGACGGCGCGGGCACCGGTCTCGGCGACCGCCTCGACCATCTCGTCGCCGGTACCGAGCACGGGGACGCCCGAGATCACCAGGCGCTGCTTGTGCCCGGCGTCGTCGAGCAGCCCGACGGGGAGGTAGGGGCTGTTGAGGTCGCGCAGCATGTTCGTGACGAGCTGGGCCCCGGCGTCGCCGGCGCCGTAGACGAGCGCGGGCACGGCGTCCATGGGCCGCTTGCGCCGGTCGCGCCAGGCGCGGACGGAGTAGCGCACGCCGAGCATCCCGACGAGGGCGAAGGCCAGCGCGACGGCGCACGCAGACAGCGGGACGGGGCGGGGCGGCCCCAGCAGCGCCGACGTGACCATGAGCGCGCCGCCGGCCAGGGCGACCGTGGCGACGACGCCGCGGACCTCGTCGAACGAGCCGTAGAGGTAGCGGCCGCGGTAGAGGTGCACCTGCAGGCCCACGAGGCCCTGCACGACCGAGACGACGATCCAGCCGAAGAGCAGACCCATGTTGGCCGGGTGGCTGGTCAGGTCGAGGTAGCGGAGGTGGGCCGCCGTGGTGATGGCCAGGCCCCAGACGCCGACGTCGGCGAGGTACTGGCCGAGCATGCGGACCCGGTGGGATGCCACCGCCCGCCTCATGCCCCTGCGCACGTCACCATCACAGCCCCCATCGGACGTCCGGTCTGCGGTCACGGACCACGAAGTCCCAGGCTAGCGACCTCGGGGCGCCGACGGGTAACCGTACATAGGGCTCAACGCCCCCACCGGTGATCCGGGTCACACGACGGGTCAAGATCGATTCAATTCTGGCAGACGCTGAGGAGGAGGTCCGTCGCGCGCTCAGGAGCAGAGGTCGTCCGCCGCCGTGCGGGCCTGGAAGGTGCTGGACGGCTTGGCACTCGCCGTGGCCCCGGACGACACCGCGACCTTGTGCGCACCGGCGTACGACGTGCCGACCGTGACCCGGATCGTGCGGCCCAGACCGGCCACGGCGGTGAGCGTCGAGCCGGGGATGGCCGCCGCGACCGTGCGGGCGGACTGGTCGTACCTCGGGTCGTAGCCGACGACGGTGGCCGAGCCGACCGGGGACGGCGCGTTCTGGGCCCGGCCCGAGACGGCGAAACCGACCCCGGCGAGGTCGTTCGCCGCCTTGGTGCCCAGGCCGGTGGTGGAGGTGCCGTTGAACACCGCGACGGTCACCTTCCCGGGCGCGACCGTGACGGCCGTGCCGGTCGAGGCCGAGGCCGACGGCGACGCGGAGGGCGCGATCGGCAGGTCCTTCCTGATCTCGGTGAACAGCTCCGGGGCCTTGACCGGGTCCCAGACCAGGACGTCGCCGAGCCCGGCCACGCGCTTGTTGCCCTGGAGCGGGACGGTCGTGAACGCGACGTTGCCCGGGTTCGTGCCCTTGAGCCGGTCGGCGAGAGCGAGGATCTGGTCCTTGCCGAGACCGGAGTCGGTCGTGATGCTCCCCGCGACCGCGGACAGGAACCCGTTGAGCTTGATGGGGTTGAGGATCGTCCCGGCGCTCGTCGCCTTCTTGACGATCGAGGCGACGAACTTCTGCTGGCGCTTCATCCGGCCGAGGTCGGCTGTGGGGTCGACGTAGCGGGCCCGCACGTAGGCGAGCGCCTGCAGGCCGCTGATCGTCTGGCGCCCGGCGGGCAGGTTGAGCCCCGACTTCTGGTCCTTGAGCGGCTTGACCAGGCAGACCTCGACGCCGTCGACGGCGTCGACCATCTGCAGGAAGCCGTTGAAGTTGACCTCGACGTAGTGGTTGATCGTGACGCCGGTCATCCCCTCGATGGTGGCGACCATGAGCCGGGCGCCGCCCTCCTCGAACGCGGCGTTGAGCTTGGCCTGGTGCGCCTTGTGCTTGCGGCCCTGGTCGTCGGTGAACGCGGGGATGTCGGCGAGGGTGTCGCGGGGGAGCGACACGACGCTCACGGCGTTCGCGTCGGCGCTGATGTGGACGAGCATCATCGTGTCGGTACGCGGGCGGCCGTAGTCGGCGGTGCCGAGGTGCAGGGCGTCGGCCTGCGCCCGGGTGAGCCCGGCGCGGCTGTCGCTCGCCACCAGCAGGATCGTCATCGGGTCGCTCGAGCCGGAGTCGGCGCCCGGGGCCAGCCCGGGGATGCTGATGTGGGCCACCTGGCCGACGTAGCGGGTGACCCCGGCCCAGGCGACGCCGCTGGTGAGCAGCACGCCGGCCGACACCACGGCCGCGGTGAGCCGCAGGGCGCGCCGGGGGCGGGGAGCCGTGCTCGACACGACGGCACGTCCGGTGCCCGGTGCGTTCGCCACGTGCGGCCCCTCCCTCGTCGGTCGACAGTCCCGTCCACGGTACGACGCCGCCCGGCCTGCTCCGGTGCCGCAACGCCGCGTGAGGTGGGTCACCCGGCGTCGGTCGACTACCGTTCTCACGCCATGCCGCCGCCCTCGACGCCCGCCCAGCCGTCCCCGGCCCCCGTGCCGGACCCCGGGGCGCTTCCCGGCGTGTCCGTGGTCGTCCCCGTGCTCGACGAGGAGCGGCACCTGCGGGACGCGGTCGGCCAGCTGCTCGGCCAGGACTACGCCGGCCCGCTCGAGGTGGTCCTCGCCCTCGGCCCGAGCCGCGACCGCACGGACGAGATCGCCGCGGAGATCTCCGCGGCGGACCCTCGGGTGCTCCTCGTCGCGAACCCCACCGGTCGCACGCCGGCCGGCCTCAACGCCGCGATCGCCGCGGCGTCCTACGACGTGATCGTGCGCGTCGACGGCCACGCGCTCGTGCCGCGCGACTACGTCGCCACCGCCGTCGAGGCGCTCCAGCGCACCGGGGCGGACAACGTCGGCGGGATCATGGCCGCGGAGGGCGAGACGGCGTTCGAGCGGGCCGTCGCACGCGCGATGACCTCGAAGCTCGGCGTAGGGGCCGCGTCCTTCCACGTCGGCGGCGAGGAGGGTCCCGCCCCGACCGTCTACCTCGGCGTGTTCCGCCGCTCGGCGCTCGCGCGGGTCGGCGGGTACGACGAGTCGATGGTCCGCGCGCAGGACTGGGAGATGAACCACCGCATCATCGAGACCGGCGGGCTCGTGTGGTTCACCCCGCGGATGCGGGTGACCTACCGCCCGCGGCCCAGCGTGCGCGGCCTGGGCAAGCAGTACTTCGAGTACGGCCGCTGGCGCCGCGAGGTGGCCCGGCGCCATCCCGACACGCTCAGCGCCCGCTACCTCGCGGCGCCGGTCGCGGTGCTCGGCGTCGTGTTCGGCACGCTGCTCGGCCTGCTCTCGGTCGACGGGGTCGCGTGGCTCGCCGTCGGCTGGCTCGCGCCGCTCGGCTACCTCGCGCTCGTCGTCGGCGGCTCCGTCGTCGTCGGCCGCGGCCTGCCGCTCGGCGCGTGGGTCCGGCTGCCGCTCGTGCTTGTCACGATGCACATGTCGTGGGGGACCGGCTTCCTCACCAGCCCCCGGCGGCTCGTGGGCGGCCGGCCGGCGGGGGGCGGCTGAGTGCGGATCCTCATGCTCGTGGCGACCTCGGTGGCCACCGACACCCGCGTGCTGCGCGAGGCCGGGGCCCTGGCCGACGCCGGGCACGAGGTCCACGTGATCGGCAAGGACGTGCCGGAGGGCTTCGCGCCGGAGCATCCCGGGGTCACGGTGTCCTCCGGCGGCGCCCGGTCCCCGCTGCGCCCGGGACGCGGCGCGTCGGAGGGGTCGCTGTCCGCGCGCGGGTCGCTGCCGGTCCACCTGCGGCTGGCCCGCTGGGCCCTGCTCCCGCAGCACCGCAACGCCGCGTTCGGCTCCTGGTCGGCCGCGGCCGTCGCCGACGCCCGCGGGCGGCGGTTCGACGCCGTGCACGCCCACGACTTCACCGCGCTCGAGGCGGCCGACACGCTCGCCCGCGAGGCCGGCGTCCCGCTGGTCTACGACAGCCACGAGCTGTGGGCCGGCCGGCCGCGGGAGTACCGCCCGACGCCGCTGCAGGACCGCCGCGAGGCGCGGCGGGAGCGCGAGATCGGCGCCCGCGCGGCGGCCGTGATCACGGTCGGTGACGGCGTGGCCGACGCGCTGCGCACGCGGTACGGGTGGGACCACGTCGTCGTCGTGCGCAACACGTTCCCCGACCCCGGCCCGGACGCCCCCGCCGCCGTCTCGCCGCCCGTGGGCGCGGTCTACGCCGGCCGGATCGCGGCGTACCGCGACCTGGAGGCCATCGCCGCGGCCGCACCTGCCGCTCCCGGTCACGCTCGTCGGGCCCGCGGACGCCACCTGGCTCGCCCAGCACGCCGAGGAGCTCGCCGGGGTCCAGGTGCGCGAGCCCGTGCCGGTCGAGGAGGTCACAGGGCTGCTGCGGGCCGCCGGCCTCGCGCTGGTGACCAACTCGGACAAGTGGGACAACCACCTGCTCGCCCAGCCGAACAAGCTGTTCCACGCCGTGCACGCGGGCGTCCCGGTCGTGGCCACCGACGTCCCCGAGCTGCGCCGCGTCGTGCGCCGAGCACGGTCTGGGCGCGCTGTACCGGGCCGGCGACGCCGCCGACCTCGCCCGCGCGGTGCGCGAGGTGGTCGCCGAGCATCCGGCGTACACCGCCCGGGTCGTGTCCGCACGGGCCGCGCTGTCGTGGGCGGCCGACGCCGAGACCCTCGTCACCGTCTACGCCACGCTCGGTCGAGCGGCCCCGGCCTGAACCTCCGGTAGACTTCGTCCGCTCCCACCTCCCCTCGCCCCTCGCCCGGTGCGGAGCCCGGAGGATCACGTGAGCTCGACGACACCCACGCTTTCTGCGAGCGCCGTGGAGCGCGCGCGTCAGTCGGCGGAGGTCCGCGTCTTCGAGCCGCACAAGATCGGCCTCCCGCCGATGGGTCGCTACTTCAAGGACATGTGGGCCCGGCGCTCGTTCGCCAACGAGCTGAGCCGCGCCGAGATGCGCGCCGCGCAGACCAACACCTTCTTCGGCCGGCTCTGGCTGGTCATCAACCCGCTGCTCCTCGCCGCCGTCTACTTCCTGCTCGTCGGCATCCTCAGCGGCTCCGCCCTGACGCCGACGAAGTTCGCGCACCTGCTCGTGACGCTGTTCGCGTTCTACTTCGTGAGCAACTGCATCACCGGCGGGGCCACGTCGGTGATCAAGGGCTCGAAGCTGGTGATGAACCAGGCGTTCCCGCGGGTGCTGCTCCCGATGTCGGCGGTGCGCACCGCGCTGCGCCGCTTCGCCCCGACGCTCATCGTGACCGGCGCCGTCATGATCCTCGTGCACGTGCCGCTCGGGCTCGGCACGCTGATGGCCATCCCGTCGTTCCTCATCATCATGGTCTTCGGCGCCGGCCTGGCGATGCTCTTCGGCACGCTGCAGGTCTACTTCCGCGACACGTCGGCGTTCCTGCCCTACTTCGTGCGCATCTGGCTCTACCTCTCGCCGGTCATCTGGACCGCCGAGGACATGGTGGGCAAGAAGTTCGACCTGCCGATCATCAAGCTCAACCCGCTCTACCCGATGTTCGTCACGTACAACGACGCCCTGATCCTGAACAAGATCTCGGCGCCGTGGATGTGGGCCGCGGCCCTCGGCTGGGCGCTGGCCGCCTTCATCGCCGGCGGCCTGTACTTCATCTCGCGCGAGCGCGAGTTCTCGGTGAGGTTGTGACCCGGTGAGCTTCGACGTGAACACCACTGCGGCCACCCCGACCCCGGCCGCGCCCAGGCGGTCCATGGCCGAGATCGTCGCCGCCGAGGGCACCGACCCCGTCGAGGCCCGACAGGTCCTCGGCATCGACCGCACCGACAAGGTCGCGGTCAAGGTCGAGAACCTCGACGTCGTCTACCGCACGTCCTACGAGAAGGTGCCGACCTTCAAGTCCGCGCTCAAGCGCATGGGCAAGGGCGAGCGTGTCGTCAAGGAGGTCCTCGCCCTGCAGGACATCTCCTTCGAGATCACCCACGGCACGGTGCTCGGCATCGTCGGGCACAACGGCGCCGGCAAGTCGACCCTCATGCGGGCGATCTCGGGCATCCTCCCGCCGTCGTCCGGCCGCATCGAGGTGCACGGCCGGATCAGCACGCTGCTCGCGCTCGGCGTCGGCTTCAACCCGGCGCTGTCCGGCCAGGAGAACGTCATGCTCGGCGGCCTCGCCGCCGGTCTGAGCCGCGACGAGGTCAACGAGCGCTACCAGGTCATCGCGGACTTCGCCGAGCTCGGCGAGTTCATCGAGATGCCGATGCGCACGTACTCGTCCGGCATGTTCTCCCGCCTGGCGTTCTCGGTCGCGGTGCACATGGAGCCCGACGTCCTCATCATCGACGAGGCCCTGTCCGCCGGCGACGCGAAGTTCAAGAAGAAGGCCGCCGAGAAGATGGACGAGCTCATGGGGCAGGCGCGCACCATGCTCCTCGTGAGCCACGCGCTCGGCACCATCAAGGAGATGTGCAACGACGCCATCTGGCTCGACCACGGGCGGCTCATGCGCCGGGGCGAGCCCAACGAGATCGTCGACGCCTACCTCCACCACCTCGAGCTCGGCGACGACGCCACCGCGATGGAAGACCTCTGACCGCGACGTACGACGTCACGGTCGTCTCCAGCGGCCACGACGTCGCCGACGCCCGGCTGCACCGGCAGGTGGCGGCGTTCCGGCGGTTCGGCCTGCGGGTCGAGGTGCTCGCGCTCGGTGAGCCGGCCGCCGGTCCCTCCGGCGCCGACGTGCGCACGCACGCACGGAGCGGCGCGGCGCGGCGCGCGTCCGACGCGCTGCTCCGGCCGTGGGCCGCGCACGGCCGGGTGATCGTCGTGCTCGACCCCGATGCCGTGCCCGCCGCGCGGCTCGCCGGTGCCGTGCTGCGCCGTCGCCGTCGTCGTCGACGTGCACGAGGACTACGCCGCGCTGGCCCGCGACCGGTCCTGGTCGTCGGGCGCGGCCGGACCGGTCGTGCGCGGCGTGCTGTCCGGCGTCACCCGGCTCTCCCGCGGCGCCGCGCTCACCGTGGTCGCGGACGAGCAGGTCCCGCCGTACACGGCGCGGAACCGGCTCGTCGTGCGCAACCTGCCGGACACCTCGATGCTGCCCGCGCCCGCGCCGCGCGACGCCGAGCCGCGTGCGCTCTACGTCGGCGACGTACGCCGGTCCCGCGGGCTGTTCGCGATGCTCGACGTCCTCGAGCTCGCGCCGTCCTGGACGCTCGACGTGGTCGGGCCGGTGTCGGCCGCCGACCGGCCGGAGCTCGACGCCTGGCTCGCGTCGTCGCCGGCCGCGCCGCGGGCCCGCTTCCACGGCCGTCGCCCGCCCACGGAGGCCTGGGCGCTCGCGTCGGGCGCGTGGGCCGGGCTCTCGCTGCTCGAGGCCACGCCGGCCTTCGTCGCGGCGGTGCCGAGCAAGGTCTACGAGTACCTCGCGTGCGGGCTCGCCGCCGTGGTCACGCCGCTGCCGCGCCAGGCCGAGCTGGTCCGCGCCGCGGGGGCCGGTGCGGTCGTGGCGTCCGCGGCCGCGGCCGCCGAGGTCCTCGAGTCGTGGGCGGCCGACCCGTCGCTCGTCGAGCCGCTGTCCAGCGCGGCCCGTGCCTGGGCCGCCCGCGAGCTCACCACCGCCGCCTACGACGAGCTCGCCGCCCGGGTCGCCGCCCTGGCCCGCACCGCCCGCTGACCCCCGCCGATCTCCGAGCTGCACCTGGAACCCACCAGCTCGAGGTCTGGACCGGTCGGTTCCAGGTGCAACTCGGGCACTCAACGGGGGGTGGCGGCGCGGCGGGCGATCGCGGTGGCCGCGGCGGGCAGGCCGTAGACCACCTCGGGGCCGGCGGGCAGCGGGAGCTGCCGGCCCAGGTGCCAGACCGCGCGGACCATCGGCGCGTCGACCGCCACGATCACGTCGGCGTCGCGGGCCAGCCGCATCACCGTGGCGTTACGCCGCACCGCTCGCCAGGAACGGGCCGGCTCGGTGACCGCACCCGACACCTGGGCACGCAGCTGGCGGACCCGCCGCCGGGCACTGCCCACGACGCCGCGGGCCGGGGGCCGGACCCGTGGACGCCGGGGCGACCGCCGGGACGCGTCGGCGGCCGCGGTGTCGGCTCGAGGAGCCGGTACTGCGCCGGCAGCTTCGGTTTCGGCGGGTACGGCGTCGGCCGCTGAGACCTCGGCCGGGACGGCGGGGACGGGCGGCGCAGCCGGGGCGGGCGGAGGGGCGGGGAGGGACGGGGAGAGCCGCACGACCTCGTCGACGGCGTCGGCGAGGACCGGGCGCGGCGGGACGCGGGTGCCGACCGTGACGCGGTGGCCCTGGCGGCGCAGCTCCTCGGCCTCGGCCGCCACGGCCTCCTGGGACGTGCTCGACTTCCCGATGAGCAGCAGGACGTTCACTCAGTGACCTCCGTCGGTCGGTCGCCCAGCAGTGGGCCGTCAGGCACGTGATCGCCCGGCACAAGACCGCCAGGCGCGTGGTCGCCCGGCCTGCGGTCGCCGGGCAGGGAGTCGCCCTGAACGAGGGCGCGCAGCGCGTGGATGCGCGGCTGGAGCTGGCGGTCCCGGCGGAACGCCTGGGCGAAATCGTAGGCGGCGGAACGGGTTGCGGGATCGTCGGTCCGGGCCGCGACGGCCGCGGCGAGCAGCGCCGCGGTCACGTCGGCCGGCGCGAGGGTGGCCGCGGGGAACCACAGCGGGTAGCCCGCGAGCAGGTCCCAGGCATGGCCGCTCGGGTCCTGCACCGAGACGATGGGCAGCCCGGTGGACAGGTAGTCGAACAGCTTCCCGCCGGTGATGTAGCGGCCCTGCCCCTGCAGCAGCAGCAGGACGTCGAACCCGGCGTAGGCCTCGCGCAGCTCGGTCCGCGACACCGGTCCGTCGTAGCGCACGCCGACGTCGTGCCCGGTGCGCACGAGCGCGGCCAGGTCGGGGCGCGGCGTGCGGAAGTAGCCGAGGAACCCGCGCAGCACCGCCGCCGAGCCGCGGAACGAGGGGTCGTCGTACGCCGCACGCCACCCGTCGAGGAACTCGCGCAGCGGCACGACGGGCGTGATCGTCCCCACGTAGCCGAACCGGAGCGCGCGGTCGGCGGGGGCCGGCGCGGACGGCCGGCCCGGGTCGAACTCGGCGTCCCACCCGTTCATCACGACGCGCATCCGCGCCGCCGACTCGGGGTACTCCGCCCGGTGCCACTCCGCGATCGGCTCGTTGACGAACCAGGCCTCGGCGGCGTCGGCGAGCATCGCGCGCTCGACCTTCGCCGCGCGCGACCCCGGTTCGGTGAGCCGGCCGCCGGTGAAGGTGTCGAGGCTCCACGCGTCGCGGTAGTCCATGACGAACGGGACGCCGTGCTCGCGGTGCAGCCGCCACGGCGCGGTGAAGTCGACGTTCGGGTTCGCCGTCCCCATCGCGAGGTCCACCGGGTGCCGCGCGTGCACCTCGAGCGCCGCCCGCTCGATCGGCCGGCGCCACGGGCCGTACTGCGCCTCGGGGAACGGCCGCTGCTCGGCCCGCGCGCGGACCCGGCGCCACAGGTCGGGCAGGTACACGCGGGTGGCCGGCCAGCGGCGCAGGTCGTTCTCGATTCCT
>CAVQFE010000009.1:0-396828 GCA_963711805.1 uncultured Actinomycetota bacterium
TGGTTACGGAAGTTCTCGAGCGCGTCGAGCGAGCAGCCCCTGGTCTCGAGACCGAGGACCATCAGCTCCTGGCCCGCGTAAACCGAGTAGATCTCCGACTCGACGAGCGGGGCGAGGGACGCGGAGGCCGCCGCATCGCACTCGAGGAACATCAGGAGCACCGGATGGGGCCTGTAGGCGCTCAGAGAGTGGGATGTCCCGTCCAGGTCGGTCAGGGTGAAGCCGGGGCGCAATATCGCCGACGCCGACCGCCCACGCGCTGGGGGCTACGAAGGGCAAGGACGAGCAGGGCGATCGAGCCGAAACGAAGCGCGTCCAAAGAGTGTCTCATCGCAGCCGGCCTCCGTTGCAGGTCTGACGACTGGCTAGAGATCAACGACCTCGAGGTCAATGATACCACCCCCCCGGGGCACGCAACAAGAATCTCGCTGCCGTATGATAGTCTGTCAGCCGACGTCGGGAGGGACGCACATGCCAGATCCGCTCCGGTATCCGATCCGGGTCCGCTACGCGAACACCGATGCCCTAGGGGTCGTCTACAACGCCGTCTACCTCGCCTGGTTCGAGATCGGGCGGACCGAATGGCTCCGTGCCCTGGGCTTGCCGTACCGGGAGGTCGAGGCGCGCGGGCTGTCCTTGCCGGTGACGGAGGTGTTCGTTCGCTTCCGCCTCGCCGCCCGCTATGACGACCTCCTCGAGATTGAAACGCACCTGCTCGACGTGCGCTCCAGAGGGGGTGGCCTTCTCCTACCGCCTGCTCCGTGAAGGCTGTTGCATCGCCGAAGGGCGCACGGTTCACGCCACGCTCGACGCGGCGACGGGTCGCGTCGTCAGGCTTCCGGGTTGGCTCAAGGCAGCGCTGGCGAACGGAAGCGACCGGCCGGCCAGGGCGGCCAGAGGAGGAGGATTAGCCATGGGGGGACCTGTTCTGCTTGAGTTCTCGATGAGCCCGTTCGACAAGGGGGCTTCTCGGGGCAATACGTGGCCCGCAGTCTCGATATCATCGACAAGAGCGGCCTGCCGTACCGCGTCGGTCCGATGGGGACGGTCATCGAGGGGGAGTGGGAGGAGGTCATGGGGGTCGTCCAGTCCTGTTTCCGTCGAATGCGCGAGGACTGCGACCGGATCAGCTGCTCGATCAAGATTGACTATCGCAATGGGACGGACGGACGCCTCGACGCAAAGATCGCGTCCCTGGAGAAACGACTGGGCCGGACCCTCCAGAAGTGATTGAAACGCCGCTCATCCCCGTGATGGGCCCGCCTCCGAATCCCACCTGGGCCTTCTCGTGGAAAACGCCTCCTGGTGTAAGATCACTCAACAGTCCATGAATCAGGCCACACAGTAGCCTAACTCCTTACAATATATAGAGTTACTGTATCAACTTTCCGCAACATGAAGAAATTCTGTTTGGACAGATTCATCACGCATTCGAGAAAATGATGGTCGGCGACCATTCGTGTGGCGCCCTAACAGGTTGTCACACAGTTAGTTATCATATGGTAACGGCGGTGCTGAAATGCGGCATGTTCCCTGCTTCACAAGACGGCATCGACAAAGTGTCGATGGGGGGAGATGCAATGGAACCGCTTTACAAGTGCATTTGGATGTCAGCGGGCGTCTTGAGCTACAGGCTCTGCGACCGCGAGTTCGACTGCGACCGGTGCCTGGTCGACAGAGCCCTTCGCGAGGGGAGCGCCCCTCCCATGAAGGACGTCATGATCGAACCGGCCAGGGTCGCCTCGACCGCGGCCTTGCCCTCGATCTCGGGACTCCGGTTCTCTCGGGCCAGCTTCTACCACCCCTCTCATCTTTGGGTTCGCGTCGAGGAGGGTGGAAGCGTGCGGATCGGCATCGACGATCTGGCGCGGCGTGTGCTCGGCCGCGTCGAGGAGATCGCCGTTCCTCAGGCGGAGACCTCTCTGCGGTTGGAGCAGAAGGTCCTGTCGTTCCGCGGGGAGGCGGGGAAGATCGATCTTCCCATGCCGATCAGCGGGACGACCTCGCCCGCAACGAGGAACTCCTGGCCGATCCCGGGAAGCTCCAAAGACCGCCCCATCAGGAAGTATGGCTGCTTCGGGCCAGACCGGATCGGCTGCAAGAGGACTTGAGCGGGCTCTTCTACGGTCACCGCGTCGTCGCCTGGTTGCGCGGGGAGATCGAGAAGGTCAAGGACAAGCTTCTTGCGGCTCAGGCGGTCGAGGCCGGCTCGCTTCCCGACGGGGGCTCGTTGGACGCATCCGTACTGGATTCTCTGGATCCGAAGCTGCGCTGCTCCTTGGCGGAGGACCTGCTGCTGGGTCCCACCCAAGATCAGAAAGGAAGGTAGTACCATGGTCGCCCTGTTCGTTCTGGCAACGATCGTCCTGTTCCTGGCTATTGACGGAATCATCATCCTGGCCCGCCGCCGGAAGGCGGCCGCACTCATGCCAGCCGCAAGCTTGGCCGCGCGGATCGCAGGACCGCACCGGATGCCGTCCGGGATGTTTCTGCATCCGTCCCATCTCTGGCTGACGATCGACCCGCAGGGCCGGGTCCGGGTCGGCCTGGACGAGCTCGCCCAGCGGTTGCTCGGTCCAATCCAAGGGGTCCGTTTCCAAGCGGCTGGGCAGCGGGTCGCTCGCGGCGACACCCTCTTCTCGATCCAACTCGGCGAGACGGAGATTCCGATCACCTCGCCCGTTTCGGGAACGATCGAGAAGACGCAGATCCCCGCGAACGGCCGTACCGGGACGGATCCAGAGTCCTGGCTCTGCTCCCTGCAGCCGGAGAAGCTGGGCGAGGAGATTCGCCCGTTGCGACTGGCCGAAGATGCCGCCTCGTGGTTGTCCGCGGAATTTGCCCGGTTGAGGGAGACGCTTCATGGGCTTCGGCTGAGCCCGGCGATGGCGACGATGCCCGACGGCGGCGAGCCGGCTGACGGCCTCCTGCGTTTCCTCGATGCGCCGGGACGTGATGCGGTGGTGCGGAGTTTCTTCGTCCGCGCGAGAGCTAGGGATAACGCTGAGGGCTCCCGACGGGCCGCGCCGGGTGGGAGGAGAGGACCATGTCCAAGGGACTTCTGATCGACATCACGCAGTGCGTCGGATGCGGGGCATGCCGCGTAGCCTGCACCGAGGCTAATAAGCTGCCGGAGAGCGAAGGCAACGAGCTTTCCGACGAACGCTCACCGTGGTCCAGGAACGGACGCTCGCCAGCGGAGAAGTGCGGAATGTGCGCAAGCTGTGCATGCACTGCATCAGCCCGACCTGCGCGTCCGTTTGTCCCGTCGGAGCGTTCCACCGGACCGAAGAGGCCCCGTGCTCTACGAGGCGAGCAAGTGCATCGGGTGCCGGTACTGCATGATGGCCTGCCCGTATGGGGTGCCTCGCTACGAGTGGAGCTCGAGGAACCCGAGGGTGCGCAAGTGCATTCTCTGCGCGCCGCGAATCGCGCAGGGACTCCCCACGGCCTGCTCCGAGGCCTGTCCGACCGGCGCGACCAAATTCGGGAATCGGGACGATCTGCTTCGCGAGGCGCACGAGCGGATCCGCGAACAGCCGGGTCTCTACGTGCAGCAGGTCTACGGCGAAGTGGAAGGCGGAGGCACTTCGGTGCTGATCCTCTCCGACGTCGCCTTCAGCGAGCTCGGGCTTCCGGGCAATCTCCCGCCCCACCCGATGGGCGAGTACACGGAGGCGGTCCTTTCCAAGCTGCCGAACGTCGTCGTCGTGGGAGGCAGCTTCCTGTCAGGGCTCTACTGGATCATCCACCGCAGGATGACCCTCGCACGGGAGCGTCTCGCGGCTGCCCCGGTGGAATCGGATCAGAGCATCGAGGAGGGGGTGCGGTGATGAAGTTCAAACTCAGCGTTTGGAGAGTGGTGTTTTTCGTGATGGTGGGCCTGGGCCTCTACAGCACCATCCTGCGCTTCAGCCGGGGGCTCGGGGCGGCGACGAACCTGAGCGATCGCTTCCCGTGGGGACTGTGGATCGGCTTTGATCTCCTCTGCGGCGTCGGGCTCGCGGCGGGTGGATTCGCGATGGCGGCCACCGTCCACATCTTCAACGTCGAGCGCCTGAAGCCGGTCATCCGCCCGGCGATCTTGACAGCTTTCCTCGGCTACGTCCTCGTGGTCTTCGCGCTCCTGATCGACCTGGGGCGCCCCTGGATGATTTGGCATCCGATCATCATGTGGAATCCCCACTCGGTGATGTTCGAGGTCGCCTGGTGCGTGATGCTCTACACGACGGTCCTTGCTGTCGAGTTCAGCCCCGCGGTCCTGGAAAGGCTCGGCTGGAAGAGGCCCCTCGCGTGGGTGCGCTCGGCCCTGCCGTACTTCGTGATCGCCGGGGTGCTCCTCTCGACGCTCCACCAATCCTCGCTCGGGTCTCTTTACCTGATCGTGCCGAACAAGCTCCACTCCCTCTGGTACTCGCCGATGCTGCCGGTCCTCTTCTTCCTCTCGGCCCTGTCCGTAGGGTGCAGCATGGTGATTCTGGAGTCGTTCCTCAGCCAGCAAGCGTTCGGGCACCCACTGAAGAACAGCATCCGGGAGGAGCTGGCCTCGATGTCGCTCATCCTCCTGGTCCCGTACGCTCTGCTCCGCTTCCTGGACCTGCTGCAGCGTGGCGCCTTGCCGCTGGCCTTCGGGGCGACCTTCGAGGGACGGATCTTCTTGCTCGAGATCTTCCTCGGCGTTCTCCTGCCGATCGGGCTCCTCTCGTTCCGCCGTGTCAGGAGCCAGCCGCGGGGGCAGCTGGCCGCGGCCATCCTGACGATATTGGGATTCGTCCTTCACCGGCTGAACGTGAGCATCACCGGGATGGACGCGACCCTGAAGACCGGGTACTTCCCGGCCTGGACAGAGGTCGCCATCACGTTCATGATCGTGGCCCTGGGATTCGCAGTCTTCGGGCTCGCGGCTCGCCACCTGCCGGTCTTCGGTTCGGCGCCGGCGACCGCGATCGATGCGGTTCCCTTGGCGGCAGGGAACAAGAAGGGACTTGAATGGGATTCCCAACCCGAGGGCTTGCCTACAGGCTATCGCTCTACCTGACCGCGGTCGTCGCGGTCTCTCTCGGGTTTCTTGGGATCTGGACGGCGAAGACAACTCGATTCCATCTCGAGCAGACCGTAATCGGCAACGCGGACCGGATCTGCGACGTGATCCGTCGCAGCACCCGGTCGTTCATGTTCCGTAACGAGAGCCGGGAGATCTTCGAGATCATCCAGGCGATCGGCGAGCAGCCGAGCCTCGACCGGATCCGGATCTATGACCAGTGGGGAGGAATCCGCTACTCCACCCATCCCGAGGAGGTCGGGGCCGAAGTCGACAAGACGGCCGAGGCCTGCATCCACTGCCACCGGGGGGATGCCCCGGCGCCCGAGATCCCGCAGTCGCAGCGCTACCGGATCTTCCGCAATCCCGACGGCCACCGGACTCTGGGGATGATCGCCCCGATCCAGAACGAGCCGGAGTGCACGAACGCGCCCTGCCACGTCCATCCGCCGTCGCAGAGGATCCTCGGGGTCCTCGACGTGCAGATGTCACTCGAGACCGTCGATCGGGACCTCTCGCGCCGGGCCCGTCAGATGATCCTCGATGCGATCATCGTCCTCGCCGGCCTCGTGCTGCTCTCGATCCTCCTGCTCTACCATCTCGTGCACCGCCCGGTGAAGAGACTGATCCTCGGCACGAAGAAGATCGCGTCGGGGGATCTCTCGCACCGGATTCCGGTTCGATCGCATGATGAGCTCGCCGATCTGGCGGAGTCGTTCAACTCGATGACACAGGATCTCGCGGAGGCGCGCGAGCAATCGCAGGCCTGGGCCCGGACGCTCGAGGAGCGCGTGGAGGAGAAATCGCGCAAGCTCGAGCGGGTCCAGGAAGAAGCCATTCAGATGGAGAAGATGGCATCGATGGGAAAGCTGGCCGCGATCGTCGCCCACGAGATCAACAACCCCCTGGCGGGAATCCGCACCTATGCGCGGCTCTTGCTCAAGCGGTCGGCGCGAAGGGGGCCGGCTGCGCCGAGCTCGAGCGAGGCGGCCGAGTCGGAGGAGATGCTGACCCAGATCGAATCCGAGGCGACCCGATGCGGCGAGATCGTCAAGAACCTGCTTCAGTTCTCGCGGCCGTCGAAACCCCGCGTCGAGGCGATCGACTTGAACGACCTCGTGAAGGGATCGGTCCGTCTCGTGCAGCATCAGATCGACTTGAAGGGACTGCGAAGCGAGATCCGGCTGGCGGAGGGACTCCCGCCGGTCGTTTGCGATCCGCAGCAGATCCGTCAGGCGGTGGTCGCGGTATTGATCAACGCCTGCGAGGCGATGACGGGGGAGGGCCTTCTCGGAGTCTCGACCGGCCCCGCTCCGGAGGGGGGCGTCCTGGTCTCGATCTCCGACACCGGCCCGGGGATCGATCCGGATACGCGCAAGCACATCTTCGAGCCGTTCTATACAACGAAAGAGGGAGGAGCCGGGCTCGGACTGGCCGTCGTTTATGGCATCATACGGAGCCATGGGGGCAGGGTGGAGGTGGAGTCGGCCCCGGGAGAGGGAGCGGTCTTTCGATTCCATCTTCCTTCCAATCCTCCCGAACGAAGTCTCGAAGCGGAGGTGTCGGAGTGAGCGGTAGGATTCGGATTCTGATTGTCGATGATGAGCCGATCGTGCGGTCGTCGCTGGAGCACTGGTTCCGGGACGAGGGGTGCGTCGTGGAGACCGCCTCTAGCGGCAAGGAGGCGCTGGCCAAGCTCGCCGCATCGGAATGGGACCTGTTCCTTCTGGACATCCGCATGCCGGGGATGGACGGCCTCGAGCTGCAGAAGCGGATCCGCGAGGCGTTCCCGGAGGCGATCATCATCATCATGACCGCCTACGCATCGGTCGACACCGCGGTCGTCGCGATGAAACAAGGGGCTCACGATTACATAACGAAGCCCTTCGACCCCGAGGCCCTTGAGCGGATGGTGCGATCCGCGGTCGAGAAGAAGCGCCTGCAGAAGGAGAATACCCAGCTCAAGCGCAGCCTCGAGGAGATGGAGCAGTTTGCGGAGATCGTCGGGAACTCGGCCGCGACGCGGCATGTCCTCGAGATGATCGAGACCGTCGCCGCGACCGACGCGACGGTCCTGGTCCGGGGCGAGAGCGGAACGGGCAAGGAACTCGTGGCCCGCGCGATCCATGCGCACAGCGCCAGGCGGTACATGCCGATCGTCGTGGTCAACTGCGGCGCCCTGCCCGAGGGGGTCCTCGAGAGCGAGCTCTTCGGCCACGAGAAGGGGGCTTTCACCGGGGCGCAGCATCGCCGCAAGGGGAAGTTCGAGATGTCCGACGGCGGGACGCTCTTTCTCGACGAGATCGGCGACGTGAGCTTGAAGACGCAGATGGACCTGCTGCGGGTTCTCGAGGAGAAGGCGATCTATCGCGTCGGCGGAAACGTCCGGATTCCGGTCGACTTTCGAACGATCGCGGCGACGAATCGCCCGCTCGAAGCAGCAGTGGCGGACAAGAGCTTCCGGGAGGACCTCTACTACCGGCTAAACGTCTTCACGATCATGATTCCGCCGCTGCGCGAACGACGGGACGACATCCCCCTGCTCGCGGAACACTTCTTGCGCAAATTCGCGCGGAGCATGAGCCGTGCTTTCGATGGATTCTCGCCCGAGGCGATGCAGGCCCTCATGGCCCGAGAGTGGCCGGGAAACGTTCGCGAGCTCCAGAACGCGATCGAGAGAGCGGCCGTCGTGAGGCCGGGTGGTCTGATCCAAGCCAAGGACTTTCCGTTCGACGACTCGGCTGAAGCGGACGCAGGCGCGAGCGGCAGCAGCCTTTCCGAGCTCGAGAAGCGGCACGTCGAGAAGGTCCTGAAGGACTGCGGTTGGAACATCAGCCAGGCGGCCCGCCTTCTCGAGATCGATCGCGTCACCCTGTACAACAAGATCCGCAAGTACGGGATCGCGAGGCCGTAGGCGGTTGATGGACGTCGTTCTCGTTCCCGTCGGGGCCTCCGACGCGGCCCTGCTCGATTATCTCACCCTGATGATCGGGGAGACGCTGCGCTGCACGGCGCGCCTCGCGCCGCGCCCCCTGTCGCCGGACTTCGCCTATGATCCCGTCCGGCGCCAGCACCACTCGACGGCCCTGCTCTCCGCGCTCGCCGAAAACTACCGAGACGGGGATGCGAAGATTCTCGGCGTGGCCGAGCCGGATCTGTTCATCCCGATCCTGACCTTCGTTTTCGGGGAGGCCCAACTCGGAGGGACGGCTTCGGTGATATCCGTGGCCAGGCTGCGGCAAACCTACTACGGGCTGCCCGAGGATCCGGAGATCTACTATCATCGGGCCGAGAAAGAAGCGCTGCACGAGCTGGGGCATACGCTCGGCCTGATTCACTGCGAGAGCTACGAGTGCGTGATGCACTTCTCCAATGGAATCGAAGAAGTGGACCTGAAGGGAGATCGCTTTTGCCCGCTGTGCGCCTCGAAGATCGGTCTGCCGGCCGGCGGCGGCGCCGCGTGATCGGGCTCCGAACCGCCCTGCGCCTGCTCGCATGCATCGCGCTTCTTGGTCTCTGCGCATCGTCCGCGCCCGGCGGGTCGCCGGCGCTCGATGCCGAACTCGCCAGAAGGGACACAAGATGGTCTGGTCGGTCCCCGCCGATTCCGGTGCCTTCGGGATCGAAGACATTTACAAGCTTCTTCACCAGGCGTATCTGGGGCCGGGGCATGCGATCCCATCGCGTGAGGAGGCGGCGGCCTATCTTCGCGATGAGTGGGCCGGTCTCGGGGAGCCTCGGGCTGGGGAGCCGCTGCTGGAGGTACTTGTCGAGGGGGCGCCTTTCGTCCGGCTTCACATGCGGCCCTATCGCGCGTTGGGAGGAACGGAGGATTCGCTTCTCGCGGCGTTTCTTCGATCGGCCACCGCCCCGGTCGACTCGGTCTCATTCGCAAGGGCATGGAGCCTGGCCCGCGTGAGGATCGACTCGGGAGAGCTCCCCCTCTCGATAGCGGCGTACGACTCCGCCGACGCTGAGCTGCGCCCGCTCGGGTATCCTGCGATCCATCACTCCCCGGCCTACCAGAAGCGCTTCCAGCCTGCCTATCGCGTGATCGCCGCGGGCGAGGCGGAGCGGCTAACAGGCTGGCTCGCTTCCAGATCCGACCGGTAGACTATAAGGGCCGCTGATACGAATCATCCCGATTATCGCGCTACTCCTTCATCGAAGGCTTCTCTAGAATCAGGCGTAGGCGGCCGCCTACGTCCTTCACGAAATCCCCTTGCCAGGCGAGGTGCTGTGGGAACGAGGCTTCAACTCTCCTGGCTGCCGCCAGTTACGGCCACCCGGTTTTCCGGGGGCCGCCACCGCTCCGGCATACCTGGCAACTCCTGCCGCCTGGCCCTTCTTGCGTCGCTCTTTCTCGCCTCTCACTTGATCTCGGCGCGCCCCTCGCTCGCGCTGGATGGCGTCGTGGACGGGCGAAGCTCGGTTCAGGAGGGCCAGGCGGGGCCGGATGCCTACCGGCAGGTCTCGACCCAAACCGAGGTGAGGGCCAACCAGCGCGTGCAGATGGCCGGCGGGTTCCAATTTCGGGCCGACGGTCGGATCCATCGAGAGCTGTTCAACAGCCGCCTCGGATCGATACGGAACAACCTCGACCGCCGCACGAATCAGGCGGAGGCCTCGCTGGACCGCGCCGGAAGGCACGTGGGCTTCTCGCTGAATGCCGTGGCCTTCGACCAGAAGACGCTCGGCGCCGGATCGGAAGTCCCCCTCTTGAAGAGACGGCAGATCGGAACGTCCGGGGAATACAAGCAACGGTGGGTTCGACTCAATGCCGGCGGGCTCTTCATCGGATCGCGGCGGGAGTTTCCCTTGGCCGAGGCGCTGAGAGATGAGGAGTGGTCCGGCTCGTTTCAGATGCGAGCGGTCGTGCCCCGCTTAGGTGACGTGGGCTATCGCGCCTCCACGCTGACCGACCGCAACTTGAACTTCGACTCGAAGTCGACCCATACCTCGCAGACGCTCACCTTCGCCGGGAACTCGCGTTTCGCGGGGGGGCGGGGGATGGTTGCGCTGAAGACGACGTCCGGCTTCTTCGCGCAGACCCAATCTCGCTCGATGGGCGGATCCGCCGACCGGATCGTGCTTCCCCACACGGCCGGGTTGACCCTGGATGATTCGCCGGAAGTCCATGACCCGCTGGAGGCGGAAGAGATGCCCGTCGCGGAGCTCTTCGACGGCAACCGCACGGCCCCGACTCTGGTCCAGATCGGAGACTCGGCCCCTGCCGTGCGGGAGTTCGGCGGCGATTACCGGAATATCATCTTCGACTTTGGCGAGGCGGTGGACGCCGATTCTGTCCTTCTCTACGTGGACCACACCCTGCTGACCCCCGAGATGTTCCGGTGGCGGCTCTTCGTCAGCAACGATCCCGAAGGGCGGCAATGGGAAGAGGCAAGTGGCGTCGAGATCGTCTACAGGGAGTGGGGCGTCGGGCTTCAGGGGTGGGCCGTGACGTTCGCGCAGCCGGTCAGCGCGCGCTTTCTGAAGATGGTCGACGTCAAGCTCGGCCCGACGACGGCGGACCTCTCCGTGACGGAGATGGAAGTTCTCGTCCGAGGCGACGAGGAGACCGATTCGTCCCGATCGAACACGACGAACCACCGCGTGGGGCTCTCGCTCGGCTACCAAATCTCCTCCGGTCTTCGCGCGGGCTACGACGTCAACTATCGCCGCCGGACGTTGACGGGAAGTTCCGGGGTGCTCGAGGACGTGGGACATGCATTCGCTGCCGCGTGGAATCGGGGGATCTGGACCCTCAGCGGGCGCTACGAAATCCGCGCCCTCGAGGGACGCCAATCGCAGAGCACGAAGGCCAGGAGCCAGAATGTCACGATCAAGCGCGGGCAGAGCCAGAGCCTCTTATCCACGCTATCCTGGTCCCGGGTCCGCGACGAGAGCCCGGGAGTGGACAAGACATCCAACAGCCTCTCGCTCGGCTCGATCTGGAAGGCCGCGCCGGCCCTGAGCCTGAACCAGAGGGTCACCAGCGCCTGGTTGGAGGACCGAGTCGCCAATCAGACGGCGACCTCGCTGGTCGTTGTGACATCCATCACAGGCGAGCCGGTGCCCACTGTCTCCCTGGAGCTGGCGCAGAGCGAGCGATGGGTTTCGAGGGAGGCGGGGACAGGCTTTTCTCGCTTCGATGACACGTCGTTTACCGTAGGATGGCGTCCGGTCCCCCTGATCTCGCTGCAGAGCATGGTTCGTTACCAGTTGCGGGACTCGGGGGAGTGGCTCACGCGCAACTCGATCTCCTGGGAGCCGTTTTCAGCGGGGAGCGTCAAGACGGGATTCAGCGCGTACCACTTCCGGGATACGCGCACGCAGGAGACCCAACGTGGCGGGGGCGTCCAGGTCGAGTGGGCCGCAAGGCCCAGCCTCACAATTCGCGGAAACATCGAGGCTGTTGCGCTCGAGGTTGCGCATGAGAGGAACTCGCCCCTGAACATGGAGATCCGAGGGATCTGGCGATACTAGGGAAGGAATGGTTGCGATGAACATGAGAGACGGTCGAATGCGACATTGGGGAGGACGCGTCGCCCTTCTTCTTGCGCTCGCGCTCTGGACCGGGTGCGCCGGGAGCAGCAGGAGCTTCGTTCATCCGACCGTTGACTTCAGTCACATCCATCGGTGCGCAATCCTTCCGTATCAGAATCTCACCGTGGATGGATTCGCGGACGAGCGGCTGCAGTCGATCTTCCTGATGGAGCTCTTGCACCGCGGGTCGCTCGAAATCGTCGACCCTGAGGAGACGGCAAGCGCGATGAAGGCTCAGAAGCTGAGCCCTGGATCGACCTTGACGCCCGAACAGATCGTCGCCCTCGGTAAAGCGCTGTCCGTGGAAGGGGTTTTCCAGGGAAGTGTCGAGGAATACGGTCTCCAGACCCGGTCCCGCCAGCAAATCTACGAAGTTACAACCGTGTTTAGCTTGTCCGAAACCGAGACAGGAAACCTGATCTGGCGCTCACAGGTCCACGTGGACGGGTCCTCGTTCTGGAAGAAGCTCTTCGGCGGCGATTCGGCGGGGCTGTACGACGTCTCTCGCAAGGCCGTCGATCGGGCACTGGGGAGTCTGCTTTGAGCCACGGCGCGGCCCGCTTGCTCGCCGTCGCGGCAGGTATCCTCTGGATCGCCGGAGGGGTCCCCACCGCGGTCCACGCGGATTCCGGCGGATCCGGGGACGGCCCTCCCGTGGCCGTCGATCACCCACATCTCTAGGCAACCAGGGCCACCCTCAGTGATTTCCCGCCGGATAGGGTCGGGCGCGTGAGCGACGCCGCACCGCAGCAGGTCCCGGTTCCCGACTACGAGCTGCCCGAGGGCTACACGCACGTGTACTCGGGGAAGGTGCGCGACCTCTACGAGGACCCGGACGGTCGGCTGCTCTTCGTCGCCAGCGACCGCATCTCGGCGTACGACCGGGTGCTGCCGACGCCGATCCCGGACAAGGGCCGGATCCTCACGGCGATGTCGCTGTGGTGGTTCGACCGGCTCTCCGACATCGTGCCCAACCACGTGATCTCGACCCGCGTGCCCGACTCCGTCGCCCGGCGCGCGATGGTCTGCACGAAGCTGGACATGTTCCCGGTCGAGTGCGTGGCCCGCGGCTACCTCACCGGGTCGGGGCTCGTGGAGTACCGCGAGTCGGCGTCGGTGTGCGGGGTGAACCTGCCCCCGGGGCTCCAGGACGGCTCGCGGCTGCCCAAGACCATCTTCACGCCGGCCACGAAGGCGGAGCTCGGCGACCACGACGTCAACGTCACGTTCGACGAGGTCGTCGCCTCGATCGGACAGGACGAGGCGCAGACCCTGCGCCGGCTCACCGTCGCCGTCTACGAGCGCGCGGCCGAGATCGCGGCGGACCGCGGCCTCATCCTCGCGGACACGAAGCTCGAGTTCGGCCTGCGCGCCGACGGCCGTACCGTCCTCGCCGACGAGGTGCTCACTCCGGACTCGAGCCGCTACTGGCCGGTCGAGTCGTGGGAGCCCGGTCGCGCGCAGCCGTCCTACGACAAGCAGTACGTGCGCGACTGGCTGACCTCCCCGGCGAGCGGCTGGGACCGCACTTCGGGCGAGGCTCCGCCCCCGCTGCCGGACGACGTCGTCGAGCGGACCCGGGCCAAGTACGTCGAGGCCTACGAGCGGCTCACCGGCAAGCGCTTCGCCTGACGAGCCACGGATCGGCTCCCTCGCGGCCCGCGATGGCGCACCTCGGGCGGGAGCCGGGTGGGGTACGTCGAGGCCTGTGTCAGCGCATCGCGAGTGCTACGCCGGAGGTCGCCCCAACGGTCCCGACCCAGCACTCCAGTCCGACCACGGCGACTCCGATTCTCCTTGCGGATGCCGGGCTCTCGGCCCATCGGAACGACCCGCCCACGGTGCAGCCGTCCGGGCGGGGAGGTGCCCTGGGCGGCCCCGTAGGGTGACGGCATGACATGGCTGCTGACCGGCGGGGCGGGGTACATCGGGGCGCACGTGCTGCGGGCGCTGCGCGCCTCGGGTCGCGACGTGGTGGTGGTCGACGACCTGTCCACCGGTCGCGCCGAGGTCGTGCCGGCGGACGTCCCCCTCGTGCGCGCCGACGTCCGCGACCGGGCGGCGGTCGCCCGCGTCATGACCGAGCACGGCGTCGTCGGCGTCGTGCACCTCGCCGCGAAGAAGGCGGTCGGCGAGTCGGTCGCCGAGCCGCTGCGCTACTACCGCGAGAACGTCGACGGCGCCCTGGCCCTGGCGGAGGCCATGGTCGACGCCGGCGTCGCGCGGATCGTCTACTCCTCGTCCGCGGCGGTCTACGGCGACGTCGACGTCGACCTCGTCACCGAGGACACCCCCACCCGGCCGATGTCGCCGTACGGCGAGACGAAGCTGATCGGCGAGTGGGTGTTCCGCGACGCCGCGGTGGCCCACGGTCTGGCCGTCACCGCGCTGCGCTACTTCAACGTGGCCGGCGCGGGCTCGGACGAGCTCGTCGACACCGCGGTCGCGAACCTCATCCCCATGGTCCTGCGGGCGCACGCCCGCGGCGACCGGCCGCAGATCTTCGGCGCGGACTACCCGACGCCCGACGGCACGTGCATCCGCGACTACATCCACGTCGCCGACCTCGCCGACGCCCACGTCGCGGCCGCGGCGGCGCTCGAGGTCGGCGGGCCCGGCTTCTCGGCGTACAACATCGGCCGGGGAACGGGGTCGTCGGTGCGCGAGGTCATCGCCTCGGTCGCCGCCGCGATGGGCGTCGAGCTCGACCCCGAGGTCGTCGCCCGACGGCCGGGCGACCCGGCCGTCCTGGTCGCCTCGGCGGACAGGGCCGCGGCGGGACTCGGCTGGAAGGCCACCCGCGACCTCGACGCCATGACGGCGAGCGCCCTGTCGGGGTTCCGCGCGTCCCACCCGGGCTGATCCCGCCTCGGCCGACGGTGACCGGCTTGTCGGGGTTCCACGCGTCCCAGCCGGGCTGATCCCGCCTCGGCCGACGGCGAGTGCCCTGTCGGGGTTCCACGTATCCCAGCCGGACTGATCCCGCCTCGGCCGACGGCGAGCGTAGGGCGGCAGGCGGGGCTCCTGGCGATCCGCCCGGGCCGGTCGGGACGTCGGCCGCGGGCGTCCGATGGTCGCGAGGCGGCGGTCGGGGCGGCCCCGTCGGCTGGGTAGGATGCGGCGTACCGCCTCTTCCACTCCCTTGGAGCGCGCCGTGGCCCGCGTCGTCGTCGACGTCATGCTCAAGCCCGAGATCCTGGACCCCCAGGGCAAGGCCGTCGAGGGGGCGCTGGGTCGCCTCGGTCTCGCCGGGATCACCTCCGTCCGCCAGGGCAAGAGCTTCGCGCTCGAGCTCGAGGGCGAGGTGGACGAGGCCCGGCTGGGCAAGATCCACGAGCTCGCGGCCACGCTGCTGTCCAACCCCGTGATCGAGGACTACGTGATCCGAGAGGTCACCGCGTGAGCCTCGGCATGCGGATCGGCGTCGTCACCTTCCCCGGCTCGCTCGACGACCAGGACGCGGCCCGCGCGGTGCGCGTCGTCGGGCGGCGAGCCGGTCGCCCTCTGGCACGCCGACGCCGACCTGCACGGCGTCGACGCGGTGATCCTCCCCGGCGGCTTCTCCTACGGCGACTACCTGCGCTGCGGCGCCATCGCGCGGTTCGCCCCGGTCATGGCCACGCTCGTCGACGCCGCGAACGGCGGGCTCCCGGTGCTCGGCATCTGCAACGGGTTCCAGGTGCTCTGCGAGTCGCACCTGCTGCCCGGCGCCCTCGTGCGCAACGACAGCCTGCACTTCGTCTGCCGCGACCAGCGCCTGCGCATCGAGAGCACCAGCACCGCCTGGACGTCGTCCTACGAGGTCGGCCAGGAGATCGTCGTACCGCTGAAGAACGGCGAGGGCGGTTACGTCGCCGACGAGGCCACCCTCGACGAGCTCGAGGGCGAGGGCCGCGTCGTCGCGCGCTACCTCGAGGTCAACCCCAACGGCAGCCGGCGCGACATCGCGGGCATCAGCAACGCCCGCGGCAACGTCGTCGGCCTCATGCCGCACCCCGAGCACGCCATCGAGCCGCTCACCGGCCCGAGCACCGACGGTCTCGGGTTCTTCACCTCGATCCTGAAGGGTCTCGTCGAGGCATGACCCGCCACACCGACACCGTCGCCGACGCGATCGCCCACCCCGAGCGCGAGCAGCCGTACGCCGAGCTCGGGCTCAAGCCGCGACGAGTACGAGCGGATCCGCGAGATCCTCGGCCGCCGCCCGACCAGCGCCGAGCTCGCGATGTACAGCGTCATGTGGAGCGAGCACTGCTCGTACAAGTCGAGCAAGGTGCACCTGCGCCAGTTCGGCGACAAGAAGCCGGAGACCGACACGCTCCTCGTCGGCATCGGCGAGAACGCCGGAGTGGTCGACATCGGCCAGGGCTGGGCGGTCACGTTCAAGGTCGAGTCGCACAACCACCCGTCGTACGTCGAGCCCTACCAGGGCGCGGCCACCGGCATCGGCGGCATCGTGCGCGACATCATCTCGATGGGCGCCCGCCCGGTCGCGGTGATGGACCCGCTGCGGTTCGGCGCGGCCGAGCACCCCGACACCCATCGCGTGCTCCCCGGCGTGGTCGCCGGGATCGGCGGCTACGGCAACTGCCTGGGCCTGCCCAACATCGGCGGCGAGGTCGTGTTCGACCCGTGCTACCAGGGGAACCCGCTCGTCAACGCGCTCTGCGTCGGCACCCTGCGCCACGAGGACATCCACCTCGCCAGCGCCAAGGGCGTCGGCAACCTCGTCGTCCTGTACGGCGCGAAGACCGGCGGCGACGGCATCGGCGGCGCGTCGATCCTCGCGTCGGAGACCTTCGACGCGGGCGGCCCGACCAAGCGCCCCGCGGTGCAGGTCGGCGACCCGTTCATGGAGAAGCTGCTCATCGAGTGCACCCTCGAGGTGCTGCACGCCGGGCTCGTCGAGGGCATCCAGGACCTCGGCGCCGCGGGCATCTCCTGCGCGACGAGCGAGCTGGCGAGCAACGGCGAGGGCGGCATGCACGTGCACCTCGACTCCGTGCCGCTGCGCGACGCGACGCTCACGCCCGAGGAGATCCTCATGAGCGAGTCGCAGGAGCGGATGGCCGCGGTCGTGCGGCCCGACCGGATCGACGCGTTCCTCGAGATCTGCCGCAAGTGGGACGTCACCGCCGACGTCATCGGCGAGGTCACCGACACCGGTCGGCTCGTGATCGAGTGGCACGGCGAGGTCATCGTCGACGTCCCGCCGCGCACCGTCGCGCACGACGGCCCGGTCTACGACCGGCCCTACGCCCGTCCCGCGTGGCAGGACGCCCTGCAGGCCGACGACCCCGGTCTGCTCGCCCGACCGGTCACGGCGACCGAGCTGCGCGACACCGTCCTCGCCCTCGTCGGCTCGCCCAACCTCGCGTCGAAGACGTGGGTCACCTCGCAGTACGACCGCTACGTGCTCGGCAACACCGTCCTCGCCCAGCCCGAGGACGCCGGCGTCGTCCGCGTCGACGAGGAGACCGGGCTCGGCGTCGCGATCTCCACCGACTGCAACGGCCGCTTCGCGAAGCTCGACCCGTACGCCGGTGCGCAGCTGGCCCTCGCCGAGGCCTACCGCAACGTCGCGGCCACCGGCGCGGCGCCGCTCGCCGTGACCAACTGCCTCAACTTCGGCTCGCCCGAGGACCCCGACGTCATGTGGCAGTTCGAGCGGGCCGTGACCGGTCTGGCCGACGGCTGCCTCGAGCTCGGGATCCCGGTCACCGGCGGCAATGTCAGCTTCTACAACCAGACCGGCGACGTCGCGATCCACCCGACGCCGGTGGTCGGCGTCCTCGGCGTCATCGACGACGTCGCCCGGCGTACGCCGATGGCCTTCGGCGCCGATCGGCGACGTGGTGCTGGTGCTCGGGGAGACGCGCGAGGAGCTGGCCGGCTCGGAGTGGGCGCACGTCGTGCACGGCCACCTCGGCGGCCTGCCGCCGCGGGTCGACCTCGCGGCCGAGCGGGCCCTGGGCGAGGTGCTCGTCGCGGCGTCGCGCGAGTCGCTCGTCACCGCGGCGCACGACGTCAGCGACGGCGGCATCGCGCAGGTGCTCGTCGAGATGGCGCTGCGCGCGGGCGTCGGCGCCACGGTCCGTGTCCCGTCCGACGTCGACCCGTTCGTCTTCCTGCTCGCGGAGTCGACCGCGCGCGCCGTCGTCACCGCGGACCCGACGCGGGCCGCGGCCGTCGAGGCTCTCGCCGCGCGGCACGGCGTACCCGTCTCGCGCATCGGCGTCGTCACCGGCCCCGGCGACGACCTGCAGGTCGACCTCGTGGTCGGCGACTCGGTCGTCTGGACCCTCGACGAGCTCCGCGCCACCGCCGACGCCACCCTCCCCGCCCTCTTCGCCTGACCCCACCCCTCGGGGATGTGGGGGGAGAGGGGGGCGGAGCGGCCAGAATGTCGGGCATGACGCAGACCTCCTCGGGCGAGCCGGACGCGCGGCCTCCGACAGCAGCCCGGCGGCGGCGCGCGGCCGCGAAGCCCCCCGCGGCCGGGAAGACCTCCGCGACCGCCGACGCTCGTCGACCGTGGGGACGCCTGGTGCGTCGTCGGTGCGGGTCCGCACGGCCTGGCCGCGCTCAAGGCCCTGCGGCAGAACGGCATCGAGGCCGACGGCGTGGAGCGCGAGTCCGACGTCGGCGGGAACTGGAACTACGGCGCCGAGAACTCCAGGGTCTACGAGTCGACGCACCTCATCTCGAGCAAGCCGTTCACGCAGCTCCCCGACTTCCCGATGCCGGACTCCTACCCGGACTACCCGAGCCACCGCCAGGTGAAGGAGTACCTCGGCCGCTACGCCGACCACTTCGGCCTTCGCCCGAGGATCCGCTTCGGCCACGAGGTCGTCCGTGCCGTCCCGGCGCAGGACGGTCGCGCGTGGGACGTCACGGTCGCCGACCGGGTCGGCGGCGTGGAGACGACGTACCGCTACGCCGGTCTCGTCGTGGCCAACGGCCACAACTGGTCGCCGAAGGTCCCGGACTACCCGGGTCTCGACACCTTCGGCGGCGAGGTCCTGCACTCGGCCGACTACAAGAGCGCCGAGGTCCTGCGCGGCAGACGGGTCCTCGTCGTCGGCGCGGGCAACACCGGCTGCGACGTCGCGGTCGAGAGCGCGCAGAACGCGGCGCACACCTGGCACAGCACGCGCCGCGGCTACTTCTACAACCCGAAGTACGCGCTCGGCCGTCCGAGCGACCAGGTGGCCGACCGGCTGCTCGCCCTGCGCGTCCCCCTCGGCATACGTCGGGCGCTGTTCGGCGCGACGCTGCGAGCGACCGTCGGCGACCTCACGCGGTACGGGCTCAAGCGCCCGGACCACAAGTTCTTCGAGACCCACCCGATCGTGAACCAGCAGCTGGTCTACTACGTCGGCCACGGCGACATCACGCCGGCCGACGACGTCGACCGCGTGGACGAGGCCGGCGTCGTGTTCACCGACGGCACCCGGGCCGACGTCGACGTCATCGTCCTGTGCACCGGCTACCTCGTGCGCTTCCCGTTCCTCGAGCCCGAGTGGCTCAACTGGCGGGACGACCACCCGAGGTTGTTCCTGCAGATGTTCACCCCCTCCTACGACAACCTCGTGGTGGCCGGCCTGATCCAGCCGGACAGCGGCCAGTGGACGCTGGCCCACTGGCAGGGCGTCCTGGTCGCGCGCGTCGCGGAGGCGCTGCGCACGCGCCCGTCGGTCGCCCGCGCGTTCCTCGCCCGGGCCGCCGCGGAGGCGGGTCGCCGGTTCTCCGCGGGTGCGGCGTACCAGGACTCGACCCGCCACTACTACGAGGTGGCGCACCAGGACTACCTGCGCGCGCTGCAGGACGCGATCCGCGAGCTGGAGGTCGGCGCATGAGTCAGGGCCGAAACCCGTTGCGCCGCAAGACCTTGGCGATGCGACCGTGGGACTGGGCGTTCCCCTCGGCACCGTTGGCGCACCGGGAGGTGCGCTCCGCCCAGCCGGCGGAGACCACCGGCCGGCCGCCGCTGCTCATGGTCCACGGCCTGGCGCACGGCGCGTGGTGCTTCGACGAGCACTGGGTCCCGACCGCCGCCGAGCGCGGCTTTCCGGCGTACGCCGTGAGCCTGCGCGGCCACGGCGGCTCCGGCGGGGCACGGCGGCTGCGTCGTACCCTCACCCGCGACTACGTCCACGACGTCCTGCAGACGATCGCCGAGCTGCCCGAGCCGCCGGTGCTGGTCGGGCACTCGATGGGCGCGATCGTGGCGCAGCTGGTCGCCGACCGGTATCCGCTCCGCGGGCTGGTGCTGCTCACCCCCGCGCCGATGCACTCGGCCGTCGCCGACCTCGTCGCGATCGCCCTCGACCGTCCGTCCGACGCCCTGGGCGCCGTGGTCGGCCGCACGCTGTCCATGGCGCCCGACATCCTCTTCGAGGGTCTCGACCCGCAGACCGCCCGCGCCTACTCCGAGCGCATCGGCACCGAGTCGCCGCTCGTCCAGTGGGAGCTGCTGCTGCGCCGCCGGGTCGGGCCGGTGCGCTGCCCCGTCCTCGTCGTCGGGGTGCCGGGCGACCGGCTGGTGCGCCCGGCCGACGTGCGGCGCACGGCGGAGTCCTACGGCGTCGAGCCCGTGTGGTTCCCGGGCATGGGGCACGACGTCATGCTCGACGCCGGGTGGGACGCCGTGCTCGACACCGTTCTGGACTTCGCGGCGGACCTGCCGCCGTGGGGATCGGCCGCCGCGCGATGACCGGTCCGCTCGACCTCCTCGACGCGTGGGACGCCGGTACGACGCCGGACCGTCTCGCCGTCAAGGCCGCGGTCAAGGCGAGCCTCGCCGCGCTCGTCGCGACCGCGCCCGGCCACGCCGTCGAGGTGCGGGTCCCCCCGTTCGCCGCGGTGCAGGCCGTCGAGGGGTCGCGGCACCGGCGGGGTACGCCGCCGGCCGTCGTCGAGTGCGACGCCCGGACGTGGCTCGGGCTCGCGACCGGCCGCCTCGCCTGGGCCGACGCCGTCGCCGACGGCCGGGTCCGGGCCAGCGGCGAGCGCAGCGACCTCTCGGCGTACCTGCCGCTGCCCTGAACACCACCTCCACCGTCCGGCCGACCGTCCCGGCCCGACGACCGAGCCCGGGTGGGTGGTCCGGGCCGCGTCGCCGGGTCACCGGCGTCGAGACTGGCCGCCGAGGGGTCGATCGGAGGTCGGCCATGCTGGTCCTGGCCCGTGGCGTCGGGCAGAGCGTCGTGCTCGACGGCCGCATCACCGTCACCGTGCTCGCCACCCGCGGCGGGCTCGTCCGCATCGGGATCGACGCCCCCGCGGAGATCGGCGTACGCCGCGGCGAGCTGGGCCCAGCTGACCCACCAGGCCCGGGCTGGCGCGGACCCGCAGCGCACCTGCGGAGGCCTCCGCCGGGTGACCCGGTCCCCCGGGCGGTGACCGATAGTCGTGGCCCGGGCGGGTCAGAACCACTGAAATCGTACGATTCGGTCACAATCTCGACGGAATCGGTGTCTCACTCTCGATTCCTCGACGGATTCCCCGTTAGGGTGCGGGCTGCGCACCGTGGCGCGGCGGGGAGGCCGTGACCACGAACCGCCGTCCGCTCGGCCACCGCCGGTGCGAGGAGCCCTTCGACTCCCCGAGGATCACCGATCAGATGAGTTCCGTGACGTCCGACGCGGGCCACGCGCCGCCGCCCCCGCGATCCGCCTGCGCGGGCTGCGCAAGACCTTCGGCGACGTCGTCGCGGTCGACTCGGTCGACCTCGACATCGCCGACGGCGAGTTCCTCACCCTGCTCGGCCCGTCGGGCTCGGGCAAGACGACCGTCCTGCGCATGATCGCCGGCTTCGAGCTGCCCACGTCCGGGGTGATCGAGCTCGCCGGCACCGACGTGTCGCAGCTGCCGCCCGTTCCAGCGCGACGTCAACACGGTCTTCCAGGACTACGCCCTGTTCCCGCACCTCACCGTGATGCAGAACGTCGAGTACGGCCTCAAGGTCAAGGGGGTCGGCAAGGAGCGAGCGCCGCAGCCGCGCGGCCGAGGCCCTGGCCGCGGTGCGGCTCGACTCCTACGGCGCCCGCAAGCCCTCGGAGATGTCCGGCGGCCAGCGCCAGCGCGTCGCGCTCGCCCGGGCCCTGGTGAACCGCCCTAAGGTCCTGCTCCTGGACGAGCCGCTCGGCGCCCTGGACCTCAAGCTGCGCGAGCAGATGCAGGTGGAGCTCAAGGCGATCCAGCGCGACGTCGGCATCACGTTCGTCTTCGTGACGCACGACCAGGAGGAGGCGTTGACGATGAGCGACCGCATCGCCGTCTTCAACGCCGGGCGCATCGAGCAGATCGGCTCCGCGGCCGACGTGTACGAGCACCCGACCACCGAGTTCGTCGCCGGCTTCGTCGGTACGTCGAACCTGCTGCGCGGCGAGGCCTCGCTCAAGGTGCTCGGGCTCGAGGGCGTGTTCAGCGTGCGCCCCGAGAAGATCCGCATCGGCGGCACCGAGGACGCGGTGGCCGACGGCGAGCACTGCGCCGACGGCACCGTGACCGAGGTCGTCTACGTCGGTGACGCGACCCGCTTCGTCGTCGACCTCGACGCCGGCGGCAGCCTCGTCGCGCTCCAGCAGAACGCGCACACGACGTCGTCCGACGTCGCCCGGCTGCGCGGGACGCGGGTGCGCCTCGCGTGGCGCCGCGAGCACGAGTACCGCGTGGGGACCTGAACGGCCCCACGGGCCGGCCGCGAGGCCACCCACAGCTCCCCGGGCAGCTCGTCAGGGGTGATCAGGAAGAGGAGGTAGCAGGTGCACACCACGCGCTTGCTCAAGGCGTCGGCCACCGCGGTCGCCGTCGTCCTGCTGGCCGCTGCCTGTGGCAGCTCCGGCGGTACCACGTCCAGCTCGAGTGCCGGCAGCACCGAGCGCCCGGCACCCCCTGCGGGCACGGCCGCCACGTCGGTCGGCGCCGGCGAGGGCGAGCTCAACATCATCGCCTGGGCCGGGTACGCCGAGAACGGCTCGACCGACCCCAAGGTCGACTGGGTCACCCCGTTCACCCAGGCGACCGGGTGCAAGGTGAACGTCAAGATCGGCAACACGTCCGACGAGATGGTCACCCTCATGAAGACCGGTCAGTACGACGGGGTCTCGGCCTCCGGTGACGCCTCGCTGCGCCTCATCTACGGCGGCGACGTGGCACCGGTCAACACCGACCTCGTGCCGAACTACAAGACGGTGTCGGAGTTCCTCAAGCTCAAGCAGTGGAACTCGGTCAACGGCGTGGCCTACGGCATCCCGCACGGCTGGGGCGCCAACGTCCTGGCCTACAACTCGGCGGTCGTGAAGCCCGCGCCGACGTCGTGGGGCGCGGTCTTCGACGCGAACTCGCCGTACAAGGGCAAGATCACGGCGTACGACTCGCCGATCTACATCGCGGACGCCGCGCTGTACCTCATGAAGACCAAGCCCGACCTGAAGATCACGAACCCGTACGCGCTCGACCAGACCCAGTTCCAGGCCGCGGTGGACCTGCTCAAGGTCCAGCGTCCGCTGATCTCGAAGTACTGGGCCGACTACACCGCCGAGGTCAACTCGTTCGGTGCGCAGGAGACGCGTGCTCGGCACCGCCTGGCAGATCAACGCCAACCTGATCAACGGCGAGGGCAAGGTCAAGGTCGACTCGCTCGTGCCGAGCGAGGGCGCGACCGGCTGGTCGGACACCTGGATGATCGCCAGCAAGGCCGCCCACCCGAACTGCATGTACAAGTGGATGGACTGGATCATCTCGCCGAAGGTGAACGACGAGGTGGCCGAGTGGTTCGGCGAGGCGCCCGCGCAGACCAAGGCCTGCGACGTCGCCACCGCCGGGTTCTGCGAGCAGTACCACGCGCTCGACGCGGCGTACGCCAACTCGATCTCGTACTGGACCACCCCGACCAAGAACTGCCTCGACGGTCGCGGTGACATCTGCACGGACTACTCCACCTGGGTCCAGGCATGGACCGAGATCAAGGGCTGATGACCTCGTCGTCGACCCTGGCCGCGACGGACCCCTCCGGGGGTCCGTCGCGGTCGGTCTCGCGCTACCTGTACCGCCACCCGCGCGTGCGCCTGGCGGGTCTGCTCACGGCACCGCTCCTGTGGCTCGTCGTGCTCTACCTCGGGTCGCTGGCGATCATGGTCGTCGCGGCGTTCTGGAGCACCGACTCGTTCACCGGGACGCTCATCAAGGAGCCGACGCTCGACAACTTCCGGACGCTGCTCACCAACGACGTCTACCGCACCGTCGCCCTGCGCACGCTCGGGATCGCGTTCGCCGTCACGGCGATCGACATGGTGCTCGCCGTACCGCTGGCCTTCATGGCCGCGAAGGTCGTGCGCAGCCGCCGGGTCCGCTACGCCATCGTCATCGCCGTCACGATGCCGCTCTGGGCCGGCTACCTGGTCAAGGGCTACGCGATGCAGACGATGTTCATCAACAACGGCGTCATCGACTGGATGCTCGCGCCGTTCGGCCTCAAGGGCCCCGGCCTCGGACTGCTCGCGACGATCCTCTCGCTCGCCTACCTCTGGCTGCCGTACATGGTGCTCCCGGTCTACGCCGGTCTCGAGCGCCTGCCCGACTCGCTGCTCGAGGCGTCCGCGGACCTCGGCGCGTCCGCCGGTCACACCTTCCGCTCCGTGGTCCTGCCGCTGCTGGTGCCGTCCCTCGTGGCCGGCTCGATCTTCACCTTCGCGCTCACGCTGGGCGACTACATCATGGTGAAGATCGTCGGTGGCACCACGCAGATGTGGGCCAACATCATCTACGACAACGTCGGCGTCGCGAACAACCTGCCGCTCGCCGCGGCGGCCGCCATCTTCCCGATCGTCGTCATCGTCGGCTACCTGCTCGCGGTGCGCCGTACCGGCGCGCTCGAGAACCTCTGAGGCCCGTGATGACACTGTCGCGCCGTACCCGCTGGGTCCTGGGGATCATCTCCGCAGCCGTCCTCACCTTCATCTACTTCCCGCTCGTCGTGGTCGTGGTGAACTCGTTCAACTCCTCGAAGGTGTTCTCCTGGCCGCCCACCTCGTTCACCCTCGAGTGGTGGCAGAAGGCCGCCACGAACGAGGGCGTGCGGGCGGCGCTGCTCACGAGCATCAAGGCGGCCACCGGCGCGACGATCATCGCGATCGCGCTCGGCGCGATGATCTCGTTCGCCGTGTCGCGCTACCGCTTCTTCGGCCGGGAGACGATCAGCTTCGTCGTGATCCTGCCGATCGCGCTGCCCGGCATCATCACCGGTATCGCCCTCAACTCGGCGTTCAACACCGTGCTCGTGCCGCTCGGCATCAGCTTCGGGCTGTTCACCGTGATCCTCGGGCACGCGACGTTCTGCATCGTCGTGGTGTTCAACAACGTCCTGGCGCGGCTCCGGCGTACCGGCACGAACCTCGAGGAGGCCGCGATGGACCTCGGGGCCGGCCCGTTCCAGACCTTCCGCGACGTCACGTTCCCCGCGGTCCGCTCGGCGCTGGTCGCCGGCGCGCTGCTCGCGTTCGCGCTGTCCTTCGACGAGATCGTCGTCACGAGCTTCACCGCCGGACCGGGCATCGAGACGCTGCCGCAGTGGATCTTCAACAACCTGTTCCGCCCGAACCAGGGCCCGATCATCAACGCCGTGGCCGCCGCCCTGCTCGTGGCCTTCATCCTGCCGGTCTACCTCGCGATGCGGATGAGCGACGGTCCCGGCCGGGTCCCGCAGGCCGGCGCCGAGCCCTGACCCCGGATGTCACTGGTGGTGTGGTTGCTACCCGAGCCCGGAAACCACCACACCACCAGTGACATGCGCGACGATGGCGGGATGGTGGAGGACGAGTCGGTGCTGTCCCGTCCCGGCCCTGAGCCGGACGTCGTGGTGTCGTGGGGGCCGGGCCCGCTCGACGTCGCCGAGGTCCAGCTCGGTGGCGACGACCGGCCGCTCGTCGTGGTGGTCCACGGCGGCTTCTGGCGACCGGCGTACGACGGCCAGCACCTGCGCGCGATGATCCACGGGCTCGCGGCCGCGGGGTTCACCGCCGTCGCGCCGGAGTACCGGCGTACGCCGGGGGACCCGGACGCCACGCTCCAGGACGTGCGGGTCGCGCTGCGGGTCCTGCCGGTCGAGCTGCGCGGCCGCCACGACGGCCGCGTCGTCGTCGTGGGGCACTCCGCCGGCGGGCACCTCGCGCTGTGGGCCGCCTCCGTGGCCCCGGCCGCCGGGCTCGTCGGGACCGTGGCGCTCGCACCGGTCGCCGACGTCGCCGGGGCCGAGCGCGACCGGCTCGGCGCCGGCGCCGTGCAGGCGTTCCTCGGCGCCGCCGCGACGACCCGACCCGACCTCGACCCGACCCGGATGGTGTCGGCCACGACCGCCGGTCATCCTCGTGCACGGCGTCGACGACGAGATCGTGCCGCTGCGCCAGTCCGAGGCGTACGTCGCGGCGCACCCGACCGCCATGCTGCGGACCGTCCCCGGCGCGGGTCACTTCGCCCTCATCGACCCGCTGTCCGCGGCGTGGCCGCAGGTGGTCGCGGCCGTCCGGGACGCCGCCGGCGCGTGACCCGCCCGGAGGCGTACGCCGCACGCTGGTCGACCACGGCGTGCCCCGCGCCGCCCAGGTCCGGCGCGCGCGGCGGCCATCCGCCCGAGCGCGGCGTGGCCCCGCGCCGGGCACGGGCCGGCGCGCGCGGAGGTCGTCCGCCCCGGCTGCGGCGTGGCCCGACGGCGCGCGGTCCGGGGCGGGTGCCGACCCCCGTAGACTGAGGGCGTGCCTCGCGGTGACGGACTGCTCAGCCACGACCTGCTCCCGGGAGAGAAGGGCCCCCAGGACGCCTGCGGCGTCTTCGGGGTCTGGGCCCCCGGCGAGGAGGTCTCGAAGCTCACCTACTTCGGGCTCTACGCCCTGCAGCACCGCGGTCAGGAGTCGGCCGGCATCGCGGTGAGCGACGGCTACCACACCGTCGTCTACAAGGACATGGGCCTCGTCTCGCAGGTCTTCAACGAGGCCTCGCTGGAGAGCCTCCACGGCCACATCGCGATCGGCCACGCCCGCTACTCCACCACCGGTTCGAGCGTGTGGGAGAACGCCCAGCCGACGTTCCGGGCCACCGCCACCGGGCACCTCGCGCTCGGTCACAACGGCAACCTCACCAACACCCACGACCTCGCCCGGCGGGTGCGCGAGCGGGCCACGGCCAACGGCGAGCTCCCGCTCGGCTCGAGCGTGTCCGGCAGCACCAGCGACACCGACCTGCTCACGGCACTCCTCGCCTCGCACCCCGACCTGTCCCTCGAGGCGGCGGCGATGGTCGAGCTGCCGCTGCTCAAGGGCGCCTTCTCCCTCGTCTTCATGGACGACACCACCCTCTACGCCGCCCGCGACCCGCAGGGCATCCGGCCGCTGACCCTCGGCAAGCTCGAGCGCGGCTGGGTCGTCGCGAGCGAGACCGCGGCGCTCGACATCGTCGGCGCGTCCTTCGTCCGCGAGGTCGAGCCGGGCGAGCTGGTCGCCATCGACGAGCACGGCCTGCGCACGCAGCGCTTCGCCGAGGCCGACCCCAAGGGCTGCCTGTTCGAGTTCGTCTACCTCGCGCGTCCCGACACCACGATCTCGGGCCACAGCATCCACGCGGTCCGCGTCGAGGTCGGCCGCCAGCTCGCGCGCGAGCACCCGGTCGTGGCCGACCTCGTGATCCCGGTGCCGGAGAGCGGCACGCCCGCGGCGGTGGGCTACGCCCAGGAGTCCGGCATCCCGTTCGCCCAGGGCCTGGTGAAGAACGCCTACGTCGGCCGCACGTTCATCCAGCCCTCGCAGACCATCCGCCAGCTCGGCATCCGGCTCAAGCTCAACCCGCTGCGCGAGATCGTCCAGGGCAAGAAGCTCGTCGTCGTCGACGACTCGATCGTGCGCGGCAACACCCAGCGCGCGATCGTCCGGATGCTCCGCGAGGCGGGCGCCCTCGAGGTGCACGTCCGCATCTCCAGCCCGCCGGTGAAGTGGCCGTGCTTCTACGGCATCGACTTCGCGACGCGTGCCGAGCTCGTCGCCAACGGCCTCGCCGTCGACGAGATCCGCAGCTCGATCGGCGCCGACTCGCTCGGCTACGTCTCGCTCGACGGCCTCGTCGCGTCGACCGGCGTCGCGATGGACCGGCTCTGCCGTGCGTGCTTCGACGGCGTCTACCCGGTCGAGCTGCCCGAGCCCGAGCTGCTCGGCAAGCACCTGCTCGAGGGCCTCGAGGGGCTCGAGACGCGCGTCCTGGAGTCCGAGGCGGCCACGGTCGACGTCGGCGGCCTCCCGACCCTGCTCGGCGGCGGCGGCGCCGCCGACGCGCTCGCCCGCCCGTGACCGAGCCGGTCGCGGGCGACGTCGTACACCACGGCGCCGGTGCTCCCGCGACGTACGCCGCGGCCGGGGTCGACGTCGAGGCGGGCGAGCACGCCGTCGCGCTCATGAAGGCGTCGATCGCCCGGGCCCAGCGCCCCGAGGTGGTCGGGGACTTCGGCGGGTTCGCCGGCCTGTTCGACGTATCGATGCTCCAGCGCTTCGCCCGCCCGCTGCTCGCGACGTCGACCGACGGCGTGGGCACCAAGGTCGTCATCGCCCAGAAGATGGACAAGCACGACACCATCGGGATCGACCTGGTCGCGATGGTCGTCGACGACCTCGTGGTGTGCGGCGCCGAGCCGCTGTTCATGACCGACTACATCGCCACCGGCAAGGTCGTCCCCGAGCGCATCGCGGCGATCGTCGCGGGCATCGCGGAGGGCTGCCGCCTGGCCGGGTGCGCGCTCGTCGGTGGCGAGACGGCGGAGCACCCGGGGTTGCTCGCGCCGGACGAGTACGACGTCGCCGGTGCCGGCACGGGCGTCGTCGACGCACCGGACCTGCTCGGGCCGGAGCGGGTACGGGTCGGGGACGTCGCCATCGCGATGCGCGCCAGCGGCCTGCACTCCAACGGCTACTCGCTGGCCCGGCACGTCCTGCTCACCGCGGGGCGCATGCGCCTCGACCAGCACGTCGACGTACTCGGTCGGACGCTCGGCGAGGAGCTGCTCGAGCCGACGCGGATCTACTCCCTCGACTGCCTCGACCTCGCCCGGGCCGCCGACGTCGACGTGCACGCGTTCAGCCACGTCACCGGCGGCGGGCTCGCGGCGAACCTCGCGCGGGTGCTGCCCGCCGACGTCCACGTCGTCGTGGAGCGCTCGACGTGGACGCCGCACCCGGTCTTCGCGCTCGTGGGCGAGACCGGCCGGGTGGCGCTGCCCGAGCTGGAGAAGACGTTCAACATGGGCGTCGGGATGATCGCGATGGTCGCCCCCGGGTCGGTGGACGCCGCGCTGGCCCGGCTCGCGGCCCGTGGGGTCGACGCCTGGGTCCTCGGCACGGCCCGCACCCGAGCCGGCGAGGTGGGCGACGCCCCCGCCAAGGGCGGCCGCGGCGGGGCGGTCAGCCTCGTCGGGCGGCACGCCGGCTGACGGCTCGCCGCCTCGCGGGGACCCCAGCCCGGTCCGTGGTGGACCAGCCGGAGCACGCCCTCGTCCGGCCCGCCACCCACCGGGTCGCGAGCCCCGGCTCGCGAGCCGCCCGGCCGCGAGCTCCGGAGCTCGCGTTGCACCCCGGACCGACCGGTTGGACGGGTGAGCAGGGCGGTCCGAGGTGGAACTCGCGGCTCCCGCCGGGTCAGCCCGGACATGACGACGGGCGCCCACCCGGGAGGGGAGGCGCCCGTCGGAGCGTGGGGGAGGACTACTCGTCGTCCTCGTCGTCGTCCTCGACGTACTTGGAGTAGAGGTCGTCCTCGTCCTCGTCTTCCTCGACGGCGGCCGGGGGAGCCGGCGGGTGGTAGCCGCCACCGGTGAGCTCGGCCTGCAGCTTGCTCAGGTCAGTGTTGCCACTGCTGTACTTGAGCTCGCGTGCGACCTTCGTCTGCTTGGCCTTGGCCCGGCCGCGCCCCATGGCTCGACCCCCTCACAGGACCGTCACGGCCCCTGATCCGACCGACATGACAAGCCACCGGACGTACGCCGGTGGTGCGAGTTGCCATCATAATCTGCCCGGCGGGGTGCCGCGGGCCGGGTCGGCCCCGAGCGGACGCTCGGCGCGTCGCCCGCCCGGCGCGGTACCGGCCCGGGCGTCGCCCCTCCGGGGTTCCGCTGGGGTAGCCGTCGTCGCGCTCAGGCGACCGGCGGCGTGAACGACGGCCGCGGGGGTGCGGCGGCGATCCGCTCCTCGGCCAGGCGCTCCGCCGCGACGAGGGGCGTCGTGCCTGCGGCGTCGGCCCGACGCAGGACGTCGAGCAGCGTGACGCCGATCGCCCGGGCCCGGTCGCGGGCCGGAGCGTCGTCGTAGCTGCCGTGCCCGGCGTACTCCGCCCCGACGGCGATGACGCCGCCGGCGTTGACGAGGAAGTCGGGGGCGTAGAGCACCCCGCGAGCGGCGAGGACGTCGACGAGGTCGTGCTCGACGAGCTGGTTGTTCGCCCCGCCGCAGACCGCGCGCGCGGTGAGCCGCCCGGCGACCTCGCGGGTGATCGCGCCGCCGAGGGCGCACGGGCTGAGGATGTCGACGTCCGCCTCGACCAGGTCGTCGGCCGACGCGGCCACCTCGATCCCCGGGTGCGCGGCCCGCAGCCGCGCGATCGCGTCCGGGTCGACGTCGGCGACGAGCACCTGGCCACCGTCGTCCAGCACGTGCCCGGCGAGGCGTCCGCCGACCTTGCCGGCGCCCGCGATGGCGACCCGGCGGCCGGCGAGCGAGGGCGTGCCCCACACGTGCTCGGCCACGGCGCGCAGCGCGTGGTGGACACCGACGGCGGTGAGGTCGCCGGAGTCGCCGCAGCCGCCGTTGCCGGGCGAGCGGCCCGTGGTCCACGGGTTCACCGTGCCGATCAGGTCCATGTCGGCGACGTACGTGCCGACGTCCGCGGCGGTGACGTACGCGCCGCCCATCGAGGCGACGAGGCGGCCGTAGGCCAGGAGCAGCTCGGGCGTCTTGTCGCGGTGCGGGTTCCCGATGATGACGGCCTTGCCACCGCCGTGCGGGAGCCCGGCGAGGGCGTTCTTGTAGGTCATGGCACGGGCGAGGTCGAGGACGTCGCGCAGTGCGGCGTCCTCGTCGGCGTACGGGACGAAGCGCGTGCCGCCGAGGGCCGGGCCGAGCGCGGTCGAGTGGACGGCGACGACCGCGCGCAGCCCCACGCTCGGGTCGTTGCCGATGAGGACCTGCTCGTACGTCGAGAGCACTGCCGGAAGGGTCACGCCCCGAAGGCTAGCCAGAGCCGCGGCCTCCAGCGGCGGCGATGGTCAGGCGGGGAGCTCGGCCAGGTGGGGCGGGTCGGCGCCGGGGCGGGTGCAGGTGATGCCGGCGACGGCGATGGCGCGCCCTACGGCGGCGCCGACCTTGACCGGGTCGGACAGGTCGTCGCGATGGTTCCCGGCGATCTCCCAGAAGGCGAGGAACGCCCCGCCGAAGGCGTCGCCGGCGCCGACCGTGTCGACGACGTCGACCGCGGGGACCGGCACCACGACCTGGCCGTCGCGGGTGAGGATCCGCACGGCGTCGCCGCCGTCGGTGAACAGGACCACGCGCGGGCCGAGGGCGAGCAGGCCGGTGGCCACCGCCACGGGATCGCCGTCCGGGTCGAGGTAGGCCAGGTCGTCGCCGGAGACCTTGACGACGTCGGCCCTCGCCAGCACCCGCTCGAGCCGGGCCCGGTACGCCGTGTCGTCCGCGATGATCGACGGTCGGCAGTTGGGGTCGACGAAGACGAGCAGCCGTTCGGGCGCCGAGGAGACGAGGGTCTCGACCGTCGACGCCAGCGGCTCGAGGACGAGACCGAGCGTCCCGACGGCCAGGGCGTCGACGTCGTCGCCGATCGCCACGTCGTCGACGTGCAGGTCGGCGGCCGCCGTGCCCTCGGCGTAGAAGGTGTACGTCGCCGCCCCGGCCGCGTCGAGCTCCGCGAGCGCGAGCGTGGTGTTGCGCCCGGTACGCCGGGGAACGGGGGTGGCGACGCCGTCGGCCTCGAGCAGGGCGGAGATCCGCCGGCCGAAGACGTCGTCGGAGATGCCACCGGCGAAGGCGGTGGGGACGCCGAGGCGGGCCGCCGTACGGGAGAGGTTGAACGGGCCGCCGCCGGGCACGGCCTCGAGCGATCCGTCCGGCGCGACGATGAGGTCGACGAGCGCCTCTCCCACGACGAGCAGGGACACGGTGGGCCTCCGGTGGGCTCGGCCCGCGCGCGGGGTGCGGGCTCCCGGGCAGCGTAGTGAGCGCGGCGCAGCGCGGCGGGCTGGTCACGAAAGGGGAACGGAACGCGCCACCGTCGGACCTGCGTGGGATAGTCACGGCCGGACCAAAGGGACAGACCGGACACTTACGGGCGCCCGGTCGGTTCCGGACACCACGTCGACGAGGGGGACGCGATGGCGGGGCGCCTGCCTGAGACGGACGAGCTGCTGACGCCTGCGGAGGTCGCCGCGCTCTTCCGCGTCGATCCCAAGACGGTGACCCGGTGGGCGAAGGCCGGCAAGCTCACCTCGATCCGCACGCTCGGCGGCCATCGCCGCTACCGCGCGGCGGAGGTCCGCTCGCTGCTGGGCGAGGTCCCGGACCCGCGCCAGTCGATCGAGCCGCTCGAGGGCTGACCCGGCGTCGCGGTCCCCTGCGGCGACGCAGCCCGTTCCGTCAGGAGACGAGCGATCACGGCGTAGGAGTACGCCGTCACGGCTCCGGTCGGCGTACGGATCCCGGAGACGGTGACGCGGTACCTCTGGTCGACCCGAGCCGTCCGGCTCGGGACCGTGGCCAGCTGCCACACGAGCGTGTTGTCGCCGAAGCCGGTCTGCGCGGCGTACCGGACGACCCGGATCGGCGCTCCGTTCGGCCCGACCACGCGGACGGTCGCCCGGGCGAAGGAGTAGCCGCGCGAGGAGGACAGCGACCACCGCCCGCGCGGCTCCGCGGCCCGCGGGAAGTAGCCCGAGGTCGGCCAGCCGTAGTACGCCGGCGTGCCCGCGGGGACGCGGGCGGCGCGAGCGCCGAGGACGTAGAGCGCGTTGGCGGTGCGGGTGTTGCCGATGCCGATCGGGCCCAGCCGCGGGTAGAGCACCCAGCGCCGGTGCCCGGCCGCGGTGTTGCCCGAGCCCGGCTCGGTGAGGTACATGCTCACCGCTCTGGCCCCGGCGAGGCCGAGGGTCAGGTTGGAGCGCGCGGCGCCGGCCGCCCCGGCCGCCGACCAGCAGCGCCACGACCTCGACGGGGCGTGCGAGAGCGCGCCCTGCGCCTGCATCAGGAGCGCGGTCCGCTGGGCCTGCGAGGAGTACGTCGAGTTCAGCCCGACCACCGGCGGGATGCCCGCCTGGCCGCGCGCCCAGTTGATCGCCGTCAGCGTCGCCCGGGTGTACGCGCTCGAGTTCCCTCCGGCGGCACACCCGCTCACGCTCCCGGTCCACGCGTCGACGACGCGCGACGGCGTGACGTACCGGGTCTTGTACGCCGCGAGGACCGCGGACCGGCTCGACCGGTTGATGCTGCCCGGGACCACCGTGGTGACCGCTCGCGGGGCAGCCACGGCCGCGGCCGCCGGGGGCGCCGCGGTCAGTCCCGCGGCCAGGCCGGTGGAGGCCAGCGACGCCACAGCCGCCGCGATCGTGAACCGTCGGACGGTGCTGGGGTGACGCCGCATGGATCCTCCTGCTCCCCCCACCCTGGGGGGTTGCGGCGAGACCCTACCCGGCGGATCGGGGGCAATCGGCGCAGCCGTGCGGCATCCGGGCACCCGCCGCGCACCACGATTTCGCCTTCTCCTGACTGCGATCCGGGCTCTGCCGGCAGCGCTGGGAACCGAGCGTCGGCCCAGGTCGCACCGCCCTCGGTCCGGATTCCGGAAGGTGGTCCCGGCGCTCGTCGGGCGGCCGACGCCCGGTCCGAGGTGTCCCCGGCCGTGACCGCCGGCGTCGCGGCGAGACGCCGTACCGCGCGGCGTCCGCGCAGGTCAGGCGGTTGCGGACGGCGACCCGGCGCTCGGCGCCGAGTCGTTCGTCACAGATCCGGTGCAGATCCGGTCAAGATTCGGACCGCCCGGGCGAGTCGCGGCGCGTTGGGTGGGTCGCGTCGCGGACCGGGAGCGGGACCGTAGGCGGTCGGGGTAGTGGTCGGGTGGTGCCCGAAAGCGGGCGGGGCATGAACCGGGAGCGGGTCGGTAAACGGTCGGACAGTGGTCGGGAGCGGGTCCGGGGACGGTCCGGCGGGCGGTCGGGGCGTCGGGAGGTCGGGTCCGCGGCCGCCGGGTCCGGGCGGACCGGAGCGCGCCTGGCTAGGGTGCCGGGATGCCGACCACCCCGTCGCCCGGTGAGGGCCCGGACGCGGAGGTCATCCGCGCGTTCCGGGAGCTGATCACCGGGATGGACCTCGCCGACCTGCGTGCCGTGACCGGCGAGGTGCTCGCCTGGGCCGACGGCCACAGCCCGGCCCGCCGCGCCCGGCCGACTCCGCGACCGTCGCGCCGGCACGAGCGGCGGGTCGACGAGGTCAGGCTGCGCGTCCGTGTCGACCTCGACGACTCGCACCCGCCGATCTGGCGGCTCCTGGAGCTGAGCTCGGCGATGTTCCTCGACGAGCTGCACGCCGTCCTGCAGGTGGCGTTCGGGTGGACCGACAGCCACCTGCACCGCTTCGCGTTGGGGGAGTCGGTGTGGGACGAGGACGCGGAGAAGTTCCTCTGCCCGTACGACGTCGAGGAGGGCGACGACGACGGCGTACCCGCGGCGGAGGTGCGGATCGACGAGGTGCTGGCGGAACCCGGTGACCTGCTGCGCTACGCGTACGACTACGGCGACGGCTGGGAGCTGCGGATCAGGCTCGAGGCGGTCGCGGGGCGCGACCCCGGTGCACCGCGGGCGACGTGCACGGGAGGACGCCGCGCGGCACCGCCCGAGGACTGCGGTGGCATCCACGCGTACGACGAGATGGTCAGCGACCCGGGTTCGGGCGTCGACGACGCCTTCGACCCGCATGACGTCGACGAGGCCCTGAACCTGGAGGCGCAGCTGACGCACGCGCTCGATGGCCTCCCCGACGTCCTGGCGACGATGCTGCGGCGGGCCACCGGCAGCACGGCGTACGACCTGATGGCCGCGCTGGTGCTCGAGGCGGACCTGGGCTCCCCGGTCGAGATCGGCGCGGTCGAGGCGGCGGAGATGGTCCGTCGGTACGCCTGGTTGCTCGACCGGGTCGGGCCGGCGGGGATCAAGCTCACCGCCGCCGGCTACCTGCCGCCGGTGCACGTCGAGGCGGCGTTCGAGGCGCTCGGCCTGGCCGACGAGTGGATCGGCAAGGGCAACCGCGAGGACCAGACCGTGCCGGTCCTGGTGCTGCGCGAGTCGGCCACGCGGCTCGGGCTGCTGCGCAAGTACCGCGGGACGCTGCTGCTGACGAAGGCCGGCACGTCGGTGCGGGAGGACCCGTCCGCCCTGTGGTGGTACGTCGCGCGCCGCCTCCCGCTCGAGGCGGCCGGGTCGATCGAGCACCACGTCGCGCTGCTCTCCCTGCTGGGGACCGCGGCGGGGTGGGACGTAACGTCCTCGTCCTTCCGCTCGCTCACGGCGTCGGTGCTGAGCCGGTACGGCTGGCACGTCGACGGCGGTCCGCTCGCCGCGTCGAACCTGTGGGCCGTGCGCGACCTCAGCACCGACGTGCTCCGCCAGATGGAGACCCGAGAGCGGGACCGACGCACGATGCGCCGCGGAACGCCGACGCCCGGCGGCCGGCTGCTGGCTCGCGCCGTCCTCCAGCACCAGGCAGCGACCCAGGGCCGGTAGGCGCTCGCGCCGTCCTCGAGCACCAGGCAGCGATCCACGACCGGTACGCCGCGCCGCCCTCCAGCACCAGGCGGCGACCCCGGGCCGGTGTCCGGACGTAGCGGCGGCAGCTTGCGGTACGCCGTCAGCGGCGCGGACTCGGAGGCGCCTCCGCGGTGCCGTCCGGCGTCCCGGCGTAGAGCCGGACCGCCTCCTCGGGTGTCACCCGCACGCCCAGCCGGGTCGCCAGCACATCGCGCAGGTGATCCGCGCTCGCGATCTCGCTCGTCTCCTCGGTTCCGTCGCGGATGACGCGGAAGTCGCGGTCGCGCAGGGACCGGACCTCGTCGTCGCGGATGACCGAGGCGACCAGGGTGGTGACGAAGCTGGCCCGAGGGTGGCGGTGCGAGTAGAAGTGTCCGACCTCGCAGTCGCTCTGGCCGTAGTCGAGCAGCTCGAACCGGTACAGCGACAGCCAGTCGTCGCCGCTGCGGGTCTGCATGTGCCAGTGCCCGGGACGGGCCTCGACAACGCGGAACCGTCGCCAGTCGGACCCGATCTCCTCGCCCGTCAGCGGCACGGGCAGGTGCGGCCCGGGCGCGCCGAACCCGACGTCGACGACGTGCGGGACGCCGTCGAGGGTGACGAGGGTGATCCGGTGGGTGAGCGCCGGGTCCGGGTTTCCGTTGAGCAGGACGCGGGCGAGCAGGAGCCGGGGCTCGTACCCGAGATCGTTCAGCACCTCGAAGAGCAGGCCGTTGTGCTCGAAGCAGTACCCGCCGCGGCGGCGTACCACGATCCGGTCGAACAGCGCCTCGGCGGCGAGGGGGAGGTCGTCGCCGAGCCTCGGACCCACGCTGGTGAACGCTAGGAGGGCGACGTGGCGGCGGACGAGCTCCGCCAGCCGTTCCCGCGACGGACCGGCCGGGGCGAGCCCGAGCGCGTCGAGATACGCCGGGGCCAGCTCAGCACGGTCCATGTCGCTCCAGGGTCAAGATCTCGGGCGTCGGTCGCCCGCGCGGCTCGTCGAGCTCGATCACGACCTCGACCCTACTGAGCAGGTGCTGCTGGGTCCGATGGTGATCGGCGGCCGGAACCGGACGACGATCGGCAGGCCGGAACCCGACAATGATCGGCCGTCTGCACCACGTCGCCATCGACTGCGGATGGGCTCGGCTACTGGCCGGTGCGGCCGTCGATGCACTCGCGGAGCAGGTCGGCATGGCCGGCGTGCCGGGCGTACTCCTCGATCACATGGACGAGCACGTCGCGGATCGCCACGCCCCCGTCGTCGAACGCCACCTCGCGGCCGAGGTCGGCCTCGTCGAGCGCATCGAGCCACTCGTCGGCCCGCGCGATCTCGGCCGTCCAGGTGGCGAACGCGTCCGTGACGACAGCGGGGTCGGGCGTCGCGCCGGTGAAGTCCCAGTCCGGCACGTCGTCGCGCTTGTACAGGCGCGCCGCGTCGGTGCGGCCTTGCAGCACGCGCCGTTCATCTGCCGCTCGTCAGGTGGGAAGTGACGTGGCTCAGTCGCGGGGGTGTCGTGCAGCGTTCGGGGGAACGCCGGCCTCCAGGTCGGCCAGCAGGTCGAGCAGCCCGACGGCTTCCCAGGCGCGATTGCGCTCCCCTTCCGACACGCGCCGGAGCACTCCCGCCTGCTCGAGATGTCCGAGCGCTTGGTTGACGACGGCTTTGGTCCGTTGGGTCGCGGCCACGGCGACAGCCAGCGTGATCACGGGGTGTGCGGGGAGCACGTCGATCAAGCGCCACGAGGCGGCGTCCCCCCGGGGATCGACGGTGAGGTGGAGCTGCTCGCGCCAGGTGGCCTGCAGGTCCTCGACGGCTTCCAGGTAGCTCTGCGCAAGGCCTGCGGCTCGGGCGGCTGCTACGGCGAACTGGGTGATCCACCCGTCGACGTCGCCTTCGCGGAAGCGGGTCAGCCCGGCGATGTAGCGGGACTTGTCGGCCGCGAGCACCACGCTGATGGGCGGCACGTATGCGGGGGCCAGGCCTCGTCGCCGCAGGACGACGTGGATCAGCGCTCGGCCGGTGCGTCCGTTGCCGTCCTCGAAGGGGTGGATCGTCTCGAACTGCGCGTGCACCAGCGCCGCCTGCACGAGCGGGGGCAGCGACTCGTCGTCGACCGAGGCGCACAGATCGGCCAGCAGCGGATGCACCTGATCCGGAGGCGGAGGGACGAAGTCGGCGCCGCAGGGGTTGTAGTCGTTGCCGCCGATCCAGTTCTGCTCGGCTCTCACGACCCCGGCGATCTTCGCGTTCGCCGCACCGGACATCAGGGCCCGGTGGATGGCCGTGACGACATCGACGGTGACCTCCCGCGTTGGAGCTCGCCGTCTCGACCGCGAGCTCCATGGCGTCGATGTTGCTCAGGATCTCGCGGGCATCGCGCGCCGGTCTTGCCGCCGGTCTCGGCACGGGCCTCTGCCCGAGCCAGGTCGCGTCCGTCGATCTGCATGCCCTCGACCTTCGACGATGCGATCGACTCGGTGCGTAGCAGCAGGCGCGCGAGTGGGGCCAGGGCGGGCCGTGCCCGGGCGTTCAGCGCGTGGATGGCGGTCTCCGCGTCGGACACAGCGGCCGCGGTCTCAGCGCCGATCGGGTCGGCGAAGGCGGCGACGGGTTCGGGGATGAACGCGTCGTAGGCACAGGCCTTGCGATAGCGCGCCGGGGCGTACAACGCGGGGTCGTACTGCCAGGTCCTCCGCTGCAGCGAGCCTCTCAAGACCGAACCCTCCAAGGCCTTGGTATGGGATGGTGGCTAAACCATACCAATGATCCGAGACAGTGCGGGATACCGGCTGCGTGCTCACCGAGGACCACGTCGTGACGGTCTCGACGGGCGGCGGCTGCTCGAGTGTGGAGGGTGGCCAGGGGCGGGGTCGAACCGCCGACCTTCCGATTTTCAGGCGATTAATGCCCGTCCGGCTGGGGGTATCCGAGGGTGTCGCAGGGCTCTGACCTGCGGGTTTGTCCGCCGCCTGCTTCCACGAGGTGGCCCGTTCTGAAGCGTGTTGTGACAAATCTGTGACACGTCAGGGCGCCTGGACGGCCACTGTCATGCCTCAGTGCGGCAGCTCTCCGGCGCCGATGGCTATGGCGTCAGAGCGATGGTTGACGGGTGCCCGAGGCCGTCAGGCGTGGGCCTCAGCCCGGGTAGTGCCCGTCCGGCGCCAGGTTGCTCCGCGTCCGGTGCCGTCCGCGACGAGGAGTCCGTCCTTCTTCAGAGTCTCGAGCGCGAGCCGGATCGTCTGGTCGCTGACGCCGGGCAGTGCGAGGCGGACATCGGAGATGCGGAAGACGGTGGCGGCCTCGTTGAGCACGTAGCCGCGGACCCTGTCCTGCTTGGTGCCGGTCGAGCGGCTGTCCGCCGTCCGTTGCTCGAATCTGGCATACGCCTGGGCGAGTCGGTCGACGAAGTAGCTCAGCCAGGGCCACGGGTCGTTCGCCTCGTCATGCCAACCGCGGGTTGAGGCAAGGAGCGCGCCGTAGTACGCGTCCGCGGATTCGGCGATGAGCTGCTCGAGTGAGACGAAGCGGCCGACCTGGTAGCCGGCATCGTCAAGGAGCGCGTTGGTCAGCACGCGGGCGACGCGACCGTTGCCGTCAGCGAACGGGTGGATGGTGAGGAGGTCGAGGATGAACAGACCGATCAGCAGCACGGGATGGTGGCGATCCATCGCGACGGCTGCCTGATAGCGCTCGATGAGCTCGGCGGTGTAGAACTCGGTCTCGCCGGCGGGGACGGGGACGAATCGCACCTCGACTGATCCGTCGGGCGACCGATCGACGACGAGGTTGTCATCGCTCTTGAACTGGCCGCCGGCCAGTTCGGTGTACTCGAAGAGCTCTCGATGCAGGTGCAGCAGGAGACCGACGTTGAGTGGTCGCGACTCGCCGGTGAACAGGTAGTCCAGGGCCGAGCGGTAACCGGCGAGCTCCTGCTCGCTCCTGCTCCGCAGCACCGGTGCCTTGTCGTCGATGATCTTCGCCGCGCGCGCGGCGTCCGCGACGACGATTCCTTCGAGCGCTATGCCGACACTACTAGGGCGGTGCAGAAGGACAGGGGTGTTGGATCGTGGTGATCTCCCGCCCGGGCTGACTCCCAGTAGCGGGAGGTCGGTCGGTTCAGTTGTTCGGGACCGGTGGTGCTCGACTGCTTCATCTCGACGACGCGGGCATCACCGCGGTTGCCTACGACTATGCCGACTTGGGTCACCGCACGGCGGGCGCGTCTCGAGGCGCCCGATCGCTATCTCAGGCACCTGACCTGACCATTCTCGGGCCGTATGGCTCGGCCTGCAGCGTCGCTGCACACGACCAACGAGGCTGCTTCCGTTGCGCGACTACGGGCGTGCGGGGACCGGGCGGGTCGGAGGCGAGAGGTGGGTGTCGGCGTCGGGGCTCGCGAGGACCCGCTCGAATCCGGTGAACGCCTCGAAGAGGCCGACAGCTTCGAAGTGCGGATCCACCGCGATCGTGACCAACCCCGACCTCGTGCCATCGTGCGCTCCCTGCCTCGAACGGATGAGGAAGCGCAGAGATGGCACCGCTACTACGAGCGAAGCAAACCCCTCTAGAGCCACTCCCCGCACCGTGCTGGCAAAGGCCGCCTCGACCCGTCTTGTGACAGCGCCGAGCGCACTCTGCTCGTCGACCTGGAGCCGTCGATGGAGAAGTCCGCGTGACGCTCTGGCCCGCCTCGCCCTCGCTTCAATGCTGAGGTGGCACCTGGGGCGGAGAGCGGTCGGTGGGTATGCCCGCGTAGTGCTTGACGGGCGCCGCCGTCGCTGGGACTCTTCGGCAAACAACGGAGGGTGCCGTCATGGGACGCACAAAGTTCGCCATGGTGGGTCTAATCGCGGCGGGAAGTCTGGGTGTGGCACTTGCCGCCCCGGCGAACGCAGATACGTCGGCGCTGCCTGCGCCACCGTTGACGGTGACGCAGGCGGGTCTGCACCTGTGGCGCACCGGCATCGAGGGAGTGGTCGACGGCTCTCCTTCCACGTTCACCGGCCTGTCGCTGGATCCAGCTACGGGCACCTACCAGGTATCGGTGGCACCAGGAACAGACCTCAACGCGGCAGCAGCCTCGGTGTCGAGTGCCACTGCCGGCGCCACCACGTCCCTGCTGGCCACCGGAACGAGTGCTCCTCGCGTGACCTTCGTTGTAGCATCGCAGAGCCACGAGCAGCAGCTGGCGGTGATGTCGAGGATCACCGACGCGGTCAGCGCCCATCTCGCAATCGCGGAAGGGATCGTGTCCTGGTCCCCCGATCCAGTCACCGGCGGTATCAACATCGGGGTGCTGTCCTCGGCGTCCAGCCGCGCCGATGAGATCGCCGCGTACTTCGGCCCGCACGTGACTACCTCCCCCTCGGGAACCGCCGTCCTCACCAGCCGTGTCGCGGACTCGGCCCCCTGGTACGGCGGGGACCGCATATACAACTCCAGCGGCACTGGGTGCTCGAGCGGGCTCGGGGTGAAGTCCGGGAGCACGTACTACGAGCTCACGGCCGGGCACTGTGGGCCGATCGGGTCCACCTGGAAGGTGGGCACCTCGTACTCGTCTGGGACCACGTTGGGCACTCTGTCCAAGCGCGATGACACCAACAACGGGCCTGACGTCGCAGCCATCACCGCGTCCGGGAGCGCAGCAGGTCGCATCTGGTCCGGCTGCCTGACCTGCTCGTCCAGCATGGCGATCAAGGGGCAGATCAACGCCGTGGTCGGCGAGGCCCTGTGCTGGGACGGATCGGTCTCGCTGTTCGTCTGCGGAACCAACGTGACCGCCGTCGACGAGTGCATCTACTTCGCCGATGTGTCCCTCACCCACTGCGGGCTGACAGAGGCGCGCAACTCGAACGGGATCTACATCAGCGTGCCGGGCGACTCCGGCGGCCCCGTTGTATACAACCTCGGGTCCGGCAACGCGTACGCGGCCGGGACGATTGTGGGTTTCCACAGCTCATATGCCTATGGCCTGTACGAGCCCTTGAAGTACTCTCTGCCCGCCCTTGGGGTTAGCCTGGTGACAGGATGACCACCACAGTCGAGGCACCTTCGAGCACGTCACCGCGGGCACGGGTCCAGCGTGGCGCGGTAGCCGCGCTGCTCTTGGCTGCCGTGATCGGTGGGTCGGTGTGGGCGATCCGGTCGGCTGGGCGCGAGGTGACCTGGACTGAGCTTGGCCGCTGCACGGGCGGAGGGCCAAGCGCTGTCCGTGCGGCCACCGCTGACGTCTACCTAAGCGCGCTCGCGACACCAGATACATGCAGCGCTCCGCTCGTCGCTCAGAGCACGCCCGGTCCGAACGACGTCGTGCTCAGTTTCCTGGTCTCGGCAGGTGTCGGGCAGACAGCCACTGTCACCGGCGTGACAAGCGCCGGCGGAACTGTGAAGGTCGACTACACCGACGGGCCAGCGCCGTCCCCGGGAGCGCATGTCGCGATCGCCTACACGAGCACCGTGTTCATCGCGATTCCCAAGGAGAAGCTCCCGGCTTTGCCTTTCACAGTCTCCGACTTCGGCGGACCAGTGCAGGTCACCGCTATCGCCCACTGAGTGCCCCTGGGGTCCAAGGCGCGAGTGTGATGGGACACACCCCGAGCAGCAGGATTACGAACCGGCCTCGGAGGACCCAGGGTGTTGGGGCACGCGCGTTGGCGGCGTCTTTGCGGAAGCAGGTGTGCGTCGGCCATAGGCTGAGACGCCGGGTTGGCAGGCCGGGAGGCGGCGTAGGGCCTCGGCTGTTCTCTGACGAGCGAATCACGCACGCCGGAACCTGGGGGATCTGCGGGCCGGACTGCTCGCTCATCAGGAGGCGATGAAGAACGAAGCCTCTTTGCAGTCAAGTCCTGATTCTGGGCATGCAGGGGTCGCCTCTTGGCAGGTCATGGCCACGGACAGCCTCGAGGCGTACTTTCGGTTGTGAGTCCGGGAGTGACTTATCCGAAGAGCCGGCTGTCAGGGTGAAGTGCCGGTCGCGCTGGAGTCAGAGACGCGCCCTGGTTGTCCTCCCGGACCCACTCATGTCCGGGCCGGTCTCAGGTGATGGCGCTCTCTGAACTTCCCCGGTTGTGCTCGTCGAAATTCCCCACCTTGCGGCGTCGGTCACTGTAGTGGTTGGCGTGTTCCGGTGGTGGCGCGGCGGAGCTGGTCGGCTCGTGCGTCGTGGTCGCGGAGGCGGTAGGAGTCGCCGTCGAGTTTGAGCACGACGGAGCGGTGCAGGAGCCGGTCGAGCATGGCGGCGGCGACGGTGGTGTCGCCGAGGATCTCGCCCCAGGAGCCGACGCCGCGGTTGGTGGTGATTGTCGATGACGCTCGAATACTGAGCAGATGTGACGCTCGAAAAGTGAGCACCTACCCACGATGGGGAAGTGATCACTTTGGAAGACTGGGCATTGATCCGCAGCTGCACCTGAGCGAGAGGGTGCCGATAGCGCAGATCGCGCGGGACCTGGGGATCTCGAGGAACACGGTCGCGAAGGCGGTCGCCTCGGCGGGGCCGCCGGGCTACTCGCGGCCGGCGGTGGAGACGAGCTTCGGACCGTTCGAGGTGCGGGTCCGAGGGCTGCTGGCGGCGACGCCGTCGATGCCGGCGACGGTGCTGGCCGAGCGGGTCGGGTGGACGGGGTCGGCGACGTGGTTCCGGCAGAACGTCGCGTTGATCCGCCCGGACTACGCCCCGACCGATCCGGCTGACCGGATCGTCTATCACCCGGGTGATCAGGTCCAGTGTGATCTGTGGTTCCCCGAGCCGCACAAGCGGCTCAGTCCAACGGCGTAAGCCGTTGCGGGCGGAGGAATGCCTGGTACCCATCGGTGCCCCGATCCGTGAACCCCTCACTGGAGCGAGACCACACCACCCACATCGACGGGTGCAGGCTCGACGAGTCTGCACCGAGCAGGGACAGCGTCAACACCGTTCGTCCTCGCCCCTCCGGGGCTCCGGGCGCTCCGTGTTGACCCCGCCCCTTAGTTAGCTTGGCTCACTGCGCCTTACGAGCGCCCGCCCCGGCCGGCCAAGCACGCCCACTCCCGTTGACAAGCACAGCTCCGTCAGCCATGCCGATCGCGCTCGACTCTTGGCGAGCGTCCGGCAGTATCGCTGGCGTGACGGATACGGGGACAAGCCAGCAGCGTTGGCCAGCTGTAGGGATCGCGATCCGTCGCAGGATGGAGAGGCCATTTGCCTATTTGCATCCATCCGCGCCGCCGAACCCGCTAACGTACGCGGCGTAGGTCACGACCGGTACGGGGGTACCCATCATGATGCGGTCCGTTTCGCGCAACCTCTTCCGAGCCGCTGCAGCCGCATCTGTCATCTTCTGCGGAGTCGCGGTCACAGGGGGCACAGCCCAAGCGGCGGATCCATGCGCAGCCTCAGCTCGCCTGGCGTCGCTGCCCAGCGGTTCCCGGCTGGATGTGCCTGCGTCATGCCTGGCCCGAGGTGCACGCCTGCATGTCGGCAAGCATGACGTTCCAGTACCTGCACCTGGGACGGGTGTCGGCTCGCACGATCTCGCGGCGGACGGTTCGGACGGTTCAGACCTGGTCGTGAACAACGTAGATGGTGTCCTCCAGGTGTCTCTGGACGTGGAGGCGACTACCCAGGACGTCGTCGCGGCCGCTTCCCCGGCTGCGTGCTCGGACTCGATGTTGTCGTGGCAGGGACGGCGCAACAACGGCTGGGGCTACTACCTCAACCTCAACGTGCTCCCTGCGGGGATCTCGTCATCGACGCTCCAGTCCGAGATCAACCTCGCCGAGGGCGTTCTGGAGACAGGCGGCAACGACTGCGGCCTGGCGACAGGCTCCGCGCTGTTCGACATCGACATCACCAGGCTGGGGGGCACGACCATCCCCGCCGCGGGAACAGACGGCTCGTGCCAGAAGGACTCCACCGACGTCATCGATGCCGGGTATCTGCCGGCGGGAGTTGTCGGTCGGACATGTGAATGGCACACGCTGCTGCCGTTCGCGGATGACGTCATCTATGACGCTGACGTGCGTCTGAACAAGTCCGCGAAGTGGTTCTCGATCATCCCCTCCGGATGCTCCGGTGCGTACGAGGTCGAAGGGGTGCTCGTCCACGAGTTCGGGCACGTCTTCGGGCTTGCTCACGTCGATGAGGCGACGCACGGGAACCTCACGATGAGCACGACGGCCACGGCCTGCTCGTACGCGGATCACACCTGGGGTCGCGGTGACTACAACAGCCTCTCGGCTCACTACTGACCGACGCGGCCGCGTCGCAGCGGCGGCGTTCACGCTGGCCGCCGCGTCCTTGCTGGCCGGTTGCGGATCGTCGGGCAGCTCCAGCTCGTGTGCCGCGCCGGAGATCAGCGTCTCGCCGACGGCTGTCTCGGCGGGCGCGGCAGTCCACGTGACGGGAAAGTACTTCACCAAGGGCTGCGACGACCAGGGCAAGGGCGAGCCGACACCGGGCCTGACCGATCAGCCTGTGACGTTCACGCAGAACGGTCAGGTCACCACGCTGACCGAGGTCGACTCCACCGATGGCACGGTCGACGTGACGGTGACCGTCCCAGCCGCCGCCTCGGCGGGCAGCGCGGAGCTGCAGGTGGGTTACTCGATCACCGCTCCGCTCACCGTCTCCTGAGACAGGTACGCATCGAGGCCCCCACCTTGCGCGGTGGGGGGCCTCGAGTCGTTGTCGCGCATCGCCGAAAGCTGTGAAAGCCTCCGACACGGCCCTGACCGACATCGTCGGCGCCGGCCCGGTCACCGCCGCTGCGATCCTCGGCGAGATCGGCGACGTCGCCCGGTTCACCTACACCGGCACCGCGCCGTCGCGGCAGTGGACGGTGCTTGTGCGGGTGTGGCGGTTGCTGGTGCCGTGGCGGAGGGGTTGCTGCAGGTCGCGGTGGCCGCTGCCATGGCGGTGCTGCGAGCCGGCGCTCCGGCGCCGGTGCCGGGACTGGATGCGTTGCTCGCGGCCCTCAGCGACAGGTCCTGGCCCGGTGATCAGGTCGCAGTCGAGTCGCTGACCTCGGTTCTGTCCGGGTCGTCGACGGGTCGGGCCGGGCCGGTCGTGGACCTGGAGGAGTTGGCGACGTCCTCAGTGACGAGCAGGGCGGATCCTGGAGCTCGCGACGGGCGAGGTGCGGCCGGCCTCGGTCGTCGAGGACGGCGACATGGAAGACCTCGACCCTGACGAGCTCGAATCCGATCGGTGGCTCTGCGTCCCGGGGGACGGTTGTGACGCGTGGCGGGACATGGCCTCCTTCGCCGACCAGGTCCCCGACGCCGGGGCTCGTGAAGACCTGCAGGTCGCCGTGGATGGCAAGGGCGCCTTTCGCCGCTTCCAGGCAGCGCTGGACCGCCACGAGGCGAATCGGGTGGACTGGCGGGTCTGGTCCAGCGAGCGGCGGATGGGGCGCGCTCGTGAGTGGCTGGCCGACGAGGGCTACGACCCGATCTCCTGAACTCCGAGGACCCCTCCGCTGCGCCACGCCGACGGTGCGGAGCTGCTCTCGCACCGGGTGCGGTCGTGGCCTGCCGATCGAGTCGCCAAGCGGCATCGCGATCAAGATCATCGGCCCTGACTCTTCTGGCTCCTTCGGAACTGGGAGGGTCTGCTCGGCTTCGGCGAGCCCGTCGGTCGCGCGACGAGGGGCAGCCGGAACGCCGGCCTCTCTGCCGGCAGCCACCGGCGACACGCGCGAACACCACATCAACTTTCCACGTCGACCACACGAGACAGATCGTCCACACCCGTCCAGTCGAGACCGTCCACTGCCACCCCGTCACCTACCAGTCATCCCGCCCCACGAGTGACAGCCACCCGCCAAGAATCGAAGCAGACATGTGCATCGGCGGCGAGTACCGTCTGGCCCTGATTCCATTGTGGTTCAACGGGTTTCCGGGTTGTGATGTTTCGTGTTGTCCAGTGCGAAGATCGGCCGATCCTCCTGGCGGTACTACCAGCGCACCGTCGCGGGTGGTGCGTGCGAGTACTACGCCGAGCACGGTGACACCCCTGGCCGCTGGCATGGCTCTGGCCTCACCCAGCTCGGCCTCACGGCAGGTGCCGAGGTGGCGGAGCGGGAGCTCGAAGCGCCGTTCGGTCGCGCGTTGTCCCCGACGACAGGTGTCGCGTTGGGGTCGCCGTGGCGTTCGGATGCGGTGACGGGGTATGACCTGACGTTCTCGGCCCCCAAGTCGGTGAGCACTCTGTGGGCGTTGGGCGACACCCGGACGATGACGGCGATCGACGCGGCACGTGCCGCGGCGGTCAACGCCGCGCTCGGCTACCTCGAGGTTCATGCGTCGCTGTCGCGACGTGGCCGTGACGGTGTCGAGCAGATCGGCTCGGCTGGGTTCGCCGCCGCGCTGTTTGACCATCGGACGTCGCGGACTGGGGATCCGCAGCTGCACACCCACGCGCTGGTGGTGAACAAGGTCCGCTGCACCGACGGGGCGTGGCGGACGCTGGACGGGCACGAGATCTTCCACCACAAGAAGTCCGCGGGGGTCATCTACCAGACCGCGCTGCGCGCCGAGCTGTCGGCGCGGTTGCCGGTGTCGTTCGGGCCGGTGTCCGAGCACGGTCAGGCCGAGATTGCCGGGGTCCCCGAGCCGCTGATGACCGCGTGGTCCTCGCGGACGTCCGCGGTTCTGGCCGACGCGGTGCCGACGATCGCCGACGCGGAAGACGCCCTCGGTCGCCCTGTCAGTGCTGCGGAGCGGGCGCGGATCATCAAGACGGCGGTGCTCTCGACGAGGCCGGCGAAGGACGCCCCCGTCCCCGACGGTGACCGCCGTGCCTTGTGGGCCGCGCAGGCGGCGGGGTTGGGGTTCGCGGCGGACTCGGTGACGGACTCCGTGCAAGCGGCGAACGCACAAGCCCGTGCTCTACCGGTGCCGACGGGGTGGTCGGGGGCGGTGCTGACGGAGTCGGTGACCGAGGTCGGGCGGCGTAAGGCGATCTGGTCGCGCGCGGACCTGGCCGTCGCGGTCGCCTCGCGAGTGCCGACGGCCGGGGACTCCCAGCTGAGGTCGGCGACGGATGCCGTGGCGTGGGTGGAGGAGCTCACCGACATCGCGCTCACCGAGGCCGGCCTCTCTGGAGCGGTCGCCTTGGGCTCGGACCCGTCCGGGGTGACCGCACGAGCATCGGATGCCCGCTACGCGTCCCGTGAGCTGGTGGACACCGAGGCTCGGATCCTGGAACGGGCCGTAGTAGGCGGGTTCCGACCCCCGGAGCGGTTGCGCCCGGACTTCGTCCGGTTGCTGCTGTCCGGCGAGACGGGGCTGTCCCAGGAGCAGGGCCGGGCGGTGGTCCGCCTGGTCGCCACCCGGGACCTGGTCACCGTGATGACCGCGCCGGCGGGGGCGGGGAAGACCACCACGCTGGCCGCCGCCACCGTGGTCTGGGGCAACGACTGGAAGGACGTGACCGCGCTGGCCCCGTCCGCGCGCGCCGCCGCCGAGCTCGCGACGGCGACCGGGGCGCCCGGTCAGACCGTGGCCCGCTGGCTGCTCAAGGAGGCGACCAACCCGACCCCGGTGAAGGTCCCGTCCGATCCGGGGTACCTGCGCCGGGAGGTGATCGTGGTCGATGAGGCCTCGATGCTCACCACCGGGGACCTTGACGCCCTCACCGCCTATGTCGCGAAGCACCGGGCGCGTCTGGTCCTGGTAGGGGACCCGGGGCAGATCGGTGCGGTCAACGCCCCCGGGGGCATGTTCGAGCACCTCACCCACAAGTTGGGCGGTCAGGTCATCGAGCTCACCGAGCTGCACCGCTTCACCCACAAGTGGGAAGCCGCCGCCACACTGCGCCTGCGTGCAGGTGACCCAGGTGTCCTCGACACCTACGCAGACCGGGGGAGGATCCACCCAGCGGCGTCGAGTGAGGACGCCGCGGACGCGGTCTTCGACCGCTGGCACCTCGCCACGATCACCGGGCGGGATGCGTTGATGCTGGCGCGGGCCTGGACGGACGTGAACGCGCTCAACGCCCGCGCCCGCGCCGTCGCGATCGCCACCGGCACGGTCACCGGACCCGACCTGGCCATCGTCGCGACGAGGTCGGCATCGACCCGTGGCCAGGTCGAGCAGCGGTCCTGGCGGGCCGGGGACGTGCTCCTCGCGAAGAAGAACGACAGCCGCACCCGCATCGGCGGAGCGACGCTGCGTAACGGGGACCGGTTCCGCGTCCTGTCCGCGAGTGACATGGGTGGGTTGGTCGTGGCGGACCTGCGTGGTCGCGGCACCGTCACCCTCCCGAACTCCTACCTGGCCCGGCACACGGAGTACGGGTGGGCCGCGACCATCGACGGTGCGCAGGGCGCGACCGCGGACGTCGGCATCGTCCTGGCCAGTGCCGGTCTTGATCGTGAGCACCTCTATGTCGCGATGTCGCGCGGGCGCCTGGAGAACCACGTTCACACCACCCCGGAGCTGGCCACCGGAGACGCCGGACCCCACCACCACACGACAACACCCACCGGCACGAAAGCCGGCGCATGGCCAGGGTCGCGTCCATACCCCGGACCCCTGGCCGTCGGGCTGGCGGTCGACCCGACGGATGCATGGCCAGGTCGGCGGCAAGGGGGCCCAGCCCAGGGTGACGCCATGACCAGTTCCAGCCCCGGCGTGCAGCTCGCGCTGCCCGACCTCGACGCCGCGATCGCCATGCTCGCCCGCGCGGTCGCGACCAGCGGACGCGAACGCGCCGCCCACGCCCTCCTCGACCCGCCCGTGCACGCCGCGCGCGAAGCAGCGTGGGCCCGCGAGGAGGCAGCCCGGCCCAGCCCGGCGATCCCGCGCGAGCACCAACGCAACCGTGACGCCCTCGCCGGCGCCCGGGCTCGCCGCGACATGGCAGCCGATCACGTCGCCCGCGTCAGGACCGAGCTGGAGTCCCGGCGGGCCGAGCTCGAGCGGGTGCCGTTCTGGGCCCGCAAACGCCGCACTACCGCAGAGGCCGCCGTGCGGCGCAGCGAAGGCGACCTCGACCGGGCGCTGACCTACCTCGGCTCCCAGGACGCCACCGTGACCCAGCACGCCGCCGTCGTCGACGCCGACACCACCCAGCGCGGCCTCGATGAGGACCGCGCCCGGCGGCACCGTCACGAGGAGTGGGCCACCTGGGACAGCAGAGACGTGAAGGACCCCAACGCCTACACCGGCCCCGACGACCCCCGGCTGCACCCCGCCCAGCCGACGCGCGCGCAGGAGCCGTTCACCGTCCACCACGACCCGCCGCACCGCAGCCACAGCCGCGGCTACGGACGCGACCACGGGATCAGCCGATGACCCGGTGCGTCAGCCGCGTCCAGGCTCGCCCGGCCCGGCGACGAGGGGTGCGGACCAGGTGTTGCTGGCTGTGCGGGCCGCCCACCGCTCGGACGCAACGCCACGAGACGAACGCAGGCCGACGTGCGCGGACGGCGATGCGGATCGTGTCCGGATCGTTGCCAAATCACGTCGGTGTCACCGGCGTGTCGCGCACACCTCCCTATGGAGAGACAAGCAGTCCCCAACCCCGACCAGCCCCACCCGGAGGACGAGATGAACCGCAATGAGCTCGACGAACTCCCACCCGTCCTCGACGTCCAGACTGCCGCGAAGGTTCTGGGCATCGGCCGCTCCCTCGCCTACGACCTCGTCCGCCGCGGCGAGTGGCCCACCCAGGTACTGCACGTCGGGAAGCTGATCAAGATCCCCACGCAGCCGCTGATCCGACTTGTCGATGGCTCGACCGTCGAGGGGTCCGACGCAGATCGGAGAGCGTGAGGTTGGTTGTCCACATCGAACACTCGCGAAGTCGAGTCCCGTCGCACGTGGGACGCACAATCGCGAAGACAGTGCCGCAGTTCAGACGCACACAGAGCCCGTGAAGCAGGGCCCAGACCCGTGGGCGTCAGATCTGGGCGCGGTAGCAGGAATGCGCTGGCCGCGGCGACGTTAGGAGGTCCTCGTGCGCACCGAGCCGATCACCACTCTGACCCTGCAGGACGGTCGCCGCCGCTACCGGGTGAAGACCGACGGCACACCCGATTCGAGTGGTCGCCGCCGCCAAGTGGTGGCCACGTTCGACCGCCTGGCGGAGGCACGCGCCTACCTCGCTCGCACCCGATCACAAGTGGCGACCGGCACCTACGTTCCCAAGTCCGAGCAGACCCTGGCCGAGTACGTCGAGACGTGGCTTCGATCCAGGCGCCACGCTGTCCGTCCCAAGACGATCGAGGGCTACCGCGTGGGCCTGGCGCCAGCCGTCCGCGCCTTCGGGACTAGGAGGCTCGACCAAGTCTCCAAGAAGGATGTTGCCGACCTCGTGGACGGCATGGTCGATGCAGGGCGGGCGCCCCGGACGGTCAACCTGACTCTGGGCCTGCTTCGGCAGGCGTTGAACGCTGCGGTGCGCGAAGGACTCCTCGAGCGCAACGTCGCTCAGCTGGTCGACCGGATGCCCCAGCCGCAGCAGGAGATGGCGGCGTGGACCGCTGAGGAATCACGCGCGTTCCTGACGTCGACGCGGGAGGACCGGCTCGCCGGGGCATGGGCGCTCACGATGTCGGGGCTCCGCCGCGGCGAGGTGCTCGGCTTGCGTTGGTCGGACATCGTCCTCGACGGCGAGCGCCCCGGCGTCACCGTGCGACGCTCACGCGTCTCACTCGGTCGCGCCGGTGGGACGGTGTCCGAAGGCGACCCGAAGTCCAAGCGAAGCCGTCGTCGCGTGCCCCTCGCGCCCTATGCGATCGAGGCGTTGCGATACACGCGTGAGGTTCAAGACCGCGAGCTGGCCAGTGCCGGTGCGGCCTACCAGGACTCCGGGTATCTCGCAGTGAACGAGATCGGCGAGCCGGTCCACCCGGATACCTACAGCGCCGACTTCCAGCGTCTCGCGGCCAAGGCCGGCCTCCGCCGGATCCGGCTGCACGACTGCCGACACTCGGCGATCAGCCTGCTCCTCGCTTCCGGTGTGCCCGTGGTCGCGGTCGCTGGGTGATGGGGCACGACCCCGTCGTCACCCAGCGGATCTACGCGCACATGTTCGAGGACGACGCGGTCGACGCCATGGCGACGCTTGACCAGGTCCTGCGAAACCTGTGACACATTTGTGACACGTCGGTTCCGGAAAGCCTCTTTGATCATGAACTTAGGGCTCTGACCTGCGGTTATGTGGTGGCCAGGGGCGGGGTCGAACCGCCGACCTTCCGATTTTCAGTCGGACGCTCGTACCAACTGAGCTACCTGGCCGCGCCGTCCGAGGACAGCCGGGGAATCGTACCGGACCGGGACGCCCGCCCCGAAACCGCGCACCGTGCCCGCAGCCGCGCCGGCGACGACGGCCCGGTCACGCCACCGAGGCGTCGGCGCCGAGCGGGTCGGCGAGCAGGTCGCGCAGCGGGGCGTACGCCGCTCCGATGACGGCGGCGTCGCGCCCGAGGGCGGACGGCCGCACGGTCAGCGGCGCCCACGCGGCGGACAGCACGCGCCGCCGGACGACGGCCTGCAGCGGTTCGTCGAGCCACGGGAACAGCGGCGCGAAGATCCCGCCGAGCACGACGGTGTCGACGTCGAACAGGTTGACCAGGGCGGCGACGCCGACCCCGAGCGACTCGCCGGCCTGGCGGACCGCGGCGACCGCGCGCTCGTCGCCGCGGGCGAGCCGGGACAGCAGCGGGGCCACGGCGTCCTCGCCCGTGCGCGGGGCGTCGCGTACGCCGGCCTGCCGGAGGATGAAGTCGAGCCCGGCGACCTGCTCGAGGCAGCCGCGGGCGCCGCACCGGCACTCGGGCCCGTCCGGCGCGACGGTCAGGTGACCGAGCTCGCCGCCGAAGCCGCGGGAGCCGCGGTGCAGCCGGCCGTCGAGCACGACGCCGGCGCCCACCCCGACGTCGCCGTTGACGAGCACGAAGCTGTCGGCGCTGCCGTGACCGCCCGACCCACAGCTCGCCGAGCGCCGCGAGGTTCGCCTCGTTGTCGAGCACCACGGGACACGGCCACGAGGTGACGGCGTAGGCCCGCAGCCGCTCGACGACGGGGACGTCGGTCCAGCCGAGGTTCGGCGCGAGGCGCAGCACCTGCTCGCCGAGGTCGACGAGGCCGGGCACCGCGACGCCGATGCCGCGCACGGGGATGCCGAGGTCGTAGGCGGCCGCGACGGCGTCGTCGACGAGGTGCGCGGCTGTGCGCAGGACGGTGGCCGCCGTCCGGCCGCGCAGGTCGCCGCTGCGCGCGGCACGGTGCCGCACGGTGCCCTCGAGGTCGACGACGGAGGCGACGTAGCCGTCGACGTTGATCTCGAGGCCCACGCCGCCGGCGCCGTCGGGGCGCAGGGCGAGGTCCGTGCCGGGCCGGCCGACGCCGGACGGCGACGCGGGTGCCCTGCTCGGAGACGAGGCCGGCCGCGATGAGCTCGTCGACGATCGTGCCGACCGTGGCGCGGGTGAGCCCGGTGTGCGCCGCGACCCGCGCCCGGCTGAGCGGCCCGGCCGCGCGGACGCAGTCGAGGACGAGGGCGGCGTTGTGCCGGCGTACGTCGGACTGGTCGGTCGGCCGCGGTCGCTCCGGCGAGCGCGACGCGGACGGTGGGGTCTGGCCTGTCGACATGCCGCCTCCGGACGAGTATGTTTGGGCGCTGAACGAATATAGCCCATCACCCCGGAGGCCACCATGGAGATCCCCGCACCGACACGGGACGACAAGTTCACGTTCGGTCTCTGGACCGATCGGCTGGCAGGCACGCGACCCGTTCGGCGACGCGACCCGCCCGCACCTCGACCCGGTCGAGTCGGTGCACCGCCTCGCCGAGCTCGGCGCGTACGGCGTCACGTTCCACGACGACGACCTCATCCCGTTCGGCGCCGACGCCGACGAGCGCGGCCAAGCACATCGCAGCGGTTCAAGGACGCGCTCGACGAGACCGGCATGAAGGTGCCGATGGTGACGACCAACACGTTCACCCACCCGGTGTTCAAGGACGGCGCGTTCACCAGCAACGACCGCGACATCCGGCGCTACGCGACGCGCAAGGTCATGCGCAACCTCGACCTCGCCGCCGAGCTCGGCGCCGAGACGTACGTCTTCTGGGGCGGCCGCGAGGGCGCGGAGATCGACGCGGCCAAGAACGTCGGCGACGCGCTCTACCGCTACAAGGAGGGCCTCGACCTGCTCTGCCAGTACGTCATCGACAAGGGCTACGGCCTCCGGTTCGCCATCGAGCCCAAGCCCAACGAGCCGCGCGGCGACATCCTGCTGCCGACGATCGGGCACGCGCTCGCCTTCATCAACGAGCTCGAGCACTCCGAGATGGTCGGCCTCAACCCCGAGGTCGGGCACGAGCAGATGGCCGGGCTGAACTTCGTGCACGGCGTCGCGCAGGCGCTGTGGCACAAGCAAGCTGTTCCACATCGACCTCAACGGCCAGCACGGTCCGAAGTTCGACCAGGACCTCGTCTTCGGCCACGGCGACCTGATCAACGCGTTCTTCCTCGTCGACCTGCTCGAGTCGTCGGGCTACGACGGTCCGCGCCACTTCGACTACAAGCCGATGCGCACCGAGGACATCGACGGCGTGTGGGCCTCGGCCGCGGCGAACATGCGCACGTACCTGATCCTGCGCGAGAAGGCGACGGCGTTCCGCGCCGACCCTCGGGTGCAGGAGGCGCTCGAGGCCTCCCGCGTGGACGGCACGTCGGTGCCGACGCTGGCGCCGGGCGAGACGTACGACGACCTGCGTGGCCGACGTCGACGCGAACTTCGACGTCGAGGCCGCCGGGCAGCGCGGCTACTCCTACGCGCAGCTCGACCAGCTCGCGATCGAGCACCTGCTCGGCACCGCCTGACCCCCGATGGATCGCCTCCTCGTCGCCGGCGTCGACTCCTCGACCCAGTCGTGCAAGGTCGTCGTCCGGGATGCGCGACACGGGTGAGCTCGTGCGCACCGGTCGCGCCGCGCACCCCGAGGGCACGGAGGTCGACCCGGCGGCGTGGGACGTCGCGCTGCGGCTCGGCGATCGACGGACGCCGGTGGCCTCGACGACGTCGCCGCGATCGCCGTCGGCGGCCAGCAGCACGGCATGGTCTGCTCGACGAGGACGGCGAGGTGGTGCGGCCCGCCCTGCTCTGGAACGACACCCGGTCGGCGCGGGCCGCGGACGAGCTCGTCGCCGAGCTCGGCGCGGCGGAGTGGGCGGGCGCCATCGGCGTCCGTGCCGGTCGCGTCGTTCACGGTCACCAAGCTGCGCTGGGTGGCCGAGCACGAGCCGACGCCGCGCGACCGCTCGGCCGCGGTCTGCCTCCCGCACGACTGGCTCACCGGCGGCTGCGCGGCACGCACGGCCGCCGCCGACGACCGACCGCGGCGACGCCAGCGGCACCGGCTACTGGTCACCCGCGTCGTCGGCGTACCGTCCGGACCTGCTCGCGCTGGCGTTCGGTCGCGAGCTCGAGGTCCCCCGCGTGGCGGGACCGTTCGAGGCCGTCGGCGAGGTGGCCGGGTCGTGGGGCGCCGCGCCGGGTGCGTTGCTCGCGCCGGGGACCGGCGACAACATGGCCGCCGCGCTCGGACTCGACGCGCAGCCCGGCGACGTCGTCGTCTCGCTCGGCACGAGCGGCACCGCGTTCGCGGTGTCGCGAGACCCCGACGCACGACCAGTCCGGCGCCGTCGCGGGGTTCGCCGACGCGACCGGCCGCTTCCTCCCGCTGGTGTGCACGCTCAACGCCGCGCAGGTGCTCGACGTCGTACGCCGGATGCTCGGCGTCGACCACGACGACGTTCGACTCGCTCGCGCTGCGCGCGACCGCCGGGCGCCGGTGGTCTCATCCTGCTGCCGTACCTCGCGGGGGAGCGCACGCCGAACCGCCCGGACGCGACCGGGAGCCTCGCACGGGCTCACCGTCTGCGAACGGCACGCCGGACAACCTGGCGCGGGCCGCGGTCGAGGGCATGCTCTGCGGGCTCGCCGACGCGGTCGACGCGCTCGTCGCGCACGGCGTACCGATCGGGCGGGTGATCCTCATCGGCGGTGCCGCGCGCTCCGCGGCCGTGGCCGCGATCGCGCCGCAGGTGCTCGGCCGGCCGGTGCTCGTCGCCGAGCCCGGCGAGTACGTCGCCGACGGCGCGGCCCGCCAGGCCGCGCGGACCCTGCTCGGCGAGCCGACGTGGGCCGACGAGATGCGCTGGCCCGACGTCGCCGGCACCTGGGTCGAGGCACCCGCCACCCCGCACGTCCGCTCGGCCTACGCCGCCCTCCGCGACTCCTGACGCCACCCCCGCCCCGTCTTCCGGGGGCCGTCGGGGGTCCGTCGGGGCGGGCGCATGCCGGGGCGGAGAGCACGAAGGGCGCCGCGGGTGCGGCGCCCTTCGTCCGTGGCGACCCCGACCGGGCTCGAACCGGCGACCTCCGCCGTGACAGGGCGGCGCGCTAACCAACTGCGCTACGGGGCCTTGCGTGTCGTGCCGTACCCCCAACGGGATTCGAACCCGTGCTGCCGCCGTGAAAGGGCGGTGTCCTGGGCCACTAGACGATGGGGGCCGCGTCGTACTGGCCTCCGACGTCGCCCGTCGGGGGACCACGAGAGCATACGGGACGGTCACCCCGCGAACCAAAACGCCGTCGGACGGCCCGGTCCCGCACCGTCGCCCGCTCCGCTGGGGCAGGATCGCGACGTGCTCGACATACCGCCCGAGGAGTTCGAGGACCTCGTCGCCGAGGCGCTCGACGGCATCCCGGACGAGCTCGCCCGGCTCGTCGACAACGTCGTGTTCGTCGTCGAGGACGACTCCGACGGCGAGCGCGGCGTACTCCTCGGGCTCTACGAGGGGGTGCCGCTCACCGCCCGGGGCACGTGGTACGCCGGTGCCATGCCGGACCGGATCACGATCTACCGGCGCCCGATCCTGTCCATCTGCCGGGGCTACGACGAGGTCGTGGAGCAGGTGCGGATCACCGTCGTGCACGAGATCGCGCACCACTTCGGCATCGACGACGACCGGCTGCACGAGCTCGGCTACGGCTGACACGGGTCGGTGCCGGCACCGTCACGCGTCAGCGGTCGGGCCGCCGCAGGATCACGTGCGGGGCCGGGGGCAGGGCCTTCCGGTCCGGCGGAGCGGGCTGAACGTCGTACCGGTCCCACGGGCTCGGGGGCAGGTCGATGCCCAGCTCGGCGGCCAGCGCGGCGCCGATGTCACCGCCGAGCAGGAGTCGGGGCGCCGTCGGCGGTGCGATGTCGGGGCGGGCGGCCACTCTCGGACCGTCGGCCGGAGCCGACGGCGACGACCCGGCTCCGGCAGGTTCCGGCGACGACGGCTCCGCGGTCCCCGGCGTCGCAGCGGTGCTGCCAGGTGCGGGCTCCGGCCGGCGCGGGACCGGGCTCGGCGCCTCCTCGGGCGGGAGCAGGCGCGGCGTCGGGCGCGGGGTCTCGGCGGGCAGCAGCTGCGGCGTCGGTGCCTCGGTCGGTGACGGCGTGGGCGGGGGCGGCGTCGGGGGCAGCGCCGGTGCGGAGGGTGGCTGCGGCGACGGAGCGGGTGCCGGCGGAGCTGCGGTCAGCTGCGACCAGAGCTCGTCGTCGCCCGACCCGGGCACGTCCGGCAGCGCTCGAACCGGCCCGGGCGCGGCGTCCGCCCGGACGCCCGTCCGCGGCTCGGGCAGCGTCATCCGCCCGCCGTGGAGCAGGTCGGAGTAGGTGTCGAGCGGCGCCGGCGGGCCGATGAGGTCGCCGTACGCCGCCTGGATGCCGAGCCCGCGCGCGACGTCGAGCTGGTCGTAGGACTCGACGTCCATCGCGATGGTGATGACGCCGAGCGCGCTCGCGGCCGAGACGAGCGCCCGCACGAGCTCCTCGGCCGCCTTGTTCTCCCCCGCCTCGGCGAGCAGCTCGGGATCGATCGAGACCGACGCGCGCCGAGAGCAGCTGCAGCATCCCGACGGGCACGGCGTCGGCGGTGAACCGCTCGATGCCGAGCGCGAGCGGACCCTCCTCGATCAGCTCGTGGAGGTGGTGGTGCAGCGCCTGGCGCTTCGTGAGCGCCGCGATGTCCTGCTCGTGCACGTCGAGGACGAGCGAGGGCGCGGAGTCGGCGCCCAGGGTGCCGTCGGGACCGGCGATGGCCTCCACCACGGCCGTGCGCGTGCTCGCCGCGAGCGCGGCGCGGCCGGGGATCGGGAGCCAGACCGACACGTGCTCCACCCGCGAGGGCGCGACGGTCCGCACGTCGGAGATGGCCCGCTCGATGGCCCAGTGGACGACCGGCAGCGACGCCGCGCCCGCGCCGATCGCGGCGCGCACCTCAGTCGCGGGCAGCATGCCGCGCTCCGGGTGCCGCCACTTGATGACGGTCGCGACGCCGAGGACCGAGCCGCTGAGCAGCGAGACGACGGGCTGGTAGTGCAGCCGCAGCTCGCGACGGTCCAGGGCGCCGACGAGGTCGACGCCGGCGTCCTCGCCGACCGGGTCGGAGCGCACGACGCGTGAGCCGCCGGCCGTCTTCGCGGCGTACATCGCGGCGTCGGCGCGACCGAGCAGCTGCTCGGCGGTCTCGGTGTCGTCGTCGGTGACCGCGACGCCGACGCTCGCGCCCACGAGCACCGTCTCGCCGCCGATGGTGAGCGGACGGCGCAGTGCCTGGAGGATGCGCTCGCCGAGGTCGGCGATGGTCGAGTCGTCGCCGACGTCCTCGCAGATCGCGACGAACTCGTCGCCGCCGAGCCGGCCGAGGGTGTCGGCACCGCGCAGCGTGTCGCGCACGGCCGTCGCGGTCGCGGTGAGCAGGACGTCGCCCGCGCGGTGCTGCCAGGGGTGGGTGTCGTTGACCCGCTTCAGGTCGTCGAGGTCGATGAAGTAGACGGCGAGCCGGGAGCCGGCCCGTCGCGACCGGGTGATCGCGCGCTCCAGCCGGTCGATGAGCAGACGCCGGTTCGGCAGCCCGGTGAGCTCGTCGTGCAGCGCGTCGTGGCGCAGCTGGTCCTCGGTGGCCTTCGCCGACGTGACGTCCTCGATCGAGACGAGGGTGCGTACGTCGCCGGAGTAGGCGATCTCCGAGGTGCGCACCCGCACCCAGATCATCGACCCGTCGGCGCGGGTGAGCCGCCGCTCGGCCGCCGTGTGCGGAGCGCCCTCGTTCTGCCCGCGGGCCCGGGAGATGACCGCGGCGGCGCGGTCCTCGGGGTGCAGCAGGCCCTCGTAGACCGTGGCCAGCACGGCCTCGCGGGTGCGTCCGGCGAGCAGGCAGAACGCGTCGTTGACGTCGGTGAATCGTCCGTGCGCGTCGAGCACCGCCAGACCGACCGGGCTGGCGTCGAACACCTCGCGGAAGGCGCGCTCGCTCTCGGCGATCCGGCGGCCGGCCTCGACGCGCTCGTGCACGTCGCGCGCCACGACGAGCGACCTCGTCCGTGCCGGAGTCGCCGCGGCGGAACTCCGAGGCGCGGATCTCGCGCCAGCGCCAGGCTCCGTCGATGAGGAACCGGGCGTCGATGTGGCGCACCTCCCCGGGCTCGAGCCCGGGCAGCGCGTCGGACCAGGCGACGAGCGTGGGGTAGTCGTCCGGGTGGACGTCGTCGCGCAGCCCGGCGCCGCTGCGGACGTGCTCGACGATCCCTGCGATCTCCCGGTCGTTCCCGGCCATCGTGAGGATGCGGCGGGTCTCGAGGTGGTAGAGCACGACAAGGTCGGGCGTCGCCCTGAGGACGGCGGAGGCGAGCTCCTGCTCGCCCTCGGCGTCACCGCCGGTCGACGGCCGGAAGCCGCTGCGCGACGGCGGGTTCCCGACCGCCGACTCGGCGACGGGCGGTACCACCACGGCCGGCTCGGCGACGGGCGTCTCCGCGACAGGCGTCTCCGCGACAGCCGACTCCGCGACGTCCGGTTCCGCGACGTACTCGACCGGGCCGACCGGCTCGACCCGCTCGCCGTCAGCCGCGGTCTCGCGCAGGTCGATCACGTCGAGCTCGGGGCCGACGGGCTCGCCGGCGACGGACGGGTGGACGACCAGCACGCCGTGGCCCAGGGCGCGGAGCACGAGCCAGCGGTCCGGCCCGCTCTCGGGCGTCGCGAGGTAGCGCAGGTCGAGATCGGGGTCGGCGAGCGACGCGGTGTACGCCGCGCGCACCCGTGCCGCGGACGCCGCGGACAGCCCCCACCCGAGGTCGGGCAGGGTGCGGACCCGACGCCACCGCGGGCGCCCGTGCAGCCGGTAGACCTCGTCGGACCACCAGACGCTGCCGTCGGCGTAGACCTGGACGAGCCCCACCCCGACGGCCGTGGCCGCGCGCACCAGGGCGTCGTCGATCGCACCGTGGGCGGCGTACTCCGCCGCGACGGTGCTCATCCAGCCCGGATCCCCCTGGCGCACGGCTCGATTCTCGCAAGCATCACGGACCGTGCCATCCGCGCCCCGCCCAGGTTGGGCCGGACGAGTGAGGTGAACCGTCACTCTGGGTGACCGCCTCGTGCGGGGGGACCGGGTCGCGGACCCCGCGCGGAGCGGCGATGGTCACGGAGGGAGAGGACGGCACCGGGCCGGCGACGGAGGGGGCGGTGGTCGGCCCGGCGCACGTGCGCTCGTCCTCAGGCCCCGCCGGCCGACGTCGCGGTGCCGGACGTCGGAGCGGTGAGGTCGTAGACGGTGACGCCGTCGACCGTCCGTGCGGTGAAGTTCGCCGCCACCCACGACGAGATCTCGCTCGTGGCCGACGACCCGCCGTTGGCCGCGCCGAACCCGCCGCCGCCGATGAACCAGTGCACCTGGTGGCTCGCGACGTAGCCCTGGAAGACCGCGAGGGTCGGCCACGGGTCGCTGCCGTTGAAGCCGCCGAGCGACATCACCGGCAGGCCGGTCGCGAGCTGGTAGCCCGCGGCGGACTGCGCGCCGACCGCGGCGGCCACCCAGGTGTAGGAGCCGGAGTCGGCCTCGAGCAACGCGGTCAGGGCGCTGCCCGGTGTGCTCGCCGTCGAGCAGGCCGCCGGCGCCACCGCCGCGCGCCGTCCCGCCCGGGACCGCCCCGGCCGGCCCGGTCGGCAGCTGCCCCGGTCCGCCCGCGAAGGCCGGTCCGCCGGCCGGCCGGCCAGCTCCGCCGACGCCGCCGAGCCCGCCCGGCCGGCCGGCGAAGCCACCGGCACCGGGACCGAAGCCGCGAGCGCCCGTGACGGCCGGACCGGCGCTCGGGAGCGACCCGGTGTGCGCCGTCGCGGCGGTCTGCAGGGAGTACGCCGTCGGCGCGAGCAGGACCGCGCCGAGCGCGGCCGCCGCCACGGCCGTCGCCGCGCGGCGGGTGAGCCGCTCCGCGACGAGGATCGCCAGTGCGCTGCCGACGCCGAGCGCGAGGACGGCGTAGCGCAGCCACGGCATCCACTCGGGGGAGCGGGCGAGCAGCACCGCTCCCCAGACGGCCGTCCCGGCGACGCCGAACGCGAGCGCCACGCGCGCGGCCGGGTGCTCGCGCAAGGACCAGAGCCGGGTCGCGCCGATGCCCACGAGGGCGCCGATCGCGGGCGCCAGCGCCACCGTGTAGTAGGGGTGGATGATGCCCGCCGCGAACGAGATGGTGAGGCCGGTGCCGAGGAGCCACAGCAGCCACAGCAGGTCGCCGCGCGGGTCCGGTCGGTGCGCGGTGCGCGCCGGGTGAGCCACAGCAGGGCGGCCGCGGCGGCCAGCGCCGCAGGGACGAGCCAGCCGACCTGGCCGCCGTAGTCGGCGGAGAAGAGCCGGCCCCATCCCGTCGCGCCCCACGCGCCGACGCCCCCACCGGCCGCGGCGCCCCCGGTGACGCTGCCGACCTCGTCGCCGGTGATCCGGCCGAGACCGTTGTAGCCGAGGATCAGCTCGAGCACCGAGTTCGTCTGCGAGCCGCCGACGTACGGGCGGCTGCTCGCGGGCCACAGCTCCACGAGCGCGACCCACCAGCCGGCCGACACGACGAGCGCGGCGCCGCCGGCCAGGAGGTCGAGGATCCGGCGGCGTGCGGTGGTCGGGGCCGCGACGAGGTACACGAGCGCGAAGGCGGGCAGCGGCAGGAAGGCCTGCAGGCTCTTGGTGAGGAACGCGAGGCCGACGAGTACGCCGGTGGCGACCAGCCATCGGGTGGACGCCCTCTCGGTGGCGCGGACCGTCGTGTACGCCGCGGCGGTGAGCAGCAGCACGAGCAGCGCGTCGGGGTTGTTGAAGCGGAACATGAGCGTCGCGACCGGCGTGACCGCGAGGACCGCACCGGCGATCAGGCCGGCCGTCGGCGTGGCCCAGCGGCGTACTGCGAGGTAGAGCAGGCCGACGCTCGCGACGCCCATGAGCGCCTGCGGGACGAGGATGCTCCACGAGCTCACGCCGAAGATGCGGGCGGCGATCTCCATGGGCCACAAGGACGCCGGCGGCTTGTCGACCGTGATGAAGTTGGCCGCGTCGGACGAGCCGAAGAGCATCGCCTTCCAGCTCTGCGTCCCGGCCTGGACGGCCGCCGAGTAGAACGCGTTGGCCCAGCCCGACGCGCCGAGGCCCCAGAGGTACAGGACGCCGGTCGCGGCGAGGAGGCCGAGGAGCGCCGGACGCACCCACGGCGAGTCGTCCGGGCGGCCGCGCCAGAGGCGCTCGAGCCGCGAGCGTGGCGCCGTGGCTCCCGGGGAGATCGGCACCGGGGACGGCGGGGCGACCGGCCCGGGCCCGGCGAGCGGGGGGACGAGCTGCGCGTCGCGGGAGACGGTGGTCATCGGGTCGTCCTCTGGTCGGGCCCGGCCGGGACCGGCGGGCGTCGTCGGGGAGCGGGGTGGCGGTGGCGCCGCGCGGGAACACCCACGAGCGGAAGAGCAGGAAGCGCACGAGGGTGGCGGCGACGTTCGCCGCGACGAGCACCGCCACCTCGACCCAGCGCCTGGGGTCGGGCGCTGCGGCGTGCAGCAGCGCGAGCGAGCTCGCCGGTCAGCGCCAGCCCGACGGCGAACACGACGAGCCCCTGCAGCTGGTGACGGAACCGGTCGACGGCACCGCGCACGCCGAAGGTGAACCGCCGGTTCACCGCGGTGTTGGCGATCGCGGTGATGATCAGCGCGGCGAAGTTCGCGCCCTGCGCGCCCAGCGGGCCGCGCAGCAGGAGGAACAGCGCCAGGTACGCGAGCGTCGACGCGACGCCGACGACCGCGAAGCGCACGAGCTGCCTCGTCAGTCCGCGTGGCACGTCGGCACCGGCGTACGCCGGCAGCGCCGTCACCGGGAGCCGCCCGGAGGCCATGCGCGCGGGCGAGGCGCGCGATGCCGCGCAGGTCGGCCGTCGCGGTCGAGACGATGTCGACGCGCGAGTCCGGGTCGTCCACCCAGTCGACGGGCACCTCGTGGATGCGCAGCCCGCGGCGCTCGGCGAGCACCAGCAGCTCGGTGTCGAAGAACCAGCCGGTGTCCTCGACGAGCGGCAGCAGCTCGCGCGGCCCGGTCGGCGCGGATCGCCTTGAAGCCGCACTGCGCGTCGGAGAACCGCGTGGCGAGCGCCGTACGCAGCAGCAGGTTGTAGCCGCGCGAGATGACCTCGCGCTTGGGACCGCGGACCACGCGCGAGCCGCGGGCGAGGCGCGACCCGATGGCCAGGTCGCTGTGCCCGGAGATGAGCGGGGCCACGAGCGGGAGCAGCGCGGCGAGGTCGGTCGAGAGGTCGACGTCCATGTAGGCGAGGACCTCCGCGTCGCTGCGCGACCACACCTGGCGCAGCGCCCGGCCGCGGCCCTTCTCGGCGAGGTGCACGACCGTCACCCCGGGAAGCCGCGCGGCGAGGCGACGGGCGAGCGCGAGGGTGGCGTCGGTGCTCGCGTTGTCGGCGATGGTGATGCGGAACGAGTACGGGAGGGACGCCAGGTGCGCGTGCAGCCGTTCGACGCTGGGCACCAGGTCGTCCTGCTCGTTGTGGACCGGGACGACGACGTCGAGCACCGGCGGGCGCGGGGCGGGGACGGCGAGCACGGTCCGGGCCCGGCTCGCGACCCCGGGGGAGTCGGCTGTCGTGGTCATGACCTCACCGTCGGACCCGTGGCTGGCGGTTCCCTGGGAACGACCTGGCGCGCGCGTGCCCGGGTCGTCTGGAGTTGCTGTGAACGGTGAGAGCCGGATGAGAGCGCGACGGCCGGGCCGACCGGGCGCGTGCGATGGGGGACCGCGACACGGTTCGGAGCGAGTGCCCGTGCCGGGAGGGCCGTTCTGTCGCACACTGGGTCTGTGTCCGGCCCGGACGGACGGTCGCTCGAGCAGCTCGGCGACTTCCTCACGCACCCGACGGGTTTCCGCCCGCCGGTGATCACGGCCGTCCGGGAGAACCTCTCGGTCTTCAAGGTGGCCGGCCGGCTCCTCCCGCACCAGCGCGCGGCGACCACGCCGGACCCGGACCGCGTGCCGGTCCTCCTCGTGCCGGGGTTCATGTCCGGCGACTTCGCGCTCGCGCCGATGGCCGAGGCGCTGCGGGGCCGCGGCCACTGGACGTCCCGGTCGGGCATCGCGCCCAACATCGGCTGCACGCGGGAGCTGGCCGACGCCGTCGAGCGCCGGCTCGAGCAGACGGCGGAACGCACCGGTCGCCGCGTGGCGGTGGTCGGGTGGTCGCGTGGCGGCACCCTCGGCAAGATCGTCTCGGTGCGGCGGCCCGACCTCGTGGCCTCGCTGGTCACCCTGGGCACGCCGAACACCGACCCGCTCGCGGTGAACGCCACGCTCGCCGCGCAGCTTCAGGTGATCACGCGGCTCAGCGCCCTCGGCGTACCGGGCCTGCTCGGTGACGACTGCCTGTCCGGCGACTGCGCGCGCGAGGTCCGCGGCTGGCTCGAGGCCGACCTGGCCGAGGACATCCCCTACACGTCGCTGTTCTCCCTCGACGACGGCGTCATCGACTGGCGCGCCTGCCTCGACCCGCAGGCGACGACGATCGAGGTCTCGTCGACGCACATGTCGATGGGCGCCGACCCCGAGGTGATCGAGATCGTGGCCACCCTCCTCCACGCCCTGACCCCCGAGTCACCGGCGTAACGGCTCGAGACCGGGCTGATCTTCGAGCACGTGCCGCCAGTGATTCGGGGGGCTTGCCCGGGCTTGGTTGTCCACGAATGTTGTACACAGGGGTGTGTACGACGGGACCGGTGAGCACGCGGCACTGTGGACGAGCCTGTGCGTGGAGCTGTGCACAGAGATTGGTCGGCGAAACCCCTTGTGCGGGTGGTCCGTCGGCGCGTATCAATCTCCCACGCCACCACGGCGGGACAGGAACCGGGGAGACCCGGGGACTGCACCGCAGGGTGAGGCGGCTCGACCGGAGAACGGCGGTCCATCCCGGAGGGGGCAACCCCATCGGCTGCGGGTGTCAGCGCAGGGGGACGTCAGGACCGGTCGGGAGACCATCCGCTCGCGTGGCGGCCGGCTTGCCGGACAGAACGCGGTGGCCGCGGTGACACCCGCGGGTCGTGCCGGCTCCCGGGTCTCCCGGGGGTAGGCCGACGGTCGCTGGCGAGGCCCCTCGAACTCATACTTCGAGGGGCCTCGTTGCGTTGTGGCGCAACGACTTTCCGAGTGCTGACGCGCATCTGCCGACACGGTGCACCTGGGTTCGGCCAAAGATCACTTGCGGGCCCGGTCGGTCGCTACCCTCGGGCGCTGATCACGCCACCGCACGTCCGGAAGGGACATCCATGGCCGTCGACACGACCACCAGCCTCGCCACCTCGTGGGACCGCTGGTTCCACCTGTCCGCCAGGGGGTCGACCAACGGCCGGGAGGTGCGCGGCGGCCTCGTCACCTTCTTCACGATGGCCTACATCGTCGTGCTCAACCCGCTGATCATCGGAACGGCGAAGGACCAGGACGGCCAGTTCATCGGTGGCAGCAACATCGTCACGTCGATCGCCCAGGTGACCGCCGCGACGGCGCTCTGCGCCGGGCTCATCACGATCGCGATGGGGATCTTCGGCCGCTTCCCCGTCGCGCTCGCCGCGGGACTCGGGATCAACGGCGTCGTGGCGTTCTCGCTCGCGCCGCAGATGACCTGGGCGGACGCGATGGGCATCGTCGTGCTCGAGGGCATCATCATCTCGATCCTCGTCCTGACCGGCTTCCGTACCGCGGTCTTCCACGCGGTGCCCGAGCAGCTGAAGTACGCGATCGGCGTCGGCATCGGCTTGTTCATCACGATCATCGGGTTCGTCGACGCCGGAATCACCCGCACCGGCAACCCGCTGATCACCTTCGGCGACAACGGCGCGCTGCGCGGCTGGCCCGCGTTCACGTTCGTCTTCGGCCTGCTGCTCACCGCGGTGCTCGTCGCCCGGAAGGTCCGCGGCGCCATCCTCATCGGCCTCGTGGTGACCACGCTGCTGTCCATCGTGATCGAGGCGGTGGCACACGTCGGGCCGCGGTTCGGCCCGGACGGGAAGGTCGCGAACCCGAACGGCTGGAGCCTCAACGTGCCCTCCTGGCCGTCGTCGGTCGTGGCGTCGCCCGACTTCGGCGCGATCGGTCACGTGAGCCTCTTCGGCGGCTTCGCCGCGATCGGATTCGTCGCCGCGGCGCTCGCGGTGTTCTCGCTCATGCTCAGCGACTTCTTCGACACCATGGGCACGGTCTTCGGTCTGGCGAACGAGGGCGAGATCCTCACCGAGGACGGCGAGGTCCCGCACTTCGAGGCCATCCTGCTCGTCGACTCGCTGGCCGCCGTGGCCGGCGGCGTGGCGAACACGTCGAGCAACACGAGCTACATCGAGTCGGCGTCGGGTGTCGGCGAGGGAGCCCGCACGGGCGTCGCGTCGCTCGCGACCGGCGCGCTGTTCCTCGTGGCGATGTTCTTCTCGCCGCTCGTGACGATCGTCCCGCACGAGGCTGCGGCGCCGGCCCTGGTGATCGTCGGCTTCCTCATGATGACCCAGATCCGGCACATCGACTTCACCGACTACGAGATCGGGATCCCCGCATTCCTCACGATGGTGCTCATGCCGTTCACGTACTCGATCACGAACGGCATCGGGGCCGGCTTCGTCACGTACTGCCTCATCAAGGCGGTCAACGGCAAGGCCCGCGAGGTGCCGACGCTGCTGTGGGTGGTCTCGGCGGCCTTCGTCGTCTACTTCGCCTACGACCCGATCACCCAGCTGCTGCACGTCGGCTGACCGACGTCGGCCCGGCAGTGCGGCCGCGGGCCGCGGGGGGGTGCTCCGGCGTCGCCGCTCCACCTGGACCACCGGCTGACGGTGTCGCGGGGGCTGGGGAGGATGGGGCGCCCCGAACCAGGGTCGATTCTGGCCCGCGGCCCCCACCTGCGCCTCGTTTACCGTTCGTTTACCGTTCGTTCACTCCACCCGGTGGACACCCCCGGCGGTGTCGGCATCATGAGTCCCGATGGGGACGGTCGGCGGGACCGCCCAACCACCGTGGGGACTGCCGTGGACCTGACGATGGCCGCGCTGATCGCGGTCGTGGCCCTCGCTCTGCTGTTCGACTTCACCAACGGGTTCCACGACGCCGCCAACTCGGTCTCGACCGTGGTGGCGACGCGCGCCCTGCCGGCCAAGTGGGCCGTGTGGTTCTCCGCCTTCTTCAACTTCGCCGCGGTCTTCATCGTGGGGACGGCGGTCGCCAACACGATCGCCAAGACCGTCGACGCCAAGGTGACGGGCGTCGCGGTCGTGTTCGCGGCGCTGCTCGCGGCCATCGTGTGGAACTACGCCACGTGGTGGGTCGGCCTTCCGTCGTCGTCGAGCCACGCGCTCATCGGCGGGCTGGTCGGGGCGGGTCTCGCTGCCGGCGGGTCCGACGCGATCAACTGGACCAGCGTCGAGAAGACCGTCCTCGCGATCGTGGTGAGCCCGCTCGTCGCGTTCGGCATCGCCTTCCTCGCGATGTTCCTCGTGGCCGCGGCGCGCAAGGTGCTGGGCCTCTCGGACAACGCCAAGCCCTTCAAGTGGTTGCAGCTCGTGTCGGCGGCCGCGGTGTCGTTCGGCCACGGCGCCAACGACGCCCAGAAGACGATGGGGGTCATCGCCGCGCTGCTCCTCGGCACCGGTCACCTGGCCGCCGGGCCGGACGGCGGCATCGACGTGCCGACCTGGGTGGAGTTCGCGGCGTACAGCTCGATCGCCCTCGGGACGGTCTGGGGCGGCTGGAAGATCATCGAGACGATGGGCCTGAAGATCACGACCCTGCACGCGTCGTCGGGCGTGGCGGCCAACATCGGCGCCGTCACGTCGATCTTCGGTGCCACCGGCCTCGGCGTGCCCATCTCCACGACGCACGCCGCCGCCTCCTCGGTGGCCGGCGCCGGTGTCGCCTCCGGGATGGGCATCAACCTCAAGGTGATCGGCGAGATGATCCTCGGCTGGATCGTGACCCTCCCGACCACGATCGTGCTCGCCTTCGGCATCTTCAAGCTGACCCAGCTCCCGGGCGCGGCGGCCTGGGTCGCCGTCGGGCTGCTCGTCGCGGTCGTCGGGTCGCTCATCGGCTACGCGATGACCCACGCGATCACCGCCGAGGACGTCGAGGCCGAGATCCCCGACGAGGACGTCCTGGAGATCCCCGTGCCGGTCCACCCGCACCTCGAGGGTCACGGTCCCGCCGCCTGATCCCACCGGACGACCCCGGCACTCAGCCCGGGTGCTGCGTTCAGCCGCGCGACTCGTCGACCTTGAGCAGGGCGCGGCGCTCCTTCTCGAACTCCGCGTTCGTGATGAGGCCGGCGTCGCGCAGCCGGGCGAGCCGGGACACGACGCTCTCCGGGTCGTCGGCGAGCGGGACCGCGGACTCGCGCAGGTCGATCACGGGCTCCGGCTCGCGCCGGAGCCCGGCGGAGGCCGAACCAGCGGCGCGGCGGCTCGGGGGCGGCGTGCTTCACCAGACGTTTATGCCACGACTGCGGCCGCGCGCACCGGTGTTGGTCAAGGTCTGGTACCTCGAGGTGGCGGCGCCGCCCGCGGGGCAGGGGTCGGGTGGGGTGAGCATGGTGAGGCCCCGCCGCGGGGATAGAGCGGCGGGGCCTCGCGGCAGCACGACGTGGGGGGACTCGTCCTGCCGCAGGAGTAGGTCAGTCGTCGTGGCCGGAACCGCCCGAGTCGTCGCTTCCGTCCGTCGGGGCCACTGTGGGTGAGCCGGCGGTCGGTGCCGCGCCGTGGTCGTCGGGCCCGTCGTGGCTGTCGTCACCCTGGTCGTCCGCGTCGTCCGACGCCTCCTGGCTGTCGTCGTCCGCGTCGTCGGAGCTGTGCGACGGGAGCGCCGCCGCCGGCTGGGCGGAGTGGCTCTCCGGGGACTCGCTCGGCTCGGTGGAGTGGGTCTCGGCCGGCTCACTGGACTGGGTCTCGACGGCGTGGCTGGGAACGGCCGATTCCGTGGGCTCGGCCGACTCGGACGGCTCGGCGGGCTCGGTCGGTGCGGCCGACGCCGGCGTCAGCGGGTCGGACGCGGGAGCGACCGCGGGTGCCGCGATGTGACCGGACGCGAAGGCGGCGGTCGTGCCCATGAAGACACCCGCGACGGCGAGGGGCACTGCGATTCGGAGCTTCATGGATTTCCCCTTGGGGCCAAGGTGCTGGCTCGGGTGCTTCGGTCAGTGCCCACTGTGCGGCAACCGCTGCCCGTTCTCATCCGCCGCACATCCAAGAAACAGCGAAGGCCGTCCCGGATTCGTCCGGGCCACCCGCGAGTTGCACCTGCAACCCACCGGTCGAGACCCGGAACCGGTCGGTTCCGGGTGCAACTCGCGGGGTTTCGGGTGCGGGGGGCGTCCGTCGGGCGGGAGCGGCGGGAGCGGCGGGTCAGGCGGGCGTGGCCTCTGAGCCGAGCAGGCTGGACAACCGGGTGGCGCGCAGCCGGGTCACGAGTCCGGTGACCGGTGCCCGCAGGGCTACGACGACGACCGTGCCGACGACCGCGCCGAAGACGAGTCCGGCGAGGACGTCCGCCGGCCAGTGCACCCCCACGTACACGCGGGCGACGGCCATGACGAGCGCCAGCACACCGGACACGAGGCCCAGACGGCGGTCGACGAGGAGCAGCGCGGCCGTCACCGCTCCCACGACGCACGCGTGGTCGCTCGGGAACGACGGGTCGCTCGAGCGGGCGACGAGGACGAGGGCGTCCGGGTGCACGATGAAGGGGCGCGGATGCCCGAACCACGCGATGGCCGGCTGCTGAAGGGCGACGGCCGCGACAGCGGCGACCGGCGCGATGAGCGCGGTGGCCATGACGCGGTCGGAACGGTCGCGCGCGAGCCACCAGCCCGCGAGGAGCAGCCCGGCGAAGACGACGAGGCCGAGCGAGGCGTAGGCCGCCATCGGACCGTGCAGCCAGGGAGTGTTGATGGCTACGTCGTTGACGCGGGTGAACAGGTCCGGCGAGTTCGGCACCGGGCGAGGCTAGGCACACGCGATGTGCGGACCCTGAGAGGCTCCGGTCAGGTCTCCTCGAACGCGGCCACGTCGGCGGTGGAGTAGCGCAGGCGCTGCGAGGGGGACCGGGCGATCGCCCGGGTGAGCTCGACGCAGGCCACCGGCGCCTCGGCCTGCAGGTCGGCGTACGCCTCAGGCGTCAGCATGTGGCAGATGGTCGGCTCGAGCGCGCTGATCCGGGTGGACCTCGGCTTGCCGTCGACGAGCGCCAGCTCGCCGAACGCCCCACCGGCGGCGATGGTCGAGAGCCGACGCCGTACACCGGTGCGGGTCCGCACGTCGGCGCTGACCTGCCCGGCACCGACGAAGTACAGGCCGTCGGCCGCCGCGCCCTCCTCGAAGACGACGGTCCCGGCCGGAACACCCGCGTCGTGGTGCGTGCCTCGACCTCGGCCACGACCTCGGCGGACAGGTCGTGTGCCTCGCTTCCTGTGAGACCGAGGACGGTTCCTGGGCTCTGTGACAAGAAACCCCACTTGTTGCCGTAAGGGTCGTCGGGGGGAGGGCGGCGGGGCGGGCTGCGGCGGGGGGACGGTCTGCGTCCCGGGTCGCCGAGGTGGAAGGGTGTGCGCCGGGGCGGCCATGGGGCGGCCCGGAGGGATGGCGAGGATGAAGGCGCTGGTGAAGGCCGAGGCGGCCCCCGGTCTCTGGTTGCGCGACGTGCCCGTGCCCGACGTGCACGCGGGCGAGGTGCTGATCCGGGTGCTGCGGACCGGGATCTGCGGCACCGACCTGCACGTGCGCTCGTGGGACACCTGGGCGCAGGGCGCGGTGCGTCCCCCTGTGGTGCTCGGCCACGAGATCGCCGGCGTCGTCGAGGTGCTGGGCAACGGCGTCGACACGGTCGACGTCGGGGACCTGGTGAGCGTCGAGGGTCACATCGTCTGCGGCCGGTGCCGCTCCTGCCTCGCCGGTCGTCGTCAGCTGTGCCCCAACACGGTGAGCATCGGCATCGACCGCGACGGCGGTTTCGCGGAGTACGTCGCCGTCCCCGCGACGAACGTGTGGCGGCACCGGCTGCCCATCGACCCCGACGTGGCCGCGATCTTCGACCCCTTCGGCAACGCCGTGCACTCGGCCCTGAGCTTCCCCGTCCTCGGCGAGGACGTCCTCATCACGGGCGCCGGCCCGATCGGCGTCATGGCGGCGTCGGTCGTGCGCCACGCCGGCGCGCGCAACATCGTCATCACCGACATCAGCCAGGAGCGGCTCGAGCTGGCGACGTCGATGGGCGCGGTCACCCGCGCGGTCGACGTGTCCACGACCTCGCTCGAGGACGTCGTACGCGACCTGGGCATGGTCGAGGGCTTCGACGTCGGCCTCGAGATGTCCGGCGCCCCCGCGGCGCTGCACTCGATGATCGCGTCGATGGCGCACGGGGGCCGGATCGCCCTGCTGGGTCTGCCGTCCACGAGCATCGAGTTCGACTGGGACCGGGTCATCCACTCGATGCTCACCGTGAAGGGGATCTTCGGTCGGCAGATGTTCGAGACCTGGTATGCCATGTCGGTGCTCGTCCAGGCCGGTCTCGACATCTCGCCGGTCATCACCCACCGCTTCCACTACACCGAGTGGGAGCAGGCGTTCGAGGTCGCGGCGAGCGGCCGGTGCGGCAAGGTCGTGATCTCGTGGGACTGAACGTGGAGGTGGCGCGATGACGTCGACGCTCGAGGGCCTGCGGGCCGAGCTGGGGGAACGGCTCGCGCAGATGCGCGAGACCGGTGTCTACAAGCCGGAGCGGGTGATGGCCTCGCCGCAGGGGACGCACGTCGTCGACGAGGTCGGCCGCGACGTGCTCAACCTGTGCGCCAACAACTACCTCGGGCTGGCCGACGACCCACGGATGCTGGCCGCGGCCGAGTCGGCGCTGCGCGAGTGGGGCTACGGCATGGCCTCCGTCCGGTTCATCTGCGGGACGCAGACGATCCACCGCACGCTCGAGGAGCGGCTCGCCGAGTTCCTCGGCACGGAGGACGCGGTGCTGTTCGGCTCGTGCTTCGACGCGAACGGCGGTGTGTTCGAGGCGCTGTTCGACGAGCGCGACGCGGTGATCTCCGACGCGCTGAACCACGCGTCGATCATCGACGGCGTACGGCTGTGCAAGGCACGGCGGCTCCGGTACGCCAACCGCGACATGGCCGAGCTCGAGGCCCGGCTGGTCGAGGCGGCCGACGCGCGCTACCGGCTGGTCGTCACCGACGGCGTCTTCTCCATGGACGGCTACCTCGCCCCGCTCGACGAGATCTGCGCGCTGGCCGAGCGGTACGACGCGCTCGTCATGGTCGACGACTCGCACGCCGTCGGGTTCGTCGGCCCTACCGGGCGAGGCACTCCGGAGCTGTTCGGCGTGAGCGACCGCGTCGACATCGTGAGCGGCACGCTCGGCAAGGCGCTCGGCGGGGCGTCCGGCGGCTACATCGCCGCGCGCCGGGAGATCGTCGAGCTGCTCAAGCAGCGGGCCCGCCCCTACCTGTTCTCCAACTCCGTCGCGCCGCCGATCGTCGCGGCGTCGCTCACCGTGCTGGACGTCCTGGAGACCTCCGCGGACCTGCGCGATCGGGTGCACGCCGCCGCCGCCCGGTTCCGGGCCGGGATGGCCGCTGCCGGCTTCGACCTGCTGCCCGGGTCGCACCCCATCGTGCCGGTGATGTTCGGCGACGCGATCGTCGCCGGCCGCGTCGCCGAGGAGCTGTTCGCCCGGGGCGTGTACGCCGTGGCCTTCTCGTTCCCGGTCGTGCCGCAGGGACAGGCCCGGATCCGCGTGCAGCTCTCCGCCGCGCACACCGACGACGACGTCGACCGGGCCGTCGCCGCGTTCGTCGAGGCTCGGGCGGCAGTCGACGCGGCGCGCTGACCGCCGGGCGCCGGACGTTTCGGATCGGCTCCGAGGGGGCACCGAGGAGGGGGTACCCGCGCCCACCGGGGCGCGGGCCGGCTCCAGGGGGAAGCATGGCGAGCAGGGGACGCAAGGCGGCGGCCGCGGCCGCGACGGCAGCGGCGCTGGCCGACGGCCCGACCGGGTTCGTCGCACGCGTGGCCTCCATCCCGCGCCTCGTGCGTGACGTGGTGCTCGGTCGCTACGACGGCCTCGGCCGCGGGCGGCTCCTGCTCATGGCGCTCGCGGTGCTCTACGTCGTGTCGCCCGTCGACCTGCTGCCGGAGGCGATCCTCACCATCCCCGGCCTCGCGGACGACGCCGCGGTCGCCGCCTGGCTCGTCGCCTCGCTGCTGGGGGCCACGTCGGCGTACCGCGCCTGGGAGTCGGGTCGCGTCCCGACGGCGGACGACCCGCGCGTCGTGCCGGGCGAGGTCGTCACCCCCTGACCCGCCCGGGGGCCGTCGCGGGCGGCGCTCAGTGCGCCGGGTGGCGGGCCCGGAAGGTGCGCGTCTTCGACCGGTTGCCGCACACCTGCATCGAGCACCAGGTGCGGGAGCGGTTCTTGGACGAGTCGTAGAACGCCCACGTGCAGTGCTCGGCCGGGCAGGCCTTGAGCCTGGACCAGGAGCCGTCGGCGACCGACTCGTAGACCGCGGCGACGAGCATGGCGAGCGCGCCGCGCACGCCGCCGGCCGTGGCCTCGAGGCGTGGACCTCCGGCCGGGAAGGTCAGCCGCAGCGGGAGGTCTCCGGCCAGTCGCTCGAGCTCGGGTGCCGCCGGCTCGGCGCCGGGCTCCTGGTGGGCGAGGAGGGCGACGCGGAGCGCCTCGCGCAGGGCCACTGCCGCGACCCGGTCCTCCTCGCCGATCGGGCACGGCCGAGCGAGCACCCCGTGCCGGCCCAGCCAGTCGCCGAGCGCCTCCGGGCTCGCCAGCTTGTCCGCCCCGCTCTCCACGTCACGGGTGTTGACGAAGTCGCGGATGAGATCCGCGGCGGGCTGGAGCCCCGACTCGTCCATGTCTGCCCTTCCGCTCGATCGTTACAACCACCATACACCGTTTGACGGTTGACCCCCGTTCGGTAACCGGCTTAATCTGTTCACTGGTGTCAGCATCCAGCACGGGAGGTTGGTCATGTACGGGTTGACCGAGACACTCGCTCGCGATCGCATCGGACGCCTCCGGGCGGAGGCGGGGAACGACAGCCATGGCCGCGCGTGGGCCGGACCGTCGGGGGTCAGCAGCCACGCGGGCGCGCCGGTCGGCGCGTGGTGGCGTCGCCTCATGGGGATGCCGCTCGCGGCTCCGAGACACCGGCCCGCGACCGGCCGGATCGCGTGAGCCGCCTCCGGCCGGCCACGCCGAGCGACCCGCTCGCCCGGCGGGCCGCGCTCGCCCTCACGGCGGTCGCCGTCGTCTGGGGGTCCACGTTCGTGCTCGCCCAGGACCTGGTCTCGAGGATGCCGGTCTCCTCGTTCCTGTTCTGGCGCTTCGCGATCGCCACGATCGTGATGGTGGCCGTGCGGCCGCGCGCGGTATCGCGGCTCGAGCCGCGGGACCGGCGTCGCGCCGTCGTCCTCGGGCTGGTGGTCGGAACCGGGTTCGCGCTCCAGACGCTGGGGCTGCGGTACACCACGGCGTCGGTGTCCGGCTTCGTCACGGGGATGTTCGTCGTGCTCACGCCGGTGATGTCCGGCCTGCTCTTCCGCGAGCGGGTCCCGGCGTCCGTCCGGCCGGGGGTCGCGCTGGCCGTCGTAGGACTGGCCGTGCTGTCCCTGGACGGCTGGTCCCTCGGGTTCGGCGAGGTGGTCACCCTTGGCGGAGCGGTCGCGTTCGCGGCGGAGATCGCGATGCTCGGTCAGTGGGCGACGTCGCGGAACGCATACGGCGTCACGCTCATCCAGCTCGGCGTGGTCGCGCTCGTCGGCGCGGCCCTCACCCCGGTGGACGGCGGGCTGCGGGTGCCGGCCTCCGCCGGGGCATGGGCGGGTCTGGCCTTCCTCGGCCTCGTCGCGTCGGCCCTCGCGTTCACGGTGCAGACCTGGACGCAGTCGCACCTCTCCGCGACCCGCGCCGCCGTGATCATGACGAGCGAGCCGCTCTGGGCCGGCGTCGTCGGCGTGCTGGTCGCCGGGGAGCCGGCCACCGCACGCCTGCTTCGTCGGTGGTGCGCTGGTCCTGCTGGCGATGTACGTCGTCGAGCTCGGGCCCAGGTACGCGCCGCGCCGCGCAGCGTGGCGGTGGCGGCTCGGTGCTCGCAGGCGCGGACGCGGACGCCGCACCGACCCAGCGCCGAGCTGGCCCACTGCCGGGACTGGCCCACGACAGGCCGTCGACACCGGGACGGGCCACGACGCGACCGCACCCCCCGTCCCCGGCGGACGAGGGGTGCGGGACGTGGGAGTCAGTGCAGCGGAGCGAACCGGGCGGTGAAGAATCGCAAGGACGGCGGCTCGTGCACCATCTCCAGGCCCGGGATGTCGTGCCGTCGCTCGAACAGGTCGATCACCGAGTCGGCGACGACGTCCATGTGCCGGTCGGTGTAGACGCGCCGCGGGATGGTCAGGCGCACCAGCTCCAGCTTCGGGACGCGGTTCGCGCCGGTCTTCGGGTCGCGACCGGCGGAGACGATCCCGCGCTCCATCGACCGCACGCCGGAGTCGACGTACAGGTGTCCGGCGAGGGACTGCGCGGGGAACTGCTCCTGGTCGAGGTGGTCGAGGAACCGGCGGGCGTCGAGGAAGACCGCGTGGCCGCCGATCGGCTCCATGACGGGCACGTCGGCGGCGATCAGCTGCTCGCCGAGGTAGCCGACCTGGCGGACGCGGTCGGCGATGTAGGCGTCGTCGACCATCTCGCGGATGCCGACCGCCATCGCCTCCATGTCGCGCCCGGCGAGCCCGCCGTACGTCGGCATGCCCTCGTAGACCACGACGAGCTCGCGGGCCCGCTCGAGGATCGACTCGTCGCGCATGGCGAGGAACCCGCCGATGTTGACCAGGTTGTCCTTCTTGCCCGACATCGTGATGCCGTCGAAGCAGTCCATGGTCTGGCGCAGGATGTCGGCCACGGGGGTGTCGGCGTAGCCCGGCTCGCGCTGCTGGATGAAGTAGGCGTTCTCGGCGCACCGGGTGGCGTCGCCCCAGAGGAGGATGTCGTGGCGCCGGCAGAGCTCCTGCACCGCGCGCAGGTTCGCCAGGCTCACCGGTTGGCCGCCGGCCATGTTGACCGTGACGGCGACGTTGACGTAGGCGATCTGGGCCGGCCCGACGTCGTCGATGAGGCGCTGCAGCTTCGCCAGGTCGACGTTGCCCTTGAACGGTCTGCGATCGGTGGGGTCGTGCGCCTCGTCGACGATGATGTCGACGAACTGGCCGCCGGCCAGCTCCTGGTGCAGCCGCGTGGTCGTGAAGTACATGTTGCCCGGGGTGTACTGCCCGTCCTTGATGAGGATCTTGGAGATGAGGTGCTCGGCCCCGCGACCCTGGTGCGTGGGTACGACGTAGGGGAAGCCGTACACCTCCTGCACGGCCAGCTCGAGCGCGAAGAAGGACCGCGAACCGGCGTAGGCCTCGTCGCCCATCATGAGCGCGGACCACTGCCGGTCCGACATCGCCGACGTGCCCGAGTCGGTGAGCAGGTCGATGTAGACGTCCTCGGCGCGCAGGCCGAAGGTGTTCCAGCCGGCCCCGGCCATCGCCGCGGCCCGATGTTCCGGAGAGGTCATGCGCAGCGGCTCGACCATCTTGATGCGGTATGGCTCGGCAGTTCGACGTCGCCCGTTCACTATGACCTCCTCGAAGTGGTGAGCCGAGTGTGTCAGCCGTGGACAGGATGCTCACCACTGTCGTGAAACAGTGCACAGTATGACCCACAGATCATGAAGATATTGAGCACAGTGCCAGTCCTGACGGCGGAGCGCAGCACATCTGCTCAACCAGGCGCGGGCGACGCGGGTCCGCGGCCACGGCGGGCCGCGCGGGACGGCTCAGCCGGTGGTCACCGACGGGCGTCGCCGCCAAGGGTCGGCAGCACCTCGAACTGCACCACGACTCGACGCGCGTCCGCCGGCGCCGCGGCGAGCGACTCGGGGTCGTCGGCCCGGTAGCTCGTCACCACGGCCTGCAGCTCGGCTGCCCAGCGCGCGGGCCTCCTCGAGCGTCAGCCGCAGTCGCACGTCGCTGAGCCAGACCGCGTCCGACCAGCCGGCACCGAGGTCCTCCTCGACCGTGGCCAGCCCGGCGATCGCCGCCTGCACCTGGCGCGCGTTGTCGTCCGCCACGACGCGCAGGTACTCCTCGCCGAGCGCGCGCACCTCCTCGTCCGCGTCCTGCGGCAGCTCGAAGTGGGTGGACCGGTGGGCGGCCCGCCACCACCGGTCCCGGGCCGTGCCGCGGTCCGCGTCCTCCACGACGAAGCCGTACGTCGCCAGCTGCCGCAGGTGGTAGCTCGTCGAGCCGCTGGACTGCCCCGTCCGGGCGGCCAGCTGGCTCGCGGTGGCCGGCCCGTCGGCCCGCAGCATCCCGAGCAGCTGCAGCCGCAACGGGTGGGCCAGGCCGCGCAGGCTGCGCGGGTCCGGGCTGACCACGTCGACCCGGTCGGGGTCGAAGGGCCCCGACCGGTCCTCCTTGGTGGGGCGCGCGGGCGCGGCCGGCTTCCTGCGGGGCGGCGGGCTCATGGCCCGACCCTAGTCAGCCCGGGAGCGTGTGACGGTCCGCTCCAGGACCTGCCCCGGCCAGCCGTCCCCGACGGTGAACCGCTCCGTCGCGCGGAACCCGGCGCCCTCGTAGTAGCGGACGAGCGCCCCGCCGTTGCCGGCGAAGCAGTCCAGCCGCAGGATCCGTACCCCTCGCTCGGCGGTCACCCGCTCGGCCTCGGCGAGCAGGGCCCGGCCGGCACCGCGGGCGCGGGGGCTCCGCGACGCGACGAGCGCGACGACGAACAGCTCGGGCTCCGTCGCGGGCGGTGCATACGCCGGTGCGTCGCCGAGCACCATCGCGGCCACCGGCCGGCCGTCGTGCTCGGCGACGACCAGGCCGCCGCTCTCGGCCCAGCGGGTGACCGCGGCGGTCCGTCCCGGGTCGGCGGAGAAGAGCCGGCTGCCCCACTGGTCGGTGAGGTCGCGCTCGATCATCCACCGGACCGCGTCGTCGAAGAGCTCCAGCAGGAGCGGGACGTCGGCGACCGACCCGGTGCGGATCACGAAGGGGGTGTCGGTGCCGCCGTCCGCAACGTGCGGGCGCTCGGAGACGAAGACCTCCAGCGGCAGGCGGTAGTACCGATCGGTCAGCCCGCGGGGCCGGACCCCGAGCCGGCGCGCCACCGCGAGCGAGGCGGTGTTGGCCGGGGCGACCAGGACCAGCACCTCGGGGACACCGGCGGCATGAGCCCGGTCGAGCACCGCTCGCGCGGCCTCGGTCGCGTAGCCGTGTCCCTGGCTGTCCGGGTGCAGGTGCCACGCGATCTCGAGCGTGCCGTCGGGGTCGTCGGCGATCGCGACGACGGCGACGGTCCCGGCGACCGTCCCACTCGACGCCACCTCCACGGCCCACCACCCACAGCCCGCCGGCGCGCCGGCGTTGTGGTCGCGGGCGCGCGCGATGCGCCCGCGCGCCGCGGCCAGGGAGGTCATCGGCGTCGGCGCCGAGCCGAGGAAGCGGACCACGTCCGGGCGGGAGTACATGTCGAGCATCCGGTCGGCCTCGTCGTCCCGCCAGTCGCGGAGCACGAGGCGCTCGGTCCGCAGGACCGACGCATCGGGGGTAGTCATGCGGGCACCCTAGTAGACAGAGATTTCTTTGCAAAGTAGTCTTTGACATTGTCCCTGCGCCGCCGCCGGTCCGCCGACCCGCCCGTCGATCCGAGGTCCCATGCCCACGCACCCAGCCGAGCCCGCCGACGCCGACTCCGGCGGTTCCCGGTACGACGGTCCGGCGGCCTGGCCGGACGGCCTGCCGGTCAGCCAGGTCCGGATCGCCCGGCCCACGGACCGGCTCGACGCCGTCGCCTCGTTCTACGTCGACGGTCTCGGGCTGCCCCGCCTCGGCGGGTTCGAGGACCACGACGGCTTCGACGGCGTGTTCGTCGGCCTGCCGGGAACGCCGTACCACCTCGAGCTGACCCGGCATCGTGACGGGAGCCCGGGCGAGGCGCCGAGCGCGGAGAACCTGCTGGTGCTCTACCTCGGCACCGCGGAAGCGGTCGAGGCGGCCCGTGACCGGTTGCTCGCCCACGGCCACGAGGCGGTCGCGGCCGACAACCCCTACTGGGCCCGCATCGGCGCGGTGACCGTGCCGGACCCGGACGGGTGGCGCGTGGTCCTCGTCCCCAGCCGCGGGATCGGCCGGTAGCCCACGCTCGCCGCGGCGCGGACCTGCTGCCGGGGAGCTACACCGGCTCGCGGGCCAGCACCGCCACGAGCTGGTCCAGCGTGGGGGACCCGGCCGGTCCGTCGGGAGTGGGATAGCGCCGGCAGGCGAGCCCGGGGGGTGCTCCGACGACGGCGAACGGATCCTGACCATCGACGAGGATGGTCGGCGACCCGACGAACCCGAGGCGCTCGGCCTCCTCGGCCGTCGTGACGCGCTGCAGGCGGATCACGACGTCGGAGTGACCGGTCCTGGACAGTGCCTCTCGCAGGCGGCGCTCGGCATTCGCCCGGTTCGGGCAGTCGTCGAGGAACTGCAGGGTCACGTCCACGGCGGCATCGTCGCAGACCGGCGGCGTCCCGGTCGTCGCCGCCCGGTCACCCTCGCTCCGAATCGGCGCGAGCGGCTCAGCGCGCCTCGGGCACGCCGCCGACGCGCTTCCGGAGGGGGTCGCGACGGTGGCGGCGAGACCAGCACCACGTCGGTCTGCGCCATCAACCGGGTCGTCCGCTCGTCGATCGTGACCGAGTGCGACGCTCCGCATCGGGGGCAGGTGAACTCGACCTGGCTGGGGGTCCCGCCGTCGACGTGCGGGTCGGCCATGACCAGACGGACCCCCGACATGGCCACCTCGACCGGGCCGCATCGGTCGCAGCTCGCCCGGATGCTGGCTACCACATGGTCGGACACGACTTCAGTGTCGCACGAGGCGATTCCGGGCGTCACGAGCCGCGCCGCGGGGCAACCCGGGTGTCGGGGCGTCCGGCCGGCCGCTCAGGTCGAGGTCCGTCACCCGTATTCCGTGGATCGGCCGACGCCACGCCTCCCACTCCACGGACAAATCACCCGATCGGCCTAGCCTTCACTCAGCGTTGATCTCTCTTCACACAGCGAACCGTTTCGTGTCCGAGACGTGTCCGGCGTCGTCCGATCTGCCTCATGATCAACGCTGAGTGATCGGGCACTCACTGTCGGAAATGGTGCCTCGGGGCAATTCTGACTCAGCGTCCACGCCTCATCACGCTGAGCGATTGCCGTTGCGCCGCAGCCACATTCGCCGACCACGGGATCCGGGATTCCACCCCTGCTTCACCCGCCGTTGTTCTACCGTTCCGTACCTGGACGGCTCTGCCCGGGGGGGGTGCGGCGCGTAGTGGGATCGACGTCACAGGGCACGGACTCACTCACGGTGATCGTCTTCACGCGGGACGAGTCGAGCGAGGTCGACTCCTTGGTCTCCCGTCTCGGCCGTGTCCTGCACGGCTCGGACCCGGAGATCTTCACCGTCGTCGAGCGCCGTCGTGCCCGACCCGCCGAGATCTGGTCGACCGTGATGACCGCATCGCGGGCGGTGCGGTCGACGGAGCCTTCGGCCCAGAGCGAGCCGTCGGTCGCCGTCCCGGCTCACGCCCGCGAGGACTGGGTCGTGGTGATGGACGGGGACCGGCTCCACCCGGTCGAGCTGGTGCCGGCTCTGATCCGGGCTGGCAAGCACGCGCGGGCCGACCTCGTCCTGGCCAGCGACGGTCGAGCGCGGGGCTTCCCGGGTGCGTCGTTGGTCGCCGCGAGCGCGAGCCGTTCGTCGAGCGGCGCCGACCGGCTCGCCGCGCAGCTGGTCGTCCCGCACCGGCTGACCGACGCCTCCGACCCCATGCGCGGGTTCTTCGCCGTCCGGCGCGACGTCGTCGACGCGGAGATGCTCACGCGTCGGCGTCCGGCCCTGACCGCGAGGTCCCGGGACAGGGGGCCAGGCCTGAGCGTGGCCCAGCTCCCGGCCGGACGTCGTCAGCCGGAGAGCGGCCCGCCCGATCCCTCGAGCACGGCTGGGAGGAGTGCGGTGACCCGTCGTCGGTGGCCGGCCGTCGCGCGTGCGGTCGGCTTCGGCGTCGTCGGCGTGACCGGACTCCTGGTGAACAGCCTGGCCCTGTGGGCGTTCGTCGACGTGCTCGGCCTGGGCCTCCTGCTGTCCGCGACGCTGGCCACTCAGGTGTCCACGACATGGAACTTCGTGCTCAGCGACGCACTCGTGTTCCGCGGCCCCAAGAGCCGGTCCACGTGGTCACGCTTCCTCGGCTTCGCCGTCGTCAACAACATCGTGCTGCTGCTGCGGCTGCCGCTGCTGTCGTGGCTCGCCTTCACCGTCGGCATCACGTACCTGTGGGCCAACGTCCTGAGTTTGCTCGCCGCCTTCGCGGTGCGCTTCCTGATCTCTGACCGCTACCTATTCAGCACCAGGAGTTCTGATGACTCTCACGCCCGAGAAGCGGCTTCCGTCGGACGAGTCAGTGGGCGGCACTCGAGCGCGGGTGTCACCGACCTCGGCGCGGTCGGAGAGCCGTGGCCGCCCGGTGGAGCTCGTGATCGACCTGACGGAGGCGGGTGCGCCGTCCCGGCCTAGGACGGCCGCGGGACCGCTCCCGCACCGGTACGACGTGCACGGGATCGTGACCATCGGCTCCACCGTGCTGCTCAAGGAGCTCGAGTCGTTCCGGTCCGAGGACCTGGAGGGGCCGCTCGACGTCGAGATCCGGGCGGGGGTCGTCGGCGACGGTGGGTTCCGGCGGCGGACCCGCGTCACGCAGTACTCGCGGACGGCCGCGGTGAGCTACCAGGAGCACCTCGGCCGACTCGGGGCGGACTTCTCGGTCGAGATGGGCGAGACGATCCAGGTGGTCGTGGGTCCGCTTCTGGTCCGTTCGCCGCACGTGGTCTACACCAACATCGTCGAGGCGCTGCTGCGCTTCCTCATGGTGTCCCGCGGCTACATGCTCCTGCACTCCGCGACCGTCGAGCTCGAGGGCAAGGGCGTGATGATCTCGGCCCGGACGGACACCGGGAAGACCGGCACCATCCTGCGCCTGCTGCGGGAGAACGACAGCCGGTTCCTGTCCGACGACATGACGATCGTCGGCCCGGACGGCGTGGCGCTGACCTACCCCAAGCCGCTCACCATCAGCCAGCACACGCTGCGGGCGGTGGACGCCGGGGACCTCAGCCGCAAGGAGTGGCGCCGGCTCCGCGTCCAGAGCCGCCTGCACTCCAAGGAGGGTCGTGGGATCGGTGCGCGGCTGGGCGAGATGAACGTCCCGATCATGGGGCTCAACGCGTTCACCCAGTACGTCGTCCCGCCGCCGAAGTACACGGTCGACCGGCTCGTGCCGTGCGTCGGGGCGAGGAGCGTCAAGGTCGAGGACCTGTTCATCATCGAGCGCCGCGAGCACGAGATGTCGATGCTCGACCCCGCGTCCCTGCTCGACGAGCTGATCGACAACACCGACGACGCCTACGGGTTCCCGCCCTACCGCTACTTCGCGCCCGCTCTCGTCGTCGACGGGATGGGCTACGAGGAGCTCCGTGCCGAGGAGCGCCGGATCCTCGCCAGCGCCCTGGTGGGGGTGCGGGCCCGCCGTCTGGCGACACCCGACTTCACCTGGGCGGACCGGATCCCTGAGTTGGCTCGCGAGGAGAGAATCGTCCTCCCCTCGCCTCGCTCCGCTGATCACGAGCTGGTCGAACGACGCCCCTCGCGGCAGGCGCCGCAGCCGGCGTCCGTCGAGCGGGCAGATTGACGCGAGCTCCGATGATGCTGCGTCCTCGAGGACTCCGGGCCGCCACCCTGTGGGCTGTCGCGGTGATCGTCCTGGCCCTCGTGGCCACCGGCACCGTGCCGGCGTACGCGGCGACCCCCATCGACACGATCATCGACTCGGCACCCCCGAGCTCCACGCCCAGCACGTCCGCGACGTTCACGTTCCACTCGACCCGGCCGGGCGCCACCTTCGCCTGCAGGCTCGACTCGGCACGCTTCGTGGCGTGCACCAGTCCCAAGACCTACGCCGGCCTGGCTGCGAGGGCGCACACCTTCTCGGTCAGGTCCACGGCCAGCCGGACGACGGACCGCAGCCCCGCGGCGCGCGCGTGGACCGTCGACCCGTCGGCACCGACCGCGCCGACCAAGCTGTCGGCGTCGGCGTCGGCGCCGACCTCTGTCGTGCTGTCGTGGGTCCCGGGCACGGACAACATCGCCGTGACGGGCAACGACGTCTATCGGGACGGCGCGAGGCTCGCGACGCTGGGAGCGGTGACGTCCTTCACCGACTCCACCGTGCTGGCCGGTGCCACCCACTCCTACACCGTCGTGGCGCGCGATGCGGCGGGCAACGCGTCGGCGCCGAGCGCCCCCGTGTCCGTGACGACGCCGCTCGCCGGCTCGGGGCCGGACACGGTCATCGACTCCGGACCGGCCGCCGCCACGCCGAGCACGTCCGCGACGTTCGCGTTCCACTCGGCGGTGCCGGGCGCGACCTTCGCGTGCTCGCGCGACGGAGCCGCGCCGGTGTCGTGCACCAGCCCGACGACGTACACGGGGCTCGTGCAGGGGACGCACGCCTTCTCCGTGGCCGCGACGGTCGGCGGCGGGACGGACTCGACACCCGCCGCGGCGACCTGGGTCGTGGACACCGCCGCCCCCTCGGCGCCCACGGGCCTGGCGGACGCCGCCTCCGCGACGTCGGTCGGGCTCACCTGGGCACCGAGCGTCGACGTCAACGGGGTCACCGGCTACGACGTGTATCGCGACGGGACACTGCTGGTCGGCGCCGTCACGGGCACGACGTACACCGACACTGCGGTGACCCTGGGCGGTCTCTACTCCTACTCCGTGCTGGCCCGTGACGCGGCGGGGAACGTCTCGGCGCGGAGCAGCACGGTCTCGGCGCAGGTCAGGTACCCCTACGACGCGAACCTGACCCGGTCGCCGTACCTCACCGACCTGGTCGGACGGCACGTCGCGGTCAACTTCGCCACCCTCCAGTCCGCGACGAACGGGTCGATCCGGTACGGCGCCGTGGACGGGTCGGGGGGCTGCGCACCGACGACCACGGTCGCGGCGGACCGGATCACGATCCAGGTGGGCACCGTGGCCCAGTACCAGTGGACCGCGCAGGTCGACCTGCCCGCGGCCGGGACGTACTGCTACCGGGCCTACCTCGGCGCCACGGACCTGCTCAACGGCAACCCGTCGCCGAAGTTCACCAGCCAGGTCCCGCTCGGCGGGACGTCGGGCTTCACCTTCGACGTGCTCGGCGACTGGGGCCAGGTCGACGCGACCGGCGGCAGGGACCAGGCGAACCTGCTGGCCCAGGTGGCCAAGAGCGGCGCCCGGTTCGCCGTCACCGTGGGGGACAACGGGTACCCGAACGGCAGCCAGGTCGACTACGGCGACCTGCAGCACCCGGCGGACACCAGTGCGATCTTCGGCCCGGGCTACTGGGGCGTGCCCGGTGCGACGATCCCGATCTTCACCGCAGCGGGCAACCACGGCCTCGCGGGCGTGCAGCACACCGACATCACGACCTGGACCCAGGCCCGGGCCGTGGCGACCTCGGGCGGGCGCTATCAGAACGACGTGTACTGCTGCCTCAACGGCACGTTCTCGGCCAACTACGGCAGTGAGTGGTACGCCTTCGACGTCGGAAACGCACGGTTCTACATCCTCGACTCGGCGTGGGGCGACACCAACGGCGGACACGGCGGATCCCTACGCCAACGACGCGCTGGCCCACTTCGCCCCGGGCACCCCGGAGTACGACTGGCTGCTCAACGACCTGCAGACCCATGCCCCGCAGCTGAAGTTCGCCTTCTCCCACTATCCGCTGTACTCGGACAACCCCTCTCAGCCCTCCGACACCTACCTGCAGGGGGCGGCGAACCTCGAGGGGCTCCTCGGCCAGCACGGCGTCCAGATGCTGTTCAACGGGCACGCGCACATCTACCAGCGCAACACGCCCCAGCGCGGTCGGCATGCCGATCACCTACGTCACCGGCGGGGGCGGAGGCACGCCCGAGCCGGTCGGGCCGTGCGTGACGCCCAACGACGCCTACGCGATCGGCTGGTCCCCGACGAGGCTGGTCGGCTCGGCGTGCGGCGCCGGCCGGGCGCCCGCGTCGGCGGCGAACGTCTACCACTTCCTCAAGGTGTCGGTGTCCGGGACCTCGGTCACCGTGACGCCCACAGACTCGCTCGGCAACACGTTCGACGTGCAGACGTTCACCTTCGCGGTGCCGCCGGACACCTACCTCGACAGCACGCCGCCGGCCGGCACCGCGAGCCGCAGCGCGACCTTCGCGTTCCACTCCACCGACAGCCCGGCCACGTTCACCTGCCGGCTCGACGGCGGCGGCGGCCGACGGCCTGCACGAGCCCGATCACCTACGCCGGACTCACGGAGCAGGGCGCACACCTTCTCCGTCTCGTCCACGGTCCGGGTCCACGGACGCCACACCTGCCACCTTCACGTGGACCGTCGACTCGACGCCTCCGTCGGCACGCCCACCGCCTTCACCGCGGCCGCGGCGTCGCCCTTCGAGGTGGACCTGAGCTGGACGGCCGCGACGGACAACGTCGGGGTCACCGGCTACGACCTGTTCCGTGACGACCAGCTCTACCGGTCGCTCGGTCCCGTGGCCTCCTTCGTCGACACCGACCTGGTCGGGTCCTCGACCCACACCTACGCGGTCCGGGCACGCGACGTCGCCGGCAACGTCTCCGCGTTCACCGCGACCGTGCCCGTCACGACGCCCCCGCCACCGGTGCCCGGTCTTCGCCGACGGGTTCGAGCTCGGGACGCTGTCCCGTGGAGCGCCCACCGCGGGACTCGACCGTCCAGGGCGCCACGGTGCACGGCGGCACGACGGCCGTCGAGGGAAGCACGACGACCGGAGGCACGTACGCCAAGGTGACGTTGCCCGGTACGTACAGCGACGGCTACGCCCGGGTCTGGTTCGACGTGCTCGCGCAGACCGGACCAGGTCAACCTCCTGCGGCTGCGAGACGCCGGCCGGCAACTCACTCGGCTACGTCTACGTCGAGACGACCGGACAGCTCGGCTTCCACGACGACGCGACGGGGACGAACACCCTGAGCAGCGTCGTCCCGGCACCCGGCTGGCACGCGCTCGAGCTCGGCCTCGAGGTGGGCAGCGCGCAGGGCGCCCTCGGCGTCGGTCCGCGTCTGGCTCGACAACGCGCTCGTCGTCGACCTGTCGAGCGCGGCGGTCGACATCGGCTCCGCCCCCGTCGGCATGCTGCAGATCGGCGAGACCCAGACCGGTCGCACCTACGACGTCGCGTTCGACGACGCGGCGTTCGGCACGAGCCGGCTGGGCCCGGTGGCTGACACGACGGCGCCGTCGGTGCCGTGCGGCGTGACGGCGTCGGCGCCGTCGACGTTCTCGGTCGCGGTGTCGTGGGCCGCGTCGACCGACGACGTCGGTGTCACGTCCTACGACGTGCTGCGGGACGGGCTTCCGGTCGCGACCGTGGACGGCGCGACGGTGTCCTACGCCGACGACACGGTGCAGGCGTCCACGACGTACACCTACTCGGTCCTCGCGGCCGACCTGGCCGGGAACCGATCCGCGGCGGGCCTCGCCTCGCCGGTGACCACGAACCCGTCGGTGAGCCCGCCGGTCTTCGCCGACGGGTTCGAGACGGGAGACCTGTCCTCGTGGACCACCGCCGTCGGCCTGACGGTCGAGCCGGGAGCGGTCAGGTCCGGGGCGTACGCGGCGGAGAGCACCTCACCGACGTCTGCCTCCTACGCGAAGAAGGCGCTCGGCTCCAGCTATCCCGACGCCTACGCGCGGGTGGCCTTCCAGGTGGTCAGCCAAGGCGGCCAGACGACGCTGCTGAGACTGCGCACCACCCCGACCGGCACCGGCGGCTACGTCTACCTCACGTCGGGCGGCGTGCTCGCCTTCCGCAGCGACGGGGAGACCTCCGGCCGGCTGAGCTCGACCCGCCCCGGGGCGGGCTGGCACGTGGTTGAGCTGCACCTGTCGCTCCCGGCCGCCGCCGGGCAGTCCGGCGGCGTCCAGGTCTGGCTCGACGGCGCCCCCGTGCCCGGTCTGACCGACCTCACGGCGACCTTCGGCGTCACCGGTGTCGCGAACCTGCAGATCGGTGACACCCAGGCGAGCACGACGGGGCGGGACATCGTCTTCGACGACGCGGCATTCGGCACGAGCCGTCTTGGACTCTGAGTGGAAGACAGCCGGCTGAACATCCTCCGCGCCGGGACGGCTCTGACGCCGTCCCGGCTGCCGCTCGACCTGGCGACCGGGACCGCCCTCGGGGCGACGCCGGTGGCCGCGACCGTGCCTCGGGACGAGCGGGCCGGACCCGAGGAGGACGATGCGGTACGGGAGACGCGCGCTCGACGCAGCCGCGTCATCGACATCTCGGTGCTCGTCCTCGCCGTCGTCGTCGGGACGTGGCTCCGGGTCGCGTCCCTCGGGTCGGTCGGCGTCAACAGCGACGAGGCGGTCTACGCCGGTCAGGCGGCGTCGCTCGCCGGGAACCCGCTGTTCGTCGGCAACTTCCCGATCGTGCGGGCGCACCCGCTCCTGTTCCAGATGCTCGTGTCGCCGTTCTACGGCTCCGGCGTACCCGACCTCCCGGGTCGCTACGTCGGCGCCGCGTTCGGGGTCGGCACCATCGTGCTGGTGTTCGTCCTGGGCCTGCTGCTCTACGGCCGCCGGGCGGGTGCGGTGTCGGCGCTGCTGCTCGCCGTGATGCCGTACCACGTGATCATCACGCGTCAGGTGCTGCTCGACGGGCCGATGACGTTCTTCGCGACGGCCGCGCTCGTGTGCCTCGCGATGCTGGCGCGCACCGGTCAGGGCCGGTGGCTGGTCGCGGCGGGCAGCTGCCTCGGGCTGGCCGCGCTCACCAAGGAGACCGCGATCATCCTGGTGATGTCGGTCTTCGTCTTCCTCTCGCTCGTGCCGCGGTTCTGGCGCCCGGTCCGCTTCGTCGTCGGAGCTGGCGCGGCGGCACTCGCCCTCGCACTGACCTACCCGTTGGTGACGGCGCTGTCGGGCGGCGGCAAGAGCGGTCAGTCCTACCTCCTCTGGCAGCTGAGCCGACGGCCCAACCACGACTTCTTCTTCTACCTCACGGTCGTCCCCTCGGCCGCGGGGCTGCTGCTCATCGCCGCCGCCGTCGTCGGGCTCGTCGTGCTGAGGCGCCGGTCGTCGTGGCGCGAGGCGCTGCTGCTGTCCTGGATCGTGGTGCCCTTCGTGTTCTTCGAGGTGTGGCCGGTCAAGGGCTTCCCCTACCTCGTGATGCTCGCGCCGGCCGTCGCGGTGCTGGCCGCGCGAGCGCTCGTGGCGCTCGTCGACCTCGAGCCGAGGACGCTGCTGTCCCTCGGTGGTGGCCTCCTCGCGACCGGGGCGGTGGTCCTGTCGCTCCTCGTGCCTGCGGTACGTGGCGTCACGGAGCCGTTCTCCCCCGGCCTGGCCGGCGCCGGCGGCAGCCCGGGCGGCCGCGAGGCGGGCCTGTGGGTGCGGACGCACCTGCCCGCCGGCACCAAGCTGATGACGCTGGGGCCCTCGATGGGCAACGTCATCATGTACTACAGCGGGCACCGTGCGGACGCGCTGTCGGTGAGCCCGGACCCGCTGCACCGGAACCCGTCGTACCAGCCGATCTCGAACCCCGACCTGGCCCTGCGCACGGGCGAGTACCGCTATGTCGTGTGGGACGCGTACTCGGCGAGCCGGTCGCCGACGTTCGCGCAGAAGGAGCTCGCGCTGGTCCGGAAGCACCTGGGCCGCGTGGTCCACACCGAGTCCGTCTCGCTGGACGGGACCTCGACGACGTCCGTCGTCGTGATCTACGAGATCCCGCCCCCCGCGGCGTCCGGCACCGCGAGAGGCACCGAGGCCGTCCCGGCCGCCGACCCGCGCGTACCGAACCGGGTCGTGATCTACGGGGTCTACCTGCTCGCCCTGGTCCTCGTCGGCGGCGTGGTGCTCTGGGCGATGCGGAGCACGCGTCGTTCGGCGCCGCACGTCGATGCGGTGGATCTCGGATGAGCCGCCGCGGAGCCGTCCGGCCGGTGCTGGCGGTGCTCCTGCTCCCGCTGCTGCTGGCGGGACTGGTGGTCGCCGACGCGCGCGCCGCAGGGTCAACCGCCGGCAACGTGTTCCTCCGGACCGTGCCGGCGCTCGCGGGCGTCCAGCTGCTCGTCGACGGCCAGCGGGTCACCACCGACGGGACCGGCTCGGCGACGGTCGCCGTGGCGGACGTGAACAACGCCGCCGCCCGGGTCGTCCTGGCCTCCCCGACGCTGGACGGCCGGAGCTCGTTGGCGCTGGCCTTCGTCAAGCCTGACGCCCACACGGGCCGACACGAGAGCCACCTGGCCGTCGGTCTCGACGTCACGACGCAGGTGGCGCTGCGGATCAGCCGTGGTACGACGGGGGTCGCGCCCGCCACTCTCCGCCTGGTGCGCCTGCACTCCGTCATCGGCCAGACGATCGACCTGGACCCCCGGCGCACGACGACGGTCGGCCTGCTGTCGCGGAAGGCGCGGTTCGTCGGCGGTGTCGTGCACCACTCAGGTGGTCACGTGGTCGGTGGACAGCCTGCGAGCCGGCTCGGGCGTGTCGGTCACCACCCCCAGGTCGAGGTTCGACCCGCTCTCGAGCACGGTGTGGCCGCTGCAGCTCCAGCCCGTGCGCGGCACCGTCGAGATCGACACCGTCCCGGCGACGCCCGGGGTCAGCTTCCTGCTCGAGGGCGCGACGTTCACGACCGACGCCAAGGGGCACGCGACGGGTCCGGTCTCCGACCTCAACGCGGTGGACTCGAGGCTCGCCCTCAACACCCCGGACACGCCGGCGGGGCCGACCGTGGCGCTCCTGCGGGTGTCCCGCGTGGGCGCCGGCGGGGCGTTCCGGCGGCACCTCGTCGCGGCGCTCGCGGTGAGCCGGCCGGTGTCCTTGAGCTTCGCCGACCGGACCGGGGGCACCGTGCCCGCGGACCGGGTCGGCGGCGTCGTGCTCACGGGCGGCGGCAAGACCCTGAAGGTGACGTCCGCGCAGCTCCAGGATCATGTCTCCCTGCTCGCCGAGCGGGCCCGGCTCGTCCACGGGGTCTGGAAACCGCAGCAGGTGACCTACACGGTGACGAGCGTCGACGTCGAGGGGTCGGACGCGGTGTTCGCCGGCCAGCAGCACTTCAACCCCAACCACGCGAGCAGCTGGCCGATCGCGCTGTCGGTGTTCAACGTCAGCGTGACGGTCCGCGACGTCCTCTTCGGTTCCCGCGTCGGCTCCGCCGCGACCGTGACCCGGCCGGACGGCGTCCAGTACGCCGTCCAGCTCGACGGCGACCAGCCGACGGTCCTCCGGTCGCTGGTCCGCGGGCAGTACGTCCTCACCACGAAGTCCGCGGTCGCGGGTGCCCGCTCGACGATCCTGGTCAGCAAGAGCTCCGACGTGGAGCTGCGCGTCGTGACGCTCCGGGACGTCCTGGTCCTGGGGGGGCTCACCGTGATCCTGGGCATCTCGGTCGTGTGGTTGGGGCGGCGCTGGGCGCAGCGGCCCCGTAGCGGAGGGGTCGGGTCCACGACGTGAGTCGTCACCGGCGCCCGGAACGGCGGTCGCACTGGCCGCTGACGGCCGTGCTGGCCGGCACCGCGATCGCTACCGCGGCCCTCGTCGTCCTGGCGGTGGTCCAGACGTCGACGGCACTGGCAGGTTCCTCGAGCGTCCAGTCCTCGCCGCCGCCGACGGCGCCCGCCTCGTCGTCGAGCGGTCTCCGAGATGCCTCGACCGCGTCGACGATTCCCGTCTACGCCTACCTCTACCAGTGGTTCACCGCGTCGTCCTGGAACCGGGCGAAGGAGGACTACCCGCTCGCCGGCCGGTACAGCAGCGACGACATCAACGTGCTTCGTACGCAGGTGAAGCAGGCGCAGAGCGCGGGCATCGACGGCTTCATCACCTCGTGGAAGAGCACCGTACCGCTCAACCGGAGGATGGACATGCTCGTCGAGGTGGCGAAGGCCGACCACTTCGACCTCGGCGTCGTCTACCAGGCGCTCGACTTCAGCCGGAATCCGCTCCCGATCGCGACGGTCAAGCACGACATGGTCTACCTCGTGGACCGATGGGGTGCCGCGCTGACCTCGCGCTTCTACGGGCGACCGGTGATCATCTGGACCGGCACCGACAAGTACTCGCTGGCTGACGTCCAGGCCGTGAAGGCGGCACTCGGGGATCGCGCCTACCTGCTGGCCGCCTCGAAGTCCGTCGACGGCTACGAGCGAGTGGCCGCGACGGTCGACGGAGAGGCCTACTACTGGTCGTCGGCGGACCCCTCGTCGCCCGCCACGAGGGCCAAGCTCGTCGCCATGAGCGAGGCGGTGCACGCCCACAAGGGACTCTGGTTCGCGCCCGCCGCGAGCGGGTACGACGGCCGGACGCTCGGCGGCACGCGGGTGGTCGGGCGTGACGACGGGCGCACCCTGACGAAGAGCCTGGACAACGCGTACGCCTCCGCCCCGGACGCCGTGGCCGTGATCAGCTGGAACGAGTGGTCGGAGAACACGTACATCGAGCCGGGGGAGAAGTACGGCGACCGGGAGCTGGTGGTGCTCAGGCAGTATCTGGCCACGCGTACCGGGACCGTCCCGTCTGACTACGCGCCCGTCGACTCCAGCCAGGGCGACGGGTCGTCGGGCTGGACCGGATCCAAGGCCGCGGTCACGCTCGCCGGGCTGTCGGTCGCGACGGTCGTCCTCCTCCTCTTCTTCGCCCGCCGACCCCCGCCCCGCCTCCGGGGCGGGGCGACCACGAGCGCTCGGTCGAGGCAGGGATGGGGCCCGCCTGAGGGTGCCGGTCCGGATCGGTCAGGACCTCGTCGGGCCGGCCGTGGCCGGCGGCTGCTCGGACGGCGGCGAGTTCGGGCCACCGTTGGCGATCCATCGCAGGAAGCCCGCGGGGACCACGTTGCGTCCGCCGTCGGAGCGTGGTTCCCACTCGACCTTGACGGTGAGGCCTGGACCCGCGAGGAGATCCGCGACCAGCGACTCCGATGGTTCGCCCGCGCCGGCCGGGGCTGCCATCAGCATCAGCTCGGCCCGGCTGGAGTCGTCCAGCGCCAGCCACGTCGGTTCGTACCACTTCGTCTCGAAGTCCTCGATGAAGGCGGCCCGCTCCGCCTCCGTCGCGAAGACGAGCGCGAGGCGCGACGACTGCGCGCGGGCGAGCCACGCGTCCAGGAGCGTCGGCCATCGGGACTGTTCACCGCGGACCAGGCGCAGGACGGCCTCGCCCTGAAGGAAGAGCCACCCGTACGACCCGGTCGGCAGCTGGCCGTCGCGGGTGGCTCGGATGTGCATTCGCCAACGGTGTCACACTCCCGGGCCACCGGCGCTCCACCCCCGCGGCATGCCGCGAACCGGCCGGCTGCGCGACCAGGCGCCTGGACATCGACGGCGCTTTCGTCGTCACGGGCGCTCGGGAGACGGGAACGAAGGCGCGTGCGGGTGGGACCAGCGCCTCGCCGGCCGCACGGCTCGAGACCAGCCGTGATGTCGGCAAGGGACGACGCGACCGGACAGCCGGCGCGCGCAAACCTAGTCTGAGCCCTGCGACACCTCGTCGCGACGGGGAGGTGGGGACGACGCCGGACGACGACCCTGCACCTCGGACGGCAGGCTCATCCGCTCCGCCGCGGGACGCTCGTCGTCTCTCCTCCGTCGTACCCATCCTGCGCTGGTCCCGGTCGTACGACCGCAGCTGGCTGCGCGGCGACCTGATCGCGGGTGTCGCGGTCGCGGCGCTCATCGTGCCGAAGAACCTCGGCTATGCGGGGATCGCCGGGATCCCGTTGCAGAACGGGCTGTACGCCGCGGCGGTTGCGGCTCTCCTCTACGCCGTCTTCGGCACCAGCCGGCAGATCTCGATGGGTCCGAGCGCGGCGCTGGCCGCCGTTGCCGCGAGCGCGGCACTGGCCGCCGGGGTCAGCGGAGAGTCGCAGACGGCATCCTTCGTCGCCGCGATCACCGTCGCGGCGGGCGTCGTGTTCCTGGCCCTCGCCGTCTTCAAGCTGGGCTGGATCGCGCAGTTCCTCTCCACCGCAGTCGTCATGGGCTTCCTGTTCGGGGCCGCGCTGGACGTCGTGATCGGGGAGCTGCCCAAGCTCACGGGTACGACGGTCGAGGGCGCGACACCGCCCCAGGAGCTGTGGTCCTGGCTACACACGCTGGACGGACGCCGATCGCGCCACGACGGTCGTCGGGCTCGTCTCTCTCGTCGTGGTGTTCGGTCTGAGGTCGGTGGCACCGCGGGCGCCAGGTGCCCTCGTGCTCCTGGTCGGCGGCTTGCTCGCCTCCTGGCTCCTCGACCTCGGATCTCGCGGCGTCGCGCTCGTCGGGGACATCCCCAGAGGGCTCCCGTCCTTCGAGGTGCCCGACACCGCCAGTCTGGCCGGGGACGTGGGGACCGCGGCCGCGGCCGCCGTGGCGCTCGTGCTCATCGGCTTCTCCCAGACCGCCGGCGACGCCCGGGCGTTCGCGGCGAAGCACCGCTACGAGGTCGACATCGACCAGGAGTCCGTGGCCCAGGGGATGGCCAACGTCGGAGCCGGTTTCCTGCAGGGGATGCCGGTCTCGACCAGTCTCTCGGCGAGCGCGCTCAACGATCGGTCGGGAGCCAGGTCCGGGCTCGCCTCGATCACCTCCGGCGTCACCGTGCTGCTCACGCTGGTGGTGCTCGCACCGCTGTTCTCGGTCCTGCCCAAGGCGGTGCTCGCCGCCCTCATCATCGAGGCGGTCGTGAGCGGCATGATGGACGTGCCGGGCATGCGCAGGCTGCGCCAGGTGCACCGGGTGGACTTCTGGGTCGCGCTCGCCGCGCTCGTCGGTGCGCTCGTGTTCGGCGTACTCGTCGGAGTCCTGATCGGCATCGCGCTGTCGCTGCTGTGGCTCGTCGCCGTCGCGACGCATCCGCAGATCCCTGAGCTGGGAAGGGAATCGGGGACGCAGGTCTTCCGTGACCTGCGCGACCACCCCGAGGACACCGAGGAGCCGGGCATCGCGGTCGTCCGGCTCGATGGTGGCCTGTTCTTCGCGACGACCGACGCGCTGGAGTCGCGCGTGCGCGACGTGCTCCGGTCCCGCGCGGAGGTTCACGGTCTGGTGCTGGACTGCGCGGGCCTCAACTTCGTCGACGCCCAGGGGAGCGCGACGCTCGACGAGATCCGGCTCATCACCGAGGCGGCGGGTGCCGACCTGCGGCTGGCCGCGCTGAAGGGCGCGGTCCGCGAGACGCTGGAGCTCGACGGGGTCCTCGACCGGCTCGGCCGGGATCGGGTGCACGGCAACGTGCACCGGGCCGTGGAGGCCCAGCGTGCGGCGCGAGCCGGTGAGGCGAGCGACGATCCCTCTCGATGAGCGACCCACGGGCGGACGCGGCCGCGTTCTAGCGTGACGGATTCCCCGACATGGCCGCCGTCCGCGATGTGGCCCAGCCCCTGGTGCCTGGTTGGCCGGCCGCGACCTCCACGGCGCCGGTCAGCAGCTGGACCGTCTCCAGCGCAGGCGCGGGGCGATGAAGCAGGAAGCCCTGCACGTAGTCGGCACCGATGTCTCTCACCCGGTCGAGCTGGCCGGTGGTCTCGACGCCCTCGACGACGGTCTGCATCCCCAGGCCGCGGCCGAGGTCGGTGACGGCCGCGGCCACGCGGGACGTCCTGTCGTCGTCCGCGATGGTGGCCACGAGGCTGCGGTCGAGCTTGAGCGTGTCGATCGGCAGCTGGCGCATGCGGGCGAAGTTGCTGTAGCCCGTGCCGAAGTCGTCGATGGCGAGACGCACTCCCATGTCGCGCAGGAGCGACAGCACCTGCTTGGCGCGGTCCTCCGCCATGAGCTGGGTCTCGCCGATCTCCAGCCCCAGCAGGCTGGGAGGGCAGCCGTGCCGCTCCAGCACGTCGATGAGCCGGTCGACGCACGCGGGGTCGAAGTGGCAGGCGGCCGAGTTCACCCACACCCTGACCGGCGTCCCGCCCGCGTCCCACTCGGCGGCCTGACGCGCAGCGGCGTCGACCACGTAGGCGTCGATCCGAGGCATGAGGCCGGCCCGCTCGGCGATCGGCAGGAACGTACCGGGCAGGAGGAGGCCACGGTCGGGGTGGTTCCAGCGCAGCAGCGCCTCCACCGAGGTCACGGTCCACGACCCGAGATGCAGCTGCGCCTGGTAGTGCAGCTCGAGCTCGTGCTCGTCGAGGGCGCGACGCAGCCGCTCGACCGTCTCGTTCCGGGCGAGCGAGGCGCGCCGGTGCGCGTCGGTGACGTGACACCAGCGCCCGCGACCGTCCGCCTTGGCGACGTACATCGCCGTGTCGGCGTCACCGAGCAGGGACACCGCCGTCACCGGGGCGCTGCCCTCCCGGCGCGTTCCTCGGGCGATCCCGACGCTCACCGACAGCTGCACGAGCCCGCCATCCACGTCGAAGGGGCGCTCGACGGCGCGGATGAGGTGGACGGCGAGCTGCTCCAGCTCCGCGCGGTGCGGGCGCCCCGGACGGAGCACGATGAACTCGTCCCCGCCGAGACGGGCCAGGACGTCCCCCTCTGCCACCGCGTGGCGCAGCCGGCTCGCGACCTGCTGCAGCAGCAGGTCGCCCGCCACGTGCCCGCGGCTGTCGTTGAGCTCCTTGAACCCGTCGAGGTCCAGGAAGAGGACCCCAGGTTCCGCGTGCAGCAGCTCCTCGTCGAGTCGGCGCAGCAGCAGGGCCCGGTTGGGCAGGTCGGTGAGGTGGTCGTGCGTCGCCTGGCGCTCCAGCGCGTCCTGCAGGGCGACCTCCCGGGACAGGTCGCGCAGCACCCCGAGATAGTGGCGGCCACCGGTGAGGTCCAGCGGTGACACCGACACGTGCAGCGGGACGAGGGTGCCGTCGCGATGCCGTCCCGCCACCCGGCGCCCCGCGCCGATCCCGTGGGGGCCCACGTCGGTACGACTCCGCAGGTAGCGATCGTGCGCGGCCGCGTCGCCGGGGGGCATGAGGATCGAGATGTTCTGGCCGACGGCGTGGTCGGCCGAGTAGCCGAAGAGCCTCTCGGCAGCGGGGTTGAACTCGACGACGGTCCCCCGCTCGTCGATGACGATCATCCCGTCGACCGCGTTGTGCATCAGGGTGTCGTACCGGCGGCGCCACTCGTCGTGCCGATGAAGGTCGTGGAACACGGTCACGCGGCCTCCTCAGTCCGTGGGACCAGTGCCCCGTCCCGGCACGGCCCCATCGGCGTCGGGACCGGAGACCTGAGGCGATCGACTGGTAGCGCGCGAGCACGACCCCTCCCACGACTCGGGGCGCACGTCGCCCACCGCGCCAGGAGAAGTCCTCAGGACCGGGCGCTCGCGGCCGACGAGGTGCCACGAGCGCAGGGACGCGCCGCCGAGCTCAGGAGTGCCCGTGTCCCTCGCCGATGTCGCCGCCCGCATGGCGGCGATCCAGGTGCAGATCGCGACCGGCCCCGCCCTGCCCGCGGCGGTGGTCCGGCGGGCACCGGCTCCGGTCGCCTCCGGAGCCGTCGCGGCGCCCACGGACTTCGCGGCCGTCCTCGGGGTGGCCCAGGCCCAGCTCGGTGCGCCGACGGGAGCCACGGGGCCGGTGCCCTCGGGCGGGACCGGTGCCGACCTCGCGGCGGCCGCGAGCGGGTACGTCGGCGTCCCCTACGTCGCGGGTGGGCGCTCGCCCTCGACCGGATGGGACTGCGCCGGGTTCACCCAGTTCGTGGCGCGCAGCGTCGGCATCGACCTGCCCGCCGTGTCCTGGGAGCAGATCAAGGCCGGTACCGCGGTCCCGTCCCTGGCCGAGGCACGCCCCGGAGACCTCCTGTTCTTCCACGAGCCGGGCGGTCACCAGCGGGACCCGTCGCCGCTCAAGGTCAACCACGTCGCCGTCTACCTCGGCGACGGCCGGGTGGTCGAGGCCGCCAGCCCCGAGGCCGGTACACGGATCGCCCCCGTCGACGCCGCGCACCTCGTGGGGATCCGTCGCGTCGCGCCGACCGCCACCCCCGCCACGACGGGTGCGGATGCCGCGGCGCGACCGTCGGGTCCGGCGCTGGCCCCGCCACAGCTCGTCGACCTGCTGCGCAGCGTCGGCTTCACCGGCGACGGCCTGCGCACGGCGTGGGCCGTCGCGATGCGCGAGTCCGGCGGCAGGCCCGACGCCCTCGGTGCCGTCAACGCGAACGGCACCCGCGACCACGGCCTGTTCCAGATCAACGACGTCCACCTGGGGAGCCTCATCGACGCCACGCGGGTCGATGACCCGGTCGCGAACGCCCGGGCCGCCTTCACCCTGAGCAAGGGCGGTACGGACTGGTCGGCATGGGGGCTGGGCAGCACCGGGTACGCGCGGCACCTGGCGCAGACCGCGCCCGACGTCCTCGGCCGGCTCACCGCTCGGTTCCAGTCCTGGTACGACCGGTACCCCACCGGCTGAGACCTCGCCGAGCAATTCCCCTCAGGTCCGGTTGCGTCGCGCCGACGGGGGTGCGCGAGCAGGATGCTCGTCCGACATCGCCACGGATCGGCCCGACCCGCCACGTGCGGGGACGAGGAGCACTGCTCGGCGATGGACGACCTCGTGATGCCGGCGCTGCGCGTCGCCCTGGACGGCCTGGCTCAACGCCAGCGCGTCATCGCCGACAACGTCGCCAACATCCAGACGCCGGGCTACACGGCCAAGAACGTGGACTTCGAGTCCGCGCTGCAGTCCGCGCTGGACGGCCAGCCCGCCGCGAGCGCGGTCGACCTGTCCGGCGTCGTGACCGAGTCGACGTCGACCGACCCCGCCCGCCCCGACGGCAACAACGTCAACCTGGACACCCAGACGCTCCTCGGCACCGACACGAACCTGCGCTACGACCTGGCGCTGCGCGCGGTCGAAGGTCGCTTCACCACGATGCGCGACGTGCTGAGGAGCTCCTGATGGGCATGTTCGACATCTTCGCCATCTCGGGCTCGGGCGTGGCCGTGCACCGTCAGTGGCTCGACGCGATCTCGGACAACATCGCCAACATCAACGACGTCCGACCCACGTCCGAGGCGGCGTTCCAGGCGCGCTACGTCGTGGCCACCGCGGTCGACCCGGCGAGCAACGGCGTCGGGGGCGTGCAGGAGTCCGGCGTCGTGCTCGGCAGCGCGCAGGGCCGCCTGGTGTACGACCCGTCCAGCCCGTTGGCCGACAAGCAGGGCATGGTCCGGCACCCCGACATCGACCTCGGCGACCAGATGACCGACCTGATCATGGCGCAGCGCGGCTACCAGGCGAATCTCGCCGTCGTGCAGCGTGCGACCGACGCCTACCAGGCCGCCCTCCAGCTCGGACGGTCGGTGTGAGCATGTCGATCTCGCCGGTCGGTGTTCCCGTCCCGCTGCCTCCCGTCGCCCCGGCGCCCGCCGGCTCGGCGACGCCGGGGACCGGCTTCGCGGATGCCCTGTCGTCGGTCGTGGACCGGCTGTCCTCGGTCCAGGGGAACGCCGACGCGCTCGCGCAGCAGGTCGCCACCGGCACGCTGCAGAACCCGCACGACTACCTGATCGCGGCCACCGAGGCATCGCTCACGACCCAGATGACCGTCGCCGTGCGGAACAAGGCCCTCGAGGCGTTCAACGAGATCATGCGGATGCCGCTGTGAACGACGGGGTCCTGCTCGTGACCCGCCGGGTCCGCGTCCACCATGTCGGGGTTCACGCCCGGGCAGATCGCCGTGATCGTCTTCGGTGTCCTCGGGCTCGTGGTGGCCGGCGTTCGCGTTCAGCCGGTGGTCGGCCGCGCCGTACGCACCTCTGTACACCAACCTGGCGTCCGGCCGACGCGAGCGCCGTGGTCCAGCAGCTGGACTCGTCGGCCGTGCGCCTACCAGCTCTCCGACGGCGGCTCGACGATCCTCGTGCCGCAGGACAAGGTGTACGCGACCCGGATCGCCATGAGCGGCAAGGGGCTGCCTGCCTCGTCGCAGGACGGCTACGCCCTGCTGGACCAGCAGGGCATCACTACCTCGGAGTTCATGCAGAACGTCACCTACCAGCGTGCCCTCGAGGGCGAGCTGGCGAAGACCATCGAGGCGATCGACGGCGTCCAGTCGGCCAGCGTGCACCTGGCGCTGCCGCAGAAGAGCGTCTTCACCCAGGACTCGGAGCAGGCCACCGCGTCCGTCCTGGTCGCCATGCGGGGCGGCGTCTCCCTGGACTCCGGGCAGGTCCAGGCCATCACCAACCTGGTCGCATCCTCGGTCCCCAAGCTCGCCGCGTCCGGCGTGACCATCGCCGACTCGACCGGCCAGCTGCTCTCCGGCGGCTCGGCGGCCGACGGCTTCGTCACGGCGAACGAGAGCGAGCGTTCGACGCAGACCGAGAACGCGCTCTCCGCCTCGGCCCAGACGATGCTCGACCGCGTGCTCGGTCCGGGCAACTCGGCCGTGCGCGTCCACGCGGACCTCGACTTCGACCAGCGCGAGACCAAGACGCAGTCCTACCAGTTCGTCCCTGGTACGCCGCCGTTGAGCAGCACGTCGAGCACGGAGAACTACACCGGCTCCGGTGCCGGGCCCGGCGGGATCCTGGGATCGGGGACCACCGGCGTGACGACGACCAGCACGACTCAGGGCAACAGCTACCAGAAGAAGTCGACGAACGACACCAACGCGGTGGGCAGCGTCCTGGAGTCCCGCACCGGAGCGCCCGGGTCGGTCAAGCGCCTCACCGTCGCCGTGCTCATCAACGCGGGGGCGGGCAGCGTCGACACCACGATGCTGAGCAACCTGGTGGCCAACGCGGTCGGCCTGGACACCCGGCGCGGCGACACGATCCAGGTCGAGAAGATGCCCTTCGACCACTCGGCCGCGGACGCGGCGCGCCAGCAGCTCCAGGCCACGCAGTCCGCGCAGACCACCGCGACGGTCCTGGACCTGGCGCGCAAGGTCGGCGTCGTGCTGCTCGTGCTGCTGGTCCTGGGACTCGCGTTCCAGTCGTCGCGCAAGCAGCGTCGGGTCCTGCTCGACGCCGACGAGCTCGCGGCCCTCGGCTCCGGGCACGAGCCCCTCGCGATCACCTGGCCGGACACCCCGGAGATCGCCGGGCCGTCCTCACCGGGCGTTGTGGTGCGGGTCGCCCCCGACGTCGAGGCTCGACGCATCGAGCAGGCGCACGCGGACGTGAGCGATCTGGTCTCGCGCCAGCCCGACGAGGTCGCCCAGCTGCTCCGCGGCTGGATCGCCGGTGGTCGGTGACGTGGTGACGAACACGCGGACCGCGGAGCTGTCCGGGCTGCGCAAGGCAGCGATCCTGCTCGTGCAGCTCGGGCAGGAGAAGGCCTCGCGCGTCCTGGGCGTCCTGCCGGAGGCCGAGATGGAGGAGCTCGTCGCCGAGATCGCCCGGCTGCAGCACGTCGAGGCGGAGGTCGCGGACGCCGTCGTCGAGGAGTTCGTCGAGACCGCGACGGCGCGACGCTGGGCGGCCCAGGGCGGGCTCGGCTACGCGCGGGAGCTGCTCGAGGAGGGGCTCGGCAGCGAGCGGGCCCGCGAGGTCATGGGACGGCTCGAGGCCGCGATCTCGGAGCTGCCGTTCCAGTTCCTCCGACGTGCCGACGCCCGGCAGCTGCTCAGCTTCCTGCAGGACGAGCACCCGCAGACGATCGCCCTGGTCCTCGCGCACCTGTCCGCGGAGCAGGCATCGCTGAGTCCTGTCCAAGCTGCCCCCGGCACTGCAGGCCGAGGTCGCGCACCGGATCGCGGCGATGGACCGCACGTCGCCGGACATCGTCCGCAAGGTCGAGACGATCCTGCACCGCCGCATGTCCAGCGTGCTGCAGCCCGCCGACCTGTCCGTCGTCGGCGGCCTCGAGCCGCTCATCGACATCATCAACCGCTCGGACCGAGCGACCGAGCGGCTCATCCTCGACGGCCTCGAGTCGCTGCGACCCCGCCCTCGCCGAGCAGGTGCGCAGCCACATGTTCCTGTTCGAGGACATCGTCACCCTCGACGACCGTGCCGTGCAGACGGTGCTCCGCGAGGTCGAGACGGCCGAGCTCGCGACCGCGCTCAAGGGCGTGCGTGCCGACGTCCGGGAGAAGGTCACGTCGAACCTGTCCGCGCGTGCCGCGGAGAACCTGGCGGAGGAGCTCGAGCTGCTCGGCCCGGTACGGACCTCGGCGGTGGAGGAGGCCCAGGCCAAGATCGTGCGCGTCATCCGCACGCTCGAGGAGTCCGGCCAGATCGTGGTGCGGAGGGGTGACGATGACCAGTTCGTCGCCTGAGACCGTCGTCGTCGACCGCGACTCCGCGGCCGCGCTGCCCACGCGCACGGCTCGACCAGCGACCTGCGCGGCTCCGACGCTGTTCCGTCGACGGACGCGCCGACGCGCGGCTCGTCGATCCCGCTCTCGCCGAGGTGGTGGACCGGGCGGCCGAGGTCGCGGCGAGCCGGGCCCGCGCCGAGGGGTTCGCGGTCGGCTACCAGGAGGGCCGGGAGCGGATGGTCGCCGAGGTCGAGGAGAGCGGGGCCGCGCAGCTCGCGGTGCGCCTCGACGCGGTACGCGCGCAGCTGCATGGGCTGGAGTCGCTCGCCGCTGCCCTCGCGGCGAGCGCGGACGCCCTGGACGACCGCTGCGCACCCGGCGTACGACGAGGTCGGCGAGCGAGATCGGAGGCCTCGTCTACGACCTGGTCGAGGCTCTGCTCGGCCGGGAGCTCGCGCGCGGACCGCCTCCACGTGGTCGACGCCGTACGACGGTGCGCGCAGGTGGCCCCGCGCGACGCGCCGCTCGTCCTGAGCCTCCACCCCCTCGACGTGGCGGCGCTCGCCGACTCCGACGTCGACCTCGCGGCACTGCTGCACCGTCCGGTGGAGGTCCATGCCGACGACGGCGTCGAGCGCGGCGGTGCCATGGCCGAGAGCGCCAGCCGTCGCATCGACGCCCGGCTCTCGACCGCGCTCGAACGGCTGCGGGAGGTGCTCTCGGCATGACGTGGCACACGCTGCGCGATCGGGCGCTGCGCCGCGTGCGGTCCGCGACGTCACCGGCTCGGTGCGCTCGCGCCACGGGCCTCACCGCCTGGGTCGACGGCCTCGAGGCGGCGGTCGGCGACCTGGTCGACCTCGAAGTCGGCGGACGGTTGCTGCCGGCCGAGGTCGTCGGCGCGGACGCGACCGGCTGACCTGCATGCCGCTCGGTGTCACGACCGGCGATCGCCCGCCGGGTCGACGGTGCGGCCCACCGGCTCGGCCCTGCAGGTGCCCGTCGGCCAGGAGCTGCTCGGCCGGGTGCTCGACGGGCTCGGCCGCCCCGTCGACGGCGGGGCGTCGCTGGGCTCGCGCGCTGCCGTACGTCGACCGGCCGAGAGACCCCGCCGCCGCGCTCGTCGCGCAGCGGATCGACCGCCGCTCACCTTCGGCGTCCGCGCGCTCGACACCCTCGCGCCCTGCGGCAAGGGCCAGCGGCTCGGCATCTTCGCCGGCTCCGGCGTCGGCAAGTCGACGCTGCTGTCGATGATCACGCGCAACACCGAGGCCGACGTCGTCGTCGATCGGCCCTCATCGGCGAGCGTGGCCGCGAGGTCCGCGAGTTCCTCGAGAACGACCTCGGCGCCGACGGGCTGGCCCGATCGGTCGTCGTCGTCGCCACGTCCGACGAGCCCCCGCGTCGTGCGGCTGAAGGCCGCCTTCGTCGCGACCCGCATCGCCGAGGCCTTCCGCGACGAGGGCGCGCGACGTCCTGCTGTTCATGGACTCGATCACCCGCACGACGATGGCGCAGCGCGAGATCGGCCTGTCCGCGGGCGAGCCGCCGGCCACCCGCGGCTACCCGCCGACGGTGTTCGCCATGCTGCCGCAGCTGCTGGAGAAGGCCGGGACCGGCGTGCGCGGCACGATCACCGGGCTCTACACGGTGCTGGTCGAGGGCGACGACCATCCACGAGCCGATCGCCGACACGGCGCGGTCCATCCTCGACGGCCACATCGTGCTGGACCGCGACCTCGCCCACGCGAACCACTACCCCGCCATCGACGTGCTGGGGTCGGTGTCGCGTGTGACGTCGTCCATCACGACGCGCGAGCAGCGGGAGGACGCCGCAGCGCTGCGCCGGCTGCTCGCAGCGCACCGCACGTCCCGCGTCCTGCTCGAGATCGGGGCGTACGTGCCAGGCACGGATCCCGACGTGGACCGGGCGCGCGCGCTCATGCCGCAGATCGAGGAGTTCCTGCGCCAGGACGTCGACGAGCGTTCCTCCCTCGAGGACTCGTGGCTGCGTCTGCACGAGCTCGTGGGTGCGCCGTGAGCACCGCGGTGGCGCAGCTGCTGCGTGTGCGGGAGCTCCGGGAGCGCGAGGCCAGGCAGCGGCTGGCCGAGGCCCAGCGCGAGCACCTGATCGCCGAGGAGCGGTTGCGCGACGCCTACGAACGCCTGGCGGCACAACCGAGGGTCAGATCGAGTCGGGCAGCACGACTTCCTGGCCGACGTCGCCACCCGCACCGCCCTCGCGACCGGAGGTGGTCACGGCACGTGCGGGTACGCAGGACAGCCATCAGGCCGTGCTCGCCGCCAGACAGGGATGGCAGACGCACGACCAGGACCGCGAGGCGGCGGACCATCTCGTCGCGCGAGTGATGAAGGAGACCCGCGAGCGGGCCGACCGCGCGCTGACGCGCGAGGCGGACGACGGTGCCGTGGGACGGCACGTCCGCCGCCGGCGGGCCCGAGAGGACGGCGTCAGGTGAAGATCTCCGCATCAACGTGCGTGCTGCCGCGACCTTCGGCCGACGAGGCGCCGCCCGCGCCCTCGGGCGGGTCGGGCTTCGTCGACGCCCTTGCCCGCGAGCAGGGTTCCGCATCCGGCGACGTCGTCCACGGGGAGGAGACTCGGCGCGCGGCCACGCGGCACGCGGAGAGCCGACGCGACCAGGCCGGTCGTCACCACGGCGAGCACGCGCACGAGCACGACCTCGGCGGCACCGACGTCGCCGCGGCGGCCGGCTCCGGTGGGACGCCCGCGGACGTGACGGCGACCGCCGCACCTGCTGACCCGGGCTCGCCGCCAGGCGGGGCGATCGCGCCGACGGCCGGTACACCGACGCGCGGCGAGCCGGGCGGCCGCGTGGCCGGCGCGGGGCAGGCGGCCATCCCCGACCGCCCGGGGCATCGGCTGTCCGCAACCGCGTCGATCGGATCCACGCCGGCCGCGTCCGGCGGAGAGCCGCCGCACTCGTCGACTCACGCGGTGCTCGCCGGGGCGTCCTCGGCGCCGGCGACGGAGCAGCCCCATCCGGTCGAGCCCGCGGCGCGCGCCGCAGGTCCGGCCCAGCGCACCACGTCGGCGTCCGACGCGGTCGCCGGGCGGTCGTCGATCACCCCGCATTCCGCGTCGGTCCATGACCTGCGCGACGAGACGGGCTCGGCGACGACGCACCCGGGGAGCACGTCGCCCCAGCGCGAGCGCGCCGACCCTGGGCGAGCACCGGGCTACCCCGCTCGACGGTGCGTCCACGTCGTCGTCCCCGACCCCGTCCCTCACCGCGTCGGTGGACGTCCCGGGGGTTCCGATGGTCCCGCACGATCTCCCGGCGGCACCGGGTCCGGCTGATGCCGGCACGGTGACGCAGCCCGTCCCGGTCGCCGCTCAGCTCGGCCCGCACCTGCGCGCCCTGCGTCAGGGGCCGGACGGGACGCACCACGCGACGCTCGTCCTCGACCCGGTCGAGCTGGGTCCGGTGCGGATCCGGATGGAGCTGGCCGCGGGCACGATCCACCTGCACCTCACCGGCGGTCATGACGTCGCGGTCGACGCGCTGCGCGAGGCGATGCCGGAGCTGCGCCAGGAGCTGGTCGACGCGGGGCTCACCGTCGGTGGTCTGGACGTGTCCGCCGGCACCGACCTCGGGGGCGGGTCGCCCTACGGCGCCTCGCGTGGGCCGGCGCCCGGCGAGGCGCCGGCACCGAGCACGGACGCGCCGCCCGGTGATGACCCGATGCACGCCGCGCAAGCGGCTCCGCAGCCACCCTCCCCGACGCGCCCCGGCGGCGTCGACGTCCTGGTCTGAGACCGTCCACGAAGGGAACAGCATGACCATCAGTGCGATCGGCGCCACGTCGACGGGTACGACGTCGTCCTCGAGCACCGCGGGAGCAGACTCCACGGGGTCCCTCGGGACCGACGCGTTCCTCAAGCTGCTCGTGGCGCAGCTGAAGAACCAGGACCCGATGAACCCCGCTCAGGGCACCGAGTTCCTCGCCCAGACCGCGCAGTTCACCATGGTCGAGAAGCTCAGCCAGCTGCAGCAGCAGAACGCCGACCAGCTCGCCGCCCAGCGGGTGCTGCAGGCCGGCCAGCTGGTCGGCCGGTCGGTGGTCTACACCGACGCGAACGGCGCCTCGCAGCAGGGCACGGTCGCGTCCGCGCGCCTGCTCGCGGCCGGCCCGGTCCTCCGCGTCGGCGACGCCGACGTCCCCCTGGCCTCGGTCACGCAAATCACCCAGTGACCCGCGTTCGATCCGGCGGCCGACGCCGCCGCGACCGCCATCGTCCGACCCCTCAGCCCGAACCTCTAGGAGGAACCTCATGCTCCGCTCGCTGTTCTCCGGCATCTCCGGCCTGCGCGCCCACCAGCTCATGATGGACGTCGTCGGCAACAACATCGCCAACGTCAACTCGGTCGGCTACAAGAGCAGCAACGTCGAGTTCGAGGACACGCTGTCCCAGCAGGTGCAGAACGCCGGCTCGCCGCAGGCCGCCGCAGGGAGGCATCAACCCGGCACAGGTCGGTCTCGGCGTCAAGCTCGCCGGCATCGCGACCAACTTCGGCCAGGGGGCCGCGCAGCTCACCGGTCGCAGTACCGACCTCATGATCCAGGGCGACGGCTTCTTCGTCGCGAGCGACGGCGGCCAGCAGATCTACACCCGTGCCGGGGCGTTCATCCTCGACGGCGGCCGGGCATCTCACGACGCCGAACGGGGCGCTCGTCCAGGGGTGGATCGGCCGTCAACGGCGTCATCAACACGAACGCCACTCCGGGCGGCATCACGCTGCCCATCGGGACGCTGCTGCCTCCCGTGGCGACCAGCTCGGTCGCCCTCGGCGGCAACCTGCCCGCCACCGTCGCCGTGGGCGACCGCGCTGGTCACGTCGATCACGACGTACGACGGGCAGGGCACGGCGGTGCAGATGCCCTTCACGTTCACCAAGACCGGCTACCAACACGTGGGACATGTCCGCGACCGGCGCCACCCCCGCGACGACCTCGCTCAGCTTCGACCCGGTGACGGGGCACGCTGCTCACGGCGAGCCCCGATCGCGCTCACCATGGGCGGTCGCACGGTGAACGTCGACATCACCCAGCTCTCGCAGTACGGGGGCGGCAACACCCTCGCGGCGCTGTCCCAGAACGGCTCGACCATGGGATCGCTGCAGGGGTTCACCCTCGTCGCCGGACGGCACGCTCGTCGGCTCGTTCTCCAACGGCCTCAAGCAACCGCTCGGCGCAGATCGCCCTGGCCACCTTCAACAACCCGGGCGGTCTCGAGAAGGTCGGCAACTCCGCGTTCCGCACGTCGGTGAACTCCGGGCACGCCGCAGGTCGGGGTGGCCGGGTCCGGCGGCCGCGGCGTGCTCGCCGGCGGCGCGCTCGAGATGTCCAACGTCGACCTCGCGGCCGAGTTCACCAACCTCATCGTCGCCCAGCGCGGCTTCCAGGCCAACTCGCCGGGTCATCACCACGTCCGACGAGATCCTCCAGGACCTGGTCAACCTCAAGCACTGACGATCTACCGGCCGCCGTCACCCGGACGGCGGCCCCGGCCGATCTCGGCACGAGGCGGCCCGGATCGCCTCAGATCCGCCCGGCGGCGCCCGATAGGAGACTGCGCGGACGCCACGGACGGCGTCGGACGTGCGCTCTCCAAGGACGGTTGCCGTGATCATGCTGACCCGCCTCAACGGGCCCGAGTTCGCCCTGAACGCGGACCTGATCGAGCGCGCGGAGCGGACACCCGACACCGTCATCACCCTCGTCGACGGCAAGCACTACGTGGTCGCCGAGTCGCTCGAAGAGGTCATCGAGCGGATCGGCGAGCACCGGGCCCTCATGCTGTCGGCCGCCACGCGCGGCTGCGAGCAGCCGCGGCCCCGGTGGCACGCGTCGCGCCACGAGCCCGACGCGGAAGGGTCCGAGGTCATCAGGATGCGGAGGAACTCCTGATGGACCCGCTCACCCTCGGCGGCATCGTCACCGCACTCGTCGCCATCCTCGGTGCCATGGTCCTCGAGGGCGGCAGCCCCGCCGCGCTGTTCCTCCCCGGACCGCTCGTCCTCGTCTTCGTCGGGACCCTGGCGGTGGGCGCGGCCGGCAGCTCGCTGCCGGACTGGCTCTACTCGATGAAGCAGCTCAAGGTCGCGTTCCTCGGGACGCTGCCGCAGGCGTCCGACCTCGTCGCCAGCGTCGTACGCTGCGCCGAGGTGGCCCGCCGGGACGGCCTGCTCGCGCTCGAGGCGATGGTCTCCGACATCTCGGACCCCCTCCTGCGCCGCGGGCTCGAGCTCGCCATCGACGGCACCGATCCCGACGAGCTCGCGGACATCCTCGAGTCCGAGGTCCGGGCGGCCCACAAGCGCGCCGGCGTCGCGGCGAAGCTGTTCGCCGACATGGGCGGATACGCGCCCACCATCGGCATCATCGGTACCGTCATCGGGCTGGTGCAGGTGCTCGGGAACCTCAGCCAGCCCTCCGAGCTCGGCCACCTCATCGCCGGCGCGTTCGTCGCGACGTTGTGGGGCGTGCTGAGCGCGAACGTGGTGTGGCTGCCGGTCGGCAACAAGCTGAAGATGCTCAACGACATGGAGCGTCAGCGCCACGAGCTGGTCGTCGAGGGCGTGCTCGCGATCCAGTCCGGGGCGAACCCGCGCATGGTCGACCGCAAGCTGCGGGCGTTGCTGCCGCCGTCGGCGGACAAGGCGGCGCCGCCGTCGAAGGCCGCCTGATGACCGGGACCCGCACGGCGGCGCCGGCGGAGGAACCCGAGGAGCACGTGAACCACGAGCGCTGGCTCGTCACGTACGCCGACACGATCACGCTGCTCATGGTGCTCTTCATCGTCCTGTTCGCGATCAGCCAGGTCGACCAGAAGAAGTTCGCAGCCCTCGCGACCGGGGCTCGCGACCGGGTTCGGTCAGCCGCAGTCGGTCGCGCCGGGCAGCACCAGCGTGCTGCCGGCGTCCCAGGCGACGCAGACGCTCGGCGACGCAACCCCGGTCCTGTCCGTCAACGCGGTGCCGAGCATCGCCCGCGAGATCGCGGCGTCCTCCGGTTCGTCGTCCGGGGCGTCGTCCGCGGCCGCGGCGGCCGCGGCGGCCGCGGCGCGCGCGGGACGCCCAGGACCTCGCCCGGGTCGAACGGCTCGTCTCGGCCGCTCTCAGGCGCGCCGGGATGCGCGACCGGGTCGTGATGCGTCGTGAGGAGCGCGGCCTGTCCATCTCGGTGATCGTCGACGACCTCGTGTTCCCCGCCGACAGTGCCCAGCTGCAGGATGCCGGCAAGCGGCTGCTGGCGGTGATCGGACCTGCCCTGAAGGCGAGCGGCCACGACATCCTGGTCGAGGGCAACACGAACACGGTCGCGGTCCACCCCAGGAACTACCCCAGCGAGTGGGAGCTGTCGTCGGCCCGGGCGAGCTCGGTGGTCCGGTACCTCATCTCGCCCCTCGGGCTCAGGCCCAGGTCCCTGAGCGTCGCGGGGTACGCCGACACCCGCCCGCTCGTCCCTGCGACCGATCCCCGCGGCATCACGCTCGACCGACGGGTGGCCATCGTCGTCCTGAGCTCGCTCACGCCTGACCAGCGGGCGCTGGTCGCCACCACGACGCACCCGGGAGGTGTCCCGAATGGCTGACCAGGCAACGCTCACGCCCTCCTCGGCAGGCGGCGTCGACGCCGACGAGCCGAAGCGCGGCCGCAAGGGCGGGAAGAAGCTCGTGGCCGTGGTGCTCCTCGTCGTGCTCGCCGGCGGGGGTGCCGTCGTCGTGCGCGGACGCTCCGCGCCGGCCGCCGCGCCGGTGCCCTGGGGCCGTCCTCAAGCTGGACCCGATCTACGTCAACCTGACCCAGGGCCACTACCTCAAGCTCGGGCTCGCCCTGCAGGAGACGACGACGGCCGGCAAGGACCTGGACGGCTCGCCCGCGCTGGACGCCGCCATCTCGGTGTTCAGCGACCAGAACATGTCCGACCTCACCGACAACGACGACCCGAAACGCGCTCAAGGCCCATCTCGTCGAGCGGGTGCGGTCCCTCTACGAGGGCCAGGTCATGGACCTCTACCTCACGGAGTTCGTCATGCAGTGACGCTGACCGCCGGGCACGCCCACGGAGGGGACGCACCGGCCTGCTCACCGGAGGCGCCGCGCGCCGCCGGGGGACGCACGGACGCGTCCCGAAGTCGCGACGATCACCCGTTCTGCTCAGGTGCGCCGACGTGCGGCCGATCAATGCCCCGTGACCGCCGACACCGCGCCCGGGGAGCAGCCCGCCGACGCTGCCGACACCGGCACCGGCGTCCGCGTCTACGACTTCCGCCGCCCGACCAAGCTCTCCCGTGACCACGTCCGCGTCCTCGAGATCGCCTTCGACACCTTCGCCCGGCAGTGGACGACCCTGCTCACCACCACCGTGCGCACGGTCTGCACGGTCAAGCCCCGGTCGATCCAGCAGGTCACCTACGACGAGTACGTGTCCTCGCTGGCGACCCCCACGACCATGTTCGTCCTCGACATCGACCCGCTCCCCGGCGTCGGGGTGCTGGAGATGTCCCTGGCGACCGCGATGACCACGGTCGACCACCTGCTCGGGGGGCCGGGCACCCCGCCGCAGCCGCAACGGTCGCTCTCCGAGATCGAGTCGACGCTCCTGCAGGGACTCGTCGAACGGGCGCTGGGGGAGCTGCGCTACGCCCTCGAGTCGCTGGTGACGCTCCGCGCCTCGGTCACCGGCATCGAGCACAACCCCCAGTTCGCCCAGGCCGCCGCCCCGTCCGAGTCCGTGCTGGTCGTCGGTTTCGACCTGCGCGTCGGGATCCAGGAGTGCGTGGCGACGCTGTGCCTGCCGTTCAGCGGGGTCTTCGCGCACCTGGAGCGGGTCCTCGCCGGATCCGCCGCCGCGCGGGAGCGGGCAGGCAAGGAGGCCGCCGCGCGCAGCGTCGCGACGCGGCTGGCCGACGCCCCCGTGGAGGTCTCCGTCGTCGTCGGTCCCACGCGCGTCCGGATGTCCGACGTCGTCCGGCTGCGGGTCGGCGACGTCGTCCGGCTGCGCCACCCGCTCGGCGAGCCGCTCGCCGTCGTCAGCGCCGGTGTGCGCTTCGCCAGCGCCGTCCCCGGGCGCGAAGGAGCCCGCACGGCATGTCTCATCGTCAACCCCCACGAGGTTCCGTGATGACCGAGTCGACCGTCGAGTCCCGGATCGGCCAGCTGCGCGAGACGCTGCGCACCGCGGCCACCGCGGCAGCCGCCGCGCTGCCCCTGGCTCAGCCACCGCTGGCCGCGCCGCCGGTCTCCGACGCCTCGCCGCTGGTCGGCGGACGCGCCCTGGCGGCGCGGCTGACCGGGGCGCTGTCCGGCGAGCTCGTGCTGCACGTCGCCGCGCCGCTGCTCGAGCGGCTGGAGGCCGGGCCCGACGGCCGGCCTCGATCTCGTCGCGCTGCTGACCCCGGCGCTCCAGGCGGCCGCCGCGACCCTCGGGTGCACCGCGGCAGACGCCGTCGACGTCAGTCCCGAGGCAGCGCCGGTCGACCTCGCCGTCCCGCTCGTCCTCGACGGCGCACCGGTCGCCGCGCTGCCTGCTGCGCCGCGCCCCCGAGGAGTCACGTGCGAGCGGAGGAGCTGCCCGCGTTCTCCCCGGCCGAGCTCGACCCGACGCCGACGCGCGCCCACGGTGCTGCCGGTGGGCGGGAGCCTGCCCACGGCACCGGTCGCGACGCGGCTCGACCAGCTCACCCACGTCGAGATGGAGGTCACCGTCGAGATCGGCCGGACCCGGATGACCGTGGGCGACCTGCTCGGCCTCACCCCGGGCCAGGTCGTCGAGCTCGACCGTGCGGCCGGGGCCCCGGTCGACCTCTTCGTGAACGGCACCCTGCTCGCCCGGGGCGAGATCGTCGTGGTCGACGAGGACTTCGGTTTCCGCGTGACGGAGATCGTCAGCTCCAGGGAGGGCTGACCGACATGGACCAGGTGGCCCTCGCGCTCCGGGTGGTGTTCTCGCTGCTCGTCGTGCTCGCGATCATGTGGGCGCTGTCGCGGGGTGTGCGCGGCCGTGCCGACGTACGGCCGCTGCCGCTCGACGTCGTCTCCCGGGCGGCCCTGGGCAAGCGAGCCTCGGTCACGGTTCGTGCGCGTGGGGGACCGCGGCCTCGTGCTGGGCGTCACCGACCAGTCGGTCAGCCTGCTCAGCGAGGTGGCACTGCCCGAGGCCGCGCCGCTGCCCGAACGACGCACGGCACTGGACCTGTCCGACGTCGAGCTGCTGGCGGGCTCACTCCGCACCCGGCAGCGGCGTGGTCTCCTGTCGGGTGCCCTGCGCGGATCCGTCCTGTCCCCCGCCACGTGGCGGAACACCGCCACGGCGCTGCGCGACCGGACGGCACGCTCGTGATGCCGGTGCTCCGCCGGGTCGTCGCGGGTGCGGTCCTCGTGCTCGGCGGCGTCCTCGTCGCCGCCGGACCGGCAGCCGCCGTCCCGACGCCGGTCGGACCGACCGTCACGGTCAACCTGCCCGACACCGCGGGGAAGGGGCCGAGCAGCTCGATCGTGATGTTGCTGGCGCTGACCGTGCTCGCGGTCGCGCCGGCGGTCCTGCTCATGTGCACCAGCTTCACGAAGGTCGTCGTGGTGCTCTCGCTCACCCGGAACGCACTGGGCCTGCAGGGCGTCCCGCCCAACCAGGTGCTCGCCGGGCTGGCCCTGTTCCTGAGCCTGTTCATCATGGGCCCGGTCCTCGGCAAGGTGAACCAGGAGGCGCTGCAGCCCTACCTCTCCGGTGGCATCTCGTTCTCCCAGGCGTTCGACCGGGCCAAGGTGCCGATGAGCGACTTCATGCTCAAGAACACCCGACCCGACGAGCTCGCGCTCATGGTCAAGGTGTCGAAGGAGAACCCGCCGGCCACGCCCAAGGACGTGTCGCTGACGACGCTGGTCCCCGCGTTCGTCCTGTCCGAGCTGCGCTCCGCGTTCGTCATCGGCTTCGTCGTCTTCGTGCCGTTCCTCGTCATCGACATGGTCGTGAGCGCCGGACTCATGTCCGTCGGCATGATGATGCTCCCGCCCGTCATGATCTCCCTGCCGTTCAAGCTCCTGCTGTTCGTCCTGGTCGACGGCTGGGGGCTCGTGGTGTCCGCTCTCGTCTCGAGCTACCAGTAGGCGGCGCCGATGACCGACACCGCCGTCACGACTCTCGTGACGCACATGATGATCGCGGGGGCCATGCTCGCGGCCCCTGCGCTGCTCACCGCACTGTTCGTCGGGTTCGGGGTGTCGTTGCTCCAGGCCCTGACCCAGGTGCAGGACTCGACGCTGTCCTTCGTCCCCAAGATCCTCGCGGTCGGGATCGCCTTGCTCGTGAGCGGGAACTGGATGCTGCACGAGATGGTCTCGTTCACCCAGCAGGTGTTCGCGTCGCTGCCGGCGCTGCTCGGCGGCGGGTGACGACGGCGGTGGCCACGGGCTTCTCGACGTCGCAGCTGCTCGGGTTCCTGCTCGTGCTCACCCGGGTCGGAGCGTGGCTGTGGCTCACCCCGCCGTTCGGGGGACGGGCGATGCCCGTCCCGATCCGGGTGATCCTGTCGGTCGCGCTGGCCGTGCCACTCACTCCGTCGGCGACCGTCGCGGCGACCGACCTGCCGTCATCGGTGGCGGGGACCGTGGGTGCCGTCGTGATCCAGGCGGCGATCGGTGCCGCGCTGGGCCTGGCGTGCCTCACCGTGCTGTCCGCGATCCAGTCGGCGGGTGGCGTCGTGGACCTCTTCGGCGGGTTCTCGCTGTCGCAGGCGTTCGACCCGCTCGGTTTCCAGCAGAGCGCCGTGGTCTCCCGGCTCTACCAGCTGCTCGCGGCCGTCCTCCTTCTCGTGACCGGCGCGCACATGGTCCTGCTGGAGGGTCTGGCCGGTTCCTTCCAGGCCCTTCCTCTCGGCTCGGTCCTCGACCTCGGTGCGACCGCGTCGACCCTCGCCTCGGACGTCGGCGCGGCGCTCGTCGCCGCCCTGCAGATCGTCGGTCCCCTCGTCGGGGTGATGATGGTCGCCGACCTGGGGCTCGGGTTGCTCAGCCGCGTGGCGCCGACGCTCAACGTGTTCTCGCTGAGCTTCCCGGTCAAGATCGGCCTGGCCCTGCTCCTGCTCGCGATCGTCGTCCCGCTGCTCCCGCCCGCCGTCCGAGGCCTCACCGACGACGCGGTGCGCTCGATGAGCAACGTCGCCGGAGGCTGACGGTGGCCGACCGAGGCGCGGGCGACCGTACCGAGAAGCCCACCGCGCGCCGACTGCGCGAGGCGCGCAAGGAGGGGCAGGTCGCGCGCGCGTCGGATCTGTCGGCGTGGGCCGGGAATCCTCGTCGTGGCCGGCCTGGTCCCGGGCCTGCTGGCCACGACCCGCGACGCGCTCGTCGAGCTGTTCCACGCCCTGCCGCGGGTGGTCGCGGACCCGGAGCCCTCCGTCGCGCTCACCGTCGCCGGCCAGGCCGTGCGGATCCGTCGCGCTCGCCACGCTGCCGCTGCTGCTCGCGGCCGCCGGCGTCGGGGTCGTCGCCGGGGTCGCGCAGGGCGGCTCGCGCCCCTACCTGTCGCGGCTCAAGCCCCGCGGTCGACGGCTCGACCCCGTGGCGTCGCTACGGCGGATGGTGGGCGTCCACGGGCTGTGGGAGGTGACCAAGCAGCTGGTCAAGACCGCTCTCGTGGCCGTGGTGGTGTGGCGCCTCGTCGTGTCGAGCACCGACCTGCTCATGCGGTCCGGCGGACTGCCGCTCGGAACGGTGGCCGCCGCCACCGGGGCCTCGCTGGTCCAGCTCGTCCGTACCGTGGCGGTCGTCGGTCTCGCCCTCGCGGCCGGCGACTACCTGGTCGCCCGGCGCCGGGTGACCAAGCAGCTCATGATGACGCGCAAGGAGGTGCAGGACGAGCACCGGCAGAGCGAGGGCGATCCGCACCTCAAGGCCGCGCTGCGCCGTCGGGCGGCGGCCGTGGCCCGCAACCGGATGATGCTCGACGTGCCGAAGGCCGACGTCGTGCTCGTCAACCCCACGCACGTGGCCGTCGCGCTGCGCTACCGGCCGGGGATGGGCGCGCCGCGCGTCGTCGCCAAGGGCGCGGGGGTCATGGCGGCGCGGATCCGCGCGGTGGCCGCCGAGAACCGCGTACCGATGATCGAGGACGTGCCGCTCGCCCGCGCGCTCCACCGCGGCTGCGAGGTCGGGGCGGAGATCCCGCAGGACCTCTACACGGCCGTCGCCCGCGTCCTGGCGTTCGTCATGGCCCTGCGGGCCCGGGGTGCGCACGCGGGTCTCCACCGTCCGGCACCGGTGGTCGCGGGCCGGAGCTGAATCCCTCAGGTCCGCCCGCGCGGCGTCGATGAGGACGGTGCCAGGACGGCGACCCATCACCACGGACGGACGAGCCCCCACCCGGAGCCCGACCGTGACCAACCGTCGCTTCAGCCACTTCGCCGTCCCGCTCGCCGTGGTCGGGATCGTCGTGATGATGATCGTCCCGTTCCCTCCCGCGGTCCTCGACCTGCTCATCGCGGTGAACATGGCGGGGGCGCTGTCCATCCTCCTCACCTCGATGTACGTCCGCCGTCCCCTGGACTTCGCGACGTTCCCCGCGCTCCTCCTCGTGGCCACGCTGTTCCGCCTCGCGCTGAACGTGAGCGTCACGCGGCAGGTGCTCGTCAACGGCTACGGCGGGGCGGTCGTCGAGGCCTTCGGGCACTTCGTCATCGGCGGGTCGATCGTCGTCGGCCTCGTCATCTTCCTCATCCTCATCGTCATCCAGTTCGTCGTGGTGACCCGCGGTGCCGAGCGCGTGGCCGAGGTCGGCGCCCGCTTCACGCTCGACGCGATGCCCGGCAAGCAGATGGCCATCGACGCCGACCTGAACGCCGGTCTCATCGACGACGACGAGGCACGGCGCCGTCGCGGCGAGGTCTCGGCGGAAGCCGACTTCTACGGCGCGATGGACGGTGGGTCGAAGTTCGTCAAGGGCGACGCGATCGCCGCCATCGTGATCACCGTGATCAACCTCGTCGGCGGGATGGCGATCGGGATCCTGCAGCACGGGATGGCGGTCGGCGACGCGGTCCAGACCTACAGCCTGCTGTCGGTGGGCGACGGCCTCGTCTCGCAGATCCCCGCACTCATGCTCTCCGTCGCGACGGGTCTCATCGTCACGCGCGCGACGACCGAGAACGACATGGGCACCGACGTCCTGTCGCAGTTCGCCAGCCAGAAGCGCGCGCTCCAGGTCGCCGGCGCGGGGATCACCGGGCTCGCGCTGATCCCCGGTCTCCCCAAGGTGCCGTTCGTCGTCGTCGGCGGCGGACTGCTGTTCCTCGCGTCCCGGCTGACCCACGCCGCCGACGCACGCGCGCTTCCGCCCGCGCTCGATGCCGGGCCGGTTGGGGCCGGCAGCGGGCCCGCGCCCGACACGCCGGAGGCCCTGCTCGCGGAGATGCGGGTCGACCCGATCGAGCTCGAGCTCGCCTACGACGTCGTGGACCTCGTCGATGCGTCGACGGGTGGCGACCTGCTCACCCGCGTCAAGGCGCTGCGCCGCAAGATGGCCCTCGAGCTCGGCGTCGTGCTGCCCCCGGTCCGCACGCGGGACGACCTCGACCTGCCGCTCTCGACGTACCGGATCCGGCTCCACGGGGTCGAGCTGGGTCGCGGCGAGGCGCCTCCCGGTCACGTGCTCGTCATCGGCGACGAGACGGCCGGTCTCCCGGGTCGGGCGACCCGCGAACCGGTGTTCGGTCTCGCCGCGCGGTGGGTGCCCGCCGCGTACCAGCACCAGGCCGAGCTGTCCGGGCACACGGTCGTCGACCGATCCTCGGTGCTCACCACGCACCTGGCGGAGGTCGTGCGGCAGAACGCCGGATCGCTGCTGTCGCGTGAGGACGTGCGCGTCCTCGTCGACGCCGTACGCCGGACCAACCCCTCGGTCGTCGAGGAGCTGACCCCGGCCGTGCTGACGCTCGGCGAGATCCAGCGCGTCCTGCAGGCCCTGCTCGACGAACGGGTGCCGGTCCGCGACCTGGTCCGCATCTTCGAGGCGCTGTCGGCGCGCGGGCGCGGCGCCCAGGGGCAGCGGCTCGAGCCGCTCGTCGAGGCGGCCCGGTCGGTCCTCGGCCCGTCGATCTGCTCGGGCCTGACCTCCGACGGCACCCTGTCCGTCATCACGCTCGACCCCCTGCTCGAGCAGGACCTGCTCGGCGCCCTGAGGGCGACCGAGACGGGCGACATCCTGGCCGTGGCCGCGTCGATGCCGGCCGCCCTCCTCCGCGAGCTGTCCGACATCGCCGAGCAGGCCGAGCAGTCCGGGCGCTCGCCCGTCGTCGTGTGCGCGGGGCCGCTGCGTGCCCCGCTGCGCCGTCTCATCATGACCGAGCTGCCGCGGCTCCCCGTGCTCGCCTATGGCGAGGTCGGGGGCCCGGTCGACATCCAGACCGTGGGGGTGGTCAACCTTGCCTACGCGCCTCTTGCTTGAGGGCACCGACATCCGGGCCCTGCTCCAGCAGGTGCACGACGAGCACGGACCGAGCGCGCGCATCGTGCACGCGGAGCGGATCCGCAGCGGTGGCATCGCCGGGTTCTTCGCGCGCCAGCGCTACGAGGTCGCGGTGGAGCTCGACGTCCCAGGCCTCGACGACCAGCCGGCGCGCGACCCGTGGGAGGGACCGCCCGCGACGTCCGGCATGGCAGCGTGCGACCTGCTGGTCGACGCCGCGGCGCGTGAGGACCAGCATCGGTCGACGGAGGTCCGGCACGCCACCGGACGGTCGGACCGCCGCGGCCCGTTCCCGCCCACGAGCTGCCGGCCCAGCGGCGGCGGACGGGGTCGCGGCACCCCGACGGCTGTCGACGTCGTGCGCCGCCCACGTCGGGTCGCGCACCGGTGTCGCCGCCGCGAGCCGACCGGTCACGGCGCGTCGCACCCTGGTCGCCGTCGGACCGACGCTGACGGCGCTCCCCGTGCCGTCCACCGACGTCGTCCCGCTCGTGTCACCGCGCGTGCCGCGCCGTCCCGGGGACGTCCTGGTGCTGCTCGGCGACGCGGTCCCGGCCTACGCCGCCGCCCGGCGTCTCGCCACCGACGCGCGGATCCCCAGCTCGCGGGTCTCCGTCGTGTCCGCCGAGCCCTCGATCGTCGGCCTCCCCGCGACACGGCGGATCGCCGACGTGGTGTCGGCACGGATGCACGGCGCCCAGCTGGCGACCGGCAGCGCGCCGGCCGTGGTCGTGGTCGACGCGCCGATCACGCTCGTCCTGGACGCTGACGGACGGGACTGGGTCGCCGACGTCGTCGCCGCGCTCGGCGGCAGCACCACGTGGGCGGTCGTGGACGCCACGCGGCGGGCCGAGGACCTGCGACGCTGGCTGGCCTGCCTGCCGGACGTGGCGGCGCTCGCCGTGCACGGTGCGGCGGCGAGCAGCGACGCCGCGGCCGTCCTCGCGCTCGGCCTGCCGGTGGCGACCTCGGACGAACCGAGCCTCCTCGCGCCGCGCGGACGGCCCACGCACGCAGCGATGCTCCGGCGCGCAGCGGAGGGTTCGGTGAACGTCCTGAGCCCGCTGTCCCTCGTCGTCGCGCTGGTCGTGACCGCACCGGCGCTGGTCCAGGTCTACGACGATCCGGCGACGGACGTGACGCCCGTGCTGCTCCACTTCGCACTCGCCGCGGTCCTCAGCGGCATCGCGCTGACGTGGCTGCGTTCCCTGGTGGCGCACTACTCACGCGGTGGCGGACTCACCCCGGCGAGACGGGTCGGCGAGACGCCGACCGACGACCCGACCGCCCGTGACCGGTCGGCGGCGTGAGCCGACCATGACTCCCGCGCCCGGTGCACGTCAGCGCCCGGTCGTCCGGGCAGCGGTCCGCCGGGACGAGGTGACGCGCGGACGCCGGCTACGGCGGGGGTTGGTGCTCGCGTCGTGGTCGCGCCTGAGGCGGGTCTGCTCGCCCGGCGAGCTGCGCCGCGAACGCGCTGACCGCGTCCCGGGCCGGCGACGCGGCCGAGCGGTTGGCCTCCTCGAGCGCGGCGTAGACCTCGGACCGGTGCACCTGGACGGAGCGCGGCGCTTCGATGCCCACCCGGACGACGTCGCCGCGCACCTCGAGCACGGTGACGACGACGTCGTGGCCGATGACCACACTCTCGCCGGCACGACGGCTCAGGACCAGCACGGCGGGGATCCTCCGGTACGACGGGTCCTCAGGCGCACAGCGGTGCCCGCAACGGGAGCGTCGGGTCGTCGAGGACGACCTGCGCCGCGAGGTGGCGTGAGGGGTTGAGGACGATGGGGGCGAGCAGGTTGGCGGTGGACTCGGCAAGGGTAGGGCCCACGGTCACGACGAGGAGCACGAGGGGCTCCGACGCGCCGTCGCCCGTGCCGGGCAGGCCGAGCCGCGCCGCGGTGACGTCGTCGATCTCCGGCGAGTAGTCGGGGAAGAAGGCCACCGAGGGGACGACGACGAAGCGGACCCGCTCGTCGGCGACGGACTGGAGGTCCAGCACCAGACCGGAGTCGTCCATCCGGACCAGGACGTACTCGGTCAGCCCGGTGAACCCGGGGATGCCGTCGGGGAAGACGACCACGGGTACCTCCTCCTGCAGCTGCGGTTCCGTCACGGTGTCGCCTCCTGGGTCACTGACGGATCATTTCAGGTAGTCGAGGAGCGACGGCTGCACGACCTGCGCCGTGGCGCCGAGTGCGGCCTGGTAGGACGCCTTCTGGACGTTGAGGTCCGTGATGGTCCGCGCCAGGTCGATGTCGACGATGCCGGAGAGGGTCGTGGCGAGGTCGTCCTTGCGACCGGACGCGGTGGTCGCGGCCTGGTCGACCCGGTTGTAGCGCACCCCGACGTCCGCCATCTGGGTCGTCATGGTCTTCGACACGCCGTCGAGCGCCAGCAGGTCGGTGCTGAGCGCTGCCGGATTCGTGCGCAGGTGGTTGGAGATGTCGGACAACACCGAGAACAGGTCCGAGCCGGCCGGACCGAACACCTCGGGACCCGTCGCGTCGACGCGCACGGTGGTGGTCGACCCGACGGTCCGCGTCACCGGGTGGGAGTCGCCGACGTAGGCCCCGGTCGCGGTGTCGTAGGCGGTCGTGCCGGTCGTGGTCCCGCCGAACACCGGTCGGCCCTGGTAGGTCGTGTTGGCGGCCGAGAGCAGAGCGCTGCGCAGCCCGTCGACCTCGGTGGCGATGGCCTCGCGGGTGTTCGGGTCGCCGGTCCCGGTGGACGCGCCCTGCACCACGAGGTCGCGCACCCGGCGCACCTGGTCGCTCATCGTGGTCAGCGTGCTGTCGATGGCTCCGAGCCAGCCCAGGCCGTCCGAGGCGTTGCGGCCCCACTGGACGTTGCGCGCGGACTCGGCGCCGAGCTGGAGCGCCGTCGCGACACCGGCGGGGTCGTCGCTCGGCGTCGACACCTGCTTGCCGGTGGACAGCTGGCGCTGCAGCACGGCGAGCCGTGCCTGGTTCGTCTCGAGGCCGTTGAGCGCCTGGAGGGCGACCGAGCGCTGGGTGACGCGCATCCCGGTGTACATGGATCCCCCTATCGCCCGACGAGGCCGGTTCGGTTGACGAGCGTGTCCAGCGTCGAGTCGACCGCGGTGATCACGCGGCTGGCGGCCTCGTACGCCCGCTGGTACGACAGGAGGTTGGTCATCTCCTCGTCGATGCTGACGCCCGACTGCGACTCGTGGGCGCTGTCGAGGTTCGTGGTGATCGCCGTCTGCGTGTCGGTGCGTTGAGCGGCGGTCTGGCTGGCGATGCCCAGGTCGCCCACCAGCTGACGGTACGTCGCGTCCGGGGAGGTGGAGCGCGCGCCGACGGCCGCGAGCAGGTCGGCGTTGCCCGAGTCGAGCGAGACGATGCCGCCGGACGGAGGGACGGATGAGGCCGCGACCAGCGCCGGATCGGTGAGGGCGACGTGGATCGATGCGGCGGTGGTCCCGGCGAAGAACGCGCCGCCGGCGTTCCCACCGAGGTCGTAGCCACCCTGGTGGACCGTGTTGACCTGGCTCGCGAGATCGGAGGCGAAGGCGTCCAGGCGGGCGGACCAGGCGGGGATCGTGGTGTTCACGGCGTCGACGAGGCCATGCATCTGGCCGCCGTTCAGCGCGACGGTGGAAGCGTCACGAGCCCACTGCAGCGTCACGGTCCCGGCCGAGACGGCCAGCTGCACGGCCTCGGCGTGCGTCCCCGACACGAGCGGGGAGCCGCTCACGGACACCGTGACCCGGCCCTGGTCGTCCGTGCGCGACGTGGCGCCGACCAGCTCGGCGAGCTTGAGGGACAGCTGGTCGCGCTGGTCGGCGAGCTCGTTGACGGACGTGCCCGCAGCGGTCCCCTGCGCGATCGCGCCGTTGAGGTCCGCGATCTGGGCCGCGGTCGTGTTGACCGTCTGCGTCATGACACCCAGGTCGGCCGTCACCGACTGCCCCTGAGTGACCAGCTGGGCCGATGTCTGGTTGAGCCAGTCCGTGACGATCGAGGCGCGTTGCAGCAGCTGGGACCGCGCCGAGAGGTCAGCCGGCTGGTTGGCCACATCGCCGAAGGCGGCCCACAGGTCCGACAGGTGCGCCTGGAGGCCCTGGGTCCCTGGTTCGGGGAAGAGCTGTTCGATCTGCGCCAGGACGTCGCGCCCTGCGGTGAGGTCCTTCAGCGTGGCGTGTCCGTCGCGGACGCGAGTCTCGAGGAACGTGTCGCTCAGCCGGTCGATGCCCGACACCTGGACGCCGCCTCCTGCCCCCGTCCACGTCGACCACATCGCCGGGACCGCGGGGGCACCCACGGACTCCAGGGTGACGCGCTGGCGGGTGTAGCCGTCGGTGTTCGCGTTGGCGATGTTCTGCCCGGTGACGTCGAGGCCGCGGCGCTGGGCGTAGAGCCCGGAGAGTGCGACGGAGAGCCCGTCGAACGTGCCCACCGTCACATCTCCTCGTCCACGAGCGCCGGGCGCCGGGCAGGGCTGTCGGCCTGGCCGCTGGGTACGTACGTGCCGGCCGGCGCGGGGTCGCCGTCGATGCTCGCGAGGATCGTGGCGGCCGCCTTGACCGCCGACCCCGCGAGCCCGCGGTTGGTCTCGGTCGTGCGCTGGACGCGGGCGATCTGGGCCACCAGGGCCTTGTGGTGCTCCTCGAGCAGGTGAGACCAAGGCTCCGGTGCGACGGTCGCGAGGAGTCGCAGGCTCGGTGCGGGCGCGAGACCGAGCTGCTCCGCGGCGCGGTCGAACTCCACGGCGCGCGTCAGCTCGAGCTCGCCGATCCGGGCCAGGACCGCCTCGACCTCCGCGCTGGCCCGGGCGACCCACTCCGCATGCCCGCCCGCCAGGAGCAGCTGCTGCTCGTCGAGCTTGAACTGCAGGGTGTCGAGCATCTCGCGCTCGCGCCAGAGGAGCCGGGACAGGGTCGCCAGGTCCATCGCCGCTCCTTCGGGTCGCCGGGTCGATCCGTGCACTGTCCCATCGACCGACCTCGTCGGATCCTGAGCCGTTCCCTCGCAACGACCGGGTGCTAGCGGGGAGACGAGACCTGAGTCAATGTGATCTGGATCACGGCAGAAATTTCAAGATCCGTCACTTGGCTGTTCTCAAGTGTTCGGCCGACTCCGTCGAGCAGAGCGCATGCCGTTCCCCCCGACGGGCACCCAGGACCTCGTGTCGCCCAACATCGCCCTCGTGGGCTACCTCGTCCGCGAGGTCGCCGCGCGACTTCCCCGCCACCTCGACACCGATGACCTGCACTCCGCCGGTCTGCTCGGCCTCGTCCAGGCGGCCGCAGCGTTCGACGAGACGCGTGGCGTCCCGTTCCGGCGCTTCGCCTCCACCCGGATCCGCGGCGCCATGCTCGACGAGCTGCGCGCCCGCGACTGGACCAGCAGGTCGGTGCGCCAGGCCGGCCGCCGGCGCGAGGAGGCCACGTCGCACCTGGCCGCCGTGCTGGGGCGGATGCCGGCCCAGGCCGAGCTGGCCGACTATCTCGGCGTGACCGTCGCGGAGCTCGACTCGGTCGACGAGAGCCTGCACCGCAGCGTCGTACTGTCCTTCGACGCGCCCGATGACCCCGAGGCGTTCCAGGGCGCGCTCCCGCACCGCGACCCGAGTCCGGAGGACGTCGTCCTCGACGAGGAGCGGCACCACGTCCTGCACGCGTCGGTCGACGCGCTGCCCGAGCGGCTGCGCACCGTGGTGACGATGTACTTCCTCGAGGGCCGACCCATGGCCGACATCGCGGCGGTGCTGCAGGTGAGCGAGTCGCGGGTCTCACAGATGCGCGCCGAGGCGCTCGTGCTTCTTCGGGACGGGATGAACCACGAGCTCGAACCCGAGTCGGTCCCGGCGGTCCAGCGCCCCGGCGGGTGCGTCGACCGACGGCGCACGGCGTACTACGCCGCGGTGCACCAGGCCAGCCAGGCGCGGGCGCTCGTCGCGGCCCAGGCCGGCGCCGCCGCGGTGCCCGACAGTCGGCGGCTGCGCCTGGACGGCATCGCCTGACCTATCCAGCGCCGGCGTTCACCCGAACGCCGCAGCGTGACCAGAACTGCTCAGGCTCGGGCACCTCGCACCGATGAGGGTCCCGCAGCCCACGGACGGGCAGCGTCAGAGACCGGATCAAGGAGGAACCATGGGTCTCCGCATCAACCAGAACATCGAGGCGCTCAACGCCTACCGCAACCTGTCGGTGACGTCGGGCCAGATGGCCAAGTCGCTCGAGAAGCTCTCCAGCGGCTTCCGCATCAACCGCGCCGCCGACGACGCGGCCGGCCTGTCGATCTCCGAGGGCCTGCGCGCTCAGATCGGCGGCCTGAAGATGGCCGTCCGGAACTCCCAGGACGGCATCTCCGTCGTGCAGACGGCGGAAGGCGCGCTCACCGAGACGCACGCGATCCTGCAGCGCATGCGCGACCTCGCGGTGCAGGCCAGCAACACCGGCTCGCAGGACACCACCGCGGTGGCTGCGGCCAACACGGAGTTCCAGCAGCTGAACGGCGAGCTGGACAAGATCAGCGCGACGACGTCCTTCGGCGCGCAGAAGCTCCTCGACGGCACCTTCACCGCGAAGGTGTTCCAGACGGGGGCCAACGCTGGCGAGACGGTCAGCGTGTCGATCGCGGCGAGCGACTCCACCACGCTGGGCACCAACACGCTCAACCTCACCACGGGCGCCTCCGCAGCCATCACCGCGGTCGACGCCGCCATCCAGACGGTGTCGACCGACCGGGCGAGCCTGGGCGCGACCCAGAACACGTTCGAGCACACCATCAACAACCTCAACGTCGCGGTGGAGAACCTGTCCGCGTCGGAGAGCCGGATCCGCGACACGGACATGGCCTCGGAGATGGTCAACTTCACCCGTTCGCAGATCCTGAGCCAGGCTGGCACCGCGATGCTGGCCCAGGCGAACCAGGCGCCGCAGGCCGTGCTCAAGCTGCTCCAGTAAGCGAGCCCCTCGGGGACCCCTGGGTGGGGCGGCGCTCTCCGCGTCGCCCCACCCACCCGTACGACACCGGGCGCGCGGAGCACCGCGGGCCCGAGACCCGTCTCGGAGGGACACGGCCATGGCGAACGCCATCGACGGCATCGGCACGATCAACGTCGGTCAGATGGTCAGCCAGCTCATGTCGGTCGAGGGCGCCCAGCAGAACCTGCTCAAGACCCAGCAGAGCGCCGTCCAGAGCGCGCTCACGGCCTACCAGCAGCTCAACACCAACCTCGCCGGAGTGCAGACGGCGAGCGAGGCCATCGTCACCAGCCTGCTCTCCCCCCACCCCTGGACCCTCTACTCGGCGACCTCGTCCTCGACCTCCGTCGCCGCCACGGCCACGTCCGCAGCGACCCCCGGGACGTACTCCTTCAACGTCCAGTCCGTCGCCGCCGCGCACAGCGTGCTGTACGGGAACGCGATGGCGCTCACGAGCACGGCGGCCTCCGGCGGCTCGGTCACGATCACCCAGAACGGGACCCCCACGACGATCTCGGTGACCGACACCTCGCTGCAGGGGGTCGTGTCGGCGATCAACGGCACGGCCAACCTCGGCGTCAAGGCGTTCGCGGTCCAGGTCGCCCCCGGGTCCTACCGGCTCCAGCTCACCGCCTCGAGCACCGGGGCGGCCAGCCAGTTCACCGCCTCGGGCCTGGACGCCACCGTCGGCACCGCGGCGGTCGTCGCCACCGGATCGGACGCCAGCGTGCAGTTCGGGCCGGCCGCGACCGACGTCGTCACCTCGTCGACGAACACGTTCACCAACGTGTACCCGGGCCTGTCCTTCACCGTCTCCAAGGTCGAGAGCGGCGTCACGGTCACGGTGGGCAACGACGCGGCGGGGATGACCAAGCAGGCGCAGTCCCTGGTCGACTCGCTCAACACGGCCCTGTCGACGATCCGGACCCAGACCGCGTACGACGCGACGACCAAGACCGGCGGCCCTCTGCTGGGGGAGTCGCTCCCGACGCGGATCGGCGACTCGCTGTCCTCTGCCGTCTTCACCGCATCACCCGGATCCACCTTGGCGACGTACGGGATCGACATCGACTCCACCGGCAAGATGACGTTCGACGCCACGACGTTCCAGGCCGCCCTCACCTCGAACCCGTCGGGCACGACGGCCGCGATCACCTCTTTCGCCACGCAGGTGGGCCAGGTGGCCAAGACGGCGACCGACTTCGCCACGGGTTCGATCACGACGGCCATCCAGGGCGAGCAGTCGCAGATCACCTCGCTCGGGCAGCAGATCAGCGACTGGGACCTGCGCCTGACGGCGAAGAAGGACCAGCTCACCCAGATCTACTCGAACCTCAACACCCAGCTCACCACGATGAACAACCAGGCGAGCTGGCTCGCCGGCCAGTTCGCCTCGATGGCCTCGGCCACCGGCTGAGACGACGAAGGACCCCGACATGGCATTCCCGTCCAGCGGCGCAGGTGCCGCGGCGTACTCGGAGCACGCACGTACGACCGCCTCGCCCGGGCAGCTCCTCGTGATGCTCTACGACCGCCTCCTGCTCGACCTGGACCGCGCCGGGACGGCGCTGCGGGCAGGGCGGAACGCCTCGGAGCACCTGCTCCATGCACAGGAGATCGTCATGGAGCTCCTGACCACGCTGGACACGTCCGCGTGGTCGGGTGCCTCGGCCCTCTCGAGCGTCTACGCCTATCTCCACGGCCGACTCGTGCTGGCCAACGTCCGCGGTCAGGCGGACGTCGTCGCCGAGTGCCGGGATCTCGTGGAACCTCTGCGCCACGCGTGGCACGCCGCCGCCCACGGCGGCCCGGTGGAGAGCATCACGGACGCGCCCGTGCGGCGAGTCTCCCTGGCCGAGCCCGTGTCGGCCTGAGTCGCGATGAGAACCTCAGGTGCGGGACCATCCGCGAGCGCCGGCGGCCCTCTGTCGGCGGCTCACCAGCTGTCCGCGGTCGCGCTGTGAGCCGGCGATGACCGGGGCCACGTGGGACCAGGTGCTCGGCGGGTTCGAGGCGGAGCTCGCTCGCGCCGAGGACCTGCTCGCGGCGGACCCGTCCCTGGCAGGCGACCTGGTCGCGCTGGAATGGGTTCCACCGCAGGGGATCGGGCCGCTGCCGGTCGAGCACGCCGATCGCGCCGGCGCGGTGCTCGCGCGACAGCGGTCCGCCCTCGAGCGGCTCCGGTCCGCGGCCGCCCGGACTCGGACCGAGCTGCAGCTCATGGCGGCCCTCAGGGCCGGTCCCCGTCGGCCGGTGCCGACCTTCGTCGACCGGGATCTGTGACCCGCCGGATCCGTTACCCACGGGCGAACCGCCGACCGGTCGTCGGACGGCATCTTGGGGCCGACGGCCACCGTCGGCCCCAAGACGCAGCGGGACGACTCCGCGGCGTCAGACCCGGCGCACGATCGACAGCGCCCCGGTCCCGTACCCGGCGACCTTGACCGTGAGGTCGAGCCGTGCACCGAGCTCGCGCAGCATCTCGCCCGCGTCGGCGGGCGGCAGCTCGTCGGGCCGGTGGCAGCCGTAGAGCCGGACGTGCGGGGTGTCGTCCGAGTTGAGCAGGGCGGCCATCACGTTGAGCACCTCGGCGAAGTTCTCCCACACGGTGTCCGGCACGACGCCGTCCTCGAGCGCCGCCTTCGCGGTGCCGGCGGGGACGAGCCCCATCGCCGCGCCGGCGTACGTGACGAGCGCCTGGTCGACGGCCACGACCGCGGTGCGGCCGAGGCTGTCGTCCACGTACACCGCGACGGCGGCGCGGACCTCGCGCGTGGGGACGACGCGGTCGCCGGGCGCCACGTCGACGTCGCGGAAGAGGAGCCCCTCCAGCAGGTCGCGGACGGCCTTGGGACTGGGCAGCAGCGTGGTCGACATGTGTGACGTCTCCTCGAGAGCCCGGGTCAGCCGAGGACCGGCGAGAGTGCCTCGCGGAACGACTCGGGGGTGAACGGCTTGGCGACCAGGAAGAGCGCGCCGGCCGAGGCCGCCCGGTCGCGCATGCCCTGGGTCCCCTCGGAGGTCACGAAACCGAACGGCACCTGGTTGCCCGAGCTGCGCAGCGCCAGGAGCAGGTCGATGCCGTTCATCTCCGGCATGTTCCAGTCCGACAGCACGAGGTCCGGGCTCTCGGACCTGACCACGTCGTAGGCCTGCGCGCCGTTCTCCGCCTCGACGAGCGCGAGGCCGTCGTAGCCGGCCTGGCGCAGGGTACGGGAGACGATCTGCCGCATCACGCGGCTGTCGTCGACGATGAGGACCTTCATGGCTGGGCTCCTGGAGGGGTGGGGGACTCGCGGACGATCACCCGCAACGGGTGCTCGTCCCACAGGGCGGTGACCACCATCGACGTCCGCGAGAGGGTCTGGGACAGGGCGGGCAACCGGGTCACGCGCGGCAGGGACAGCGTCGCGTCGCCGTCGACGCAGGACTTCACCGACCCGCCGACGATGTTGGCGAGCTCGCCCACCGCGTCCTCGAGGTCGAGCGGCTCGACGAGCTCGAACGGCAGGGCCAGCAGCGCCGCCGTGAGCGCGACGGCGCCCGAGACGCTCGTCTCGACGAGCACCTCACCGGACCAGCTGCCGGTGATGCCGACCCGGGCAGACACGCCGTCGCCACCGAGGGTCAGGCCGTCGACGGGGCTGGGAACGTCCGCGAACAGGGACGACCAGGTCTCCTCGATGATCGTGCGGAGGTCGTCCTCGGCGAGCATGAGGGCCGCGGTCATGCCACCGCTCCCAGGAGTCCGAGCAGCGTCAGCTTCTCGACGATGGCGTCCGGCGTGAACGGCTTGATGACGTACTCGTGCGCGCCGGCCGCGAGCGCGCGCACGATCTGCCCGTGCTCGCTCTCCGTCGTGACCATCATGAGCGTGACGTCGCGCCAGTCCCTGTTGGCCCGCACCGCGGTGACGAACTCGAGCCCGTTGAGCTCGGGCATGTTCCAGTCGACCAGCGCGAGCGCGGGGATCTGCCCCGCGGTCATGAGGTCGAGCGCCTCGCGCCCGTTCCCGGCCTCCACGACGTCGAACCCGAGCTCGCCGACGATGCGGCGCAGGATGCTGCGCATCGCCCGGGAGTCGTCGATGACCATGGCAAGCATCAGTGCTTCCCCTTCCGGTAGACCGTGGTGCGACCCAGGACGTGTCGGGTGAATCCCTCGACGTCGCCGAGGGTCGTCTCGGCGCTGCCGAGCAGCAGGAAGCCGTCCGGCGCCAGCACGTCGCGGATCCTGCGGAGGATCTGCGCGCGCACGTCGATGTCGAAGTAGATGAGGACGTTGCGGCACAGGACCAGGTCGAACTGCGGCAGGTGTGGCCACGGCTCGACGAAGTTCAGCCGCTCGAAGCTCGCTCGACGGCGGATGTCCTCGGCCAGGAGGTACGCCGCCCCGTCGCGGCTCATGTACCGCGCCAGGTACTGCGCCGGCAGCCCCCGGTTGACCTCGAGGGCCGAGTAGCGCCCTGCCCTCGCCTTCTCGAGCACCTCCGTCGACAGGTCGGTCCCGTGCAGGACCAGGTCCCAGGTCGCGAGCGTCGGGAACAACGAGTCGAGCATCATCGCGAGGCTGTACAGCTCCTGGCCCGTGGAGCACGCCGCGCTCCACACGGCCAGGCGCCGGGTGCCGGCCCGGGCGGTCATCAGCTCGGGGACGACACCGGTGCGGATCGCGTCGAAGGGATGGACGTCGCGGAACCACGACGTCTCGTTGGTCGTCATGGCCTCCACGACCGCCTCGCCGAGTGCGGTGTGTGCCGAGCCGTCCCGCAACCGGGTGGCCAGCTCGGCGATCCCCGGGATGCCGTGCTCGCGCAGGACCGGGCGCAGGCGCGCCTCGAACAGGTAGTGCTTGTCGACCGGCAGCAGGATGGCCGACCTCGACTGCACGAACTCCCCGATGAGCAGCAGGTCCGGGTCGGCGGCGGCGGTGGTGACGGTCATCGTGACCCCGCTCCGGCCAGGACCGGTGCCGTGAGGGTGGCGCGCACGATCGCCGGCGCGATCTCCTCCAGCGCGAGCACCTCGTCGGCCAGCCCTCCGCGTACGACGGCGCCCGGCATCCCCCACACCACGGACGTCGCCTCGTCCTGCGCCAGGACCCGGCCGCCGCGCTCGTGGACGAGCCGGGCCCCCTCGAGCCCGTCGCTCCCCATCCCGGTCATGACCACCACCAGGCTCCGCGCTCCCCATACGCCGGCCGCGGAGCGCAACGTGACGTCGACGGCGGGGCGGCACGAGTTCTCCACCGGGCCGTCGTCATGGTGCAGGGTCGCGACGCCGCGGTGCGACTCGAGGCGCAGGTGCCGACCGCCGGCGGCGACGTAGACGTGCCCGGCCTCGGCCCGGACGCCGTCCGGCGCCTCGGTCACGGTGAGCGGGGACAGGCGGTCGAGCCGCTCCGCCAGCAGGCGCGTGAACATGGGTGGCATGTGCTGCACGACGACCACCGGGACGGGCAGCGTGGCGGGCAGTGCCGAGATCACGCGGGAGAGGGCGCTCGGGCCGCCGGTCGAGACCCCGATGACGACGCCGAGGGGTGCGCCCGCCGTGAGGCGCCGGGGAGCCGGCCGAGGAGGAAGCGTGGCGGGGACCGTCGTCTCGGTCGCCGGCCGAGGGCGACCCCACGACCGGACGAGCGGGACCAACGCCGAGCGCACGGCCTCGAGGGCAGCGGCTCGGTCGGCCATGCTCGACGGCTTGGTCACGTAGTCGCTCGCCCCGAGCGCGAGGGCGTCCAGCGTCGCGGTCGCTCCGCTCTCGGTGAGCGTGCTGAACATGATCACCGGCAGGTCGGGCCAGCGGGGACGCAGCTCGGCGAGCGTCTGCAGTCCGTCCATGACCGGCATCTCGACGTCGAGGGTGACCACGTCCGGACGGTGCGCCTCGATCTGCTGGAGGGCGATCCGACCGTGCGAGGCAGTGGCGACGACCTCGATGTCGGGGCACTCGTCGAGCACCTGACTGACCACACGTCGCACGACGACCGTGTCGTCGACGACCAGCACCCTGATCGGTCGCATCGCTCCTCCTCCCCAGCTCGTGACGTGCCCGGTGTCAGAACCGGAACTGACCCAGCAGCCGCTGCAGCTCGGCCGCCATCGAGGCGAGCTCGGCCGCGGCCCGCTGGCTGTCCTCCGCACCCTGACGCGTGCTCTGCGCGGCCTCGGACACCGCCTCGATGCTGCGGGTGATGTCGGAGCTGCCGGAGGCCGCGGCCGAGACGCTCCGCGCGATCTCGTTCGTGGTGGCGGTCTGCTCCTCCACCGCGGTGGCGATCGTGGTCTGGATGTCGCTGATCTGGTTGATGATCGGTGGAGATCTGGCCGATGGCGTCGACCGCGCCGGCGGTGTCGGACTGGATCGCCTCGATCTTCTGGCTGATGTCCTCGGTCGCCCGCGCGGTCTCCTTCGCCAGCTCCTTGACCTCGTTGGCGACGACGGCGAACCCCTTGCCGGCCTCGCCGGCCCGCGCGGCCTCGATGGTGGCGTTGAGCGCGAGCAGGTTGGTCTGCTGGGCGATCGAGGTGATGACCTTGATGACCTTGCCGATCTCCACCGACGAGTCACCGAGGTTGGAGACCGTCCGGTTGGCGGAGGCGGCGCCCTCGACCGCCTGCCCCGCCACGTCGGCCGCGGACGCCGCGTTGCGCGCGATCTCGGAGATGCTCGCCGTCATCTCCTCGGCCGCGGTGGCGACCGACTGGATGTTCGAGGCGACGTCCGCCGACGTCGAGGTGGCGGTCGCGGCCTGGTCGGAGGTGCCCCCGGCGTTGCCGATCATCTGCTCGCTGACCGCGGAGAGCTCCTCGGCCGCGGCGGCGAGCGCCTGAGCCGTCTGGCCCACCTCGCCGAGGCTGGTGCGCAGGGCGCTGAGGAGGGCACCGAGTCCCTCGCCCATCTGCCCGATCGCGTCCGACCCGCTCACCGGGACGTCGCGGGTGAGGTCACCGGCCGCGGCGCCGCGCACGACCTCGAGCATGATGTCGACCTTGTGGCGCAGCTGGGCGGCGTCGGCACGGCGGTCGGCCTCCGCGGAGATGCGCTCGAAGGTCTGGGACACCAACCGGCCCACGTTGCGCAGCGCGTCGATCCGGGCCGGCCTCGGGTCCCCCGTCTCGGCCGAGAAGAAGTCCATCGTGCCCACGACCTCGCCGTGCACGACGACGGGGAAGCACACACCGGACCGCACCCCCGCCTGCTTCGCGACCGCGGCCCGCGCGCAGGCGGGCATGGTGCTCAGGTCGGCGGTGTGGACCAGATCGCGGCTCTGCCAGGCGCTTCCGGCGAGCCCTGCTCCCTCGCGGTACGACGCGGTCCGCGTGGCCTCGGCGAAGACCTCGCCCGCCGACCCCGACTCCGCCACGAACCGCAGGGTCCGGTCCGACGGGTCGATCGCCCAGTACGAGCCGTAGGTCCAGCCGAAGGACTCCTTGACGTTGTCGAGCGCGGACTGGGCGGCCTCCTCGGTGGACGTCGCGGCCGCGAGCGAGGCGAGCGGGGCGAGCATCCGGGCGACGGCGGACGCGTCGGCCTCGGCCTCGCGGCGCGCCGTCTCCGAGGCGATCAGGTCGGTGACGTTCTCCCACGAGGCCATCGCGCCCACGAACGCGCCGTTGTCGTCGTAGACCGCCGCGACCGTGAGGTCGAGCGTCTCCGGCCCGACCTGGATCTTGGCGTTGTGCGGGAGCATGGCGTCGGTGGCGAGCATGTGCCGCTGGTGGCTCGGGTTCTTGTGGAAGATGTCGATGTTCGTGCCGACGATCTGGTCCACCGAGACGGGCAGGTACTGCTGGATCGCGCGCAGCCCCTCGAGGGACGCCTTGTTGACGTAGCGGATCACCAGGTCGCGGTCGCAGAGCATGACCCGCAGCGGCGCGTTGTCGAGGACGGAGCGCAGGCCCGCCAGGTCGACGGCTGCCTCCCCCTTCGCGCGGCCCCGCGACGCCGACGGCCGCGTCGCCGCGGCATCGGCGGCGTGCCCGTTCGCGCCGTGTCCGTTGTGCTCGGTGGCGATCGACATGACGTGTCTCCTTCGTGGGTGGCCGGGCGTCCGTGGAGCGGCCGCCGGATGACTCAGATCAGTGGGGGTCGGGATCTCAGGTGCGGACGGTCGTCCGTCGCTCGACGTCCTGGACTCGGTGCGTGTCGAGCACGAGGAGGAGCCGGTCGGGGAGCTTGTAGGCGCCGCGGACGAGGTGGCGCGCCGGCCCGGTCACCGTCGGCGGCACGGGCTCGAAGTCGTCCTCGTCGGTGTCCACGACGTCGCCGATCTGGTCGACCAGCAGGCTCACCGCCTCGTCGGCGCCGTCGCGGATGACGACGTTCGCCGGGAGCTGGTCCGCGGGCAACGCCGGGAGTCCGAGCATCCGCCGTAGGTCGAGGGCGGTCACGATCTGACCGCGCAGGTTGATCAGGCCGCGGACCACGTCGGGAGCGAGCGGTACCACGGTCATCTCCTGGTAGCGGATGACCTCCTGCACCTCCATGACGTCGACCCCGAGGTAGAGGTCGTCGACGTGGAACGTGCACAGCTGCCGGCCGTCAGCCACGGCTGCCTCCCGAAGCGGCCGCCACGAGGGCGGGGACGTCGACGACGTCGGTGACGCGCGACTGGAGCACGGCGGACCCGTGCAGACCGACGTGACGGCCGACGTCGCTGAGGCGCACGTCCTCCTCGATCACGTCGAGGATCTGGTCCACGACCAGGCCGACGGCCGACTCGTCCTCGTGCCGGTGCACGACCACGGTGATCGTCTCGGCCGCGGACTGTCCCGCGGGCTCGACGCCGAGCAGCTCGCCGACCTGGACCAGCCGCAGCAGGTCGCCGCGGTACTGCACGACGTCGGAGGAGCCGGCGCGCTCGACCATGGTGAGCGGGAACTCCTCGAGCCGGGCCACGTCGGCCATCGGCAGCGCGAGCCGGCGTCCGTCGCCGACCTGGCAGACGAGAAGACGGGAGGCCTCTCGAGAGTCGGCGGCGCGGGACTCGTCGTCGCGGGCGGCGCGGGCCGAGGCCGCAGAGACCGGCTGAGCCATGGCGCGCTGCGCCAGACCGCCGACGTCGAGGATGAGGGCGACCCTGCCCTCACCAGTGATGGTGGCACCGGCGAAGGCATCGACGTGCTTGATCTGGCGCGACAGCGGGCGCACCACGATCTCCTGGGTGTCGCAGACCTCCTCGACCACGAGGCCGAAGTGGCCGTCGTCCGCCGACAGCACGACGATGTTGATCGCCTCCCCGGGCTCTCCCGCGGGAAGGCCGAGCTGTTCGGCGAGGAAGACGAGGGGCAGCAGGGTGCCGCGAAGCCGGTGGACCGGGGCTCCGGCGACGTGCTCGACGCCGGCGTGGGCGGCGGTCGCGTCCAGTCGGACCAGCTCGAGCAGGTTGGCCTGCGGGATCGCGTACTGGTCGCCGCCCTGGCCCACCACGAGCGCCGGGATGATCGCGAGGGTGAGCGGGATGCGCACCCGCACGGTGGTCCCGTGCCCGGACTCGCTCACGACGTCGACGGTGCCGCCGATCTTCTCGATGTTGGTGCGCACGACGTCCATGCCCACGCCGCGGCCCGAGACGTTCGTGACGGCCGCGGCAGTGGAGAAGCCGGGCCGGAAGATGAGGTCGAGCACCTCGCGCTCGCTCATCCGGCCGAGCGACTCGCGCGTCACGATCCCGCGCTCGAGCGCCTTCGCCCGCACCCGCTCGGGGTCGATGCCGGCGCCGTCGTCGGTGACCTCGACGACGACCTGCCCACCCTCGTGGTAGGCCCGGAGCAGCAGGGTGCCCTCGGCCGGCTTGCCCACGGCGACCCGGTCGGAGGGTGACTCGAGCCCGTGGTCGATCGCGTTGCGCACCAGGTGCGTCAGAGGGTCCTTGACGGCTTCGAGCAGCGTGCGGTCCAGCTCGGTCTCGCGGCCCTCCATCGTGAGCCGCACGGACTTCCCGCACTGCGCGCCGAGGTCGCGGACGACCCGCGGCAGCCGCGACCACACCTGGTCGATCGGCTGCATGCGGGTCTTCATGACCCCTTCCTGCAGCTCGGTCGCGATGAGGTCGAGCCGCTGCGAGGCGCGCTGGAGCTCCGCGTGCTGGAGGTCGCCGACGTACTGCACGACCTGGTTGCGGGTGAGCACCAGCTCGCCCACGAGCCGCATGAGCTGGTCGAGGAGCCCGACGTCGACCCGGATGCTGCTGTCGGCCACCGACCGACGCGCCTGCTGGTCGTCGAGGTCGTCGGTCGCCACGACACCGGTCGGACCCGACGCGGGGCGCGTCTCGTCCGGCCCGGCCGAGGCAGCGACGGTCTCCTCCGGCGCCGGTCCCTTCGCGCTGACGGTGACCTCCACGACCGGCTGCACGGGCTCGCCGGCGTCGAGGTCAGGCGCGGTCTCGAGGTCGGGGCCGGTGCCGCCGCTCGGCTCGGTCGCCTCGCCGGGGGAGTCCGCAGCCGCCGGATCGAGACAGGCCGCGAGGACCGTCTCGATCTCGCTCGTGTCGAGGTCGCCCTCCACCCCGGTCGCCTCGATGCTGGCGAGCAGCGCGCGCACCACGTCGACCATGCGAAGCAGCGCGGTGGTGGTCTCGGGTGTGAGCCGCAGCTGCCCGTCCCGCAGCCGACTGAGCACGTTCTCGCCGACGTGGGTGACCGCCTCGAGGCGGTTGAAGGCGAGGAACCCGCTCGTCCCCTTGATCGTGTGGATGGTGCGGAACACCGACGCCAGCAGGTCGCGCGAGTCGGGCTCCTGCTCGAGGGCCACGAGAGCCCGATCGAGCTCGTCGAGGTTCTCGTAGCTCTCGACGAGGAACTCGTGGCAGATCTCGTCCAGGCCGTCCGAGGGCGCCGGCACCGGACTGCTCATCGGGACTCCCTGGTGGGCGAGGTACCCGCGGCGCCGTGAGCCGCGGATCTGACGTGCCCCCTTTCGGCTCGGGTGTGATCGGGCTGAGGGATTCCGGTACGCCTCCGCGTCGGCCCGTCCTGCGTCCCGGCCCGCTGCTCGGCGAGGACAGGGTGTTGCGACCGGCGGTACGGGGACCCGAGCGACGGCGCGCCGGGTCGGCGCGGCCCCTGCCGTGGAGGAGGATGTGGCGGTCGGCACGACCGACCCGATGGGAAGTGAGACCCAGTGGACACTGGCTCGGACCACCCCACTGACAGCAGCGCCACCGGCGCGACGCCGGAGCCCTCGGCCCCGGCGCAGCCCGGGGCGGCGCGCCCCGCGCTGGACCGGAAGAAGACGATCATCGGCGCGGTGATCGGGGTCGTCTCCCTGCTGGTGATCTTCCTCGGGGTGATCCCGCAGATCGGGTCCTACGCCGACGCCGCGGTGGCGATCAAGGCGATGACCTGGCAGGCGATCGCGCTGATCCTCGTCGCGGTCGTGGTCTACAACATCGTCTACGGCTTCCCGTTCATGGCGGCGACGCCGGGGCTGAGCTACCGGCACTCGTTCCAGCTCAACCAGGGTGCGTTCGCGATCAGCAACGGCATACCCGCGGGTGGTGCGTTCGGGCTCGGCGTGCAGTACGCGATGCTGGCCACGTTCGAGGTGACCCCGACCGCCGCGACCGCCGCCATCGGCGCGACCGGTGTGTGGAGCATCTTCGTCACGCTGGGCCTGCCCGTGCTCGGGCTCGCGGCGATCGCCGCGTCCGGGACCATCAGCGCCGGACCGTACGTCGTCGTCGGCGTGATCGGCCTGGCCGTGCTGCTGGCGATGGTCACCGTGTTCGGGCTGATCATGCGCAGCGAGAAGCTCGCCGAACGGCTGGGTCGGCTGGGCAACCGGCTGGCCAGGCCGTTCCTGCGCTTCGTCAAGAACCACGACGACCTGGACCTGGTGCCCGTCGTGGTGAAGTTCCGCCGCGACATCGTGGACCTGGTCCGGCACCGCTGGTCGTCGATCACGTTCACCCAGCTCGCGGTGTCGCTGACCCAGTTCCTCATCCTGTTCGCGTCGCTGCGCGGCGTGGAGGGGCAGGACGCCTCGACGTCGTTCCTGGTCGCGTTCGGGGCGTGGGCGGTGGCCCAGATCGGGATCATGATCCCGATCACCCCCGGGGGCCTGGGGACGGTGGACGCGTTCCTCATCGCGCTGCTGACGGCCATGGGCGTGAGCAGCGGGGACGCGACCGCGGCCGACCTGGTGTGGCGCGCCGCGTCGTTCGTGCCGCAGATCGTCATCGGCATCGTCGCGCTGGCCACCTGGTACCGCCGTGCGGCGCGCACGTTCGCGGCCGCGCGGCCGGTCGCCTAGCGCGATGACCTCCACGAGGACGCGGGGTCGAGCGCTCCCGCGGTCCGTCCCGGGTCTGGCCGGCGCGGCGCTGCTGTGGACCGCGGGCCTGGCGCCGTCGTTGCTGCCGCGCCCCGCGGGGATCGCGGTCGCACTGGCCGGGCTGCTGGCGGCCGTCGGGTACGGGCTCGGGTGCGCGATCGCGTGGGGCGTCCAGCGGCTCGTCCGGCGTACGCCGGGACCGGCAGCGCGGCGTACCGGTCGGGCCGCCACGGTTCTCGTGTGGCTGTGGGCCGTGGTCATGACGGTCGCCGCCGCGGGCTGGCAGGCGCAGCAGGCGCAGTCGCTGGGGATGCCGGACCCGGCCCCCTCGGCCGCCGTGCTCCTGATCGCGGGACTGGGTCTCGGGTGGCTGCTGGTGCTCGTCGGCCGGGGGCTGCGCGGTGTCGCCCGACGAGTTCGCACCGCCGTGTCGCGGCGGTGGGGTCCGGTCCCGGGCAGGGTCGCGGGCCTTGCGGCCTCGGCCGGCGTGGTCGTGGGCGTGCTCGCGATCGGCTACGTCGGCATCTGGGGCGTGTTCGACGTCCTCGACGGACGCGGCAGCGGGCAGCCGGCCCCGACCTCGCAGCTGCGAACCGGTGGTCCCGGGTCGCTGGTGCCGTACGACGCTCTGGGCGCCGAGGGACAACGGTTCGTCGACGGTGGCCCGACGGTGGAGCGGATCGCGGCCTACGCGGCGTACCCGCCCCGGAGCCGATCCGGGTCTACGTCGGGCTCGCCGCGGCAGACTCCGCTCAGGCGCGGGCAGAGCTCGCGGTGCAGGAGCTGCGACGTACCGGAGCGTTCCACCGCCGGCTGCTCGTCGTCGCCGTCACCACGGGGAACGGCTACCTGGACCCGACGCTGGTGTCGGCCCCCGAGTTCCTCACCGGCGGTGACGTCGCCACCGTCGCGACGCAGTACTCCGTCCTCCCGTCCTGGCTGTCCTTCCTCGTCGACCAGAAGGCCGCCGGCGAGGAGGCGCGCGCCCTGTGGGAGACGGTGCGTCGGGCGGTCGAGGCGCTCCCGCCGGACGAGCGCCCGCGGCTCGCGACGTCCGGGGAGAGCCTGGGCGCCTACGGCGGTCAGGCCGCGTTCGCGGGGATGACGCCGGACCAGGTCGCGTCCCAGGCGGACGCCACGGTGTGGGTCGGGTCGCCGGGTGCGAGCCCGGTGTGGACGCAGTGGCGCGACACGCGCACGGGCGGCCCGGCGTGGGAGCCGGTGATCGGCGACTCCGGCATCGCGCGGGACCCCGCCACCGCCGACTCTGGCGAGTGGACGGCGGCGGGCTGGGGCACGACTCGGGTCGGGCTCACGCAGCATGCGAACGACCCGGTGTCGTGGTGGTCCCCTTCCCTGGTCTGGGAACGGCCCGACTGGCTGGCCGGGCCGTTGGGCCCGGGCGTCGACGCGCGCATCACCTGGTGGCCCGGCGTGTTCTTCCTCCAGACCGGCCTGGACCTCGCCGCCGCCGGAGCCGTCCCGGCCGGCGTGGGCCACAACTACGGGGATGTCACCGCCCAGGCCTGGGCCTTCGCCCTCGATGCCCCGGGCGCGCACGGCGCGTGGGCGCCGAGCGACACCACGCGCCTCGACGACGCGATCCACGGCTCCTGACCGCCACGACCCTGGCGGATACGGCGTCTCGGCGCCGGCGCGCGACGGCAGATAGCGAGGACACGAGGCACGCGGAGCCCGTAGCGTCGACGTGCCGGACCGCACAGCCGCGCCCGCCGTTCCGTCAGCGCGACACCGACATCCGAGGGAGCACGCGATGAGCACCAGGACGAGCGAGACTCAGGGCTTCGCCGCCGGAGCGATCTTCTCCGCCGGTGTCCTCCTGCTGCTAGCCGGGCTGTGGCAGGCGTTCCTCGGGTTGGTGGCCCTGTTCAAGGACAACGACACCCTGCTGGTCGTCGGCCAGAAGTGGATCCTCTCGTTCGACGTGACCACGTGGGGCTGGATCCACCTGATTCTCGGCGCCGCCCTCTTCGTGATCGGGATCTTCGTGCTGCGGGGTGCGCTCTGGGCCGGGATCGTGGCCATCGGCATCGCCGGCCTGAGTGCGCTGGCCAACTTCATGTGGCTGCCGTACTACCCGGTGTGGTCGATCCTCATCATCACGCTCGACGTGATCATCATCTGGGCCCTCGCCGCGCACCGACAGTCCATCCACATGCTCGATCGCTGAGGCGCACCGGCGCGCACGGGTCTAGCGTCCGGTCATGACCACCAGCGACGTCGTCACGCTCGAGGACGGAACCCTCGTCGAGTACGGACCGCGCACGCGTCCGTGGCTCCACCTCGCGGCACCGCTCGTCGCCGCGGGAGCCGTCTGGATCGCCCGGCAGGGCCTCGCCAAGGGCTACGAACGCATGACGGGTCGTACGCCGCCGGTGCCGAGCGACCCACAGACGTCGTGGCGGCGGGCCATCGTGTGGACGGCGGCCACCGCGACGACGGCCGCGGTGATCGAGGTGACCGTGCACCGGCTCGCCGACGAACGCGCGGTGCGCGTCCTGCGGCGCGGAAGGGAATCCGTCGCCCGACGCCGCGCGTGAGTCGAGCATCTCGGCCCAGGGGGTCTCGGCTCGAGTGTCCGCGTCGCCAGCGCGTCACGCAGCACCGGACGGCCGCGCGGCGCGAGCTGGTGCACCTTCGTGGAACGCACTCTCGCCCACGTCGCGCGCGTGGTCGGCCGACCAGACCGACGCGAGCTGATCCGCCGTCGACTGCGCGAGGAGACCCATCGATCCGTCAGGTCTCTCGCGGTTCCCGCACACGGACGAGGCTGTCTGCCCCATGCTCGGAGGCAGGACCGCCGGCCACCGTGGGTGAGGAGCCAGACCATGAACGACGCGAGCGACCCCGTCACCGTCGTCGTCTCGGTCGACGGCCCCTACCTCGTGACCGGGCCGGTGACCGTCGACTACCAGGTGATCGCCGAGGACGACACCGGCGCGAGCTGGACCTGGAAGCGGGCCGATCCCGTGGAGACGGGCCGCAGCTTCAAGCTCTGCCGGTGCGGCCACTCGGGGAACAAGCCGTTCTGCGACAACTCGCACCTCAGGGTCGACTTCGACGGGACCGAGACGGCGAGCCGGGCGGCGTACCTCGAGCAGGCCGACATGACCGACGGCCCGACGATGAGCCTCGCCGACGTGGGGAGTCTCTGCGCCAAAGCGCGCTTCTGCACCGGCCACGGCGAAGCCTGGGGCGCCGTCGAGAACTCATCGACCGACGAGGCGCGCGGCATAGCCGCACACGAGGCGTCGCACTGCCCGGCGGGCCGTCTGGTGGCCTACGACAAGCGGGCCGGCGGCGCAGCGCTCGAACCCGACCTCGAGCCGAGCATCGGCATCATCGAGGATCCCGCAGTCGGAGTGAGTGGCGGGCTCTGGCTCCGCGGCGGCATCCGGGTCACGAGCGAGGACGGGACGCCGTACCCGGTCCGCAACCGAGTCGTGCTCTGCCGGTGCGGCGCGTCGGAGAACAAGCCGTTCTGCGACGGCGCCCACCGGCGCACGGGGTTCGCCGACGACCGGCTCGCGGCGTACGACGCGTCCGCCGACGGCACGGACAGCGTGACGACGCCCTCGGCCTAGAACCGCCCGCAGCGGCGGGCTTGGGGATTCGACGGCACGACGAGAACCTGATGGCGCACTTCTGCGTTAGATACCCATGTGGGCGAGACAGAAGCTGAGGCCGAAGAGGAACCACACATCAAACGGGTGGGCCGCCTGGGGATCGAACCCAGAACCCGCGGATTAAGAGACGAGTCTGTGCCATTCCAGGGTGTGTTGGACTTTCCTGACTAGTCTCGAAACATGATGGGGCACAAGGGGTTCTGTGTTCCAGTGACTTAGCGCCTTTCAGGGGCTGGCTGCGCGTCCGAACCCACAATGAACCCGGTGGGACTCCCCAAAACCCGCGGATTCGCCAAGCTCGCGCGACCCGCCACCTGACTCTCCAGACCCGAGCGGGAGGTCCGCGACGGTCGTCAACCGTTGGGCCCATTCTCCGGCGTACGATGCGGTCGTGGGTGCGGATGATGCTTCGTCGCTGACCAACTCGGGTGTTGTTGACGTACCCACGGACGACATGCGGCAAGCGATGAAGGTAGCTGTCGTGGAGCTGGCAGCGACCTGGGCGGTGCAGCGCGCGATGGGTCTCGCATACCGGAAGGTCACCGGCCAGCAGGAGCCGTCCGCACGCGACAGCGGTGTTCCGCTCACGCGCATCCTGGTGTGGGCGGCCTCGACCGCAGCGGCTGTGGCGATAACCAACGTGCTCGTTGATCGGGTTGCTCTTCGCCGGTCGGGCCAGATGTAGGTCGATCCGACGTCGCGGGGCAAGTGCGCCGGCGCGTCTCGGCGCGAACTTCGGCATGCTGCGAGGCCCGGGACGAGAGACCATCGGCGAAGCACTCAAGGGATGCAGCGACAGAGAGGACCGCGACGGCGATGGTCGGGCGAGCACGCAGCGGAGGGTCGTTCAGTAAGGGCCGGCTCGAGGCATTCAGCGACGGCGTATTCGCCATCGCGATCACGCTGCTCATCCTCGATGTCGTCGTCGTGCCCGAAGGTTCGCCCCTCCATCAGTTCCTGTCCGCCTGGCCGTCCTATGTCGGCTACGTCGTGAGCTTCATGACCATCGGCGTCGCCTGGATCGGTCACTCCGCGACGACCGACGCGCTCGCGCGTGTCGACGCCGTGTTCCTGCGGCTGAACCTGCTCCTGCTCCTGTTCATCGTGTTCCTGCCGTTCCCGACCAAGCTTGTCACCGACGCGTTCGGCGAGAGCGACGCCGAACGCGTCGCGGTCACCGTCTTCGGATTCAACTTGCTGCTCATTCGTATTCTCGGGCTCGCGCTCGACCGCTACGCGGTGGCCGAGAGCCTCTATCGCCCCGGCGAAGACGAGGAGCTGGCCCAGGCACGTACCAAGTCCGCGAGCGGGCTCGTCATGTATGGGGTCGCGATCGTCGTGGGCCTCGTGCTGCCTGGCATCGCCGTGGCGGTCTACTTCGCGATCGCGCTGTACCTTGCCATCCCCTGGCGAGACGTCGCACGCCTCGTACGACCCCGACCCACGACCCCGCAGTAACTCGGCGTCGGCGACTGGGGCGTCGGAGTCCCCGAGCCGGCCGTGAGTTGATCGGCTGACTCAGGCATTGTCCAACTCAGAGCCCGATCTCGGCAACGAGGCGTCCTTCCTTGATGGCGGTGCCGAGTGCTGCGTGGTCCTTCTCGTTCTGGTCGGCGTAGGCGACGGCGAAGTCCGCGATGGCCTGGTCGAAGGTGTTCTTGCGGCCGAGGTAGGCGGAGATGGCGATGCGGTCCCCGGCTCGGGCGTGGGCTCGGGCAAGGGTCCAACCGCAGAGCCGGCCATAGACGGGCATGCCGGCGGGAACCATCTGCTCGGGGGGAAGCGACGCCTTCCAGTCACGCAGCTGCCGGATGTAGAAGTCGCGGCGGACGCCGTCGAGGCCGTCGACCTGCTGCCAGCCCAGGAAGATGTCGGAAGCCGCCTGCATGAGTCGTTGCCCGTGCACGACGCGCTGTCCTGCCTGCCCGCGGGTCTTGGCGCCAGTGAACTCCTCGAGCACCGACGTCTGGGCCTCCTTGGCCTGCAGGAACAGCGGGTCGCCGCCATCGACACCCTCCATCAGCAGGATGTAGCAGCGAGTGCCCACGCTTCCAACGCCGACAACCTTCCGCGCCATGTCGACCATGCGGTACTGCTCGAGCAGGTGCCGTCGGTCGGGAAGCAAACTCGTCCGGTAGGAGCGGATGACGCCTCGCATCTCGGCCATGAAGTCGTCGCGGTCCCGGCCCGGGGCCAGGTCCTCGATAGTCTCGATCAGCGGCGGGACCCCGACGATGCGGGGCCGACCGTCGACGAGCGTGGTCAGCTTGTCCAATGCGTTCATGCTGTCGCGGGTGCGGGCCTTCGCCATCGCGGCATCAGCGCGCCTGGCCCCCTCGATCGGGAGTAGCGATCGGTGGTCGCGCAGGAACTGGTCGACGTCGAGGCGTGCGTACCACACGTCGAGGTTCCCCTGCTGCGCGAAGCCGCGCATCGACTCGCGGTAGCTCTGCACCGCCGTCACGACCGTCGCACGACGCTCCTTCGCCTTGAACCCGTTGCCCCTCCCGGCGATCTCCAGGCTCACGGCCAGGCGTTTGACGTCCCACTCGAACGGTCCCGGTGCGGTCTCGTCGAAGTCGTTGAGATCGAAGAGCAGGCGTCGCTCCGGCGATCCGAACACGCCGAAGTTCGTCATGTGCGCGTCCCCACAGATCTGGGTGTTCAGCCCCGGTGAGGGGGTGCGCGACAGATCCGACGCCATCACCAGCGCGGCACCGCGGTAGAAGGCGAACGGCGTCGTGACCATGCGCCCGTATCTGATGGGAACCAACTCCGGCACCCGCGACGTGGCCTGACTCTCGATCAGTGCGATCGGGTCCGGGCGGTCACGGTTCGGGTCGAAGTCGGCGTGTGACGCCAACGGCGCGACGGCTCGCGCCGCCTTCCCCTTCCCGGCGCGCTCCGCACGCGTCAGGTGAGCCACCTTGGGCGGTGTCTTGCCTCTCCCCGACGGCTCGGCCGAAACCGCCTCGCTCCCGATGTCGGTGCTCATGTCCACTCCTTCTCGGCAGTCCACGAAGTCATCCCGTTCCACCGTTTGGTCGATGCTGGCGGGCCCCGCATCCGTGACCTGCGGCGTGCGGCGCGGCTGGACGCTTCGCGCCATGGTTGCAGCGTCACACGCCTGGGAGACACCGAGCAGGGCCTACTTTCGATCTCACCTAGGGGAAATCGGCACCGGGGGTTGGGCGCTGACCCGCGGCCCGAGGCCCGTGTCGAGCGCGGCCCTCAAACGGTCCGACCTCGGCAGGCAACGGACGGACCAGCTCACGTCCACTGGTCGGTCCGTTCCCGCTACGGCGCGGCGACGTCAGGCGAGTGCCTTGGCCTTGGCTGTCTGAAACTCTTCCTCAGACAGGACGCCCTTGTCGCGCAGGTCAGCGAGCCTGGCGATCTCATCGGCGGAACTGGGACTGCTAGAGCCGGCGACGCCGCGGATGTAGTCCTGTTGGGCTGCCTGCTGAGCTGCCGCCGCTTTCAGACTGCGCTCCTGCATGCCCTTCCCGCGGGCAATGAAGTACACAAGCACACCGAGCCAGACGAAGAGCACGATGAAGATGATCCACAGGGCCTTCCCCCAGCCCCCCAAGTCGTCGCTGCGGAAGATGTCGCCGAATACGGTGATCAGCAGCCAGAACCAAATCACGAACATGAAGAACCAGAGCATGCTCCACAGGAGCTGCCCAGTGCCGAATTCGGCGATGGTGTTCACGCGCTACTCCTCAATCTCGTCATTCGGGAAGTCGACCGGGTACAGGATGTTCCAGGACGCCGGGTCGCGACGACGTTCGGTCGGGACCCGGATCGTCTCGGCCCCGATCTGCCTGATGTCACTGATCCGCCCCCGATCGTCCATGGTGGAATCCGACACGGGAAGGCTCACACGCTGGCGGCAGCTTGGGCGTTCTGTCTGGCCATCTCACCTAGGGGAAATCGCTGCCTACACCCACAGTCATCACGCCGAGCGTCACAGGAGTCCCAGGTCTCGGGAGCGCTCGACCGCGTCTGTGCGAGTGGACGCGCCCAGCTTTCGATAGATCGATTTGGTGTGGCTGTGAACGGTGTCGCGGGAGACGAACAGCTGCCGAGCGATGTCTGATTCGCTCAGGTCGGTGCTCAGCAGGGACAGCACGGTCCGCTCGCGCTCGGTCAGTGTTGTCCCTTCCGTGGCCCTACAGTCAGGGCAGAGGCGGTTGGACGTTCTCGCCCAGCTGGCACCGGCGAGTGAGCGTGCCTCCGCCAGTGCCACTCTCGCCTGAGCATGGTCCCCGTCTTCGCACAGTGCCGATGCATAGAGGCCCAGCGCGATCGCCAGCACGCCTGGTTGAGCGCCTACCCGCGCCAGGGTGACAGCGTGATCCAGCAGAGGCAGCGCAACGGCAACTGCACCTTGTGCGGCGAGGGCGGCACCCGCCGCGATGGCCGGACCCGCCGCGCCGTCCTCGAGGCCGTGCTCGCGCGCAATCGTGGTCGCACGCTGCGCCAGTGTGTTCTGCGCGGCGCGATCCGCGCGCGCGCCGGCGATGAGCGAGAGGTAGGCGTAGCCGGTGCAGACCACGAGCCACTGTTCACGCATCGGAGCCAAGTCGGTGGCCTCGACGAACCAGGCCTCCGCGGCCGCCAGGTCGCCGCGGAGCAGGAGGTTGAGACCCATCGCCCAGCAGGCGACGGACCGCCAGGCAGAACCTGGGCCTTCGAGCTCAACCGCACGCTGTGCCTGGGAGTAGCCGAGAGAAAGGTCTCCCCACGAGAAGATTCCTTGCAGCGTGGCAAGACTGGCAACGCCGGAGCTGAAGCCGTCCGGCAGAGGTCGGTCGTCCGACGCGCTCAGAAGCTCCTCGACGATCCCGATGGTGACGACCGCCGGGCTCTTGTGCCCGGACAGGCACTCGGCCCAGGCCCGGACCAGCTGAAGGCGGACGTCCCCGCTCGACACGGAGGTCGGGAGCCGATGCACCCAGGTCAGGACCGTGCCATACATGCCGGCGTTGATCCAGTGGATCCAGGAGGTGGCGATCATGTCGCTTGCCTCGGTGAACATGCCTGCGTCGATCGCGTATCCGATCGCTTCCGCGGTCTTCCCGTTCGCGCGGTGCCAGGCGAAGGCGCGGCGCCTCAACTCGGCGGCAATGGCGGGGTCCAGGCGTCCGAGTTCCACGCGCATGAGTTGAGCGAAGAGCGGGTGAAGCCGGTACGCGTCGCTGTCGTCGTCCAACGGCATCACGAACAGGTTTGTTTGCGCGAGACGTCTGAGCGCTTCGCTCGACTGCTGCCGATCGAGGAGGGCGTCGCACACGGGACCGCTGATCCGGTCGAGGACTGAGCAGCGAATCAGCAGCTCAAGGTCGGCCGGTTCGTGTGCAGCGAGAACCTCTGCTTCGAGGTAGTCGATCACATGGCGGTTGGACGTGGTGAATCTGGCGACGTCACGGTGGCGGTTGAGTGAGGGTCGAAGGGACAGCGCAGCGAGGTAGAGCCCGGCCGGCCAACCCACGGTGCGTTCGACGAGCAGGGTCACGTCATCTGTCGAGAGTTCGAGCATCTGGCGACCGTTGAGGAACTCGTCCGCCTCGTCGAGTGTGAACCTGAGGTCGTCTGCCCGTAGTTCGACTAACTCGCCATGTGCCCTCATGGTCGCGAGTGGCAGCTCGGGTTCCTTCCGGGTCGATAGCACTATCCGAACGTTGGGGGGAGCGTGGGCGACGAGCGCATGGATGCTGTCGCGGGCTGGCCCGGTCGAGAGCTCGTGGAAGTCGTCCAAGATCAGCGTCATCGCGGGCTGCTTGGCGAGCGCGTTGACTAATCGCGGCAGTAGGGCGTCGATGACGACCGGCGCCCCGACGGCCGCTTGGGACAGTGAGCGGTCGATGGTCGGACAGACCCTGCGGACGGCCTCGAGCAGGTAGGACCAGAGCACGACTGGGTCGTTGTCCGACGTCTCCAACGTCAGCCACGCGACGGGACGTCGTGCGGCCTCGCTCGCGCACCAGGACGCGAGGAGGCTCGACTTACCGAAGCCTGCTGGGCAGGCGACAAGCGTCAACCGTTCAGCTGACCCCCTGCCCAGCTGTCGAAGCAGCCTGTCCCGGCGCAAGGTCTCATCACGGACCGGAGGGGCGGTCAGCTTCGTCGTCAGGAGGATGCGGGGGTCGTCTAAGGCGACGGCAAGTTCGATCGCGCCGGGCCGCGCATCCCGGGCACCGGAGTCATCCGCAGCGGACCGCGGCGCTATCAGTCTCGGCGGGCTGGCCGGGTGAGGCCCGGAAATCATGGACCGACCCTCCCGACGATCGTGAGCCACAGACCGTGAGCTCGGCCCCAGAAGCAGGCTAGCCGTCCGGCACGGGCTCGACGAGGTCTCCGCGGCACTTCTGTGGCCGCATGCGGACCTGGCCGTCGAGGCAGCTACGTGCGGCGGTCCTCACGTCGTGCGCTGCGACGCCGGTGGCGTCGCATCACGCCGAGCCCGAACCACACAAGCGCGCCGAATGCCGCCACGAGGAGGGTGTAGAGCCAGAGCGGCCACGTGAACGTGAGGAACAGGAAGCGGAACTGGACCTGTTCGGTGTTCTGGATGATGAAGACCAGGAGTACGCCCAGACCGGTCAGTGCGGCGATCGCACCACCACCGATCTTGCGTCCCTCGCCAGTCGTCGGACTCTGCTCGCTCATGTCACTCCGATCTGCGATGCGATTCGTCGGGTGCCGAGGACTGTTCGCTTCCTACCGAGATGAGATCTAGGCCCAACTCCTGGGCACGTTCGATGATCCCGGCCAGATGGGCTTGGTCCTTGACCGTTCCGGTCAGGACCGTGTTGCCGCCGTCCCGGGACAGGCTCATGCCGTCGAACAGCATCTCGAACTGGTCGCCGAGCTCCCCGGCGAGCACCAGCCGGTAGCTGCTACGGCGACTCGGATCGGTGCTCATGAGAACAGGGTCGCCCTCGTGCGCGAACCGGGGCAGGCCCTGCCGCGGATCTCCCCTAGGTGAGATCGACCGCAGCCCCGTGCTAGCCGCCGTTGCCGGTGTGAGGCTTCGTGTGTAACGCAGTCGGCTCGATTCCGAGGAGGCAGCCGACCTGGTGCGGACCGTAAGTCACAGTCCGCTGGACCGAAAGGACTTTCGACATGACCGAACGACCGCTACTCGACACCCTGGCTGAGATGACTGCGGCCTCCCTCTCCCGTGCCAACCTGCCGGATCGGGAGCTGATGCTGGTCCGACTGGCCGGGCTGATCGCCGTGGACGCACCCCCTTCCTCCTACCTGCTCAACATCGGTCCCGCGATCGACAGCGGACTGACCCTCGAGGACGCCCAAAGCGTCCTGGTGATCCTCGCCCCCATCATCGGTGCACCCGGAGCCCTGGACGCAGCCGCGAACATCGCGACCGGCCTTGGTCTCGCCCTGGACATCGAGGCCGCACTGGACGCCGACGACGTCTGACGCGCCCCCACCACACGACGAAGGAGTCGACATGGAAGGTCTGGACACGTTCGCTGCGTTCGCAGCGACCTACGACTCACTCGATGACGCCGAGGCGGACTACGAGGCGATCAAGTCGCTGTACTACGACGACGGCATCATCGACACGTTCGACGCCGCGGTCGTCGCGAAGAACGAGCACGGCAAGGTCAAGATCGTCAAGAAGCACGAGCAGCCACTCCGCCAGGGCGCCTGGGTCGGCGGCGGGCTGGGACTCGCCACGGGCCTGTGCGTCGCCCTCTTCCCGGCCGTGACGCTCGGAGCCGGCCTCGTGTGGGGTACCGGCATCGGCGCCGGACTGGGCGCGCTGGCCGGGCACGCCGCCGCCGGGATGAGCCGGTCCGACCTCAAGGACCTCGGCGAGACGCTGGATGCGGGACAGTGCGCCGTCGTCGCGGTCGCCGCGACTGCGATGGCGGACCGCGTCTCGGCCGCGCTCGACCACGCCGAGAAGGTGGAGCGCAAGGAGCTCAAGGCCGACCCTGCGCAGGTCACGGCCGACGTCGCTGCCGCGGACGCGGGCAGCTGACGTGCGAGACCCGCGGGCGTCGCCCCCACGACGCCCGCGGGGCGACCGCAAACGGTCGAAGTCCGGTCCGCTTCACGACGGACGCTCGTGGCCAGCGGGCGAGCCCCGGCCCAGCCGAGCATCTGAGGCGACGGCACAGCGATCGCCAGGGCACCAGCATAGACCGAATCGTCCGACGAGGGAACCCCATGACCATCCCTGCCGCCGACCACCCTGACGCCCTAGCACCAGACCTGGCGCAGACGATCGCCGCTCCTCCGGGCCCTGAAGCCGACACCGGCATCAAGTTCGATCCAGGGTCGGTCCGGCGCGCCGGTGTCATCATCATGTCCCTGGTCGCAGCCCTGCTGCTGGCGCTGTGGCTGTTCTCCGTCACGCGCCATTTCCTCTTCCTGCTGCTACTGGCCTGGCTGTTCGCGGTCGCGCTCGAGCCGGGGATACGCAGGCTTATCGCGCGCGGTCGATCGCGCGGACTCGCGGCCCTCCTCGTCGGCGGTGGTGCCGTGCTCGTCGGGCTCCTGCTGGGCCTGGTGTTCGGGAAGCTGTTCTTCGACCAGGCATCCGCGTTGGTCACCGGTCTCCCCGACCTCGCGACAACCGTGGCCAACAAGCTCAACGACACCTTCGGGACGACTATCGACGCATCCAAGCTGACCTCGTCACTGAGTCTGACCCCGGCGAACATCCAGTCCTGGGCCGGGAACCTCTCCGGGGAGCCCTGACCGTGGCCGGGTCGCTGGCGTCGGTGATGTTCGACCTGCTGACGGTCATCGTGTTCGCCTTCTACCTGGCCGCGGACGGGCCCAACTTCTTCCGCACGATCGCCAGCGCGATGAACCCCAGGCATCAGAAGGTGTTCGTCAACGTCGTCGACATCACGACCGCGAAGACCGGCGGCTACGTGGTGTCGAAGATCATCCTTGCGGGACTCTCCGCGCTCTTCCACGGGATCTTCTTCGCCATCATCGGGGTCCCACACTGGCTACCGTTCGCGCTGCTCGTCGGCATCACCGCTCAGTTCATCCCGATGATCGGAACCTACATCGGCATCATCCTGCCCGTCCTCGCCGTCCTGTTCGACAGTCCGTGGAAGGCCGTCGCGATCATCGCCTTCGCGACGGTCTACCAGCAGGTGGAGAGCTACTTCTTCACGCCGCGGGTGAGCTCGAAGACGATGGACGTCAACCCAGCCATCGCACTCGCCGCGGTCTTCGTCGGCGCTGCAATCTGGGGTCCGCTCGGGGCCCTGATCGGCATCCCGCTCGCAGCGGCAGGAGTGGCCATCATGGGGACCTACAAGACGGCCTACGACCTAGTCCCAGAAGCAGCCCAGCACGCGGGGATCACGGCAGACACGACGCCGACGGCGAACGACTAGCTCGGCGCGGATCAGATACCGAAGCGACACAGAACGCCCGAACCCTCGGGCCGCAATCACAGCTGCCGAAGCGGCGGCGGAAGGATGCCGACGATGACCGACGCGACACCGCAGGCGGTGACACGCACCGGGTGGGGCGTCGTCAGCCTGCTCGCGTCCGCTCAGTTCATCATGGTGCTCGACACGACCGTGATGAACGTGTCCATCTCCCAGGTCGTGGCCGACCTGCACACCACCATCGTCGGGCTCCAGACGGCGATCACGCTGTACACCCTCGTCATGGCATCGTTCATGCTGATCGGCGGGAAGTTCGGCGACCGTTGGGGAGCCAAGCAGGCCTTCTGGATCGGGCTCCTGGTCTACGGGACCGGGTCCTTCCTCACGGCGGTGGCGCCGAACCTGACCGTGCTCCTGATCGGCTGGTCGCTGATCGAGGGACTCGGTGCCGTCCTGGTGATCCCCGCCATCGCCGCCCTGACGGCCGCGACCTACCAAGGGCACCAGCGTGCGGTCGCCTACGGCATCCTCGGCGGGGTCAGCGGGGCATCGATGGCAGCCGGCCCGCTCATCGGAGGGTGGGTGTCGGCCAACTTCTCCTGGCGCTACGTCTTCGCGGCCGAGTCCGTCGTCGTGCTGATCATCCTGCTCTTCCTCCGGATCATCCCCGGGGTCAAGGGACGCAAGAACAAGCTGGACACCGGCGGGGCGGTGCTCTCCGCGGTCGGTCTGGGATCCATCGTGTTGGGCATCCTGCGGTCCAGCCAGTGGGGCTGGATCACGCCGAGCCCCAACGTTCCCGAGATCAACGGCAACCCCGTGACCCCGCTCGGGCTCTCGCCCACCCTGTGGCTCATCGCCATCGGATCCGTCGTGCTGGTCGCGTTCGGACGCCGCGAGCGCAGGGTCAAGGAACGCGGCGACGAGCCCCTGCTCGACCTCGCCCTGCTCCACATCCCACGCATGCGCGCGGGCTTGGTCGTGCAGTGGTGCCAGGCGTTCATCATCCAGGCGACGTTCTTCGTGCTGCCGCTCTACCTGCAGACCGTCCTGGGCTTCGACTCGCTCAAGACCGGGGTCACGATCCTGCCCATGTCGGTCGGCATGTTCGTCTTCGCCCTCGGCGGAGCGGCGCTCACTGGTCGCTTCTCGCCGAAGCTGATCGTCCAACGCGGCATCGCGGCGATGCTCGTCGGGGAGCTGGTCTTGCTCTACTTCCTCGACCCGCAACTGAGCGGGTGGGGCTTCGGCATAGGACTGGCGCTCCTCGGTGCAGGACTGGGCCTCTTGGCCTCCCAGGTCGGCAACGTGATCATGTCCTCGGTCGAGCCCGCGCGCGGAGGCGAGGCTGGCGGGCTTCAGGGGACCTCGCTGAACCTCGGCGCCTCGCTCGGCGTCGCACTGGTCGGCTCGATCTTGCTCGCCGCGCTCGCATCCAACTTCACCCAAGGGATCCAGGCCAGCACGTCGTTGCCCGAATCGGTCAAACAGCAGGTGAGCGCAGCGGCACAGGCGAGCGTCAACTTCGCTTCGACCACACAAGTCGAACAGGCAGCGCAGAAGGCGGGCCTACCGGCCGACCAAACGGCCGAGCTCGTTGCCACCTACTCCGACGCGCAGCTCACAGCGCTGCGCGCCGCCCTTGCCTTCCTGGCCCTGTTCGCGCTGCTCGCCCTCGCCTGGGTCCGGCGCCTCCCGACATCACCGCACTCAGACCCAGTCCCGACCCCCGCCGCGGCAACCTAGCCCCTGGCTCATTCAGGCGCGATCGACCTGCGGCAGCCAGTAGTGACCGATCCGGAGACGAGGAGAATGCCATGAGCGAATCTGCGCGCGTATTCGTCCAGCTCGGCGCGTACGCCGATGTAGCGGCTGCCGAGGCCGACCAGAAGACGGTCAAGGAACTGCATGCCTCAGACATGGTGGGACGCTTCGAGACCACCGTGATCACCCGGGACGAGAAGGGCCGGGTGCAGGTCGTCAAGGGGGAATCCACGGCACGGCGCTGGGCCGGACGTGGTCTCGTGGTCGGTGCAGTGATCGGCGTGATGTTCCCGCCATCGATTCTCCTCTCGGCGGGTGCCGGCGCGGTGTTGGGCGGCTTCGGCGGCAAGGCCAACGGCCTGGAACTCAAGGCAATCCCGTCCGGAGATCTTGACGCGCTCGGTCGGTTGATCAACCCCGGCGAGGCCGCGCTCGTCATCGTCGGGGAGGAGTCCGCGCATAGCGCCATAGACCTCGCCAAGCTCACGCCCCTCCGGCAGAGCGTGAAGACCGGTCAAGGCACCTACGCAGAACTCGAGCAAGAGGTCATGACCGCCCTCGACGCCCACAACGACGATTCCCCGCAGAGCTGATGCCGCTGGGACACACCATCAGGCATCCGACAACTGCGGCCCAGCGCCGGGTCACTCGGTGGCGTCGACGTCCTTCAGGGCCGTGGCAATCGCGCGGAGCTCAATCTCCTGCGCCGCCTGATCCGCAATCACCATGTCCAGCCGTGCCATCAAGGCCGCTCGAGATCCTGCCCCGGTCGACGCGGCGCCCGCGCTGACGCCCTCAGCCGCGCGGTCGTTCTCGCGGGTCACGAACCAGGCCGCGACCGTCGCGCTGACCGTACCGATCAGCCCGATGCCCAAGATCATGAGAAGGATCGCGATGCCGCGTCCAAGAGGGGTCACGGGCGTGTAGTCCCCGTACCCAACCGTCGTCGTCGTGACCACGGCCCACCAGATGGCCCGGCGGAATGACGTGATCGTGGCGCCGGTCGCAGCGCCCTCGACGCGCCACATCAGAAAGGCGCTGCCGAAGACGACGACGACCACGATGCTCACGATGGAGCCGGCGATCTTGTCCGTGCTCACCTCGGCGAGGCTGCGACGAAGCACGAGAAAGACACGAAGCAGACGCAGCATCGGCAGGAGCACCATCAGCAGGTCCAGCTTGTGACTGCCCAGATACGCGATCCGGTCCGTCGACATCAACATCCGCGCGCAGTAGTCAACCGCAAAGGTCGCCCACACGAGCCACGAGATCAAGTTGAAGAGCTGCAGCCACCCGGTCGGCGCGTCCGGGAAGCTCCACAGGAGAACGATGTCGACCAGGAAGATGACGGCCAGGATGTCGAGCGGCCGTTGCGCACGCGCGACCCAACGCCTCCCGGCGGGGGTCAGCAGATCCGTCTCGATGTCGGCCACGGGAAGAGTCTCTGATGACCCAGCCGATCGGCAGGTCTGCCACGCCGAGTCTTAGGCCCTGGGCGAGCGGCCGGGGCACCCGCAGGGCCCCGGCAGTGTGCTCGTAGCTCCACCGTGTTCGTGTCCATCCGGGCGCCGCTCCACGATCACCAGGTTGTGCAAATCGTCTGGCTCCTGCGGACCACCGAGGGTTTCGGTGCCGGCGGGGCCGTCACGCTCGTGGACGCAGCCGGATCGGCCGGCGGTCCTGTCCTGCGCGACGGGCGACACGCGCGAGCAGCATAGCGATGCTCGGCACCGATAGCTCGACGTTGATCGTCCACCATCGTCCGGTCGAGATCGGTCCGTGCCACCTTGTCGCCTACTGATCGTCGTCCGGGTTCGCGACAGCAATCACACCCAAGTCGAAGCAGACATGTGCATCGTCGGCGTGTACCGTCTGGCCCTGATTCCATTGTGGCTCAACGGGTTTCTGGGTTGTGAAGTTTCGTGTTGTCCAGTGCGAAGATCGGCCGGTCGTCGTGGCGGTACTACCAGCGCAGCGTCGCGGGTGGTGCGTGCGAGTACTACGCCGAGCACGGTGACACGCCTGGCCGCTGGCACGGTTCCGGGCTCGAGCAGCTCGGCCTCACGGCAGGTGCTGAGGTGCGGGAGCGTGAGCTCGAGGCGCTGTTCGGTCGCGCGTTGTCCCCGACGACTGGTGTCGCGTTGGGGTCGCCGTGGCGCGCGGATGCGGTGACGGGGTATGACCTGACGTTCATCGGCACCGAAGGCGTCGTGAGCACCCTGTGGGCGTTGGGTGACGCCCAGACGATGGCGGGGATTGACGCCGCGCAGATGCCGCGGCGGTCAATGCCGCTCTCGGCTACCTCGAGGTTCACGCGTCGCTGTCACGCCGCGGTCGTGACGGGCGCTACATCCCCTACAACCCCGCCTTCGACGTCGAACTACCCCGGGTCACCCGACCCCACGTGCAACCGTGGGAAGCCGACGAGCTCGGCGCGTTCCTCGACCACTGCGCCCGCCGACCCCCTCGGCCCGCTCTACGAGGTCGCCGCGTTCACCGGCCTACGCCGCGGTGAGCTCCTCGGTCTGCAGTGGGACGACATCGACGTCGAACGCTCCCGGCTCACCGTGCGCCGCCAGATCGTCCAGCTCGGCCACGCCACCCACCTCGGGCCGGTCAAGACCGCCAGCGGCCAGGACCGCGTCGTCGACCTCGACGAAGCCACCATCGGCGCACTGCTCAGCCACCGCCTCCGCCAGGAGCAGCAGCGCGACGAGTGGGGAACAGCCTGGGTCGACAGCGGGCACGTGTTCACCAAAGAGGACGGCTCACCGCTCCACCCCGAGACCGTCACCAAACGCTTCCGAGAACTCTCCGACGCCGCCGGACTGCGCCCGGTCCGACTCCACGACCTGCGACACGGGCAGGCCAGCCTCATGCTCGCCGCCGGCGTCCCGATGGCCGTCGTGAGCAAGACGACTCGGACACAGCTCGCTCGCGATCACCTCGGACACCTACTCGCACCTGCTCGAAGGCGTCGGACAGCAAGCCGCCACCGCCGCAGCCGCTCTCGTACCGCGCACAGACCGCCGAACCCAGAATGAACCCAGGTTGGCCCCCAATCGCCCGGGTGACGCGGGTGAATCGGGTATCGACGCAGGTCACGGGGTGGGCCGCCTGGGGATCGAACCCAGAACCCGCGGATTAAAAGTCCGCTGCTCTGCCGGTTGAGCTAACGGCCCGGCGTATGGGAAGAACTCTAGGAAGAACGGTAGGAACAACGCGAGGAACAACGTCACCCGGGTGCGACGGGGGGCGGATACAACCTCCGGTGTGTCGTCAGCGTGATCGAGTCTACAAAGGGACCGGCGTCGTCCCGACGCTCCAACATGGTCGGCCACTGGGCCGCCACGACTCGAACCTGTCCCCACAGGTCGAGGGGATGGGCGGTCGTGATCACGAACATCCGGGCTCGGCTAGCCACGACGGCGTCGATCTCGACAAGCCGCTCGAGGATGTGACGATCTTTCGTGATGATCGCCATGCCGGCGCGTGCGACCGCCGGGATCCACTCGTCGTCAGGCGTGCCGGTGTCCTGGACCGGGCTCGGGGACAGGCTCCGCCTGATGGGTTCCCGTACGCCGTTGTCACCCGGCCAAGTGACGGGAAGTCGCAGACCCGCGAGGGTATGGCCGAGACCGATCACGTCGGCGTCGCAATACCACTCGGCCGCCGCCACGAGACCGCCGTCAGGCCGCGAACTCGTAGGCGATGGCCGCCTTGACGTCGGAGACGTCCAACCCGAACTCCTCGGCCACCTCGTCGGGAGTCTCACCGAAAGCCTCGACGCGCTCCGCCAACTCTTGTGTTCGGACGCCTCGGACCGTAGCTGCCCCCGATGAGACTCTCGGGTCGATGACTACCGGTCGATCCTTGCCTAGCGGGTGGATGCGCAGGGCGACGTCGTTCTCGCCTGAGCCGAAGTCGACCCGGTCCAGGAACTCGTGGGTGACTGCCGGGTTGATCCGGAGCTGCCCTGCGGTGCCAACGAACACGAGCCAGAGCGCGTCCGGCAGGTCGGCCTGCTCCTGCATCCGCAGCACGAGCTGCCGGTTGACGTCGACGAACGGCCGGAAGTGGGCCAGGGGGTACGGGACCCCGAACTCGGCCCGGAGCGCGCTGATGAAGGGCCGCAGCCGCTGCATCGATACGTGGGCGCGGTAGGCACGGAGGTATCGCGCCTCCACGACCTCCCCCCACGTCACTGACGTGGCTCCGGTCGGCGCAGCTCGAAGGATCGGTTCGTAGTGACGCCCGCCCTGCCGGTGGCCCTCGAGCCAGCTCCGCAAGGTGCCCGCGGGTATCTGCAACTGACGGGCAGCCTCGCCGATTGAGGTGACCTGACGATCAAGCAACGCGACGGTCATGGGCCGCCCCCTCTCTGCCTGCTGGAATGCTGTCCTGGGCCTCCGACACGGTACCCGAGGGCGGGCCGCCGACCGGTGGGGACCTGCGAGAGGTGCACCGCGGAGTCTCGCCGGTCAGAGCCCGCCGTCCGAGAGCATCCAGACCCGTTTGAGCGGCAGTCGGGTGCGGATGTCGTCGGGCAGGCGGTCGTAGGTGCGCTGCACCGCCTCGACGACGTCCGCAGCTTCCCAGACCCGGACACGGAGCTGGCTCTTCATGGCGTCCCGTGCGGGCTTGGACAGTCCGCCCCAGGCGACAAGCAGGCCTTAGTCGGCCCCTTGGGTGGTCATGACGCCGTGCAGCTGGGTCACCACGGGCGAGCCGAACTGTCCGCCGGACTTCACCTGGACAAGCTGCCGCGGGGTGTCCATGCCAAGGAGGCCGCGCCCGGCGCCACGGGCCGCCGCGCCCACGGCCGAACGCGAGCCTCACGGCTCCGCGTGCTCGCCTGGCACCGCCAGGGACACGCCAACCGAAGGAGACGCGTGATGCGTCCTACGCACGGGTCGAACGACCCGACCCGCACGAACCCCGCCCAGCTCGCGCTCGTGCCCGCGACCCCCGACGACGACGGCCGCCGTCCGGGCGAGCTGGAAGACCTGCTGGGGCTGCGCTACGACCTGGCCGTCCTGGCCGGTGAGCTGCGCAGCCACCACATGCCCGAGACCGACGAGGTCGAGTTCCGCCGGACCCTCGTCGAAGGGCTCATCCGGGAGATCTGTCCTGGCCCGTCGCAGGGCCGACCTGGACCTGGTGCGGCTCCGCGTCGCCGCCTGACCCTCGAGGTGTGGTCCCCGCTCACCGCGGGGAGCACACCACACTGTCTTCATCCGTGCGGGGCGCGAATGTGGCGGTGGGTACCCCATGAATGCGCGGATCCCATGGACCCTTTGGTACCAAGCCGGATGCGACCCGCAGCACGACCAGAAGGTGGCGTCGGTTCTGACGCAGGCTTCACCGCCGAGGTCCCGGCGTCTCACATGCCCAGCGCGGCCAGGTCGACGGCGCCCGGCTCCCCGGAGGCGAGGGCGAATGCCTGCATGCCGGCCAGGATCTGCCGTCGCGCCGCGGGGGTGGCCTGGCTCAGGACCTTCGCGATCTCGTCGTGGCGGCGCCGGGTGACCCTGTCCACGAGGCGGCGTCCCCGTGGCTGCAGGCCGATCAGCGTCTCGCGGCCGCTGTCAGGATTCTCCAGCCGTTGTACCCAGCCACCGGTCTCGAGGCGGTCGGTGGTGCGGCTGAAGGTGGAGGGGTGCACGCCGAGCGAGGCCGCCAGCTCCCCGCTGCGCACCGGACGGCCGGCCGCGGAGAGGATCACGAGAACCCGGAACTGGGGGAGCGTGATCTCTTCCAGGGCGGGGGCGAGCGAGCGGATGACCACACCCAAGAGGGCGCGGGAGGCAGTCAGGACCGCGTCGGCCTCGTCTCGCGCATCCGGTTCTACCCGATCGTCACCGTCAGCCACGGTCGTACCCCCGTGTCACCCTCGTCGATTCCGGTGCTATGCTACACCAATTGCTGCCGTACGCACTTCAGTGAGGGTCATGGAACTCGTAACTGCCCTCCAGGCAGTCAGTATCCGGCAGCGGGTCGGTATCTCCCGATGGCTCAGTGGTAACCGCAGCAGCCTGGTCGCCCTGGCGCTGCTGGTCGGGGTGGGGGCCGGTTTCGGGGCCATCGCGTTCCGGCTGGCTGATCGGGCACGCCACCCAGCTGTTCACCGGAACATCGGACTACTCGGCGGCCGGCCGGGTGCCGCACCCCGGGCTGCCGTGGCTGGGCGTCTTCTTCGTGGTGCTGACTCCGGTGGTCGGAGGCCTGCTCTATGGGCCACTGGTGGACCGGTTCGCGCGCGAGGCGCGTGGGCACGGGGTTCCGGAGGTGATGTTCGCCATCGCCAACCGCGGCGGGCGGATCCCCGGCCGAGGTCGCCGGCGTCAAGGCGTTGGCGTCGGCCATCTGCATCGGCGCGGGCGGGTCGGTGGGCCGGGAAGGCCCCATCGTGCAGATCGGCTCGGCGCTGGGCTCGACGCTGGGCCGCCTGGCGAAGGTGCCCGAGTCTCGGCTGCGCACCCTGGTCGCCTGCGGCGCTGCGGGCGGCATCGCTGCCACCTTCAACGCCCCGATCGCCGGCGTGTTCTTCGCCCTGGAGCTGCTGCTGGACGACTTCGCCACCGAGGCGTTCGGTGCAGTCGTCCTGGCCGCGGTCACCGCTTCGGCGATCGGTCGGGCCGCCTTCGGCAACGCCCCGTTCCTGCACCTGCCCTCGTTCACCCTCGTCTCGCCGGGCGAGTACCTGCTGTACGCCCTGCTCGGCGTGGTCGCGGCTGGCGCCGGGGTGCTGTTCACCCGCGTCCTGTACGCCGTGGAGGACGCCTGCGACTGGGCCTGGCGCTGGCCGGAGTGGGCCCGCCCGGCCGTCGGTGGGCTGCTGCTCGGCCTGCTCCTGCTCGCCCTGCCGCAGATGTACGGCGTGGGCTATCCGATCCTGCAGAACGGCGTCGAGGGCAGGTACGCCATCGGCTTCCTGTTGGTGCTGCTACTCGGCAAGATGCTGGCCACCAGTCTGACCATCGGCATCGGCGGGTCGGGCGGGGTGTTCGCACCGTCGCTGTTCATCGGGGCGATGCTCGGTGCGGCCTTCGGCGACGTGGCCCACGCCATCGACCCCGGCGTGACCGGCCCGGTAGGCGCCTACGCCCTGGTCGGCATGGGCGCAGTCTTCGCCGGCGCCGCGCGCGCCCCGATCACCGCCGTCCTGATCATGTTCGAGCTCACCGGCGAGTACACGATCATCCTTCCGTTGATGCTGGCCATCGTCGTGGCCGCCGGAGTGTCCCGGACGCTGATGCCGACCGACACCATCTACACCCTCAAGCTCCGCCGGCGCGGCGTCGATCTGCGCCGCGGTCGAGCTCGAACCTCCGGACCCAGCCCGCGCGTCGCGACCGTGATGGGCCCGGCCCCACAACCCGTCGAGCAGGACCTCCCACTCGAGCAGGCGGCCCGCCGGCTCCTGGCGTCCGGCGGCTCCGCGCTCCCAGTCGTCCACCAAGGACTCCTCGTCGGCGTCGTCACCGCTCAGGCCGTCTCCCGGACTCTCGCCGACGACGAGGACAGCGCCACCCTCACCGTGGCCGCGGTCACCGAACAGCCCCCGCTCGTCACCGCCGACACCACGCTGATCGAAGCCGCCGGGCTGATGGCCGGCGCCGGGGCCTCCGCGACGCCGGTGGTCGACCGGCAGAACAACCTGATCGGCTGGCTCACCCACCAGGCGCTGCTGGGAGCGCTCAGCAACCCGGCCGCCGTGCCGACGAAGCTGGGGGCAGGCCTCGCCTCATGAACCCGTCGGACTGCCTGTGTGGAGGAGGTCGCGCCCGTCGGTTCGCTGGCGCGGCGACCGGCCACCTCGCAGTGGACAGGGCGTCGCCGGTGACCCTGACCAGGAGTACTTGACCGGAAGTTGAACGCATGTTTAGTCTGCTGAACGTGAGTTCAACCATCGAGCACGACGATCTCACCGCTCGGGCGATCCATCCGGAACGCCGCGTTGCGGCTGTTCGCCGACCGTGGTCCGGACGCGGTGACGATTCGCGAGATCGCCACGCACGCCGGTGTCTCCCCGGGCCTCGTGGTCCACCACTTCGGGAGCAAGGACGGGCTGCGCACGGAGGTCGACGCGTTCGCCGCGCGGGCCTTCGACGCGATCTTCGAGGCCCTTCCGGCCGAGGAGCTCGCCGAGGTGCTCGCCGGCGGGGCTGCCACGGGTTCGCTGGCCGAGGCGTTCGCGCGGGGCTTCCCGCCCGGCTCACCGCTGCCGGCCTACCTGCGCCGGCTTCTCCTGACGAACGATCCGGCGGGAGCCGCGCTGTTCGGACGGTGGTATGCCGCGACCCGTGGCCTGCTCGACGCGATGGTCGAGCTGGGGGTTGCCCGGCCGAGCGGGGACCCCGACGTCCGGGCGGCGTTCTTCCTGGTCAACGACCTCGCACTCATCCTCCTGAGAAACCAGATCGCCGTGGCGATCGGTGCCGACCCGCTGACCCCCGAGGGGATGGACCGGTGGGCCCGGGAGGCCACCATCGTCTACGCCGAGGGCGCGTTCAGCGCCCCGCGGAAGGAGTAGCACGCCATGAGCACGGCACAGCCTGTCATCCGCGCTGAGGGGCTGACCAAGACCTTCGGCCGGGTCCGTGCCCTCGACGGGCTCGACCTCGAGGTGGCCCCGGGCGAGGTCCATGGCTTCCTCGGCCCCAACGGAGCCGGCAAGTCGACGACGATTCGGATCGTCCTCGGCCTCGTCCGCGCCAGCGGCGGCCAGGTCGAGCTCTTCGGCGGTGACCCGTGGCGCGAGGCCGCGACGCTGCACGAACGGCTCGCCTATGTCGCCGGCGACGTCGCGCTGTGGCCGGGGCTCACCGGCGGCCAGTGCCTCGACGTCCTCGGCGCGACCCAGGGCGGGCTCGACGAAGCCCGCCGCCGGGTCCTCATCGAGCGGTTCGACCTCGACCCGACCAAGCGGGTCCGCGACTACTCCAAGGGCAACCGGCAGAAGGTCGCCCTCATCGCCGCCCTCGCCGCCGACGCCGACCTGCTCGTGCTCGACGAACCCACCTCCGGGCTGGACCCGCTCATGGAACAGGCCTTCCAGGAGGTCGTGCGCGAACGGCGCGAGGCGGGGTGCACGGTGCTGCTGTCGAGCCACATCCTCGGCGAGGTCGAGGCCCTCGCCGACCGAGTGAGCATCATCCGTCGTGGCCGGACCGTGACGACCGGAACCCTCGCCGAGCTGCGACGGCATACCCGCACCCACGTCCACGCCGTCACCGTCGGCGCGCCGGCCGGCCTGGCCGACGCCCCTGGCGTCGCGGGCTACGTCTCCGAGCGGCTCGACGGCCACATCGACAGTCGGTTCACCATCGACGCCGATCACCTCGACACCGTCGTCGGCCGGCTGCACGCCGCACGGATCCACACCCTCACCGTCACCCCACCGAGCCTGGACGCACTGTTCCTGCGCACCTACGACGGCGACCCTGCGTCGCTCGACGGCACCGAGCTCGGCGAGCAGGAGGAGGCGCACCGATGAGGGCGACCGGCCTGAGGGCGATGCTCGGCGTCCAATGGCGCACGCACCGCCGCGGCACGCTCGTGTGGATGTTCGCGCTCATCGCCAGCATGGTCGGAACAGCGTGGGCGGTCGCTGGTCTCTACAACACCGCCGAGAAGATCCACACCTACGCCCAGGCCGTCACCGCCGGTGACGCGCTCGTCGCGATCAACGGCAGGGTCGAGGGCATCGACAGTCTCGGCGGGATCATCCAGGACGAGTTCGGCTTCCTCGCCGCCCTCCTCCTCCCGCTGCTCGGGATCAGCCTCGTCGCGCAGGTCACCCGACGTGAAGAGGAGGCCGGGCGGCTCGAGGCGGTCCTCGGGGGGCGGGTCGCGCGCCACGTCCCGGTGCTGGCCGCGCTCATCGTCGCCTCCACCGCCATCGTCATCACCTCCGTCGCGTTCGCCCTCGGGCTCGTCGCCTCCGGGGTACCCGCCAGCCGATCGGTCCTCTACGCCGCCTCCCTCGGCGCCCTCGCGTTCGTCTTCGCCGGGCTCGCGGCGATGCTCGCCCAGGTGTCGCAGCACTCCCGGGGTGTCTACACCTGGAGCCTGCTCGTCCTCGCCGTGGCCTACCTGCTGCGGGGCGTCGGAGACGTGATGAGGACGTGGATCACCTGGCTCTCACCGCTCGGCTGGGCCGAGAAGGCCGCGCCGTTCGGGGCGATGCGGTGGTGGACCCTGCTCATCCCCCTCGCCATCGGCGGGCTGCTCGGCACCCTCGCCGTCCTGCTCGCCGGACGCCGTGACCTCGGCAGCTCCCTCGTGCGCGGGAGCGCGGGATCGGGCCGGGCGACGACATGGCTGCGCAGCCCGCTCGGGCTGGCGACCGCCATCCACCGCCCGGCGCTCCTCGGTTGGCTCGCCGGGGCCGTGATCATCGCGGGCATGCTGGGCGCGCTCGCGCAGCAGTTCGTCGACGCCGTCACCGGCAACCCGGCCATGGCCCAAGCCATCGGGATGTCGGGCACGCGACCAGAGGACGGGTTCGTCGCCGTCACCCAGCTCTACATCGCCATCATCGCCATGGGCTATGCCGTCCAGGCCGTCGGCAGCCTGCACGTCGAGGAGACCGCAGGACGTCTCGAGCCCCGACTGTCCGGCACCCTGTCCCGGATGCGCTGGCTCACCGCGCACGGGCTCGTCATCGTCACCGGCCTCGTCGCCATCGTCGTCGTCTCATCCGTCATGCTGGTCTCGACGACGGCGTGGTCAACGGGCACCGCGGTGAATCTGGGTCACGTCGTCTGGGCGGGCGTGGCATACCTACCGGCCGAGCTCGTCGTCGGCGCGCTCGCGCTCGCGCTCTTCGGCCTGAAGCCCAGAGCCTTCCCGGCTGGGTGGGCGGCCTTCGCCATCGTCGCCTTCGTCGCCTTCCTCGGCCCTGGCCTGAAGCTGGCCGGATGGGTACTCGACCTCTCCCCGACGACCCACGTCGGCAACCCTCCACTGGGTACCGTCGAGACCCTGCCGCTCGTCGTCCTCGGCGCCATCGCCGCGGCCCTGGGCGTCGCCGCAGCGGTCGGCTTCCGGCTTCGGGGGGTCCCACAAGGCTGAACCGGTGGGACACCGTCAGCTCCCCTCCGCAGTGGTCCGCAGTCAGAGGCGCGCCCGAGCCGTCAGGCCTGCTGGCCATTCCCGACTGGGCCGAAAGATGGTGAGGCACAAGTGCGACATGCTGGCCCCATCACGAGCGGCGGCCGGCGCTGGCTGGCTCGGGCGTTGGGCGCGCATGTCACGGGTCGGGACGGACGAGGGGGTCGGGATGGGCGCATCGGCGCTGCTGATGCTGGCGGGGATCGGCTGTGCGGTACTGGGCGGCGACCTGTTCGTCCGCGGGGTGGTGAGCCTGGCCGCGTGGTGGCGGGTCCCGGCCGGGATCATCGGGGCCACGGTCGCGGCGTTCGCGACGTCGAGTCCGGAGCTGTCGGTGGCGGTGAACGCGGCTCTGGACTCCCGTCCGCAGGTCGCCCTCGGTGATGCGCTGGGCAGCAATGTGGTCAACGTCGGTGTGGTCCTGGGTCTGGCGTTGGCCTTCTCTGCGATCAGTGTGGATCGTGGCGCGTTGGTCCGCGACGTCCCGATGGCGCTGGCCGCGCCGGCGGTGCTGGGGCTACTGGCGCTCGATGGCTCGGTCAGCAGGGTGGATGCCGTCGTGCTCATCGTGATCTTCGCCGGCTGGATGACCCAGACCACAATCGCGGCGCGTACCGCGCGGGATGCGGTGGTCTCGGTGCTGGCCGAGCGCAGCCACCGGCCGGTCGTCGTCAGCGTTGTGGCCGGTCTGGCGCTGCTGGTCGTGGCCGGGCGGTTCATCGTCGGCGCGACCGCCGGGATCAGCCAGGCCCTGGACTGGGACGGCTTTGTGGTGGGCGCGGTGTTCGTCGCGCTGGGAACCTCCACCCCGGAGATCGCCACCATGCTTGGCGCGCGGATCCGTGGCCACGACGAGGTCGGCGTGGGCACTGTGCTGGGCAGCAACATCTTCAACACCCTGCTCGTCGTCGGCGTCGCCGCGCTGATCAGCCCGATCACCGTCACCCGCTCGGAGATCCAGGTTGGTGTCATCGCCAGCATCGTGGTGGTCGCCCTGGTAATCCCCGGGCGGTCCTCCCGGCTCGGGCGGTGGCGTAGCGTGCCACTGGTGGCCACGTACCTCGCCGTGATCACGCTGATCAGCACCGGGCAGAGCGTCACCTGACCATCGACAACAACACGGCTTCCTGTGCACGTCGTCGGGCCCGAACGCATCCACGAACGCGCCTCCTACCGGTGCGATGACTTCCAACGGGTACGGGCCCGGTACGTCGGGCCGCACGCGAACCAGACTGCTGATGAAGACGTCAGCAGGCGAACGAGATCAGGCACGTCGGCGCGCCTGTCTCGCCCCTACTTCATGTGGCAGAGGACATCGAGTTCAGAGGTCGCTCCCGCCGTGATCTGAGCAGCGTGGTCGCCGTAGCAGCTCGCAGGTATCCCGCCACTCGTCATTCTCGGGCTCTGCCCGACAACGGAGTACTGACCGGCGCCGAGGTCGAGGGAGTATGCGCCGTCAGGTCCCACCGGTGTCTGTGCGGTGAGGCCGTCGCCAGTGGCAGTGATGGTCCCGGGCCAGGCTTGCTTGGTTCCTGGAGGTGCGCCGCCGACGCCGTAGAGATGGCCGACGAGCACGCCCGCGTTGGCGGGGTCGGGCGGCGGTTCAATCCGGAGGGGCAGTGCTGAGGTCTGGTCGCATGACTGGATCTCGCGGGCTTGCGGTGCGTCGACGGTCACGCTGTACGGGTCGTTCTCGACGGTGATGGTCATGACGGTGATGCTCGGCCCTGGTGACAGCGCCCAGGGGCATCCGTTGCTGGCGACGGCCTTGTATGCCTGGACCAGGCTGCTGCCGGGCGTCAGCACGCCCGCCGCGGGCGAAGGAGCTGGGTCCTTCGTCTGCCACCAGGGCACGATGATCGGGTACTTGCCCGCGAGCACGCAGGGCTGCCCGGTGGTGTTCACCGCTCGCACAACGTCGTCCGCCGCCAGGGAGACGGTCAGCGTAGACATCCCACAGGTGGCGATCGGAACCGGTTGGGGCTCCAGAGCCGTCGTACTCACGGAGCAAGCGGCGACGCACAACCCAGCGGCCAGAAGCGACGCGGTCCTCAACGGCGACATAGTTCTGAGACGCTGGCTACTGCGGCGGCGTTCCACACCTGTGATGGTCCTAGGTCGCCATGCCGGATGCGTGCGCTATCACTTGCGCTCGGTCGAGAACGGCCGATCGGCAGCACCGGTCTTCTCAGGAGGACCGGCCGACGTCGTCCGACAGGTCGATCCAGTAGCGACGTAAGGGTTCACCCTCGCCGGTGATGACGATGTCTTCCAGCGCGCCTCCACACGCCTCGATGGTGCGGATCGAGGCAGCGTTCGAGTCGTCACATGTGAGGAGGACTCGGGTCAACCCCAACGAGCGGGCGAGATCAAGCGACTGCCGCAGGATCGCCGTCGCGTACCCACGTCGCCGGTAGGCGGGCCGCACCGCGTAGCCGATGTGACCGCCGAACCGTTCGAGGAAGTCGTTCAGTTCGTATCGGATGGAGACGCGGCCGATGATCTCGCCGCCAGCCTCCGCGAGCAGGAACGTCGCAGGAACCCTCCCCGGCGGGATGCTGATCCCTCGTCTCTGCCTCTCGACACGATCCACGTAGGACGTCCACGCTTCTCCGGGTTCCAGAAGGGCGAACTCGAAGTCGTCCACGGCCAGTTCGTTCTGCGCGAGCGCGACGGTCGCCTCGTCGTCTGGCCGAGGAGGGCGCAGGGTCACTGGCGAGTTCTCTGACACCCGAACAGCATGCCCGAACAGCCGATGCCAATTCCATGTCGTCGCGGACGAACGTCCCGAGACCCGGTCGCCCCTCGGTCAGCCCCCGGGACTCCAGCCGCCGATAGGCCTTGAGCATCGTGTTCGGGTTGATCGGCAGGTCGGTGACTGCCCATCCATGACACCAGATTCATCGTGAGTGCCGAGCTCAGCTGCGTCAAGGGCCGCCCGTCCAGCAACGACGAGGCGCGCCGACTCCCGCGGCGAGCAGTCCCGGATGACGAGCGGGGCGGACGCCGTGGATTCGGCGCCCGCCCCGCTCTCGTCGGGAGGGACTACTCGTCGGCGACGATCGATCCGACCCGGTCGCCCAGCGAGGGGTCGCGCCGGGTCAGGAACATCGCGTAGACGATCGACACGGCCAGGATGACGAGCGCGACGTACGGGAACCAGCTGTACGGCGCCTCCTGCCCCGGCTCGGCGAGGTAGAAGAGCGGGATGACGATCGCCACCGCACCCAGGGCCGGAAGCACGAGGTGCTTGACCACGTTGAACTCGGCCGCCCGGAACTTCCGGTAGTAGAAGGGGAGTGCGACGTTGGACGCGAGGTAGACGAGCAGCACCAGGATCGTGCCCATCGTCGAGGCCTCGACGAAGAACGTCACGGGGTCCATCGAGCCGGTGTTGCCGCCGATGACGTGGCCGGCGCCCCACACGCCGATGAGCAGCAGCGCGATCGCGACGAACGCGAAGATGGCGTTCGTGGGTGTACGCCGCTCGGGGTGGACCCGGCCGAGCCAGGACGGGAGCAGGCCCTCGCGCCCGGCGTTGAAGACCAGTCGAGCCTGCGAGTTGGTCCCCGCGATGAGAGCACCGAGGGTGGACGTGAGGCCGGCGAGGTAGGCCCCGAAGGCCAGGATCCCCAGCGTTCCCTCGGCGACGGTGATGAAGGGGATCTCCGAGGCGGAGACCTTGCTGACGTCGTACCCGAATCCCGTCAGGGTGGCGTAGGCGAACAGGACGTAGCTGACGGACATGATCGCCACGGAGGTGAAGACCGCGCGCCCGACGTTGCGCCGCGGGTTGTCGGTCTCCTCGGCCAGGGCGGCCGAGTTCTCCCAGCCGATGAACATGTAGATGGCGAGGGGGAACCCGGCGGCCAGACCGCTCAGGCCTCCCGTGATCTGGCTGGGCTGGAAGGGAGCCAGCGAGAGCTGCCCGTGGTGGGAGAGGATCGCCCACAGCGAGACGACGACGAGCACGAGCATCTCGAAGCCGAAGAAGACGCCCGCGAGCCGCGTGGAGACGGCGATGCCGCGCACCATCATCACCACGGAGAGCGCGGTGAGCACGAGCGTCCAGACGATCCACGGGACGTCGATCCCGAGGTAGTGCTGGAGGGTGATCGAGAGGAAGCCGCCGGAGATCGCGATGACCGACGACATCGCGATGATGTAGCCCAGGCCGGCGAGCAGTGCCGTCGTGACGGCGCTCGTCGGGCCGAAGGACTTGCCCACGAAGGTGATGAATCCGCCCGCGGAGGGCTGCGCCCGGGAGAACTGGGCCAGCGTGTTGCCCAGCAGGGCGACCGCGACACCGGCCGCGATGATGGTCAGCGGCGAGGCGACGCCCGCGGTCTCCGCGAGGAACGCGAACCCGAAGTAGAAGCTCATCGCGGGCCCGATGTTCGCCATCGTGGCGGTGGCGATGTCCACCATCCCCAGTGCGCCCGAGCGGAGCCGCTCCGGCTCGCCCGCCGGAAGCAGCGGAGCCTTCGATTCCTGGTACAGGGGTCTCTCGGTCGAGCTCATCCCAGCTCCATTCGTACCGTCCACCGGTGATCCGGTTGCCGCCCTGCGGCGAGCGAGTGGGTCGGAGCGAGGTCAGCGCTCCCAGTCGGTGCAAGGTGTCCGTCCTGCGCCGAACGGCCCGAAAATTAGTTCACACCGATCCATTAGTCAATGGTTTCGGGTCACGTGCACGGTCAACGGTTGCAGGGATGCTACGAACTGCCCGTGGGCGGCCAGGCGCGCGCGTGCCGCCGGATGGCCTCGACGGCGTCGTCGAGCTGTCCGCTCCGCAGTCCCGCGAGCAGCTCCGCGTGCGCCTCGTTCTGCCGCCGGGCGACATCCAGCGGCGGTTTCGGCAGCAGCAGGCACAGCTTGCCCAGCACGTCGGTCTGCCGCTCGTGCGCCGGCCATCCGCCCACGACGCCGGCCAGGGTGAGGTGGAAGCGTGCGTCGGCGAGGGCGTACGCATCGGCATCCTGCGCGTCCTCGGAGGACAGGACCAGCTCGTCGAGGGCGGCCAGCGCGTCCTCGTCGAGCGCACCGCCCTCCAGCGCCACCAGCCCGCTCTCGAGCACCATCTGGTACTCGACGAGCTGCTGGGCCTGCCGGTCGTCGCGCAGCGTGGCCGCGACGGAGTCCCAGCGCGTCGCGATGAACGTGCCACCCGCGCGACCGCGACGTCGCTCGAGCAGACCGTCCTGGTCCATGAGTTCCAGCGCTCGTCGGACGGTGATCTCGCTGACGCCGAGCGCCTGGGAGATCACGCCGGCGTCGGTGAGTCGTCCCCCGGGTGCGAGCTGCCCGAGCCGCACCTCGAGCGCGATGCGGGAGCGCACCAGGTCCGTTCCGGACAGTCCGCCGAACACCTGGCGTGCGGCCGATCCCGGGTGACGACCGGCTGTCGGGGCGCGCGACGGGCCGCCCGCCACATAGGCGCCGAACTTGCCCGCATGCGCAGCCACCCGCACACCCTAACCTCGGCCGTTCGAGTCAGGTCGGGTCCGCGCGAGGGCGGAGCCGTGCTCGCGCGGGGGTCACACTCCGGCGAAGACCAGGTCGACCTCGGCGCCGGACTGCCCGCCGGCAACCTCGGCGAGGAAGAGGACGAGCTGGTCGAAGGCGTCGACGTTGCGACCGACGAGTCGGGCGAGCATCGCGGCGGAGATCCGGTCGTCGTGGATGTCGACCGACGTGCGCAGGCCCACCGAGTGGCGCAACGGGTCTACGACGACGGTCGGGACGGACAGAAGGCCGTTGACCCGGTTCGCGACGGTGATCATGTCGACGAGCCGGTCGGCGGGGAACTCCGTCTCCCACAGCGACCAGACCTCGACCACGTCGTCGTCCGAGACGCGGACGTAGAGGTCCCAGGAGGCGTTGCGCCCGAGGATCCGGCCGCGGCGCGTGTCCGGCTTGCCCGCCACCTCCTCCAGCTCGATCCCCTTGCGCGCGAACCAGTCCGCGACGTCGATGCTGTCCTCTGCCGCGCTCATGACACCTCTCGTAGCCGAATCGTGTGACGGCGGGCAGCGCCGACTAGCTCCACTTGTGCGTCACCGGCGGACCCATCGCCTTCTCGGTGCCGACGCTCAGCGACATGAAGCCGGGAACCGAGAACCCGACCGGGCTGTTCGCCCGGGCGAAGCTGATCACGGTCTCCCGCGTGACGAAGTCGATGCTGATGGTGATCGTCAGGTTGTGCGACTGCGCGGTGTGGTTGTCCGCAGCGGTCGACGACGACACCCAAGGGCGTGAACTGCTTGGACGGGTTGGTGAACGTCCCACCGGTCGATACGCCGCCGGGGACGCTCTTGGCCCACTCCTTGAAGCCCGCCATGCCACCCGCGGTCTCGCCCTTCTTGACCGCACGCATGAGGTAGCTCGCGGAGACCTCCTCGTTGTGGACGTCTTTGAGCGGTTCCTGCTCCCAGTACGTGGCCGGGAGCTTGGCGAGCGCCTTCTCCGTCAGCGCCGAGATCATGTCCTCCACGGTCGATCCCACGACGGGGATGGCCGGGAGCCCGACCGAGCCGACGATGTCGATCTGGCCCCTCGTCAGCTCCTTCGCGTGGTCCGCGTTCTCGGTGCCGTCGGACTTGGTGCGGTGCCCGGTGTCGGTCCAGGTCATGGTCCCCTCGACGCTCACCGAGCCGCCGGTCGTGCCGAGCGGCTGGGGCAGCGTGAGGGTCACCCCGCCGGCGGCCTTCGCACGGAACCCGCCCTCGAGCCGGCCCACGCTGCGCTCGGCGCCGCGGTCCTGGTAGCCCGCCGCCTTCGCGGCCTTGCCGACGTTCTTGGCCCAGAAGCCATCGGACTTCTTGTTGGCCTGCCCCGCTCCGCCCTTGTCCTGCAAGGACAACGCGTCGATGCGGGTGCCGACCCGGCCCTCGGCCTCCCCGCTGATCCCGACCTGTGCGGTCTTGCTCAGGTCGATGCCGAACTCGCCGATGACGGCCACGCTGCCGCCGCTCACCACGTAGTGCTTGGCCCACGTGCGCATCGCGCTCTGGTAGGCGGCCCGGTCCTTCGCGGTCGCTCCGGGAGCGGGCGGGGTCGGCTTCGGACCGCTGGGTCCGAGGATCTTGGCCTCGACGTTGCGCGACCAGCGGTCCGCGCGCATCTGGCCGGCCTCGCCCCAGTCACCACCCCAGAACTTGTTCGACACCTCCGCGGGCACGGCGTTGGACTCGCGCAACCGGCGGTACAGGGCGTAGCTGAGCAGGCGCGCCGCCTCGACGCCGGTGGCACCGGCCGACTCGACGTAGCCCCCGAGCGCCGCGACGATCTTGCCCGCGCCGGCGATCTGCCCGCCGCCGCGGATGGCCAGCTTGGCGCTGATCGTGGTCAGCCCCTTCCCGCGGGCGACCCGGGCGTTGAAGCTGACGCCGAGGAGCCCGGCGAGGCTCGGGTCGACGGGGATGTCGAGCACGAAGTCGATGGTCGCCGCGTCGCCCTCGTTCGCGACGAGGCCGTCGAGCTTGGCGCCGAGGGCGTCGAAGCTGCTGGTGCCCTCGGCGTACTCCGCGGACTTCTCGTCGTAGTGCTGCGCCGTCTTCTGTCCCTCCGGCGAGACGGTGCGCGCACCACCGACGGCGCCGAGGCCCGCGACGAGGTTCTCCGCCGCGGTCTTGCGCGCCTGGGCCTCGTCCTTCGCCAGCTCCTTCGCGCCGACCTCCCCGCGCTTGGCGGCGGCGTCGGTCTTCTTCGTCGCGAGCTCCGCCTGCAGCGTGTCGGCGTCCTTCTGCGGATCGCGGATCGCCCCGGCGGCACTGTCGCGGTCGGTGGTCGCCCGCGCCGCGTCGCTCTTGCGCTGAGCCTGCTGGGCCACCTTGCCGGCCGCCGCGGCGATGCGCGCCTCGAGCGCCGCCTGCGTCTTCTTGTGCTCGGCGGCCTTCTTCGCCTGGGCCGGCGCCGTCATCGCGCCGAACGCGGTCTCGTTGTCCGCGTGCTTCTTCTTGAGCGCCTCGAGCGACTGCTCCGTCGTGGTCGCCGACTTCTCGTGCGAGACGACGGCCTTCTGCGCCTTCGTCGCGGCCTTCACCTTCGCGGCGTGGTCCGCGCGCAGCGTGCTCACCTTGGCGCGCGCCTTCGCCAGGGACGCGGTCGCGGTCGTCACGTCGGTCTCCGCCGCGTCCAGGTCGCCGCGGGCGGTGGTGAGCGCGTCCTCGGTGGCCTGCAGGTCGTCGTCGAGGGTGTCCATGTCGGCGGTGGCGTCGTTCGCCGCCACCGTGATGGCGGCGACGAGGTCGGTCTGCTCCTGGGCCGCCTGGGCCTTGAGGGCCTGGAACGCCGCCTTGCGCTTGGCCCGCCCGGGCGCCGACGCCGCCGCCTCGATCTCGGTCCCCGCGGCGTCGGTGACCGCGGCCAGCTCGCGGTCCTTGAGCCACTTGTCGACGGTGCCCTCGATCTCCGCGAGGATCGACAGCGCGCTGCCGATCGTCGTGGGCTTCGTCTCCTGCGCCTTCACGAGCGCGGCCACGGCCGCCCCGCCGACCGCGCCTCCGGTCGAGGGCCTCGTAGCGGGAGAGCAGGCGCAGCAGGTGCTTCTTCGCCGTGCCCGCACCGGTGAGCGCCCCCTCCGAGGACGACTCCTCGAACGTCGAGCGCGCGACGAGACGACGCAGTGAAGTGGGGCCGGACGCCCGTCGGAGGGGACTGCCGGAACCGCCCGCGAGGGCGGCGTGTGCGAGGGCGTCGGCCTCGCGCTCTGCCGGGTCGTCGGCGCGGCCGATCACCGGAGCGCCGGTCGAGGTCGAGGGGGACGTACGGGCCTGGACGACGTGAGCCAGCTCGTGCGCGAGGACCGCTCGCCCGTCGTCGCTGTCCGGGTGGTAGGCACCGGGGGCGAAGTAGATGTCGTCGCCGTGGGTGAACGCGGTGGCGTCCAGCCCCCTGCTGATCGCCCCGGCCTGACCGTCGGCGTGCACGCGTACGCCGGACAGGTCGGTGCCGAAGCGCGCACCGAGATCGTCGGCCAGCCGCGCGGGGAGCGCCTCGCCGCGACCGCGACGACCCGAGAGTGCGGCGGCGACGTCGTCGTCGACGGTCGTCCCGCCGAGCCGGTCCACGCCGTCGGCCCGCCGGCGCAGCGCGGGGTCGCCGAACAGCGCGGGCGCGACGGCGGCCCAGCGCACAGGCACCTCGAGTGTGTCGTCGCGCTCGGCATCTCCGCGGTCGACGGCCGTGGACCGCGATCGGTCGTGCAACCGTTCGTCACCCATGGAGTGCCCCTCCGGTGCTCGTCGACCGCGTGTGATCGCTGGCGCACACCGTAGCGGCGCGATCTCGGCCTGGGAACTCACGCGCGGGTGGCCGCGCCGCCCGTCCGACGCCCCGCGGAACGCTCCGGGCGGGGCCGTCGCGGACCCAGCCCCTCGTCGGGGACGCGGCGCCCGAGCTTGCGGTACTCCCGCTCGAGACCGCCGACGACGTGGCGCATGCCCAGTCCCGCGCCGTCCTCGGCGGCCGCGTAGGCCGCGGCGAGGACCGCGTTGCGGATGTCCCCACCGGCGATCTCGGCGACCCGGGCGAGGTGGGCGACGTCGACCGGATCGGCCGGGTCGAGCACGGCGACGTGGCGCAGGTGCTGGCGCCACAGCGCCTCCCTCGCCTCGACGTCGGGGTCGGGGAAGTGCAGGACGAAGTGCAGCCGTCGGCTGAACGCGACGTCGAGGTTCCCGCGCAGGTTCGTCGCGAGTACGGCGATGCCGTCGAACTGCTCCATGCGCTGGAGCAGGTAGGAGACCTCGAGGTTCGCGTACCGGTCGCGCGAGTCGCGCACCTCCGAGCGCGACCCGAACAGGGAGTCGGCCTCGTCGAAGAACAGGACGCAGTTCAGCCGCTCGGCCGCGGCGAACTCGGCCTCGAGGTTCTTCTCGGTCTCGCCGATGTACTTGTCCACGACCCCCGCGAGATCGACCTGGTAGAGGTCGAGCCCCAGCTCCTCGGCGACCACGTGCGCCGCCAGGGTCTTGCCCGTCCCGGGGCTGCCGGTGAACAGCGCGGTGATCCCGGTGCCCTTGCCGCCCTTGCCCATGAGCGGACCCTGCGCCAGCACCTCGTCGCGGTGGCGGGCCCACGACACGAGCTGGCGGAGACCGCCGGCCACCTCGCCGGAGAGCACGAGGTCGTCGAACGACGCCCGCGCGCGGGGGGCGGACGAGCCCCGGCCGGTGAGCCGACGGGTGGCCTCCCGGAGCCGTTCGACGCCGACCCGCCCGTCCTCGGCGCGGACGAGCTCCGCGACGGCGGACGCCTCCTCCGGGGACACGCGCAGCGCGACGAGGTCGGTCCAGCCGGGGTCGGACTCGTCCGGCGGTTCGTCGAGGTGGGCGGCCCAGAGCTCGGCGCGCTGACCGCGGGTGAGCTGCGGTGCCTCGACCGCGACCGGGAGCCACGGCGCCCAGGCCGGGTCCCACGCCTGGGTGGACACGACGGCCACGGGCACGGGGCAGGCCCGCAGACGTTCGACGAGACCCGGCAACGTCCAGCTCGCGGCCACGACCGGCCCAGGTCCCGCCCTCGAGCACGCCGAGCGCGCCGCCCCGGAGCACCGCCTCGACGACGGCCGCGTCGAGCACCGAGGCCCGCGCGTCGTCCGGTACGCCGGTCAGTCCGACGACGATCGCGGGGCGACCGACGGTCTCCGCGGCCTGGGCGACGATCGAGGCCCCGGCCGAGCCGACGGAGCCGCGGATCCACACGAGAGCCTCGCCGGCGGCCCAGGCCCGGGCGGTCTCCGGCCCGCCCTCGAGCCCGCCGGGCGCCAGACCGCGGACGAGGTGGGACGCCACCGACGGGTCCGGCGTCGGGTCCCCGAGGAGATGGGCGAGGACGCGGTCCGGCGCGACGAGCCGACGGCCCCACCACGGGCCGCCGCCCTCGACGTGCACGAGACCGGCCGCGCGGAGCCGACCTGCCGGGCCGAGCGCGGCACGCGCGGCGGCCGACGAGCTCGCGACCTCGAGCAGCTCGTGCACCCCGCCGACGGTCGGGGCGCGGCTCGGACCCGGGGCAGGGGAGAGCAGGTCGAGGAGCAGCGCCACCGCGGGGTCCATGTCGGCGGCGACGAGGACGCCGAGCACGTCGACGTCGTACGCCGACAGTCCGGTCCCGGCGCCGAGGGCGTGCAGGGCGGCGTCGATCTCGCCGAGCCGGCCGAGCGCGGACGACTCGGTCCAGCCGCCGTGCACGGCCGCCAGCGCGGCCTCCCGATCCGGCCCCAAGGTGTCGGGCGCAGCGGCCCGGCGTCGCACCGCCGACTCCAACCCGGAGAGGAGCTCCGCCCACCGCGGCGGGAGGGTCGCCGCCGTACCACCGACCGGGTGCGCGTGTCGCGCCGAAGTGCCGGTGGAAGGGGTGCGACGGTTCATAATTGCCCGACGCTACCCGGTGAGCGGGACGGCGTAGCGACCATCACCGTACGGGCCTGGCCCGACGAGACGCGGAGGCCGGCATGGTGCTCGCTGCGCTCGAGCTCAGCCTCGAGCGTTGGCTGCGTGCCGCGCTCCCGCTGACGCCCGAGCAGGGCGACGTCTCGTTCGAGCCGCCGAGCGGTACGTGGGGCTCCGCGATCAGCCGGCCGACGGTGAACCTCTTCCTGCACGAGATCACCCGGTCGGGCCAGCCCGACGTCCTGCCGCCCGCGCGCGAGAACCGCGACGGCGACCTCGTCGCGCCCGCCCCGTCCCCGCGGATGGCGTTCGCGTATCTCGTGAGCGCCTGGGCCGGTGGCGTCCGCGACGAGCACCTGCTCATCGGCGACGTCCTGCGCGCCGTCCTCGCGACCGCCGTCATCCCGCCCGAGCACCTCGCCGAGGGCGTGCAGGGGACGGTCGAGCTCCGCCTGGGCGACAGCTCGCTCGGCCGCGTCAAGGACGTGTGGAACGGCGTCGACGGCCGGTTCCGGGTCTGCCTCACCCTCGTCGTCGTCGCGCAGGTCCCGACCGTGGAGCACGTCGTCGCGCCGGCCGTGTCCGAGGTGGAGGCGGCGGTCGTGCGCCCAGCCGCGCCGCTCCCCGGCAACGACCGGGGGCGCACCCGGGGTGACAGCGTCGAGAACGTGGGTCCGTCGCGCCGGCTGCCGGGTGGGCGGGTCGGATCCGGGGAGCCCGTGCCGTGAGGGTGTCCTCCGACACCGACGAGCTCCGGATGGCGCCCGGCGGCGGCAGCGCCGTCGTGCTCGAGATCCTCAACACCGGAACGGTCATCGACGGCGTACGGGCGCGAGCCCTCGGCCTGCCCGACCACGTCGTCACGAGCGAGCCCTCGAGCCTGTCGCTGTTCCCCGACGCCCGCGGGTCGCTCTCGCTGCGGTTCGACCTGCCGCGGGACTTCCCCGCCGGGCGTCATCCGCTCGTGCTCGAGGTCGCGGGCACCGCCGACGCGGCCGAGCACCTCGATCTCGACCTCGTGGTCGAGCCGCACCCCGCGCTGGCCCTCGAGGTGCACCCGTCGGTCGCCCGGGGCCGGCGACGGGTGCGCTACGCCGTGCAGGTCGCCAATCGCGGCAACATGCCGCTCACGGTCGCGCTCTCGGTGAGCGACACCGAGGCGGCACTGCAGTGCGTGGCCACGCCCGCCACGCTCGCCGTCGCGGCCGGCACGTCCGCGACCGCCCTGCTCGAGGTCCGCGGACCGCGACGGCTCACCGGTGGCGAGCTCGACCGCCCGGTGGCGCTGACCGCGACGGCGGTCGACCTCGACCTCGAGCCGGACGCCGACCCGGTCACCGAGTCCGTGGCGCTCGTGTTCCGCCAGCGGCCGCTGCTCGGCCGCGGCCTGCTGACCGCGCTCGTCCTCGCGTCGATCATCACGCTGTGGGCGCTCGCCTTCCTGTTCGGGATCAGGGGCGTCCTCGGCAAGGACCCGCTGACCAAGACCGCGCCCGCGTCCTTCTTCGTCGGCACCCCGGTCGCCGCCGACGGCACCCCCGTCCCGGCCGCCACCGCCGGCGCGGCCCCGGCCGGCGCCGCGCCGAAGACCGGGATCCTGCCGCCGGGCGTCGGTGGTGTGCTCAGCGGCCGGGTCGTCGCGGCGAGCGACGCGTCGCCGGTCAGCCGCGTCGTGGTCACCGCCTGGCGCCGCGCGGGCACCACGGTCGTCGCGGTGGCGTCCGCGGCCACCCAGACCGACGGCACCTACTCCGTCGCCGGGCTGTTCCCCGGTCGCTACCTGCTGACCTTCTGCGCCACCGGCTACCTCCCGGATCCCTGCCCGCCGAGCACGCTCGGGTCCGGGCTGGCGACCGCGACCGCGGCCCCCGCCACCACGACGACGGTCAAGGACGTGGTCATCACCGGCAAGCCCGCGAGCCTGCAGGGGACCGTCGACTTCGGCGACGTGCTCACCGCGGCCACGGCGAAGGTCAGCGTGGCGAGCCTGAGCGCGGCTGGCGCGACCACCGCCGTGGGCACCGCGACCACGGACGCGAAGGGCGCCTACGTCGTGTCCGGGCTGCCCGCGCCCGGGCACTACCAGGTGACGATCACCGCGCCCGGCTACCTGCCGTCGACGTACACCGTGCAGATCGCCGGCGGCCAGGACCGCTTCGCGCCGGCCGTGCTGCTCAGCGCCGGCGACAGCAGCATCAGCGGCGTCGTCACCGACCAGCAGACCCACGCGCCGCTCGGCGGCGTCACCGTGACCACCACCGAGGCGGGCCAGACGGTCACGCTCGGCACCCCGACGATCGGGTCGGTCGGCACCTACACGCTCACCGGGCTGCGCACCCCGCAGACCTACGTCATCACGTTCAGCAAGCCGGGCTACGCGCCGTACACGACGGTCCAGGACCTCAAGGCCGGCCAGGCGGCGGTGACGCTGCCGATCGCGCTCGTGGGCGGGACCGACATCGTCCAGGGCCGCGTGGTCACCGCCGGGTCCGGCGGCGGGACGGTCGGCGTGGGCGGTGCCACCGTCACGGTCGGCGGCACCGCCGCGCCGGTGACGACGACGACGGTCACCGCCGGCCCTGGCGTGAGTCCGTCGGGCGTCGGCGCCTTCCAGATCACCGGGCTGCCCACGCCGGGGACCTACACCCTCACGGTCACCGCGCCGGGCATGGCGCCGCAGACGGTGCCGGTCACGCTGACGGCCGAGGCGGCGGCGGCGTCGCTCACCATCACCCTCGGCGACGCCACGGGTGCGCTCACCGGCTCGGTGTCGGTGCCGGTCGGGACGTCGGTCGCCGGCGTCACCGTGACCGTGACCAACGGGTTGAACCCCACGGTGACCCAGACCGACAGCACGGGGTCGTTCACGGTCGCCGACCTCCCGCCCGGGACGTACGCCGTCACCGCCTCGGGGACCGGACTCACCCAGCGCACGGCGATCGTCACGGTGGTGGCGGGCTCGACCGCGACCGTCAAGCTCGCCCTGGTGGCCGCGCCATGAGGATGGACGTCAGCCCCGACACGGTGCAGCTGCGGCAGGGGATCCCGGCCGTTTTCGCGATCACGGTCACCAACCCGCGCGACATCATCTGCGGCGCCGTCGTACGCATCCTCGGCGCGGACCCCGCGTGGGTCGAGCTCTCCGCCGACCGGGTCTCGCTGTTCCCCGGGGAGAGCACCACGGTGGTCGTCACGCTGCGACCGCCCGCCGGGCTGCCCGCGGGATCGCGGCGGATCGTGGTCCAGGTCCGCGAGGTCACGCCGCCCGAGTCGGTCCTCGTCAGCGACGTGGTGCTCGAGGTTCCCGCGGCCGAGGAGGTCGCGCTACGGGTCGAGCCGCTGCTGGTGCAGGCGGGGAAGAAGGCCGCCTTCGGGCTCGTCGTGGAGAACCGCGGGAACACCGAGGTCGACGCGACGCTGCGCGGATCCGACGAGGAGGAGCACGTCACGTTCGTGTTCCAGCCGTCGACCGTCCACCTGGCGCCGGGCGAGCACGTCGCGGTCGAGCTCGAGGCGAGCGCCCGGCGCCGGTTCGCCGGCAGCCCGCACGCCCGGCCACTGCTGCTCTTCGCCGACCGGCGCACCCCGGACGAGACGGCCGCGGGAGTCCCGATCGGTGACCCGCTCGCGCGGGCCACGTTCTTCCAGCGGGCCGTCGTCGGCCGCGGACTGCTCTCCCTGCTCGGGCTGCTCGTGGCGGTCAGCGTCTTCGCCACGGTCATCACCCTGGCGCTCGGCAGCCTGGTGAGCCGCAGCGCCGCCGACCGCGACCTCGCGCTGCAGGTGGCCGCGGCGCGCGACCAGGTGGCCGGCGCGGGGACGGCGTCGGTCTCCGGCACCGTCCTCGAGCTCAACAGCACGAGCACGCCGGTGCCCGGTGTCACCGTGCAGCTCTACCCGGCCGCCGACCTGTCGGCCCCGCTGGCGTCGACGGCCACGGACGACAAGGGGATGTTCACCCTCGCCGGCCTGTCCGCGGGCAGCTACAAGGTGCGCTACATCGGTGCGGGCTTCGCCGAGATCTGGTTCCCGGGTGCCCTGTCGGGCAACGACGCGACGGCGGTGACGCTCTCGGCCGGGCAGAAGCTGACCGGTCTCGACGTGCGCATCGGCGGCCTGCCGGCGTCGATCGCCGGCTCGGTGGTCGGCGAGGACGTGAGCGCGTCGACCGTCTCGCTCACCTGCGCCAGCACGAGCGACACCTGCGCGGGAGCGCTGGTCAAGACCGTCCCGGTGGGCAGCGACGGCAGCTTCACCATCACGAACATCCCGTCCCCGGCGACGTACGACCTCGTCGTGACCAAGCCCGGGTTCGCGGCGACCAGCCAGCAGGTCGATCTCGGCGGCGGCGAGGCGCGCAGCGGCATCGAGCTGCGTCTCGTGCGTGGCGACGGCGAGATATCCGGGACGGTCACCGCGGGAGGGCAGGGCCTCGGGCAGGCCACGATCACCGCGACGTTCGGCCAGACCGTCGCCACCGCCGTCTCGCAGAACACCACGGGCAACGTCGGCGCGTTCGTCCTGCGCGGCCTGCCGACCCCGTCGCAGTTCACCCTCGTCGTGTCCGGCCCGCCGACGGGGACGAAGTACGGGTCGCAGACCGTGTCGGTCGGGCTGGCCGCGGGCGCCGCGGTGACCGGGCTGCGCGTCGACCTCACACCCGCGTCCGGCTCCCTGTCCGGGCGGGTGACGACACCCGCGGACACGACGCAGGGCGCCGGGGTCACCGTCACCGTCTCCAACGGCACGACGACGCTCACGACCGTCACCCAGAACACGGCGGCGGGCGGACGCCCGATCGGCTCCTGGCAGCTGTCGGGGCTGCCGCTGCCCAGCACCTACAGCGTGACGTTCAGCCGTCCGGGTCTCACCTCGCAGACCCTCTCGCTCGCCCTGGACGCGGGTGGGAACATCTCGCAGGGCCCGTACACGAACGGTGCCGTGTCCGCCGTGCTCACGCCCTCCACCGGCACGCTCACGGGGACGGTGCTGCAGGTGCCGACCGGCGGCACGACGGCCCAGCCGAAGGGGGAGGTGACGGTGACCGTGACCGACGGCACGACGACGTACCGCACCACGACCGCCTCCGTCACCACCCCGAAGCAGCCCAGCGGCTCGTGGACGACCGGGTCGTGGGTGGTCTCCGGGCTCAAGCCCGGCACGTACACGGTGAGCGCCTCGGCGCTCGGCACCCGGCCCACCACGGTGCGCAGCACCCTGTCCGCCGGCGAGGTCAAGCCCGTGCCGCTCACCCTCGCCACCCCGGCGAAGATCTCCGGCCGCGTGACCCTCGGCGGCCAGCCCGCGGTCAACGCCCTCGTGGTGCTGTACCTCGCGACCGGTTACCCGGGTACGGCGGTGACGCAGGTCGCCACCGGCGCCGACGGCTCCTACTCGATCACCGACGTCGCGGCGCCGGAGAACTACGTCGTCGAGGTGCAGCTGCCCGCGGGGAGCCCGTCGGCGACCAAGAACGTCACCACCGCACCGAGCGTGACGTCCACCATCGACTTCGCGCTCCCGGCGAGGCCCTGACCCATGGCCCCCACCAGCCCCGCCCGCGGTCCGAGCGACGAGCTCGTCGTCCGGATCGCCGACGCCGCGACGCCCGCCGGCCGGCGGGTCGAGGTCCCCGTCGAGCTCGTCAACGGCGGCCCGGCCGTCGTCGGCGTGCGGGTCTGGGTCGTCGGTCTCGAGGCGTCGTGGGCCCCCGCGTCGGCGGTCGACGTGCGGCTCGAGCCGGGGCAGACCGTCGTCGTCGACATCGCCCTCACGCCGCCTGCGGGCGCGGTCGCTGGCGAGTACCCGTGGTCGCTCGCCCTCGACGTCGTCGATGCGGCCGGGCGGCCCGCGGGCCGGCCGCGCGTCCTGCCCGCCGTGCTCCGCGTCGACGAGCGCCCCCGCGTCTCCGTCGGACTGGTGCCGGCCGAGGTCACCGCGTGGCGACGCGGCAAGGTCGGCGTGGTCCTCGACAACCATGCGACCACGCCCACCCAGGTCCGTCTGCGCGCCACGAGCACCGAGGGCGGCACGGTCGACCTGCCGGACGGGCCCACCACCGTGCCGGCGTCGGGATCGGTGCGGCTCACCGCGCGGGTGCGCGTCCGCCGTCCCGCGCTGTTCGGCAGCCGCCGGCGCTTCCCGTGGTCGGTGGAGACCGACAGCGAGAGCGCCCCCTCCTACGCCGAGGGCGTCGTGGTGGCTCGGCCGCTGTTCCCCGGCTCGCTCGTCCGGGCCGTGGCCGTGCTGGCGGTGCTGGCGTTGTGGATCGGGGCGCTGTCCCAGCTCATCCCGGCCCTGTCCAACCGGGCGACCACGGCGGCGCTCACCTCGTCCACCGTGACGCCGTCGTCGAGCGCCTCCTCCGGGTCCGGCTCCGACGGGTCGGGCGGCTCGGGCTCCGGGGGCTCGGGCTCGGGCGACTCGGGCTCGGCGTCGGGCGGCTCGGGCACCGGCGGGCCGGTCACCAACGCGGCCGCCGGCATCACCCGGTTCACCGGCATCGTCACCGGTCCCGAGGTGGCCGGCGTCGCGGTGACCCTCGAGCAGGTCTCCCTCGCCGACACCCGGCTGCAGGGACTCACCACGGTGAGCGGTACGACGCCGGTGAGCGGCGGGTCCGGCAAGCTGTCGGCGTCCGCGGTCGGCCGGTTCGCGGTCGGTGCCGTGTCGCACGACGTGAGCCACCCCACCGACAAGTACGGCGCCTGGACGTTCAACGACGTCGCGTCACCGGGCTACTACCTGCTCACGTTCGCCAGGCCCGGCCTGCAGGAGGCCAAGTACGTCGTCGACTCGTCCGACCCGGCGAGCGCCCAGCCGATGAAGGTCGCGCTGGCGACCGCGCAGGGCACGATCACCGGGCGGGTCGTCGGGCCCTCCGGCGCGGCGCTGGGCGGTGCCACCGTGACCGTCACTGACGGCACGGTCACCGTCACCACGAGCACGCTGAGCACGGGCGCCGACGTCGGGAAGTTCGCCGTGACGAAGGCGCTGTCGACCCCGGGCACCTACCTCGTGAGCGCGTCGAAGCCGGGCTACGCCCTCGGGTCGGTCCTCGTCACGCTGAGCGCCGGCGGCTCGTCCGACGTACGACTCACGCTGCAACCCGGCGTCGAGACGCTCACCGGGACGGTGTGGTCCACCGCCCCGGGAGCCAGCGCGGGCCACCCGGACGGCGCGGTCATCACCGCGACGAACGGCGGCATCACGCGCACCGTGACGGCGGCCACGACCACGCCGGTCGGGCACTACACGCTGGAGAACCTCCCGCTCGGCACGTGGACGGTCACCGCGTCCGCACCGGGGTTCCTCGCCCAGACCACCCGGCGGGTGCTCGACGGATCGAGCTCCTCGTCGGTGTTCAGCCCGACCCTGCAGCCCTCGACGTCGACCGTCGAGGGCACCGTCACGTCGTCGGCGGACGGCGCACCGCTGGTCGGAGCCGGCGTCACGCTCACCGGTCCGGGGGGCACGTTCAAGGTGACCTCCGGCTCGGCGCCCGCGGGCGGCTACGTGTTCACCGGCATCCCGCCGGGCACCTACACCGTGACGTCGACGTACTTCGGCTACGCCGACCGGACCGCGTCGGTCGACGCCACGCAGGTCACCAAGGTGGCGCGGGTGAACCTGCCGATGGACGTCTCCTCGACCGGCGGCCCCGAGTCGACGAGCCGCATCACCGGGACGACCCTCGACGGCTTCTCCCTGGCCCCGGTGGACTGCGGCACCGGACCGGTGGACTGCGTGCGCACGACGGTGAGCGCGGCGGCCGACCCGACCAAGGTGCTCGCGAGCACGTCGTCGACGCCGACCTCGCCCTACATCGTCCCCGCGACCAACGCGACGGGGCTGCCGCCGGGGCTGTACCAGATCACCGTCTCGGCACCCAAGTACGAGCCGACCACGACGCTCGTGCGGGTCGGCACCGGGCAGACCGTCACCGCCCCGCAGGTGCTGCTGTTCCCGTACGCCTCGATCAAGGGCACGATCGGGACGCGCGGTCCCGCCCTGCCCTCGCTCGTGTGCGTCGTCGCGGCGCCGATCACGTCCGCGGACCGCAACCCGCTCAAGTTCGACAGCACCGCGTCGTGCGCGGGGCCGGCCACGCCCCCGACGGCCGCGCCGCACTACAGCTGCCCCGCGTCGACCGGCGGCTACTTCTGCGCGACCGTGGCCGCCGACGGCACCTACACGCTGCCGGACCTCCCGCGCGGGTCCTACCAGATCGCCGTCGTCCCGGCCGACCCCGCGTTCCTGCCGATCCCGCCGTCGACGATCACGCTCGCCCCGGGCCAGGTCGGCCGCTTCGACGCGACCCTGGACCGGCTCGGCGCGCTCATGGTCACCGTGCGCAAGCCGAACCCGGCCGACCCGTCGGCCGCCGCCGTCGTCGTGCCCGGTGCCATCGTCACCGTCACACCGGTCCCGGCCGGGACGGTCGTGACCGGGACCACCTGCGCCGCAGGCGATCCGGCGCCGTGCACCCCGAACGGGTCGGTCCCGCTGGGTACGGCGTACATCGACCGGCTGGAGGCCGGCGTGTACGACGTCAGCGTGAACCTGTCCGGCGGGCTGAGCGCCACGGCGCGGGTGAGCGTCAGCCGCAACACGGTCATCCCGGTGTCGCTGGTGGCCCTCGCCGCGCCCTCGACGCTGCTCGGGCGTGTGGTGTGGCGGCTCAACGGCGCCGACCAGGCCGTGCCCAACACCCCGGTCATCGTCACCTACACGGCCGGCTTCGACTCGGCGGGCACCGCCATCACCACCCAGGTGGGGGTGACGACGGACGCGCAGGGCTGCTTCGCCGTGCTGCCGCCGAACACGCCGTACCCCACGCCCGGCACGTGCACGTTCACGGCGGCGAACACCGTCGTGCGCACCATCGCGAACTCGCCGGTGCTCGTGTCCGTCCCGGCCACGATCGAGACCTCGGGCGTCACCCTCAAGGCCTCGGCCGACGGCGTGCTCGGCGACGTCGTGGTGCCCGCGCAGCGCCGGCCCGTGAGCGTGACCCTCACCGCCACCACCCCGCCGGCGTCGTGGACCGCGGCGACGGTGACCGTGTCCGGTCCGCTCGAGGCCGGGTCGCTGAGCGCGACGGTGGACACCACCGGGAAGGTCACGGTCCTGGACAGCCTCGCGGGCGGCGCGGTCAACGCGCTGCTCCCCGGGCACTACACGTTCGACGTCCGCCTCGCCGGGTACGCCCCGCGCGTCGTCGGTCTCGACGTGGGCTCGACCGCTGCGCCCGCCCCGCTGAGCATCCCGCTGCTCCCGCTGGTCGACGTCGTGCTCACCGTCGGCTACGACATCCCGCTCGCGAGCGGCACGGCGCCGACCACGCGCGTCACGCTCACGCTCGGCAACCAGCAGACGGTCCAGACCCGCGTCGGCGGCGGCTCCGCGCCGTTCACCTTCGCCGGGCTCGTGCCCGTGGACACCGCCGGGAACCCGCTGACCTACACCCTCCTGGTCCAGGCAGACGGCTACACCGACGCGACCCTCGCCGTACCGCTGACCGATGCCGCGTCGGGTGTCGTCGCGGTGACGCTCGTCCGCCAGTCGGCGATCACGCTCGGCCTCACCCAGGTCGTCGGCTCCGCGACGTCCGCGCTCCCGGGCGCCACCGTCACGGCGACCGGACCCGGCGGGACGTACACCGCCACCACGGGCGCGACCGGCGTCGCGTTCGTGCAGGGGACGCTCGCGCACAACGGCCTCGCGGCCGGCACCTACGCCGTCACGGTGACCCCGCCACCCGGCTACAAGGCGATCGTCTACCCGGGCGGGGCGACGTCGTTCACCTGCACGGTCGACGCCCTGAACCGGACGTGCGCCCTGACCGCCACGACCTCGCCGACGCCGATCAAGCTCACCGTCGCGGTCCGCGCCGGCAGCACGACGGGAACGTCCGTCCAGGGCGTGACGGTGACGCTCTCCACCAGCGACCCGCTCCTGCTGCCCGGCGGGGTGACGAACCTCGTCGTCACCGACGGCGGTACCGGCGACGCCGACGGCACGGTCAACGGCAACGTGGTGTTCGCCTCGATCGTCCCGTCGTCGTACGGCGTCCACGTCAGCGCCGCCAGCTACGCGCCGCTCGCCACCACGACGACGCTGTCCGTCGGTGCGGACGTGACCCTGACCTACGCACTCAGCACCGAGTTCAACACCGTCGACGTGGTCGTGACCGCCGGGGGCAAGGCCGTCACCGGCGCCACCGTCACGCTGACGAACGGGACGACCACCTACACCGCCACCGAGCTGCCGCAGGGCAAGTACCAGTTCACCAAGGTGGTGAGCGGGGACTACACGCTGACCGTGGACAGCACCAAGTACCAGACCTACACGCAGACCGTCACCGTGGTCGGCGGCGGGGTCCTGACGTTCCAGGTGCTCATGACCACCAAGGTGCAGGACGTCGTCGTGACGCTGACGAACAAGACGACCGGCGTACCCCTCGACGGGTCCAAGGTCTGCCTCCGCCCCCTGACCTCGTCGACCTGCACCCAGGCGCCCGTAGGTGTCTCGGCCAGCGGTAAGAACACGTGGCAGGCGACGTTCTCCCAGGTGCCCTACGACACCTACGTCGCGGTGTACGTGCCGACTCCGGGCACCCTGCACTACGGCGCGGCCGAGTCGGCCGGCACGCCGGTGGCGGCCGGTTCGAACCTGACCAAGCCCGTGGCGATCTCGCTCACCGTCGACGAGCACGCGGTGAACGTGCTCGCGACGACGTCGCCGACGGGATCGCCGCTCGCGACGACGACGTGGACGAAGCCCGACACCACCGCGCTGGACGCGGGTCGGGTCGGCTTCGCCGACGGCACGGCGACGACGTACTACCTGCCGTCCTCGACGTCGGCGACGGACTCGACCGGGACGTCCGTGACCACGGCGACGACCGGCACCTGGAAGGTCACGGTCACGCCGAGCGACCCCACCGCCTACCTCGACGGGTCCGCCTCGCTGAGCATGGCCGCCTCCGGGCCGACGCCCGCGACCCTCACCGTCCCGCTCGTCGCCCCCGCGACCGCGCTCGTCTCCACCGTAGGCCCGAAGGACGCCGGCGGTACGGCGATACCGGTGGGCGGCGTCGACGTCACCGCGAAGTGTCCCGCGACGGCCGCGGCGGTGACGGTGACGTCCGACGCGACGACCGGGATCGCGACGTTCACCGGGCTGCGTCCCGGCGTCTCCTGCCAGTTCGCGGCGGCCGGTGTCACCGGCCCGCTGTGGCCGGTCGTCGCCGGGACGAACACGGTGACGCCGCCCATCGACGTGTCGGCGAGCCTCACCGTGAGCGTCGACGCGCCCGACACCGGCACGGGGACCGGGACCACGCCGGTCACCGGCGTGAACGTGTCGGTCGTGTGCACGAACGGCGGGGTGACCGCGCCCGCGGTGTCCGCGACGACCGTCGCCGGCTCCGCCACCTTCACCCGCACGCTGCTGCCCGGCACGTGCGCCGTCACCGTGTCCCCGGCGTCGGCCCCGACCGTGGTGCTGGGGACCGGATCGGCGACCCTGGTGCCCGGCGGGACCGGCACGGCAGCCGTGCACCTGCCGACGGCGATCGTGACCCTCACCCAGACCAGCGCGCCCGCGGGGCCGGTCGCCACCGCGACCGTCATCACCGCGACGTGCGGTCCGGCCGCGAGCCCCTACGTCGCGACCGCGACCACGTCGACCGCGGCGGGCACCGTGGGGCAGGCCGCCTTCGTCGGGACGCTGCCGCCGGGCTCCTGCACGTTCTCCGACGGTGGCACACCCGCGGTCACCGCCACCGCCACGCTGACCGGCGGGACGCGCACGGCCGTGAGCCTCGTCCGGCCCTGACCCCCGTCGGCCGACCCCGCGTCGTACGACTCTCGCCGTCGGGGCCCGTCGTGGGACCGCTCAGGGGGCGGGATTGAACAGCGTGACGACGACGACCGGCGTCCCGGCGGGCTGCGTCGCTCCGGGCAGGTCCGGCGCCGGGCCGGACGCCCACGCGACGAGCAGCACGAGCACGAAGCTGAGCAGGACGAGCCCCGCGAGCATCCACCACTGGTTCTCCGGCGGCACCACCACGGGCGGCGGTGGCGCGACGACGACCACCACCGGCGCGGGCGGGGGCGGAGGCGGCGGAGGCGGCGGCGGGTCCATGAGCGCGCCGCAGCGCAGGCAGGTGACCGCCCCGAGCAGGTTCTGCTCCATGGCACGAGGGGCAGGGCCGGGTCGCGACGGTGGCCACGCCCGCCGTGCCGGGCAGCCGGCGCCACGACGTCTGGTCCGACTCGGTGGAGCCGGGCACGAGCCGGCCGCCGGCCCAGAACAGCGGGAAGTCGCAGGAGGGGCAGAAGTCCGAGCTGGCCCGCCGACGCGGGTTGACCGTCGACGTGGTGCCGCACGACGGGCAGGTGACCGTCTCGAGGGTCTCGACCGCGTCGACCGCCGGCACCGGTGCCGTGACGAAGGGATCGGCCGCGGGTACGTCGACGTCGGTCGCGGGACCGGGCTGCGTCGTGGTCACGGGGTCGAGCCTGCCACGAGGACCCGGTCGCCGACCCGCAGGTCGACCACCGTGTGCGCGGGGACCTCGTCGAGGACCAGCCGGACGAAGTCGCTCTCGGCGAGGACTCCCGTCGACTCGACCCGCAGCCGGACCCACGCGGGGGACTCCGGCGGTGCGCCCTCCTCGCGGTAGACACCGCCGCCCTCCTCCACGGTGGCCGGGCCGCCGGAGAGCAGCTCGAGCAGGGACTGCAGCCCGCGGCGCGTCCCGCGCCAGGCCAGGACGTCGCCGTAGCCGCGGACCCATGCCCGCTGCACCTCGACGGGCAGCCCCGCGTCGACCGCGTCCAGCCCGATCCAGGTCCCGAGCCAGCGGACGAACGACGGCGGCGCGACGGTCAGGTCCATGCTCGCGGGGATCGAGTCGAGCGCCTCGACGTAGGTGTCCGCCACGTCCTGGAAGATCGACACGAACCGGACGAAGAACTCGTCCTCCTGCATCCCGACCGGCAGCTGGTCGACCAGCCAGCGCCGCTGCTGCCGACGCCGGGGGCTCACGACTCCGCTCACCGCACCACGACCTGGGGTGCGGCGGCGAGGAACAGGCTGTCGGGTCCGAGCGTCACGAGGTCCTTGCCGGCACCGGTGCGCGTGCGGGTGCGCAGGTCGTACTCGAAGAGCAGCAGCTCCTCGACCCGCTCGACGCCGTCCACGCTCTCCACCAGCTGCGCGAGCTGGGCCGAGGTCAGGTCGGTGTCGAACGGCCAGCCGCCCTGCTCCGGGCCTCCGGCGAGCGGGTTGAGGTAGGCGCTGATCGCGTCGACGACCCGCTGGCGCACCAGCGCCGCCGGCCGCCCCGCTCCGGAGAGCACGAGGGCGGCGACGGAGATCCCTTGGTAGTAGGGCGTCCCGATCTCGACCGCGGTGCCGACCAGCCGGCGCTCGTCGAGGTGCGCGCGCACGGTCTCGAAGAGGACGTCGTCGAGCGCGTAGTCGTCGATGACGTGCTCGGCGGCGGGTCGGCGTACCTGGGGTACGACGAGGAGCCGCACGGGGGCACCCGGGGACGTGGCCGGCAGGCAGCGGGCCCGGGCCACCTCGATGGACGACTCGCGGGCGAGCCGCTCGAAGTCCCCGGCGGTGACCGCGCGGCTGCCGGTGCGCAGCGTGAGCGGCCCGCGGACCGTGGCCTCGCGCACCGACTCGGGATCCACGCCGCCGGCGGCGGGGGCGAGGTTGACGACGGACGAGACGAACGGCACGGGCGTGCGGATCGCGCTCAGCGCGCGGGCACCGACGTTGCCGTCCACCCCGCCGCCCACGCGGTAGGGGGTCACGGCGATCGTGGCGCCGTCCGCCGGGGTGGCGCCGTGCCGGACCACCGAGCCGTCGGCGTAGCGCACCGCCGGCCCGAACCGGACCTCGCCCGTCGCGGAGTCCCACACGACGTGGCGGTCCCGCGGGCCGCTGGCGGTGAAGTCCTCCACCTCGGTCCAGCGGGTCACGCCCACCGAGTCGGTGACGACGACCGACTCGTCCGCCGCGCCGCGGCAGGACCGGGAACCGCGACGTGGTGAAGACCTGCCCGGCGCGGCCGTCGCTGCGACCCAGCGTCTCGGCGGCCACCGGCTCCGCGTGCTCGGCCCGGACCGTGCCGCCGACCGCGGCCGCCTGGACCGAACGCAGGACGGGGGAGGCACGGTACGTCGGCTGACCCGGTCGGGCCGGCTGGAGCACGACGCGCAGCCAGAAGGCCCGTACGCCGCCGAGGACGACGGCCTCGTGCGCCGCGGGCACCATGAGCAGCACCCGGCCGTCCCGGTTGAGGCCGCCCGTGCCGTCCTCGAGGACCGGCACCTGCAGCCATCCGTCGCCGGCCCACACCTCCCACGCGAGGGGTGGGTCCTGCGGGTCGACGCCGACGCCCTCGGCCGAGGCGGAGATGGTGAGCTGCAGCGCGGTGCCCGCGAGCGAGGCCTGGAACCCCAGCAGCAGGGCGTCACCGGGGACCACGGGAGCCGACGGGAAGCAGCTCACCGGCGTGCCGTAGCGCAGGTCGTCGGTGACGTCGAGCGTCACGCCCTCGACACCGACAGCGGTGGAGGCTCCGGCGGTGAGGACGGTGGCGAGCAGCGGCGGGGAGATGACGAGGTCGGACACGGTGGTGAACACGACCGGGGCCTGGTCGGTCTCGCCCGCGGTGGCCACGGCGATCCCGGCCGGTACGACGACGTCCTGGTCGAGCGCCGCCGACAGCCAGAAGGTGAGGTCGCACCGGGCGACGCCCGGCGGGAACGGGTCGATGCCCACGAGGTTGAGGAAGTGGACGTACATGCGCTCGGGCACCTGGTTGAGCCGGTAGAGCATCTGCTCGCTCATCCAGGCGAACAGCTCGATGAGGGCGACGCCGGGGTCGTTGAGGTTGTGGTTGGTCCACTCCGGGCAGTGGGCCGGGATGGCGCGCTTGGCCTCGTCCACGAGGTCCTGGAAGCGCCGGTCGTCCAGGTTCGGCGCGGGCAGGGCCATCAGGACTCCTCTCGGGGGATGACGTAGAAGGGGAACACGAGGTTGCGGCGGTCGTTGGTGGCCCGCACGCGGTAGGCGATCGCGATGCGGACGACGGCGTGGTCGTCGGCGTCCGGTACCGGCTGGACCGACTCGACGGTGATCCGGGGCTCCCACTGGGCCAGGGCGTCGCGCACGGCCTCGGCCATGAGCCCCAGCGTGTTGGAGTTGACCGGCTCGAACACGAGGTCGTGGATCCGGCAGCCGAACTCCGGGCGCATCACCCGCTCCCCCGGGGCGGTGATGAGCACGAGCCGGATCGAGGAGTCGAGGTCCGCGGACCCCGACGTGAGCCGGATGGCCCCCCGGTGGTCCACCCCCATCGGCCAGGCGAACCCGCGCCCGATGAAGTCGACGGCCTCCGGCGCGGCCGGACGCGTCGACCCGGGTGCCGGGTCGACGGGCTCGGTCGGGACTGTCACGGGATCTCCTCGGGCACGTCGCGGAGGCTGGTCGATGGTCGGGAGGACGGACCGGTCAGTTGATCTGGACGGTACCGCCCTTGATCGCGGTCGAGCCGCTTCCCTCGACGGACACCATGGCGTTGGCCTTGAGCGAGGCCGTGGCACCCGACTTGAGGTCCAGCGTGGTCTGCGCCTCGACCTTGACCTCGAGGCCCTTGACCTCGACCCCCTGCTTGCCCTCGATGACGACCTTCATCCCCGTGATCGTGATGTTCCCCTGCTTGTCGATCACCAACGACGACGAGCCGGACTCGAGGCTGATCGGCGTGCCGGCGGCGGTCTTGACCTGCACCCGGTCGCCCATGACCGCGACCTCGTGGCCCTTCTTGTGGACGACGTGCACGCCGTCCTTCGCCGGTTCGCTCTCGTCCCACAGCAGCAGGGTGTGGCCGTTGGCGCTGGTGAACCCGGCCGAGGGAGCCTGCCCGCTCTTGACCGCGGTCCCCTCGGGCGGAGTCTTCTTCCCGCTGTAGACGGTCCCGAGCACCAGCGGGCGCTGGAGATCGCGCTCCTCGAAGCCCACGATGACCTGGTCGCCGACCTGGGGGAGGGCCACGAGGCCCCGGCCCTTGCCGCCGCCGGGGATGAGGACGCGGGCCCACTCGCTCTCGATCGAGGCGCCGAGCGTCGGCAGCTGCACCTTGATCCGCCCCTGCTTCCTGGGGTCGTCGATGTTCGTCACCTGCCCGACGAGGATCCCGTCGTAGCGGCCTCCGGGCGTGCCCGGCGCCCCCTCCGCGATGACCGCGCCGAGCGACACCGGCCGGCGCGGCCCGGCCAAGATCCGGGTGCGTCCGCCGTTGACGTCCCAGACGTGCGTGACGGCGGTCACCGGGTACGTGCCGTTGAGCGGTCCAGCGTTCTGCAGCTTCGCCTTGGTGCGTGGCGCGAGGCCGGCCACCAGCCCGAACGTCTCCAGCCGGAGCACGACGCGCGACTCGCGGGCCCGGGCGACGAGCGCCTCCCCCTGTGCCTTCGCCGACGACTGCGCGTGGCTCCCGGTGACGGGGACGGTCACCTCTCGCGTCGCTCCCGCCTTGCCGACCGAACCTGCCCCGGTGAACAGGGCGACGTCCGGGAGCAGCGGACGGGCGCTCGATCCTTCGCCGAGGACCGGCTCGTCGCGCTGGTCGTCCCAGGTGCGGGTGTGCACGCTGCCCGGGCCGGCGTCCTGCGCCTCGACGTGCAGCCAGGCGACGTCTCCTTCGACGTCCAGGGCGATCTGCGTCGAACCGGCGGAGGCCTTGTCGACGTGTACGCCGCCGTCCTCGCACCACCACTCGACGCCGTAGACGTCGCAGACCCGCTCGAGCCAGCGCAACGGGGAGTCGGTGACCAGCCGGTGCTCGTGCACCTCCGTCGCGAAGGGCTGGACGACGGCCCGTAGGCCCGCGTCCTTGAGCATCTTGGTGGTGACCTCGGCGTCGGTCATCGACGCGAACACGGTGGCCTTCTGCCGCGACGCGAGGACGTAGGTCTTCTCGTCGGCCACGACGGTGAAGGACGACCGCTGGCCGTCCTGGTCGATGCGCAGGCCGGTGACGACCCCCTCGAACACGACGGTCCTGGCCGGCCCGACGGTGATGCGCACGTCCGCCTCGACCTGGAACTTCTCCTTGTTCCCGGTGAGCCGCGCGAACCCGGAGTCGACGAACGTCAGCTCCGCGCGACCGACCTGGCGCAGCCCGCGCTCGACGCGGACCGAGACGAGGTCCGTGGTGAGGCTGGCCGGCAGCTCCGCCCCGGAGACCGAGATGACGGGGCCGAGCAGCGCGACGTCGGTACCGAGCGCCGGCGGGCTCAACCGTGCCTCCGGGGGATGGCCAGCAGGGAGCCGGCCCGCAGCGCCATCGGGTCCTCGATGCCGTTCGCGGCCGCGATGTCGCGCCACGCGGTCGGGTCCCCGTAGTGCAGGGAGGCGATGCGGTCGAGCGTCTCGCCGGGGGAGACGCGGTGGACGCGGTGCGGTCGGGGCGTGCCGGACGTCGGGTTCTGCGGGCCGAAGGCGTGCGACGGCTCGTACTGCCGGAGCAGGATCTGCGCGCGGGCCCGCAGCGGCACGCCCGAGGACGAGAAGTAGGTGAAGGCCACCTGCAGGTCGGCCACGACCGACCGGAACGAGTGCAGGTCGCCCCAGTGGAACGTCACCGTCGGGGGTCGGACGTTGCCGCTCGCCTCGTCGCTGCCCTTGATCCTGGTGTCGACGTCCATCAGCTTGACGAGCTTCCCGGTGTACGACGTCACCGCCTGACCCGTGTCGGTCGTGTCGAAGAAGAGCTCCAGGCGCAGCTCGCCGTTGCCCGAGCCGGCGAACGCCAGGGTCGGGACCGCGCGGCCCGGCCGGGCCGCGGTGTTCCAGGAGTTGCTGCGCGAGAGGGCGAGCGTCGAGGGGTTGAACAGGCAGGGGATCCGTTCCCCGGTCTCCACCTCGAGGAACGCCTTGCCGTCGGCGGGCGCGGCCATGTCAGACCATCCCCGGGATCCCGGTGCGGCCGTGCCGCACGACGTCGCGCAGGATGCGCCGCTCGACGTCGTCCGCCACCGCGCCGACCAGCCGGTTCCAGGCGTCGGGGTCGTCGCGGAGCGCGGCTGCCACCTCGGCGGGCGAGGGCGTCGCGGGCTCGCCGGTGGACGCCTCGTCGAACAGCCGGCGCAGGTGCTCGGGCGGTCCCGGCGACGCGGACAGCGGCACGAGGGGCTGCTCGCTGCTCATGGAGGCTCCGAAGGGTGAGTGGGTGGTGTCGCCGGCGCGGTTCGACGCCGACGAGGGTGCGTTCACGCTACGCCGCTCCACGTCGGCGGACGGGACATGCGGGCCCGAGTCGCCGAGGGTCGCCGGCGGCACCGGGACGGGGGCGGGACGCCGACCGACGGGGACGACACTGGGCCGCACCGGTGCCGCCGGGCGCGAGCCGCCCCCGGCCCCGAGGCCCACGGCACCGACACCTACGGCGGCGAGGCCGACCGCCCCCAGTGCGGCCGCGCCCGGCCCGGACAGGGGACCGGGCTGGCGCGGCCGGCGGTGGGCCGAGATCCGCCCGGGGGCGTGGACCACGTGTCGCTGCGGAAGGTCCGTCGCGCCGGCGCGCGGTGGCGGTCGCGGGAGTGATCTCGACCGGCTGCGCCAGAGCCGCCGCGAGGCCCGGCTGCCCACCCCCGCCGATCCGTCCGTCCAGCCACGACGGCCCTGGCGCGGTGGTGGCGCCGGCGGGGGCGGCGGCCTGCCACGTGCGGCCCGGCTCGGCGACGGCGCCCCGACGGTGCCGGCCGAGCGCGCCGCGTGGACGCGCGGGCGCCGTGGCGGCGACGGCGGTACCGGGGTTCAAGGTGGCGGGGCCGCGCAGCGACGACGCGAGCCCGCGCTGTGCCGGGTCGGCGCGGCCGGGGACCCCGGATGCTCCTGCGCGACCGGAGACCGCGTCGTCGTCGGCTCGGGCGGCAGTGGTCCCGTCGGGCTGCAACCAGCGCCGGACGGTCCCGGGCGCGGCCCATCGACGGCGGACGCCGTGCCCCGCCCGGTCGATCGCGCCGGTCGCCCCAGGCGCCGTGGTCACCGGCTGCGCAGCACCCGCGCCGCCGCGAGCGTCGTCCCCGCCGGACGCCCGCGCCACGACCAGGGGCGGCCGACCGGTGCCCACCGCCGCGCTCCGCGTCGTGGCGGCGACGGCGAGGTCGGTCGCGGCCCGATGCGCCACGGCGAGCCCGGGGCGTGGGACCGGCCGTCCGGATCCGTCTGCCGGCCGCGGCCCCGGTGCCGCGCCGTCGGCGGCCCGGCGCCGCAGGATGCGGGCGAGCGAACCAGGTCGCCCGGACGGCACGGTCGCCCCCACCGCCGGCGAGACCTCGGGGCTGGAGGGGAGCCCGTCCGGGCTCGCAGCGGTCCGGCCATCGGTGACCGTGGCCGGAGGGGTGACGGCCGCGGCGGCGCTGCCGGGGGCAAGGTCGGGAGCGGGCCGACTCGACGTGCCCGGTGCCGCGGCCCGCACGCCGGGAACCCCGGACGGGACGGACGGCTCGGGGTGGGTCGCGGTGGATCCGGGAGCGGACCGCGCGGGTCCCGTCTGCCGCGACTCCGTACCGGGCACGGACGGCGCAGGTCCGGACGGTGCGGTCGCCGCACCGGGAGCGGACGGCGGGGGTTCGACCGGTGCGGAAGAGGTACCTGGCGCGGACGGTGCGGAGGTCGCGGCGGCGGCGGTGCTCGACGCGGCGGGAGCGGGCGCGCGGTGCACGACGGCGAAGGGGGAGGCCGGTCGCGGCGCGCCGTGGCCCGGCGCGGTCGCCGGGACGAGCGCGCTCGCCGCCCGGACCCCACGGTCGTCGCCCCAGGCCGACGGCCGGACGACGACGGGCGGGAGCGCGTGAGCCGGACGCCGTGCCTCGGCGGTCCGAGCGTCGCCGTACCGCTCCGACGTCGTGGCGGGAGCGGCTGGACGAGTCGCCACGCCGGCGCGAGCGCGTCGGACGCCGCCGAGCTCGCCGGCGGTGCCGGCGTGGCGGTCCGGCGAGCGGGCGGTGACACCAGGCGCCGTATCGGTGAGCTCGGGAGGACGGTCTCCGCGGCGGGTCGCACGGCCCCCCGGGCCGGGTGCACGGTCTCGCCCCGGCGGGCCCGCCCGGCGGCGGTGGCCGCGACGTGGCGTCGTGCGGTCGTCGCCGGTCCGATGCCGCCGCCGACCCGTGCCGGACCAGGTGCGGACGCGCGCTCGAGCGCCGCCGTGGCCACGGGCGTGGACGCGCGGCCGGCCGGTCCCTCGCCGTCGAGGTCTCCGCTCGTCGCCGCGGTCGACGCCGACGACGGGGTGCGGCCCTCCCGCGCCGTCGGCCGTGGCACGGCGCGGGACTCGCGCCGCGGAGCGGTGAGCCGCGCGACGTCGTGGCCGGAGAGCATCGGGCCGGCCGCGGAGGTCTCCTCGTAGCGCCGGACCGCGACCGCGACCGGCGCCGACGACACCGCGGTGCCGCCCGGGCCGGTCCGGAGCGGGACGGCCGCGACCGCGCGGCGCAGGCCCGGGCCGCGTTCCACGGCGGGCTCGGCCAGCTCGGCGATCGACTCGGCCGGCGGCTGCGGACGCCACCATCGGGGTGCGGCCACGCCGGCGCGGGTGGTCGCCACGGCGGGGACGACGTCCGCGGGTGCCTGGGCGGCGGTGCGGGACGGCGCGGTCCTTCGCCGGAGCACGGGGGACACCCCGAGGTCGCGGGCGAAGCGGATGCTGGCCGCACCGACGCCGCCGGGGACCGCGGGGCGCGGTCGGGCGACCGGCCCGGGGAAGCGCAGCCGGCCGGCGGCGTCCCGGCCGAGGTGGAGGTCCGGCTCGGCGGTGTCGGTCATGTCGGAGTCCGCGCGCGGAAGCCGCGGTGCACGACCTCGAGCTCCTCGGTCAGTGGGCTGCCGTCGGTCACGTCGAGGACCGGCCCGGTCCAGCGGACCGGGAAGGCGCCGGTCACGTCGTAGGACCGCAGCCGGGTGCCCGCGACGTCGAGGACGGTGATCGCCGCGGTCGCCACGGTCAGCTTGCCGCCGGCCCCGTCGAAGCCCTCGCCGGCCGTCTTCTGCATCCAGGTGAACAGGGCGTCGGAGTCGGTCAGGCCCCGGCTGAAGATGAGCGGTGGCCAGCGCATCTGGCCGGGGAACTGATGGACGTAGCCGTTCTGCCCGCCCTCGGCGTACTCCTCGACCGACACGGTGACCTCGAGACCCCGCACCGAGCCGAACGTGCCGATCGGGACGCCGTCCACCTCGAGCAGGAACGAGGACGAGACCGGTGGCTGGCCGCCGAGCGGCTGCGCGTCAGCCTGCGGTGACATCGCGCACCTCCTGCCATGCCCTCTCGTTGAGACCCGCCACGGCCCGGACCATGCGGACCCGGTCGAGGTGCTCGAGGTCGAGGAGATCGTCGAGCGGCCAGTGCAGGTGATAGGCCAGGTAGGCGATCTCCTGCCAGATCGCGTCGGCGGGGTAGCGCAGCATGTCCGGGCCGTCGCGTCAGCTCTTCGCGGACGCGACCTCCTCGATGGCGGACCGGCGGGCCGACGCGGCGGGCTGCGCCTCGACCGCCTCGCCCTCCGGTGCCGTCTCGACGTCGGTCGTGGGCGCGCTCGCGACCGGGCGCGCCCCAGCGGGGCTCGGCGCCGGCCGGGCCGAGGCCTGGGCCTCGAGCAGCGCCTCGTACTCCTGCTGGTCACCGAAGTTGATGACGCCGTAGAAGTCCTGGAGGAACGCCAGGTCGGCGGCGAAGAGCCCCTCGATGTCGGACGTGGTGACGTAGTCGATCGTGCCGAGGCTCTCGACGACGCGGGCGAGGACGAGGATCGTCAGCCGCGGGTCGTCCGGTCCCTGGACGAGCGGGTCGCGCAGGGGCTCCAGCTCGTCGCGGGCCGTCGCGAGCCGCATGACGCCCTCTCGGTGCACCGTGCCATCGGGACCCACGTACCCGCGCGGGAGCACGAACGGATAGCGGGTGTGCACGTCAGCTCATCCGCCGCTCGAGGGCGTCGTACTCGAGGGTGATGGTCTCCTTCATCGGGCTGCCGTTGGAGATGTCGAGCCCGTCGATGGAGATCTTCGAGATCCAGGAGTTGCGGAAGTTGTAGCGGGCGAGCTCCTTGTGGTCGGACGAGTACAGCACGACGGAGCCGTTCTTGCGGGTCTGGGTCGTCGCACCCTTGTCGTGGATCTCCTTGAACCACTTCCACATCCCGTCGCCGCCGGCGTCGGCGACGGCGAGCCGCGTCATGGTGAGCTGCCCGGTCTTCTGGGGGCTCGACATGGTCCGGATGCGGACGGCCTTGCCGTCCTTGGTGGTCTGGACCAGCTCGACGGACTCGACCGACACGTCCAGACCGCTGACTGACATCAGCATGACCGCGGGACTTCCGTCGATGTCGAGGTAGAACTGGTTGGCTACGAGCGTCGTGTCGGCGACGAGACCGTTCGGCATGTCGGAGGCTCCTGGTGGTAGCTGCGGTCAGGACGGGGAGGGACCGCCGGCCTCAGCCGGCGACCTGCTTGAGCTGGCTGATCCGGAAGATGACGAACTCGGCCGGCTTCACCGGCGCGATCCCCACCTCGACGACGAGCCGGCCGTCGTCGATGCTCTCCGGCGGGTTCGTCTCCGCGTCGCACTTGACGTAGAAGGCCTCGTCCGCGGTCGCGCCGAACAGGGCGCCCTGGCTCCACAGGCCGCGGAGGAACCCGTCGAGGGTGCGCTTCACGCCCTCCCACAGCGCCATGTCGTTCGGCTCGAAGACCGCCCACTGGGTGCCGTCGAGGATGGTCTTCTCGACCATGTTGAACAGCCGGCGGACGTTGATGTAGCGCCAGTCGGTGTCGCTGGAGAGGGTGCGGGCGCCCCAGACGCGGATGCCCCGGGTCCCGAACGGGCGGATGCAGTTGATGCCCATCGGGTTGAGCAGCCCCTGCTCGGCCTGGGTGATCGGCCGCTCGACGTCGAGCACGCCGCGGATGGTGTCGTTCGCCGGCGCCTTCCAGACGCCGCGGGTCTCGTCCGTGCGCGCCCACACGCCGGCGATGTGCCCGCTCGGCGGGATGAAGACCTCGCGGTCGCCGTTGACGCCGATCGGGTTCTCCACCTTGATCCACGGGTAGTACATGGTGGCGAAGGCGCTGTCGTACATCGCGACCTCGCTGCGCCACTCCTTGACCTGCTGCGGGGTGAACCCGGGCGGCGCGTCGAGCACGGCCATGCGGTTCGTGTACTGCTCGCAGTGCGAGATGAGCGAGGTCTGCACGGCCTTCCAGAGACCGAGGTCGACGCTGCCGTCCTCCTTGGTCGCCGCAGTGATGAGGTCGGGCACGATCACGATCGTCACGTCGTCCGCGATCGCCAGGCCGTTGATGCCGCGGCGCGCGGTCTCGCTGCCGGCGAAGGCGCGACCGGACACCGGGACCGGGACGGGCGCGGCCTTGTCGAGGGCGTAGGTGCCCGGCTTGAGCAGCTCCAGCTGCGAGGCGAGGTCGGCGTCGGCGGCCACCTCGAGGGTCACCTTGATGCGGGTCGACGTCTTGTTGACGACCGTCGCGGCGTCCGACTTCCCGCTGAGCCCGAGGCCGGGGAAGGACTCGACGACGTCGCCGTCCTCGATGACCTCGAGGGTGAACGTCGGCGCCGCGGTGTCGTCCGCGGGCTCGTCGTTGACCACCGTGATGGCGATCGTGGCGTCGGGCGCGATCGACTCGACCACGACCGGCGCGCCGAGGGCGCGGTCGGACGCGGGCAGGGCCGTGCGCGACGGGGCGCCCGCGGGCGCGCTGTTGGGGACGCGGACGATGTACGCCAGCGACCCGCCGTTCTGGAAGTAGCCGAACACCGACAGCGGGAGGACCCCGTTCGGCGTGAACGACCCGTAGAGCGACTCGTACTGCGCCCAGCTCGTGACCAGCCGCGGGGCGAGGCCCTCGGGGTCCGCCGGGTTGTCGGTCGGGAAGGTCTCGGTGAAGCCCACGAAGGCGGCCACCGCGGTGGGCGCGGCGCTCAGCACCTTCTGGCTGGACGGGACTTCCTCGACGTAGACGCCAGGAGCGGTGTAGGTCGGCATGGACGAACTCCTCGTGATCGGTCCGACGTGACAGCCATGCGGCAGGGACTGAGCCGACCTGGGCCCGTGATCGGTCGCTGGCGTCTCGCGCGCACGGTAGCAGTGGACACCCGCACCGAGGCATGCATTGGCTAACACTCGGCCATGCGTGTCGTGCGGCTCGTACTGCCGCCGCTCAGTTCACCTGGGTCCGCACCGTTCCGGGGAAGCCGATCGTGATCACGCCGCCCCACGCGCACTGACACGTCGACCCGGAGTGGATGGCGGGTACGCCGCCGACGAGCGTCGTCGCGGCCGGCGGCTTCCACGGGCCGGCCGGCACCGGGACGCACGGCATCGGGGTGAGCACCCCGAGCGCGGCGACGGTCGCGGCGGCGACGGTCGGGTTGGACGGCGTCGTGCACATGCCGAACGGCGGGATGTTCAGGCCGGGGACGATGTCCGTCATCCGCAGCACCGGCTTGCCCTCGACCATCACCCGCGGGGTCGGCAGCGCGACGAGCGACGAGGGTGCGACGCCGAACGAGCACGTCGCCATCGCCCCGACCGTGACCGCGGGCGGCGTCACTTCTTCGAGCCCTTCGCCGACCCGGTCACGGTGCCTCCCGTGGTGGTGATGAAGCAGGGGATCGATCGGTCCTTCTGGTCCCACGAGCGGGGGCTGGGGAACAGGTAGGTGAAGAAGTACGACGAGTCGCGGTAGTCCACGCCGACGTACCCCGAGAACTTCTGCGCGCAGCCGCCCTGGGCGAACGCGGTGAGCTTCTGGTCACCCGGGTAGGAGCCGGGGTCCGGGCTGTAGGTGAGGATCGCGAAGGCCTCGAGGGTGTGGGGGGTCGTGCAGCCGACCTGCGTGAGGCTGTCGATCTGCGCGGCGACCTTGGGGGGAGCGGAGAAGCACTGCCCCACCTCGACGTCGAAGACCGAGACGCTCGAGGTCGCCGGACCGCGGTCGAACCACGAGCAGCCGCCGCACAGGCTCGCGACGAGGACCGCCGCGCCGGCGGTGCCGAACCGCCGTACGACGGTCCGGCTCGGGCGCATGGCGGGGAATCTACACGCCGATCCGGCCGGTGCGGCTGCGCCACGTGGGCCGCTGCCGGCCGTGGGATCGGCGGCTTCGGTCGACCCCGCCGTGCGGGGGAATCGGCCGCCGGCACGCTCAGCCGGACGGCCCGCCGTGCCGATGAGCCAGGGGACGGGACCGGCGTAGACCGGTCCGTCCTCGGACGAGGAGGCAGCCGTGACCGCCCTACCGGTGGCGCACGAGGTGGACCGCTCCGCGCACGAGCGCGACCGCGCCGCCCACGAGCTCGACCGCGCCGCGCACGCGGTGCACGTCCTGGCTCACACGACCGTCCTCGCCTCGATGCTGCACCCTTGACGCCGCCGCGGCCGTCGTCGCGCGGCTCGGTGTGCACCGCAGGTCGCACTTCGACGAGATCTGCGCGGCGTACGCCGACCTGTCGCCCGGCGTACCGCCGGAGTACCTGAACTCCCGCCTCTGACCCGACCAGCAGTCGCGAGTTGCACCTGGAACCGACCTGTCCAGCGCCCGAACCGGTGGGTTCCAGGTGTAGCTCGGGGGTCAGGGGCGGGCGGCGCGGCGACGGCGCAGGGCGTCGCGCAGCGGGGGCACGTGCGTGCCCTCGGCCGCCATCCGCGCCCGGACCCGATGGCGGGCGCGGAGGAAGCCGACGAGACCGACGGCCCAGAACAGGTACTGCACCGACAGCGCGACGCGGAACCCGGACAGCGTGTAGCTGTCGCCGTCGCCGACGAGGTCGAGGACCAGGCCCACGAGCAGGATCGTGACCAGCGCGGCGAAGAAGCCGCCGACGTTCACGATGCCCGTCGCCGTCCCGAACCGGTTGGGCGGGTTGAAGGTACGGGCGTAGTCGAAGCCGATCATCGAGCCCGGGCCGCTGATGCTCAGCACCAGGACGAGCACGAGCAGCAGCCAGTCGGGCGCCGGCCCGGGCAGCGACAGTACGACGGTCCACGCCGTGATCACCGCGCCGACGATCCCGAGCACGAGCCACGACCGGCGCAGCGGGTGGCGCGAGACGAGCACCCCGATGACCGGCCCCGCCGCCATGCCGGACAGGACCATGACCGTGAACAGCGCCCCGGCGCTCTGCCGCGAGAGGCCCTCGCCGGAGACGAGGAACGGGTAGCCCCAGAGCATCACGAACACGGTGCCCGAGAACTGCGTGGTGAAGTGCGTCCACAGCCCCAGCCGGGTGCCGGGGTGCTGCCACGCCGACACGAGGTCGTGGCGCACCTTCGCCCAGGACGGTGCCTCCCCGACGGTCGCGGTGCCGTACGGCGAGTCGCGTACGGCGGCCAACGTGAGCACCGCCGCCAGGACGCTGAGCGACGCGGCCGACAGGAACGCCGGTGTCCAGCCCGCGGTGTGCAGCACCGCGACGAGCGGGATCACGCTGAGGATCTGCCCGCCCTGCCCGACGAGCCCCGTCACCTGCGTGAGCACCGGCACCTGGCGCGGCACGAACCACGAGGCGATGAGGCGCAGCACGCTGATGAACGTCATCGCGTCGCCGGCGCCCACGAGCACGCGCGCCGCGATCGCTGCCGGGAACGACTCCGCGAGGGCGAGCGCCACCTGACCCACGGCCATGAGCAGGGCGCCGGCGACGACCATCGCGCGGGGACCCACCCGATCGACCATCGCGCCCACCGGGATCTGCATGGCGGCGTAGACGAGGAGCTGGACGACCGCGAACGTGCCGAGCACCGCCGCCGAGATGCCGAAGCGCTGCGCGGCGTCGAGCCCGGAGACGCCCAGCGACGTGCGCTGCAGGACACCGATCGTGTACGCCGCGACCGCGACCCCCCACACGAGCCACGCGCGCGCCGGGGTCCGCTCCACGCCGGCCATCCTCCCGCAGGACAGCACCCCCAGCGTCCACAGCCTGCTACCGGATGTCACTGGTGGTGTGGTTGCTTCCCGCCCCCGGAAACAACCACAGGACCAGTGACATGCGTCCCCATACCGGGGATGCGTCAGTTGCGTGGAGCGCCCGGCGCGGTGTACGCCGTCTTGCTCGTGGTGAAGAAGTCGATCGCGGCGAAGCCCTGCTCGCGCGGGCCGTGGCTCGACTCGCCGCGACCGCCGAACGGGACGTGGAAGTCGACGCCGGCGGTCGGCAGGTTCACCATCACCATCCCGGCCTTGGAGTTGCGCCGGAAGTGCGCGGCGGTCGCGAGGTCGGTCGTGCACACGCCCGCGGACAGGTTCATCGTGCTCGCGTTCGCCGTGGCGAGCGCCTCGTCGTAGTCCGCGACGCGGACGAACGAGACGACCGGGCCGAAGACCTCCTCGCGGTTGATCGTGTGCGACGCCGCGGTGCCCAGGACGAGGGCCGGCGACAGGTAGTGGCCCGCGGTGCCGAGGTCGAGGACCTCGCCGCCGACGACCTCGGCGCCCTCGCCCCGGGCGACGTCGAGGTAGCGCAGGTCCTGCGCGAGCTGCGACGGGTCGACGACCGGGCCCATGTCTACGCCGGAGCCGCGGGCGTCCCCGACCGTCCAGCGCGCCAGCCGCGCCTGCACGGCCTCCACCAGCCGGTCGTGGATGCCGTCCGTCACCACCGCGACGGACGACGCCGTGCAGCGCTGGCCGGTCGAGCCGAAGCCGCCCTGCACGAGGCACTCGACGGCGACGTCGAGGTCGGTGTCGTCGACGACCACGAGCGGGTTCTTCCCGCCGAGCTCGAGCTGCACCTTGCGGCCGAGCGGCGCCTCGGCGTCGAGGATGCCGCGACCGGTGCCGACCGACCCGGTGAACGTGACGCCGTTGACGAGCGGGTCCGTCGTCAGCACCGGACCGACCACCGAGCCACGGCCGAGGACGAGGTTGAGCGCGCCGGCGGGCAGGCCCGCGCGGTTGAGGATGTCGACGAGCTCCCACGCGCTGCCGGGCACCAGCTCCGCGGGCTTGAACACCACGGTGTTGCCGAACGCGAGCGCCGGGGCGATCTTCCACGCGGGGATGGCGATCGGGAAGTTCCACGGCGTGATGACGCTGACCACGCCGATCGGCTCGCGGGTCACCGACGACCTCGATCCCGGGGCGCACGGAGTCGAGCACGTGGCCGTGCGGCTGGAGCACGGCGCCGGCGAAGTACTTGAGGATCTGGCCGGCGCGCACGACCTCGCCGCGCGCCTCGGGCAGCGTCTTGCCCTCCTCGCGCGCGAGCAGGTCGCCGAGCTCGTCGGCCCGTGCGAGCACCTCGCTGCCGGCCCTGTCGAGGACCTCCGACCGCTGCCACGGCGTCGTGCGCGACCAGACCGGGAACGCCTCGGCCGCGGCCTGCAGCGCCGCCCTCGCGCCCGCGGCGTCGACCTGTCCGTACTCCAGCACCACGTCGGCGAGGTCCGACGGGTTGACGTCCGTGCGCTCGTCGTCGCCCCGGACGGGCGACCCGCCCACCACGGAGGTGATCTGCCGTCTCATCGCTGCTCCCGTCGTCGAGTCCCCGACGGCGACCCTAGACGGACGGGGCGGCCCTCGGCCCGCCCAGGGGAGACGCCCCACCTCGAGGACCGTGCACCGGGAAGGCCGAGCGCCGTTGGCCCGCACCGCGACGCGACGGCGATCCTTCGATGCCACCACGACAGTGACGACCACGGCACATCAGCTGTCCGAGGCGCCGCACCCGTTCGACAGGCGCGACCGGGCATTCGTGCCCGAGCTCGACCGGCCCGCGCTCGAGCAGGCCGGCTGCCTCGTGTTCAATGACGCACGACGACAGGAGATCGAGATGACGCTGTTCGCTGCGGTCGCCGGTTCCGACCACGCGGCGCGCGCGATCATCGCCGCCGGTACCCCGGCGGGCAGACCGGCGTCCGTGGTCCGGTGACCGCGGCTCCCGGCGCGATCCGGGCGACCGCCGAGGCGATCGCCGCCGGCCGCGCGTCCGCCGTCGAGGCGGTCGAGGAGTGCGTACGCCGGATCCGCGAGCGCGACACCGCCCTCGGCGCCGTCGTCGCGCTGCGGGTGGACGGCGCCCTTGACGACGCGGCGGAGCTCGACGCCCGGCGCGCCCGCGGCGAGGCGCTGGGACCGCTGCACGGCGTACCGGTCCTGGTGAAGGACCTCGAGGACGTGGCGGGCCTGCCGACGCGGAAGGGCTCACGGCTGCTCGTCGGTGCCCCGCCGGCGGCGGCCGACGAGGTGGTGCCCGCGCTGCTGCGCCAAGCCGGCGCCGTGGTCGTGGGCAAGACGAACCTGCCGGAGTTCGCGATCGAAGGGTTCACCGACAACCTGCTCGACGGTGCGACGCGCAACCCGTGGGCCCCGCGCATGACGCCGGGCGGGTCGAGCGGCGGCTCCGCGGCCGCCCTCGCGTCCGGCATGGTGCCCCTCGCGACGGCGACCGACGGGGGCGGGTCGGTGCGCATCCCCGCGGCGATGTGCGGGCTCGTCGGGCTCAAGCCCACGCACGGGGCCGTGGGCCGGTGGCCGGTCGCCGACTGGATCGACCTCTCGACCTACGGACCGATGGCGACGACCGTCGACGACCTGCGCATCCTCTTCTCGCTCATGGTCGGGCGGGTGAACGGCGACCCGTCGTCGGCGCCGTTCCCGCACCATGGGTCCGGCCAGGCGTGGCGCCCGAGCCGCATCGTCGTGGCCGACCGCACGTCACCGCTCGGCCCGCTCCCGGACGCCGTGGCGGCCGCCTTCGGCGCAGCCGCGGCCGACCTCGCCGCGCTGCTGGGCATCGACGTCGTACGGCTCGAGCCGCAGGACGTCTTCGCGGGCCTGGGTGACCCGGACCTCGACTGGTTCACCCTCGCGACGGCCGAGCACGTGAACGCGCTCGGCCGGTCCTACGTGGTGGAGTCGCTCGACGCGATGCACCCGGCGTCGGCCGAGTTCCTCCGCCAGGGCCTCGCGGTCGGTGTCGACGACTACCTCTCGGCCCGCCGCCGGCGCGCGGCGTACACCCGTCGGCTCGACGAGCTGCTCGGCGACGACGGGCTGCTGCTCACCCCGACCGTCGCGGTCGACGAGTGGTACGCCGACGGCCGCACGACGGAGGCGGGGTCGCCGGGCATGACACCGCCCGAGGTGTACTCGACCGCCGTACAGAACATCACGGGCCATCCCGCGATCAGCGTGCCCGCCGGACGGTACGACAGCGGGCTGCCGTACGGCCTGCAGATCACCGCGCCGCGGTGGTACGACGAGCAGCTGCTCGACGTCGCGGCGCTCTGGGAGGACCACCGCCCCTGGCCCCGGGTGGCCGACGGCTACGACGAGTTCCGGGTGGGCTGAAGCTGATGGGAACCGACCGCTCGACGAGGGAGTCCGGATGAGGGCCGTGGTGTTCCGGGGCCCCGGTCTCGACCTCGAGGTGGCGGACGTCGACCTCGCGCCGCCCCGCGCCGGCGAGGTGCTCGTCCGCATCGCCGCCGCCGGCGTGTGCCACAGCGACCTGCACGTCGTCCGCGGCGAGTGGACGCGGCGGGCGCCCACGGTGCTCGGGCACGAGGGCTCGGGCACGGTCGTCGAGGTGGGCGAGGGTGTCGCGGGGCTGGCGTCCGGCGACCACGTGGTCCTGTCCTGGGTGGCGCCGTGCGGCGAGTGCCGGCACTGCCGGGCCGGCGCCGAGGCGCGCTGCGAGGTCGCGGCGAACGTCGTCGGCCCCACCGGCGGCTCTCATGGACGGCACGTCACGGCTCTCGAGGGGTGGTGAACCGGTCTTCCACTACCTCGGGGTCTCGTCCTACGCCGAGTACGCCGTCGTCCCGGCCTCGGGGGCGATCAAGGTGCGCGCCGACGCGCCGCTCGACCTGATCGCGCTCGTCGGGTGCGCCGTCGCGACCGGCGTTGGAGCCGTGCGCAACACCGCGAAGGTCGAGCCCGGGTCGACGGTGGCCGTCATCGGCTGCGGCGGCGTCGGGCTCAGCGTCGTGCAGGGCGCGCGTCTCGCCGGAGCCGCGCGGATCGTCGCGATCGACGTGCGCCAGGACAAGGTCGACCTCGCCCAGACCCTGGGCGCCACCGACGGCGTGATCGGAACCGGCGCCGAGCTCGACGCGAGCCTGCGCGAGCTGGCGCCCGACGGCGTCGACTACGCCTTCGACGCGATCGGCCGCACGTCGACCACGGAGCAGGCGATCCGCCTGCTCGGGCTGGGAGGGACGGCGGTCGTCGTCGGCATCCCGCCCCAGGGGTCCGTCGGCGTCGTTCGACCCGCTCGTGCTCGTCGAGCTCGACCAGCGCATCCTCGGGTCGAACTACGGGGGCACCCGGCCCGCGGTCGACATCCCCGACCTCGTCGATCTCGTGATGTCCGGCGACCTGCGGCTCGAGCCGATGGTCTCCGCGCGTCGCCCGCTCGACGAGGCGGCCGCCGCGCTGGCGGACCTCTCCGCGGGCCACGCCCTGCGGCAGCTGCTCATCCCATGACGGACGTCGAACACCGTGCGGCAGCTGCTGATCCCCTGACGGGCGTCGAACACCGTGCGGCAGCTGCTGATCCCCTGACGGGGCGTCGAACACCGTGCGGCAGCTGCTGATCCCCTGATCGGCGTCAGGTCCCGCGCGGCAGGTCGAGGCGCATGAGGTACGACGTGTCCGCGTGCACGTCGACGACCTCGGCGGCGCGACGGAACCCGCGGCCGAGGTAGAAGCCCTCGCGCTGGGCGAGACACTCGAGCAGCACCGTTCCCGAGCCGGCGCGCTCGAGCCGGTCGAGCGCCGAGCCGAGCAGGGCCGAGCCGATCCCGGTCCCGTGCAGCTGTGGCTCGACCGCGACGCGGCTGATCCACGCGTGACCGGCGTACTCCTGGTGCGACGTCACCACCTCGACCTCGAAGCGCCAGTCCTTCGCGAGGATCGGGTCGGCGGGAGGTCTTGCGGGGTCGACGTGCGTGCACACGAAGCAGGAGCCGAACGGCGACACGCGGATGACGCCGACGCGGACGTCACCGACGAACGCGCCGAGGTGGATGGCGCTGTGGTCGAACGGCTCGGCGGCGTAGAAGTGGTGGGCGTCGGCCCAGCGGCGGAGCGGGTCCGGTCCGAGCATGCCGACGATGAACTCCTCGTCGAAGAACGCGCGCGCGGCGAGCGGGGTCGCCGCCGCCCACTCGTCGCGGTCGACCTCGCGGATGCTCACGCTGCGGACTGCACACCGCATTGGTAGCAGTGCGGTCCGGGCTGGTCGACGGCCGGTCCCCCGTTCCGGCCGTCGATCAGCACGGTGTCTAGGGCCCGCCGTGCAGCTCGAGGACGCCCACGACGCGACGGAGATAGGCGAGGACGGTGTCGCGCTCCCGCGTCGTCATGCCGTCCTCCGCCGCCACGAGGTCGGCCACCATCGGCCCGACCTGCGCGTAGACCGCCCGGGAGCCGCCGGGGGTGGGACGCACGACGCGACGCCGGCCGTCGCGCGAGTCGGCCTCGCGCACGACGTGCCCGGCCTCCTCGAGCCGGTCGACGAGCACCGTCGCGGACGCCGACGTCATGTGCAGGCGGCGGGACAGCTCGACCGGCCCGATCGGATCACCCATGAGGTGCTCCATCGCGTCCACCTCGCTCGGGTTGAGCCCGAGGCGGTGCGCGACCGCGAGCCGCGTGTCCGGCGTTGGCGCGCAGCACGGCGTACAGCGCCCGGGCGACCGGCGAGACCGGCCAGTCGTCGGGCGTCCCGGGTGGCCGGGTCGTGGGTGCCGCGGTAGCGTCCATGTCACTAGACAGTCTAGCGACCATGCCGCCGCGGGCGTGGGCAGACGCGCGACACGACCCGGGGGAGAACCGATGACGATGCCGACCCGCCATGTCGCGACGCGGGGGACGGCGCTGGCCGTGCTGGGCCTCGTCGTTCTCCTCGTGGCGGCGATCTTCGCGATCCCGGCCCCGGCGCAAGGTGGCCCCGCTGGTGTCCTCGGGCCTGCCGACGAGCTACCCGTCGGCCGAGGCCGAGCTGCGGCAGCAGTCGCTGCCGAGCTCGGGCGTCGCGCCCGCCATCGTCGTCTACAGCAGCACCGACGGCGCAGCGCTCACCGCCGAGGACAGGGCGGCCATCACCGCGCGCGCGACCGAGCTGGCGCCGCTCGCGGTGGGCGGGACCACCGCGCCGCCGGCGTACTCCCCGGACGGCACCGTCGCCGTCGTCGCGGTGCCGGTCGACACGACGGACGACGCGGCGGTCGGCGCGAAGGTCACCGAGATCCGCACCGTCGCGGCCGCGGACCTGCCCGCGGGGCTGCAGGCGCAGGTGACCGGCGGTCCGGCGTTCATCGCCGACCTGACGAAGGTCTTCGAGGGCGCCGACACGACCCTGCTCATCGCGACCGCGTCGGTGGTCGCCGTGCTGCTGCTGATCACGTACCGCAGCCCGTGGCTGTGGCTCGTGCCGCTGACCGTGGTCGGCGTGGCCGAGCAGGTGACGACGAAGGTCGTGGCGCTGCTCGCGCCGCACCTCGGCATCGTGGTCGACCCGGCGGCCGCCGGGATCACGAGCGTCCTCGTGTTCGGCGCGGCGACCGACTACGCCCTCCTGCTCATCGCGCGGTATCGCGACCGGTTGCGCCTGGAGGACAGCCGGTTCCACGCGATGCAGGTGGCCCTGCGGCGTACGGCCGGGGCGATCGTCGCGTCCGCGCTGACCGTCACGCTGTCGCTGCTCGCCCTGCTGCTCGCCGACCAGGAGAGCCTGCGCGCGATCGGCTTCTCGGCCGCGGTCGGCGTCGTCGTGGCCATGCTGTCCGGGCTCTTCGTGCTGCCGGCCGGGATGGTCGTCTTCGGCCGGGGGCTGTTCTGGCCGTTCGTGCCGCACGTCGGTGACGCGCCGCGCGAGGGACGCTTCTGGGGCCGCATCGGCGAGTCCGTGCAGCGCCGGCCGCACGTCATCGGCATCGGCTCGACCGCTGCGCTGCTCGTCCTCGCGCTCGGCGGGATCGGCGTCTCGGTGGGGCTCAGCCAGACCGAGCAGTTCCGGGTCAAGCCGGAGGCGGTGCTCGGCCAGGAGACCCTCGCGAGCGCGTTCCCGGCCGGTCAGAGCGCCCCCGCCGCGGTGCTCACCGACCCGGCGTCGGTGCCGGCCGTCGTGGCTGCCGCGAAGGCGGTCGACGGGGTCGTCGCCGCCGTGCCGGGTGCGGCGTCGACGGACGTCGCGCAGGTCGACGTCGTCCTCACCGGTGCCCCGGGCAGCGAGGAGTCCTACGACCAGATCCGCGCGCTGCGCGCCGCCGTCGCCGCCGTGCCGGGGGCCGACGCCGTCGTCGGCGGGGACGTGGCGACCCGGCTCGACGCGAAGGACGCCGCCGTCCGCGACGCGAAGGTCGTGATCCCGATCGTGCTGGTCATCGTCGCGGTCGTGCTCGTGCTGCTGCTGCGGTCGCTCCTCGCGCCCGCGCTGCTCGTGGCCACGGTGCTCGGGACCTTCTTCGCGGCCCTCGGTGTCTCGTGGTGGATCTTCGACCACGTCCTGGGCTACCCGGCGCTCGACAACCAGGTGCTGCTGCTCTCGTTCCTGTTCCTCGTCGCGCTCGGCGTCGACTACAACATCTTCCTCGCGACGAGGGCGCGTGAGGAGGCGATGGTCAGCGACACCAGGGCCGGCATGCTCACCGCGCTGCGGGCGACCGGTGGCGTGATCACGAGCGCCGGCATCCTGCTCGCGGCCGTGTTCGCCGTGCTCGGCGTGCTCCCGCTGGTCGCGCTGGCACAGGTCGGTCTCATCGTCTGCATCGGCGTACTGCTCGACACGCTGCTGGTCCGGACCGTGCTCGTCCCGTCGCTCGCGTTCGTGCTCGGTGAGCGGTTCTGGTGGCCGTCGAGGGTCGACGGCCGTGGCCACGCCGACGCCGAGGGCCACGTGGTCCGCGACGCCGCCCCGCGCCCCACAGGTAGGACCCGCATGTCACTGGTGGTGTGGTTGCTTCCCGGCCCCGGAAGCAACCACACCACCAGTGACGTCCGCCCTCAGCGGGGGCCGGGGCTACTGCTGCTGCTTGAGGATGCGGCGCAGGATCTTGCCCGAGGCCGACTTCGGGATCGCGTCGATGAAGATCACCTTGCGGATCTGCTTGTAGTGCGCGACCTGGTCGGCGACGAACGCCTGGATCTCCTCCGGCGTCGCCTCGGCGCCGGGCTTGCAGCACGACGTAAGCCGACCGGGATCTCGCCGGCCTCGTCGTCGGGCAGGCCGACCACGGCGGCGTCGGCGACCGCGGGGTGGGTGAGCAGCAGCGCCTCGAGCTCGGCCGGCGGCACCTGGAAGCCCTTGTACTTGATGAGCTCCTTGAGCCGGTCGACGATCGAAGAGGTGACCGTCGGCGTCGATGTGGCCGATGTCGCCGGTGTGCAGCCAGCCGTCGTCGTCGATGGTGTCGTCGGTCGCGGCCTGGTTGTTGAGGTAGCCCTTCATCACCTGCGGACCGCGGACCCACACCTCGCCGTCCTCGTCGACGCCGAGGGCCTCGCCGCGTCACCGGGTCGACGATCCGCGATCTCGGTGTTCGGCGCGGTGACGCCGACCGAGCCGGGCTTGAACCTGCCCGGCGGGGTGAGGTGCGAGACCGGCGACAGCTCGGTCATGCCGTAGCCCTGCACGACCTCGCAGCCGAGCCGCGCGCCGCACTCGATCGCGAGCTCGGCCGACAGCGGCGCCGCGCCGGAGAAGACCTGCTCGCAGCGCGGAGAGGTCGTAGTTGTCGACCATCGGGTGCTTGGCGAGGGCGACGACGATGGGCGGCGCGACGAACGAGCGGGTGATGCCGTGCTCCTGGTGCAGCGAGAGGAACTGCTCGAGGTCGAACCGCGGCATCGTGACGATCGTGGCGCCCGCGCGCAGGCCGGTGTTCATGAGCACCTGCATGCCGTAGATGTGGAAGAACGGCAGCACGGCGATGAACGTCTCGTCCTCGCTGGATGTTGGCGCCGGCGAGCATCTGCGCGATGTTGGCCACGAGGTTGCGGTGGCGTGAGCATCACGCCCTTGGTCAGCCCGGTCGTGCCCGACGAGTACGGCAGCACGACGAGGTCGTCGGGATCGACCGGCACCTGCTCGGCGAGCGGCGCGCCGAACAGCGCGGTCACCGGGGTGACGCCCTCCGCCTCGCCGAGCACGTAGATCTCCCGGACGGCGGTGTCCTTCGCGCCCGCCGTCGCCGATCTCGAGGAACATCGGGATCGTCACGAGGATCGTGGCGCCGGAGTCGACGAGCTGGTGGTGCACCTCGTGCTCGGTGTACGTCGGGTTGATCGTGGTGATCGCGCCACCCGTCATCGCCACGCCGTGGAACATCACGGCGTACTCCGGGATGTTCGGCGCCATCAGCGCGAGCACGTCGCCCTTGCCGAAGCCCTTCGCGGCGAGGCCGCCCGCGAGCGAGCGGACGGCGCCGGCGAGACTCGGCGTAGGTCAGCGTGCGACCGCTGGCGCCGTCGATGAGCGCGGGCTTGTCGCCGAGCCGCGCCGCGTGGGCGAGGACGTACTCGGTCAGCGGGACGTCGGGGATCTCGACGTCGGGCAGCGGGCTCGCGAACACCATCGGGGCTCCTTCGGGTGAGGGAGGTCGGCGACCTGAGGGGAGTCTGGACCAGCCGGGCTGCCGTGGGGGGTGATTCCCGCCACGAGTGCGGCTAACGGACACCGCGGCCCGTCAGCCGTGCGGGGCCGAGCCACAGGTCGGCGGCCAGCAGCTCGGCGACGAGCACCTCGGTGAGCAGGCGTACGTCGTCGTCCTCGTCGCCGGCGTACCGCAGGGTGTACGCCGCTCCCGCGACGTCGGCACCGACGGCGACCACGGTCGACCCGCGCTCGGCGCGTCCAGCGCAGCAGCTCGTCCTCCCACCGCGACCCGGCGAGCAGGAGCATGCGGTAGTCGGTGGACTTCGTGAGGTACACGTCGACGTGGCTCCAGTCGCCGGTCTCGCAGGCGTACGCCGGGATCCGCGGGCCCTCGCGCAGCATGAGCGCCGACTGCTGGGCGGACGAGAGCCGCCGCGCCGGCGCGACGACGTGCGCGCCCTGGGGCCCGACGAGCAGCCGGCGTACCTCTGGCAACCACGCGTCTCGGCGGTCGAGCAGGTCGGCCGACGCGGTCGCGGCGGCGGTGACGAGCCGCACGATGTCGAGCGCCGGCCGGGCGAGGCGGGACTCGAGCCCCAGCAGCAGCGCCAGCGTGTGCTGGAAGGAACGGCACGCGACCCCGCCCGCCTCGACGCCGGCGCGCATGTCGACGACGGTGTCGAGGCGCCCGGCCAGCTCGGACTCCGGCGTGTTCGTGAGCAGCACGACCGGGCAGTGGCCGAGATACGACTCGACCGCGGCGGTGGTCTCCCGCGACCCGCCACCGGCCGACACCGCGATGACGACCGTGTGCCCGTCCGGGGCGGGCAGCAGGTCGCTGCTCGCGAGCTCGGCGACGGCGTTGATCCCGTGGTGGCGCAGGCGTGCGGCCGCGACCGACGCGGCGTAGTACGACGACCCCATCCCGACCAGCACGATGCGCGAGGCCATCGGCAGCACGGCCCAGGGGTCGGACTCCTCGATCCACGTCGCGAGCTCGGTCAGGGCGCGTGGCTTGGCCGCGAGGTCCTCGGCGTAGCGCAGGGGGTCCACGTCGTCACTCCTCGTCGGGCAGCAGGGCGGCCAGCGCCGCGTCCGGGACGTAGCGCCAGTGCGGCAGGTGGTGGACGGCGTAGAGGAACTCGCGGCACTCCTGCTGCAGGCGCAGCGGGACGAGCAGCCGCTCGTCGAGGAGATCGTCAGATCCGTTGCGCGCCAACGTCTCCCGGTACGCCGCGAGGAACGCGTCCTGCGCGGCGGAGATCCACCCACGCACCGCGTCCTCGTCGACGCCGGGCGTCCGCTCCACCACCACGCGCCCGACGTGGTCGAGTGAGGCGAGCATCCCCGCGACGTCGAGCGCGACGGGCTGCCGTGCCGAGCGCTCCTCGGGCGCGAGGACCGGGTTGCCGTCGAAGTCGGTCACGGAGTACTCGACCGGGTCGCCGTGGCGCAGCACCTGGCCCACGTGCAGGTCGCCGTGCACGTCGACGAGCGGCGTGCCGACGCAGTCCCGGAACGCCGCGAACGACGCGGCGATCCGCCCGGCCCTCGCTCGCAGCCGGACGCCCTCGGCGCCGTCGACCAGCTGCACCGCGGCGTCGAGGTCGTCGTAGGCGCGAGCGGTCCAGCGCGCGACGAGCCGGTCGTCGGCGACGTCGCGACCCCGGGACGCGAGCGCCACGTGCATCCGGGCGGTGAGGTCGCCCAGCCGGTCCGCCGGCGCGAGCGCCTCGTGCAGCGTGAGCTCGCCCCGGGCGAACCGGCGTACGTCGTCGACCGCCCAGTCCCACCCGTCCTGCGCGTCGGGGAGGAACTCCGCCACGGTGGCCAGCAGCAGGCTCGTCGACTCGTCGTCGTGGTCGACGTAGAACAGCCGGCCCCAGGGCCGAGGAGTGCCGTCGAAGCCGGCGGCCCTGAGCGTCGACACGCGAGGCACCGCCGGTTGAGCGCCGCGCACGCCCGGGCGGGGGAGGGCCACCGCCCACTTGACGATCGCACGGTCGCCGACCACCACGGACTCGTTGGTCTGGTCGACCGTGACGGCGCGCTCGCCGCTCACCTCCTCGTCGTGCCAGCCGTCCGCGACGAACGAGCGGTCGCCCTGGACCGCGCGGCCCTCCGGCGTGACCGCCGGACCACGGTCGCGGCGCATCCGCCGCACGTCGGCGACGCCGCGCACGAGCGCCTCGGCGACCCCGTCGCCGGCGACGGCGCGTCGGAGCGAACCGTCCTCCAGCCGGAGCGGGACGGTCCAGCGGTCGCCGTCGGCGTCCTCGACGACGGCGACCCACCGACCCTCGCTGAGGTCAGCCGCGTCGACGAGCCGCAGCGGCGTCGCGATGTCGACCTGCGCGCGCCGGTCCCCGCCGGGCAGCACGAGACCGCCCGGGCTGTCGGCGACGAGTCGTGCGAGCTCCTCGCGCGAGGTCACGCCGACGCGCTGCCCTGGGAGGCACCGTCCTCGGCGTGCGCGCGTGCGACCCGCTCGATCACGTCGGCCCCGCGACGCAGCCCGTCGCGGGCGCGGACTTGCTCGCCGACCGCCGCGAGCTCGGCGCGCTTCACCGGGTCGAGCACGGTCGGCGAGCGCCGCGGTCATCTCGTCCTCGGTGAAGGCGTAGGTCGGGAGCCGCACGCCGAAGCCGCGCTCGTGCATGCGCTGCGCGTTGTCGTACTGGTCCCAGAACAGCGGCAGCAGGATCATCGGCTTGCCGAAGTGCAGCGCCTCGGTGGTCGTGTTGTTGCCGCCGTGGGTGATGACGGCGTCGACCTGCGGGATGAGCGTGGTCTGCGGCAGGAACTCGGCGCCCACCATGTTCGTCGGCGAGCTCGTACTCGCCCGGCCTGCGGCCCCTTGCTCACGATGTAGCGGTGCGGCGTGCGGCCGAGGACGTCGACGAGCCGCTTCATCAGGTCGACGTCCGCGCTGCCGAGCGACCCGAGCGAGAGGTAGAGCAGCGCGCTGCCCTCGGGACGGTCGGCGACCTCCGCGGGTACGACGTACTGCTGGTCGGTCTCGCGCACGCTGGAGTCCATCCGGTGCCACGTACCGTCGAGCGGCCGGACGTCGGTGTAGTCGGCCTCCTCGGGGAACACGTAGAGGTTCGCGTGCGCGGAGGTGTGCACGAACTCGAGGTCCGGCAGCGGCGGCGCGCCCTGCTCGACGACCCACGCGTCGAACGCCGCCCACATCTCGCGGTGCGTCCGGTCGTACTCGGCGCGGAAGCTCGCCCACTCCGTCCGGTCGTCGATGGGCAGGCCGGAGTACGCCGGCGGGATGTCGGCACCGGGCGCCTCGAGCGGGTTGCACGACATGATCCGCACGAACGGGACGCCCGCGGTGAGCAGCGCCGGGAAGGCGACGACGTTGTCCTCCACGATCACGTCGGGACGCACCCGCGCGATGATCTCGCGCAGCTGCGGCTCGCAGTAGCGGGCACCGTCGATGAGCGCCTGCCACGTGGGCGCCATGAACGTCGCGAGCTGCTCGACGGTGGGCTTGCGGAACTCCGGTGCCGTGTCGCGGATGAACTCCTTCCAGAACGCGCCGGGGTCCTGCTCGGTCTCGTCACCGTCGACCGGCTCCGGCGGCGGCGCGAGGTCGACGAGGTCCTCCTCGAAGCCGAGCGCGGTGAGCTTGCCGCGCCACGACGCCTCGGCGGCGAAGACGACCCGGTGGCCGCGCCGGCGCAGGACGTTGCCGACGCCGATGCACTGGTTCGTCGGGCCGAACGCCGACTCGGGCATGAACAGGACGGTCAACGGTCGGGTGGTCATGCGCCCTCTCTCGGTCGTGGTCGGTCGGGCCGCCGAGGCGCCGGAGCGTCGTCGCTCGGTCGGGCGCGAGCAGCCTAGGGGAGCGCGCCCCGACCTCCGGGCGGGGGCGCGGCGGCGCGCAGGGCCCGTCGGGTCGTCCGGGTGCCGTCCGGCGGTCGCCAGGTGCGACCGACCGCCGTCCGTCACCGGTCGACTCCCGCCGACCCGGTCTCGCAGCGCATCGTCCGCACCCTCCGGTCCCGCCTGCGCCTCCCGGACCGGCTCGTCGCGCCGTGCGGCGTCCGCTGGGTCAGGCCGGGCAGACGCAGCCGGTGACCGGCGCGCAGCGGCCGCACTCGGGCGCCCAGCGCCACCAGACGCGAGCCAGCACCGCGACCGCGCCGAGCGCCGCGACCGCGGCGTAGACGAGGTACGCCGTGACGCCGGCGGCGACGCCGTACGCGCCCGCCACGAGCCCGTCGAGGGCGAGCAGCAGCCAGGTGCCCTGCGCGATCCCCGAGACGTCGGGGCTGCGCCAGGCGGTGACGGCCGCCGGGGTGACGTACCAGAGCACCGAGGCGCCGAGGACGGCCGGGAAGAGGGCCGGGAGCCACGGCGAGGACGCGGCGGTCGTCGCGAGGACCCCGGCCCACACCAGCGGGAGCCACATGCCGGTCCGGGTGTCGCTGCGGCGCACCACGGCGACGAACGTGGCGAGCAGGGCGGGGAGGCCGGCGACCGAGGTCGCGGTCACCCAGACGTCGCGCAGGTGCAGCCCGTAGAGCAGCCACGCCGTCGTCGAGACGAGCGTGTTCGTGATGCTCGGGAGCGAGACGCCCGCGATGGAGCCGGTACGGCGTACGTGCATCCACTGTGGGACGCCGAAGGCGAGGGCGAGGGCCATGGTGGCGGCACCGCTCACCGTCACGAGAAGGTCGTTCGACATGGCTGCCTCCCTCGGCATCGGGTACGGCATCGGGTCGCGCGGGGAGTCCTCGTCGACGCAGGGCTACGAGACGCCTACTGACTCGTCAGTCAGCCAGCGTCGTGATCGTAGCCGCGCTCGTTACTGACTCGCGAGTCAGTAACACGATGATCTTACGGGACCGCCGGACCGTGCTCCTCGCCGGCGTGCCGAGTGACCTCCGCCACTCGGGCTGCGGTGGTACAGCCCCGGCGGACCGGTGCGGTCCGGCGGTGCGCCGAAGGGTCGCGGACGCCCGACTTCCCTGCGCCCGTCCGGACGTGGCAGCGTGTCCCCGGGCGGCCCGCCGGAGTGCCGCCGACAGGAGGAACCGTGATCACGGACGAGGCCATCGCCTTCGAGCACGAGCACTGCGCCCACAACTACCACCCGCTCCCCGTGGTCATCCGCGAGGGCGAGGGCGCCTGGGTCACCGACGTCGAGGGACGTCGCTACCTCGACATGCTCTCGGCGTACTCCGCGATCAACTTCGGCCACGGCCACCCGGCGCTCGTCGCGGCCGCCGAGGCGCAGCTGCGCAAGATCACCCTCACCAGCCGGGCGTTCCACAACGACCAGCTCGGCGAGTTCTGCGCCGCGCTCGCGCGGCTCGCCCGGCACGACGCCGTGCTGCCGATGAACTCCGGCGCCGAGGCCGTCGAGACGGCGATCAAGCTGTCGCGCAAGTGGGGCTACGAGAAGAAGGGCGTCCCGGCCGACCAGGCCGAGATCATCGTCTGCGCCGGCAACTTCCACGGCCGTACGACGACCATCGTCTCGTTCTCCGACGACCCCGAGGCGCACGACCACTACGGCCCCTACACGCCCGGCTTCGTGACCGTCCCCTACGGCGACGTCGACGCGCTCGCCGCGGCGATCACCGACAACACGGTCGCCTTCCTGGTCGAGCCGATCCAGGGCGAGGCCGGTGTCGTCCTGCCGCCGTCCGGCTACCTGCAGGCCGCGCGGGCGCTGTGCGCCGAGCGCAACGTGCTGTTCGTCGCCGACGAGATCCAGGCCGGCCTCGGCCGGGCCGGCGCGACCTTCGCGTGCGACCTCGTCGACGTGCAGCCCGACGTACGCCTCCTGGGCAAGGCGCTCGGCGGCGGGATCATGCCCGTGTCCGCGGTCACCGCCGACTGGGACGTCCTGTCGGTCATCCAGCCCGGCCAGCACGGCAGCACGTTCGGCGGCAACCCGCTCGCCGCCGCGATCGGCATCGCCGTCGTCGCCCTGCTCGAGACCGGCGAGATGCAGGAGCGGTCGAAGCGGCTCGGCGAGCACGTCCTCGCGACGCTGCGCAACGCCGCTCTGCCCGGCATCAAGGAGATCCGCGGCAGCGGCCTCTGGTGGGCCGTCGAGCTCGACGGCACGGGACGCACCGGGCGCGAGGTCAGCCTCGAGCTGCTCGCCCGCGGCATCCTCGCCAAGGACACCCACACCTGGACGATCCGCTTCGCCCCGCCGCTCGTCGTCACCGAGGCCGATCTCGACCGCGCCCTCGCGACGATCATCGACGTCCTCTCCGAGCCCGGCGACGGCTCGACCCCCTGACCCGCTCCACCCTCCCGTTCGCCGTGATCGCGCCCTGAACTGCGCGGGGCGCAGCCGCGGCTTCCCCGCCGAGGGGCGCGCCGTTCGATGTCCGGACGCGGAAGACCCCCGGGCGGGCGACGCCCGTGTCGGGTGACACGGAGCGGCGATCGGCTGGACGGGCCGACACCCGGGGGTCCGGTGACTGCCTGGGACTCGCCGTCGGGACGACGCGACCTCGAGGGCAGCGAACTGTCCTGGCTAGCGGGCAGCCACCTCACGAATCCGATGCTCACTCATGAATCGGACCACCTCCCTTCACGTGTAGGACGACGGTACGTCGTCCCGCCGGAAGCGCAAGAGGGTTTCGCCGACGGCAAGGTCCCCGGGCCACCCGTACGCGTCGGCGGGAACGCGATCCCCGCCGTCCCGCAGGCGCCGGCCGCCGTCCTCCGGAGCCACCCGCTTCGCGGAATTCGGCCGGTCACTGGGGCGCCGTAGGTGCGCCTACAGCGCTCTGGGGCACCTTCATGCGGGAAGGGGGGCAGGGCGGCGCTAGGGGAGCCAGGAGACGTGGCCGCCGAGGTAGTAGTAGCCGAGGAACGCGGTCGCGTCGATGAGCAGGTGCGCGACGAGGAACGGCATCACCCGGTTCCAGCGGCGGTAGAGCAGGGCGAAGACGGTGCCCATCGCGAGGTTGCCGAGGAAGCCGCCGAACCCCTGGTAGAGGTGGTAGGCCCCGCGCAGCAGGGCGCTGCCGGCGACCTGCTGCCACGGCCGCCAGCCCAGCTGCGCGCTCGCGGTGGATGAGGTACGCGAGCACGATGACCTCTTCGAGGATCGCGTTGTACGTCGCCGAGGCCACGAGCAGGATCGGCGTCCACCACTCGCGTGTCGTCGTCACGGCCGCGATGCGCACGTTCATCCCGAGGTGGAACGCGAGCAGGTAGAACGCCAGCCCGAGCCCGCCGAGCACGGCGGCGAGGGCCGCGCCCCGGACGGCGTCGCGCCGCCAGTCGGACAGGTCCAGCCCGATCGCCCGCCGTCCCTCGCCGCTGCGGTTGAGGAAGTGCACCACGAGCAGGACGGGCACGAGCGCGAGCGACAGCCGCGCGGCCTGGAACAGCACGTCGAGCCAGGGCCGGTCCGGGACGTACGTGCGTGACCAGGGTCGTCGTGTGGCTGCGAGATCGGGGCGCCGCTGGTGAGCGTGTCGAGCAGCGACAGGATCGAGCGCAGCGCCGTCGCGGCGATGGACAGCCAGAGCACGAGCCACATCTCGGACCGCAACGTCCGGTGGTCGGGCAGGGACGGCGTCCACGGCGACGGCCGCGGCAGCGCATCGGAGGGTCCTCTGGTCGTCGGGTCGCGCGTCCGGGGCCCGTCGTGCGAGGGCTCGGCGTCCGGTCACGGGTGCATCCTCGCTGATCGGGAATCACGGCACCCGCTGGTGGCGTTATCGAATGGTCGCTCACGAGCCTGACGCTCGGGGCGGCGGCGGGGTTCCACCTGAGCGAGAATGGCGAGCATGCAGCCCGAGAGCCTGTACGAGATCCTCACCGACGACGTCGAGCTCGACGCCCCGGTCCTCGTGCACGCCCTCTCCGGGTTCCTCGACGCCGGCGCCGCGCGCCAGCTCGCCGTGCAGCACCTCCTCGCGACGCACGAGCACCGCACGATCGGCCGGTTCGACCTCGACCCGATCTACGACTACCGCGCCCGCCGGCCGCGGATGGTCTTCGACACCGACCACTACGCCACCATCGACTTCCCCGAGCTGCTGCTCTCCGAGGTCCACGACTCCCGGGGCACCGGCTTCCTGCTGCTGCACGGACCGGAGCCCGACTTCGCCTGGCGCACCTTCGGTGCCGCGGTCGTGCAGGTCGTGGAGCGGTTCGGCGTACGCCGGTCCATCGGGCTCAACGCGATCCCGTGGCCCGCACCGCACACCCGTCCCGTGGGCGTCACCGCGCACGCGACCGATCCCGCTCTCGTCTCCGGCCGGCCGACCTTCGTCGGTGCGATCGAGGTCCCCGGCCACCTCGCGGGTGGCCTCGAGATCCTCCTCGGCGAGGCCGGGCACGAGGCCATGGGCTTCGCCGTGCACGTCCCGCACTACCTCACGCAGGTCGAGTTCCCGCGCGCCGCGCTGCGGCTGCTCGAGGAGGTCGCCGTCGCGGGTGCGCTCGACCTCGACCTGCTGGCCCTCGCCACCGCCGCCGAGTCCAGCGACCGCGACATCGACGAGCAGGTGTCGGGCAACGCCGACAACGTCGAGGCGGTGCACGCGCTCGAGGCGCAGTACGACGCCGTCCTGCGCGGTGCGGAGTCGGCGCTGCCGATGGCCCGGCTGGCCGACGAGCCGCTGCCGAGCGGGGACGAGATCGCCGAGCAGCTCGAGCAGTTCCTGCGCGAGATGGACGACGACAAGGGCCGCTCGGAGTAGCCGCACCAGGGCACCGACGGCCGGGCGAGCCCGGGGGTCTTGACGACGAGGGCCTGGCGGCGCACGGTCGGGGGCGTGACCGACGACATCGAGATCCGGCAGACGCTCGCGACCGCGCTCTCCCGTGGGCGGGAGGCCACCACGGCTGAGGGCGGCGACGCCGCCTGCTGGCTCGACCGCGTGTGCGACGAGTGCGGTGCGCTCGTCGACGGCCCGGACGAGACGTGCCCGCGCTGCGGGACGCCCCTCGGCAGCACAAACCCGTGAGGCGGGTCAGGGCAGCGTGAGCCGCGTGCCCGACGGGTGCTCGACCCGGGAGCCGGCACCCAGGACCCACACCGACTGACGACCCTGCACCTCCCAGCCGTCGGGACCGCCGACGAGAGCGGTGTCCTCGTCGATGCCGATGAGCGTCGTGCCCTCCGGCTTGTGCAGCAACGCATTGCGGAGCACGTCGGGCATCCAGCCGAGCATCTTGTCGAAGTGCGGGATCACCCGCAGGTCCGCCACGAGCCCGAGCCCGGTGGGCTGGTTCGGGTGGACGAGGTCGCGCATGCGCGGCGCCCAGGTGGTCAGCGCCATCGCCCCGGCGCTGCACCCGGCCAGCGCGGCGCCGGCCTCGTGCGCGGCGACGATCGCGCGCCACACGGCCGTGTCGCGCAGCGTCTCGGCGAGGAACGCCGGGTTGCCGCCGGAGAGGTAGACGAGACCGGCGCCCTCGACGAGGGCGGCCATCTCCGGGTCGTCGGCGTCCGCCCTGGTGCGCACGTCGACGACGACCTGCTCGACGCCCAGCCGCTCGGCCTGCGCGCGGCCGAGCTGCGTGCCACCGGGCGAGCGACGCGTCACCCTCGGGTGCCGCGGCCGTCGCGAGCTGGACGTACCTCGGTGCCCGCCCGTCGATGAGCGTGCGCTCGATGTCGGCCATGACGGGCAGGTACTCGCCTGATCCGACGAGTGCCAACGGTGCTGGGCTCATCGGCGTACCTCCCACCGGACCCCGTCGGGGGTGTCCTGGACCTCGATGCCGGCCGCGGCGAGCCCGTCGCGGATCGCGTCGGACTCGGCCCACCGCTTGTCGCCGCGGGCGCCGGCGCGCAGCTCGAGCAGCAGCTCGACGAGCGGGCGCACCGTCTCGGTCACGTCGACCGGGTCGCCCACCGCCGCGATGGTCCGCGCCAGCCGGGACCGCACCGACGCACGGCCGTCGGCCGGCGTCTCGTCGTCCGGTACGCCGTCCAGCACGAGGGCCAGGGCGGTGGCGACGTCACCGCGCTCGAGCGCGTCGTCCAGCGCGTCGTCGTCCCCGGCGACGGTCCGGACCGGCGCGCGGGGGACGCGCGCGGGAACCGGCTCGGCCGTCGCGGCGGACCGGCCGTGCGCCTCGATCTGCTCCACCGAGATGGTCTCGCCGGTGGGCACGACCCACTCGTCGCCGTGCACGCGCACGACGACCGTGCCGCGACCGACCACCTCGGCGGCGCCCGAGTCGAGGTCGATGACCAGCCCGGTGTGCTCGTCGACGCCGAGCACGAACACGTCCGACGGCAGCAGGTCCTCGAGCAGGCGCAGCCGGCGCTCGCCCTGCCAGCAGAACCGGGTGTCGTGCGTGCCGCCCTCGGCGTTGTTCCAGTGCGGGACGACGGCGGCTCGCAGCCCGGTGGCGCGACCGACGACGTCGAGCCCCGCCAGCCAGCGCGGGTCCTCGCCCACCTTGTAGACCTCGTACACCGGGATGGTGAGCAGGCCGAGGGTCAGCGCGGCGGCCGAGGCGAAGGTGATCGCACCGCCCTCGCGCAGTCGCGCGTGCAGCGCGTCGGGCACGGCGCTCCCGGCCCAGGTGCGCAGGGCGTACGACGGGCTGCCGGGCCCGGCGAAGACCCAGTCGGCCGCGCGGAGCCGGGCCATCTCGACCGCGTGCGCGACCGGATCGGCCGGTGGCGCGCTGCGGAACGTGACCGCCTCGACCGTGCGCCCCACGCTCTCGCGGAAGTACTGCTGCGCCTTCTCGGTGAGCTCGTCGGCGTTCTCCTGGAAGCCGTACGGCGAGTCGAGCAGCACGGCACGGGCCAGCGGGCCGAGGCGCGCGAACGTGCGCTGGTGCGGCGTGACCATGGTGGGACTGGTCTCGCCCGAGCCGAGGATCGTGAGGACGCGCGTCACCGGCCGATCATCGCCCACGATCGGCGTCGCCGCCTCCGAGAACTGAAGGACTCCCTGGGAGGCCGGCGCGCGGCCGGTCAGGCCAGGCCCAGCGTGGCAGCCGTGCGTCGCATGATGTGGTCGAAGAACGCGTCGAGGTCGTCGATCGTGTTGGCGAACTGGCCGTCGAGCTCGAGGCCGATGTGGCCGAAGAGCTGGGTGCGCGCCATGACGCCGGCGACGAGGTAGGAGTCGGGCACGACCGACGGGCATGAACTCGCGGAGCGGCTCATCCCGCGCGCGACCCTCCGCGGGACGTCGACGGGTCCGGCTCGACGCCGTGCGGCGAGACCGTCGACGAGGATCGCGACGAGGGTCGCGGACACCCGGGTGCCGGGACCGATCGTGTCCTCGGGCGCGGCGTAGCCGGGGACGGGCGAGCCGTAGACGAGCGCCCACTCCTGCGGGTGGGCGAGCGCCCAGTCCCGCGCGGCGTGCGCGACGGCGAGCCAGCGACCGAGCAGGTCGTCGCGCGGCACGGCGGCCTCGCGGGTGTCCACGGCGTCGCCGAGGGCGTTGTAGGCGTCGATGATCAGCCGGGTCAGCAGGTCGTCGCGGCTGGGGAAGTAGCGGTAGACCGCGCTGCTCACCATGCCGAGGTCGCGGGCGACGGCGCGCAGCGACAGGCTCGCGGCCCCCTCGGCCGCGAGGTGCACCCGAGCGGTGTCGACGATCTCGCGGGTCAGCTCGGCCCGGGCCCGCTCGCGGGCCGTGCGGGGCGCGGAGGCGTCGCTCATCCCGCCATCATGTCAGATCCGAGAGCGGTGTCCATGAATGTGAGCACTGCTCTTGACAGGAGTTGGTGCACCGATCCATAGTGTGAGCAGTGCTCTCGGAATCGTCGAGGGCGGACGGACGGAGAGCGTCATGAGCCAGCGCACCCACCTCGTGGTCGGAGCGGGCCCGATCGGGTCGGCGGTGGTCCGCCGGCTCGCCGCCGCCGGCGACCGCGTCCGCGTCGTCAGCCGGTCCGGGTCCGGCCCGGTCCTGCCCGGCGTCGAGCGCGTCGCCGCCGACGCGTCGGACGCCGCGCGGCTCGGCGAGCTCGCCGCCGGGGCCGACGTCGTCTACAACTGCGTGAACCCGCAGTACCACCGCTGGGCCACCGACTGGCCGCCCGTCGCGGCGTCGCTGCTGCGCGCCGCCGAGTCCTCCGGCGCCGTCCTCGTCACGACGGCGAACCTCTACGGCTACGGCGAGGTCGACGAACCGATGACCGAGCAGACGCCGCTGGCCGCTACCGGGGCGAAGGCGACCGTGCGGATCCGGATGTGGCAGGACGCGCTGGCCGCGCACCAGGCCGGCCGGATCCGCGCGACCGAGGCGCGTGGTGCCGACTACGTCGGACCCGGCTCCGCCTCGCACCTCGGCGACCGCACCATCCCGAAGCTGATGGCCGGCAGGGCCGTCCAGGTGCTGGGCAACCCGGACACCCGGCACACCTGGACCTACACCGAGGACATGGCCGCGACGCTCGTCGCGATCGGTGCCGACGAGCGGGCCTGGGGCCGTGCCTGGCACGTGCCGAGCGCACTCGAGTGCACGCAGCGCGAGGCCCTCGCGCAGCTCGCCGCGCTGGCCGGCGTACCGATGCCCAAGGTCACGACGGTGCCCGGCGTGGTGCTCCGCGCGCTCGGCCTGGTGAACCCGGTGATCCGCGAGCTGCCCGAGGTGGCCTACCAGCTCGAGCGCCCGTTCCTCATGGACTCCTCCGCCGCGCAGCGGGAGCTCGGCCTCGAGCCGACGCCCGTCGACGCCGTGCTCCGCGCGATCCTCGCGCCGTACGCCGGGCAACGTCAGGCGGCCTGACCGCGCGGACCGGTCCGCGCGGGGGCGGCCGGCCGACGGGCGGCGTCGGACCATGGACTGGCGCGTCCGGTCGCCGTGACGGTGGCCGGACGACGGCTGCCGACGTGCGGTGGACTGGCGCGTCCCGGCCGCCGTGACGGCCGCCGGCCGACGGCTGGGCGTCGGGCCATGGACTGGCGCGTCCTGGCTGACGTGACGGCGACCGTGTGAGAGCGTGCGCGCGTGGACCTCAGCCGCGCCCGACTCGCCGTCACGGTGGCCTACGTCGGCCAGGGGCTGTGCTTCGCCGCTCTGGTGTCCCGGGTGCCCGCGGTGCAGAACAAGTTCGAGCTCTCCGACGGCGCGCTCGGTCTCATCGTGGGCCTGGTGCCCATCATCGCGGGGATCGGCAGCGTCGTCGCCGGGTCGCTCGCCGAGCGCCGCGGCAGCCGGCCGGTGCTCCGCGTGATGGGGCCCGTGGTGCCGCTGGCCCTGGTCGCCACCGGCTGGGCGCCGAACGTCGCGCTGCTGCTGGTCGCGCTCGTCGTCCTCGGCTTCGGGCTCGGCTCGGTCGACGCGACGATGAACATCCAGGGGGTCCGCGTCCAGGACGACCTCGGCCGCGCGGTGGTCGCGTCGTTCTACGCCGCGTTCAGCCTGGCCGGCTTCGTGGGCGCGCTGCTCGCCAGCGCCGCGGCGGGCTCGACGATGTCGCTCGGCGTGTTCTTCACCCTCATCGCGGTCGTGCTGATCCCGGTGCAGCTCGTGGCCGGCCGGCTCCTGCTGCCCGGACACCCGGTGCCGGTCGCCGTCCAGGCCGAGGTCGCCGCCGCGGGGACCGGCCCCGGATCCACTGGCGGCCAGTCATGCTCGTCGGCATCGCGCTCATGTGCGTCTACATCGCCGACTCCGGCGCGTCGACGTTCGGCGCCGACTACCTGCACAAGGGGCTCGGGAGCACCGAGTCCGTCGCGGCGCTGGCGTACGCGGCGTACTCGCTCATGACGGTCGCCGGCCGGATCATGGTGGACCGCACCGTCGGAGCGGGTCGGGGCGGTGCGCCTCGTGCGCATCGGCGGCTTCACGGCGGTCGTGGCGGCCGCGCCGTGGCGGTCGCCCCGAGCCCTGCGCTGGCCATCGCGGCGTTCGCCGTCCTGGGCCTCGCCATCTGCCCGGCGATCCCGCTCGCGTTCACCGCCGCCGCCTCGCACGACAAGACGTCGAGCGGCGTCGCCGTCGCCCGGGTGAACGTCTTCAACTACGTCGGTTTCGTCGTCGGGGCGCCGCTCATCGGCGGCATCGCCGAGGGTGCCTCGCTGCGCTGGGCGTTCGCCGCCCTCGTGCCGGTGCTGCTGGTCGTGCCGCTGCTCGCCGGCTGGTTCCGCATCGCGCCGCACGAGGCTCCCGACCTCGTGCCCGGTACCGCCCTCCCGACCTGATCAGGCCCACCCCGCGCTCCTCGTCCGCATGAGGGTGCCCCAGGACGCGATAGGGGCACCTGAGCGTCCCCATTGCATCCACCGCCGCTTCGCGTCCGCATCGTGGGGGGCGGCGTAGGTGCCTCTACCGCGCTTTGGGGCACATTCATGCGGGAGCGGCCGTTGAGCGCGGCGCGCGGAGAAGCACGGCGACCCGGACGGCCGCGGGCGGGCGGCGGGTCAGGCGGAGGCGCGGGCCTCGTGCGCGGTGCGGGAGCCGGTGAGCTCGGCGAGCAGCCCGGAACCCGGCACCACCTCGTGCTCGGCCGCGGTGACGCCGGCCTTCTCGTGGAGGCGCTGCATCCCCTTGCGCTGGTTGCGCAGGACGAGGGTGACCACGCGACCGGTGGCACCGGCGCGGGCCGTGCGGCCGGCCCGGTGCAGGTAGGCCTTGGGGTCCTCGGGCGGGTCGACGTGGACGACCAGGGAGATGTCGTCGACGTGGATGCCGCGGGCGGCGACGTCGGTCGCGACGAGGACGTCGATCCGCCCCTCCTTGAACTCCGCCATCGTGCGGGTGCGGGCGTTCTGCGTCATGCCGCCGTGCAGCGCCCGGGCGTTGACGCCGCGGTCCGCGATGTTGCCGGCGACCCGCTCGGCGCCGAGCTGCGAGCGGACGAACATGATCGTCCGGCCGTCGCGACGCGCGATCTCGGTCGCGACCACGGCCTTGTCCTCGCGGTTCACGACGAGCACGTGGTGCTCCATCGTGTCGACGGGGGACGTCGCCGGCTCGAGCTCGTGCTTGATGGGGTCGTGCATGTGCTCGCGCACGAGGGTGTCGACGTCGCCGTCGAGCGTCGCGGAGAACAGCAGGGTCTGGGCCGCCGGCGAGCACAGCTCGAGCAGCGCGGTGACCTCGGGCAGGAACCCCATGTCGGCCATCTGGTCCGCCTCGTCGAGCACGACCACCTCGACGTCGTCGAGGAGGCACTCGCCCTGGCGGATCAGGTCGGCGAGCCGGCCCGGCGTCGCGACGAGGACGTCGACGCCGCGGCGCAGCGCGTACACCTGCTTGTCCATCGACGTACCGCCGACGACGGTCTTGAAGTGCAGGCCGAGCGAACGGCCGAGCGGCTCCAGGGCGTCGTTGACCTGCATCGCGAGCTCGCGCGTGGGGACGAGGACCAGGCCGCGGGGGTGCCGCGGCTGGGCCGGCAGCGGGGCGACCCGGGCGAGCAGCGGCAGTCCGAACGCGAGCGTCTTGCCCGAACCGGTGCTGCCGCGGCCGAGCAGGTCGTGCCCGGCGAGGGCGTCGGGGATCGTCTCGACCTGGATCGGGAACGGCGTCGCGATGCCGGCGCGGGCGAGCGCGGCGACGAGCGGCGCGGGCAGGCCGAGGTCGGCGAACGTGGCGGTGGTGGCCTCGGCGGAGAACGGGTTCTCCGCGGGCACGTCGAGGGCAGGGTCGGTCAGCAGGGCGGTCACGGGTGAGCCTCATCGGTCGGCGCGGAACAGACGCGTCAATGAGAGCTACCAAGGCGACGCGGGTCTGGAAGTCCTCCCAGGGTAGCGGGGGCGGACCCGGACCGACGAATCCCCGGCGGGCGCCGGACGGCGAGGGAGACCCGGCTCACACCGGCGCCGGACCGGGCATCGACGCTGCGCCGGCCCCGCCGCCGGCTGTGTGACACTGGTGGACGACCGCCCGCGGAGTCCGCGAGGAGAGCACGAGATGGCCGTAACGACCACCCGGACGTCGCCGACGCCCGGCCCGGTCGCCGTGGCCCGTCCCCGTGGGTTCCGCCCCGACATCGAGGGACTGCGGGCGCTCGCGATCATCCCGGTCCTCGTCTTCCACGCTCACGAGTTCCTCTCCCCGACCGCGGTCACCGGCCCGCTGGGCCTCGTCGCCACGGTCCTGGGCTGGGTGCCGGGCGGCTACCTCGGGGTCGACGTCTTCTTCGTGATCTCCGGCTTCCTCATCACCGGCCTGCTCGTGCGCGAGGCGGAGACCACCGACGGCGTGCACTTCGGGCGGTTCTACGCCCGTCGCGCCCGCCGCATCCTCCCGGCCGCCACCGTCACGCTGCTCGTCACGCTCGTGGCGTCGCTCCTGATCCTCCCGGCGGTGCGGGCGGGGGACACCGCCGTCGACGTGCTGTGGGCGGCCCTGTTCAACTCCGACGTCCACTTCGCGAACAGCGGCGTCGACTACATGGGCGTGGCGACCGCACCGAGCCCGGTGCTGCACTTCTGGAGCCTCAACGACGAGGAGAAGTTCTACGTCGTCTGGCCGGTCGTCCTGCTCGTGGCGACGCTGCTCGCGCGCCGCGTGCTCCACCGCCGGCTGCGCCCGACGCTGTTCGCGGCGCTCGTCCTGCTCGCGGTGCCGTCGCTCGTGTGGTCGCAGCACCTCGTGAGCTCGGGCGACACGTCGGCGTACTTCTCCGCCTTCTCCCGCGCGTTCGAGCTCGCCGCGGGCGGCCTGCTGGCGATCGCCATGCCGCTCGTGACGCGGGCGCCACGGGCCGCTCGGGTCATCGCCCCGATCCTCGGGTTCGGGATCGTCGTCTGGTGCATGGCCACGTTCACCACGCTGACCCCGTTCCCGGGCGTCAACGTCCTGCCGGTGGTCGTCGGCACGCTGCTGGTCATCGCCGGCCACGAGGCGGGGGTCGTGAGCCGCGGGCTCTCGACGCCGGTGCCGCGCTGGTTCGGGCGGGTGTCCTACTCGCTGTACCTGTGGCACTGGCCGGTGTTCGTCCTCGCCGCGGCGCTGACCGCGAGCGGGCAGCTCGGCATCAAGCAGGTGCTGCTCTGCATGGTCGTCGCGGTGCTGCTGTCCTGGGCGTCGTACGCCGTCGTCGAGCAGCCCCCGCAGCGCCTGCGCGCTGCTTCGGCCGACGCGGCGGGCGCTGCTGTTCGGGCTCGCCCTCATCGTCACCACGGTGCTCTCGTCCGTCGTGGTCGGTCGCGCCGCCGAGGCCCGCGAGACCACTCAGCTCGCCGCGGCCACCGTCGGCATCGTCCCCGTGGCGAAGGCCGACAAGAGCCTGCTCTACATCGGCGACTCGATCACCACGCGCGGCAAGCCGGCGCTCGACGCGGCGCTCGGCGCGGCCGGCTGGGACTACACGGTCGACGGGCTCGGTGGCCGGCCCATCGTCGCCGGCCCGCGGCCGGACTGGAAGCCGCTGTGCATCACCCTGCCGGAGTGCGGCGCCGACCTCGTGCTGAGCGCGGCACCCGGTTCCCGGCACGGTGGTGGTCGCGCTCGGGACCAACTCGTTCAACGTGGCGACCACGCAGGTCGCGGCTCCCACGGCGACCGACTCCGGCATCCGCAACCGGACGGACTCCGCCGGCCACTGGGTGATCCTCGGCCAGGACCCGGCCGCCGCCTTCGCCAGCGGGGTCGACCGCATCATGGCCATGGTCCCCAGCACGACCACGGTCTACTGGGTCGGGATGTACCTCGACGACACCCGGTGGAAGAACATCCACTGGCGGCAGAACAACGCGGCGATGAAGGCGGCCGTCGCCCGTCATCCCAACGCCCGGTTCCTCGACTACGCCGCGTTCGTGCGGACCGCGCACGTGCCCTACCGGTCGGACGGCTCGCACCCCACGCCCGACGGCATGGCGCAGCGGGCCCGCTGGATCGTGTCGCAGCTGCGGTAGCCGGGTACGCCGCTCAGGCCTCGTGCCAGCGCGGCGACGTGGTGCGCGGCGGGTGGAACGCCGCTCAGGCCTCGTGCCAGCGCGGCGACGTGGTGCGCGGCGGGTGGAACGCCTGCTCGAGCAGGACCAGCTGCGCCTCGCCGCGGACCGTCGCCTCCCGGGCCCGCGCGAGCGCGTCGGACAGGCCCGGCGCCGGGGTCGTCGGTCCGCACGAAGCCGAGCCCGAACGCCGACGCGAGCTCCGCCCACCGCGGCTCCACGAGGTCGACCCCGCGGTGCGGGTCACCGGCGACGGTCTGGTCGTAGCGGAGCATGCCGTAGCCGCCGTCGCTCACGACGAGGAGCGTGATCGGCAGGCGCTCCTGCGTGTACGTCGCGAGCTCGCCGAGGCCCATCGCGGCGCCGCCGTCGCCGACGACGGCGAGCGTCGGGATGCCGTGCGCCGCAGGGCCGATCGCCGCTGGCAGGCCGTAGCCGAGGGTCCCCCAGCCGACGGGGTAGAGCAGCCGGCGGGCCCGCGGCTGACGCGAGTAGCCGCCGAGCCAGTAGCCGGCGACGCACATGTCGACGACGACGCGCACCGGCGTCGGGCCACGCACCCTCCACGGTCGCGACGAACGTCGCGGCCGCGGCGGTGCGCTCGTCGGCGGCGAGGCCGGCCAGCACGGCCGCCGTGACGTGGTCGCCCGCCGGCGGCGGGGGCGCGACGCCGTCGGCCAGCGCGTCGAGCAGGGCGTCGACCGCGAGCCCGACGTCGCCGTCGACGCGGACCGCGAGGCCGTAGTCGCCGAGGCTCGCCCCGGGATCGTCGGTGACCGCGACGATCGTGGCCGGCACCGGCATCCGCCAGTTGCGCGTGGTCATCCCGTGCAGGTCGTCGCCGATCACGAGCAGGACGTCGGCGTCCGCGATCTCGTTCGCCACCAAGGGCTCGTGCGGCGGGGCGACGACCGTCCCGCGCGTGACCGGCGAGCATCCCGCGCGCCTGGTACGTGGGGACCACGAGCGCGCCGAGGCGCTCGGCCAGCCGGCGTACGCCGGGCTCCGCGGGGACGGCGCGAGCCCCGAGCCACATCACGACACGACGTCCGCGCAGCGCCTCGGCGGCCGCGGCGACGGCGTCGGCGGGCGGCCGCACGCGGGGCGGCGCCAGGGGCCGCGGCACGTCCGACGTCCACGCTGCCGCGAGCACGTCGGACGGGATCCCGAGGTACGCCGGACGTCCGGTCGCGAGCGCCTGCGCCACCAGCTCGGGCAGCGCGGCGACGGCCTCCTCGGCCGACCGCGCCGACACCGCCCGCGCGCCGAAGCCGCGGCTGATCACCTCGGCCTGGCTGCGCATCCCGTGCAGCAGACCGTCGTCGTGACCGGTGGTGCGGCGCGGCGCGAGCGGCGTCTCGCTCGAGACGAGGAGGACGGGGGCGTGCGACGCCCAGGCCTCGCCGAACGCGGCGAGCGCGTTGGCGAACCCGGGGCCGGTGGTGGTGAGCGCGACGCCGAGACCGCCGGTGGCGCGGGCCGTGGCGTCGGCGGCGTAACCGGCGGCCTGCTCGTGCCGCACGCCGACGACGCGCGGGCGGCGCCCGACGCCGGCCCCGACCCAGAACGGCAGGTTGTGCACGCCCGGGACGCCGAAGCACATGCGGACGCCGTGGTCGGCGAGCTGGTCGAGGATCGCGTCGCCGACGGTCGGGGGCATGGGCCAGTCCTACCACCGTGCGTGGCGCCGGTCGGGCCACGGGGGCAGGATGCGGGTCGTGCAGATGCAGAGCCTCAACCCGGCCGACCTCTCCGACGTCGTCACCACCCTGGACCTCGCGACGGCGGACGACATCGTCGAGGCGGCGCGGCGCGCCTTCGCCGGTCAGCGGGCGTGGTCGCGACGTCCCGGCGCCGGCCCGCGGTCGCGTCATCGCCTCGGTCGGGCGCCTCGTCGAGGCGAACAAGGAGGTGCTCGCCGCGCTCGTGACCCGCGAGATCGGCAAGCCCTACGCCGAGGCGCTCGGCGAGGTGCAGGAGGTGATCGACACCTGCGACTTCTTCCTCGGCGAGGGGCGACGGCTCTACGGGCAGACCGTGCCGAGCGAGCTGCCGTCCAAGCAGCTGTTCACGCACCGCATGCCCGTCGGCACCGCGTTCGTCATCACCGCGGCCAACTTCCCGACCGCCGTCCCGTCCTGGTACCTCGTGCCGGCGCTGCTGTGCGGGCAACAGCGTCGTGTGGAAGCCGGGCGAGGTGTCGCCGGCGATCGCGACGGCGCTCACCGCCCTGTTCCACGCCGGTGGCGTGCCGAGCGACGTCCTCGTCACGGTGATCGCCGACGGGCCGACGACGTACGCCGGGCTCGAGCGCGCCCTCGACGAGGGGCTGGTGCAGAAGGTCGGGTTCACCGGCTCCACCGCCGTCGGCCGGCGCATCGGCGAGCTCTGCGGGCGCCACCTGCAGACGCCGTGCCTCGAGCTCGGCGGCAAGAACCCGATGGTCGTCATGCCCGACGCCGACCTCGACCTCGCCGTCGAGGGCGCGCTGTTCGGCGGCTTCGGTGCCGCGGGTCAGCGCTGCACGTCGCTCGGCACGCTGTGGGTGCACGACGACGTCTACGACGCCATGCGGTCCCGCTTCATCGCCGCGGTCGAGGGCGCCGCGGTCGGCGACCCGACGCAGGACGTGCTGTACGGCCCGATGATCTCGCCGACGTACCTCGAGAACCACGAGCGCAACCTCGGTCTCGTCGCGGAGCACCACGCGACGTACGGCTCCACCGGGACTCGGCCGCATCACGACGGCGAACCCGCGCGCCGGTTTCGTCGGCGACCCGGAGGCCGGTGTGTTCGCCCACCCGACCGTCGTCGAGGGCATCCGGCCCGGGGACGCGCTCTACGACACCGAGACGTTCGGGCCGCTCGTCGGGCTCGGCCGGTTCTCCTCCCTGGACGAGGCGATCGAGCTGTCGAACGGCCACGGCTACGGCCTGTCGTCGTCGATCTACACCACGTCGCCGGAGTCGGTGTGGCGCTTCCGGTCGCGCATCTCGGCCGGGATGGTCTCGGTGAACAACTCCACGTCCGGCGCCGAGGCCCACCTGCCGTTCGGCGGGAACGGTCGCAGCGGCAACGGGTCGCGGCAGAGCGGCATCTGGGTCCTCGACCAGTTCACCCGGTGGCAGGCGATGAACTGGGACTGGTCGGGCCGGCTGCAGAAGGCGCAGATGGACGTCGCCGACCTCCCGTCCGACCCCGGCTTCCGGCTGTGACGGACGCGTCGACGGTCGCTCGGGCCCGTCGGCCGGGGGCTGCCGTCGCGGGCCGAGGTCGTGGTCGTCGGAGGTGGTGTCGTCGGCTGCTCGGTCGCGTTCCACCTCGCGGAGGCCGGCGTCGACGTCCTGCTCGTCGAGCGCGACAGCCTCGGGAGCGGCTCGTCCGCGAAGGCGGCCGGCGGGGTCCGCGCCTGCTTCTCCGACCCGGTGAACGTCGCGCTGGGCAAGCGCAGCCTCACGCTGCTCGACGACATCGGGCGTCGCCCCGGCGGCGACATCGACCTGCGCAAGGTCGGCTACCTCTTCCTGCTGACGACCCCCGAGCAGGTGGAGGACTTCGGCCGTGCCGTCGAGGTGCAGAACGCGCAGGGCGTCCCGCTCGCGCCTCGTGAGCGCCGAGGAGGCGTACCGCATCTCACCGCTCGCGAACGTCGACGACGTCCTCGCCGCGTGCTGGTCGCCGGACGACGGCACCTGCACCCCCGAGGCGCTCGTCCAGGTCTACGCCGCGGGCGCGCGGCGCTCGGGCGCCCGGCTGGTCACCGGCGCGGAGGTCACGCGCGCCGAGGTCGTCGGCGACGAGGTGCGGGCGCTCACCGTGCGGCACGGCGGCGCCGAGCACCGGGTGGAGACGGGCACGGTCGTCGTCGCCGCGGGCGCCTGGTCGGCGTCGGTGGGGGACCTGCTCGGCTTCGAGCTCCCGGTGCGTCCGCTCCGCCGCGAGATCGTCGTCACCGGCCCGGTCGCCGGGATGCCGGCGTCGATCCCGATGACCGTCGACGCGGGGACGACGTTCTACTTCCACGGCGAGGGGCGCGGCCTGCTCGCCGGCTGGAGCGACCCGTCGGTCCCGTTCGGCTTCGACCTCGGGCGCGACCCGGCGTACCTCGAAGGGCTGGTGCGCCAGGCCGAGCACCGCGCCCCGCGGCTGCTCGAGGCCGACGTGATCGGCGGCTGGGCCGGGCTCTACGAGATCAGTCCGGACCACGACGGCATCGTCGGCGAGCTCGGTCGCCTCTCGCGCGTCCTCTACGCCACCGGCTTCTCCGGGCACGGGTTCCTGCAGGCGCCCGCCCTCGGCGAGGTGCTGCGCGACCTCGTGCTGCACCGCGATCCGGCGATCGACGTATCGGCGCTCTCGGTCGACCGCTTCGCCCGGGACGAGCGCCGCGACGAGCGCCACCTCGTGTGACCCCCACCTGCCCGCGAGTTGCACCTCGAACCGACCGGTTCGTCGAACGGGTGCGTTCGAGGTGCAACTCGCGGGTCGGGGGGCTTCGTGGTCCTGTCGGCGCTGCGCCTCACCCCTCGGTGAAGAGGCAGAACGGATGGCCGGCGGGGTCCAGCAGGACGCGGATGTCGTCCTCACGCTGCTGCTCCGCGAGCGTCGCGCCCAGGCCGACGGCGTACACGACAGCGGTCTCGAGGTCGTCGACGCCGATGTCGAGGTGCATCTGCATCTGCTGGTCGCCGGGAGCGCTGGGCCACACCGGGCGGACGTGCTCGACCTCGAGCTGGAAGGACAGTCCGCGCCACCGGTCGCCTGGGGAGCGGACCATCGCCCAGTCCGGCTCGTCCCGGACGACGTCCCACTCGAGCAGGTCGGCGTAGAACCTGGCGAGACCCCCGGGGTCAGGGGTCCCGAGCACGGTGGCCGAGAGCCTCGCGTGCGGACGGTCGGGCATGGGTGCCTCCTCACGCTCACGATCCGTCCAAGCGTGCCGGACCGGGGCGCCCCGACCCTCGACTTCTCGCGAGTTGCACGTCCAACCGACCGGTTCGACCGGCGAACGGGTGGGCCGCAGGTGTAACTCGCGGGTCTGGGGCGGGTGAGTCAGGCGAGGCGGGCGCGGAGGTACTGCGGTGGCCAGGCGACGTCGGCACCGAGCTCGTGCGCGGCGCGCAGCACCCAGTGCGGCTCGCGCAGGAACGCGCGGGCCATCAGCACCACGTCGGCCGACCCCTCGGCCACGACCTCCTCGGCCTGCTTCGGCTCCGTGATGAGCCCGACGGCGCCGGTCGGTACGCCGGCCCCGGCACGGACCTGCGCCGCGAACGGCACCTGGTAGCCCGGACCTACGGCGACGGACTGGCGCGGGTCGTTGCCCGCGGAGGAGACGTCGACCAGGTCGACGCCACGAGCCGCGGCCTCGCGCGCGAAGGTCACGGACGACGGCACGTCCCAGCCGCCCTCGACCCAGTCCGACGCCGAGATCCGCATGAGCAGCGGCTTGTCGTCCGGCCACACCGCCCGGACCGCGTCGATCACCTCGAGCGGGAAGCGCATCCGGTTCTCGAGGCTGCCGCCGTACCGGTCGTCGCGCCGGTTCGACAGCGGCGAGAGGAACTCGTGCAGGAGGTAGCCGTGGGCGAAGTGCAGCTCGACGGTGTCCACCTCGAGCGCGAGCGCCCGCTCCGCCGCGGACACGAACGCGTCGCGCGTGCGGGCGATGTCCTCCTCGGTCATCGCGCGCGGCACGGCGTACCCGCCGAACGCGTCGGCGGACGGTGCCACCGCCTCCCAGCCGCCGGCAGGGACCGGGACCGAGTCGTGGCCGCGCCAGGGTGCGTACGTCGATGCCTTGCGACCCGCGTGCGCGAGCTGTACGCCGAACGGCACGCCCTGACCGCGCACGAAGCGGACGACGGGAGCGAGCGCCTCGGCGTGCGCGTCGGACCACAGGCCGAGGTCGTCCGGGGAGATGCGGCCCTCGGGCGCCACCGCCGTCGCCTCGGTCAGCACGAGGCCGGCGCGGCCGAGGGCGAACCCGCCGAGGTGCACGAGGTGCCAGTCGTTCGCGAACCCGTCGACGCTCGAGTACTGGCACATGGGGCTCACCCAGGCGCGATGGGGGAACGTGGTCCCGCGGAGGGTGAACGGCTCGAACAGGCGGCTGGTCATGCCGCGATTCTCACCCGGGTCGTGCGCGGACGCCCGCGCGGCCCCAGCGCGACCTTCACCCGGGCGCTAGTTCTGAAGTCTGCGCGGCCCGGGTGCGGGCGTCAGACGTAGCGCTCGAGGATGCTCGACTCGGCGAGCCGGGACAGCCCCTCGCGGATGGTCCGGGCCCGCGCCTCGCCGACGCCCTCGACCGCCTGGAGGTCGTCGATGCTCGCGGCGAGGAGGCGCTGCAGGCCGCCGAAGTGGCCGACGAGCCGCTCGATGATGACGTCGGGGAGCCGGGGCACCCGGGCCAGGAGCCGGAACCCGCGCGGGCTCACCGGCGAGTCGAGCAGCTCCGGGCTGGCGCCGAAGCCGAGCGCCCGGGCGACGCCGAGCAGGTCGAGCAGCTCCGTGGCGGTCAGCGCGTCGAGCTCGGCGAGAGCGGCCTCGAGGCCCTTGCTCTTGCGGCCGCTGCTCGGCTGGTAGTCCCGGACGACGAGCTGACGGTCGGACTCCACGCCCGCGACGAGCTCGTCGAGCTGGAGCGACATGAGCCGGCCGTCGCTGCCGAGCTCGACGAGGTAGTCGGCGATCTCGGCGGAGATACGGCGCACCATCTCGAGTCGCTGCGCGACGGCCGTCACGTCGCGGACGGTCACGAGGTCCTCGATCTCCAGCGCGGAGAGGGTTCCGCTCACCTCGTCGAGGCGCATCTTGTAGCGCTCGAGCGTGGCCAGCGCCTGGTTGGCCCGGGAGAGGATCTGCCCGGAGTCCTCGAGGACGTAGCGGCGACCGGCGACGTAGAGCGCGATCGTGTTCATCGACTTGCTGACGCTCACCACGGGGAAGCCGGCCTGCTTGGACACGCGGTCGGCGGTGCGGTGCCGGGTGCCCTGCTCGTCCGTCGGGATGCTCGGGTCGGGCAGGAGCTGTACGGCGGCCCGCAGGATCTTCGTGGCGCCGAGGTCGCAGATCACCGCGCCGTCCATCTTGGCCAGCTCGCGCAGCCGCTGGGCGGAGAAGTCGACGTCGAGGGAGAAGCCGCCCGAGGCCATGGTCTCGACGACGCGGTCGTGGCCGAGGACCACGAGGCCGCCGGTGCGTCCGCGCAGGATGCGCTCGAGGCCGTCGCGCAGGACCGTGCCCGGCGCCACCTGGGCGATGGCAGCGCGCAGCGCGGCGTCGACGTCGACGTTCTTCTCGCCGGCCACGTGAGCCCCCTGGAGTCGGACCTGAGCGGGCCCGGTCGGCGTCGGCGCCGTCCCCGCGCCGCGCACTCTACCGAGCGGCTCTCCCTGCCCGCTCCACCGAGCGGCCGCGGGCCGGAGCATCCGTCGATCAGCCCGGGACGGCGGCCAGGTGGCGCAGCAGGCCGAAGGCGTCCTCGAGGTGCCCGACCTCGTGCAGCCTGGATGCGGCGGCGAGGTCGGCGCCGTCGGCGCTGCGGGACAGGACGGACTTCGTGCCCCGCGGGACGAGGATGCGGGAGAAGCCGAGCCGGACCGCCTCGGCGACGCGCTGCGACAGGAACGGGACCGGCCGGATGTCGCCGGAGAGGGCCACCTCGCCGATGGCCAGGACGTCGGCGGCGACCGCCCGGTTGACCGACGCGGACGCGATCGCGAGGCACACGGCGAGGTCGCAGGCCGGGTCGGAGAGCTTCGCCCCGCCGACCGTGGCGACGAAGATGTCGCGCTCCCCGAGGCGCTGGCGGGACCCCCGCTCCGTCACCGCCACGAGCATCGCGACCCGGGTGGAGTCGAGGCCGGTCACGCCGCGCCGCGGGCTGGGCGTGGCCGACGTCGTGACGAGGGACTGCACCTCCGCCAGCATGGGCCGCCGGCCCTCCATCGTGACCGTGACGCACGTGCCCGGCACGGGACGCTCCCGGTGCTCGCGGAAGAGGTCCGACGGGTCGATCACCTCGCGCAGCCCGTCGTCGGACTGCTCGAAGCAGACGATCTCGTCGGCCGGCCCGTAGCGGTTCTTCACCGCGCGGAGGAGACGCAGCGCCGTGTGCCGGTCGCCCTCGAACGTGAGCACGGTGTCGACGAGGTGCTCGAGCGCGCGCGGCCCGGCGATGCTGGAGTCCTTCGTGGACTGGCCGACGATGAGGAGCGGCATGCGCCGGGACTTCGCCACCCGGCTGAGCACCTGGGTGACCTCGACCACCTGGGTCATGCCGCCGGCGCGACCCTCGATGTCGTCGGACGCGATGGTCTGCACCGAGTCGACGACGACCAGCGCCGGGTCGTGCTGCTCGATGTGGCCCAGCAGGGTCGCGAGGTCGTTCTCGTCGGCGAGCAGCAGCCGCTCGGAGTCGGCGCCGATCCGCCGCGCGCGTACGCCGATCTGCTCGACCGACTCCTCGCCGGAGACGTAGAGGACGGTCGGCGCGGTGCTGCTCTCGGCGTAGCGGTGCCCGACCTCGAGCAGCAGGGTGGACTTGCCGACGCCGGGCTCGCCGGCGAGCAGGACGACCTGGCCCGGGACGAGGCCACCGCCCAGCACCCGGTCGAACTCGCCCAGGCCGGTGGTCCGCCGGATCACCTGCTGCTCGGCGACCTGCGACACGGGCGTCGCGCGCCGGGTCGGGGCGACGCCGGACGTGCGGCTGCGCAGGCCGCTCGAGGGCGCCGCGGCGACCTGCTCGGCGACCGTGCCCCAGGCCTGGCACTCCCCGCACCGGCCGACCCACTTGGGCGAGACCCACCCGCACTCGGTGCAGCGGAACGCGGCGGTCCGAGCCTTGGCCATGGCCCGCACCCTACGGACCCCCACCGACGCCGCCCCGCCCCCGCCCCCCGTCGTCGTCACTGAAGGTGGCCCTGGTTGCATAGAGAGCAACAATCTCCCCCCTCATCGTGGGAGACCTCCCTGATCGCAACTGCGCCCCGGCCCTCGTCGCGAGAGCCCCCTGCCTCATCGCGAGAGACACCCCGCATCGCGACAAAGCGGCGGTCGCGGGGGAGCAGCGCTGCGGCGGTCGTTCCGCGCGCCCGGTGGCTCAGGACGCCGTCGTATCCCTCGGGGGGCGCCGGGGTCGGGAAGGCGCCGCGAGGACGGCCCGGACCGGTGGGAGGGGGAACCGGTCGGGGTCGACGTCGAAGCGGGCGCGCGCGGTCAGCGTCGAGAGCGTCAGGTCGTACGAGTCCTCGACGAGCTCTCGCAGGAAGGTGTCGTCGAGCGTGCCGTCGAGCCTCACGCTGACCCAGTGCCGCTTGTTCATGTGGTAGCCGGGCTCGATGGCCGCGTGCCCGCGGACGAGCGCTGCGGTGTGCTCGGGCGCCACCTTGACGGTCATGATGCCTGGGTCTTCCCCCAGCGAGATCAGGCAGAACATCTTGCCGCCGGCATGCCTCCCCGCCGCGCCGGACACCGCCTGGACCCCCACCTTGTAGACGTTGACGTCGTCGCCGAACGGGTTGGTCAGGACCGAGCCGGGGAGCGTGAGCGGCAGCGCGAGGACCCGCTCCCGCTGCGAGGTCGAGCTCCGCCGCGCCGCCACGCGGTCACCCTACGCACGGCGCCCGACGACGGCCCTCGGACGATGAGGGCGGTGCTCTGAGCAACCGTCACCACCCTCAGTGACACCCCGGGTCAGGGAGTCCCGCGCACGACCACGGGCGGCGTCGGCCAGCCGCGGCGTACGTCGACCGCGCGGGCGAACTCGGTCACGACGCCGGCGGCGTCGGCCCGGATCCGGCTCGGCGGGACGTGCAGCACGGCGAGTCCCGCGGCCGTCATGGCGGCGTGCCGGCGCATCGTCGCCGCCCAGGTGTCCACCGCGAAGTGGTGCTCCCTGCTGTCGACCTCGAGGCAGACGCCGGACTCGTGGTAGACGTCGGGGCACGCGAGGAAGCCACCGTCTGGGAGGTGCAGGCGCGGATTGAACCGCAGGTCGGTCCAGCCTCGCGTCAGGAACTCCCGCCGGATGTCGGCCTCGGGCATCGACCGCACGCCGGCGAGCACCTCCTCGAGGGCGATCCGCGCGAACCGACTGCCCCGGATCTGGCCGCGCCGCCTCTCGTCGTCGAGCGCCTCCGGAGCCACCAGTCCGCGCTGCACGACCTCGAAGATCACGGCGCGCACCGCGGCCTCGTCGGTGCACCGGCGTACGGCGTCGAGCACCACACGTGGCAGGACCGCGACGCGCAGGCCGCTCCGCTCCCTGTAGCCGGGCATGAACCGCGTGCGCTCGACCGTCACGAAGCCGTGCGAGGCACGTTGGTGCTCGTGGGGTACGAGGGTGTGGACCCGCTCGAGCTCGCGCATCCCGGGCTCGGAGGCCGCACGGACGCCGTAGCCTCGGAGCACCTCGGCGCCGGTGAGCATCGACTGCGGACCGGCGTAGAGGAGGGCGGCGCGGTCCCGCTGCTCCGGGGTGAGCGGCCCGCGGCCGTCGACGCGGTGGACACCCGGGAGCACCCGGCTGAACATCCCGCCGAGCTGGTCGGAGCGTCCGAGCGTCGAGCGGTGGACGCCGAGCTCGGTCAGCTGGGCCGCGGTGAGGAGACCGTGCTGCGACGCTGCAGCGGCTACGACGGCGTCGCGAGTCCATCGGGAAGGGCGAGGCATGCGCGCAGCGTGCCGCCGGCCCGTCGGCCGGCGCTCCACCCCGGAACCGAACCTGTGGATGAATCGGACGATGAGGGCGGCGATTGTTGCTCTCTAAGCAACCAGGGCCACCTTCAGTGAGAACCTCGGGTCACACCGGGTCGGCGGGGTGCGGGGCGAAGACGGCGAGGGCGGCCTCGCGTTCGGCCGCGGAGCGCTGCTTGGCGGCGACCGAGCGGGCGGCGGCGAGGGCTGCGGTCCGTGCCTCGCAGTGGCCGGCGAGGACGTCGTACGCCGCCTCGCTCATGAGGGCGACGAGCGTGCCGCGCTCGGTGAGGTAGACCGGGTCGGCGGCGACGTGGGCCTCGGTCGAGCCGCTGCAGTACCAGTCCAGGTCGTGGCCGCCGGGTCCCCAGCCGCGCCGGTCGTACTCGCCGATGGAGATGACCAGGATCTCGGTGCCGTCCGGGCGGGTGACCTGCTCGAAGGTCCGGCGCACCGGCAGCTGCCAGCAGACGTCGGGCTTGACCTCGAGCGGCTGCTTGCCGATCCGCCCGGCGAGCTGGTGCAGGGCGCAGCCGGCACCGCCGGGGAAGCCGGCCCGGTTGAGGAAGACGCACGCGCCGTCGACGACCCGCGTCTTGCGCTGACCCTCCTCGTCCTTCTCGACGACGCCCTTCCTGCGGCCGGTGCGCTCGTACTGCCAGTCCTCGGCGGTGAGCATCGCGGCGTACTTCTGCATCCGCTTCTCGTCGGCCTTGTCGGAGAAGTGGGCACCGAGCACGCAGCAGCCGTCGTCGGGCTTGGTGCGGTCGATGCCGTGGCACCCGCGCCCGTAGATGCAGGTCCACCGGCTGGTGAGCCACGTGAGGTCGCAGCGGTAGACCTGGTCGGCGTCGAGCGGGTCGGCGAACTCGATCCACTGGCGCGGGAAGTCCAGCGGCACCTCGTCGCGTCGCGACAGGGCGACGTCGACCGGCTCGGGCTTCCTCTTCTTCGCTGCTGCCACCCGTCCACCCTAGGGGCAGTCCTGGCGCGCGCCCCCGCGCGGCCCAGCGCGACGCCCTAGCATCAGGGGGTGCGCCTCGGAGTCCTGGACGTCGGTTCCAACACCGTCCACCTGCTGGTCGTCGACGCCCACCACGGCGCGGCGCCGGTTCCCGCGCACTCGCACAAGACCGACATGCGGCTCGCCGAGCTGATCGGCGACGGCGAGCGGATCTCGCGGACCGGGATCAACACCCTCGTGTCGTTCGTGCACTCCGCCACCGAGGTGGCCGAGGACTTCGGCGTCACCGAGATGATGGCGTTCGCGACCTCGGCCATCCGCGAGGCCGCCAACGGCGAGGACGTCCTGCGCGAGGTGCGCGAGCGCACCGGCGTGGACCTCCAGGTGCTCTCCGGTGACGACGAGGCACGGCTGACGTTCCTCGCGGTCCGGCGCTGGTACGGCTGGTCGTCAGGGCGGCTGCTCGTCCTCGACATCGGCGGCGGCTCGCTGGAGATCGCCGTCGGCGCCGACGAGGTCCCTGACTTCGCGGTGTCCGTGCCGCTCGGCGCCGGCCGGCTCACCCGCGCCTTCCTCGCGCGGGACCCGGCGCGACCCGACGACGTGAAGGCCGCGCGGAAGCACGCGCGCGCGACGATCGCCGACGTGGTGGGACGCATCGCACGCGCGGGGGAGCCGCGCCACGTCGTCGCCACGAGCAAGACCTTCCGGTCCCTGGCCCGGGTCGCGGGCGCCGCGCCCGTCGAGCGAGGGCCCGTTCGTACGACGGCACCTGGACCGCGCCGACCTGCGCGCGTGGGTGCCCAAGCTCGCGTCCATGTCCGCGCGGGAGCGCGCCGAGCTCTCCGGCGTGAGCGCGGCCCGCGCGCCGCAGGTGCTCGCCGGCGCCATCGTGGCCGAGGCGGCCATGGACCTCCTCGGCGTCGAACGGCTCGAGATCGCCCCGTGGGCGCTGCGGGAGGGAGTCATCCTCGAGCGGCTCGACCGGATCGGGCGATGAGCTCGGGCGTCGTAGCCCTCGACCCGGCGGTCGGGCTGACCGCGGGCCAGGTGGCCGAGCGCGTCGCCGCCGGCCAGGTCAACGCGATCAAGGACCGCAACGCCCGCTCGCTGGGAGACATCTTCCGGGCCAACACGTTCACCTACTTCAACGCCCTCATCGGCGGCCTCTGGGTGCTCATGCTCGTGAGCGCGCCGTTCATCGACTCGCTCTTCGGCTTCGTCATCGTGATCAACACCGCGATCGGCGTCGTCCAGGAGTACCGCGCGGCGCGGACCCTGGCGAAGCTCTCCCTGGTCGGGCAGCAGCAGGCGCTGGTACGCCGGGACGGCGCCGACGTCGAGATCCCGCCGAGCGGGATCGTCCTCGGCGAGGTCATGGTCGTCCGCACGGGCGACCAGATGCTCGTCGACTCGGAGGTCCTCGAGGGCCACGGCCTCGAGCTCGACGAGTCGCTGCTCACCGGGGAGGCCGACCCGGTCGCCAAGGAGCTCGGTGCCGAGGTGCTGTCCGGGTCGTTCGTGGTCTCCGGCTCCGGACTCGTCGTGGCCACCCGCGTCGGTCACGACTCCTACGCCGCCCGCCTCACCGACGAGGCGAGCCGGTTCAGCCTCACCCGCTCGGAGCTGCGCGACTCGATCCAGCGCTTCATCAAGTACGTCTCGTACGCGCTCGTGCCCGTGGCCGTGTTCCTGTTCGTCTCGCAGTACAACGCCAACGACGGCAACGTCCGCGCCGCCATCGCGGGCACCGTCCCCGGCGTCATCACGATGGTGCCGGAGGGGCTCGTGCTGCTCACGAGCATCGCGATGGCCGTCTCGGTGGTCCGGCTCGCGCAGAAGCGTGCGCTCGTCCAGGACATGCCCGCGGTCGAGGTCCTCGCGCGGGTCGACGTCGTCTGCGTGGACAAGACCGGCACGCTCACCGAGCCCGGCATGGCCGTGCACCAGGTCGTCGTGCTCGACGACGCGCTGCCGGTGGACGAGGCGCTCGGCGCACTGGCCGCGAGCGAGCGCGACCCGAACCAGACCCTCGCCGCCGTGGCGAACCGCTACCCGGCCCCGGAGGACTGGCGGGTCGTGACCGGCGTGCCGTTCTCCAGCTCGCGCAAGTGGTCGAGCGCCACCTTCGCGAGCCACGGCTCGTGGGTCCTCGGCGCCCCGGAGATGCTGACCGCCGACGGCGACCCGGTGCGCTCGCGGGCCGACGGGCTCGCCGGTGCCGGCGCCCGCGTGCTGCTGCTCGCGCGGTCCGCCGAGCGAGCCCGACGCCGACGCCGGACCCGGCGAGCTCACGCCCGCGGCGCTCGTCGTCATCAACCAGACGCTGCGCCCGGACGCGCCGTCGACCGTGGCCTACTTCCTCGAGCAGGACGTGCGGATCGTGGTCATCAGCGGCGACAACGCCGTCACCGTGGGCGCCATCGCCGAGCAGGCCGGCATCCCCGGTGCCGACGCGCCGTTCGACGCCCGCGAGCTGCCCGAGGAGCGCGAGGCTCTCGCCGACGTGCTCGACGGTCACTCCGTGTTCGGCCGGGTGACCCCCGCGCAGAAGCGCGCGATGGTGGGGGCGCTGCAGAGCCGCGGTCACGTCGTCGCGATGACCGGCGACGGCGTCAACGACGTCCTGGCGCTCAAGGACGCCGACCTCGGCATCGCCATGGGGTCCGGCGCCGGCGCCACGCGCTCGGTCGCGCAGATCGTGCTGCTCGACGACGCCTTCTCGGTGATGCCGTCGGTCGTCGCCGAGGGCCGCCGGGTGCTCGGCAACGTCGAGCGGGTGTCGGACCTGTTCCTCACCAAGAGCTTCTACGCCATGACGCTCTCGATCGCGACCGTCGTCCTCGTGCTCCCCTTCCCGTTCCTCAACCGCCACCTCACGATCGTGACCGCGCTGACCATCGGGATCCCGGCCTTCTTCCTCGCGCTCATGCCGAACACCCAGCGCTTCCAGCCGGGCTTCTTCCGCCGCGTGCTCAAGTTCGCCGTGCCGGCGGGGATCATCTGCGCGATCTCGTCCTATGCGACGTACGGCTACGTCCTCGCGATCACCGACGCCTCCGACGGGGTGCAGGACGCGAGGGCCGCCGCCGTCGTCACGCTGTTCGTCGTGGCGTGGTGGGTGCTCGTCCAGGTCGCGCGCCCGTGGACGCCGCTGCGCCTCGCCATCTGCGGCGCGATGCTCGTCGGATTCCTCGCGATGCTCTACATCCCCTGGCTCTCGAACCTGTTCGACCTGTCCTGGCAGCCGGACAAGGTCGGGATGGTCGCGCTCGGCGTCGGGGTCCTCGGTGCCGCCGCGATCAGCGTGGTCCACGCCCTCGCCGGACACGGCCGTCCGGAGCCCCGCGCTGGTGACCGGACCGCCGTCGTCGGAGGATGATCCCGTGAGCCCGCTGGTCACCCTCTCGACCGCGTCGACGTACCCCGAGTCGACCGCGGCCTCGTTCGAGATCGCCGCCCGCCTGGGCTACGACGGCCTCGAGGTCATGGTGCTGGCCGATCCGGTGAGCCAGGACCCGGAGGCGCTGCTCCGGCTGCGCGACCACTACGGCATCGCGATCACGTCCATCCACGCGCCGTGCCTGCTCATCAGCCAGCGGGTGTGGGGCAGCGAGCCGTGGCCGAAGCTGCAGCGCGCGCAGGCCGCGGCCGAGCTGCTCGGCGCCTCGACCGTGGTGGTCCACCCGCCGTTCCGCTGGCAGCGCGACTACGCGCGCGACTTCGTGGCCGGGATCGAGGCGATGGCCGACGAGACCGACGTGCGGTTCGCCGTCGAGAACATGTTCCCGTGGCGCGCCGCGTCGCGGGAGTTCGCCGCCTACCTGCCGAGCTGGGACGTCCGCGACGACGACTACCGGCACGCGACCCTCGACCTCTCGCACACCGCGGTGTCGGGATCGGACGCGCTGGAGATGGCCGAGGACCTCGCCGACCGGCTCGTGCACGTCCACCTCGCCGACGGGTCGGGGTCCAGCCGCGACGAGCACCTCGTCCCCGGTCGGGGGACCCAGCCCTGCGCCGAGCTGCTGCAGGGCCTGGGGCGCTCGGGGTTCGACGGCCAGGTGGTCGTGGAGATCTCCACGCGGAAGGTCGCCGACCGGGCCGAGCGCGAGGCCGACCTGCGCGAGGCGCTCGCCTTCGCCCGCCACAACCTCGCCGGCAGCGCGGACGTGCTCGACGCGACGGAGGTGCGGTCGTGACCTCGTCCGACGACATCACCCGCCAGGTCCTCGACGCGGCCCGCGCGGCGTACGCCCGCCGCGGCTACCTCAACACCACGCTCAAGGGGGTCGCCGCCGCCGCCGGGGTCGCGCCCGACGTCGTACGCCGCTACTACGAGAACCGCGAGGCGCTCTTCGTCGCGGCGATGCGGCTGCCCTTCGACCCGGCGATGTCCATGGCGCAGCTCATGGCCCCCGGGATCGACGGGCTCGGCGAGCGCCTCGTGCGCATCACGCTGCGGATGCTCGACGACCCTGAGACGCGCGAGCAGCTCGCCGAGATGGTCCGTGACGGGGCCGGCGCGTCGAAGGCCACCGCGTCGCTCCGCGAGTTCCTCGAGGCCGAGATCGTCGACCGCGCCGCGAGCCTGCTCGGCCTCCCGGACGCCCGGATGCGGGTGACCCTGGCGACGTCGTACCTCCTCGGGGTCGCGAGCACGCGCTACGTGCTCCGGCTCGAGCCGCTCGCCTCGGCGAGCGAGGACGAGGTCGTCCGGCTGGTCGCCCCCGCGGTCCAGGCGGCGCTCACGACGCCGACCACACCTCCGGCGCGACCGCGCGGGTAGCCTGACCGCACGCGGCGGCGAGGTAGGCCGCCCCAGGTGAGGAGTACGCCGGTGCTGCGTGAGGCCCTGCTGTCGATGTCGCGGAGCGAGAAGCTCAAGCAGATCGCGTCCGACGCGCCCCCTGCGCGCGCGATGGTCGACCGGTTCGTCGCGGGGGAGCGCACCGAGGACGCGGTACGGGTCACGTCCGGGCTCGTCGCCTCCGGTCGCCTCGTCACCATCGACCACCTCGGCGAGGACACCCTCGAGCTCGAGCAGGCCGACGCGACGCGCGACGCCTACCTCGCCCTGCTCGACGCCCTCGGCGAGGCCGGGCTCACCGACGAGGCCGAGGTCTCGGTGAAGCTGTCCGCCGTAGGGCAGGCGCTTCCCGGCGACGGCGAGAAGATCGCGCACGAGAACGTCGCGGGCGATCTGCGAGCGCGCGGCCGCGCTCGGCACCACGGTGACCCTCGACATGGAGGACCACACCACCACCGACTCCACGCTCGGGATCCTGCGCGAGCTGCGCGCGGACTTCCCCGGCACGGGTGGCGTCCTGCAGGCCTACCTCCGGCGCACCGAGTCCGACTGCCGCGACCTCGCGTACGAGGGCTCGCGGATCCGGCTGTGCAAGGGCGCCTACCGCGAGCCGGAGTCGGTCGCGTTCACCGAGCGGGCCGAGGTCGACCGGGCCTACGTCCGCTGCATGAAGATCCTCATGCAGGGCGACGGCTACCCGATGCTCGCCACCCACGACCCGCGGCTCGTCGAGATCGGCGGCGCGCTCGCGGTGCGCAACGACCGGCAGCCCGGGACCTACGAGTTCCAGATGCTCTACGGCATCCGCCCGGACGAGCAGGAGCGGCTGGCCGCGCAGGGCGAGCGGATGCGCGTCTACGTCCCCTACGGCGACGAGTGGTACGGCTACCTCGTGCGCCGGCTCGCCGAGAAGCCCACGAACCTCACCCTTCTCGCCCGCGCACTCGTCTCGAAGGGCTGACCTTCATGGGTCTCGTCGCGATCTTCGGCGCCGGCGTCATGGGCGAGACCCTGCTCGCGGGCCTCATCCGCGCCGGACGTCCCGCCGGCGAGCTCGTGGTCACCGAGCGGCGCGCCGACCGTGCCGAGGAGCTGCGCCAGCGGCACGGGGTCGACGGTCGTCTCCAACGTCGGACGCCGCCGAGCGCGCCGACACGCTCGTCCTCGTCGTGAAGCCGCAGGACATGGGCACGCTCTGCGAGGAGATCGCCCCGCACGTGCGCCCGGGGGCGCTCGTCGTGTCGCTCGCCGCGGGCATCACGACCGAGTTCCTCGAGTCCCGGCTGCCCGCGGGCGTCCCGGTGGTCCGCGTCATGCCCAACACGCCCGCGCTGGTCGACGAGGGGATGGCGGCGATCTCCCCCGGTGCCCACTGCGACCAGCCGCACCTCGACGAGGCGCGCCAGCTGCTCGAGGCCGTCGGGCGGGTCGTCGTGCTCGACGAGAAGCACCTCGACGCCGTCACGGCGATCAGCGGCAGCGGCCCGGCGTACTTCTTCTACATCGTCGAGGCGATGATCGAGGCGGGGGTGTTCCTCGGCCTGCCGCGCAGCACGGCCACCGAGCTCGTCGTCCAGACCTGCTACGGCGCCGCCACGATGCTGCGCGAGACCGGCGAGCACCCGGGCGTGCTCCGCGAGAACGTGACGTCGCCCGGAGGCACGACCGTCGCGGCGCTGCGCACCCTCGACGACCACAAGGTGCGTGCCGCGTTCATCTCGGCGCTCGAGGCGGCCCGCGACCGCAGCCACGAGCTCGCGTCGGGACAGTGACCCGTCGGTGACCGGCGCAGCGGCGGTCGTGTGGGACGACGCTCTCGCGTCGTACGACTTCGGGCCCGGGCACCCGCTCGCGCCGATCCGCGTCCAGCTCGCCATGCACCTGATCACCGAGCTCGGGCTGCTCGATGCCGACAACGTCACCGTGATCGCGCCCGACCCGCTCGACGACGACATGCTCGCGACGGTGCACGACGTCGGCTACATCGAGGCGGTCAAGCGCTCGTCGGCCGACCCGTCCGTGCACGAGCTGCACCGCGGGCTCGGCACCGACGACGTCCCCACGTTCCGCGGCATGCACGAGGCGTCGCGCGCGGTCTGCGGGGCCACGCTCGCGGCCGCGCGCTCGGTGTTCGACGGCCGCTCGCTGCACGCGGTGAACCTCGCCGGCGGCCTGCACCACGCGATGCCCGGCTCGGCGTCCGGCTTCTGCGTCTACAACGACATCGCGATCGCCATCCAGTGGCTCCTCGACCACGGCGTGGGCCGGATCGCCTACCTCGACGTCGACGTGCACCACGGCGACGGCGTGCAGGCCGTGTTCTGGAACGAGCCGCGGGTGCTCACCGTGTCCGTGCACGAGTCGGGCCGCGCGCTCTTTCCCGGGACGGGCTTCCCGATGGAGGTCGGCGGGCCGGACGCCGTGGGGTCGGCGGTCAACCTCGCGCTCCCACCGGGCACGGGGGACGAGGGCTGGCTGCGGGCCTTCCACGGCGTCGTGCCCGCGCTCATCGAGTCGTTCCGCCCCGACATCGTCGTCACCCAGCAGGGCTGCGACACCCACGCCGACGACCCGCTGGCCCACCTCATGCTCACGGTCGACGGCCAGCGCCTCACCTACGCCGCCGTGCACCAGATCGCCCACGACTACGCCGGCGGGCGCTGGGTCGCCACCGGCGGCGGCGGCTACTCGTGGATCGACGTCGTCCCGCGCGCGTGGTCGCACCTCGTCGGCGAGATCGTCGGGGCCCCCGTCCCGCCCGAGACCCCGCTGCCCGAGTCGTGGCGCTCGTTCGTCACCGACCGGCTCAAGGTGCCGACGCCGAGCCTCATGACCGACGGCTCCGAGCCGCGGGTACGGCTCTGGGAGCACGGCTACGACCCGGCCGACCCGATCGACGCCGCCGTGCTGCGCACGCGTGACGCCGTATACCCGTGGCACGGCCTCACCGCGGACCCCTACCACGGCTTCTGAGCGCGCCAGCGGACCAGGTGACGCCTGGTCACGCGCGGACGGGCCACGGCGTCGCGCTCGGTGACGCGGGACCCGTCCGGCGTCGACAGCCTTGCGGGCCCAACAGCCCGGCCGGCCGCCGTCCACCTTCCCCATGGGCACCGTGCGCCACTAGCCTGCGTCGACGGCGGGCACGTGTCGTCGCGGTCCGGTGGGGAAGCCGAGTCCGCCACGGGGTGTCTGAAGGACCAGTGGACGATGGCGACCAACGAACGGCCCCTCTCGGAGGTCCGGTTCCTGACCGTGGCCGAGGTGGCGACGGTGATGCGGGTGTCGAAGATGACGGTCTACCGCCTGGTGCACTACGGCGAGCTGCCCGCGGTGCGGGTCGGCCGCTCGCTTCCGCGTGCCGGAGCAGGCGGTCCACGACTACCTGCGCGACGCGTTCGTCGAGACGGCCTGATCCGTCCGTCTGCGTCCGGCCCGTCGGCACCCGCCACTCGGCGCAAGGTGCGGGCCGGACTGCGGGTAGGGTGAGTCCCTGATCGCGGACGGACTCGTGCCGGACGCCACCACGGCAGCGCCGCCCGGGCGCCGCATCCGGACGAGGCAAGCGAGGTCGTCCCATGGGCTCCGTCATCAAGAAGCGCCGCAAGCGCATGGCGAAGAAGAAGCACCGCAAGCTGCTGAAGAAGACGCGCGTCCAGCGTCGTAACAAGAAGTAGGCGACGCGGCACGCTCAGCCACCAGGCTGTCGTCGGATCGGGCGGAGACCTCCGGGTCCCCGCCCGATCTGCGTCCGGGGTGGGGCATGATCGGAGGAGGCACACGTCGAGCTACCGCCTGGAGGTGCCGTGTCCCGTGTCGTGCTCGTGACCGGCGTCTCGCGCCACCTCGGCAGCCGGATGGCGGCAGATCCTCTCGCACGACCCCGGCATCGACCGGGTCGTCGGCGTCGACATCGTGCCGCCGCGCGAGGACATCGGCGGCGCGGAGTTCGTCCGCGCCGACATCCGCAACCCGATCATCGGCAAGGTGATCGCGTGCGGCCGGCGTCGACACGGTCGTGCACATGGGGGTGCTCTCCACCCCGGTGCAGGCCGGCGGTCGCGTGTCGATGAAGGAGATCAACGTCATCGGCACGATGCAGCTGCTCGCGGCCTGCCAGAAGGCGGACGGGGTCTCGCGGCTCGTCGTGAAGTCCACGTCGTCGGTGTACGGCGCGGGGCCCAAGGACCCGGCGATGTTCACCGAGGACACCGAGCCGCGCAGCCAGCCGCGCTCCGGCTGGGCCAAGGACTCCGTCGAGGTCGAGTCCTACGTGCGCGGCTTCGCCCGACGCCGTCCCGACGTCACGGTCACCACGTTCCGCTTCGCGAACTTCCTCGGACCGAAGTCCGACACGCCGATGGCCGCGTACTTCGCGCCTGCCGGTCGTCCCGACCGTGCTCGGGCCACGACGCGCGGCTGCAGTTCGTGCACGAGGACGACGGTCTCGAGGTGATCCGCCGCGCGGCGGTCGCGGACCATCCCGGGACCTACAACGTCGCCGGCGACGGCGTCCTCATGCTGTCGCAGGCGCTGCGCCTCGCGGGCAAGACGGTCCTGCCGGTGCCCACTCCCGCGGTCGGCATCGTCGGCAGCTGGTTCCGGCGCGCCGGCCTCGCCGACTTCTCGCCCGAGCAGATCAAGTTCCTCACCTACGGCCGCGCGCTCGACACCACGCGGCTGCGCGAGCGCTTCGGCTTCACGCCGTCGTACTCGACGCGGGACGCGTTCGTGGAGTTCGTCCACGAGCGCGGGCTCGACCACGCGCTGCCCAAGCACCGCGCCGAGGCGATCGAGCGCGGCATCGCCCACGCGCTGGGATCGTCCACCCTGTCCGAGGCGCGGCTCGCCGCGCGGCTGCGGAAGGAGGCACCCGGCCGTGCCTGACGCCACCGTCATCCCGATCGGCGGCGACGACGGCGGTCGCAAGGCCGCCAGCCGTGCCGCACGCGAGGCCGGTGCCACCGGCCCCCGGCCGCGGAAGCGCGCCGCGACCCCGCCGCCACCCCGAGCCGGCGCGCCGCGACCACGGGCGACACGTCCGACGACCCGCACGGCGTCGACGGCTCGCCCGACCGGATCGACGCCACGCTGGCCGACTGGCTCGACTTCCTGCGGCGACGGATCACCGGCGAGTACGAGATCGACGAGTTCGGCTTCGATTCCGAGCTCACCGACCGCGTCTTCATGGCGCCGTTCCGGCCGCTCTACGAGCACTGGTTCCGCACCGAGACGCGCGGCATCGAGAACGTCCCGTCCGAGGGCGGCGCGCTCGTCGTGGCGAACCACTCCGGCACCATCGCGCTCGACGCGGTCATGACGCAGCTGGCGCTCCACGACCACCACCCGGCGCACCGCAACCTGCGCATGCTCGGCGCCGACCTCGTGTTCCAGGCGCCGTTCCTCGGCGAGATCGCGCGCAAGTCCGGGCACACGCTCGCGACGAACCCGGACGCGGAGCGGCTGCTCGCCAGTGGCGAGGTCGTGGGTGTCTGGCCCGAGGGGTTCAAGGGGATCGGCAAGCCGTACTCCGAGCGCTACAAGCTGCAGCGGTTCGGCCGCGGCGGCTTCGTCGCGACGGCACTGCGCACCCGGACGCCGATCGTCCCGTGCGCGATCGTCGGTGCGGAGGAGATCTACCCGATCCTCGGCAACGCGAAGACGCTGGCGCGACTGTTCGGCCTGCCGTACTTCCCCATCACGCCGACGTTCCCCTGGCTCGGGCCACTCGGTCTCGTGCCGCTGCCGAGCAAGTGGATCATCGAGTTCGGCGAGCCGATCCGCACCGACCACTACCCCGACGGTGCCGCCGACGACCCGATGCTCGTCTTCAACATCACCGACCAGGTGCGCGAGACGATCCAGCAGACCCTCTACCGACTGCTGGTCCAGCGCCGGTCCGTCTTCCGCTGAGCCGCTCGCCCGATGGCTTCGACGATGCGTGCGGCCCAGAGGAGCCGGTGCACGTCACGAGGGATCGGGAGGTGCGCATGACCCGCCCGCGCATCTCGGCGTACATCGCGCACTCGGTCGACGGGTACATCGCCGACGCCGACGGCTCCCTCGACTGGCTGTTCGTCCGGGCCGGCGACGAGGACTACGGCTTCGCGGACTTCATCGCCGGCGTCGACGGGCTGGCCATGGGGCGCGGCACGTGGGACTTCATCGCCGACGAGCCGGACCTGCCGTTCGAGGGGCGACCCGTCTACGTGTTCACGACCCGAGATGCAAGGGTGCGCGACGGCGTCACCTTCTGGGCGCGCACGCCGGCGGAGGCCGTGGCCGAGTGGGAGGCGGCCGGGCTCCGGCACGTGTACGTCGACGGCGGCCGGCTCATCAGCCAGTTCCTCGCCGCCGGACTGGTCGACGCCCTCACGCTCACCGTCGTCCCCGTCCTGCTCGGCACGGGCGCGCGGCTGTTCCACGAGGTCCCGGTGCTCACCGCGCTGCGCCTGGTCTCGGCCACCCCGTACCCCACGGGCCTGGTGCAGATCCGCTACGAGCGCGCCGCCTCGGGGTAGACCATCCACGTCCCACCCCCGGACCGGCCCTCGACGACCCCGACCCGCCACCCGCCGAACCCGCACCACCGCCACTCGACCCGCCGCCACTTTGATTCGACTCGATGGGGTGTCCAGCGCTCGGCGCCGAGGCAGGGCCGCGGCACAGGTTCGACAGCCCGAGCGCGGCGACGCGAACGAACTCGGGACTTCCTATGCGGCCCGATCAATATCCGGTATCGCGCACCCGCTCGGGCACGATGTCGCCATGAGTTCAGTCGCCCGCGACGCCTTCCTACACCGGTTTCGATGGCTGGACGGGCATGCGGATGTGTGGCGCGCCTTTGAGGATGGACCGACGCTTCAGACCGTGATCAGCGGGCTCGCTGCGCCATGGGCGTCATCCGGGATCACGCGAGTGGTCGGAGTCGAGTCGCGGGGATTCCTCCTGGGCGGCGCAGTCGCAGTGCACCTCGGCATCGGTTTCCAGGCTGTGCGCAAGGCAGGAGCGCTGTTCCCCGGTCGCCTGCAGACGGCCATCTCTGACCCTGACTATCGGGGCAACTCCCATAGCCTTTCGATCCAGGACACGCTCACGGACAGAGATGTCGTGCTCATGGTGGACGACTGGGCGGAGCGGGGGTCGCAGGCGATGGCTGTTCGCACCCTTGTGGAGCGCTGCGGCGCACGATTCGCAGGGTTGACTGTGATCGTCGATCAACTGGAACCGGCGACACGGCTCAGTCTTGGTCGAGTCACGTCATTGGTCACCGCTGCCGATCTAGGTGACCCCGACGCGTGAGAAGGCCGTCCGCTCAATGCGCCACCTCCGTGATCTCGTTCGGGGGCGTTGGTGGGTGTGGAGAACGTGCCCGTCATCGTCTCGATGACCGTGTAGAAGTGGGGAACCGCCGTGGCGCAGATCGCGATCACTTGCTTGATCGTCGTCATTCTCGTGGTCGCAGCCCGGTTCGGGACGGAGCCGGGGCGTCCACCGGCCGTGCCCAAGACGCCCAAGGATCTCGCGACGTTGGCCGCTGGGACGAGGGAGGACGGGTTCACGGAAGCGACTCTGCGGACGGATTCCGGACCCGTCCGGTGGCATCGGCTCGGCACGCTGCAGATCGAGGGCGGGGTGCTCTGGTGGCGTGGTCGGTGGGGGATCAACCGAGTCCCGTTTGATGGCGTCTCGCTGATTGCGGTTCGCCCGGAGACGCGGCTGCAGCAACACCGTTGGGGACCGACTCGCCATGTGTTGCATCGCAGGACGGAAGGGGGGTCGCCTCCTGGTTCGCGAGGAGGACATGAACTTCGTCCTGCCGCACCTGCCCAGCCGGGAAGTGGCCAATCCTTCGTGACGGTGGCCCGCCGCGCTCTAGGTGATGCCGCTCGCTTCTCACACCGCCCGACGGGCAGGATGCGCGGCATGGGGGACTGGAGATCTGACCGCATCGGTTCGGCCCTCAGGGGTGAGAACCCCACTGTGCTCGCTCGGGTGCCCGCCGGGTTCGCGGTCATCGGTGACGTTCAGTGGCTCCCCGGGTACTGCGTTCTGCTCTCGGACGATCCAGCGGCAAAGCGCCTCTCGGATCTGGCACCCGACCAGCGAAGCGCCTACCTGGACAGCATGGCCAGGCTCGCGGAAGCGGTCGAACTTGCCTGCGCCGAGGCCGACCCCGGCTTCCGTCGCGTGAATGTCGAGATCCTTGGTAACGCGGACGACTTCCTTCACGCCCATGTATGGCCCCGCTACTCGTGGGAGCCCGAGGACCTGGTCGGGCGTCCCGTGTGGCTCTACCCGCTCGACAGTTGGCGTGACCCGGGGACGGCGCTCGGGCCGCAACACGATGGCCTCCGTGCAGCGATCACCGCACACCTGACTCGCGCATCGGTGCCTGATCAACCCGGCCTGGACCCGGTCCAGGCCGGGTTCGCCGGGCGCACCCCGGTGACTAGGAACTCCCTGACGGCCTGGTCCAGCAACGTGTCGAGCTCCGGCACGCGGTCCACGACCGCACGTGGCACAGACGGGAGAAGACGGCCTTCTACCGTCGGTGCTTCGCGGCGCCGATCCCGAGACCGATGCCGATGCCGAGCCCGGCCGCGCCGGCGACGGCGGCCGGGACGTAGTAGCGCCGGTTCATCCGCGCCCGGCGGTAGTCGTGGATCTCCCAGCCGACGGCGCGCGCATGCTTGCGCAGCGCGCCGTCGGGGTTGACGGCCACGGCCCGACCGACGATCGAGAGCATGGGGACGTCGTTCGCCGAGTCCGAGTACGCCGTGCAGCGCACCAGGTCCAGGCCCTCGCGCTCGGCGAGGGCGAGCACCGCCGCGGCCTTCGCCTTGCCGTGCAGCGGGGCGCCGACGAGGCGGCCGGTGTAGACGCCGTCGTGGATCTCGCTCACCGTGCCGAGGGCGCCGGTGAGGCCGAGCCGCCGGGCGATGATCGACGCGAGCTCGACGGGGGCGGCGGTCACCAGCCACACCCGCTGACCTCGGTCGAGGTGGCCCTGGGCCAGGGCGAGGGTCCCGGGCCACAGCTTGCGCGCCATGAGCTCGTCGAAGATCTCCTCGCCGAGGCTGACGACGTCCTCGACCCGCTTGCCCTTGACGAAGGCGAGTCCCGCCTCGGTGGCCTGGGCCATGTCCTCGAGGTCCTCGGCGCCGTTGATGACGAACTTGGCCTGCTTCCAGGCGAAGTCGCCGACCTCGCGCATGGTGAAGAACTTGCGGCTCGCGAGCCCACGGGCGAGGTGGAAGATGCTCGCCCCGCGCATGACCGTGTTGTCGACGTCGAAGAACGCGGCACCGGTGAGGTCCGGCTCGACGAGCGCGGCAGGGGCGACCTCGGCCGCGGCTGCGGATGCCTCGCCGGCGACCTGGGACGCCCGGACGAGACCGGACCTGGAGGTCGGGGCCATGCTCGGGAGCCTAGCGAGAGACGCTGTGCCACGATCAGGACCGTGACCCGATCCCCGGCGACCAACCTCGCCGACCTGCTCCACTCCACCGCCGCGACGCGGCCGGGCGACGTCGCGTTCGTCGACTCCGTGACCGGGCGCGAGACCACCTGGGCCACCCTCGACGCGTCGGTCGACGCGATGGCCGCGGGCTTCCGCAGGCACGGGCTCGAGCGCGGGGACCGGATCGCGCTCTTGCTCGGCAACCGGATCGAGTTCGTCGCGGTCTACTTCGCCGCGCTCCGCGCCGGGATGATCGCGGTCCCGCTCAACACGGCGTACACCGCCCACGAGGTCGCCGACCTGCTCCACCGGTCCGGGGCCCGGCTCCTCGTCGTCGACGAGGCCGCGGAGCCCGTCGCGACGGTCGCCACCGCCGAGGCGCGGACCGACCTCGTCGTCGTGGGCGACCCGGACTACGTCGCCATCGAGCGGGCCGGCCACCGGGCGGATGCCCCGAGGCCCACGGACGAGGGGTTCGACCCGGAGTCGATCGCCGTCCTGCTGTTCACCTCGGGCACGAGCGGCCCGTCCCGTGGGGCCATGCTCAGCCACCGGGCCCTGCTCGCCAACCTCGAGCAGCTGCGACGGATCGACCCCGAACCGATGCAGCCGGACGACGTCGTACTGCTCGTGCTCCCCCTCTTCCACGTGTACGCGCTCAACGCGGTGCTCGGTCTGGCGGTCGCGACGGGCGCCCGCTCGGTGCTGGTGCCGAAGTTCTCGCCGGCCGCGACGCTCGACCTCGTCCGCACGTTCGAGGTCACCAACGTCCCGGCCGCGCCGCCCGTGTTCGTGGCCTGGTCGCACGTGCCCGACCTCGACCACCAGCTCGCCGGGGTGCGCACGCTCGTCTCGGGGGCGGCGCCGCTCGCGCCGTCGGTGTTCACCGCCTTCGCCGACCTCGCGGGTCAGCCGGTGTGGGAGGGCTACGGCCTCACCGAGGCGTCGCCGGTCGTGTCGTCGACCATGGTCGGCCGCCGCGCCGAAGCCCGGCTGCGTCGGGGCGCCGCTGCCGGGCGTCGAGGTCCGGCTCGTCGACGAGGACGGCGGGGACGCCGACGAGGACGACCCGGGCGAGATCTGGGTGCGCGGCGCCAACCTGTTCTCCGGCTACTGGCCCGACGGCTCCGGGGGCCCGGACGACGACGGCTGGTACGCCACCGGGGACGTCGCCTACCGTGACGAGGACGGTGACCTGCACCTCGTCGACCGCCGTCGCGACCTCATCATCGTGTCCGGCTTCAACGTCTACCCGTTCGAGATCGAGACCGTCATCGCCGGCCACCCCGACGTCGCGGAGGTCGCGGTGGTCGGCATCCCGCACGAGCACACCGGGGAGGCGGTGAAGGCGTTCGTGGCGCCGCTGCCGGGGCGCACGGTGACGCGCGAGCAGGTGGCGGCGCTGTGCGAGTCCCGCCTCGCCCGGTTCAAGTGCCCGACGGTCATCGAGGTCGTGGACCAGCTGCCGCACTCGTCCACGGGGAAGATCGCCCGCGCCCGGCTCCGCGAGGGCGGCTCGTGACCGCCCGCGTCACCCTCGTCGGCAAGCCCGACTGCCACCTCTGCGAGTCCGCCCGCGAGGTCATCGCCGCGGTGTGCGCGGAGACGGGCGAGTCGTTCGTCGAGCTGTCGATCCTCGACGACCCGGAGCTCGCCGACCAGTACTGGGAGCAGATCCCCGTGACCCTCGTCGACGGCGTCCAGCACGACTTCTGGCGAGTCGACCCCGCCCGCCTGAGGGCCGCCCTGACCGCCCCCCCGCCCCCGCCCCCGCTCTAGCCGCGACGCAGGCGCAGCCGGCGAGCCCGAACTGCGAGCGGGGCAGTGCGGCGAAGCCCAAGGGCCGAGGGCCGAGCGGCACCCGAAGGCGAAGCCGGAGGGTGCCGTGCAGTACGGCGAAGCGGAGCGGCCCGAGGCGTCGACGAGGCAGTACGGCGAAGCCCGAGGGGCGAGCGGGTCGAGGAGCGCACCCGAAGGGTGCCTCCGCGAGCCGCTCGGGAGGCGCGTAGCGCCGACCCGCCCCGAAGCGGAGCCGTGCGCCGACGAAACCGCGCGCAAGCGCGGGTTCTTGGAGGCGCCAGGAACAGGCTACGGTGGCGTAACCAAGAAGTTAGGGGACCCTTATGACCGCCGTCGACGACCGGCTGTCGGCCGACCTCGTCCGCGAGCTCGAGCCGGTGGCGGCCCGCGAGCTCGAGCGCCACCTGGCCACGGCCAAGGAGTGGTTCCCCCACCAGTACGTGCCCTGGGGACAGGGCAGCGACTACGACGGCGAGTACGACGGCGCGGCCTGGGCCGAGGAGCAGTCGCCCGTGGACGGCGTCGCCCGCACCGCTCTCGTGGTGAACCTGCTCACCGAGGACAACCTGCCGAGCTACCACCGCGCGCTGTCCGACGTCGTCGGCCGGGACAGCGCCTGGGGCGAGTGGGTGCACCGCTGGACGGCCGAGGAGGGCCGCCACGGGATCGCCATGCGCGACTACCTCACCGTGACCCGCTCGGTCGACCCGGTCGCTCTCGAGCGCGAGCGGATGGACCACATGGGCCGCGGCTTCTCCTCGAACGCCGAGCGCAACGTCCTCACGACGATGTCCTACGTGTCGTTCCAGGAGCTCGCGACCCGCATCTCGCACCGCAACACCGGCCGGCACACCGACGACCCGGGCTGCGACCGGCTGCTCGCCCGGATCGCGGCGGACGAGAACCTGCACATGCTCTTCTACCGCAACGTGATGCTGGCGGCGTTCGAGATCGACCCCGACGCGTCGATGGAGGCCGTGGTCGAGATCGCGGAGAACTTCGCGATGCCCGGCAACGAGGTGGAGGGCTTCACCCGCCGCTCGTTGACCATCGCGCTGGCCGGGATCTACGACCTCCGCATCCACCACGACGAGGTCCTCGCCCCCGTGCTGCGGGCCTGGAACGTGTGGGACCGCACCGACCTCGGGCCGGCGGGCGAGGCGGCCCGGGAGCGGCTCGCGACGTTCATGGCGGGGCTCGACGCGACCGCGGCGCGGTTCGAGGACAAGCGCGCGGCGCGGGCGGCGCGCGACGCCGCTCGCTGACCACCCCTGCCCGGCGCGGGGGAGGAGGGCGCCGTTGTGGGACATCTCTCGTTCCGACACCGGGGGTCCAGGAGCGTGACCAGGGTCACGTCCCGGGCTGTCCGGAATGTGGAACGGACGTCCGTCGCGACTTTGTGCGTTCGTTCACAACTACCTACCCTGACGGAGCCGAGCACCCGATCCACGCGGTGCCGAGCGTCAGGGAAGCCGGGGTGAGGTCGTGCCGCTGTCACGCCCGTCCGACGTGTCCCGCCGAGGCATCCCCGAGGCCACCGTGGCCCGGCTCCCGATCTACCACCGCGTGCTGAGCCTCCTCGCGGAGCGCGGCGTCGCCACGGTGTCGAGCGAGGAGCTCGCCGCCGCGAGCGGCGTCACGAGCGCCAAGCTGCGCAAGGACCTCTCCCACCTCGGGTCCTACGGCACCCGCGGCGTCGGGTACGACACCGAGTACCTCGTCTACCAGATCGCCCGCGAGCTCGGCCTGACCCAGGACTGGCGCGTGGTCATCGTCGGCGTCGGCAACCTCGGTCACGCGCTGGCCAACTACGGCGGCTTCGCCTCGCGCGGGTTCCGCGTCGTCGGGCTCGTCGACGCCGACCCGGTTCGGGTCGGCGAGAAGATCCCCGCCGGCCCCGGCGGGGAGAGCATCGAGGTGTCGCCGCTCACCGAGCTCGAGGCCGTCGTGCTCGACGGTGCGGCGAGCATCGGCGTCATCGCGACCCCGGCGTCCGCGGCCCAGGACGTCTGCGACCGGCTCGTGGCAGCCGGCGTCACGAGCATCCTCAACTTCGCGCCCGCCGTGCTGTCCACCCCTCCCGGCGTCGACGTCCGCAAGGTCGACCTCGCGACGGAGCTGCAGATCCTCGCCTTCCACGAGCAGCGCAAGCACCCGGAGGTGCGCGCATGACCCTCCTCGTGGTCGGGGTCAGCCACCGCTCCGCGCCCGTGGCGCTGCTCGACCGGCTGGCGCTCGTCGACGATGCCGCGGCACGGCTGCAGGTCGACCTCCTCGCCTCGCCGCACGTCGCCGAGTCCCTCGTGCTGTCCACGTGCAACCGGGTCGAGATCTACGCCGAGGTGAGCAGGTTCCACGGCGGCGTCGTCGACGTCACGGAGACTCTCGCCAAGGCCACGGGCGTGCCGCGCGACGAGCTCACGCCGCACCTCTACGTGCGTTACGAGGACCGCGCCGTCCAGCACATCTTCGAGGTCGCGTCCGGGCTCGACTCGATGGTGGTCGGCGAGCAGCAGATCATCGGCCAGGTGCGCGGCGCGCTGCGCTCGGCCCAGGAGACCGCCACGGCCGGACGCAGCATCAACGACCTGGCCCAGGCCGCGCTGCGGGTCGGCAAGCGGGTGCACCAGGACACGGGAATCGACCGCGCGGGCGCCTCGGTCGTGAGCGTCGCCCTGCACCTCGCGGCGCGCGACTTCGGCGGCACGCTCGACGGGCGTCGCGCGCTCGTCGTCGGTGCCGGGGCGATGAGCTCGCTCGCCGCCACCCAGCTGCACCGCTCGGGCGTGACGGACATCGTCATCGCCAACCGCACGTACGCCCACGGCGCCCGGCTCGCCGCGCAGGTGGGCGGCGTCGCGATCGAGCTCGCGACGCTCGCCGACGTGCTGCCCGACGTCGACGTCGTCGTGTCCTGCACCGGGTCGACCGGGCTCGTCCTCACCGAGGCCGACATCGTCGCCGCCCGGGTCGGCGCCACGACGCCGCTCGTCGTGGTGGACCTGGCGCTGCCGCACGACACCGAGACCTCGATCGACGCGCTGGCCGGCGTACGACGCATCGACCTGGCCTCGCTCGCCGATCTGCCCGAGGCCAACGCGCCGGAGCGCGACGTCGAGCTGGCCCGCTCGATCGTGGCCGACGAGGTGCGCGCCCACCTCGCCGCGATGGCGGCGCTGCGGGTCGAGCCGATCGTCGTGTCGCTGCGCGCCCGCGCGGACGAGGTCGTCGAGGCCGAGCTGCAGCGGCTGCGGATGCGGCTGCCCGAGCTCGACGACGCCGCCGCCGGCGGAGCTCGCCCGGTCGCTGCGCCGTGCCGTGTCGACGCTGCTGCACACGCCGACCGTGCGGATGAAGGAGCTCGCCGCCGACCCGGACGGCGCGCGCTACGCCACCGCGCTGCACCGGCTGTTCGACCTCGACCCGGCCGCGGTCGAGGCGCTCACCACCGCCGACGAGGCCGCCGGTCGCCGGCCCCGGCACCGAGGGGACGACGGCGGACCCGTCGTACGACGACCTCCTGGGAGGTCTGTCGTGACGATCCGTCTCGCGACCCGCGGCAGCCTGCTCGCCCGCACCCAGTCCGGTCACGTCGCCGACGCGCTGCGCGAGCTGTCCGGGCAGCCGGTGCAGATCGTCGAGGTCCGCAGCCACGGCGACGCCGACCAGCAGACCCCTCTCGCGTCCTTCGGCGGCGTCGGAGTCTTCGTCGCCGCGGTGCGCGAGGCCGTCCTGCGCGGCGACGCCGACGTCGCGGTGCACTCGCTCAAGGACCTCCCGACCGACCCGGCGCCCGGGCTGGTCCTCGCCGCGATCCCGGTGCGCGAGGACCCGCGCGACGTCCTCGTCGTCGCGCGACGGGGCCACCGTGCTGACCCTGCCGCCGGGCGCACGCGTCGGCACCGGCTCGCCGCGCCGCGCCGCCCAGCTGCTCGCCGCCCGCCCGGACCTCGACGTCGTCCCCGTGCGGGGCAACGTCGACACCCGGCTGCGCACGGTGACCGACGGCACGCTCGACGCGGTCGTGCTCGCCCGTGCCGGGCTCGCGCGCCTCGACCGCCTCGACGCGGTCAGCGAGGCCATCGAGCCCGCCCTCATGCTGCCCGCCCCCGGTCAGGGGGCGCTGGCGGTCGAGTGCCGCGACGTCGACGTCGACGTCGTGCTGCTCGACGCGCTCCGCTCGCTCGACGACGCCGCGACCCGCGCCGCCGTCACCGCGGAGCGCTCGCTCCTCGCCACCCTCGAGGCCGGTTGCTCGGCGCCCGTCGGCGCCTACGCCACCGTCACCGGCGAGGGCGAGGGTCTGCTCGTGCACCTGACCGGGACGGTCGTCAGTCTCGACGGCCGGATCCAGGTGCGGAAGTCCGTCACCGGCGCAGCCGGCGATGCGGTCGCGGTCGGGCGTGAGCTCGCACTCGACCTGCTCGCCTCGGGTGCTCCCGGTCTTCGTCCCGTGAGGGGAAGCGCATCATGAGCGCCGTCACCACCCGTGCCCGCAAGAAGCCGTTCGGCAGCGTCGCGTTCGTCGCGGTCGGCCCCGGCGACCCCGACCTGCTGACGCTGCGCGCCGCCGCGCTGCTGCGCGAGGCCGGCGTCGTCGTCGCCGACGTCGACGTCGTACCGCTCGCCCGGATGTTCGCGTCGGAGGCGGCCGAGGTCGTGCCCGCCGTCGACGAGAACGGGCTGCCGCTGAGCCACGCGGCGCGGGCCAAGATCGTCGGCGACGCCGCCAAGGCCGGTCACGACGTCGTGCGCCTGTTCTCCGGCGACCCGCTGCTCGACGGCGCGCTGCAGACCGAGGCGGCGGCGCTCGCGCGGACGAAGATCCACTTCGACATCGCGCCGGGCGTCTCCACGCTCACCGGCATCCCGGCGTACGCCGGCATCGCGCTGCTCGGCGGCAAGGCGCGCGAGGTGCGCGTCGTCGACGCCGACGACCCCGGCGTCGACTGGTCGCAGCACGCCGACCCCCGGGTGACCCTGGTGGTCGTCAACGGTGCCGACCGGGCGCTCGACGTCGCCCGCGCACTCGTCGAGGCCGGGCGCGCGCCCGGCACGCCGATCGCCATCACCCGCGGCGGCACCACGGTCGAGCAGCGCACGATCGCCTCGACCCTGGGGGAGCTGCCGGCCGCGGTGAAGGCCGCGAAGCAGGCCGGTCCCGGCATGGTGGTCGTCGGCGAGACGGTCGCCACCCGCGACAAGCTCTCCTGGTTCGAGACCAAGCCGCTCTTCGGCTGGCGCGTGCTCGTCCCGCGCACCCGCGAGCAGGCCGGTGCGCTCTCCGACCAGCTCGCCCGCTTCGGCGCCGTCGGCGTCGAGGTCCCGACCATCTCGGTCGAGCCCCCGCGCACGCCGCAGCAGATGGAGCGGGCGATCACCGGCCTGGTGTCCGGCCGCTTCCAGTGGGTCGTGTTCACCAGCGTCAACGCCGTCCGGGCGATCCGCGAGAAGTTCGACGAGTACGGGCTCGACGCCCGGGCGTTCGCCGGGCTCAAGGTCGCCGCCGTCGGCGAGGCGACCGCGGCCGCGCTGAGCGCCTTCGGCGTGCGCCCCGACCTCGTGCCCACCGGCGAGCAGAGCAGCGCCGGCCTGCTCGAGGACTTCCCCGAGTTCGACCCGGTGTTCGACCCGATCAACCGGGTCTTCCTGCCGCGCGCCGACATCGCGACCGACACGCTCGTCGCCGGCCTGGTGCAGCTCGGCTGGGAGGTCGAGGACGTCACGGCCTACCGCACGGTGCGCGCCGCGCCCCCGGCCGCCGAGACGCGCGAGGCGATCAAGACCGGCGGGTTCGACGCGGTGCTGTTCACGTCGTCCAGCACGGTCCGCAACCTGGTCGGCATCGCCGGCAAGCCGCACGCCTCGACCGTCGTCGCGTGCATCGGCCCGGCCACGGCCAAGACGGCGGAGGAGCACGGCCTGCGCGTGGACGTCCTCGCCGAGACGCCGTCGGTGTCGGCGCTCGCGGAGGCCCTCGCCGCGCACGGCGACGCGCTGCGGCTCGCCGCCGCCGAGGCGGGCGAGTCGGTGTGGCGCCCGAGCAAGCGCCGCGGCGCGGCTCGTCGCAAGGCGACCTGAGATGGCCTTCCCGGTCGAGCGGCCCCGACGGCTCCGGCGTACGCCGGCGCTGCGTCGGCTGGTCGCCGAGACCCGGCTGCACCCGGCCGGTCTCGTCCTCCCGCTCTTCGTCCGTGAGGGCCTCACCGAGCCGGTGCCGATCACGTCGCTGCCCGGCGTGGTGCAGCACTCCCGCGAGTCGCTGCGGGCCGCGGCCCGCGAGGCGGTGGAGCTCGGGCTGGGCGGGGTCATGCTCTTCGGGGTCCCGGCCACCCGCGACGCGGTGGGCTCCGGCGCCACCGATCCCGACGGGATCCTCAACGTCGGCATCGCCGACATCCGCGCCGAGGTCGGCGACGACATCGTCGTGATGGCCGACCTCTGCCTCGACGAGTTCACCGACCACGGCCACTGCGGCGTGCTCACCGGCTCCGGCGAGGTCGACAACGACGCGACGCTCGAGCGCTACGCCGACATGGGGATCGCGCTCGCCCGCGCGGGCGCCGACGTCGTCGGCACGAGCGGGATGATGGACGGCCAGGTCGGCGCGGTGCGCGCCGCGCTCGACGGGGCGGGCGCCCAGCACGTCGCCGTCCTCGCCTACGCCGCGAAGTACGCCTCCGCCGCCTACGGACCGTTCCGCGAGGCCGTCGACTCCCAGCTGCTCGGCGACCGGCGCGCCTACCAGCAGGACCCGGCGAACCGGCGCGAGTCGATCCGCGAGGTCCGGCTCGACGTCGAGGAGGGCGCCGACCTCGTCATGGTGAAGCCCGCGGGCGGCTACCTCGACGTGCTGCGCGAGGTCGCCGACTCCGTGGACGTGCCCGTGGCGGCGTACCAGGTGTCGGGGGAGTACGCCATGGTCGAGGCCGCCGCCGAGCTCGGCTGGATCGACCGCGACCGCATGGTGCTGGAGTCGATCACCTCGATCCACCGCGCCGGTGCCGACGTCGTGCTGACCTACTGGGCGGCCGAGGTCGCCCGCTGGCTCGTGGAGGGGAAGGCATGACCTACGCCGACGCCGCGCCGCAGTCGCAGGCGCTCTTCGGCCGGGCCAGGGCGGTCACGCCCGGCGGGGTGAACTCGCCGGTGCGCGCCTTCCTGTCCGTGGGCGGGACGCCGCGGTTCATGGCCTCGGGCCACGGCCCGTACATCACCGACGCCGACGGCCGCGACTACCTCGACCTCGTCTGCTCGTGGGGCCCGATGGTCCTCGGCCACGCGCACCCCGAGGTCGTCGAGGCCGTGCGCGAGACGGCCGCCCGCGGGTTCTCGTTCGGCACCCCCGGCGCCGGCGAGGTGCTGCTCGCCGAGGAGATCGTCGCGCGCGTCCCCGCGGTCGAGCAGGTGCGGCTCGTGAGCAGCGGCACCGAGGCCACGATGTCCGCGATCCGGCTGGCCCGCGGGGTCACCGGCCGGTCGAAGGTGGTCAAGTTCGCCGGCTGCTACCACGGCCACGTCGACTCCCTGCTCGCCGCGGCCGGTTCCGGCCTGGCCACCTTCGCGCTGCCCGACACCCCCGGCGTCACCGGCGCCCAGGCGCACGACACGATCGTGCTGCCGTACAACGACCTGGCCGCGGTCGAGGCCGCCTTCGCCGCCCACGGCGACGACATCGCCGTCGTCATCACCGAGGCGGCCGCGGCGAACATGGGCGTCGTCGCCCCGCGCGACGGCTTCAACGCCGGGCTCGCCCGCATCGCGCACGCGCACGGTGCGCTCCTCGTCGTCGACGAGGTCATGACCGGGTTCCGGGTCGCCCGGGGCGGCTGGCTCGAGCTCGAGGCCCGCGTCGACCCGTCGTGGACGCCCGACCTGGTCACCTTCGGCAAGGTCATGGGCGGCGGCCTGCCCGCCGCCGCGTTCGGCGGACGGGCCGACGTCATGGCCCACCTCGCCCCCGCCGGCCCGGTCTACCAGGCGGGCACGCTCGCGGGGAACCCCGTCGCGGCCGCCTGCGGCCTCGCGACGCTCCGCGCGTGCACCCCCGACCTGTACCCGCACCTCGACGCGACCGCGGCCACCGTCGGCCGCCTGGTGTCCGAGGCGCTCACCGCCGAGGGCGTCACCCACGCGCTCTCCACGGCGGGCAACCTCTTCTCGGTCTTCTTCAGCCCGGCGGTCCCGCGCGACTACGACGAGGCCCGCACCCAGGAGGCCTGGCGGTACGCCGCGTTCTTCCATGCGATGCTCGACCGGGGCGTCTACCTGCCGCCCAGCGCCTACGAGGCCTGGTTCGTCTCCGCGGCGCACGACGACACCGCGCTCGACCGGCTCGTCGACGCCCTGCCCGCGGCGGCCCGGGCGGCGGCCGCGGCGCACCCGGACATCGCGAAGGAGTACGCGTGAGCACCCGCACGGTCGTCCACCTGCTGCGCCACGGCGAGGTGGCCAACCCCACCGGCGTCCTCTACGGCCGCCTCCCGGGGTTCCGCCTGTCCGACCTCGGCGAGCGGATGGCCGTGCGGGCGGCCGAGGCCCTCGCCGACCGCGACGTGAGCGTCGTCGTCGCCTCGCCGCTGGAGCGGGCGCAGCAGACCGCGGCGCCGGTGGCGGCCCAGCACGGGCTGGCAGTGACCACCGACGACCGCATCATCGAGGCGGACAACGTCTTCGAGGGCCAGCGGGTCGGCGTCGGCGACGGCGTGCTCAAGCACCCCGCCGCGTGGCGGCACCTGTGGAACCCGATCACGCCGAGCTGGGGCGAGCCCTACCGCGACGTGGCCGGTCGCATGCGCGCCGCGGTCAACGCCGCCCGGTCGGCCGCCCGCGGTCACGAGGCGGTCCTCGTGAGCCACCAGCTCCCCATCTGGATCGCCCGGCTCGACGCGGAGAACCGCCGCTTCGTGCACGACCCCCGCAAGCGCCAGTGCGGCCTGGCGAGCCTGACGTCGCTCAGCTTCGACGACGACACCCTCGTGGCCATCACGTACACCGAGCCGTCGGCCGACCTCGTCCGGCAGGGCGGACCCTCGGCCCAGCGGGCGAAGGGAGCCTGACCGGTGTGACGGAGCCGGTGCCCGGCACCGGAACCCGACCACCCTCGCCGTACGTCCGCCCCCTGACAACCCCTCGCCGCAGGAGACCGCCGTGACCGCCCCGACCGCCCGCCGCACCCGAGCCGCCGCCCTGGCGCTCGCGGCGGTGTCGGCGCTCGCGCTGGCCGGCTGCGGTACGACGACCGGCACGGCCGACGGGTCCACCCGGTTCGTCGCCGGCGACGGGTCGACGGTCCTGCTGTCGCCCGACCAGCGCACCGCCGCACCCAAGGTGGCCGGCACCACCCTCGACGGCGCCCCGCTCGACCTCGCGTCGATGCGCGGCAAGGTGGTCGTGGTGAACTTCTGGGCGTCCTGGTGCGGCCCGTGCCGGGAGGAGGCGGGTGCCCTCCAGAAGGTCTACGACGAGACGCACGCGAAGGGCGTCGACTTCGTCGGGATCGTGTCCGGCGGGAAGGACTCCCTGGAGAACGCGAAGGCGTTCACCCGGCGCTTCGACATCACCTACCCGTCGATGTTCGACCAGGACAACTCCCTCGTCCTCGCGTTCGCCGGGCAGCTGCCGCCGAGCGCCATCCCCACCACCCTCGTCCTCGACCGCGAGGGCCGGGTCGCGGCGCGCGCGATCGACGCCGTCGACCGCTCCCGGCTGCTCGGCATGATCGACCCCGTCCTCAGCGAGAAGGCCTGACATGAGCGCCGTCGACACCGTCACCACCGGTTCGCTCCTGCTCGCGGCCCCCATCGCGTTCGCCGCGGGAGTCGTCTCCTTCCTCTCCCCGTGCGTCCTGCCCCTCGTGCCCGGCTACCTCTCGTTCATCACCGGTCTCACCGGCGCCGAGCTGGCCGGCGAGCTCCCGCCCGCCGCGCCCGGTGCGCCGGCCGCCTCGGGCGGCGCGGTGAAGGTGGCCGACACCGAGACCCTCGTGCGCACCAAGGGCCGTGTGCTGCTCGGCTCGCTGCTCTTCGTCCTCGGCTTCACGTTCGTCTTCGTGTCCTACGGCGCCCTGTTCGGCGCGCTCGGTCAGGCGCTCGTGCAGTACCAGGCGACCATCACGAAGGTGCTCGGCCTGCTCGTGGTCGTCATGGGCCTGGCGTTCCTCGGGCTGGTGCCCGGCTTCCAGCGCGAGTTCCGCGTGCACCGCCTGCCGCAGATCGGGCTGTGGGGCGCACCCATGCTCGGCGTGCTGTTCGGCCTCGGCTGGACCCCGTGCATCGGCCCCACCCTCGGCGCCGTCCAGACCCTCGCGTTCACCGAGGCGAGCGCGGCCCGCGGCGCGCTGCTGTCGTTCTTCTACTGCCTCGGCCTCGGGCTGCCCTTCGTCATCGTCGGGCTGCTCTTCCGTCGCGCGATGGGGACGGTCGGGTGGGTACGCCGCCACAGCGTGCTCGTCATGCGCATCGGCGGCGCGATGCTCGTGGCCATCGGCTTCCTGCTCATCACCGGCCTGTGGGACGACATCACCATCGGGCTGCGCTCCTGGGCGGGCGGCTTCGGGGTGTTCCTGTGACGGAGGTCCGCGACACCCCGCCGGACACGGTCGAGGAGCCGCAGCGGCTGTCCACCGCGCCGCTCGACCCGGACGCGACCGCGGCGGTCGGCATCGGCGTCACCGGCTGGCTGCGCTGGGTCTGGCGCACGCTCACGAGCATGCGCACCGCGCTGATCCTGCTCTTCCTGCTCGCCCTCGCCTCGGTCCCCGGGTCGCTCCTGCCGCAGCGGGGCACCAACCCGATCCGGGTCAACGACTACCTCGCGAACGACCCGGTGAAGGGCCGCATCCTCGACCGGCTCGGGCTCTTCGACGTCTTCGCGGCCCCCTGGTTCGCGGCGATCTACCTGCTGCTGTTCGTCTCGCTGGCCGGGTGCGTCCTGCCGCGCTCCTGGCAGCACTGGCGGATCCTGCGCTCCCGCCCGCCGGCCGCGCCGCGCAACCTCGGGCGGCTCCCGGAGCATCGCCGCGTCGCGCCGGAGTCCGGAACCTCGCCGCAGCAGACGCTCGACACCGCGGCCGCCTGGCTGCGCAAGGCCCGATGGCGCGTGGACACCACGTCGTACGACGGCAGCACCGGCACGGTCGCCGCGGAGAAGGGCTACGCCCGGGAGACCGGCAACCTGGTCTTCCACCTCGCGCTCCTCGGCCTGCTCGCGGCCGTGGCCTACGGCTCGCTGTTCGGCTTCAAGGGCACGGTGATCGTCCGCGAGGGGTCCTCCTTCGCCGACACCCGGGCGCAGTTCGACTCCTTCACGCCGGGCAAGGCCTACGACGACGCCTCGCTCCCGCCGTTCGCCTTCACGCTCACCAAGTTCACCGCCGACTACCAGCGCGGCGGCCAGCAGAACGGCGCGGCGCGCGAGTTCTCCGCCGACGTCAACGTCGTCCGCGAGCCCGGCGCGACGCCCACCGCGCAGAACGTCCAGGTCAACGACCCGCTCGTCGTCGGTGGGGTCAAGGTCTTCCTGGTCGGGCACGGCTACGCGCCGACGATCACCGTCCGGGACGCCAAGGGTGAGGTCGTCTTCCACGACTCCGTCGTGTTCCTGCCGCAGGACGGCAACTTCACCTCGACCGGGGTGGTGAAGGCGCCCGACACCGTCCCGCAGCTCGGCCTGCAGGGCTTCTTCCTGCCGACCGCCGCGGTCGACGCCACCCTCGGGCCGCACTCGACCTTCCCCGCCGCCGACGACCCCGCCGTGTTCCTGTCGGCGTGGACGGGCGACCTCGGCCTGGACTCCGGCCGGCCGCAGTCGGTCTACCGGCTCGACACCACCCACATGACCCGGCTCGGCATCGACGCCCTGCGCCCCGGTGAGTCCTGGAAGCTCCCCGGCGGCCACGGCACCGTGACCCTCGACGGCTACGTCCAGTGGGCCTCGTTCACCGTGGCCAGCGACCCGGGCAAGGAGCTGGCCCTGCTGGCCGCGGTCGCCGCGATCACCGGGCTCGCGCTCTCGCTGCTCGTCCGCCGGCGTCGGGTCTGGGTCCGCGTGTCGTCCGATTCCGCGGGCGTTACCGTTGTCGAGGTCGCGGGCCTGACCCGGTCCGAGCACACCAGCGTCGCCGACGAGGTCGACGCCCTGGCGGCGACGCTCGGCACGACCACCACCACGAGGACGACCGCCCCCGAGGGCGCAGAGGAGAACCGGTGACGGTCAACGAGACGCTGGCGACGTACAGCAACTACCTCGTCTACGGCGCGATGGCTGCCTACACGATCGCGATGATCGCCTTCGCGGTCGGCTTCGCCGCGATGCGCGGCCGCGACCTCGTCCCGGCGACCTCGGCGCCGGCGGAGCAGGGCGCGGGCGGCGTCGCCGTGGCGACCAAGGTCGAGCTCGCCGTGGGTGGCCCGGACGACGGGGCGCTGCCGCCCGGTCGCCGCGCCGGCAACATCGGCATGTCGCTCACCTGGCTCGGCACGCTCCTGCTCGGGGTCGGCGTACTGCTGCGCGGGCTGTCGGTGCAGCGCGCGCCGTGGGGCAACATGTGCGAGTTCTCGACCGCGTCGGCCTTCGCCGTCGCCGTCACGTTCCTCGCGATCTCGCTTGCGCCGCGACGTCCGCTGGCTCGGCGTCTTCGTCGTGACGCCCGTGCTGCTCACGCTCGGCGCCGCGATGACGTTCCTCTACACCGACGCCGAACAGCTCGTCCCCGCGCTGAAGTCCTACTGGCTCGTCATCCACGTCTCGGCGGCGATGATCTGTGGCGGCGCGTTCGCCGTCGGCGCCGCGGTGACCGTGCTGTTCCTCGCCGCCGACGCCGCCGAGCGCCGCGCCCGGCTGGGCCAGCCGTCCCGCCTCGACTGGCTCGCCCGCCGGCTCCCGGAGTCCGCGCGGCTGGACGCGATGGCCTACCGCATCCACGCGTTCATGTTCCCGCTGTGGACCTTCGCGATCGTCGCGGGCGCCATCTGGGCGGAGAACGCCTGGGGCCGCTACTGGGGCTGGGACCCGAAGGAGACCTGGGCGTTCATCACCTGGGTCGCCTACGCCGCCTACCTGCACGCCCGGGCGACCGTCGGGTGGAAGGGGCGCAAGGCGGCGGTCATCGCGCTCGTCGCCTTCTCCTGCTTCCTGTTCAACTACTTCGGGGTCAACATCCTCATCACCGGTCTGCACTCCTACGCCGGCGTGTGACGCGTCGTCCTTGCGCATCGGCGGCGTACCGCGCCGCTCCGACGTACGCTCGTGCTAGCGCTCCGGACGGGAGGTGACGCATGGCGAGGTTCCTGCTCTACGCGGTCCCCGTCGTCGTGACGCTGTACGCGTTCATCGACTGCGTGCTCATCCCCGGCGCCGCGGCGCGCACGCTGCCCAAGTGGGTCTGGCTCGTCGTCATCGTGCTGGTCCCGTTCTTCGGCGCGGTGGCGTGGCTGCTCGCCGGCCGGCCGGCGCGTGAGGCGGCGGCGGTCCCCGGCGGGCCGGTCGCGCGCATCATGCCGCGCCGCTCGCGTGGACCCGTGGCCCCCGACGACGACCCCACGTTCCTGCGCAAGCTCGCCGACGACGAGTGGACCCGCCGGATGCGCGACCGGCGGGCCGGGACGTCGGGGTCCGAGGGCAGCGATCCCGGCGCCGGTGGCGACGGGCACTGAGCGCCCCGCTCCCGGGGCCGACCGGGCTCGGGAGCACTGACTGCCGCCCCGCTCTCCGGTGGTCGGACCCCCGGGCACTGACCCGCCCGATCCCGCGGTCCGGAGTCGCGCGGGCCGCCCCGGGCCGGTCGGACCGCTCGCAGGGGCCCGACGTACCGTGGTTCACGTGACCGATCCCGTGAGCAGCCCGGACCCCGTCGAGCGGCCGGCTGTCGGTGCTCCGCCCGAGACCGGCGCGGTCGACGCGGACGACTCCCCGGAGGTCGGCCCGGTCGACGCCCCAGAGGTGGGCGCGGGGCCGCTCGCCCGTCAGCACCCCGTCGTGGTCTACACGCTGCTGCGGATCGGGATGCTCGTGGCCGTGGGCGCGGTGCTCTACCTCGTCGGCCTCCGCGGCGTGTGGCTGCTGCTGTTCGCGTTCCTGATCTCGGGCGTGGTGTCGGCGTTCGCGCTCAGCCGCCCGCGCGAGGGCGCGGCGCTGGGGATCTCGACCGCCGTGAAGGGCGTGAACGCCCGGCTGGACGCCTCGGCCCGGGCCGAGGACGAGGACGACGACCTCGACGACCCCCCGGCCGCACCGGCCGACGCCGCCGTCGAGCACGACCTGGACGAGCGCCCGGTGACGCCGGTCGACGCCGAGGCCCGCCACCGGTCGACTGAGCGGCCGACCCTCGACGGCCCGGACCGGCCGCGGCGGCGGCGCCGCGGGGCGCGGGACCGGCCGGGCAGCACCGGCCGCCCTGCCCGCTGAGGCGTCGCCGATGAGCGCGGCGGTACCGGCCGTGCGCAGCGAGGCGGTGCCTACGAGGTGAGCGCCTGGACGACGAGGCCCAGGCTCAGGGCGACGGCGTAACCGAGCAGCAGCCGGCCGGTCCCGGCCAGCACCGGGACGAGATCGCGGCCGAGGGCGCCGGAGCGCACGACCCGCACCGGCCGCACGGCGAGCGGCAGGGACGCCAGGGCGGCGAGCGCCCACGGCGCCCCGCCGACCGAGACGGCCAGGGCGACGGCGTACGGCGTCGCGACCGCGACCGCGTAGGCGGTGCGGGTGCCGTGGTCGCCGAGGCGCACGGCCAGCGTGCGCTTGCCCGCCACCGTGTCCGTGGGGATGTCGCGCAGGTTGTTCGCGAGCAGGATCGCGACCGACAGCGCTCCGCAGGCGACGCCGCCCGCGACCGCGAGCCACGTGACGGTGAGGGTCTGGACGTACGCCGACCCCGCGACGGCCACGAGCCCGAAGAAGACGAACACGAACAGCTCGCCGAGCCCGGCGTAGCCATACGGCCGGGGGCCGCCGGTGTAGAGCCACGCGGCGACGATCGCGGCCGCCCCGACCGCGAGGAGCCACCACTCCCGGGTGACGAGGACGAGCGCGAGCCCGGCGAGGGCGGCGACGCCGAACGACGCGAACGCCGCGAGCCTGACCTGGCGGGGCGCGGCGAGGCCCTGTCCGACGAGGCGCACGGGACCGACCCGGGCGTCGTCGGTGCCGCGGATGCCGTCGCTGTAGTCGTTCGCGTAGTTGACCCCCACCTGCAGCGCGAGTGCCACGACGAGGGCGAGCAGCGCGCGCGACCACGAGCGCGCCGTAGCTCAGGCTCGCGTGCCCGGAGAAGAGGGCGAACGACGTCCGCGTCGCCGAGCTGGGCGCCGAACGGTCCCCGCTCCGCTGGTCGACCCCGGGCCGCCGACGAGCGGGGAGTAGGCGAACCAGCCGGTGAGGCCGAGGCGCAGCAGCGGGACCAGGGAGTAGTACGCGACCGCCGTCCCGACGAGGACGGGCGCGACCGCCGCCGGCAGCGTGCGCGGCCGCGCGCCCTGCACCCACTCCCCGACGGTCGCCACGACCCGCGAGTCTGTCAGCCCCGCCAAGCCCCGCGTCCCACGCCCCCCGCCCCCCGCTTCCTTGATCGTCCCTTAGGGACGATCAAGGAAGTTGAACTGCACGATTCCGTCCACAACTCGTGATCTTGATCCAGTTCGCCAACCGCTTCCGGTCCCACGGCGCGGGTTCAACCGAGGCGGCGCAGTGCCTCGCGGTCGGGCTTCCCGTTGGGCAGATGTGGGATCGCGTCGAGCCGCACCCAGGCTCGAGGCACGGCAGGACGGCCCAGCCGGTCCGCGACCAGCGCGGCCAGCGCGTCGTCGCTCGGTTCGGACCCCTCGGCCGGTCCCACGACGTACGCCGTGAGGCGATGGCCCCACGTGTCGTCGGGCGTGGCGAGCACGCACGCGTCACGGCTCACCCCGGCGAGCAGGTCTTCCACCGCCTGCACGGCGACGTTCACGCCGCCGACCTGGACGACGTCGTCGAGGCGCCCGACCACCTCGACCAGGCCGTCGGTCACGCGACCGACGTCCCCGGTGAGGTGCGCGCCCTCGACGAACGCCGCGCGGGTGAGCAGGTCGTCGCCGAGGTAGCCGCGCGCGACCGTCGGACCCGTGACGGCAAGGCGTCCCACGCCTCCACCGTCGGGCTCCAGGACGCGTACGCCGACGCCCTCGAGCGGACGTCCGTCGTACACCGCCCCGCCGCACGTCTCGGTCATGCCGTACGTCGTGATCGCCGCGACGTGGTGCTCGCGCAGCCGAGCGAGCAGCGCCGCCGGCGTACGCGCGCCGCCCAGCAGCACGGCCTCGTACGCCCGCAGCGCCGCGAGCCCGGCGTCGTCGTCGAGCAGTCGCGCCGCCTGCGTCGGGACGATCGAGGTGTACGCCGGCAGCGCGGGGTCCAGGCGCCACGTGAGGTCGGCGAACGCGCGCGGGTCGAACGCGCCGGCGCCGCCGACGGACGGGAGCACGAGCGGGTCCACCTCGGCCACGAGCGAGCGCACGAGCACCTGCAGCCCACCGACGCTCGTGACGGGCAGCGCGAGCAACCACGCTCCCGGGCCGCCCAGACGGGAGTACGCCGCCCGCGCGGAGGCCAGCAGCGCGGGCGCCGGGAGCAGCACGCCGCGCGGTCGTCCGGTCGACCCGCTGGTGGCCAGGACGACCGCGACGTCGGCATCCACCGACGCGTCCCCGCCCCCCAGGACGGCGTCCCGGGCGCGAGCCGCGGCGGCGTCGGCGCCCGCGGGAGCGACGCCGAGGGCCGGTCCGGAGCCGGCGAGGGCGTCGGGGAGCGCGGCGAGCAGGTCCGCGACCCCGGCGGGTCCGGGCACGACCTCGAGGAGGCGCACGGCCCGGACCGCGTCCCCCGCGACCGCGCCGTCCCCGCTCTCCTCGCTCACGACGCGCAGCCTAGGCTGGTCCAGGAGCACTCCGGCGGCGCGACCCGAGCCGCACGTCCCGACCCCGGACGGAGGACGTCGATGCAGCCGCCCGGGTCCGAGGACCCCCGAGTCACCGACCGAAGCGAGCGAAATCCGCCCGACTCCTCGACAGCTCCGCCGGTGACTCGCGATCTGGACGGCGGGACCGAGGAGCCCACGCCCACCATCGGCGCTCGGCTCAGGGCGCTGTGGTGCGCGTTCGTGTCGGGGCTGGGGTGACCCTCGACGAGGCGGTGCCGTTCGCGCTGCCGCTGGCGCGCCGCTTCCGCGGCACGGAGCTGCGCGAGGGTGTGCTGCTGCGCGTCGGCGACACCTGGGGGGAGTGGGCGCCGTTCCCGGAGTACGACGACGCCACGGCCGCTCGCTGGCTCGCGGGTGCCCTCGAGGCGGCCCGCGGCGAGTGGCCCGCGCCGAGACGCGACGCCGTCGAGGTCAACGCGATCGTCCCGGCGCTCGACCCCGGGACCGCGACCCGCCTCGTCGTCGACGCCGTCACCGTCGACGGCTGCACGACAGTGAAGGTCAAGGTCGGCGAGCGCGGCCAGACCTTCGACGAGGACGTCGCGCGGGTGGCGGCGGTCCGCGCCGCGCTCGACGACTGCGGCGCCCCCGAGGGTCGCGTGCGGGTCGACGTCAACGGCGCCTGGACCGTCGCCGAGGCCGCCGCCCGGCTCGCCGTGCTCGACGACATCGCCGGCGGCCTGGAGTACGCCGAGCAGCCGTGCGCCACGCTCGCGGAGATGACCGCCCTGCGCGAGCGGGACACCGGGGTGCGCCTCGCCGTCGACGAGGGCGTACGACTCGCCGGAGCCGAGACGGACGAAGGTGAGCTCGCCCGCCGGGTCCGCGCGGCGGCCGACGTGCTCGTCCTCAAGGCCGTCCCGATGGGCGGCGTACGCCGGTCCCTCGCGGTGGCCGAGGCCGTGGGGCTCCCGGTGACCGTCAGCGGCGCGCTCGACTCCACGGTCGGGCTCTCGGCCGGCCTCGCCCTCGCCGCCGCGCTGCCGGACCCGCCGTACGCCTGCGGCTTCGGCACGGGTCGGCTGCTCGCGAGCGACCTCACCCGGCAGACGGCCCTCCCGCGGGACGGCAGACTGTCGGTCGTGCGCCACGCCCCCGACCCGACGCGACTGTCCGACGCCCGGGCCCGGGTCGGCGACCCGCGCGCCCACTGGTGGCTCGACCGGCTCGACCGGTGCCTCGGCGTCCTCGGGGAGCGCTCGTGAACCCGTCCACCGCCATGGCCCGGGTGCTCGTCGACGAGCTCGTGGCGAACGGCGTGACCGAGGTCGTGCTCGCCCCGGGCAGCCGCAACGCCGCGCTCGCCCTCGCCCTGGCCGACGCCGACGCCCGCGGCGACCTGCGCCTGCACGTCCGGGTCGACGAGCGCAGCGCTGGTTTCCTCGCGCTCGGCCTCGCGAAGGTGGGTCGGGAGCCGGTGGCCGTCGTCGTCACGAGCGGCACCGCCGTGGCCAACCTCGCCCCGGCGATGGTCGAGGCGTCGTTCGCGCACGTCCCGGTGGTCGCCGTCACGGCGGACCGGCCCGCGGAGCTGCGCGACACCGGCGCGAGCCAGACCATCGACCAGCTCCGGTTCTTCGGCACCAGCGCGCGCTGGTCGCACGAGGTCGCGGTCGCGGAACCGCGCGAGGGCCAGGTCCGCTACTGGCGCTCCGTCGTCGCCCGGGCCGTCGCGGTGGCCACGGAGGCGGGCGACTCCGGGCCGGTGCACCTCAACGTGGCCTTCCGCGAGCCGCTGGTCCCGGACGCGGACGAGACGTGGGTCGAGCCGCTGGGCCTCGCGCCGCTGGGCACCGACGCGGCCGAGCGTGTGCCGGTCGCCGGCGACGCGCGGCTCGGCATGGCCGCGGCCCAGCCGCTCGACGAGGTCCTCGCGCTGCTGGCAGGTCCCGACACGGACCTGGACCACATCGTCCCCACCCGCGGGATCGTCGTCGTCGGCGACGTCCCGGACGTCGAGACGAGCGACGCGGCCATCGCGCTGGCCGAGGCGTGCGGCTGGCCGCTGCTCAGCGAGCCGAGCGGCAACGCGCGGTCCGGCGACACGGCGCTCGCCCACGGACCGCTCCTGCTCGACGACCCGGCCTTCGCCGAGGCGCACCGCCCGGACATCGTGGTGTGCGTGGGTACGCCGGGGCTCTCCCGCTCGGTGCTGCGGATGATCCGCGAGGCGCCGCTCGTCGTGGTGGCCGACGAGCGCGACGCTCGCCACCGCCCCGATCCCACCCGCAACGCGACGCTCTTCGTGTCCGTCGTTCCCGAGCCCCCCGCGGTCTACGACGACTACGACGACGCCTGGCTCGACTCCTGGCTCGCCGCCGACGCCCGCGCCGCGGCGGCGGTGTCCAAGCGACTCGACGACGCCGGCGGCCTCACCGGACCGGACGTCGCCCGCACGCTGTGGGACGTCCTGGACTCCAGCGCGCTGCTGCTCGCCGCGGCCTCGTGGCCGGTCCGGCACCTCGAGGCGTTCGCGCGGGTGCGCGAGCCCGAGGAGGCGCCGTACGTCGTCGGGAACCGCGGCACCTCGGGCATCGACGGCCTCGTCTCCACGGCGTGGGGGGCCGCGCTCGCGCACCAGACGACCCGCACCGCGGTGAGCGTGGACGACGAGGGCGGGACCGAGGTACTGAGCGTCACGGGCGGCACGGCGTACGCCCTGCTGGGCGACCTCGCGTTCCTGCACGACCACAACGGCCTGCTCGTCGGCGACGACGAGCCCCGGCCGGACCTCGTGATCGTCGTCGTCGACAACGACGGCGGGGGGATCTTCGGCCAGCTCGAGCAGGCCGGTACGGAGCACTTCGAGCGGGTCTTCGGGACCCCGCTCGGCCTGGACCTCGCCGCCGTCGCCCGGGCGGCCGCGGTCGACGACGTCACCGTCGTGCACGACGTCGCCGGGCTGGTCCACGCGATCGACGAGGCGACGGCGCGCGGGAGCGTGCGCGTCGTCGTGGCGAAGGTCGGCGACCGGGAGTCCGAGGCGGCGCTGCTGCGCGACGTGCAGGCGGACGTGTCCGCGGCGCTCCGCGACCTCGCCACCGAGGCCCACGACGACGAGCACGTCGAGGACGACGCGGACGCCGGCGGCCTCGACGCCGGGCCGCCCGACGGCGTCTGACGGCCGGCCGGCCGGCCGCGCGCCGGGCGGCGCGGACGCGAACGTGGTCGCCCCCCACGCCGATCACGGTCCCGGTCGCGGTCGCGCCGACCGCACGTCCCGGTCGCCGTCGATCCGACCCTCGCGCCTCCGCGTCGCGCCGTGCCGTCAGGAGCGGTGCAACGGGCGGGTCCAGGTGTCGTCCACCGCGTGCACCGACATGCCGGCCCGCTCGTAGACCCGGGTCGCTCCGGTGAGGCTGGACTCCTCCACGTCGAGCCGCACGACCGTCGTGCCCGCGGCGGCGTACTCGCGGAACGCGTGCGCCAGCAGCGCGGTGGCGAGGCCGCGCCGCCGGCCACGGCGCAGGACCCCGAGCACCCACACGTAGCCGTGACCGGGCCGGTCCCGGCAGACGACGACGCCCACCGGTCCGTCGGCGTCGACCGCGAGGGCCGACACGTCGGGGCGGCAGTCGGGCGAGGCGAGCACGTACCGCACGACGTCGGGGGTGAACGGGAGGTCGCCCTGGTGGTCGAGGAACGACTCGGCCAGCACCGTCGCGACGGCGTCGGCGTCCTCGGGCACCCGGACGCGGTGCACCTCGACGCCGACCGGCCACGCCGGCGGCGGGGAGGTCACGCCCGGTGAGGTCGATCGACAGCTCCAGCCCGTGCCGGTCCACCGTGAACCCGAGCCCGGCGTACGCCGACGCCAGCCGGCCGTCCTCGCGCGGCGAGTTCACCGCGAGCACGCTCGCCGGGTGGGGCGGCAGGTGGGCGCTGCGCACCAGCCCCCGGCGTTCCGCCTCCTGCACGAGCAGCCCGACGGTCCGCCGGTACTCGTCGTCGTCGAGGTCGGGGTCGACGGCGATCAGCGCGAAGACCTCGGAGAACGGCTCCACCGCGAACACGGAGGCGTACCCGACGCACCGGCCGTCCCGGACGACGACCGGCGTGTCCAGCCCGGGATCGCGGTGCGGGGAGGTGCGGAGGGCGCGCAACCGCTCCAGGGTCATCGGGTGCGGCTCGTCCCGCACCGCCCGGTGCGCGCGCTGGGTGAGGTCGAGGAGGTCCTCGACGTCGTCGTCGGTGCTCGGCCGCAGCCGGAGAGCGTTCACCGCGCCAGGCTGCCAGAGCCGCGGACCGAGCCGCGCCGAGTTGCCCGCGCCCGCAGCAGCGCGGGACGCAGCCGATCGACGGTGTCCTTGCGGCTAGTCCGGTTCGAGAGCGTCGCGCATCGCCACGAGCTTGGCCTGCGACTCGGCGAGCTCGGCGTCGGCGTCCGAGCCGGCCACGAGGCCGCAGCCGGCGTAGAGCCGCAACCGGTCCTCGGTCTCGACCGACGCGCAGCGCAGGGCGATGCCGAACTCGCCGTCGCCGTGCGCGTCGACCCAGCCGACCGGCCCGGCGTACCGGCCGCGGTCCATGCCCTCGAGCTCCCGGATCACCGCGAAGGCCCGCTCGGTGGGGGTGCCGCACACCGCCGCCGTGGGGTGCAGCGACGCCGCGAGCGCGAGCACGGGGGCGCCGTCGGCGAGGACGCCGGAGACGTCGGTGGCCAGGTGCTGGACGTTGGCCAGGCGCAGCAGCCGCGGGGTCGGCGGGACGTCGAGGTCGGTGCAGTGCGCCGCGAGCGACAGGGCGACGGACTGCACGGCGTACTCGTGCTCGGCATGGTCCTTGGCCGAGTCGAGCAGCGCGGACGCCAGCGAGGCGTCCGACGACGCGTCCGAGGAGCGGCGCATCGTGCCGGCCAGCACGCGCGAGGTGACGGTGTCACCGATGCGACGGACCAGCATCTCCGGCGTCGCGCCCAGGAGGCCGTCGACCGAGAACGTCCAGCACGAGGGGTAGCGGGCGGCGAGGTGGGTCAGCAGGTACCGGGTGTCGACGGGGGCGTCGGTCGTGACCACGACGTCGCGGGCGAGGACCACCTTGTCGAGCTCGCCGTCGTCGATCCGGCGCACGGCCTCGCGGACCGCGGCCTGCCACTCGGTGACCGGCAGGGAGCCCTCCGAGTAGGCGACGCCGCGGGGCGCCTCGGGCACGGCGGTCGGGTGCCCGAGCGCGGCCACCGTCTCCTCCACCGCGAGCCGCGCCTCGCGGGGGTTCGCGGCGACGACGGTGAGCCAGGTGACCCCGTCCCTGCGGCCGACCACGACCGAGGGGACGACGGCGACGGACGTGCCCGGCGTCGGGTCGAAGGCGAACGAGGCGAAGGCCACCGGGCCGGTGCCCGGCATCCCGACCTCGTCGACGACGTCGGCGCCGGACAGCCACCGGGCCCACCACCGCTGGGCCCGGGAGAACCGCTCGGCCCCGCCGAACTCGGCCCGGGCGGCCTCGCCCCAGCCGACGAGCCCGGTGTCGTCGCCGGCCTCGTCCGTGGTCACCCACGACGTGGACGCCACACCGCGGGGCAGCAGCGACAGCAGCGGCCGGTGGGCCAGGTGCTCGGGGAGGGCGACCGTGCGGACCGTCGCCGGAGGCGCGGGCGCAGCGACGGGCGCGGTGGACACCAGACCAGGCTAGGGGCAGGTGAACGGCTCGGCAGCCCGACGGGACCCCGACGTGGCGAACCTCTCCCCGCCGCCCGCCCACGCCCCCGGCCCTCGTCGCGAGCGGGGTCCCGGACCCGCCCACCGGACCGGTGCCGGGCGCCCTGGACCGCGAGGTAGGGTAGGGGCGCCTTCGTGAAGGTTTTCACAAGCGCACGCGCGCGCCGTCCGGACCCCGAGGATCCTTCAGCCGTGACCACGACACCGCCACCGGCGTACGACGCCGACGTCATCGTCGTCGGTGCCGGCCCCGCCGGGTCCGCCACCGCCTTCCACCTCGCCCAGCGCGGGCTCGACGTCCTCGTGCTGGAGAAGACCGCCTTCCCCCGGGAGAAGGTCTGCGGCGACGGCCTCACCCCCCGCGCGGTGAAGCAGCTGGTCGAGATGGGCATCGACACCGGCCCCGAGGCCGGCTGGGCGCGCAACGTCGGGCTGCGGATCATCGGCGGCGGCCACCGCCTCGAGATCCCCTGGCCCGACCTCGCCACCTTCCCCGACTACGGGCTGACCCGGACCCGCAAGGACTTCGACGAGATCCTGGCCCGGCAGGCGCAGAAGGCCGGGGCCCGGCTGCTCGAGCGCACCAGCGTCACCGGCCCGGTCCGCGACGAGCGCACCGGCCGGATCGTCGGCGTCACCGCGCGCTCCACCGACGCCGACGGCACGAAGCACGCCGAGGTCACCTACCGCGCGCCGCTCGTCGTCGCCGCCGACGGCAACTCCAGCCGGCTGTCCGTCGCCGCGGGGCGCGAGCGGATCGAGAACCGCCCGATGGGCGTGGCGGTCCGCACCTACTACCGCAGCGAGGCCTACACCCACGACGAGTGGCTCGAGAGCCACCTCGAGCTGTGGGACGGCGACAAGCTGCTCCCCGGCTACGGCTGGATCTTCGGGCTCGGCGACGGCACCGTGAACGTCGGCCTCGGCATCCTCGACTCGAGCCCGGCCTTCGGGAAGGTCGACTACAAGGCGCTCATGCAGCGCTGGGTCGACCGCGCCGACGCGTCCTACGGCTTCTCCGAGGACACCCGGGTCGAGCCGATCCGTGGCGCGGCGCTGCCCATGGCGTTCAACCGCAAGCCGCACTACGCCGACGGCCTGCTCCTCGTGGGCGACTCGGCCGGCATGGTCAACCCGTTCAACGGCGAGGGCATCGCCTACGCCATGGAGTCCGGCGCGCTCGCCGCCGACGTCATGGCCCAGGCGCTGCGGCGCCCGACCGCCTACTCCCGGGAGAAGGCGCTCGCCGACTACCCGCGCCTGCTCCGGCAGGAGTACGGCGGCTACTACACGATGGGCCGCGTCTTCGTGAAGCTCATCGGCAACCCCGAGATCATGCGTCTCGCGACGCAGAAGGGCCTCTCCCGGCCGCTGCTCATGAAGCTGACGATGACGACCCTGTCGAACCTCCGGGACCCGCGCGGCGGCGACTGGACCGACCGGATCGTCAACGCCCTGGCGAAGGTGGCACCGGCCGCCTGAGCCCGGGCGGAGCACCACCCGCCACACAACGACACGAGTCCGCCACGACTAGGATCGCGACGGTCTCACCGACGGAAGGGCACCGACATGGGCCAGGTCTACCTGCCGATCCTGGTGCTGGGCATCCTCGGCGCCGCCTTCGGGGCGTTCTCGGTCGCGGCACCCACCATCCTCGGTCCCCGCAGCTACAACCGGGCGAAGCTCGACGCCTACGAGTGCGGCATCGAGCCCACGCCGCAGCCCATGGGCGGCGGCCGGTTCCCGATCAAGTACTACCTGACCGCGATGCTCTTCATCGTCTTCGACATCGAGATCGTGTTCCTCTACCCGTTCGCGGTCGCCTTCGACCAGCTGCGGCTCTTCGGTCTCGTCGAGATGGTGCTGTTCATCGTCACCGTGCTCGTGGTCTACGGCTACGTCTGGCGCCGGGGTGGGCTCGAGTGGGACTGACCCCCCGACCGACCGACGCGCCGCGACGACCCGAAGACGGACTGGAGGACTAGACCCATGGGACTCGAGGAGAGCCTCCCCAGCGGCGTCCTGCTGACGACCGTCGAGAAGCTGGCGGGAGCCGCACGGTCGCACTCGATGTGGCCCGCGACGTTCGGCCTGGCCTGCTGCTCGATCGAGATGATGTCGACCGGCGCCGGTCGCTTCGACCTCGCCCGCTTCGGCATGGAGGTCTTCCGCCCCTCGCCGCGGCAGGCCGACCTCATGATCGTGGCCGGACGGCTCAGCCAGAAGATGGCGCCGGTGCTGCGGCAGATCTACGACCAGATGCCCAACGCCCAAGTGGGTGCTCGCGATGGGCGTCTGCGCGTCGAGCGGCGGCATGTTCAACAACTACGCGATCGTGCAGGGCGTCGACCACATCGTGCCCGTCGACATCTACCTCCCCGGCTGCCCGCCGCGCCCGGAGATGCTCATCGACGCGATCCTCAAGCTGCACGAGCAGGTCCAGGCGACCAAGCTCGGCGTCAACCGCCAGAACGAGATCACCGAGCTCGAGGAGGCGGCCCTCGTCGCGGAGCCCACCTCGGCGATGAAGGGCCTGCTGCGGTGAGCGACTCTCCCGAGACCCCGGGGCCCGACGCGGCCCGCGACGTCGTCCCCACCGGCACCCCGACCCTCCCCGTCGTGGACGTCCGCGCCGGCATGTTCGGCGGCTCCGGCTCCGGCGACACGTCCGGCTACGGCGGCCTGGTCCGCACCATCGAGATGCCCGCGCCGTCGACCCGCGCCGTTCGGCGGCTGGTTCGACGACGTCGCCGACGAGCTCGACCTCGCCCTGCGCGAGGACGGCCTCTCGCTCGACGTCGCGGTGGAGGCGGTCGTCGTCGACCGCGGCGAGATCACCTTCCACGTGCGCGCCGAGCACCTGCTCGAGCTCGTCCGCCGCCTGCGCGACGAGCCCGCGCTGCGCTTCGAGATCTGCACCGGCGTGTCCGGCGTCCACTACCCGAACCAGACCGGGCGCGAGCTGCACGCCGTCTGGCACTTCCTGTCGATCACGCACAACCGCCGGGTGCGCGTCGAGGTCTCGGCACCGGACTCGCACCCGCACGTGCCGAGCATCGTGTCGGTCTACCCGGCCGACGACTGGCACGAGCGCGAGACCTTCGACATGTTCGGGATCGTCTTCGACGGCCACCCCGGGCTCACCCGCATCCTCATGCCGGACGACTGGGCCGGGCACCCGCAGCGCAAGGACTACCCGCTCGGTGGCGTCCCGGTCGAGTACAAGGGCGCGACCATCCCGCCGCCCGACGAGCGGAGGTCCTACTCCTCATGAACGACGTCACCTACGAGGCTTCCTACGACGAGTCCGGCGCGGCCGGACCGGGCCCGGCCGACCCGTACGCCGGCGCCTACGACACCACCGAGGGACGCGTCTACACCGTCACCGGCGGCGACTGGGACAGCGTGCTCGGAGCGCCCGAGGGGGAGCGGGAGCGCGTCGTCGTCAACATGGGTCCGCAGCACCCGTCGACCCACGGCGTGCTCCGGCTCATCCTCGAGCTGCAGGGGGAGACCGTCACCGAGGCCCGCTGCGGCATCGGCTACCTGCACACCGGCATCGAGAAGAACCTCGAGTACCGCACCTGGACCCAGGGCGTCGCCTACGTCACGCGGATGGACTACCTCGCGCCGATCGCGAACGAGGCCGCCTACTGCCTCGCCGTGGAGAGGCTGCTCGGCATCGTCGACGACGTCCCGCCGCGGGCCCAGCTCATGCGGGTCATCACCCTCGAGCTCAACCGCATCTCCTCGCACCTCGTGGCGCTCGCCACCGGCGGCATGGAGATGGGCGCGCTCACCGCGATGACGAACGGGTTCCGCGACCGCGAGCTGATCCTCGACATGCTCGAGATGATCACCGGCCTGCGGATGAACCACGCCTACATCCGCCCGGGCGGCGTGGCCCAGGACATGCCGGAGGGCGGTGCCGACCGGATCCGCGCCGTCCTGCGCCAGCTGCCCAAGCAGCTCGACGGCGTCCCCCAGATGCTGGTCGACAACGGCATCTGGAAGGACCGCACGTCGGGCATCGGCTACCTCGACCTGGCCGGCTGCATGGCACTGGGGATCACCGGTCCGGTGCTCCGCTCGGCCGGCCTGCCGCACGACCTGCGCAAGTCCCAGCCGTACTTCGGCTACGAGCAGTTCGACTTCGACGTGCCCACCACCGACACCTGCGACGTCTACGGCCGCTTCCTCATCCGCATCGAGGAGATCAACCAGTCGATGCGGATCCTGGAGCAGGCCCTCGACATGCTCGAGCCGGGTCCGGTCATGGTCGCCGACAAGAAGATCGCCTGGCCCGCGCAGCTGTCCATCGGCGGCGACGGCCAGGGCAACTCCCTCGACCACATCCGCCACATCATGGGCGAGTCGATGGAGGCGCTGATCCACCACTTCAAGCTGGTCACCGAAGGCTTCCGCGTCCCCACCGGCCAGGTCTACGCCGCCATCGAGGCGCCGCGCGGCGAGGTCGGCGTGCACGTCGTGAGCGACGGCGGCACCCGTCCCTACCGCGTGCACTTCCGCGACCCGTCGTTCAACAACCTGCAGGCCACGGCGGCGATGTGCGAGGGCGGCCAGGTCGCCGACGTCGTCGGCGCCATCGCCTCGATCGACCCCGTCCTGGGCGGGGTCGACCGGTGAAGGACCCCCGGGACACGCCACCAGCCGGCACGGGCCGCTAGGCCCCGGACACACGAGACGAGCGAGAGAGACGACATGGCACTGACGGAGCAGACCCGCGCCGACGCGGTGGAGCTCGCGGGTCGCTACCCGCAGGCCCGCTCGGCGCTGCTGCCGATGCTGCACCTCGTCCAGTCCGCCGAGGGCACGGTGACCCCGGACGGCATCGCGCTGTGCGCGGACGTCGTCGGCCTGACCACGGCCGAGGTCGCCGCCGTGGCGACGTTCTACACGATGTACAAGCGGCACAAGGTGGGTCGCTACCACGTCGGCGTGTGCACCAACACGATGTGCGCGGTGCTCGGCGGCGACGCGATCTGGACGGCGCTGTCCGAGCGGCTCGGCGTCGGCCACGACGAGGTCACCGCCGACGGCACGATCTCCCTCGAGCGGATCGAGTGCCAGGCGGCGTGCACGCACGCGCCGGTCATGACCGCGAACTGGGAGTTCCTCGACGACATGGACGTCCCGCGGGCGCTCGAGGTCGTGGAGCGGCTGCGCGCGGGCGAGGAGGTCTTCTCGACCCGGGGCCCGCGGATCGGGACGTTCGAGGAGATCGAGCGCACGCTCGCCGGCTTCGAGGACGGTCTCGTGGACGAGGGCGGCAAGGACGACCGCATGCTGGCCGGCCTCGCCTACGCCCGCGAGCACGGCATGGTCGCGCCCGGAGCCCCCCGCGCGGTCCCCGCTCGCCACCGCGACATCGGAGGGCTGAGCCGTGCCGCTGACCCCGATCCTCACCGCCCACTGGGACGAGGCCGACTCGCACACCCTCGAGGGCTACCGCCGGCACGGTGGCTACGACATGGTCCCGGTGAGCCTCGGCGTGCACCCCGACGACGTCATCGCGCTCGTCAAGGAGTCCGGCCTGCGCGGCCGCGGCGGCGCCGGCTTCCCCACCGGCATGAAGTGGGGCTTCGTCCCGCAGAACACCGGCCGGCCGAACTACCTCGTGGTCAACGCCGACGAGTCCGAGCCGGGTGCCTGCAAGGACATCCCGCTCATGCTGGCCAACCCGCACGCGCTGGTGGAGGGCTGCATCCACGCGGCGTACGCCATCCGCGCCAAGCACGCGTTCATCTACATCCGCGGCGAGGTGCCGCACGCGATCCGGCGGGTCACCGCCGCGGTCCGCGAGGCCTACGCCGCGGGCTTCCTCGGCAAGGACATCCTCGGGTCCGGCGTCGACCTCGACATCGTGGTCCACTCCGGCGCCGGCGCCTACATCTGCGGCGAGGAGACGGCGCTGCTCGACTCGCTGGAGGGTCGCCGCGGCCAACCGCGCCTCAAGCCGCCGTTCCCCGCGGTCGCCGGCCTCTACGGCGGTCCGACCGTCATCAACAACGTCGAGACGATCGCCAACCTCCCGACGATCGTGCGCAACGGCGCCGACTGGTTCAAGCAGTTCGGCACCGAGAAGTCGCCGGGCTTCAAGCTGTTCGCGGTCTCCGGCCACGTCGAGCGCCCCGGCATCTACGAGGCGCCGCTCGGCACCACGATGCGCGAGCTGCTCGAGTTCGCCGGCGGCGTGCGCGCCGGGCACGAGCTCAAGTTCTGGGTCCCCGGCGGGTCCAGCGTCCCGATGCTCATGCCCGAGCACCTCGACGTCCCGCTGACCTACGAGGACATGGCCGGCGCCGGCACGATGCTCGGCACCGGCAGCCCGATGGTCTTCGACGAGACCACGAGCGTGGTCCGGGCGATCAGCCGCTGGATGCACTTCTACAAGCACGAGAGCTGCGGCAAGTGCACGCCGTGCCGCGAGGGCACGTTCTGGCTCGAGCAGATGCTCGAGCGGTTCGAGCACGGCACCGCGGTGGAGTCCGACATCGAGACCGTCGACGAGATCTGCCGCCAGATCGCCGGGCGCTCCTTCTGCGCGCTGGGTGACGCCGCGGCGACGCCGTACGCACCCGCCCTCAAGTACTTCCGCGAGGAGTTCCTCGCGGGGACCCACACGCCGGCCGACCGAGCTCTTCGACCCGGTCGCCGCCACCGTCTTCGCGGGAGCCGCAGCGCGATGACCATCACCTCGTCGGGTCAGCCGACCCCCGCCACCGTGCCCGCCGACGGCATCACGATGTCCGTCGACGGCGTCGACGTCACCGTGCCGAAGGGCACGCTGGTCATCCGCGCCGCCGAGCAGCTCGGGATCGCCGTCCCGCGGTTCTGCGACCACCCGCTCCTCGAGCCGGTGGCCGCCTGCCGCATGTGCCTCGTGGAGATCGAGGGGCAGCCCAAGCCGCAGCCGGCGTGCGCGGTCACGGTCGTCGACGGCATGAAGGTCAAGACCCAGGTCACGTCCGAGGTCGCCGAGAAGGCGCAGCAGGGCGTCATGGAGTTCCTCCTCATCAACCACCCGCTCGACTGCCCGATCTGCGACAAGGGCGGCGAGTGCCCGCTGCAGAACCAGTCCCTGTCGCACGGCCGCGGCGAGAGCCGGTTCGACGGCGTGAAGCGCACGTTCCCCAAGCCGATCAACGTCTCGGCGCAGATCCTGCTCGACCGCGAGCGGTGCGTGTCCTGTGCGCGGTGCACGCGCTTCGCCGAGCAGATCGCGGGCGACCCGTTCATCGACCTGCTCGAGCGCGGCGCCAAGCAGCAGGTCGGCATCTCGAGCGACCAGCCGTTCGACTCCTACTTCTCCGGCAACACCGTCCAGATCTGCCCGGTCGGCGCCCTCACCAGCGCGAAGTACCGCTTCCGGGCCCGCCCGTTCGACCTCGTCTCCACACCGACCGTCTGCGAGCACTGCGCCTCCGGGTGCGGGCTGCGCACCGACGTCCGGCGCTCGACCGTCATGCGTCGCCTCGCGTGGGACGTGCCCGAGGTCAACGAGGAGTGGAACTGCGACAAGGGCCGCTTCGCCTTCGGCTACCAGGCGGCGGGTCGGCTCGAGAACCCGCTCGTGCGCGACGCCGAGGGCAACCTCGTCACGGCGTCGTGGCCCGAGGCCATCTCGATCGCGGCGGCCGGACTGGCCGCCGCGGGCCCGCGGACCGCTGTGCTCACCGGCGGACGCCTCACCCTCGAGGACTCCTACGCCTACGCCCGGTTCGCCCGCGTGGCTCTCGGCACCGACGACGTCGACTTCCGCTCTCGCCCCTCGTCGGCCGAGGAGGCCGCGTTCCTCGCGGCCCTCGTCGCCGGTCGGCCGCTCGGTCCGACGTACGCCGACCTCGAGTCCGCCCCGGTCGTGGTGCTCGCCGGCCTCGACGCCGAGGACGAGTCGCCGATGGTGTTCCTCCGTCTCCGCAAGGGCTCGCGCTCCGGCGGCGTCCGGGTCTTCTCGGTCGCCCCGTTCGCCTCGAACGGCATCAGGAAGGTCGGCGGCCGCGTGCTCGCCGCCCGGCCGGGCGGTGAGGCCGGGGTGCTCGACTCGCTGGCCGACGACGCGTCCGCCTCGGTCAGCGGCGCCGACTCGGCGGAGGCCGCGCGCCTGCTGCGCGAGCCGGGAGCGGTATTGCTCGTGGGCGAGCGGCTCGCCGGTTCGGCCGGCGCTCTGTCGGCCGCGGCCCGGCTGGCCGCGGCCACCGGGGCGCGCCTCGGCTGGGTGCCGCGGCGCGCGGGCGAGCGCGGCGCGCTCGACGCCGGCGCGCTCGCCGGGCTCCTGCCGGGCGGGCGTCCGCTGGCGTCCGAGGCCGCCCGCGCGCAGGTCGCGGCGGTGTGGGGGGTCGACCCCGCGTCGCTGCCCAGCACCGCCGGCCGCGACCTCGACGACCGTCGTGGCCGCGATCCGCGCGGAGGCGGTCGACGAGACCGACCTCCCGCGCTCGGTCGGGGCCCTGCTCGTCGCGGGCGTCGAGCCCGCGGACCTCGCCGACGGGGCCGCGTTCCTCGCCGCCCTCGATGCCGCGCCGTTCGTCGTCTCGCTCGAGCAGCGCCACTCCGACGTCACGCAGCGCGCCGACGTCGTCCTGCCGGTCGCGGCGGTCGCGGAGAAGGCGGGCACGTTCGTCGACTGGGAGGGCCGGCGCCGCGAGTTCGCGCAGGTCTTCCCCGCGTCGCTCGCGCTGTCCGACGCCCGGGTGCTGGCGATGCTCGCGGCCGAGCTCGGCGTCGACCGGCTCTCCGGGGACGTCGCCGCGCTGCGACGAGAGCTGGCCGCCCTCGACGCCTGGGACGGCGAGCGCGCCGAGGCCCCGAGCGTGGCCACCGCCGAGCCGGCGTCACCCGCCGCCGGCGAGGCACTGCTCGCGACCTGGCGCCAGCTGCTCGACCGCGGCCTGCTGCAGGAGGGCGACCCCTACCTCGCGGCGACCGCCCGGACCGCTGTGGCCCGTCTCTCGCCGGCCACGGCCGCGTCCGTCGGAGCCGTCGACGGCGGGGAGGTCACGGTGTCGACCGACTCCGGATCCGTCGTCCTGCCGCTGGTGGTCACCGCGATGCCCGACGGCGTCGTCTGGCTGCCGGCCAACTCCGACGGCTCCGTGCCGCGCGCCGCTCTGGGCGCCGGTCACGGCGACGTCGTGCGCATCAGCGGAGGTGCCGCGTGAACCCGCTCCTCGCCGTAGCCCAGGGCGACCTCAGCGTCTTCGGCCAGGACCCGTTCTGGCTGGTCGTGCTCAAGGCGCTGGTGCTGTTCGTCGGTCTGGTGCTGCTCACGCTGTTCACCACGTGGTTCGAACGCCGCGTCGTGGCCCGGATGCAGCAGCGCAGCGGCCCCAACCGGGCGGGACCCCTCGGCCTGCTCCAGCCGATGGCCGACGGCATCAAGCTCGCGCTCAAGGAGGGCCTCACCCCGATCCACGTGGACAAGGTGGTCTACCTCCTCGCGCCGATGATCGCCGCCGCCGCCGCGATGCTCGTGTTCGCGGTGATCCCGCTCGGGCCGATGGTGAGCATCTTCGGCGTGGAGACCCCGCTGCAGCTCACCGACTTCTCGGTGTCGGTGCTCTACGTCCTCGCGGTCGCCTCGATCGGCATCTACGGCATCGTGCTCGCCGGCTGGTCGTCGGGCTCGACCTACTCCCTGCTCGGCGGCCTCCGCTCGAGCGCGCAGATGATCTCCTACGAGATCGCGATGGGCCTGTCCTTCGTCGCGGTGTTCCTGTGGGCCGGCTCGATGTCGACCTCGCAGATCGTCGCCGCGCAGGGGGCGAGCTGGTGGTACGCCATCCTGCTGCTGCCCTCGTTCGTCATCTACCTCATCTCGATGGTGGGCGAGACGAACCGCGCGCCGTTCGACCTCCCGGAGGCCGAGGGCGAGCTCGTGGCCGGCTTCCACACGGAGTACTCCGGGCTGCGCTGGGCCATGTTCTTCCTGGCCGAGTACGTCAACATGATCAACGTCTCCGCCGTGGCCACGACGCTCTTCCTCGGCGGATGGCGGATGCCGGCACCGATCTCCACGTGGTGGCCGGGCGCCAACGAGGGCTGGTGGCCGGTCCTGTGGTTCCTCGGCAAGATCATGGTGATGCTCTTCACCTTCGTGTGGCTGCGAGGCACGCTGCCGCGCCTGCGCTACGACCAGTTCATGAAGTTCGGCTGGCGCGTCCTGATCCCGGTGTCGATCGTCTGGATCGTGGTCATCGCCACGCTCAAGGGCCTGCAGAACGAGTACCAGGTCGACCTGCGCACGACGCTGCTGTGGATCGCCCTCCTGCTCGTCGTCGTCGCCGGCTTCACGTTCGTCCTCGACGTACGACGCGGCGCGGAGCGGGCGGCCGAGCCCGAGGAGTTCGACGCCTTCGCCGGCGGGTACCCCGTCCCGCCCTTGCCAGGTCAGGAGTTCGTCGTGACCCGACGCGCCACGGCGACCATCCCGGCGCTCGCGCTGGACGCCGATCGGCCCTCCGACGGGGAGGAGGCGCAGCATGACTGACGAGCGCCGCTTCTTCCGCGGGTTCGGTGTGTCCTTCACCCAGATGTTCAAGAAGGTGACCACCGAGCAGTACCCCGAGGAGAAGGTCCCCACCCAGCCGCGCTACCACGGCCGGCACCAGCTCAACCGGCATCCGGACGGGCTCGAGAAGTGCGTGGGGTGCGAGCTGTGCGCCTGGGCCTGCCCGGCGGACGCGATCTTCGTCGAGGGCGCGCCGAACACCGCGGAGGAGCGCTTCAGCCCCGGTGAGCGCTACGGCCGCGTCTACCAGATCAACTACCTGCGCTGCATCTTCTGCGGGCTGTGCATCGAGGCCTGCCCCACCCGCGCCCTCACCATGACCAACGAGTACGAGCTGGCCGACAGCAGCCGTGCGGCGCTGATCTACGAGAAGCAGGACCTGCTCGCACCGATGCTGCCGGGCATGGTGCCCGCGCCCCACGCCATGGTGCCGGGCACGACCGAGACCGACTACTACCTCGGCAAGGTCACCGGCGCGGTCGCCGCCCAGTCGGCCGAGGCCGAGGCGCGCCGGCTCGGCACGTGGACCGGACCGAAGACCGACGAGGAGGTGACGGCGTGAGCCCGCTCCTCGCCGTCGTCGAGACCACCGGCAACACCGGTGAGACCGTCGTGTTCTGGGCCTGCGCGATCGTCGCGGTCGTCGGAGCGCTCGGCATGCTGCTCTCGCACCGGGCCGTGCACAGCGCGATCTTCATCGCCTCGACGATGATCAGCCTCGCGGTGCTCTACGTCTCGCTCTCCGCCCCGTTCCTCGGGATGACGCAGGTGGTGGTCTACACCGGCGCCGTGATGATGCTGTTCCTCTTCGTCCTCATGATCGTCGGCGTCGACTCCTCGGACTCGCTCGTGGAGACGATCAAGGGCCAGCGTGCGGCCGCCGTGGTGTTCGGGCTCGGCTTCGCCGGCCTGCTCCTCGCCGGCGTCGGCTCCGCGACCTACCAGGTGGCGGGACTCGACCAGGCGAACACCGTCGACGGCGGCAACGTCCAGGGGATCGCGCACCTGATCTTCGGCCGCTACGTCCTCGCCTTCGAGGTGACCTCCGCGCTGCTCATCACCGCCGCGCTCGGCGCCATGGTCCTCGCGCACCGCGAACGCCACACGCCGCGGCGCACCCAGCGTCAGCTCGCGGAGGAGCGGGTCCGTTCCGGGAGCCCGCAGAACCTGCCCGGCCCGGGCGTCTACGCCCGGCACAACGCCGTCGGCACGCCGGCCATGCTGCCCGACGGCACGCCGACCGACCGGTCCGTGCCGGAGCCGCTGCGCGGCGTGAGCGCGGTGGTCGGCATCGACAGCGCGGACACCACGCAGGTCAACGCGCTGGCCGCCGGTGGATCCGTGGTCCCGGCGACGGACGAGGGGACCGAGTCGTGAACCCGGCCAACTACATCTACCTCAGCGCCGTGCTGTTCAGCATCGGCGCGTTCGGGGTGCTGGTACGCCGCAACGCCATCGTGGTGTTCATGTGCGTGGAGCTCATGCTCAACGCCAGCAACCTCGCGTTCGTGTCGTTCGCGCGGATGCACGGCAACCTCGACGGACAGGTCATCGCCTTCTTCGTCATGGTGGTGGCCGCCGCGGAGGTCGTGGTCGGTCTCGCGATCATCATGACGATCTTCCGTACCCGCCGGTCGGCCTCGGTCGACGAAGCCAACCTGCTGAAGTACTAGAGGGGCCGTCGACGTGTCTCCGTTCTCGGGCGCAGTCACCCACGCCGCTGAGGCCGTTCCCACGGCCGCAGCGGCCAGCGGGACGTTCCAGCTCATCTGGCTGCTCATCGCCCTGCCCCTCGCGGGCGCGGCGATCCTCCTGCTCGCCGGGCGGCGCAGCGACCGGTGGGGCCACTGGCTCGGCGTGCTGGCGTCGACGGCGTCGTTCGTCGTCGCAGTAGTCCTGTTCGTCGCGATGCTCGGCCGGTCCGCCGACCAGCGGACCGTGACGCAGCACCTCTTCAACTGGATCGCGGTCGGGACGTTCGACGTGCCGGCCGACCTGCGCCTCGACCAGCTGTCGATGACGTTCGTGCTCCTCATCACCGGCGTGGGGTCGCTGATCCACCTGTACTCCGTCGGGTACATGAGCCACGACCGCGACCGGCGGCGCTTCTTCGGCTACCTCAACCTGTTCGTCGCGTCGATGCTCCTGCTGGTGCTGGCCGACAACTACCTCCTGCTCTACGTCGGGTGGGAGGGGGTCGGCCTCGCGTCGTACCTGCTCATCGGGTTCTGGTACTTCCGGGAGACCGCGGCCGTCGCCTCGAAGAAGGCCTTCGTCGTCAACCGGGTCGGCGACGTCGGGCTCTCGCTGGCCGTGATGCTCATGTTCGTCACGTTCGGGTCGGTCACCTTCGAGGGCGTGCTCGGGCAGGCGGGGAAGGCCAGCGAGCAGTCGCTCACCTGGATCGGGCTCGCGCTGCTCCTCGGGGCGGCCGGCAAGTCCGCGCAGTTCCCCTTGCAGTCCTGGCTGCTCGACGCGATGGAGGGCCCGACGCCGGTGTCGGCGCTCATCCACGCGGCGACGATGGTCACCGCCGGCGTCTACCTCATCGTCCGCTCGGGCGCGATCTTCGACGCCGCTCCCGCCGCGCGCACCGCGGTGATCGTGGTCGGCGGGATCACGCTGCTCATGGGTGCGATCATCGGAAGCGCGAAGGACGACATCAAGAAGGCCCTCGCGGGCTCGACGATGAGCCAGATCGGCTACATGGTCCTGGCCGCCGGGCTCGGCCCGGTGGGCTACTCCTTCGCGATCTTCCACCTCCTGCTGCACGGGTTCTTCAAGGCCGACATGTTCCTCGGCGCCGGCTCGGTCATGCACGGGATGAACGACGGGGTGAACATGCGGCGCTACGGCGCCCTGCGCACGGTCATGAAGGTCACCTGGATCACCTTCGCCTGCGGGTGGCTCGCGATCCTGGGAGTCCCGCCCTTCGCCGGGTTCTACTCGAAGGACAAGATCATCGAGGCCGCGTTCTCGGTGAACACCACCGCAGGGATCGTCACCCTGCTCGGCGCAGGCATCACCGCGTTCTACATGACCCGGTTGTTCGCCATGACCTTCCACGGCCAGGCGCGCTGGACCGACGACGTCCACCCGCACGAGTCGCCGTGGATCATGATGTTCCCGGTGGCGATCCTCGCCCTGCTCTCCGCAGTGGCCGGTTTCATCCTCAACTACAACAACGCCTTCGTCGACTGGCTCGAGCCGGTGACCCACGGGGTCGAGCCGTCGCTGTCGGTCGCCGCCTGGGTCATCCCGACCACCGCGCTGGTGCTCGTCGCCATCGGCGGGGTGCTCGCGTGGATCCCCTACGCCGCGAGGGCCGTCCCCGAGGTCGCACCCGCGGGCAACGCGCTCACCCGCGCGGCCCGGGCCGACCTCTACGGGGACGCCGTGAACGAGGCGGTGTTCATGCGGCCCGGCCAGTACCTGACCCGATGGCTGGTCTGGTTCGACAACCGGGTGGTGGACGGCGTCGTCAACGGGACCGCCGCGACGATCGGCGGACTCTCCGGCCGTGCTCGCCGTCTGCAGACCGGTTTCGCCAGGTCGTACGCGCTGTCCATGCTCGGTGGGGCCGCACTCGTGGCCGCCACCCTCGTGCTGGTGAGGCTCTAGCCATGACGAACTCCCTCTGGCTTCCCGCGCTCCTCGCGGTCCCCCTCGTCGGGGCCGCGGCGGTCATGCTCGTGCCCCGGGGCAACGAGAAGCTCGCCAAGCAGCTCGGCCTCGCGGTCTCCCTGGTCGTCCTCGGCCTCACCGTGGCCATGGCCTTCCAGTTCGACGTCGCGACCGCCGGCGACTTCCAGCTCGGCTACTCCGTCTCGTGGATCCCCCAGTTCGGCGTCGACTTCGCGCTCGGCGTCGACGGCATCGCGCTGGTCCTCGTCGCGCTCTCGACGTCCCTCGTCCCCGTGGTCCTGCTCGCCGGCTGGCACGACGCCGACGGCGCCCGGGGATCCGTCCGCGGCTACGTTGCGCTCGTCCTCGTGCTCGAGGCGGCGATGGTCGGCGTCTTCGCGGCCACCGACGTGTTCCTGTTCTACGTCTTCTTCGAGGCCATGCTCGTCCCGGTCTACTTCCTCATCGGGCGCTACGGCGGACCGCGCCGGAACTACGCCGCGGTGAAGTTCCTGCTCTACTCGCTGTTCGGCGGACTGCTCATGCTGGCGGCGCTCATCGGCCTCTACGTCGTCTCCGGCGACCTGACCGGCCACGGCACGTTCGACTTCACCTCGCTCGCTGCTCTCACGATCGCGCCCGACACGCAGAAGTGGCTCTTCGCCGGGTTCTTCATCGCCTTCGCCATCAAGGCCCCGCTCGTGCCGTTCCACACCTGGCTGCCCGACGCCGCCGCGGAGTCGACGCCCGGCACCGCGGTCCTGCTGGTCGGCGTGCTCGACAAGGTCGGCACCTTCGGGATGCTGCGCTACTGCCTCGAGCTGTTCCCCGACGCCTCCCGCTGGGCCACTCCGCTGGTGATCGCCCTCGCCGTGGTCGGCATCATCTACGGCGCGCTCCAGGCCATCGGCCAGACCGACATCAAGCGGCTCATCGCCTACACCTCGGTCTCGCACTTCGGCTTCATCGCGCTCGGCGTCTTCGTCATGACGACGCAGGGCCAGAGCGGCTCGGCGCTCTACATGGTCAACCACGGCTTCTCCACCGCCGCGCTGTTCCTCATCGCCGGGTTCCTCATCAGCCGTCGCGGCTCGCGGCTCGTCGCGGACTTCGGCGGCGTGCAGAAGGTGGCCCCGGTCCTCGCCGGCACCTTCCTCGTCGCCGGCCTGTCGTCGCTGGCGCTGCCGGGCCTGTCCAGCTTCGTCAGCGAGTTCCTCGTGCTCGTCGGGACGTTCGAGCGCTACACCTGGGTGGGTGTCGTCGCGACGGTCGGGATCGTTCTGGCCGCGCTCTACATCCTGCTGATGTACCAGCGCACCATGACCGGCCCGACGCCGGACGTCGTCACCGAGCGGGTCCACGACCTGCGCGGACGCGAGGTCCTGGCGATCGCACCGCTCCTCGTCGTCATCGTCGCGCTGGGCTTCTACCCCCAGCCGGTGCTCGACGTCGTCAACCCGGCGGTCGACCGTGTGATGCACGCGGTCGGCGCCACCGACCCCGCGCCCCAGGTGGCACCGGTCGCGGAAGGGACCGCCAAGTGAACGCCTCCCTGGCCGCCGTCACGGGATCCTTCGAGATCCCGAGCATCGAGTACTCGGCGCTCGCGCCGATCCTCATCGTGCTCGGTGCCGCGATCGTCTCGGTGCTCGTGGAGGCGCTCGTCCCCCAGGCCTACCGCCGCGTGCTGCAGCTCGTGATCACGTTCGCGGCGCTCGCCGGGGCCTTCGTCGCCGTCGTCGCGCTTCGCGGCACCCAGCAGATCGTGGCGATGGGCTCGGTCGCCATCGACGGACCCACCCTGTTCATGCAGGGCTCCATCCTCGTGCTGGCCGCGATCGCGGCCCTCGTCATGGCCGAGCGCCGGGTCGACCCGGCCGGCGACTCGTTCGCCCCGCGCGCCTCGGCGCTGCCGGGCTCCGAGGACGAGCAGGCCTTCACCAGGCTCGGCTGGCTGCAGACCGAGGTCTGGTCCCTGTTCCTGTTCGCCGTCGGCGGCATGCTGCTCTTCCCGGCGTCGACCGACCTGCTCACGATGTTCGTGGCCCTCGAGGTCCTCTCGCTCCCGCTGTACATCATGGTCGGCCTGGCCCGGCGCCGACGCCTGCTCTCGCAGGAGGCGTCGCTCAAGTACTTCGTCCTCGGCGCGTTCTCGTCGGCCTTCTTCCTCTACGGCACGGCGCTGCTCTACGGCTACGCCGGGACGGTGTCGCTCAGCGGCATCGCCGACGCGCTCGGGGCGACCGCCTCCGACACCGGTCTGGTCCTCGCGGGTGTCGCGCTGCTGTCGGTCGGGCTGCTGTTCAAGATCGGCGCCGCGCCGTTCCACCAGTGGACGCCGGACGTCTACCAGGGCTCGCCCACCTCGGTCACCGGCTTCATGGCCGCCTGCACGAAGGTGGCCGCCTTCGGCGCCCTCCTGCGGGTCATGTACGTCGCGCTCGGCGGCATCCGGTGGGACTGGCGCCCGATGATGTACGTCGTCGCCGCGCTGACGATGGTCGTGGGCACGCTGTTCGCCCTGACCCAGAACGACATCAAGCGCATGCTGGCCTACTCCTCGATCGCGCAGGCCGGCTTCATGCTCGTCGGCGTCGTGGCGACCAACGCCGCCGGCCTCGAGGGCACGATGGTCTACCTCCTGGCCTACGGCGTCGCCACGGTCGGCGCGTTCGCGATCGTCACCCTCGTCCGCGACGCGACCGGCGAGGCGACCCACCTGTCCCAGTGGGCCGGTCTCGGCAAGCGGTCCCCGTGGTTCGCGGCCGCGTTCGCCCTGTTCCTGCTCGCGTTCGCCGGCATCCCGCTCACGAGCGGCTTCACCGGGAAGTTCGCGGTGTTCACCGCGGGCATCGCGGGCGGCGCCACCCCCATCGTCGTCATCGGCGTCGTGGCCAGCGCGGTCGCGGCGTTCTTCTACGTGCGGGTCATCGTGCTCATGTTCTTCAACGAGCCGTCCGCCGAGGCCGGGCCGCGGGTCGTCGTCCCGAGCGCGTTCACCACGCTCGCGATCACGGTCGCCGTCGCGCTCACGGTCGTCATCGGCGTGTTCCCCCAGATCGTCTTCGACCTGGTCTCCCAGGCCGGGATCTTCGTCCGCTGACGCCCCGAGAACTGGAGACGACGCTGTGAGCGAGGGCTTGCCCTTCGGGCTGTCGTACGTCGACTCCGCTCTCGACCGAGCACCTGCGCTCCGGGCTCGACGACGTCGAGGCCGCCCTGCGGACCGCCGTCGCCAGCGACTACCCGTTCGTCGACGAGACGGCGAGCCACCTGGTGAGCGCCGGCGGCAAGCGGTTCCGGCCGCTGCTCGCGCTCGTCGCCGCGCAGTACGGCGATCCCGCCGCCGCGGGGGTGGTCCCGGCGGCCGTCGTGGTCGAGCTCACCCACCTCGCGACGCTCTACCACGACGACGTCATGGACGAGGCCCTGCTGCGCCGGGGTGCGCCCTCGGCCAACGCGCGCTGGGACAACACCGTCGCCATCCTCACCGGCGACTTCCTCTTCGCCCGCGCCGCCGACATCGCCGCCGACCTCGGGACCGACATCGTGCGGCTGCAGGCCCGCACCTTCGAGCGCCTGTGCACCGGCCAGATCCGCGAGACCGTCGGACCGGCGTCGGGCGAGGACCCGGTCGCGCACCACCTCGACGTCCTCGCCGGCAAGACCGGCTCGCTCATCGCCCTGGCCGGTCGCATGGGCGCCATGACGTCCGGCGCCCCGGCGCACGTGGCCGACTCGGTCGCGGCGTACGGCGAGACGCTTCGGCGTCGCGTTCCAGCTGTCCGACGACCTGCTCGACATCGCGAGCGAGTCGGCCGAGTCGGGCAAGACGCCTGGCACCGACCTGCGCGAGGGCGTCCGCACGCTCCCCGTGCTGCTCGCCCTGCGCGGCACCGACCCCGAGGGTGCGCGCCTGCGCGAGCTGCTCGCCGGACCCCTCCCGGACGACGACCTGCACGCCGAGGCGCTCGGGCTGCTGCGCGCATCACCGGCGATGGCCGAGGCGCGCCAGGTGCTCGTGACCTGGGCCGAGTCGGCGCGCGCCGAGCTCGCCGCGCTCCCGCCCGGCGCCGCTACCGACGCCCTGTCGATGATGTGCGACGTCGTCGTGGACCGCAGCACCTGACCCGACCGCGATGCGACGACGTGGATACTTCGTCCCGTGACCGAGCACCCCGTCAGCGCGGACGAGCCGCACCCGCCGTCGACCGGCGCGGACGCCGTCACGGAGCTCGAGCGGCTCGAGGACGGCGTCGTCGCCGCCGTCGGCCCGGCGTGGCGGCGGCTCACCGAGGGGGAGCAGCGCTGGCCGGCCAGCGTCGCCGTCCTGCTCATGATCGCGCTGCAGCTGCGGCTGCCGGACGACTTCACGCCGAGCAGCCGCTATCTCCTGCCCGCCGTGGAGCTCGCCCTGCTGGTGGTGCTCGTCGTCGTCAACCCGCGCCGCATCAGCCGGCGGTCCGTGCTCGCGCGCGCGTTGGGCCTGACCCTCATCGCCGTGGCGAGCCTCGTCAACGCGTGGTCGGTGCTCCGACTCGTGAAGGGCCTGCTCGACGGCACCTTCGGCAGCGACCCGGTCGCCCTGCTCACCGTGGGGGCGAACATCTGGCTCACCAATGTGCTCATCTTCGCGCTCTGGTACTGGGAGCTCGACCGTGGCGGGCCCGGCGCCCGGGCCACCGGCACTGATCCCGAACCGGACTTCCTGTTCCCGCAGATGTCCGAGACCTCGATCGACTTCCACCACTGGGAGCCGGAGTTCGTCGACTACGCCTACGTGTCGTTCACCAATGCCGCGGCGTTCAGCCCCACCGACACCATGCCGCTGTCGCGGTGGGCGAAGCTGGCGATGATGCTGCAGTCCGCGGTGTCCCTGGTCACCGGCCTGCTGGTGATCGCACGCGCGGTCAACATCCTCAAGTAGCACCCGAGCGTCGTGTCATCGGCGTCACGGGTGGTCGTGGCGAGAGCGCGGAACCGCCGTCGCGCGTCGCGCGCCGACGGGGTCAGATCGGCGCCTCGACCTCGTCGATCTCGTCGCGGACGGCGCGCCGGGCCGACCGGTTCCGGCGGCCCTGGCGCAGGCCGTCGTAGCTGAACACGGCGAGGGCGATCCACACGATCACGAAGCCCGCCCAGCGGGCGGGCGGCATGGTCTCGCCGACGACCCAGACGCCGATGACGAACTGGATGATCGGCGTGAGGTACTGCAGCAGCCCCATGGTCGTGAGCGGGATCCGGTTGGCGGCACCACCGAAGAGCAGCAGCGGGATCGCGGTGACCACGCCGGTCCCGACGAGCAGCAGGCTCGTCGACACGGCGTGGTGACCGAGCACGAGCGCGCCGGTCAGCTGCAGGTGCACGAGGTAGGCGAGGGCGAAGGGTGAGGCGACCGCGGTCTCGATGGTCAGGCTCGCCTGCGGGTCGACGGACACGACCTTCTTGATCAGGCCGTAGCCGGCGAAGGAGAAGGCGAGGACGAGCCCGATCCAGGGTAGCCGGCCGAGCCCGACCGTCAGGACGAGGACCGCGAGGCAGGCGATGCCGACCGCGACCCACTGCAGCGTCCGGAGCCGCTCGCCGAGGACGACGACGCCGATGAGCACGAGGACGAGCGGGTTGATGAAGTAGCCGAGCGACGCCTCCACGACGTTGCCGGAGTTCACCGCCCAGATGTAGGTGCCCCAGTTGACCGAGATGAGGGCGGCCGCCGCGGTGAGCAGCAGCATCGCCCGGCGGTCCCGGAGCACCGGGCGCAGCCGCGACCAGGTGCGGGTGACGGTGAGGACGACCGCCATGAACAGCAGCGAGAAGACGAAGCGACCGCAGAGGATCTCGAGGGCCGACGCGGGCTCGAGCAGGGGGAAGTACAGCGGGAAGAAGCCCCAGATGCCGTACGCCGCGATGCCGAAGAGCAGACCGAGCCGGGCGTTCGCGTGCGACGTCTCGGCTGCGCTCGGAGGTCTGCTGCTCATGAGGACCTCGACGCTAGTCAGCCGGTCCGCGGAGCGCCAAACCGGATCGGCTCACCCGGCGCTCCCGCCTCCTCGCGCGGACCGGTCGTGCCGGCGACCCGAGGGGCCGACGCGGCACGACCGGTTCCGGCGGGGACGGTCAGGCGATCTCCCACGTGTCGCTGCCGGCGAGCAGCGCCCCGAGGTCGCCCCGGCCCGAGGACTGCGCGCTGTCGAGCTGGTTGTGGAACGCGCTGTCGTACGTCGTGCGTGGGACGTCGCGGAACACGCCGATCGGGGTGTCGGTGAGCGTCACCGAGTCCGAGAGGCGGGACAGCGCGAACGCCACCGACGGGTCGGGGTTCCGCGCGTCGTGCACGAGCACGGACTCGATGCCGACCTCGGCGACGTCGGCGATCTCGAGGCTCCCGTTGGCCGCCCGCACGACGCCGCGCGAGCCGTCGACGAGGGTGATCGGCTTGCCGTGCTCGAGGCGGAACATCATCGAGTCGCGGTGCTCGGAATCCTTGAGCGGGTCCCACGCGCCGTCGTTGAAGATGTTGCAGTTCTGGTAGATCTCCACGAGCGCGGTGCCCTCGTGCAGCGCCGCGGCCCGCAGCGTCTCGGTGAGGTGCTTGCGGTCCGAGTCGATCGTGCGTGCGACGAAGGACGCCTCGGCGCCGATCGCGAGCGACACCGGGTTGAACGGGAAGTCCAGCGAGCCCATCGGCGTCGACTTGGTGACCTTGCCGACCTCCGAGGTCGGGGAGTACTGGCCCTTCGTCAGGCCGTAGATCCGGTTGTTGAACAGCAGGATCTTGAGGTTGACGTTGCGCCGCAGGGAGTGGATGAGGTGGTTGCCACCGATGGACAGCGCGTCGCCGTCACCGGTCACGACCCACACCGAGAGGTCGGGCCGCGTGATCGCGAGGCCGGACGCGATGGCCGGCGCCCGCCCGTGGATCGAGTGCATCCCGAACGTGTTCATGTAGTACGGGAACCGGCTCGAGCAGCCGATGCCGCTGATCCAGACGACGTTCTCCTTGGCGAGCCCGAGCTCCGGCATGAAGCTCTGGACGCCGGCGAGGATCGCGTAGTCACCGCACCCGGGGCACCACCGCACCTCCTGGTCGGTCTTGAAGTCCTTCGCGGTCTGCTTCTCGGAGGTCTTGGGCACCAGCCGGAGCGAGGGGAACCCGAGATCGACGGTGTCAGACACTGGCCACCACGTCCTTGATCACTCCGGCGAGCTCCTGGGCCCTGAACGGCAGGCCTCGCACCTGGTTGTAGGCGATCGCGTCGACGAGGAACCGGCCGCGGACGAGCAGCGCGAGCTGTCCGAGGTTCATCTCCGGGATCACGACCTTGTCGTAGCGGCGCAGCACCTCGGCGGTGTTGGCCGGGAACGGGTTGAGGTGGCGCAGGTGGGCCTGGGCCACCGAGATGCCACCGCGCCGCGAGATCTGGCAGGCGGCGTTGATCGGGCCGTACGTCGATCCCCAGCCGAGCACCAGCACGCGGGCGTCGCCGCCCGGGTCGTCGACCTCGAGGTCCGGCACCGAGATGCCGTCCACCTTGGCCTGGCGCAGCCGGACCATCTTGTCGTGGTTGTCCGGGTCGTAGGAGATGTTGCCGACGCCGTCGGCCTTCTCGATGCCGCCGATGCGGTGCTCGAGGCCCTTCGTGCCCGGCACCGCCCAGGGCCGCGCGAGGGTCTCGGGGTCGCGCAAGAACGGCCAGAACTCCGTGCTGCCGTCCTCGTTCGTGTGGTTGTGCTCGGTGGCGAACGCGACCCGCAGGTCGGGCAGCGAGTCGACGTCCGGGATCCGCCACGGCTCGGAGCCGTTCGCGAGGTAGCCGTCGGAGAGCAGGAACACCGGGGTGCGGTACGTCGTCGCGATGCGCACGGCCTCGATGGCCGCATCGAAGCAGTCGGCCGGGGACCGCGGCGCGACGATCGGCACCGGCGCCTCGCCGTTGCGGCCGAACATCGCCTGCAGCAGGTCGGCCTGCTCGGTCTTCGTCGGCAGGCCGGTCGACGGTCCGCCGCGCTGGACGTCGACGATGACCAGCGGCAGCTCGAGCGCGACGGCGAGCCCGATCGCCTCGGACTTGAGCGCGACGCCGGGACCGGACGTGGTGGTGACGGCGAGCATCCCGCCGTAGGCCGCTCCGATCGCCGAGCCGACGCCGGCGATCTCGTCCTCGGCCTGGAAGGTCATCACGCCGAACTTCTTGTGCTTGCTCAGCTCGTGGAGGATGTCGGACGCCGGGGTGATCGGGTACGACCCGAGGAACAGCGGCAGCTCGGCGCGCTCGGAGGCCGCGATGAGCCCGTACGAGAGCGCGAGGTTGCCGTGGATGTTGCGGTAGCGACCGGGCGCCATCGTGGCCGGCAGCACCTCGTACTGCACCGAGAAGTCCTCGGTGGTCTCGCCGTAGGACCAGCCCGCCTCGAACGCGGCGATGTTGGCCGCGAGGATCTCGCGGCTTCTTCGCGAACTTCTGCCTGAGGAACGTGAGCGTGCCCTCGGTCGGGCGGTGGTAGAGCCACGAGAGCAGGCCGAGCGCGAACATGTTCTTCGCCCGCTCGGCCTCCTTCTTGGTGATGTCGAACCCCTTGAGCGCCTCGACCGTCATCGAGGTCAGCGGGATCGGGTGGACGGCGTACGACTCGAGCGAGCCGTCCTCGACCGGGCTCGCGTCGTAGCCGACCTTCGACAGGTTGCGCGTCGTGAACTCGTCGGTGTTGACGATGATGTCGGCGCCGCGGGGGAGGTCGCGCATGTTGGCCTTGAGTGCCGCGGGGTTCATCGCGACGAGGACGTTGGGCGCGTCACCAGCCGTGGTGATGTCGTGGTCGGCGAAGTGCAGCTGGAACGCCGAGACCCCGGGGAGGGTGCCCGCTGGCGCACGGATCTCGGCCGGGAAGTCGGGCAGCGTCGACAGGTCGTTGCCGAAGGTTGCCGTTCTCGAGGTGAACTGGTCCCCGGTCAGCTGCATCCCGTCGCCGGAGTCCCCGGCGAATCGGATGATGACCCGGTTGAGCTGGACCACTTGCTTGCTCACGATTGTTCCCGCCTCGTTGACGTCGTGGTCGCCCGGAGGCGGGGGGCCGACGTCGACCGACCGTGGAACCGGGTCGCGGATGCTCGTTCGTGCAGCACCCCACCGAGGGCCGGCCGGGTGCCGCACGGCCCATCCTCCCCCCGTATGCCCCTTGACGCGCGCACGGGTCGGTCCGGGGGGTCGCGCGTCGCGCCGGCGATCCGGCCGCCGCCCGTGGGACGCGCACGCAGGGCGGCGTCGACGCGCTCAGTAGGCTCGTAGCGAGCGCAGAACGTGCGACCCGTGGACCAGCCGAGCGGACGGAGGCGACGTGCCGGGCACTCCCGTGGACCTTCCGCTCCCGTCCGTGGGGGCGCCGGCCGAGACGGGTCCCGTGCGCCTCGACCTCACCTGGGACGGGCGCGAGTGGACCGTCTGGATGGTCGACGTCGGGCTCGCCTGCTGCTCGGTCGAGGTGATGGCGGCGGCGCTCGCCGGCGGCGCGGCGAGATCCGCGGGTGCGCTCGTGCGCGGCTCGGAGCAGGACCACGTCGACGTGCTCGTCGTCTCGGGCACGTGCACCGACGTCCTGGCACCGGCGGTGCGCCGGATCTGGGAGCAGCTCCCCGAGCCGCGGCGCGTCGTGTCCTTCGGCGCCTGCGCGAGCTCCGGCGGGCCCTACTGGGACTCGTACTCGGTGACCAAGGGCATCGACCAGGTGGTCCCGGTCGACGTCTACGTCCCCGGCTGCCCGCCGCGGCCCGAGTCGCTGCTCGAGGGGCTCGCCCTGCTCGAGGTGGGCCGGCCGTGAGCCGGCTGGCGGAGGCGGTCGTCGGCGGGCTCGCCGAGCCGGACGCGACCGTGACCGACGGGTTCGGCCCGGTCACCGTCGACGTGCCGCGCCGGCGATGGGTCGACGCGCTCGGCTCGGCGTACGCCGCCGGAGCCTCGTTCTTCGACCTGCTGACGGCGTACGACCTGGGCGACGACGGCTTCGCGGTGGTGGCGCACGTCGCCGCGCCGGACGCGCACGACCATCTGCTGCTGCGGACCCGCGTGCCCCGGGACGACGCCTCGCTGGCGACCGCGACCGTGGTCTACCGCGGTGCCGCGTGGCACGAGCGGGAGACTCACGAGATGTTCGGCGTCGGTGTTCGTCGGCAACGAGCGGCTCGACCCGCTGCTGCTCCCGGCCGGGCTTCGGCGCCGCGCCGCTGCGCAAGGACTTCGTGCTGGCCGCCCGTGCGGCGCGCCCGTGGCCCGGGCACAAGGACCCCTCGGACTCCGCCGGTCGGTCGCGGCGCCGCACGCTGCCGCCCGGTGTCCCGGCCGACTGGCCCGGGGTGGGGACGGAGGGGGACCGGTGAACGGGGCGGAGCACGTGGCGGCGGGCCGTCCGCCGCGGACGCGAGGAGTCATCGCGCTCCTCGAGGACAGCTGCACGGTCTGCATGCTGTGTGTGCGCGAGTGCCCCGACTGGTGCATCGAGATCGACGGCCACACCGAGACCCTGCCGGCTGACGAGACGCACCGCAGGCCGCGCACGGTCGCCGTGCTCGACCGCTTCGCGATCGACTTCTCGCTGTGCATGTACTGCGGCATCTGCGTGGAGGTCTGCCCGTTCGACGCGCTGCACTGGTCGCCCGTCGCGGAGTACGCCGGAACCACGCTGGCGCGACCTCACGCACGAGCGAGACCGGCTCGCCGGGTGGGAGGCCACCGTGCCGGCGCCGCCCGCGCTCGACCCGCGGGCCGTCCTCGACGACGCCGGTCCGCGCCGAGCAGCCGACCGCGGCTGAGGGCCGGCCCGCTCCGGCGCGACGGCGCGCGGACCTCAGCGGTAGTTGACGAACTGCACGGCGAAGTCGAGGTCGGCACCCTTGACGAGCGCCTGCACGGCCTGGAGGTCGTCCCGGCTCTTCGAGGTGACGCGCAGCTCCTCACCCATGACCTGCGCCTTGACCGACTTCGGGCCCTCGTCGCGGATCAGCTTGCCGAGCTTCTTGGCCTGCTCCTGGTTGATGCCGGCCTGGAACGTGCAGGAGATCTTGTACTCGCGGCCCGACGAGCGCGGGTCGTCCGCGGTGAGGCTCTTCAGCGAGATCTGGCGCTTCACCAGCTTGTCGCGGAACACCTCGAGGGCCGCGCTCACGCGCTCCTCGGTGTCGGCGGTGAGCTCGACCGCGAGCTCGCCCTTCCAGTCGATCTTGGCGCCGGTGTTCTTGAAGTCGAACCGCTGCGAGAGCTCCTTGGCCGCCTGGTTGAGGGCGTTGTCGACCTCCTGGCGGTCGACCTTGCTCACGATGTCGAAGCTGCTGTCGGCCATGGCTGAGTTCTCCGTGCTCGCGGCGGGTGGTACGCCGCCGAGCCTAGACGGCGGCGCGGCGGAAGGGGTCCGAGACCTCCGGCGCGGGAGATTTCACGCCCGGCCCACGGCCTATGTATCCTTCGGGGGCCGTCCCCGGACGGCTTGGCGGATTGCCCGAGCGGCCAATGGGAGCGGACTGTAAATCCGTCGGCTTACGCCTCCCCAGGTTCGAATCCTGGATCCGCCACCGCACCACGAGGGGCGCGACCACACCGGTCGCGCCCCTCGTCGCGTCCGGGCTCAGCGCGCGGCGGCGTCCTCGAACCGGACCCCGATCAGCTCCTCGCTGCGCGTCCAGAGCGCGGCGGCCGTCGACTCGTCGCGCGCGGCGTCGCTCGTCGACACCGGCTTCGGGTGACCACGCTGCTCGAGGAACCCGTCCGGCCCGACGTAGGACCCTGGCGCGAGGCCGTCCCTGGTGGCGGCGTACAGCGTCGGCAGCGCACCCATCGCGGCGGGCTGGCCGAGCAGGGCGTTGCCCCACGCCGCCAGGCGGACACCGAGGCGGCTGCCGCGCATCCGCGGCCCCACCGCCTGCAGCTCGGTCGCCGCGTACCCGGGGTGCGCCGCGTAGGACGCGACCGGGAGGCCGGCGGCGTCCAGACGGCGCTGCAGCTCGAACGCGAAGAGCAGGTTGGCCAGCTTGCTCTGCCCGTAGGCCCGCCAGGGACGGTAGGTCGACTCACCCATGAGGTCCTCGAGGTCGATCCGGCCCATCCGGTGCACCCCGCTCGAGACGGTGACGACCCGGGCCACCGTCCCGCCCGCTCCGGTACTGATCAGCGCGGGCAGCAGCCGCAGGGTGAGGGCCATGTGACCGAGGTGGTTCGTGCCGAGCTGCATCTCGAAGCCGTCGACCGTCTCCCGCCGGGGGATGGCCATGACACCGGCGTTGTTGACCAGCAGGTGCAGGGGACGCTCGGACCCGACGAGGTCGTCGGCGAAGCCGCGGACCGACTCGAGGCTGGCGAGGTCGAGGTCGGCGAGCCGGAGCTCGCCGGCAGCCGGAGCACCCGCGAGCCCGGCGCGCAAGGTGGCGAGCGCCGCTTCGCCCTTGGTGCGGTCCCGCACCGCGAGCGTGACGTCGGCGCCGTGCCTGGCCAGCTCCAGGGCGGTGTGGTACCCGAGGCCGGAGTTGGCTCCCGTCACGACCGCGTGGCGTCCGGTCAGCGGCGGGATGTCGTCGGCGGTCCAGCGGGTCACGGTCCCAGTGTCGCCCCCGGGCGTTGGCGCGCGTTCCGCAGTGTCGCCCGACCGTCCCGTTTTGGAGGAACGGAGGCCGGTTAGGTACTCTTCTCTGGCTCTCACGGCCCCCTTAGCTCAGTCGGCAGAGCGTCTCCATGGTAAGGAGAAGGTCTACGGTTCGATTCCGTAAGGGGGCTCGGAACACCGGCACCTGCCCGTCCCGGGCAAGGACCGACGTCTCGGCGGAGTAGCTCAGCCTGGCAGAGCAAGCGGCTCATAATCGCTGTGTCGCCGGTTCAAGTCCGGCCTCCGCTACACCGAACGACCGACGTCACGACCGTAGGAAAGGCACTCCCGTGGCCAAGAGCGACGTACGCCCGAAGATCACCCTGGCCTGCCAGGAGTGCAAGCACCGCAACTACATCACCAAGAAGAACCGGCGCAACGACCCGGATCGCCTGGAGATGAAGAAGCACTGCCCGACGTGCAACCAGCACACGGTGCACAAGGAGACCCGCTAGCCGGGTGGCCTCCGGGCCCGCACGCCGAACGGCCGCCCCCAGGGGCGGCCGTTCGGCGTTTTGCTGGCGGCTCCAGGCGGCCGCCCTCCCGGGCGGCCGCGTCGCCGCACCCCTCCGCGTCGGGGCGGGTCGCCGGCCTACGGCCGTCGACCGGGCGGGTGCTCACGCCCCTGAAGGGGCGTTCGACCCGCCCGCCCCTCGTGCTTCGGGGTAGTGCCTGTCGGTGGCGGCTCCAGGCGGCCGCCCTCCCGGGCGGCCGCGTCGCCGCACCCCTCCGCGTCGGGGCGGGTCGCCGGCCTGCGGCCGTCGACCGGGCGGGTGCTCACGCCCCTGAAGGGGCGTTCGACCCGCCCGCCCCTCGTGCTTCGGGGTAGTGCCTGTCGGTGGCGGCTCGAGGCGGCCGCCCTCCCGGGCGGCCGCGTCGCCGCACCCCTCCGCGTCGGGGCGGGTCGCCGGCCTGCGGCCGTCGACCGGGCGGGTGCTCACGCCCCTGAAGGGGCGTTCGACCCGCCCGCCCCTCGTGCGTCGGGGTAGTGCCGTGCTGGCGGCTGGGCGTCGGTGGAGCGGGGCCGGGCCGTGCGTGGAGTGGGGGTCTCCACTAGCGTCGCGGCGGGACGGCGACCGAGCGGCGGCCGGCGCAGATGCGGGAGGTACGTGGTGGGACGACTCGACGACCGGGTGGCCATCGTCACCGGTTCGGGCAGGGGGATCGGACGGGCGACGGCGCTGCGCCTCGCGCGCGACGGGGCCGCGGTCGTGGTGAACGACATCGACCCCGAGCCCGCGGCAGAGACCGTCGCGCTCATCGAGGCCGAGGGCGGTCGTGCGCTGCTCCACGTCGCCGACACGATCGACCTCGACGCCGCCCGCGGGCTCACGGCGGCGGCGGTGGACGGCTTCGGGAAGCTCGACATCCTGGTCAACAACGCCGGCACCACGCGCGACAAGATGTTCCACGGGATGACCGACGAGCTCTTCGACTTCGTCGTCGACACCAACCTCAAGACGGCCTATCACTCCACGCTCGCCGCGATGCCGTACCTCCGCGAGGTGGCGAAGGCCGAGATCGCCGCGACCGGCCGACCGGCCTACCAGCGCAAGATCGTCTTCACGTCGTCGGTCGCGGCCCTCATGGGCAACCCGGGGCAGTTCAACTACACCGCCGCCAAGGGCGCGCTGATCGCCATCACCAAGACGCTGGCGCGCGAGCTGGGTCCGTTCGGCATCAACGTCAACGCGGTCGCGCCGGGCTTCGTCGAGACGCGGCTCACCCAGGCCAAGACCGACGGCGACACCTACGGCATCCCGGAGGAGATGCGCCAGATGTCGCTCATGCTCATCGCTCTGGGCCGTCTCGGCGTCCCCGAGGACATCGCCAACGTGCACGCGTTCCTGGTCTCCAGCGACGCCGACTTCGTGTCCGGCGTGACGATCCCGGTCACCGGCGGCCAGCTCGGGGGGATGTGACGGATGGCGCTCAACCAGGACTACCTCGGCAAGGTCTACCCGGCGGGTCCGGCGTACGAGGTCGGCCGCGAGAAGATCCGCGAGTTCGCGACCGCGATCGGCGACCTGAACCCGGCGTACCACGACGTCGCCCACGCGCGGTCGCTCGGGCACCGCGACGTGATCGCGCCGCCGACGTTCCCGTTCGTCGTCTCGATGCGGGCGAGCGCCGTCGCGATGTTCGACCCGGGACTCGGGCTCGACTACAGCCGCGTCGTGCACGGCGAGCAGCGCTTCGCCTACGTCCGGCCCGTGACGGCCGGCGACAGCCTGGTCGTCGTCACGACCATCGAGAGCATCCGGGTCGCCGCGGGCAACGACATCCTCACCACGCGCTCGGACATCAGCACCGAGGGCGGCGAGCCCGTCGTCACGACCTGGTCGGTCACGGTCGCCCGTGGCACCGCGGAGGGAGCGGCATGAGCGCGTCCGTGGCCTGGTCCGACGTCGAGGTCGGCACCGAGCTCCCGCCGCTGGCCGTGACCCTCCAGCGGGTCAACCTGGTGATGTACGCCGGTGCCTCGGGCGACTTCAACCCGATCCACTGGAACGAGCGCTTCGCTCAGGCGGTCGGTCTCCCGGACGTGATCGCCCACGGCATGCTGACGATGGCGTCGGCCGGTCGGGTCGTCACCGACTGGGTCGGGGACCCGGGAGCCGTCGTGGAGTACGGCGTCCGCTTCACCCGCCCGGTCGTCGTGCCCGACGACGACCAGGGCGCGACCGTCGACATCAGCGCGGTCGTCGCCGAGAAGCGGGACGACAACCTGGTGCGCGTCGACATCACGGCCGTCTTCGCCGGTTCCACCGTGCTGGGCAAGGCCCAGGCCGTCGTCCGCCTGTCCTGAGGTCCTGTTCACCGACGGTGGCCCTGGTTGCTTCTTGACCAACCAGGATCACCCTCAGCGCAGTTCGGGCGAGGGCGCCGCCGGACCTAGGCTTCGGGGTGTGCCGCCGACCCTCGCCGACCTGACGACGCTGCACGTCGGGGGTCCGGCGCGCGAGGTCGTGGTCGCCACGGACGAGGCCACGCTCCTGGCCGCCGTCCGCACGGCCGACGCGACCGGCACACCCGCCCTGCTCGTAGCGGGCGGGTCCAACCTCGTCGTCGGCGACGAGGGATACCCCGGCGCGGTCGTCGTCGTGCGCACGCGCGGGATCTCGACCGAGGCCGACACGTGCGGCGGCGCGTGGGTCACCGTCGCCGCGGGCGAGCCGTGGGACGAGGTCGTGGCGCTCGCCGTCGGGCGCGAGTGGGCGGGCATCGAGGCGCTGTCCGGCATCCCCGGGTCGACCGGTGCGACCCCGGTGCAGAACGTCGGGGCGTACGGCCAGGAGCTGGCCGATGTCGTCGCTCGGGTGCGCACCTTCGACCGCGTCGACGGCGTGCAGCGCACGTTCATGGCCGCCGACTGCGGTTTCGGCTACCGCACGAGCAGGTTCAAGGCCGACCCGTGGCGCTACGTCGTGCTCGACGTGTCCCTGCAGCTGCGGCTCTCGCCGACGTCGGAGCCGGTGCGCTACGCCGAGCTCGCGAACGCACTCGGCGTCGGCCTCGGCGACCGGGCGCCGCTCGGCGCCGTGCGCGACACGGTCCTCGCGCTGCGTCGGGCCAAGGGGATGGTCCTCGACGACGCGGACCACGACACCTGGAGCGTCGGGTCGTTCTTCACCAACCCGGTGCTCGACGCCGCGGCCGCGGCGGGGCTCCCCGTCGACGCGCCGCGCTACCCCGTGGACGACGGTCGGGTGAAGACCAGCGCCGCCTGGCTCATCGAGCGGTCCGGGGTACGCCGTGGCCACTCGCTCGGGTCGCCCGCGGCGGTGTCCTCCAAGCACTCGTTGGCCCTCACCAACCGCGGTGGCGCGACCGCGGCCGACGTCGTGGCCCTGGCCGGTGAGGTGCGCGACCGGGTGCGGACGGCGTTCGGGATCACGCTCGAGCCGGAGCCGACGCTCGTCGGCTGTGCGCTGCCGACCGGCTGACCCGAACGCAGGACTCTGCCGTACCGCTCGGGCTAGGTTCGGAATCGCCCACCCGATCCTGGAGGACCATCAATGGCAGACATCGTTCGCCCCGTAGGACCCGTCGACGTCGCGGTGATCGCGTTCGACGAGCCCAAGTTCGACGGCAAGATCGCGTCGGCGATCGCCGACCTCGTGGCTTCGGGCATCGTCCGGGTGCTCGACGTCATCCTCGTGAACAAGGACGAGAACGGCAGCGTGACCCTCGCCGAGATCACCGACGTCGACGGCGACGGCCTCCCCGACCTCGTCGCGCTCCAGGGCGACATCCCCGGCCTGCTCTCGGAGAGCGACGCCGGTGCCGCGGTCGAGGCCATGCCGAACAGCTCGGCGGTCATGATGATCGCCTGGGAGAACACCTGGCTCATTCGCGCAGGTCAGGCGATCCGCAACAACGGTGGCTCCCTCATGGCCTTCGAGCGCATCCCGGCCGAGGACGTGCAGGCCGTCCTCGAGGCCGCCGACGCCTGACCGCGGACCCACCACCCATCAGCCCAGCTCGGACAGGAAGGCATGACATGCGACGCATGGGACGACCCGGACTCGTCGGCACGATGGCCCGCACGGCCGTCGTGGCCGGCACGGCCACCGCGGTGGCCGGCGGCATGAACCGGCGCCAGGCCGGCAAGCAGCAGCAGGCCGCCGAGGCGCAGGCCTACGAGGCGGACCAGGCTGCCCAGCAGCAGCAGGCGCAGATCGACGCGCAGGTCCAGGCGGCGCTCGCGGCGCAGTCCGCGCAGCAGCAGGCCGCGGCAGCGGCGGCGCCCGCACCGGCGGCCGCTCCCGCGGTCGACGTGACGGCCGAGCTGCAGAAGCTGGCCGGCCTCAAGGAGCAGGGCCTCATCGACGACGCCGAGTTCGCGGCGCTGAAGGCCAAGGTCCTCGGTCTCTGACGGCTCGAACGACGAGGGCCCCGACCGGACACGGTCGGGGCCCTCGTCCGTGGGGAGTGCCGCGGTTAGCGCGCCTCGCCGAGCAGCGCGGCGATCCGGGTCGCACCCTCCGCGAGGTCCTCGTCCCCGAGGGCGTAGGACAGCCGCAGGTACCCCGGCGTCCCGAACGCCTCGCCCGGGACGACCGCCACCTCGGCCTCGTCGAGGATGAGCGTGGCCAGCTCGGCGGACGTCGTGGGTACCCGGCCTCTGATCGTGCGGCCCAGGACGCCCCGGACCGAGGGGTAGACGTAGAACGCCCCCTCGGGGAGCGGGCAGGTCGACCCCGTCGATCGCGTCGAGGATCGCGGTGATGGTCCGGCGCCGCCGGTCGAACGCGGCGCGCATCTCGGCCACGGCGCTGAGGTCGCCCGACACGGCGGCGAGGGCGGCGACCTGCGAGACGTTGGCGACGTTGGACGTCGCGTGCGACTGGAGGTTCGTCGCCGCCGTGACGACGTCGTCGGGCCCGATCAGCCAGCCCACCCGCCAGCCGGTCATCGCGTAGGTCTTCGCGACCCCGTTCACGACGACGCAGCGGTCCGCGATCTCGGGCACCAGCGTGGGCATGGAGGCGAACTCGGCCTCGCCGTAGACCAGGTGCTCGTAGATCTCGTCGGTGACGACCCAGATCCCCTTCTCCACGGCCCAGCGCCCGATCGCCTCGACCTCGGCGGGCGGGTAGACCGCGCCGGTCGGGTTGGACGGGGAGACGAACACGAGGAGCTTCGTGCGCGGTGTGACGGCCGCCTCGAGCTGCTCGAGGGACACGCGGTACCCGGTGGTCTCGTCGGTCCGGATCTCGACCGGGACGCCGCCGGCGAGCCGGATCGACTCGGGGTAGGTGGTCCAGTACGGCGCAGGGAGGAGCGCCTCGTCCCCTGGGTCGAGCAGGGCCGCGAACGTGTTGTACAGCGCATGCTTGCCGCCGTTGGTGACGAGGACCTGCCCCGCCCGCACCGCGTAGCCGGAGTCGCGCAGCGTCTTGGCCGCGATCGCCTCCTTGAGCTCGGGCAGCCCGCCGGCGGGGGAGTAGCGGTGCCACCTCGGGTCGCGGACGGCCGCGGCGGCGGCGTCGAGGATGTAGTCCGGCGTCGGGAAGTCGGGCTCGCCCGCGCCGAACCCGATGACGGGCCGTCCGGCCGCCTTGAGCGCCTTCGCCCGCGCGTCGACCGCCAGGGTGGCCGACTCGGCGATCGACCCGATCCGGAGGGACACCCTCCGGTGGCTGCCCTCGGCGCGCACCTGTTCCGTCATGGGGGCCATCCTGACGCACCCGGACCGGCCGCCGTCGACGGGGTTGCGCGCCCGTCGGCGGCGGTTTGGGCGGGCGCCTGCGCGTCACGTATGCTCGGTGCTCCTGGTGGACGTCCACCCCTGCGCGAGCATGCCCGCACGTCGGTGCAGCGCCGCGGTGGTGGGCGGCCCGAAGGGTCGTAGCTCAACTGGTAGAGCACCGGTCTCCAAAACCGGCGGTTGGGGGTTCAAGTCCCTCCGGCCCTGCTCCACCCCGGTCTCCGGACCGGGTCGCACCACCGGTCCGACCATCCGGTCGGCCCACCGGCCGTCGTCCCCGCGGGACGGCGCGAGGCATGTGAGGACGCGTGAGCGACACCGTCGGCACCGCCGTCCCGGACCGCGGCAAGGGCAAGGGTCGCGACTCGGGCGACCGCCCGGGTCTCGGCGCCCGGATCGCGCTGTTCTACCGCCAGGTCGTGGCCGAGCTGCGCAAGGTCGTCTGGCCCACGCGCAAGGAGCTGCTGACCTACACCTGGGTCGTCATCGTCTTCGTCACCGTCATCGCGATCATCGTGGCGCTGCTCGACCTGGGTTTCGCCAAGCTCGTGCTCAAGGTCTTCGGCGGCTGACGGGCCCGCCCGAGCCGCCCGCCGCTCTACCCGCACCGTCCACTCGAGGAGCACCGTGTCCGACACGCACGCGACCGACGCCACCACGGCCGACGACCACGAGGTCGTCGAGCCGGCGGCCGACGCCGTCGCTGCCCCTGACGCACCCGTCGACGTCAGCACCGACGTCCAGCCCGACGTGGACGCGCCCGAAGCCGGCGAGCCTGCGGCTGCGGACGAGTCTCCGGAGCGGACGGCCGAGCCGGCGCCCGTGGCCCTCGCCGAGGAGGAGCTCGACCCGCTCGAGGCCTTCCGTGAGCGGATGCGCACCGAGCTCGGCGACTGGTACGTCGTGCACTCCTACGCCGGCTACGAGAACAAGGTGAAGACCAACCTCGAGAGCCGGATCTCCTCGCTCAACATGGAGGACCTGATCTACCAGGTCGAGGTCCCCATGGAGGAGGTCACCGAGATCAAGAACGGGCAGCGCAAGCTCGTCCGACGCAACAAGTTCCCGGGCTACGTCCTGGTCCGCATGGACCTCACGGACGCCTCCTGGGGCACGGTCCGGCACACCCCGGGCGTCACCGGCTTCGTGGGGCACGGGCACCAGCCCGCGCCGCTGAGCCTCGACGAGGTCGTCTCGATCCTCGCCCCGGCTCCCGAGAAGAAGCCCGGCGCCCCGGTGCCTGCCGGCGAGGTGACGGTGGTCGACTTCTCGGTCGGCGACTCCGTCACCGTCATCGACGGTCCCTTCGCGACGCTCCACGCCACGGTCTCCGAGATCAACGTGGACGCCCAGAAGGTCACCGGTCTGGTCGAGATCTTCGGCCGGGAGACCCCGGTCGAGCTCGGCTTCGGCCAGATCCAGAAGAACTAAGGCGGCCGGCGTCGCCCGCCCCGGCGACGACATCCGCACCCGACGACGCTAGGACCCGAAGCAATGCCTCCCAAGAAGAAGGTCGCAGGCCTGATCAAGCTCCAGATCCAGGCCGGCGCCGCCAACCCTGCGCCGCCCGTCGGGCCCGCACTGGGCCAGCACGGCGTCAACATCATGGAGTTCTGCAAGGCCTACAACGCCGCGACCGAGTCGCAGCGCGGCCAGGTCATCCCGGTCGAGATCACGGTGTACGAGGACCGCTCGTTCACCTTCGTCCTCAAGACCCCGCCCGCCGCGAGGCTCATCCTCAAGGCCGCCGGCGTGGACAAGGGCGCGGCGAACCCGCGCACGACGAAGGTCGCCACGATCACCAAGGCGCAGGTCCGCGAGATCGCCGAGACGAAGATGGCCGACCTCAACGCCAACGACGTGGAGAACGCGATGCTCATCATCGAGGGCACCGCGCGCTCGATGGGCGTCACCGTCTCCGACTGACGCTCGCACCCGGTCGTCCGGTTCGGGGCGACCACCAGCGCCTTCCCGGCGCACCGACAGCACGACGTGGCAGGGCCTCGCGCGGCCCGTCCGACCACGACTCCCACCCCGACCCCGGGTGCGGGCGGCCCACCGGTCGCAGAGCTCGGGGCGCACCAGCTCGAGGAGCAGCAATGAAGCGCAGCAAGGCCTACGCCGAGGCGTCCGCCAAGATCGACAAGGACGCTCTGTACGCCCCGCTCGAGGCGGTCCGCCTCGCCAAGGCGACCAACCCCGCCACGTTCGACGCGACCGTCGAGGTCGCCTTCCGCCTGGGCGTCGACCCGCGCAAGGCCGACCAGATGGTGCGCGGCACCGTCAACCTCCCGCACGGCACCGGCAAGACCGCTCGGGTCCTGGTCTTCGCCAACGGTGAGAAGGCGGAGGAGGCGCGTGCCGCCGGCGCCGACGTGGTCGGCGGCGACGAGCTCATCGACAAGGTCGCCGCGGGCTGGACCGACTTCGACGCCGCCGTGGCCACCCCCGACCTCATGGGCAAGGTCGGCCGGCTCGGCAAGGTGCTCGGCCCGCGCGGTCTCATGCCCAACCCGAAGACCGGCACGGTCACGATGGACGTGGCGAAGGCGGTCACCGAGATCAAGGGCGGCAAGATCGAGTTCCGCGTCGACAAGCACGCGAACCTGCACTTCGTCATCGGCAAGGCCTCCTTCGCCGACGAGGCGCTGGTGGAGAACTACGCCGCGGCGCTCGACGAGGTCCTGCGGCTCAAGCCGTCGGCGGCCAAGGGGCGCTACCTGAAGAAGGCCACCGTCACCACGACGATGGGACCGGGCGTCCCGGTCGACCCCAACCGCACCCGCAACCTGCTCGTGGACGACGAGGCCTCGGCCTGACGTCCGCCGTCGCGGCGCGATCCGCTCCGCCGCGAGCCGCACGCTGAACGCCCGGGACGGGCGCGTTTTGACCCGCCCGTCCCGGGCCACGTACTCTCGCACCTACCGAAGACCGCCGGTCGTCGGACCACCCACGTGGTGGTCGACCGAAGCTTCCGCAGCCGCGGAGGGCCAGCGCAGGTGAGGACCACGGCGCCGCCGCACGGCGGCCCGAGCCCCGCGCCTGCGCGGGGCTTTTCTGCTGCTCGGGGCTTCCGGCCGGAATGCTGGAAGGAGATCCATGGCGCGGGCAGACAAGGCCGCCGACGTCGCGACGATCGCGGAGCACTTCCGCACGTCGAACGCGACCGTGCTCACCGAGTACCGCGGCCTCACCGTGGCGCAGCTCAAGACGCTGCGCCGTTCGCTCGGTGCGGCTGCCAACTACGCCGTGGTGAAGAACACGCTGACCAAGATCGCCGCGAAGGAGGCGGGCGTCGAGGGTCTCGACGACCTGCTCGCCGGCCCGAGCGCGATCGCCTTCATCAAGGGCGACCCGGTCGTGGCCGCCAAGGGTCTGCGTGACTTCGCCAAGGCACACCCGCTGCTGGTGATCAAGGGCGGCTACATGGACGGCAAGACGCTGTCCGCCGCCGAGATCGCCAAGCTCGCGGACCTCGAGTCGCGTGAGGTTCTCCTCGCGAAGCTCGCCGGGGCCATGAAGGCGTCGCTGTCCCAGGCAGCCGCGCTGTTCCAGGCCCCGCTCGCGCAGGCCGCTCGCACGATCGAGGCCCTGCGCGTCAAGGCCGAGGCTGACCCCTCGGTCATCGGTGGTGCGGGCGTTGCCGTCGCGGCAGAGCCGGCCACCGAGGACCAAGCCCCGGTGGAGACGTCGACCGAGGAGGCTGCCCCCGAGGCGGCCGCCGAGGCCGTCGCCGACGCCGAGGTCGTCGTCGTCACCGAGGAGACCGAGGACGCCGCACCCGCGGCAGCCACCGAGGTCTCCGAGGACGCCGACACCACCGAGGGCTGACGCCCCACCTCACCCCCATCCGAGATGGACGTTGCGGCCCCGGCCGGGACGCAAGAACAGGAAGGACCGCCGATCATGGCGAAGCTCAGCACCGACGAGCTCCTTGAGGCATTCAAGGAGATGACCCTCATCGAGCTCTCCGAGTTCGTGAAGCAGTTCGAGGAGACCTTCGAGGTCACCGCCGCCGCTCCCGTCGCCATGGCCGCCGCGCCCGGCGCCGGCGCGGGTGCCGGTGCCGCCGAGGCCGTGGAGGAGCAGGACGAGTTCGACGTCATCCTCGAGGACGCCGGCGAGAAGAAGATCCAGGTCATCAAGGAGGTGCGCACCCTCACGAACCTGGGCCTCAAGGAGGCCAAGGACCTCGTCGAGGCCGCGCCGAAGCCGGTCCTGGAGAAGGTCAAGAAGGAGGACGCCGAGAAGGCCAAGGAGGCCCTCGAGGCCGCCGGCGCCAAGGTCACCGTCAAGTGACCGTGCTCGGACCCCTGGCCTGACCGGGCCGCACGCACCACCGCCGAGGGCGGCATCCCACCCGGGATGCCGCCCTCGGCGCGTGTCCGGCCCGACCCCGTGTCGCTGCCCGGGGCCCCGGACGGCCCCCGGTCGGATGCTCTCCGCAAGGTCACGGACACGTCGCGGTGGACGTCCCGGACGGCCGCAGTGCTTGACTCCGGGCCCCGGGGACCGCCACCATCGAGTCGCGCTAGACCCCCCGGGCCGCAAACGCCCGTGGGACGAGGTCCGCCCCGAGTGCGCCGCCCCGCCCGCTGTCGAGCGGTGGCCGGCCCCGGGACCGGACGACTGTCCCACGACGCCCACGACCGGGACTCGACAGCGGCACGCCCTCCTGGGTATGCTGCCGCTTTGCGCTGCCATTCACGAGCCGTGTCCGCTGGACAGGGCGTGTTCGGTGTGCGCGCTCGAAGGTCCGCGAGCCCTCGGAAGGAAGCCTCTTGGCAGCCTCGCGCAAGTCTGCAGTCCCCACGCACGTCCCCGGCCCGCGCCGGGTCTCGTTCGCGAAGATCCGTGAGCCGCTCGAGGTCCCCGACCTCCTGGCTCTCCAGACCGAGTCCTTCGACTGGTTGCTCGGCAACCAGAAGTGGAAGGACCGCGTCGCGGCCGCGCTCGAGTCCCGTCGCCATGTCCCCGAGACCTCGGGCCTCGAGGACATCTTCGAGGAGATCTCCCCGATCGAGGACTTCAGCGGCTCCATGTCGCTGTCGTTCCGCGACCACCGGTTCGAGCCGCCGAAGTACACCGTCGAGCAGTGCCGCGACAAGGACTTCACCTACGCCGCACCGCTGTTCGTGACCGCCGAGTTCATGAACAACGAGACCGGCGAGATCAAGTCCCAGACGGTGTTCATGGGCGACTTCCCGCTCATGACCGACAAGGGCACGTTCATCATCAACGGCACCGAGCGGGTCGTGGTGTCCCAGCTCGTCCGGTCGCCCGGCGTCTACTTCGAGCGCACCCCCGACAAGACCTCCGACAAGGACGTCTACGTCGCCAAGATCATCCCGTCGCGCGGCGCGTGGCTGGAGTTCGAGGTCGACAAGAAGGACATGGTCGGCGTCCGCGTCGACCGCAAGCGCAAGCAGCCCGTCACGGTCCTGCTCAAGGCCCTCGGCCTGTCCAGCGAGCAGATCCGCGACCGGTTCGGGATGTACGAGTCGATGGCCGCGACCCTCGAGAAGGACGGCATCGGCGACCAGGACGAGGCGCTCAAGGACATCTACCGCAAGCTGCGTCCGGGTGAGCCGCCGACGACCGAGGCCGGCCAGGCGCTGCTCGACAACTTCTACTTCAACCCCAAGCGCTACGACCTCGCCAAGGTCGGTCGCTACAAGATCAACAAGAAGCTGGGGACCGACCTCCCGCTGACCCAGAGCACGATCACGATCGACGACATCGTGTCGACGATCGAGTACCTCGTGCGCCTGCACGCCGGCGAGGCCGAGTTCACCGCGCCGGAGGGCTCGGCGGTGCGCGTCGAGACCGACGACATCGACCACTTCGGCAACCGCCGGCTCCGCACGGTCGGCGAGCTGATCCAGAACCAGATCCGCACGGGTCTGTCCCGGATGGAGCGCGTCGTCCGCGAGCGGATGACGACCCAGGACGTCGAGGCGATCACGCCGCAGACGCTGATCAACATCCGGCCGGTCGTCGCCTCCATCAAGGAGTTCTTCGGCACCAGCCAGCTGTCCCAGTTCATGGACCAGACCAACCCGCTCGCGGGCCTGACCCACAAGCGCCGCCTCTCGGCGCTCGGGCCGGGCGGTCTGTCCCGTGAGCGGGCCGGCTTCGAGGTCCGCGACGTCCACCCGTCGCACTACGGCCGCATGTGCCCGATCGAGACCCCCGAGGGTCCGAACATCGGTCTCATCGGCTCGCTGTCCTCCTTCGCCCGGGTCAACGCGTTCGGCTTCGTCGAGACGCCGTACCGCAAGGTCGACGGACGACCGCGTCACGCGACCAGATCGACTACCTCACCGCGGACGAGGAGGACCTGCACGTCATCGCGCAGGCCAACTCCCCGCTCACCGAGGACGGTCCTTCGCCGACCCGCGCGTCCTCGTGCGCACCAAGGGCGGCGAGGTCGACTACGTCCCGCGGCACGGCCGTCGACTACATGGACGTCTCGCCGCGCCAGATGGTGTCGGTCGCGACGGCGATGATCCCGTTCCTCGAGCACGACGACGCCAACCGCGCGCTCATGGGCTCGAACATGCAGCGCCAGTCCGTGCCGCTGCTGCGCAGCGAGTCCCCGCTCGTCGGCACCGGCATGGAGTACCGCGCCGCCACCGACGCCGGCGACGTCATCGTCGCCGAGGCGGGCGGCGTGGTCACGGAGGTCTCGGCCGACGCGATCACGGTCGCCCAGGACGACGGCGACGTACCGCACCTACCGGGTGCAGAAGTTCCGCCGCTCGAACCAGGGCACGAGCTTCAACCAGCGCCCGATCGTCGAGGAGGGTCAGCGGGTCGAGGCCACGCAGGTCCTCGCCGACGGTCCCTGCACCGACAACGGCGAGATGGCGCTCGGGCGCAACCTGCTCGTGGCGTTCATGCCGTGGGAGGGTCACAACTACGAGGACGCGATCATCCTGTCGCAGCGCCTCGTGCAGGACGACGTCCTGTCCTCGATCCACATCGAGGAGCACGAGGTCGACGCGCGTGACACCAAGCTCGGTCCGGAGGAGATCACCCGGGACATCCCGAACGTCTCCGAGGAGGTCCTCGCCGACCTCGACGAGCGCGGCATCATCCGCATCGGCGCCGACGTCGTCACCGGCGACATCCTCGTCGGCAAGGTCACGCCCAAGGGCGAGACCGAGCTGACGCCCGAGGAGCGCCTGCTCCGCGCGATCTTCGGCGAGAAGGCGCGCGAGGTGCGCGACACCTCGCTCAAGGTGCCCCACGGCGAGTCGGGCAAGGTCATCGGTGTCCGCGTCTTCGACCGCGACGAGGGCGACGAGCTGCCCCCGGGCGTCAACCGCCTCGTGCGCGTCTACATCGCGCAGAAGCGCAAGATCACCAACGGTGACAAGCTGGCCGGCCGTCACGGCAACAAGGGCGTCATCTCCAAGATCCTGCCCGTCGAGGACATGCCGTTCCTCGAGGACGGCACGCCCGTCGACATCGTGCTCAACCCGCTGGGCGTCCCCGGCCGGATGAACGTCGGCCAGGTCCTCGAGACGCACCTCGGCTGGGTCGCGAAGACCGGCTGGAAGGTCGAGGGCAGCCCTGCGTGGAGCGCCAACCTGCCCTCGGGAGCGTTCGAGGCCGAGCCCGGCACCAACGTCGCCACCCCGGTCTTCGACGGTGCGCGCGAGGAGGAGATCACCGGTCTGCTCGCGTCCACCATCCCGACGCCGGACGGCGTCCGGCTCGTGGGCGGCGACGGCAAGGCCCGGCTCATCGACGGTCGCTCCGGCGAGCCGTTCCCCGAGCCGGTGTCGGTGGGCTACGTCTACATCCTCAAGCTGCTCCACCTGGTCGACGACAAGATCCACGCCCGCTCGACCGGGCCCTACTCGATGATCACGCAGCAGCCCCTGGGCGGTAAGGCCCAGTTCGGCGGCCAGCGCTTCGGCGAGATGGAGGTGTGGGCCCTCGAGGCGTACGGCGCGGCCTACGCCCTCCAGGAGCTGCTCACCATCAAGTCCGACGACGTGCTCGGCCGCGTGAAGGTCTACGAGGCCATCGTCAAGGGCGAGAACATCCCGGAGCCCGGCATCCCGGAGTCCTTCAAGGTGCTCATCAAGGAGATGCAGTCCCTGTGCCTCAACGTCGAGGTGCTCTCCGGCGACGGCATGACCATCGAGATGCGCGACACCGAGGACGACGTCTACCGCGCGGCCGAGGAACTCGGAATCGACCTGTCCCGGCGAGAGCCGAGCAGCGTCGAAGAAGTCTGACGGGAGCCGGCGGTCGGCACGCGCCACGCGCCGACCGCCGCACCCTGACGACACCGACGAGCCCAACGACAAGTTAGGAAACACGACGTGCTCGACGTCAACTTCTTCGACGAACTGCGAATCGGCCTTGCCACGGCGGACGACATCCGCACGTGGTCGCACGGCGAGGTCAAGAAGCCCGAGACCATCAACTACCGCACGCTCAAGCCGGAGAAGGACGGGCTCTTCTGCGAGAAGATCTTCGGTCCGACCCGGGACTGGGAGTGCTACTGCGGCAAGTACAAGCGGGTGCGCTTCAAGGGCATCATCTGCGAGCGCTGCGGCGTCGAGGTCACGCGCGCCAAGGTGCGTCGTGAGCGGATGGGGCACATCGAGCTCGCCGCTCCGGTCACGCACATCTGGTACTTCAAGGGCGTCCCGAGCCGGCTCGGCTACCTCCTCGACCTCGCTCCGAAGGACCTCGAGAAGGTCATCTACTTCGCGGCGTACATGATCACCGAGGTCGACGAGGACCAGCGCACCAAGGACCTGCCGTCCCTCGAGGCCAAGATCGACGTCGAGCGCAAGCAGGTCGCCAACCGTCGCGACGACGAGGTCAACAGGCGCGCCACCAAGCTCGAGGCGGACCTGGCCGAGCTCGAGGCCGAGGGCGCCAAGAGCGACCAGCGCCGCAAGGTCAAGGAGTCGGCCGAGCGCGAGATGGCGCAGATCCGGCGCCGGGCCGACGCCGAGATCGACCGCCTCGACCGCGTCTTCGACCGGTTCAAGGGCCTCAAGGTCCAGGACCTCGAGGGCGACGAGGTGCTCTACCGCGAGATGCGCGACCGCTACGGCCGCTACTTCTCCGGCGGCATGGGTGCCGCGGCGATCCAGCGCCGGCTCGAGACGTTCGACCTCGAGGCCGAGTCGGAGAAGCTGCGCGAGATCGTGCGCACCGGCAAGGGCCAGCGCAAGACCCGCGCGCTCAAGCGGCTCAAGGTCGTCACCGCGTTCCTCCAGACGCGCAACTCGCCCATGGGCATGGTGCTCGACTGCGTCCCGGTGATCCCGCCGGACCTGCGCCCGATGGTCCAGCTCGACGGCGGACGCTTCGCGACGTCCGACCTCAACGACCTGTACCGCCGGGTGATCAACCGCAACAACCGGCTCAAGCGTCTCCTCGACCTCGGTGCCCCCGAGATCATCGTGAACAACGAGAAGCGCATGCTGCAGGAGGCCGTCGACGCGCTCTTCGACAACGGCCGTCGCGGCCGGCCGGTCACCGGCCCGGGAAACCGCCCGCTCAAGTCGCTCTCCGACATGCTCAAGGGCAAGCAGGGCCGGTTCCGCCAGAACCTGCTCGGCAAGCGCGTCGACTACTCCGGCCGCTCGGTCATCGTCGTCGGCCCGCAGCTCAAGCTGCACCAGTGCGGACTGCCCAAGGGCATGGCCCTCGAGCTGTTCAAGCCGTTCGTCATGAAGCGGCTGGTGGATCTCAACCACGCGCAGAACATCAAGTCGGCCAAGCGCATGGTCGAGCGGTCCCGCGCCGTGGTGTGGGACGTCCTCGAGGAGGTCATCGCCGAGCACCCGGTGCTGCTGAACCGTGCGCCGACGCTGCACCGGCTCGGCATCCAGGCGTTCGAGCCGCAGCTGATCGAGGGCAAGGCCATCCAGATCCACCCGCTCGTCTGTGCCGCGTTCAACGCGGACTTCGACGGCGACCAGATGGCGGTCCACCTGCCCCTGTCGGCGGAGGCGCAGGCCGAGGCCCGCATCCTCATGCTGTCGAGCAACAACATCCTCTCGCCGGCGCACGGCCGTCCCGATCACGTCGCCGTCGCAGGACATGGTCCTCGGCATCAACTTCCTCACCTCCGAGCGCACCGGGATGCCCGGCGAGGGCCGCGCGTTCACGTCGGTGTCCGAGGCCTTCATGGCCTTCGACGCCCGTGAGCTCGTCGTCTCGAGCCAGGTCAAGATCCGGTTCACCGGCGTCGTCCCGCCCGCAGGCTGGGTGGCCCCGGAGGGCTGGGAGCCGGGTGACGCGTTCATCCTCGACACCACGCTCGGTCGCGCGCTGTTCAACGAGACCCTCCCGGTCGACTACCCGTTCGTGAACACCGAGGTCGACAAGAAGGTCCTCGGCGGGATCGTCAACGACCTCGCCGAGCGCTACCCGAAGGTGCAGGTCGCCGCGACGCTGGACGCCCTCAAGGAGGCCGGCTTCCGCTGGGCCACCCGCTCGGGCGTCACGATCTCGATCGAGGACGTCGTCACGCCGCCGAAGAAGGCGGAGATCCTGGTCGAGGCCGAGGGCCGTGCCGACAAGGTGCAGACCCAGTTCGAGCGCGGTCTCATCACCGACTCCGAGCGACGTCAGGAGCTCATCGAGATCTGGACCCGTGCCACCGACGAGGTCGCTGACGCGATGCGTGAGCACTTCCCGCGGCACAACCCGGTCTTCATGATGGTGAACTCCGGCGCCCGCGGGAACTGGATGCAGGTGCGTCAGATCGCCGGCATGCGTGGCCTGGTCGCCAACCCCAAGGGCGAGATCATCCCGCGGCCGATCAAGTCGAACTTCCGCGAGGGCCTGTCCGTGCTCGAGTACTTCATCTCGACGCACGGTGCCCGCAAGGGCCTCGCCGACACCGCGCTGCGTACGGCGGACTCCGGCTACCTCACGCGGCGTCTCGTCGACGTGTCGCAGGACGTCATCATCCGTGAGACGGACTGCGGCACCGACCGCGGGCTCGCCACCACGATCGGTCGTGCGGCTGCCCGACGGCACCGTCCGCCGGCACGACGAGGTCGAGTCCACCGCGGCGTCGCGGGTGCTCTCCGAGGACGTCGTGGTCGACGGCCGGACGATCGCCAGCGCCGGTCAGGAGCTCGGCCTGCTCGTCATCGACGACCTCTGCGCCGCCGGCGTGGAGGAGGTCAAGGCCCGTTCGGTCCTCACCTGCGAGAGCAAGGTCGGCACCTGCGCGACCTGCTACGGCCGCTCCCTGGCGACCGGCAAGCTGGTCGACGTCGGCGAGGCGATCGGCATCGTCGCCGCCCAGTCGATCGGCGAGCCCGGTACCCAGCTGACGATGCGCACGTTCCACACCGGCGGCGTCGCGGGTGAGGACATCACCCACGGCCTGCCCCGCGTGGTCGAGCTCTTCGAGGCGCGCACGCCCAAGGGCGTCGCGGCGATCAGCGAGGCCGCCGGCCGCGTCAAGATCGAGGACACCGAGAAGACGCGCAAGCTCGTCGTCGTGCCCGACGACGGCTCGGAGGAGGTCGCCTACCCGGTCTCCAAGCGCTCGCGCCTGCTCGTCGGAGAGGGCGATCGCGTCGAGGTCGGCCAGAAGCTCTGGCAGGGTGCCGTCGATCCCAAGCAGGTCCTGCGCATCCTGGGCCAGCGCGCGGTGCAGCTGCACCTCGTCGCCGAGGTCCAGGAGGTCTACCGCTCGCAGGGCGTGTCGATCCACGACAAGCACATCGAGGTCATCGTCCGGCAGATGCTCAAGCGCGTGACGATCATCGAGGGCGGCGACACCGAGTTCCTGCCCGGCGAGCTCGTCGAGCGGGGTCTGTTCGAGTCGGAGAACCGGCGCGTCGTCTCGGAGGGCAGCACCCCCGCGGCCGGCCGACCGGAGCTCATGGGCATCACCAAGGCCTCGCTCGCGACCGAGTCGTGGCTGTCCGCCGCGTCCTTCCAGGAGACGACACGGGTGCTCACCGACGCGGCGATCCACGCCAAGTCCGACCCGCTGCTCGGCCTCAAGGAGAACGTCATCCTCGGCAAGCTCATCCCGGCCGGCACGGGTCTCCCGCGCTACCGCAACGTCCGGGTCGAGCCCACGGAGGAGGCCAAGTCGGCGATGTACGCCTCGCTGTCGGCCTACGACGACCTCGACTACGGCACGTTCGGCGGCGGCTCCGGCCAGGCCATCCCGCTCGAGGAGTACGACTTCGGCGGCTATACGAGCTGAGCGCACGAGAGAGGGGGAGAGGCCCGCAGGGTCTCCCCCCCTCTCTCTGTGCGCGAGGCGAGCTCCGGTGGGTCCGCAGGGACCCACCGGGTACGAGCTGAGCGCACGAGTCCGGAGCGTCCGCAGGGCCCACCGGTACGCTGAGCGCGGGAGCGAGCGGGACCGGCCCGCCGGGGTCTGTCCCCCTCGCTCATGCGTGCGGGGCGGGCCGACGCGACCGGCTGGGCCCACCAGCCCGGACCGGCCCCGCGGCCCTCGCGGCGTGTCGCCCTGGCGCGGGGACGGCCGACCTGCCACAGTTCCGGCACCGGACGGCCTGACGCACCGTTATCCGGACGGAAGCAGTTCCGTGACGCGGGCCCACCCCGGCTGTCGGCACCGCGTTTTGACCCTGGCCGTACCGGCTGGGTATCGTCTCTCCCTGTGCCTGGTCCGCCCAGGTGCCTGCGCGTGTGCGCGATCCGCTGGTACGGGTCACTACGCAAGCGCATCGACCTCCACATCGGGGACTGCACCACCGCCCAGTCGGGCACGGTGCGACACGCCCGGGCGCGGGGGTCGGCGGCACCGGAGCGGGACGAGCACTCCGACCGGCCGGGCACCCGCCCACCGACCGGGCAGCACGGCCGACCACGAGAACGTCGCGACGGAACACGGAGACGCAGTGCCCACGATCCAGCAGCTGGTCCGCAAGGGCCGGCAGGACAAGGTCTCGAAGAACAAGACGCCCGCGCTCAAGGGCAGCCCCCAGCGCCGCGGTGTCTGCACGCGCGTCTACACGACCACGCCCAAGAAGCCGAACTCGGCGCTGCGCAAGGTCGCCCGTGTCCGTCTCACCAGCGGCATCGAGGTCACCGCCTACATCCCCGGCGTCGGCCACAACCTGCAGGAGCACTCGATCGTGCTCGTGCGCGGCGGCCGGGTGAAGGACCTCCCCGGCGTCCGCTACAAGATCATCCGCGGCGCGCTCGACACGCAGGGCGTGAAGAACCGCAAGCAGGCCCGCAGCCGTTACGGCGCGAAGAAGGAGAAGAGCTAGATGCCTCGCAAGGGTCCCGCTCCCAAGCGCCCGGTCGTCATCGACCCGGTCTACGGCTCGCCGCTGGTCTCGCAGCTCATCAACAAGGTGCTGCTCGACGGCAAGAAGTCGACGGCCGAGAAGATCGTCTACGGCGCCCTCGAGGGCTGCCGCGAGAAGACCGGCACCGACCCCGTCGTCACGCTCAAGCGCGCGATGGACAACATCCGGCCGACCCTCGAGGTCAAGAGCCGCCGTGTCGGTGGCGCGACCTACCAGGTCCCGATCGAGGTGAAGCCGGGCCGGGCCACGACGCTGTCGCTGCGCTGGCTCGTGAGCTTCTCCCGCCAGCGCCGCGAGAAGACCATGACCGAGCGCCTCATGAACGAGATCCTCGACGCCAGCAACGGCCTGGGCGCGAGCGTCAAGCGCCGCGAGGACATGCACAAGATGGCCGAGTCGAACAAGGCCTTCGCGCACTACCGCTGGTAGTCAGCGACCCGCTCTTCCCACGTCTCACTCGGATTCGGAGTTCACACCGTGTCGACCGACACCGCACTCGACCTCGCCAAGGTCCGCAACATCGGGATCATGGCGCACATCGACGCGGGCAAGACCACGACCACCGAGCGGATCCTGTTCTACACGGGGATCAACTACAAGATCGGTGAGGTCCACGACGGCGCAGCCACGATGGACTGGATGGAGCAGGAGCAGGAGCGCGGCATCACGATCACGTCCGCCGCGACGACCTGCCACTGGAACGACGTCCAGATCAACATCATCGACACGCCGGGCCACGTCGACTTCACCGTCGAGGTCGAGCGGTCGCTGCGCGTCCTCGACGGCGCCGTGGCGGTGTTCGACGGTGTCGCCGGCGTCGAGCCGCAGTCCGAGACCGTGTGGCGCCAGGCGGACCGCTACAACGTGCCGCGCATCTGCTTCGTGAACAAGCTCGACCGGATGGGCGCCGAGTTCCACCGCTGCGTCGACATGATCATCTCGCGGCTCAACGCGACCCCGCTCGTGCTCCAGATCCCGATCGGCGCCGAGGCGGACTTCCGCGGCGTCGTCGACCTCGTGCGCATGAAGGCGCTCGTGTGGCCGGACGACACGCAGAAGGGCGAGGCGTACGACGTCCTCGACATCCCCGCCACGCACGTCGAGGCCGCTCGCGAGTGGCGCGACCGTCTCCTCGAGACGATCGCGGAGGCGGACGACGCGATGATGGAGAAGTACCTCGAGGGCCAGGAGCCCACCGAGGACGAGCTCCACGCGGCGATCCGTCGCGCGACCATCGCGGGCAAGCTCACCCCGGTGCTCACCGGCTCGGCGTTCAAGAACAAGGGCGTCCAGCCCATGCTGGACGCCGTGGTGGACTACCTCCCGTCGCCGCTCGACGTCGACGCCATCGAGGGTCACAAGGTCGGTGACGAGGACGTCATCGTCAGCCGCCAGCCGGCCGAGTCCGAGCCGTTCTCCGCGCTCGCCTTCAAGATCATGACCGACCCGCACCTCGGCAAGCTCACCTACATCCGGGTCTACTCCGGCGTCCTCGAGGCCGGCACGCAGGTGCTGAACTCGGTCAAGGGCCGCAAGGAGCGGATCGGCAAGATCTACCGGATGCACGCGAACAAGCGCGAGGAGATCTCGCGCGTGGGTGCCGGCGACATCGTCGCCGTCATGGGTCTCAAGGACACGACCACGGGCGAGACGCTCTGCGACGACAAGAACCCGGTCGTCCTCGAGTCGATGAACTTCCCGGCCCCGGTCATCCACGTGGCGATCGAGCCGAAGAGCAAGGGCGACCAGGAGCGTCTGGGCACCGCGATCCAGCGACTGTCCGACGAGGACCCCACCTTCCAGGTGCGGACCGACGAGGAGACCGGCCAGACGATCATCGCGGGCATGGGCGAGCTGCACCTCGAGGTGCTCGTCGACCGCATGCGCCGCGAGTTCAAGGTCGAGGCGAACGTCGGCAAGCCGCAGGTGGCCTACCGCGAGACGATCACGAAGGTCGTCGACCGGGTCGACTACACGCACAAGAAGCAGACGGGCGGCTCCGGCCAGTTCGCCAAGGTGCAGATCGCGATCGAGCCCTCCTCGGGCACGGCCGAGGGCGAGGGCGGCTACGAGTTCGTCAACGCCGTCACCGGCGGCCGCATCCCGCGCGAGTACATCCCGTCGGTCGACGCCGGCTGCCAGGAGGCCATGGAGAACGGCGTGCTCGCCGGCTACCCGATGGTCGACATCAAGGTGACGCTCAACGACGGCGCCTACCACGAGGTCGACTCCTCGGAGCTCGCGTTCAAGATCGCCGGCTCGATGGCCTTCAAGGAGGCCGCACGCAAGGCCGGTCCGGTCCTGCTCGAGCCGATGATGGCGGTCGAGGTGACCACGCCCGAGGACTTCATGGGCGACGTCATCGGCGACCTCAACTCGCGCCGCGGCCAGATCCAGGCCATGGAGGAGCGTTCCGGCGCTCGCGTCGTGAGGGCTCTCGTCCCCCTGTCGGAGATGTTCGGCTACGTCGGAGACCTCCGCAGCAAGACGCAGGGCCGGGCGAGCTACTCCATGCAGTTCGACTCGTACGCCCAGGTTCCCAACAACGTGGCGCTCGAGATCATCGCGAAGGCGCGGGGCGAGTAACCCGCTCTGCGCTCCCGGGGTGATCGATCGCAGCGCGTGAGAGAACCCGCAGCACGGCAGTACGACCCGCACCACCCCGACCCGATCCATCAGGACCTACGTCGTACGGCGTAACCATCCACAGTCCACAGGAGGACACCGTGGCGAAGGCGAAGTTCGAGCGGACCAAGCCGCACGTCAACATCGGCACCATCGGTCACATCGACCACGGCAAGACGACGCTGACCGCGGCGATCACCAAGGTGCTGCACGACGCCTACCCGGACGTGAACCCGTTCACGCCGTTCGACCAGATCGACAAGGCTCCCGAGGAGCGCCAGCGCGGCATCACGATCTCGATCGCGCACGTCGAGTACCAGACCGAGGCGCGGCACTACGCGCACGTGGACTGCCCCGGTCACGCGGACTACATCAAGAACATGATCACCGGTGCGGCCCAGATGGACGGCGCGATCCTCGTCGTCGCCGCCACCGACGGTCCGATGCCGCAGACCAAGGAGCACGTGCTCCTCGCCCGCCAGGTCGGCGTGCCGTCGCTCGTCGTCGCCCTGAACAAGTGCGACATGGTCGACGACGAGGAGATCCTCGAGCTCGTCGAGCTCGAGGTCCGCGAGCTGCTCTCGAGCTACGAGTTCGACGGCGACAACATCCCGGTCGTCCGCGTTGCCGCCTTCCCGGCGCTCAACGGCGACGCCAAGTGGGGCGAGTCGATCCTCGAGCTCATGAAGGCCGTCGACGAGTACATCCCGACGCCGGAGCGCGAGACCGACAAGCCGTTCCTCATGCCCGTCGAGGACGTCTTCACCATCACCGGTCGCGGCACCGTCGTCACCGGCCGTATCGAGCGCGGCATCATCAAGGTGAACGAGGAGATCGAGATCGTCGGCATCCGCCCGACCACCTCGAAGACCACCGTCACCGGCGTCGAGATGTTCCGCAAGCTCCTCGACGAGGGCCAGGCCGGCGAGAACGTGGGCCTGCTCCTCCGTGGCACCAAGCGCGACGACGTCGAGCGCGGCCAGGTCCTGTGCAAGCCGGGCTCGGTCACCCCGCACACGGAGTTCGACGCGAACGTCTACATCCTCAGCAAGGACGAGGGTGGCCGGCACACGCCGTTCTTCAACAACTACCGTCCGCAGTTCTACTTCCGGACGACCGACGTCACCGGCGTCGTCACGCTGCCCGAGGGCACCGAGATGGTCATGCCCGGCGACAACACCGAGATGAAGGTCGACCTCATCCAGCCGATCGCGATGGAGGAAGGCCTCCGCTTCGCCATCCGCGAGGGTGGTCGCACCGTCGGCGCGGGTCGCGTCGTCAAGATCATCAAGTAGGACTGCACCACCACCTGGTGACCGCGGTCGGGTCCGGAGCACGCGCGACGGACCCGACCGCGATCCCACCGGGGTCGCTCCCACCGGAGGCGGCTCCTCCCAGCGGCACACGAACGAGAAGGACACCGAAGCCATCATGGCGGGACAGAAGATCCGCATCCGGCTCAAGGCCTACGACCACGAGGTCATCGACAGCTCGGCGCGCAAGATCGTCGAGACGGTGACGCGTACTGGTGCGCAGGTCGCGGGCCCGGTGCCGCTGCCGACGGAGAAGAACGTCTACTGCGTCATCCGCTCGCCGCACAAGTACAAGGACAGCCGCGAGCACTTCGAGATGCGCACCCACAAGCGTCTCATCGACATCCTCGACCCCACGCCGAAGACGGTGGACTCGCTCATGCGACTCGACCTCCCGGCCGGCGTCGACATCGAGATCAAGCTCTGAGGAACGTAGCCACCATGAGCAAGCACATGAAGGGGTTGCTGGGCGAGAAGCTCGGCATGACCCAGGTCTGGGACGAGAACAACCGCGTCGTGCCCGTGACCGTGGTCAAGGCCGGCCCGTGCGTCGTCACCCAGGTCAAGACCCCGGAGCAGGACGGCTACAGCTCCGTCCAGATCGCGTTCGGCGCGATCGACCCGCGCAAGGTGAACAAGCCCGCATCGGGCCACTTCGCCAAGGCGGGCGTCACGCCGCGCCGTCACCTGGTCGAGCTGCGGACCTCGGACGCCTCCGAGTACACCGTGGGCCAGGAGCTCGCCGTCGACACCTTCGAGGCCGGGCAGGTGATCGACGTCGTCGGCACCACCAAGGGCAAGGGCTACGCCGGTGTCATGAAGCGGCACGGGTTCTCCGGCGTGAGCGCCTCGCACGGTGCCCACCGCAACCACCGCAAGCCGGGCTCGATCGGCGGCTGCGCGACCCCTGGCCGCGTCTTCAAGGGCATGCGCATGGCGGGCCGGATGGGCACCAACCGGCAGACGACGCAGAACCTGACGATCCACGCGGTCGACGCCGAGAACGGGCTCATCCTCATCAAGGGCGCCGTCCCCGGGCCTAAGGGCGGCCTCGTCCTCGTCCGCACCTCGGCGAAGGGGGCCTGACACCATGGCGAAGCTCGAGACCGCCGAGGTGACCTCGGTCGAGGTCACCACCCCGGCCGGCACCCCCGCCGGGACGCTCGACCTGCCGGCCGACGTCTTCGGCCTGCAGGTCAACGTGCCGCTGATCCACCAGGTCGTCGTCGCGCAGCTCGCTGCGGCCCGTCAGGGCACGCACGACACCAAGAGCCGCGGCGAGGTCCGTGGTGGTGGGCGCAAGCCGTACAAGCAGAAGGGCACCGGCCGCGCCCGTCAGGGCTCGACCCGAGCACCGCAGTTCACCGGTGGTGGCGTGGTGCACGGCCCGACGCCGCGCGACTACGCCCAGCGCACGCCCAAGAAGATGAAGGCGGCCGCGCTGCGCGGTGCGCTGTCCGACCGGGCCCGCAACGGGCGCCTGCACGTGGTGACCGGCATCGTCGAGGGGGACACCCCCTCGACCAAGGCCGCCATCCAGGCGCTGGCGAGCATCAGCGACCGGCGCAACCTGCTCGTGGTCCTCGAGCGCGACGACGACGTGAGCTGGCTGTCGCTGCGCAACGTGCCCAGCGTGCACCTGCTGGTCGTCGACCAGCTCAACACCTACGACGTGCTCGTGAGCGACGACGTCATCTTCACCCGGGGCGCGTTCGACGCGTTCGTGGCCGGTCCCACGACCGGCAAGGGCGCGAAGGCCGTCGCGACCGGGTCCGAGGCCGAGGAGGCTGCGCTGTGAGGATCAACGACCCGCGCGACATCCTGCTGGCCCCCGTGATCTCGGAGAAGAGCTACGGGCTCCTCGACGAGAACAAGTACACGTTCATCGTCGCTCCCGGCGCCAACAAGACCCAGATCAAGATCGCGGTCGAGCAGGTCTTCGGCGTCCGGGTGACCGGCGTGAACACGATCAACCGCCAGGGCAAGACGACGAGGACGAAGTTCGGTGCCGGCAAGCGTGCCGACACCAAGCGCGCCATCGTCAGCCTCGCCGACGGCGACCGCATCGACATCTTCGGCGGTCCGGTCTCCTGACCGGCGCCGCTACCGACGAGGAAGAGAAACCCGATGGGTATCCGCAAGTACAAGCCGACCACACCTGGGCGTCGTGGCTCCAGCGTGGCCGACTTCGTCGAGATCACGCGGTCGACGCCGGAGAAGTCGCTCGTTCGTCCGCTTCCCAGGAAGGGCGGCCGGAACAACCAGGGCCGCATCACCACCCGGCACCAGGGCGGTGGCCACAAGCGCGCCTACCGGGTCATCGACTTCCGTCGCTCCGACAAGGACGGCGTGCCGGCCAAGGTCGCGCACATCGAGTACGACCCGAACCGCACCGCCCGCATCGCGCTGCTGCACTTCGTGGACGGCGAGAAGCGCTACATCGTCGCGCCGAACAAGCTGTCGCAGGGTGACACCGTCGAGACCGGCCCCGCGGCCGACATCAAGCCGGGCAACAACCTGCCGCTGCGCAACATCCCCGTCGGCACGGTCGTGCACGCCGTCGAGCTCCGCCCCGGTGGCGGCGCGAAGATGGCGCGCTCCGCCGGTGCGAGCATCCAGCTCGTCGCCAAGGACGGCCCCTACGCCCAGCTGCGTCTCCCCTCGGGCGAGATCCGCAACGTCGACGTCCGCTGCCGCGCCACCATCGGCGAGGTCGGCAACGCCGAGCAGAGCAACATCAACTGGGGCAAGGCCGGCCGCATGCGCTGGAAGGGCAAGCGCCCGACCGTCCGTGGTGTCGCCATGAACCCGATCGACCACCCGCACGGTGGTGGAGAGGGCAAGACCTCCGGTGGCCGTCACCCGGTCAACCCCAACGGCAAGCCCGAAGGCCGTACTCGCAAGGCCAACAAGGCCAGCGACAAGTTCATCGTCCGCCGCCGCAAGACCGGCAAGAAGCGCTAAGGGAGCCATACTCCATGCCTCGCAGCCTGAAGAAGGGCCCCTTCATCGACGGCCACCTCGCCAAGAAGGTGGACGACCAGAACGCCAAGGGCACCCGCAACGTGATCAAGACCTGGTCGCGCCGTTCGATGATCGTGCCGGACATGCTCGGTCACACCATCGCGGTGCACGACGGCCGCAAGCACATCCCGGTCTTCGTGACCGAGAACATGATCGGTCACAAGCTCGGCGAGTTCGCGCCGACGCGCACCTTCCGTGGACACGTGAAGGACGACCGCAAGGCCAAGCGCCGCTAGCCGGCGCGGGGCTACCGAGCACGAGAAGACCGACCAGACGTGAGTACGACGACCAGCAAGGGGACAGCGATGGAAGCCAGGGCCCAGGCGCGCTACGTGCGTGTCACGCCCATGAAGGCACGCCGGGTCATCGACCTGATCCGTGGCCTGCCGGCAGCGGAGGCGCAGGCGATCCTGCACTTCGCACCGCAGGCGGCGAGCGAGCCGGTGGGCAAGGTGCTTGACAGCGCCATCGCCAACGCGACGAACAACTTCCAGCTCGACCCCGACACCCTCGTGGTCCGTGAGGCCTACGTGGACGAGGGACCGACGCTGAAGCGCTTCCGGCCGCGCGCCCAGGGCCGCGCGTACCGCATCCGCAAGCGCACCAGTCACATCACCGTCGTCGTCGAGTCGGTCACCGCCGACTCGGCGCGGAAGAAGGGGTGACCCGGCCGTGGGCCAGAAGATCAACCCGTACGGCTTCCGTCTGGGCATCACCACCGACTACAAGTCGCGCTGGTTCGCCGACTCGTCCAAGGACGGTCAGCGCTACCGCGACTACGTCGATGAGGACGTCAAGATCCGTCGCCTCATGAACAAGGGCATGGAGCGGGCCGGCATCAGCAAGGTGGAGATCGAGCGCACCCGCGAGCGGGTCCGCGTCGACATCCACACGGCGCGCCCCGGCATCGTCATCGGCCGGCGCGGCGCGGAGGCCGACCGCATCCGCGGCGACCTCGAGAAGCTGACCGGCAAGCAGGTGCAGCTCAACATCCTCGAGGTCAAGAACCCGGAGATCGACGCGCAGCTCGTCGCGCAGGGCGTGGCCGAGCAGCTGTCGAGCCGCGTGTCCTTCCGCCGTGCGATGCGCAAGTCGATGCAGTCCGCCATGAAGGGCGGCGCCAAGGGCATCCGTGTCCAGGTGTCCGGCCGGCTCGGCGGCGCCGAGATGAGCCGTACCGAGTTCTACCGCGAGGGTCGGGTGCCGCTGCACACGCTGCGCGCCAACATCGACTACGGCTTCTACGAGGCCCGGACCACGTTCGGCCGCATCGGCGTCAAGGTCTGGATCTACAAGGGCGAGGTCAGCCAGTCGCGCACCGAGCGGGAGGCCGTCGCCGCCGCGGAGCGCCTCGGCGCACCCCGTCGCGACCGCCCGGCCCGGCCGGCCCGCCGCGACGCCGCCCCGGCCGCTCCCGCGGACGTCGCCGCGACCGAGGCGCCCGTCGTCGAGACCGTCGAGACCGCCGGCGCGGTCGAGACCACCGGATCGGAGGCCTGACCGATGCTGATCCCCCGCCGGGTCAAGCACCGCAAGCAGCACCACCCCAACCGTCACGGCGCCGCCAAGGGCGGCACGAACGTGACGTGGGGCGAGTGGGGCCTGCAGGCGCTCGAGCCCGCCTACGTGACGAACCGCCAGATCGAGGCGGCTCGTATCGCCATGACGCGGCACATCAAGCGTGGCGGCAAGGTCTGGATCACGATCTACCCGGACCGCCCCATCACCAAGAAGCCCGCCGAGACCCGCATGGGTAGCGGCAAGGGCTCGCCGGAGTGGTGGGTCGCCAACGTCAAGCCGGGCCGTGTCATGTTCGAGCTGGCCTACCCGAACGAGACCGTGGCTCGTGAGGCGCTCACCCGAGCGGCCCACAAGCTCCCGATGAAGTGCCGCATCGTGCGGCGCGAGGTAGGTGACAACTGATGGCGACGGGAACCAAGCCCGCCGACCTTCGCGTGCTGACCGACGACGAGCTCGTCGACAAGCTCCGCGAGGCCAAGGCCGAGCTGTTCAACCTGCGCTTCCAGGCGGCCACCGGCCAGCTGGAGAGCCACGGCCGACTGCGCGCCGTCCGCACGGACATCGCGCGCATCTACACGATCATGCGCGAGCGCGAGCTCGGGATCACCCCTGTGGGTGCGGCATGAGCGAGACGAGCGAGAAGGCGATGAGCACCGAGAGCACGCGCGGTTTCCGCAAGACGCGTGAGGGGTACGTCGTCAGCGACAAGATGGACAAGACCGTCGTCGTCGCTGTCGAGGACCGCTTCAAGCACCCGCTGTACGGCAAGGTCGTCCGCCGTACCAGCAAGCTCAAGGCGCACGACGAGGCCAACGCGGCCGGCGTGGGCGACAAGGTCCTCCTCATGGAGACCCGTCCGCTCTCGGCGACCAAGCGCTGGCGCGTCGTGGAGATCCTCGAGAAGGCGAAGTGATCCCGGGCGGGACGGCCTTCCGCTGACCCGCCCGTCATCACGAGTTTTGGCCGTCACCCGACTGCCACCTAGACTCACCAGGTCCACCGCACGCGGCGGACCGCACCACACATCAGTTCCGCCAGGCTCGGATCGCCGAGAACCGGCGCGACAACAGGAGACATCAAGTGATCCAGCAGGAGTCGCGACTTCGTGTCGCCGACAACACGGGTGCCAAGGAGATCCTCTGCATCCGCGTCCTCGGCGGTTCGGGTCGGCGCTACGCGGGCATCGGTGACGTCATCGTCGCCACCGTCAAGGACGCGATCCCCGGTGGCAACGTCAAGAAGGGCGACGTCGTCAAGGCCGTGATCGTGCGCACCAAGAAGGAGCGCCGGCGCCTCGACGGCTCGTACATCCGCTTCGACGAGAACGCCGCCGTGATCCTCAAGGCGGACGGGGAGCCGCGCGGCACGCGCATCTTCGGTCCCGTCGGACGCGAGCTGCGCGAGAAGCGGTTCATGAAGATCATCTCGCTGGCTCCGGAGGTGCTCTGACCATGGCGAACATCAAGAAGGGTGACCTCGTCCAGGTCATCACGGGCAAGGACAAGGGCAAGAAGGGCAAGGTCATCGCCGTTCTCGTCGAGTCCGACAAGGTGCTCGTCGAGGGTGTCAACCAGATCAAGAAGCACACGAAGGTCGGCCAGTCGACCCGCGGTGCCATGACTGGCGGCATCGTGACGCAGGAGGCGCCGATCCACGTCTCCAACGTGATGATCGTGGACCCGACCGACGACCGTCCGACGCGCGTGGGCTACCGCCGCGAGGTCGTCACGAAGAACCGTCCCGACGGCACGTCGTACGAGACGACCCGCAGCGTGCGCATCTCCCGGCGCACGGGTAAGGACATCTGATGACGACCTCCGCTCCCGAGAAGGACGCTGCCGCGACGGTGGTCCCGCGCCTCAAGACCCGTTACCGCGAGGAGATCGTCCCCGCCCTGCGTGACGAGTTCGGCTTCGCCAACGTCATGCAGGTCCCCGGGCTGACCAAGATCGTGGTCAACATGGGTGTCGGCGAGGCGGCGCGCGACTCCAAGCTGATCGAGGGGGCCATCCGCGACCTGGCCCTGATCACCGGCCAGAAGCCGCAGGTGACCAAGGCGCGCAAGTCGATCGCGCAGTTCAAGCTGCGCGAGGGCATGCCGATCGGTGCGCACGTCACCCTGCGCGGCGACCGCATGTGGGAGTTCCTCGACCGGCTGCTGTCGGTCGCGCTCCCGCGCATCCGCGACTTCCGCGGTCTCTCGGCCAAGCAGTTCGACGGTCGGGGCAACTACACCTTCGGTCTCAACGAGCAGTCGATGTTCCACGAGATCGACCAGGACGCCATCGACCGCGTCCGAGGCATGGACATCACGGTGGTCACCACCGCGTCCACCGACGACGAGGGCCGTGCGCTCCTGAAGCACCTCGGCTTCCCCTTCAAGGAGAACTGACCGTGGCGAAGACCGCTCTGATCAACAAGGCGAACAAGAAGCCGAAGTTCGCCGTCCGTGGCTACACCCGGTGCAACCGGTGCGGCCGTCCGCACTCGGTCTACCGCAAGTTCGGGCTCTGCCGCATCTGCCTGCGCGAGATGGCGCACGCGGGCGAGCTCCCGGGCATCACGAAGAGCAGCTGGTAGGAAACGACGACGCCGAAGGTCCCGCACGAGGTACGTGCGGGATACCACGGTGAGGAAGGCCACTCGGCCATGACGATGACTGACCCGATCGCAGACATGCTCACGCGTCTGCGCAACGCCAACTCGGCGTACCACGACACCGTGGCGATGCCCCACTCGAAGATCAAGGCGGGAATCGCCGAGATCCTCAAGCAGGAGGGCTACATCGCCGGCTGGCGCGTCGAGGACGCCGAGGTCGGGAAGACCCTGACCCTCGACCTCAAGTTCGGTCCGAGCCGCGAGCGCTCGATCGCCGGCGTGCGGCGCGTGTCCAAGCCCGGCCTCCGCGTGTACGCGAAGAGCACCTCCCTGCCGCGTGTGCTGGGCGGGCTCGGCGTCGCGATCATCTCGACGTCGTCCGGTCTGCTGACCGACAAGCAGGCATCCAAGAAGGGCGTGGGTGGGGAAGTCCTCGCCTACGTCTGGTAGCGGGAAGGAGAGAACAGACATGTCGCGCATCGGACGCCTGCCCATCTCCGTCCCGTCGGGAGTCACCGTCGACATCGAGGGTGCGACCGTGACGGTCAACGGGCCCAAGGGCACGCTGACGCACGAGGTCCCGGCCCCCATCACGGTGGCCAAGGCCGAGGACGGCACCCTCGAGGTGACCCGACCGAACGACGAGCGCCAGGCGCGCTCGCTCCACGGCCTGACCCGCACGCTCGTCTCGAACATGGTCGTCGGCGTCACCGACGGCTACAGCAAGGCGCTGGAGATCTCGGGCACCGGTTACCGCGTGGTCGCCAAGGGCAACGATCTCGAGTTCGCCCTCGGCTACAGCCACCCGGTCTACATCGAGGCGCCGGACGGCATCACCTTCACGGTGGAGACGCCGACGAAGTTCTCGGTCGCCGGTATCGACAAGCAGCAGGTCGGCGAGGTCGCCGCGAAGCTGCGCAAGCTCCGCAAGCCCGACCCCTACAAGGGCAAGGGTGTGCGTTACGCCGGCGAGGTCATCCGCCGCAAGGCCGGAAAGGCGGGCAAGTAAGCCATGTCGATCGTCGCCAAGCTCGGCTCGGGCAACAAGAAGGCGGTCGCGCGCAAGCGCCGTCACACCCGGGTCCGCAAGAAGGTCACGGGCACCGCGTCCCGTCCCCGTCTGGTCGTCTCGCGTTCGAGTCGTCACCTGTTCGTCCAGGTCGTCGACGACACCGCCGGCACCACGCTCGCGTCCGCGTCCACCATGGAGGCAGACCTGCGTTCGTTCGACGGTGACAAGAGCGCCAAGGCCAAGAAGGTGGGCGAGCTCCTCGCGTCGCGCGCCAAGTCCGCTGGTGTCGAGGCGGTCGTCTTCGACCGCGGCGGCAACAAGTACCACGGCCGCGTCGCGGCCCTCGCCGAAGGCGCCCGTGAGGGCGGCCTCGCGTTCTGACGCGCACGACGAATTCGAAGGAAGAGGTTAGTCATGGCTGCAGCCCAGCGCCGCGGAGGCGGCGCCGGCGGCAACGAGCGTGGACGCGACCGTCGCGACGGTAAGGGTCCCGTGGCGGAGAAGTCCGCCTTCGTCGAGCGCGTCGTAGCGATCAACCGGGTCGCCAAGGTCGTGAAGGGCGGACGTCGCTTCAGCTTCACCGCCCTCGTGGTCGTGGGCGACGGCGACGGCACCGTGGGTGTCGGGTACGGGAAGGCCAAGGAGGTGCCCGCGGCCATCGCCAAGGGCGTCGAGGAGGCCAAGAAGAGCTTCTTCAAGGTCCCGCGCATCCAGGGCACCATCCCGCACCCCATCACCGGCGAGGCCGCGGCCGGGGTCGTCCTGCTGCGTCCGGCCGCTCCGGGTACCGGCGTCATCGCCGGTGGACCGGTGCGTGCGGTGCTCGAGTGCGCGGGTATCCACGACGTGCTCAGCAAGTCGCTCGGGTCCGACAACGCCATCAACGTCGTCCACGCGACCGTCGCGGCCCTCAAGGGCCTCGAGCGTCCGGAAGAGGTCGCGGCCCGCCGTGGTCTCCCCCTGGAGGACGTCGCCCCGGCCGCGCTGCTGCGCGCCCGGGCCGCGGGAGCGGGTGCGTGATGGGTCGTCTCAAGGTCACCCAGCTCCGCTCGGAGATCGGCGGCAAGCAGAACCAGCGCGACACCCTGCGCTCGCTGGGCCTCAAGCGCATCGGTGACGTCGTGGTGAAGGAGGACCGTCCCGAGATCCGCGGGATGGTCTCCACCGTGTCGCACCTCGTCAAGGTCGAGGAGGTCGACTGACATGACTCTCAAGGTTCACCACCTGCGTCCGGCTCCCGGCGCCAAGACCGCCAAGACCCGCGTGGGTCGCGGTGAGGCCAGCAAGGGCAAGACCGCCGGCCGCGGCACCAAGGGCACCAAGGCTCGCTACCAGGTGCCCGCGCGGTTCGAGGGCGGCCAGATGCCGATGCACATGCGGCTGCCCAAGCTCAAGGGCTTCAAGAACAACAACAAGGTCGAGTTCCAGGTCGTCAACGTGGCACAGCTCAACGCGCTGTTCCCCGACGGCGGAACGGTCGGTGTCGCGGAGCTCGTGGCCGCCGGTGCCGTCCGCAAGAACCTGCCGGTCAAGATCCTCGGCAACGGCGACATCGCCGTGCGGCTCGAGGTGAGCGCCCACGCGTGCTCCGAGACGGCGAAGAGCAAGATCGAGGCGGCGGGCGGCTCGGTCACCGAGCTCGGCTGACCTCCCGAACCACCCGAGGGGCGTCCCGGGCGTCGTGACTGCGACGTCCGGGGCGCCCCTCGGAGTTCGGCTGTTACGCTCAGGCCGTCCGATCCGGGAGTCCCGGGCCGCGTGAGGGATCCACGCCCGCAGCACCTGCCGCGGGGTCAGTTGTCGCATCGGACGCCACAGGGCGTCCACCTGGAGGGGCTGTGCTTTCCGCGTTCGCGTCGGCGTTCCGTACGCCGGACCTGCGCAAGAAGCTGTTGTTCACCCTCGGCATCATCGCCCTGTTCCGACTGGGCTCGGTCGTGCCCACTCCTGGAGTCAACTACCAGAACATCCAGCTGTGCATCGAGGCGGTCCAGGACAACTCGATCTACGGACTGATCAACCTCTTCAGCGGCGGCGCGCTGCTCCAGCTGTCGGTCTTCGCGCTCGGGATCATGCCGTACATCACGGCGAGCATCATCATCCAGCTGCTCACCGTCGTCATCCCGCGGCTGGAGTCGCTGCGTCAGGAGGGGCAGGCCGGACAGGCCACCCTCACGCAGTACACCCGCTACCTGACGATCGGCCTCGCCGTCCTGCAGTCGACGGGCATCATCGCGCTCGCCCGCGTCCCCGGCCGGCTGTTCCAGGGGTGCAACGAGGACCTCCTGTACAACAACTCGATCGTGCTGGTCCTCACGATGATCCTCACGATGACCGCCGGCACCGGCATCATCATGTGGCTCGGCGAGAACATCACCGACCGCGGCGTCGGCAACGGCATGTCCCTGCTGATCTTCACCTCGATCATCGCGACGTTCCCCGGGCAGCTCTGGCAGATCTCGACCATCAACGGCCCGTTCGCGCTGGTTCTCACCCTCCTCGTCGGCGTCGCGGTCATCGCGGGCGTCGTCTACGTCGAGCAGGCCCAGCGGCGTATCCCGGTGCAGTACGCCAAGCGCATGGTCGGCCGCAAGATGTACGGCGGGACCTCGACGTACATCCCGCTCAAGGTCAACATGGCCGGCGTCATCCCGGTCATCTTCGCCTCGTCGCTGCTCTACGTGCCGCAGCTCATCGTGCAGCTGTCGGGGAGCCAGGGCTCGGTCGCGCAGTGGATCTCGCAGAACCTCACGCGCGGTGACGAGCCGCTCTACCTGATCCTCTACGCGCTGCTCATCATCTTCTTCACCTACTTCTACGTCGCGATCACGTTCAACCCGGTCGAGGTCGCCGACAACATGAAGCAGTACGGCGGCTTCGTGCCCGGCATCCGCGCGGGCAAGCCGACGGCCGAGTACCTCGACTACGTGCTCACCCGCATCACGCTGCCCGGGTCGATCTACCTCGCCATCATCGCGATCATCCCGTTCATCGCGTTCGCGTTCATCGGCGTGCAGCAGCGGTTCATCTTCGGCGGCACGAGCCTGCTGATCATGGTCGGTGTCGGCCTCGACACCGTGAAGCAGATCGAGTCCCAGCTGCAGCAGCGCAACTACGAGGGATTCCTCCGCTGATGCGCGTCGTGCTCATGGGCCCGCCGGGCGCGGGCAAGGGGACCCAGGCGGTCGTGCTGGCGGAGCGGCTCGGCGTCCCGCACGTCTCCACCGGCGACATCTTCCGGGCCAACGTGGCGGGCGGGACCCCCCTGGGCCTCGAGGCCCAGCGCTACATGGACGCCGGCGACTACGTCCCGGACTCGGTCACGAACGCGATGGTCCGGGACCGCCTCTCGGCACCGGACGCCGCGGTCGGGTTCCTGCTCGACGGGTACCCCCGGACGGTGGCCCAGGTAGACGAGCTGGCGGCCATGCTGGCCGAGCGGGGCGCGGCCCTCGACCACGTGGTCGAGCTCACCGTCGACCGCGACGAGCTCGTCGCGCGCCTGGTGAAGCGGGCGGCGGAGCAGGGACGCAGCGACGACACCGAGGACGTCATCCGACGTCGCCAGGAGGTCTTCGAGGAGCAGACCGCCCCGCTCACCGCCGTGTACGAGGCGCAGGGTCTCCTCGTGCGGGTCGACGGCGTGGGCGCCGTAGCGGACGTCACGGCCCGGGTGCTGTCCGCGCTCGGGGCCTGAGGCATCCGGGCGTGTTCCACCGCAAGGATCGGATCGAGATCAAGACGCCGGCGCAGATCGAGCTCATGCGCGGGCGCCGGCCTCGTCGTCGCCCGCACCCTCGAGCTGCTCCGTGCCGCGGTCGCCCCGGGCGTCACCACCCGGGAGCTGGACGCGATCGCCGAGGAGTCGATCCGCAGCCACGGCGCGACCCCGTCGTTCCTCGGCTACCACGGCTTCCCGGCGAGCATCTGCACCTCGGTGAACGACGAGGTCGTGCACGGCATCCCGGGCGACCGCGTCCTGCTCGCCGGCGACCAGATCTCCATCGACTGCGGCGCGATCCTCGACGGCTGGCACGGCGACGCCGCGATCACGGTGAGCGTCGGACCCGCCGACCCCGAGGCGGTCGAGCTCTCCCGCGTGACCGAGGCGGCGCTGTGGCGCGGCCTGGCCGCGGCTCGCGTCGGGAACCGGGTCGTCGACATCGGCGCGGCGGTCGAGGCCTGCGTGCGGGCCGAGCCGGGCGGGACGGCGTACGGCATCGTCGAGGAGTACGTCGGCCATGGCATCGGCACGTCGATGCACATGGACCCCAACGTCCCCAACTACGCCGCCGGCGGTCGCAGCCCGCAGCTGGTGCCGGGCATGGCCCTGGCGGTCGAGCCCATGGTCTGCGCGGGGGAGCGGGCGGTGCGGACCCTGGACGACGAGTGGACGGTCGTGACGGTCGACGGCCGGCGGGCCTGCCACTGGGAGCACACCGTGGCGATCACCGAGGAGGGCCCGTGGGTCCTCACCGCGCTCGACGGGGGGGCCGAGCGCTTCGCCGCCCTCGGCGTCCCGAGCCCGGCCGCGAGCCGTCCGTAATGCGGCGGACGGTGCCCGGTCGTCGCTCCGAGGGTGGGCGACCGGCGATTACCGCCCGGACCGGGTTCTGACGTAGACTCGTCCCTCGGCTCCTCGAGTCGCGCCCAGTCATGCCCGTCCGGGCCTGCGCTGCAGGTCCAGGGTGGCGTGCGGTCGCGTTCCGGTGGCCACAAGGTAACTCAGTCGATACGGATGAAGTGCGAGGACATGCCCAAGAAGGACGGTGCCATCGAGCTCGAGGGCACGATCACCGAGTCTCTCCCGAATGCGATGTTCCGGGTGGAGCTCGACAACGGGCACAAGGTGCTTGCGCACATCAGCGGGAAGATGCGGATGCACTACATCCGGATCCTTCCCGATGACCGGGTCGTCGTGGAGCTCTCGCCCTACGACCTCACCCGTGGCCGGATCGTCTACCGCTACAAGTGACGGTCCCGCCCGGACCGCGGACCCCCGCGGCTCCGAGTGACGGACCACCGTTGTCCATCCCTAGCCGCACGGGCGCTCGAACCGCCTGGCACGAGCACCCGTGGAGAGATCGATGAAGGTCAACCCGAGCGTCAAGAAGATCTGCGACAAGTGCAAGGTGATCCGCCGTCACGGCCGGGTCATGGTCATCTGCGAGAACCCGCGCCACAAGCAGCGTCAGGGCTGACCGCAGCGGCCCCTGGTCGCAGCAGCGTCACCGGCTCCCGCCGGCCGACGTACCGAAGCAGTACCCGACCCCCGCGCAGCCCACGTGCAGCGTGCGGGACGCCACCCCCGGCCCGGAGGCCGAGGACCCACCCGAGGGCGGGTGGGACCGGTACTGCTCCCGAAACCTCCGGACGAACTGGAAGAGAGAACGCCCGATGGCACGTCTCGTCGGCGTCGACCTCCCCCGCGACAAGCGGCTCGAGGTTGCGCTCACGTACATCTTCGGCATCGGCAAGACCCGCGCCCAGCAGACGCTCGAGGCGACCGGCATCAGCCCGGACCTGCGAGTGAAGGACCTCGGCGACGAGGACCTCATCAAGCTGCGCGACTGGCTCGAGGCCAACTACAAGATCGAGGGTGACCTCCGTCGCGAGGTCGCCGCAGACATCCGCCGCAAGGTCGAGATCGGCTGCTACCAGGGCCTCCGGCACCGCCGCGGCCTCCCGGTCCGCGGACAGCGCACGCACACCAACGCGCGCACCCGCAAGGGCCCGAAGAAGACCGTGGCCGGCAAGAAGAAGGCCGGCAAGAAGTAGTAGTCCGACGGTCCTGCCCGGCACCCGCCGCGGCGACCGAAGGGCCGATGACCTCAACCAGAACGGATAGTCGATGCCTCCCAAGAGCCGTACGGCCGCCGGCGCCAAGAAGGTGCGCCGCAAGGAGAAGAAGAACGTCGCCCACGGGCACGCGCACATCAAGAGCACGTTCAACAACACCATCGTCTCCATCACCGACCCCACGGGTGCGGTGATCTCCTGGGCCTCGTCGGGCCAGGTGGGCTTCAAGGGCTCGCGCAAGAGCACGCCCTTCGCCGCGCAGCTCGCTGCGGAGGCGGCGGCGCGTCGTGCCATGGAGCACGGCATGAAGAAGGTCGACGTCTTCGTCAAGGGCCCGGGTTCGGGCCGCGAGACCGCGATCCGCTCGCTGCAGGCGACCGGCCTCGAGGTCGGCACCATCCAGGACGTGACCCCGAGCCCGCACAACGGCTGCCGCCCGCCCAAGCGCCGCCGCGTCTGACGCCCGAGAGAGAGAACCCACCACCATGGCCCGATACACCGGGGCGGACTGCAAGCGCTGCCGCCGCGAGAAGACCAAGCTGTTCCTCAAGGGCGCGAAGTGCGAGTCGCCGAAGTGCCCCATCGAGAGCCGTCCCTACCCGCCCGGGCAGCACGGCCGCGGTCGGACGAAGGACAGCGAGTACCTGCTGCAGATGCGCGAGAAGCAGAAGTGCGCGCGCATCTACGGCGTGCTCGAGAAGCAGTTCCGCGGGTACTACGAGGAGGCCCAGCGCAAGCAGGGCAAGACCGGTGAGAACCTGCTCCGCATCCTCGAGACCCGCCTCGACAACGTCGTCTACCGCGCCGGCTTCGCCAAGAGCCGCGACATGGCCCGCCAGGTCGTGCGCCACGGTCACATCACCGTGAACGGCAACAAGGTCGACATCCCGTCGTACCGCGTGTCGGCCAACGACATCGTCGAGGTCCGTGCGGCCAGCCGCGAGCTCACGCCGTTCGTGGTCGCCCACGCCGAGCTCGGCGAGCGCCCCGTCCCGGCCTGGCTCGAGGTCATCCCGTCGCGGATGCGCGTGCTCGTCCACTCCCTGCCCGAGCGTGGCGCCATCGACACGCAGGTCCAGGAGCAGCTGATCGTCGAGCTCTACTCCAAGTGACGTGAGCGGTCCGCACCCGCTCCGCGGGTCGGGTGCGGACCCCAGCAGCAACCCCGCCACTCCCACCACAGGCGTCAAATAGCGGGCGCCCCGGAAGGACACTCACGTGCTGATCGCCCAGCGACCGACCCTCGTCGAGGAGCCGGTCTCGGAATACCGCTCGCGCTTCATCATGGAGCCGCTCGAGCCCGGTTTCGGCTACACCCTCGGCAACTCGGTGCGGCGCACCCTGCTGTCGTCCATCCCCGGCGCGGCTGTCACGAGCATCCGCATCGACGGCGTCCTGCACGAGTTCACCACCGTGCCGGGCGTCAAGGAGGACGTCACCGAGCTGATCCTCAACATCAAGCAGCTCGTCGTCTCCTCCGAGCACGACGAGCCCGTGGTGATGTACCTGCGCAAGCAGGGCCCGGGCGCGGTCACCGCGGCCGACATCGCGCCGCCGGCCGGCGTCGAGGTGCACAACCCGGACCTCCACATCGCCACGCTCAACGGCAAGGGCAAGCTGGAGATGGAGCTCGTCGTCGAGCGCGGCCGCGGCTACGTCTCGGCCGTCCAGAACAAGCAGCCCGGCCAGGAGATCGGCCGCATCCCGGTCGACTCGATCTACTCGCCGGTGCTCAAGGTGACCTACAAGGTCGAGGCGACCCGTGTCGAGCAGCGCACGGACTTCGACCGGCTGGTCATCGACGTCGAGACCAAGCAGTCGATGGCCCCGCGCGACGCGGTGGCCTCCGCGGGCAAGACGCTGGTCGAGCTCTTCGGCCTCGCCCGTGAGCTCAACGTCGACGCCGAGGGCATCGACATCGGCCCGTCGCCCGCCGACGCGTTCGTCGCCGAGCAGCTCTCGACGCCGATCGAGTCCCTCGACCTGACCGTGCGCTCGTACAACTGCCTCAAGCGCGAGGGCATCCACACCGTGGGCGAGCTCATCGGGCGCAGCGAGGCCGACCTGCTCGACATCCGCAACTTCGGTTCGAAGTCGATCGACGAGGTCAAGGCCAAGCTGGTCACCCTGGGCCTCGCGCTCAAGGACAGCCCTCCCGGGTTCGACCCCACGACCGCCGTGAGCTTCTACGACGACGACGACCAGGGATACGCCGAGGACGAGCAGCTCTGACGAGCTGACCGCCCCCCGACGAACCCCATCACCAGGAGAACCCGATGCCTACCCCCACCAAGGGTGCCCGTCTCGGCGGCAGCCCGGCGCACGAGCGGCTCATGCTCGCGAACCTCGCCACGGCGCTGTTCGAGCACGGCAAGATCACGACGACCGAGGCCAAGGCCAAGCGCCTCCGCCCGCTCGCCGAGCGCCTCATCACCCACGCCAAGCGCGGTGACCTGCACGCGCGTCGCCGCGTGCTCGCCGTCATCCGTGACAAGGGCGTGGTGCACGAGCTGTTCGCCGAGATCGGCCCGCGCTACGCAACCCGCCCGGGCGGCTACACCCGGATCACCAAGATCGGGCCGCGCAAGGGCGACAACGCCCCCATGGCCGTGATCGAGCTCGTCGAGCCCCTGGCCGAGGCCGTCGTGGCCGAGGCGACCGGTGCGACCAAGCGCGCCGCCAAGGAGAAGGCCGCCGCGGCCGCTCCGGCCGCGCCCGTCGAGGTCGCGGCGGTCGACGAGGCCGTCGAGGAGACCGTCGTCGGCGAGGAGACCGTCGAGGCGGTCGAGGCCGAGGAGACCGTCGAGTCGGCCGAGGTCGAGGTCGAGGACGCCGAGGCGGAGACCGCGGCCGACGCGGACGACGCCGAGGACAAGGCCTGAGCACCACGCACGACGCCCACGAGCCCGCCGCCCCCCCGGGGGACGGCGGGCTCGTGCGTCTGCCGACCGACGCCCCACGGCGTGCCGAGCCGGGCGTCCGGCTGCGCCTCGACGTGGCCTACGACGGCACCGGATTCCGCGGGTGGGCGCGCCAGCCCGGTCTGCGCACGGTCCAGGGCGAGCTCGAGGCGGCGCTCACCGTGCTGCTCCGCGCTCCCGAGCCGGTGCGAATCGCCTGCGCCGGGCGCACCGACGCCGGCGTCCACGCCCGCGGCCAGGTGACCCACGCGGACGTCCCGGCCGACCTGTGGGACGCCCTCGCGTCGCGCGGGGCCGACATCCCGGTCCGCCGGCTCGCGGGCCTGCTGCCGGACGACGTCCGGGTGCGGGCGGTGCGTCCGGCGCCGCCCGGCTTCGACGCCCGCTGGTCGGCGTCGTCGCGGACCTACGCCTACCGCGTCTCGGACCTGCCCGGCGGAGCCGACCCCCTGCTGCGCTCGCACGTCCTGCACCACACCGGCTCGCGCGGCGGACCGCTCGACGTCCAGGCCATGAACACCGCCGCGGCGGCCCTGCTCGGCGAGCACGACTTCGCGGCGTACTGCCGGCGACGCGAGGGCGCGAGCACGGTGCGCACGCTGCTCGACCTGCGCTGGGAGCGCGAGACCGACAGCGGTCTGGCCGTCATGTGGATCCGCGCGGACGCGTTCTGCCACTCGATGGTCCGCTCGGTCGTGGGTGCCCTCCTCCCGGTGGGCGACGGGCGGCGCCCCGTGACCTGGCCGGCGGAGATCCTGGCCGGCACCCGTCGCGAGCCGGATGCCGACGTCGCACCGTCCGTCGGGCTGTGCCTCGAGCACGTCGAGTACCCGCCCGACGCCGACCTCGCGGGCCAGGCGCAGCGCTCCCGGCAGGTTCCGCGGGCCGGACGCCGGCTGAGCCGCGATCGGCCGGCACCGGCTGCGTCGCGTCTGCCCGAGTGCCACCCTCGGGGAGGGACGAGCGACGAGGAGGCGGTCATGCGGGTCGTGGTGGCACTGGGTGGGAACGCGCTGCAGAAGCGCGGCGAGCCGATGACGGTGGAGAACCAGCGGGCCAACGTCCGCGTCGCGTGCGAGGCGCTGGCGCCCGTCGCGCTCGAGCACGAGCTCGTCATCTCCCACGGCAACGGCCCCCAGGTGGGCCTGCTGTCGCTGCAGGCCTCGGCGTACGACGAGGCGTCGACGTACCCCTTCGACGTCCTGGGTGCGCAGACCGAGGGGATGATCGGCTACCTCATCGAGCAGGAGCTGGGCAACCTCGTCCCGTTCGAGAAGCCGATCGCGACGATCCTCACGATGACCGAGGTCGACCCGGACGACCCGGCGATGAAGGACCCGACGAAGTTCGTCGGACCGGTCTACACCGAGGAGGCCGCGCGCCGGCTGGCCGCGGAGAAGGGCTGGACGGTCAAGCGCGACGGTGACCACTGGCGCCGCGTCGTGCCGTCGCCGCTGCCGCGCGGATCTTCGAGATCCGGCCGATCAAGCTGCTCCTGGCCGCCGGCACGGTCGTCATCTGCACCGGTGGCGGCGGCATCCCGACGATGTACCTGCCGGGGGAGCGGCTCGACCACGCCGCGGACCGCAACCCGCGCACGCTCGTCGGGGTGGAGGCGGTCATCGACAAGGACCGCTCGTCCGCCGTGCTCGCCCAGGACCTCGACGCCGACATGCTCGTCATCGCGACCGACACGGACGCCGTGTACCTCGACTGGGGGACGCCGGACCAGCGGGCGATCGCGCAGGCGTCGCCGGACGCCATCGAGGCCTACCCCTTCCCGTCCGGGTCGATGGGTCCGAAGGTCGAGGCGGCGGCGGCCTTCGCGCGCTCGAGGCCGGGCAAGGTGGCGGCCGTCGGGGCCCTCGCCGACATCACCGAGATCCTCGCCGGCACGAAGGGCACCCGAGTGACCACCGACGCCGCCGACGTCACGTTCCGCTGACCCCCGTCCGTACCCGAGTTACACCTCGAACCGACCCGTCTGGGGTCGCAACTGGTGGGTTCGGGGTGAAACTCGCGGTCGGGCAGGGGCGGTTCTTGCGGAACTCGGTTGTGGGTGGTGGCTCCGGACGGGCGAGAATCTCGTCTCGTGGGTCACGTCGAGGTCGCCAAGGTCACGCACACGCTGCCGGACGGTCGCGTGCTGCTCGACGAGGTCGGCTTCCGGGTCGCCGACGGCGCGAAGGTCGCCCTCGTCGGCGCCAACGGCGCCGGCAAGACCACGCTGCTGCGGCTCGTCGCCGGCGACCTGGATCCGCAGGAGGGCGCGATCACGCGCTCGGGCGGACTCGGCGTGATGCGCCAGTTCATCGGCCAGGTCCGCGACGAGTCGACCGTGCGGGACCTGCTCGTGTCGGTCGCACCGCCCCGCGTGCGCGCGGCGGCCGCGGCGCTCGACGCCGCCGAGCTGGCGATGATGGACCGCGAGGACGAGCGCACGCAGATGGCGTACGCGCACGCGATCGCCGACTGGGCCGACGCCGGTGGCTACGACGCCGAGGTGCTGTGGGACGTCTGCACGGTCGCCGCCCTCGGCCTCCCGTTCGACCGGGCCCAGTACCGCGAGACCCGGACGCTGTCCGGGGGCGAGCAGAAGCGTCTCGTGCTCGAGGCGCTGCTCCGGGGCCCGGACGAGGTGCTCCTGCTCGACGAGCCGGACAACTACCTCGACGTACCCGGCAAGGAGTGGCTCGAGCAGCGGCTCGCGGAGTCGCCGAAGACCGTGCTGTACGTGTCGCACGACCGGGAGCTCCTGGCGCGTACGGCGACCCAGGTCGTGACGGTGGAGCTCGGCGCGGCCGGGAACACGACGTGGACGCACGGCGGGGGCTTCGCGACGTACCACTCCGCCCGGGCCGACCGCTTCGCCCGGCTCGAGGAGCTGCGCCGGCGCTGGGACGAGGAGCACGCGAAGCTCAAGGCGCTGGTCCTCATGTACAAGACGAAGGCGGCGTACAACGACGGCCTGGCGAGCCGCTACCAGGCGGCGAAGACGCGGCTGGCGAAGTTCGAGGAGAAGGGGCCGCCGCAGGAGATCGCCCGGGAGCAGAGCGTGCGGATGCGCCTCACCGGCGGCCGCACCGGAAAGCGCGCGGTGGTGTGCGAGCGGCTCGAGCTCACCGGGCTCATGGCGCCGTTCGACCTCGAGGTGTGGTTCGGCGAGCGGGTGGCGGTCCTCGGCGCGAACGGCTCGGGCAAGTCGCACTTCCTCCGGCTGCTCGCGGCCGGCGGCAGCGACCCGGACGTCGAGCACCGTCCCGTGGGGGAGGTCGCGATCGCGCCGGTGGTGCACGCCGGCGTGGCCCGGCTCGGGCGCTCGGGTGCGCCCGGGCTGGTTCGCCCAGACCCACGAGCACCCCGAGCTCGTCGGCCGGACCCTCCTCGAGGTCCTCCACCGCGGCGACGACCACCGCGACGGCATGGGCCGGGAGGCCGCGGCCCGCAAGCTGGACCGCTACGAGCTGGCGCACGCCTCCGAGCAGACGTTCGAGTCGCTGTCCGGCGGGCAGCAGGCCCGGTTCCAGATCCTGCTCCTCGAGCTCTCCGGGGCCACGCTGCTGCTCCTGGACGAGCCCACGGACAACCTGGACCTGGCCAGCGCCGAGGCGCTGGAGGACGGCCTGGCCGCGTTCGAGGGCACCGTCCTCGCGGTGACCCACGACCGCTGGTTCGCCCGCGGGTTCGACCGGTACGTCGTGTTCTCGGCCGACGGGACGGTCCGCGAGGTCCCCGAGCCGGTCTGGGACGAGTCGAGGCCGGATACCTCCGCCTCCAGGCTCCGCGCCTAGCGGCGCGGAGCGTCGGCGCCGGCTCCGCGGCCGGTCGGTTCGGGCCCGGCGGGCCCTCCCGGCCGGCGCCTCCCTTCGGTCGGCCGGCCTTTCGGCCGTGCTTCGCCGGAAACCTTCCTTCTTCCGCCTCCAGGCTCCGCGCCTCGCGGCGCGGAGCGTCGGCGCCGGCTCCGCGGCCGGTCGGTTCGGGCCCGGTGGGCCCTCCCGGCCGGCGCCTCCCTTCGGTCGGCCGGCCTTTCGGCCGTGCTTCGCCGGACCCCTCTCCGTGGCGCCGGCTGGGCCGGGGATCCTCACTATCCGATGATCTCGTCTGGATTTGGTCGGTTCTGGCCCCTCGCGGGTAGCCTGGGTCCTTGCTGCGCCTTGCGTGGCCTGGGTGTCAGGGATGGCATCCAGTACGGCGTGCCGGTCGCCCGGCACGTGCTGAGTCCAGGTCCCGACGAGCGAGAGACAGGTGCGGCTTCATGCGCACGTACAGCCCCAAGGCGGGCGAGGTCACGCGAGAGTGGTACGTCATCGACGCCACCGACGTGGTTCTCGGCCGCCTCGCCACCCACGCGGCCACGCTCCTGCGCGGCAAGCACAAGCCCACCTTCGCCCCGCACGTCGACGGCGGTGACTTCGTCATCATCATCAACGCGGAGAAGGTGGCGCTCACCGGCGCCAAGCTCCAGCAGAAGATGGAGTACCGCCACTCGGGTCACCCGGGCGGCCTGCGTGCGACGTCGTACACCGACCTGCTCGCGCAGAACCCGCGCCGCGCCGTCGAGAACGCGGTCAAGGGCATGATCCCCCACAACAAGCTGGGGCGTCAGGTCATCAAGAAGCTGAAGGTGTACGCGGGTCCGGAACACCCCCACACCGCCCAGCAGCCCAAGCCGTTCGAGATCACGCAGGTCGCGCAGTAAGCGCACGCGGACAGACCCGAGACTGAGAGGACTTTCGCGTGAGCGAGACCATCGTCGACATCGCCGAGACCGAGGACATCGAGTCCGGCAACTACACCTCCGAGACGCCGACCTCGTCGGTGGCCGTGGCGCACCGTGACGTCGCCGTGGCCCCGGCGAACGCGACCGGCCGCCGCAAGGAGGCCATCGCCCGCGTGCGCCTCGTGCCGGGCACCGGACGCTGGACCGTCAACGGCCGCACCCTCGACGGGTACTTCCCCAACAAGGTGCACCAGCAGCTCGTCAACGAGCCGTTCAAGACCACCGAGCAGGAGGGTCGCTACGACGTCGTCGCGCGCCTCTCCGGCGGGGGCACGACCGGCCAGGCCGGCGCGCTCCGCCTCGGGATCGCCCGGGCGCTCAACGAGATCGACACCGAGGCGTTCCGGCCCTCGCTCAAGAAGGCCGGCTTCCTGACCCGCGACGCGCGGATCAAGGAGCGCAAGAAGGCCGGTCTCAAGAAGGCCCGCAAGGCGCCGCAGTACTCCAAGCGCTAAGCGAGGTCATGGAGAGCCGCAGGCTCTCCGATGACCGAGCGTGCGCGCAGCTGTTGAGCCCGAGCCGAAGGCGAGGGCGAACACAGCAAGCGCTGAGCGAGGTCTCGGAGAGCCCAGGCTCTCCGACTGGCCGAGCGCAGCACCAGAACCATCTCGATGCCCCGGGGGTACCCTCCGGGGCATCGGCATGCATGGGCAGGTTGCAGTACGCCGAAGCCCGAGGGGCGACGGCCGGGAACGCCTCGCAGGGGCGCGAGCGGTCGTCGGTCGCGGAGCGCAGCGACGCGACGGGCCCCGAGGCGGAGGCGCACGGCCGGAGAACGAGGGAGCACCATCGTGGGTCGACTGTTCGGGACCGACGGCGTGCGAGGGCTGGCCAACGCCGACCTCACCGCCGAGCTGGCGCTCGACCTCGCGGTCGCGGCGGCCCACGTCCTCGGCGACGTCGGTGCCTTCGCCGGGCACGAGGGTCGTCGGCCGGTCGCCGTCGTCGGCCGCGACACCCGGGCCAGCGGGGAGTTCCTCGAGGCCGCGGTCGTGGCCGGTCTCGCCAGCGCGGGCGTCGACGTGTGGCGCGTCGGGGCCCTCCCGACCCCCGCCATCGCCTTCCTCACGGCAGCGCTCGACGCCGACCTCGGCGTCATGCTCTCGGCGAGCCACAACCCGATGCCCGACAACGGGATCAAGCTCCTCGCCCGCGGCGGTCACAAGCTGGCCGACGACGTCGAGGACGCCATCGAGCGCCGGATGAACGAGAAGTGGACCCGCCCGACGGGCGCCGGTGTCGGCCGGGTGACCGACCACGCCGAGGGCGCCGAGCTCTACGTCGCCCACCTGCTCTCGACGCTCCCGCACCGTATCGACGGACTCACCGTGGTCGTCGACGGCGCGAACGGCGCGGCGTCGGCCGTCGGCCCGGAGGCATTGCGGCGCGCGGGCGCCACGGTGATCGAGATCCACACCGCACCCGACGGTCTCAACATCAACGACGGCTGCGGCTCCACCCACCTCGGCGATCTCGTGGCCGCGGTACGCGAGCACTCCGCCGACGCCGGCGTCGCGTTCGACGGCGACGCGGACCGCTGCCTCGCCGTCGACGGGAACGGTGACGTCGTCGACGGCGACCACGTGCTCGCCATCCTCGGCCTGGCCATGCGCGAGCGGGGCGTGCTGACGCACGACACCGTCGTGGCGACCGTCATGGCGAACCTCGGGTTCAAGCTCGCGCTGCAGGAGGCGGAGCTCACCGTCGTCGAGACCGGCGTCGGCGACCGATACGTGCTCGAGGCCATGCGCGACGGTGGCTACGTCCTCGGCGGCGAGCAGAGCGGTCACGTCATCCTCGCCGACCACGCCACCACCGGCGACGGGGTCCTGACCGCGCTGCACCTGCTGGCCCGCGTCGCGGAGTCCGGTCGGTCGCTCGCGGGCCTCGCCGGTGTCGTGCAGAAGCTCCCCCAGGTCCTGCTCAACGTCCGCGACGTCGACCGCAGCCGGGTCGGCACGGAGCCGCAGCTGCTCGCCGCGGTCGCGGAGGCGGAGGCCGAGCTGGGCCGCACCGGTCGGGTCCTGCTGCGACCGTCGGGCACCGAACCGGTCGTGCGGGTCATGGTCGAGGCGGCCACGGCGGACCAGGCGCGCGACGTCGCCGAGCGCCTCGCCCGGGTGGTCACCGCCACCCTCGGCTGAGCACCCGTCCGCGAGGCCCCAGGTACTCTGGGGCGCATGTGCGGAATCGTGGGCTACGTCGGTGAGAAGCAGGCGCTGCAGGTGGTGGTCGACGGTCTGCGTCGGCTCGAGTACCGCGGGTACGACTCCGCCGGTGTGGCGGTCGTGTCCGAGGGCGTGCTCGACACGCGCAAGAAGGCCGGCAAGCTGGCCAACCTCGAGACCCTCCTCGGTGCCGACCCGCTGCCGCAGTCGACCATCGGCATCGGGCACACCCGCTGGGCCACCCATGGGGGTCCCACCGACGCCAACGCGCACCCGCACGTGAGCGAGGACGGCAAGGTCGCCGTGATCCACAACGGGATCATCGAGAACTTCGCCGAGCTGCGCGCGGAGCTGAGCGGCGCCGGCGTGACGCTGAGCTCCGAGACCGACACCGAGGTGGTGGCCCACCTGCTCGCCGCCGTGCTCCCGACCGTGGGCATGGACCTCGCCGAGGCGATGCGCACGGTGTGCCGCCGCCTGTCCGGCGCCTTCACCCTCGTGGCCGTGCACTCCGACGTACCCGACGTCGTCGTCGGCGCGCGCCGCAACAGCCCCCTCGTCGTGGGCCGCGGGGAGGGCGAGAACTTCCTCGCCTCCGACGTCGCGGCGTTCATCGCCCACACCCGCCACGCGATCGAGCTGGGCCAGGACCAGGTGGTCGAGCTGCGTCGCGACAGCGTCGTCGTCACCGACTTCCACGGCGCGCCGGCCGACGTCGCCGAGTACGACGTCACCTGGGACGCCTCCGCCGCGGAGAAGGGTGGCTACGACACGTTCATGGCGAAGGAGATCGCCGAGCAGCCCAAGGCGGTGAGCGACACCCTCCTCGGCCGCGTCGACTCCGACGGTCGGTTGAAGCTCGACGAGATGCGGCTGACCGAGAACGACCTGCGCGAGATCGACAAGGTGGTCGTCGTGGCCTGCGGTACGGCGTACCACGCCGGCATGGTCGCGAAGTACGCGCTGGAGCACTGGACCCGCGTTCCGTGCGAGGTCGAGCTGGCCAGCGAGTTCCGCTACCGCGACCCGGTCGTGGGACGGCGCACGCTCATCATCGCCATCTCGCAGTCGGGCGAGACGATGGACACGATCATGGCGCTGCGTTACGCGCGCGAGCAGGGTTCGAAGGTCCTCGCGATCTGCAACACGCAGGGCTCGACGATCCCCCGCGAGTCCGACGCCGCGCTCTACACGCACGCCGGGCCGGAGGTCGCGGTCGCCTCGACGAAGGCGTTCCTGACCCAGCTCGTCGCGTGCTACCTCGTCGCGCTGTACGTCGCGCAGGTGCGCGGCAACAAGTTCGGGGACGAGATCGCCTCCGTCGTCCGGGAGCTCCAGGACATGCCGCGCAAGGTGGACCTCGTCCTCGACACGAGCGAGGAGATGCGGGCGCTCGCCGACGAGCTGAAGGACGCGCGCTCGGTGCTGTTCATCGGCCGCCACGTCGGGTTCCCGGTGGCGCTCGAGGGTGCGCTCAAGCTCAAGGAGCTCGCGTACATGCACGCGGAGGGCTTCGCCGCCGGCGAGCTCAAGCACGGCCCGATCGCGCTGCTCGAGGAGGGCGTGCCGGTGATCTGCATCGTGCCGTCGCCGGCGGGTCGCAGCGTCCTGCACGGGAAGATCGTGAGCAACATCCAGGAGGTGCGCGCCCGCGGAGCCCGCACCATCGTCATCGCGGAGGAGGGCGACGAGTCCGTCGTCCCCTACGCCGACCATCTCGTGCGCATCCCGGCGTGCCCGACGCTGCTCCAGCCGCTCGTCGCGACCGTGCCGCTGCAGGTCTTCGCCGCGGCGATGGCCGCGGCCAAGGGTCACGACGTGGACCAGCCGCGCAACCTGGCCAAGAGCGTCACGGTCGAGTAGCCCACCGCGGGGCTCGGCGCGCTCAGAGCCACGAGCAGTAGGTCATGAGCAGCGTGTCGTGCCAGCCGTTGCCGTGGGTGTCGCGCTCGCGCCCGTGCAGCACGCCGACCGGGGCGAAGCCGCACGCGCGGTAGCAGGCGATCGCGGCGGCGTTGCCCGTCGCGGGGTCGATCTGCACGAGGTGGTGGCCGCGCTCGTCGACGAGCCAGTCCCGCACCATCGTGACCACCTCCGTCCCGAGGCCGTGCCGGTGCACGGAGGGCGCGAGGAACAGGTCGATCCCGCACTCGTCGTAGTCCGGGTCGTCGCCCTCGTACGCCTGGACCATGCCCACGACCGCGCCTGCGGCGCCCACCTCCGGTGCGTGCGCGAGCTCGATCGTCCAGCGCCGCGAGCCCGGTTCCTCGTCGAGCGGCCACCCGTCGCCGGGCGGGTGCCACCACCGCGCCACCGCGGGGGTGGCGCGGATCGCGCGCAGCGTCGCGGCGTCCTCCGTGCCAACCGGGCGCAGGCGGGTCCGGGCCGATACGAGCAGCGGGGTCGCGTCCATGACCGCATGCTGCCGTGCCGGATGGCAGGCTGGCGGCATGATCGAAGGACTGCGGTGATCGTCGGGATCGGCGCCGACGTCGTGAGCGTGACGCGCTTCTCGGCGTCGCTCCGTCGCGCTCCGGGCCTGCGCGACCGCCTCTTCACCGCGCGCGAGCTCGTGAGCGACGTCGGGCACCCGCGCACCGACACGTCGCTCGCGGCGCGGTTCGCGGCCAAGGAGGCGGTGGCCAAGGCGCTCGGCGCTCCACGGGGGATGGCCTGGCACGACTGCGAGGTCGTGGGGGACGGCGACGGACGCCCGTGGCTGCGGATCTCCGGGACGGTCGCTGCCGAGGCGACGGCGCAGGGCGTCGAGCACTGGCACCTGTCGCTCAGCCACGACGGCGACCTCGCCGTCGCCTACGTCGTCGCGGAACGCTCATGACGCTGCGCCCGGAGACCGCGGCGCTCACCGTGGACGCCGTCCGCGCGCTCGAGGCACGGGCGATGGCCCGGCTCCCGGAGGGGACGCTCATGCAACGGGCCGCCGCGGCCGTCGCCGTGTCGGCCGGCTCGATGCTGCGCGAGGTCGCCGGCCGGGTGAGCGGGTCGCGCGTGCTCCTGCTCGTCGGCAGCGGCGACAACGGTGGCGACGCGCTCTACGCCGGTGCCCGCCTGGCGGCTCGAGGCGCGAGGGTCGACGCCGTGCTGGTCGCGGACCGCCACCACGCGCAGGCCGCGGCCGCGCTCGTGCGCGCCGGCGGTCGGATCCACGGGACGGGCGACCTGCTCGCCGCGGCCGAGCTCGTCGCGGCCGCGGACCTCGTCGTCGACGGGATCCTCGGGATCGGCGGGCGCGGCGCGTTGCGCGAGCCGGCCGCGACTCTGGCGGCAGTGGCCCGCGAGACCGAGGCCACCGTGCTCTCGGTCGACCTGCCGAGCGGCGTCGACGCCGACTCGGGCGCGGTCGAGGACCCGGAACGGGTCGTGACCGCGGACCGCACCGTGGTGCTCGGGACCCTGAAGCCCGGGCTGCTCGTCGGTGCGGGCGCGGCCCGGTCCGGTGACCTCGAGGTGGCCGACATCGGCCTGGACCTGTCCGACGTCGCCGCCGCAGACGCCGTCGAGCTGGTCGACGACGTGGCGGCGGCGGGCGTCCTGGGCCGGCCCGGTCCGCTGGACGACAAGTACACCCGGGGCGTCGTCGGGTTGAGCACGGGCTCCGCTCGCTTCCCGGGTGCCGCGGTGCTCTCCGCGGCGGGTGCTCGGCACGGGGTGGCGGGCTACGTCCGCTACAGCGGACCGGCGTACGAGCAGGTCGTGTCGGCGTGGCCGGACACGGTGTCGACCCCCGGCCGGGTCGCGGTCGCCGGCCGGGTCCAGTGCTGGGTCGTCGGCTGCGGGCGGGGCACCGACTCCGACGCGCGGCTCGCGGTGCTCGACGCCGCCGCCCTCGACCTCCCTCTCGTGCTCGACGCCGACGGGCTCACCCTGCTCGCCGCGGACGACGAGCTGCGTGGCGCCGTCGTCGCGCGCCGCGCCGCGACGGTGCTCACGCCGCACGACGGCGAGTTCGCCCGGCTGGCGGGGGAGGACGTCGGAGCGGACCGCGTGGCGGCCGCGCGTCGGCTGGCCCGTGCCCTCTCGTCCGTGGTGCTGCTCAAGGGCGCCTCGACGGTCGTGGCGTCGCCGTCCGGGGCGGCGTACGTCGCGGTGGCCGCACCGCCCGAGCTGGCGACCGCCGGTTCGGGGGACGTCCTGGCCGGGTTCCTCGGTGCGCTGCTCGCGCACCGCCACGCGACGACGCCGGTCGACGACGATGCCGCGGCGTGGGTCGCCGCCTGTGCCGCACACGTGCACGGCGTCGCCGGCGCTCTCGCCGCCGCCGGGGGGCGACCCGTCACGGCGCCGGACGTCGCCGCGGCGCTGCCGGCGGCCGTGGCGCGGGTGCGGACCAGGGCGCTGCCGGACGGGTGAGGCCGGCGCACGTCCGGCCCCGCTCCGTCGGCGTGCACCGACGCCACCCCTACCGTCCGCGCGGGCCGCTGAGCGGTGTCGCCGCGCGCCGCCCCGACCCCGAGGCCGGGCGGTGTCCGCACCGGCGCGTGCGAGAGACTGAGGAGGTGGGCGCCGTGGACGAGACGCTGGCCGGCCGGTTCACCGGCTGGACGCCGGACGCCCGCGCGCGCGGCGCGGTGGCCACGATCGACCTCGACGCGCTGCGGGCGAACCTGGGCCGCTGCGCCGAGGCGGCCGGCGGCGCGGCGGTCATGGCGGTCGTCAAGGCCGACGCGTACGGCCACGGCCTGGTCCCCTGCGCCCGCGCCGCCCTCGAGGGCGGCGCCACCTGGCTCGGCGCCGCGTTGCCGGGCGAGGCGATCGCCCTGCGCGACGCCGGCGTGGGCGGGCGGGTCCTGACCTGGCTCGCCGTGCCGGGCGCGCCCTGGGCCGACTGCCTCACTCGCGACATCGACGTCTCGGTCTCCGCGTCGTGGGCCCTCGAGGAGGTCTGCGCGGCGGCGCGCGCCACCGGGGTCCGGGCCCGCGTGCACCTCAAGGCCGACACCGGCCTCTCGCGCAACGGAGCCACGCCGGACGACTGGCCCGCTCTCGTGTCGGCCGCGAGGGTCATGGAGGCCGAGGGCCTGGTCCACGTCGTCGGACTGTGGTCGCACCTCGCCACGGCCGACGTCCCGTCGCACCCCTCGGTCGACCGCCAGCTGACCGTGTTCGACGAGGCCCTCGGACTGGCCGAGGCAGCGGGTCTCCGGCCCGAGGTGCGTCACCTCGCGAACTCGGCGGGCACCCTCGGCGTACCGCTCAGCCACCACGACCTCGTGCGCGTGGGCATCGCGATGTACGGCCTCTCGCCCGGTCGGGACATCGGCACCGCCCGCGACCTCGGGCTGCGCCCGGTCATGACGCTGCGCGCCCGGCTCGCGTCGGTGAAGCGGATCCGCGCCGGCGCCGGGGTCTCCTACGGCCACACGTACACGGTGTCGCGCGACACCACCGTCGGTCTCGTGCCGCTCGGGTACGCCGACGGCATCCCGCGCGCCGCCGCCGACGTCGGTCCGATCCTCGCCGCGGGTGCGGTGCGCACCGTCGCCGGACGCGTCTGCATGGACCAGGTGGTCGTGGATCTCGGCGACGACGAGGCCGAGCCCGGCGACGAGGTCGTCCTCTTCGGCGCCGGCGGGCCGTCCGCCGACGACTGGGCCGCCGCCTGCGGCACGATCGGCTACGAGATCGTGACGCGCATCGGTGCGCGGGTGCCGCGGGTCCCCGTGGGGGTGGCGTCGTGAGCAGCCCCGAGTTCATGGGCGTCCCCGCGACCCCCGGCCGGGTCGCCGGCATCGTCGGCGCCCTCGGCGCGGCCGCCGCGGTCGGCGCGGCCGTCGGGGTCGCCGCCGAGCGGGTGCTCGTCCGCCGGGCGATCCGGCCCGACCCGGAGCGCGACGAGCCGTTCGGCGGGCTGCGCGGGCGGGTCGTGCCGGTGACCGCCTCCGACGGGACCGCGCTGCACGTCGAGATCGAGGAGGCGCCCGAGGGCTCCGTCGCGCACCGCGCCGGCGACGGCCTCACCATCATCTTCAGCCACGGCTACGCCCTCGAGGAGGACTCCTGGCACTACCAGCGTCGCGACCTGCGCGCGTTGGGCCGCCTCGTGTTCTGGGACCAGCGCAGCCACGGCCGCAGCGCGCGCGGGCCGAAGGAGAACGCGACAATCGACCAGCTCGGCCGCGACCTCGAGGCGGTGATCGAGGCGACGGCGCCCACGGGCCCGATCATCCTGGTCGGCCACTCGATGGGCGGGATGACCGTGATGTCGTACGCCGCGCACCACCCGGAGGCGTTCGGCGAGCGGGTCCGCGGCGTGGCACTGCTCGCGACGAGCTCGGGCGGGCTCGCCGACGTACCGCTCGGTATGCCGGCCCCGTTCGCGCGGGTCTTCCACGGCGTGGCCCCGCAGCTCGCCGGCGCGCTCGCGGAGCGCAAGGAGCTCGTCGAGCGCGGCCGGAAGGCCGGCAGCGACGTCGCCTACCTCGTCACGAAGCTCTACTCGTTCGGCTCGAGCGTGCCGCCGTCGCTCACCGGCTTCGTGCACCGGATGCTGTCGGCGACACCGATCGACGTCGTCGCGGAGTTCCTCCCGACGCTCGAGGCGCACGACAAGACCACGGCCCTCGAGTCGATCGGTCGGGTCGACACGCTCGTCATCGTCGGCGACGCCGACCTGCTCACGCCCAGCGAGCACAGCGACGAGATCGTGCGGCACGTCCCCGGCGCGGAGCTCGTGGTCATCCCCGGCAGCGGGCACATGGTGATGCTCGAGCGGTACCCCGAGGTGAACCAGCACCTGCGTGAGCTCGTGGGCCGGGTGCGGCGGGGGATCGCCGCCGACTCCGGGATCACCTCGTGAGCGCCGGTGGTCGTCGCGGACCGGGAGGCGATGCACCGGCTCGGCGAGCGGCTCGCCGACCTGCTCGGCCCCGGCGACCTCGTGGTGCTCTCCGGCGGTCTCGGGGCGGGCAAGACGACGCTGACGCAGGGGATCGGCCGCGGTCTGCACGTGCGCGGCGAGGTCACGTCCCCGACGTTCGTCATCGCGCGGGTCCACCCGTCGACCGTCGGCGGACCGGCCCTGGTGCACGTCGACGCCTTCCGGCTGTCCTCCCTCGACGAGGTGGACGACCTCGATCTCGACGCCTCGCTCGAGGACGTCGGTGACCGTCGTGGAGTGGGGCGAGGGGAAGGTCGAGGGGCTCGCCGAGGACCGGCTCCTCGTGCACGTCGAGCGACCCGACCGGCGCGGCGCCGGGCGAGCGCGACGTGGCGGCGGACGACCGGCGGAGCCCCGCACCGTGTCCGATCACCGCGGTCGGGCCGCGGTGGGCCGGGCTGGACCTCGACGCGCTGCTCGCCCCGGCGGCGACGCCATGATGCTGCTCGCGTTCGACACGTCGTCCGCCGCGATCACCGCCGCCCTGCACGACGGCACGACGGTGGTGGCGCAGGCCTCCGAGACCGGGGCGCAGGCGCACGGCGAGCTGCTCGCGCCCGACGATCGACCGCGTCCTCGCGCGAGCCGGCGTCGCGGTCACGCGACGTCACGCACGCTCGTCGTCGGCGTCGGCCCCGGCCCGTTCACCGGCCTGCGCGTCGGTCTCGTGACCGCGCGCGGTCATGGCCGAGGTCGCTCGGGCGTCGCGGCGTACGGCGTGTGCTCGCTCGACGCCGTCGCCGCCGAGGCGGTCGGCACGGGCTCGGTCGACGGGCCGTTCGCCGTGGCGACCGACGCGCGACGCAAGGAGGTCTACCTCGCGGCGTACGACGCCGACGGGACGCGGCGCGCGGGACCCGAGGTCGTCCATCCCGGCCGACGTCGAGCCGGACGTCGCGTCCGGACCGGTCGTCGGGAGCCGGCGCGCGGCTCTACCCCGACGCGTTCACCGACCCGCGCGCGCCGCTCCTCGTGTCCGGCCGGGTGGCTCGCCGACGTACGCCGTCCGACGGCTCGCCGCCGGGGAGCCGCTGCTCGACACGAGCCCGATGTACCTGCGCCGCCCGGACGCCGTCGTCGGCGCCGCGCGCAAGCGGGTGACCCAGCCGTGACGACCCGCGACGATGCGGTGGTGGGACGTCGAGGACGTCGCCGCGCTCGAGCGCGAGCTCTTCGCGCACGACCCGTGGTCGGCCGAGCAGTTCTGGGGCGAGCTCGCGCACGTGCCCGAGACGCGGTGGTACGCCGTCCACGAGGACGCGTCCGGCATCGACGGCTACGCCGGCCTGTTCGCCGTGCCGCCCGAGGCGGACGTGCAGACGATCGCCGTGGCACCGCGCGCCGCAGGGCCGCGGCCTCGGCCGCGAGCTGCTGGACCGCGCTCGTCGAGGAGGCGGTGCGCCGCGGCTGCACCCGGCTGTTCCTCGAGGTGCGCGTCGACAACGCGCCGGCGCTCGCGCTCTACGAGCGCGCCGGGTTCGAGCCGCAGGGCCGTCGTACCGACTACTACGGCGCCCGGGCAGGACGCGCTCGTGCTGCACCGGCCGCTGCCGCGGGGAGGCGTCGATGACGGCGGACCAGCCGCTCGTCCTCGGCATCGAGACGTCGTGCGACGAGACCGGCGTCGGTCTCGTCGCGCGGCACCACGCTGCTCGCCGACGCGGTCGCCAGCAGCGTCGACGAGCACGCCCGCTTCGGCGGCGTCGTGCCCGAGGTCGCGAGCCGCGCGCACCTCGAGGCGATGGTGCCGACGATCCGCCGGGCCTGCGAGACGGCCGGCGTGACCCTGCGCGACGTCGACGCCATCGCCGTCACCGCCGGCCCGGGCCTCGCGGGCGCGCTGCTCGTCGGCGTCGCCGCGGCGAAGGCGCTCGCGCTCGCGCTCGACCGAGCCGCTCTACGGCGTCAACCACCTGGCGGCGCACGTCGCCGTCGACCAGCTGCAGCACGGCCCGCTGCCCGAGCCGACGATGGCGCTGCTCGTGTCCGGCGGGCACTCGTCGCTGCTGCTCGTGCCCGACGTGACCGAGCGACGTGCGCCCGCTCGGCTCGACGATCGACGACGCCGCGGGCGAGGCCTTCGACAAGGTCGCCCGCGTGCTCGGCCTGCCGTTCCCCGGCGGCCCGCACATCGACCGGGCGGCGCGCGACGGCGTCGATCGCCATCGACTTCCCGCGCGGTCTCACGTCCGGGCGCGACATGGAGCGGCACCGGTTCGACTTCTCCTTCAGCGGCCTCAAGACCGCCGTCGCGCGATGGGTCGAGGCGCGTGAGGCGAGCGGCGAGCCGGTGCCCGTCGCCGACGTCGCGGCGTCGTTCCAGGAGGCGGTCGTCGACGTCCTGACCCGCAAGGCGCTGCTGGCCTGCACCGAGCACGGCGTCGACCACCTCGTCATCGGCGGCGGGGTCGCGGCGAACTCGCGGCTGCGCGCGCTGGCGCAGGAGCGGTGCGACGCGGCCGGCGTCGTGCTGCGCGTGCCGCGGCCGGGGCTGTGCACCGACAACGGGGCGATGGTGGCCGCGCTCGGCGCGGAGCTGGTGAGCAGGGGGCGGGTCCCCGGCTCGTTGGACCTCCCGGCAGACTCGTCGATGCCGGTCACCCGGGTGCGCGCGGGCTGACGGGGACCGGGACGCGCGCCGACGGCGCGCGTGACGTCCCGTGCGAGCAGCAGAGGGAGATCGATGATCGTCCGGATGTGGGAGGCCACCGTGGCCCCCGGCCGCCTCGACGACGCCGTCGCCTGGGTCCGGCACGACCTCGTGCGTCGCGCCCTGCTCAGCGAGGGCTGCCTCGCGGCCGAGATCCTCGTGCACGAGGGCACGCCCGAGTCCATCGTGCTCGTCACCCGCTGGGACGTGCCGCCGGTGTTCGAGGAGGGCTGGCCCGACGGCGAGATCCTCACCCGGGCCCGGGCCCAGCACCTCCAGACGCTGCGCACCGAGGGCGGCTGACCCGATGAGGTCCACCGCGCTGCGCGAGCTGCTCGGTGCCGGTCCGGCCGCGCTCGACGGCGGGCTGGCGACCGAGCTCCAGGCCCGCGGGCACGACCTGTCGGGCGAGCTGTGGTCGGCGCGGCTGCTGCGGGACGAACCCGCGGCCGTCCGCGACGTGCACGCGGCGTACTTCGCCGCAGGAGCGACGGTCGGCACGTCGGCGTCGTACCAGGCCTCGCGCTCCGGCTTCGAGCGGCAGGGGTCCACGCACGCGGAGGCGGACCGGTTGCTCGCGCTGTCGGTGACGCTGGTGCGTGAGGCGCGCGACGTCGCGACCGAGGCGGGTCGGGTCGGCCCGATGCTCGTCGCGGCCTCGGTCGGCCCCTACGGCGCGACGCTGCACGACGGCTCGGAGTACCGCGGGCGCTACGGCGTCCCGCACGAGCGGCTCGTCGCGTTCCACCGCGAGCGGCTCGACGTCCTCGTCGCCGCCGGACCGGACCTCCTCGCCGTCGAGACCGTCCCGGACCTCGACGAGGCCGCGGCGATCGTCGAGGCGCTCCGGGACTACGACGTACCCGCCTGGCTGTCCTTCTCCTGCGCCGACGACGCCACGACGTGCGCCGGCCAGCCGATCGAGGCGGCGGCCGCGCTCGTGGCGGCGGCGCCCACGGTCGAGGCCGTCGGCATCAACTGCACGAGGCCCGAGCACGTCGGCGGGCTCGTCGCGCGGATCCGGGCCGCGCAGCCGGACCTGCCCGGTCGTCGTCTACCCCAACGCCGGTCGGGTGTGGGACGCCGCCGGCTCGGTGTGGCTCGGCGAGGGCACCGACCTGCTGCCCCGGTCCGCCGTCGCCGCGTGGTTCGACGCCGGCGTCTCCCTGGTCGGAGGCTGCTGCGGACTGGGACCCGAGGCGATCGCCGACATCGCCGCCGTCGCGTCGTCCCGGTCCTGAGCCGCGCGGGTCGCGACCCTGCCTGGCACCGAGGGCGGACGTGCGTGGTCGCGAGCCTGCTCTGGCGCCGCGGGCGGGCGAGCGGGGTCGCGAGCCTGCCGGCGCCGCGGGTGGGTGAGCGGGTTGCGTGCCTGCCCGGCGCGCGGGTGGCTCAGCGGGGTTGCGTGCCTGCCTGGTGTCGCGCCGGCGAGCCAGGTCGCGAGCCTGCTTGGCGCCACGCGGGCGAGCCAGGTCGCGAGCCTGCTGGCGCCGCGGGCGGGCGAGCGGGGTCGCGAGCCTGCTGGCGCCGCGGGCGGGCGAGCGGGGTCGCGAGCCTGCTGGCGCCGCGGGCGGGCGAGCGGGAGACTCGGGCGAGGAGGTGGTCGCCGTGAGCGAGACCGCGCGCTTCTCGCGCACCGCGTCGACGGCGCTCTGGGTCGCCCTCGTGTGGTCGGTGCTGCTCGTCGTCGCCGCGTTCGTCGCCCCCGTCTACTCCAGCACGAGCGGGACGGCGTCGACCGACCCGACGAGCAGCGGGACCGTCACGACGGAGGGGACCGGAACCCTCGTGGGCGTGAACGGTCCCGGCGTGCTCGTCGTCGTGGCGGTGCCGCTCGTCGCGACGCTGGTCGTGGCGTGGGCCCTCGCGCGCGGGCGGCGGCGGCTCGGCTGGGTGGTGACGTCGGTGCTCGGAGTCCTCACCGTGCTGGCCCTGCTGAGCATCGGGATCTTCTTCCTCCCGGTCACGCTGTCGCTCATCGTCGCGTGCGCGAGCACGCCGCTGACCCCCACGCGCGCGGCCGACCGATCCCGCCCGCCTCTCCGCCTGACCGCGAACCCCGTCCCCGGCCAACTTCCTTGATCGTCCCTTAGGGACGATCAAGGAAGTTCAACTGCCGCGATCCGTCCACTACTCGTGATCTTGGACGATCGAGTGCCCGGCCTCGTGCGCTCTGCTGACGTCAGCCGCCGATCCGGACGTCGCACACGAACGCCCACGGGTCCGTGCCGATCCGGGTCAGCACGACGACGGCGGAACCGCGCGCCTTCGGCAGCCGCAGCTCTCGCCGTACCTCGTCGGGGTCGACGCCGATGGCGCGCTTCTTCACGACGACGTGGCCGACGCCGGCGGCAGCGAGCGCATCACGCAACGCCGCGGTGCCGTAGGGGATCGCGACCTCGACGCGGAAGCGGGCCGCGATCGGGGCTACGTCGACGTCTCGGTCCGTCGTGACGTAGGCCACCCGCTCGTCGAGCAGCCGACCGCCGACGATGCCCGCGACCTGTGCCACGAGACCGGCCCGGACCACCGCGTCGTCCGGCTCGAGCAGCCATCGGCCGACCGGTCCCACCGGTGGAGGGTCCTCGTCGGCGAGATCGACCCCGCTGCTCAGCACGTGGGGCGCGGGCGAGCCGGAGCTGACCACGACGGCGACGCGCCGCACGCCGGCGGGCGCCAGTCCGGGCCAGGAGAGCTCCGCCTCGACCAGCGCTCCGTCGACCGATGTCCAGGTGGCGCAGCCACCGGCAGGGATGAGCGTGTGGGGTACGCCGGGTGCGACCTTGGCCGCGGTGCGTGGCACCAGCGCCGCCACGCGTTCCAGCCACGACCAGGGAGGCGACCAGGACTCGGGATCGGCGATGCGCACGGTCCTCCCGTCGCGCTGCCTCGACGGGTCGCGGCGTGCGGGGTCGGCGTACGCCGCGTCGGCCCCGGCGAGCGTCGGCGTCAGCACCGACTCGTCCGTGACGTCTCCGACCGCGATCGTCACGTGCTCGATGAGCCCGAGCGCCGCGAGGTTGCGACGGGCGAGCGCCGCGGTCAGCGGGTCGCGCTCCACAGCGGTCACCCGCAGGCCCGCCCGCGCGAACGCGGCCGAGTCGAGCCCGAGCCCGCACCCGAGGTCCGCCACGTGCGTCGCCCCGGCGTCGGCGTACCGGCTCGCGCGCAGGTTCGCCACGACGGTGCGGGTGGCCTGCTCCAGTCCGTCCCCGGTGAGCAGCAGCACGTCGGCGAGTTGGCCGAGACGAGGGCGGGCGCGGCGGCGCAGCCGCACCTGGGTCAGCACGAGGGAGGCCTGGCGCGCGTCGAGGGCGGGGAGTACGCGACGTAGCGACGTCACCGCTCGCAGCGGGTCCACCGCGGTCGCGTCGCCCGCCGCGGCGCGCGCGTGGGCGTCGTCGTCGTACGCCGTCGCTGCCGCGATCGCCGTACGACCGTCCGGGGAGTCCAGCCAGTCGACGTCCTCGAGGTCGACAGGATCCACGGATCGAGCCTGCCAGGCCACGGTCGGTCCGACGCGACGGGTCGCGGCCAGCGCGCCCTGGGCGGCGAGGGCGCGGTCCTCGACCCCAAGGAATGGACGGATCGAACAGTTCAGGCTCCAAGATCGTCCCTTAGGGACGAATCGAGCAGTTGAACTTCCTTGATCGTCCCTAAGGGACGATCAAGGAAGTCCGGGGGCGGCGGGGGCAGCTCGCTTCCCGGCCGGCCTTCTTCGCTGGCACTCGGGTTGACCGAGTGCCAACTCCTTCCTAGGGTGGGACCCGTTGGCACTCTCCACCCGAGAGTGCCACGCCCCGGACCCGGTGCGGCACCCGCGACGACGCCCCGGACTCCCTTCCGTGCACCACGACCCTTTCAAGGTGGAGGACAGACCGTGTCGGTCACCATCAAGCCGCTCGAGGACCGCATCCTCGTCAAGACGACCGAGGCCGAGCAGACCACCGCGTCCGGCCTCGTCATCCCGGACACCGCCAAGGAGAAGCCCCAGGAGGGCGAGGTCCTGGCCGTCGGCCCCGGTCGCTTCGAGGACGGGCAGCGCCTGCCCCTCGACATCCAGGTCGGCGACAAGGTCATCTACTCGAAGTACGGCGGCACCGAGGTCAAGTACGACGGCCAGGAGTACCTCCTGCTGTCGGCGCGCGACGTGCTCGCCGTCGTCGTCAAGTAGCTGACGACCCGCACCACCCGCGTGCCGGACGGCTCAGGCCGGCGCGCACCGCAGAACGTGATCCGCCCCGGCGGCCCCCGGGCCCCGGGGCGGACCCGTCCCCAAGAGACGAAGGAACGGCACACAACCCATGGCCAAGATCCTGGAGTTCGACGAGGACGCGCGTCGCAGCCTCGAGCGCGGCGTCAACGCGCTCGCCGACGCCGTCAAGGTGACGCTCGGTCCGAAGGGCCGCAACGTCGTCATCGACAAGAAGTGGGGCGCCCCCACGATCACCAACGACGGCGTGACCATCGCCCGTGAGGTGGAGCTCGAGGACTCCTACGAGAACCTCGGCGCGCAGCTCGCGAAGGAGGTCGCCACCAAGACCAACGACGTCGCGGGCGACGGCACCACGACGGCGACCGTGCTCGCGCAGGCGATGGTCCGCGAGGGCCTCAAGGTCGTCACCGCCGGTGGCGCACCGATGGACCTCAAGCGCGGCATCGACGCGGCCGTCAAGGCGGTCAGCGACCGGCTGCTCGACGTGGCGCGCGACGTGTCGGGCAAGGAAGAGATCGCCGACGTCGCCACCATCTCCTCGCAGGACCGCGCGATCGGCGAGCTCATCGCCGAGGCGTTCGACAAGGTCGGCAAGGACGGCGTCATCTCGGTCGAGGAGTCGAGCAGCACCGCGCTCGAGCTCGACTTCACCGAGGGCATGCAGTTCGACAAGGGCTACATCTCGCCCTACTTCGTCACCGACGCCGAGCGCATGGAGGCCGTCCTCGAGGACGCCTACGTCCTGCTCGTGCAGAACAAGATCTCGAGCGTCTCCGAGCTGCTCCCCCTGCTCGAGAAGATCGTGCAGGCGGGCAAGCCGCTGTTCATCGTGGCCGAGGACGTCGACGGCGAGGCGCTGTCCACCCTCGTGGTGAACCGCATCCGCGGCACGTTCTCCTCCACCGCGGTGAAGGCCCCGGCGTTCGGTGACCGGCGCAAGGCGATCCTCCAGGACATCGCGATCCTCACCGGCGCCCAGGTCGTCAGCCCCGAGGTCGGGCTCAAGCTCGACCAGGTCGGGCTCGAGGTCCTCGGTACGGCGCGTCGCATCGTCGTCACCAAGGACGACTCGACGATCGTCGACGGCGGCGGCGACCACCAGGCCGTCTCCGACCGGGTGGCGCAGATCCGCGCCGAGATCGAGAACACCGACAGCGACTGGGACCGCGAGAAGCTCAACGAGCGCCTCGCCAAGCTCGCCGGCGGCGTGTGCGTCATCAAGGTCGGTGCGCACACCGAGGTGGAGCTCAAGGAGAAGAAGCACCGCATCGAGGATGCCGTGTCCGCGACCCGTGCCGCGATCGAGGAGGGCATCGTCGCCGGTGGCGGCTCCGCCCTCGTCCACGCCGCGTCGGTCCTCGACGGCAACCTCGGGCTCGTCGGTGACGAGGCGGTCGGCGTGAGCATCGTCCGCAAGTCGGTGGCCGAGCCGCTGCGCTGGATCGCCGAGAACGCGGGCGAGCCGGGCTACGTCGTCGTCTCGAAGGTGAGCGAGCTGCCGGTGGGTCACGGCTACAACGCCGCGACCGACGAGTACGTCGACCTCGTCGCCGCGGGCGTCATCGACCCGGTCAAGGTGACTCGCTCCGCGCTGGCCAACGCGGCCTCCATCGCGGCGCTGCTCCTCACGACCGAGGCGCTCGTCGTCGAGCAGAAGGAGGACGCCGAGGACGACGCCCACGGGCACGGGCACTCGCACGGCCCTGGTGGTCACTCGCACTGATCCGCCACACGACGAAGCCCCCGCCGCACAGCGGGGGCTTCGTCGTCTCTGGTCTGACGCCGCTGTCGGCCCGGTGGCTCGACCGGCGCGAGGGAGGACGCGCCGGTCGGTGCTCAGGCCGACCTGGTGGCCGGGATGCGCTGGCGGAGGTAGACCGCCTCCCGCTCGTCCTCGGACATGCCACCCCACACCCCGTACGGCTCGCGCACGGACAGCGCGTGGGCCGCGCACTGCGCCACGACCGGGCAGCGCGCGCACACCGTCTTCGCCGCCAGCTCCCGGGAGAGGCGGGACGGCCCCCGCTCGCCCTCGGGGTGGAAGAACAGCGCGCTGTCCTCACCCCGGCACGCAGCGTCCATCTGCCAGTCCCACAGGTCGGCGTTGGGACCGGGAAGCCGTGATACGTCCGCCATGTCTGCTACCTCGTTCTCGTGTCCTGAGAACACCGTACGTTTCGCGCCAAACCTAGGTCAATACCAGGGCATGAACAATGTATGACGCGCTTTGCCCGTGCCACACCCGCCCGCGCCGCGGGCCCACTCCGGGTGCAACAGCACGGACCGGCGTCCTATGCCGGAGCGCTCCGCACCGGTGACCGGGCGACCCGCCGGATCCGGGCGAGACCCGGCGAGGCCCGAGTGGCGGTGCGCGCACCGCGCACCCAGACTTGAGCCGCCATGATCCGTCCCGACGCGTCCTCCACCGACCGGGGCGCGACGTCGACGGCGACGGCCGAACCGGGGCTCAGCGTCGCCACCGTCGCGCGCCGGCTCGGCGTCGCCCCGGCCACGCTGCGGACCTGGGACCGCCGCTACGGGCTCGGGCCGACGGAGCGCACGGCGGGTGCGCACCGGCGCTACTCCGCGCTGGACGTCGCACGCCTGGACCTGATGCGACGGCTGGTCAATGCCGGAGCGCCCCCCGGGGAGGCGGCCGGGGCGGCGCTGCGGGCCGACGTCGTGGTCCCGTCCGACGACGACGCGCGTCCCCGGTCGAGCCGGTCCGACGTCCCACTCGAGCCGCTGCAGGACGAGGCGCGCGCCGCTCATCGCGGCGCCGACGCCGTCGTCCCGATCTCGACCGCGACACCGTCCGTGCGCGGCCTGGCCCGAGCGGCGACGAGCCTCGACAGCATCGCCTGCACGCGGATCGTGCGGGACGCCGTCCAGCGCCGAGGCGTGGTGTGGACGTGGGACCAGCTGCTCGTCCCGGTGCTGATCGGTGCGGGACGCCGGTGGCAGGACACCGGGCGCGGCATCGAGGTCGAGCACGTGCTCTCCGAGTCGGTCACCTCGGCGTTGTCCGGGGTCATCAGCGGCATCCACGGTGCGGTCAACCCACGACCCGTGCTGCTCGCGTGCGCCGCCGAGGAGATGCACTCGCTGCCGCTCTTCGCGGTGGCGGCGGCCCTGGCGGAACGGCGTATCGCGGCTCGGGTGCTCGGCGCCCGGGTCCCGCACGACTCGCTCGTCGCGGCCATCCGCCGCACTGGCCCCGCCGTCGTCCTCGTGTGGTCCCACCTGGAGTCCGAGCCCGGCTCCCCCGGCCTCGCCGAGCTGCCCGTCCTGCGGCCCGCGCCGGTCGTGCTCGCCGCCGGTCCCGGGTGGGGTCCGGAGCTCCCGCCCGGTGTGACCCGCGTGAGCGACCTCGTGGACGCCGTGGCGCGGATCTCGCACGTCGTCGCCGGGTGAGCGACCCGCCGCGCTGACCCGACCGGCGTGCCGCGCCAGGTCCGTCGTACCTCCGGCCACGGGGGGCGGCTACGCTCCGGTCGTCCGGTGAGCGGGGCGGGCCCGGGGCCCCGACCCTCCGGTCGACCACGCTCCCGCGTACGCCGGACCCACGGAGACCACCTGTGAACGACGACCTCACCGAGCTGCTCGCCACCGGCGAGCGCGCGGCGTTCCACGGTCGTCCCGCGACGGGTGTCGCGCCGCTGCAGCGCGCCGTCGAGCTGGCTCACGCGGACGGCCGGGACGCCGAGGCGACCGCCGCGGCCTGGCTGCTCGGGGTGTGTCTCGGCGCGGCCGGTCGCTACGGCTCCGCGATGCTCGTCCTGCGGCCGCTCGCCGCCTCGACGCCCGAGGAGCCCGATCGCCGCCTCTTCGCCTCGCTCGCGTCGGCCACGCTCGGCAGCGTGCAGCGTCAGCTCGGCCGGCACGCGGAGGGCCGGGCGAGCGACGATCGCGCGCTCGAGCTCGCCGGCGACGCCCCGGAGGCGTGCTTCGACGCGGTCCTGGGTCTCGCCGCCGACTCCGTAGGCCTCGGGGACGTCGCCGTCGCCGAGGCGGCCCTCGCCGAGGCGGCCGGCCTGGCCGAGGGGCGCAGCGACTGGTGGCGCCAGCGGGTCCGGCTGGACTGGGTCCGCGCCGAGATCGCCCTGCTGACCGAGCGCTCGGACGAGGCCGTCACGCGTGCCACCGCCGCGGTGGCCCTCGCCGAGGCGTCCGGCGCGCCGCGGCACGTGGCCAAGGGGCTGCTGTTCTGCGGCGTCGCGCAGGTCCAGCGCGGCGACCTCGACGAGGCGGCCGGCAGCCTGCGCCGCGCCGCGACCCTCGCCGACAGCCTCGGCTGCATCCCTCTCGTGTGGCCGGCGCGCGCCGTGCTGGGTGCTCTGGTGGCGCCGACGCTGCCGGCCGAGAGCGCGGCGGCCCTGGGCTCGGCGCGCGCGGTCGTCCGGCAGATCGCCGAGGACCTTCCCGGTGACTACGCCGAGGACTGGCTGGCGCGACCCGACATCGCCGCCCTGCTCGCCGACTGAGCGCCGCCCTCTCCCGCCTGCGCGGTCCCTCGGCCGGCCGGACCGGCCGGCGGCCGGACTGAAGTCGACGCCCGAAGATGCCGAACACCTCTCTGACAGGCGTCGCGCGAGCGACGTGGAGCCGGCCGGGAGGACGTACGCGCAACCATGACCACCGTTCTCGTCTGTGACGACGCCCCTCTCGCCCGCGAGGCGATCCGCCGCGCTGTCGGCGCGGTTCCCGGGGTCGAGCGGGTCACGGCGGCGGGCAGCGGCGAGGAGGTGCTCGCGCGATTCCCGATCGAGCGGCCGGACCTCGTGCTCATGGACGTCCGGATGCCCGGCATCGGCGGGGTCGAGGCCTCGCGCCGGCTCGTCGCCGCGCACCCCGACGCCACGGTCGTGATGCTCACCATGGGGGAGGACCCCGACGGTGTCGCCCGCGCCGTCTCGGGCGGCGCTCGTGGCTACGTCGCGAAGGACGCGTCGCGCGAGGAGGTGGCCGCCACCGTCGCGCTCGCCCTCGCGGCAGGACGCGAGGGACCGGGCTCCCGCTCCGCACGGGTGCGGCCCGCGGGCAACCCGCCGGCGCTGACCGAGCGCGAGCAGCAGGTGCTCGACGGCATGTCCCGCGGCAAGTCCAACGCCGAGATCGGTCGCGAGCTCTACCTCTCCGAGGACACCGTCAAGACCCACGCCCGGAGGCTGTTCCGCAAGCTCGCCGCCGCCGACCGGGCCCAGGCCGTGGCCCTCGGCTTCCGCTGGGGCTTCCTGCGCTGATCTGCGGCCGCCGTCGTCGGTCGTCCCGAGGCCGTGCCGCGCAGGCACCGGTCCGCGCGGACCGCGTCCACCTCGCGCCGCTGCGTCCAGCCTCGCGCGCGGCGTCCGCCTCGTGCCGACCGGACCGGGGCCGTGGCGCAGGACCGGGCGGACGACCCCGGGGCCGTGTCGGCCGCCGCTTTCCGACGTACCTGGACCGACGGGTAGCCTGGGACCCCGCCCGCCTGCCGGAAGGCCTTCCGTGTCCGACTCCCTCGGCATCCCTGACAAGTTCGCCGCGCTCGGGCTGACCTACGACGACGTCCTGCTCCTCCCGGGCGAGACCGACGTCCATCCCAACGACGTCGACACGACGTCGCGGCTCACCCGCGAGATCTCGCTGAGCGTGCCGCTGGTGTCCGCGGCGATGGACACCGTCACCGAGGCGCGGATGGCCATCGCGATGGCCCGCCAGGGCGGGCTCGGCGTGCTGCACCGCAACCTCTCGATCGAGGACCAGGCCTACCAGGTCGACCTCGTCAAGCGCACGCAGACCGGGATGATCTCCAACCCGATCACGATCCACCCGAAGGCGACCCTCGAGGAGCTCGACGAGCGCTGCGGGCAGTACCGCGTCTCGGGCCTGCCCGTGGTCGACGAGGACCACGTCCTGCTCGGGATCGTGACCAACCGCGACCTGCGCTTCACCCCTGTCGCCGAGTGGGCGACCACGCTCGTCTCCGACGTCATGACGCCGATGCCGCTCATCACCGGCCACGACGGCATCGAGCGCGACGAGGCGACGCTGTTGTTGCGGCAGCACAAGCGTGAGCGGCTGCCGATCGTCGACGACCACGGCCGGCTCACCGGGCTGATCACCGTCAAGGACTTCGTGAAGTCCGAGCAGTACCCGAACGCGTCGAAGGACGCCGACGGCCGGCTCCTCGTCGGCGCGGCGATCGGCTACTTCGGCGACGCGTGGGACCGGGCGACGACCCTCGTCGAGGCCGGCGTCGACGTCCTCGTCGCCGACACCGCGCACGGGCACGTCCGCCTGCTGCTCGACATGGTCGCGCGGCTCAAGTCCGACCCGGCCACCCGGCACGTGCAGGTGATCGGCGGCAACGTCGCGACCCGCGAGGGTGCGCAGGCGTTCGTCGACGCCGGAGCGGACGCCGTGAAGGTCGGCGTCGGCCCGGGCTCGATCTGCACGACCCGCGTCGTCACCGGCGTCGGCGCCCCGCAGATCACCGCCGTCCACGAGGCGTCCCTCGCGTGCAAGCCCGCGGGCGTCCCGGTCATCGCCGACGGCGGGCTGCAGTACTCCGGCGACATCGCCAAGGCCATCGTCGCGGGTGCCGAGTCGGTGATGGTCGGCTCGATGCTCGCCGGCTGCGACGAGAGCCCGGGCGAGGTCATCTTCGTCAACGGCAAGCAGTACAAGTCCTATCGCGGGATGGGCTCGCTCGCCGCGATGTCGTCGCGCGGCAAGAAGTCCTACTCCAAGGACCGCTACTTCCAGGCCGAGGTCGACAGCGACGACAAGATCGTGCCCGAGGGGGTCGAGGGCAGGGTCGCGTACCGCGGTCCGCTCTCCGCGGTCGCGCACCAGCTCGTCGGCGGTCTGCGCCAGTCGATGTTCTACGTCGGCGCCCGCACCGTCCCCGAGCTGCAGGAGCGCGGTCGTTTCGTCCGGATCACGGCGGCGAGCCTCAAGGAGAGCCACCCGCACGACATCCAGATGACGACCGAGGCGCCGAACTACCCGTCGTAGCACCGCGTCGACCGCCCACGACCGAGGGACCCCCGTGACCGAGATCGAGATCGGACGCGCGAAGCGCGGCCGCCCGGCGTACGCGCTCGACGACATCGCGATCGTCCCCAGCCGTCGCACGCGTGACCCCGAGGCCGTGTCGGTGGCCTGGCGGATCGACGCGTACACGTTCGACATCCCGGTGCTCGCGGCGCCGATGGACTCCGTCGTGTCGCCCGCGACGGCCATCGAGATCGGTCGGCTCGGCGGTCTCGGCGTCCTCGACCTCGACGGCCTGTGGACGCGCTACGACGACCCGGAGCCGCTGCTCGAGGAGATCGCCGGGCTCGCCCAGGAGCGCGTCACGCCGCGGCTGCAGGAGATCTACGCCGCCCCCATCCGGCCGGACCTCATCGCGTCGCGGATCGCCGAGGTACGCGCCGGCGGGTTCACCGTCGCGGCCGCGCTGTCCCCGATGCGCACGGCGCAGTTCGCGAAGGCGGTGGTCGACGCGGGCGTCGACATCTTCGTGATCCGCGGTACGACGGTGAGCGCCGAGCACGTGTCACCGGCCGAGTCCCTGCGCGAGCCGCTCAACCTCAAGCAGTTCATCTACGAGCTCGACGTACCGGTCATCGTCGGTGGCTGCGCCACCTACCAGGCGGCGCTGCACCTCATGCGCACCGGTGCCGCCGGCGTCCTCGTCGGGTTCGGCGGTGGCGCGGCCCACACGACGCGCGACGTGCTCGGGGTCCGCGTGCCGATGGCGTCGGCGATCGCGGACGTCGCGGCGGCCCGGCGCGACTACCTCGACGAGTCCGGCGGGCGCTACGTCCATGTCATCGCCGACGGCGGGGTGGGCCGCTCCGGCGACCTCCCCAAGGCCATCGCGTGCGGCGCCGACGCCGTGATGGTCGGCTCGCCGCTGGCCCGCGCGGCCGAGGCGCCCGGCCGGGGCTGGCACTGGGGCATCGAGGCCACCCACCCGGAGCTGCCCCGTGGCGACCGGGTCGCTCTCGGGACGGTGGGCACCCTGGCCGAGATCCTGCACGGCCCCTCGCGCACCGCCGACGGCACGATGAACCTCGTCGGCGCCCTGCGGCGGGCGATGGCCACGACCGGCTACTCCGACCTCAAGGAGTTCCAGCGGGTCGAGGTCGTCCTCACCCCGCCCCGCTGACCGCCCGGGATCCTCGTCGGCCCTGAAGTGCGCCAAGAAGCGGCCGTCCTTCCCCCACATATCGGACGTCGGTGTGCGGCGTAAGCCTGACTGCGCCCAGCGCCGTCATGGCACATTCACGGCGATCCGCCGCTGAGGGTGGCGGGGGCGCGGGGGAGGCGGACGCGTTGGCTACCGGTGGGTAACCTACGGGGCTACGCTGCCGCCATGACCGTAGAGCCCGCCCTCGACGCCGCGGCCACCCACGACGGAGCCGCTGCCGCCCGCGACAGCGCCGCGGTCGCTGGCGAGGGGGCCGCTGTCGCCCGCGACGGCGCCCCGGTTGCCGGCGAAGGGGCCGCTCCCGCCCGCGACGACGCCGGTGCGGCTCCCGACGACACCGCTCCGGTTCGCGAGGGGTCGGATCTCGGTCGCGACGGCGCGGCCGAGCCGGCCATCCCCGCCGCGACGGTGGCCCGCCTGCTGCGCCACGCGGTGGTATCGCCGTCGGCCCCGCGACACGACACCGTCGCGCCGTTCACCGGCGGGCTCGCGGCGTCGCTCCCGCTGTCCGGCGAGCACGACGTCGACGCCGCGTTCGCGATGGCCCGGCGCGCCCAGAAGCTGTGGGCGGCCCGACCCGTGCGGGAGCGGGCCCGCGTGCTCCTGCGCTTCCACGACCTGGTCCTCGACCGGCAGGCGGAGGGGCTCGACCTGGCCCAGACCGAGACCGGCAAGGCGCGGCGCGACGCGTTCGAGGAGCTCGTCGACTGCGCGATCAACGCCCGGCACTACGCCCGTCGCGGCCCGGGCCTGCTCGCGCCGGTCAAGCACCTCGGCGTCTTCCCGACGCTCACGCAGACCGTGCAGCACCACCACCCCAAGGGCGTCATCGGGATCGTCTCCCCGTGGAACTACCCGCTCACCCTCGCCGTGACCGACGCGCTGCCGGCGCTGCTCGCCGGCAACGGCGTGGTCCTGCGTCCCGACCTCCAGACGACCGTCAGCGCCCTGTGGGCGGTCGACCTGCTGCGCGAGGCGGGGCTGCCCGAGGGTCTGATGCCGGTGGTGATCGGCTCCGGGGCCAGCGTCGGGGCGTGGGTGATCCAGCGCGCCGACTACGTCATGTTCACCGGCTCGACCCGGGTCGGGCGCGAGGTCGCGAAGATCACCGGCGAGCGGCTCGTCGGGTGCTCCCTGGAGCTCGGCGGCAAGAACGCCCTCGTCGTACGGGCCGACGCCGACATCGAGCGCTCCGCCGAGATCGCCGAGCGCGCCTGCTTCGCCAACTCCGGCCAGCTGTGCATCGGCATCGAGCGGCTCTACGTCCACGAGGACATCGCCGAGGAGTTCCTCGCGGCCTTCCTCCGCCGGGTCCGGGCGCTGCGGCTGAGGCCCGGGGTCGGGTGGGGCGCCGACATGGGCTCGCTCGTCTCGAGCAAGCAGCTCGACTCCGTCCTGCGGCACATCGACGATGCCGTGGCCAAGGGGGCCGAGGTCCTCACCGGGGGACGCGCGAGGCCGGACGTCGGACCGTTCTACGTCGAGCCCACGGTGCTGCGCGGAGTCACACCGGACATGCTCGCGTGCCGTGACGAGACGTTCGGTCCGGTCACCAGCGTCTACACGTTCCGCACCGACGAGGAGGCCGTCACCCTCGCCAACGACTCCGAGTACGGCCTCAACGCCGCGGTGCTCACCCGCGACACCCGTGCGGGTCGGGCGATGGCCGCGCGGATCCACGCGGGCACCGTCAACGTCAACGAGGCCTACGGCGCCACCTGGGGCTCCACGGGTGCCCCGATGGGCGGCATGAAGGCGTCCGGTCTCGGGCGTCGCCACGGCGTGGAGGGCCTGATGAAGTACACCGAGCCGCAGACCGTCTCGGTGCAGCGGCTCGTCGGGCTCGGCGCGCAGTTCGGCCGCTCGGACGAGCAGTGGGCGCGACACCTCACCACGGCGGTCCGGACGATGAAGCGGCTGGGCGTGCGATGACCACGGCGGTCCGGGCGACGAAGGTCGCCGGGCGGGCGATGACGAAGGTGGGCGGGCGATGACGAGCGGTGGGCGTGCGACGAGCGACCCGACCCGGACCGAGCACTACGACGTACTCGTCGTCGGCTCGGGATTCGGCGGCTCCGTCACGGCTTTGCGGCTGACCGAGAAGGGCTACCGCGTCGGCGTCCTCGAGGCGGGGCGCCGGTTCCGGGACGAGGACTTCGCGGTCACGTCGTGGCGCGTCCACAAGTTCCTCTTCGCCCCGCGGCTCGGGCTGTACGGCATCCAGCGCATCCACCTGCTGCCCGACGCCGTCGTGCTCTGCGGCGCCGGCGTCGGGGGCGGCTCGCTCGTCTACGCGAACACGCTCTACGTCCCGCCGAAGGAGTTCTTCGAGGACCCGCAGTGGGCCGGCATCGCGGACTGGGAGCGCGAGCTCTCGCCGTTCTACGACCAGGCCAGGCGCATGCTCGGCGTCACCCAGGTGCCGCACCGGTCGCCCCTCGACGACGTGTTCGCCGAGGTGGCCGAGGACATGGGCGTCGGGCACACGTTCGCGCTCACGCCGGTCGGCGTCTTCTTCGGCGAGGAGGCCGGGAAGACCGTGCCCGACCCGTTCTTCGGGGGCGCCGGCCCGGCGCGCTCGGGCTGCATGGAGTGCGGCGCGTGCATGACCGGCTGCCGCCACAACGCGAAGAACACCCTCCCCAAGAACTACCTGGGTCTCGCCGAGGCGGCCGGTGCCGTCGTGCACCCGCTCACGACGGTGCGGGTCGTGCGTCCGCGGGCGCAGGGCGGCTACGCCGTCGAGACGGTGCGCACCGGGCCGATGATGAGGGGCCGGCGTACCTTCACGGCCGACCACGTGGTCGTCGCGGCGGGCACCTACAACTCGCAGCGGCTGCTGCACCGGATGCGCGACGAGGGCTACCTGCCGCGCATCTCCGCGCGCCTCGGTCACGTCTCCCGCACGAACTCCGAGTCGATCGTCGGCGCGGTCTCCACGCGCAAGGGCACCGACTTCACCAGGGGCGTCGCCATCACGTCGTCGTTCTTCCCGGACGAGCGGACCCACATCGAGCCGGTCCGCTACGGCAAGGGCAGCAACCTCATGGGCCTGCTCGGCACCGTCCTCACCGACGGCGTGGAGGGCGTGCCGCGCTGGAAGGTGTGGGCGAAGACGGTCGCGGAGAACCCGCGGATCGCGGCCCGGTCGCTGAGCGTCCGGCGCTGGTCGGAGAAGGGCGCGATCGCGCTGGTGATGCAGTCGGTCGACAACTCCCTCACCGTGCGCGGCGTCAAGGGCCGACTCGGCTTCCGCCTCACCTCGAAGCAGGGCGACGGCGAGCCGAACCCCACCTGGATCCCGGCCGGCAACGACGCGTCGCGGCGTATCGCCGAGAAGATCGACGGCTTCCCGATGGGCCAGCTCGGCGACCTCATCGACGCCCCGATGACCGCGCACTTCGTCGGCGGCTGCTGCATCGGCAGCGACCCCGAGCACGGCGTCATCGACGCGTTCCACCGGGTCTACGGGCACGAGGGGCTGCACATCGTCGACGGCTCGGCGGTCTCGGCGAACCTCGGGGTCAACCCGTCGCTCACGATCACCGCCCAGGCCGAACGCGCGATGGCCTTCTGGCCCAACAAGGGAGAGCCCGACCCGCGCCCGGAGCTGGGTCGGCCGTACGCCGAGGTGCCACCCGTCTCGCCGCGCAGCCCGGCGGTCCCCGCGCACGCCCCCGCCGCGCTCCGGCTGCCGACCGCCGTCCCCGCCGGTGCCGCACCCTCCAGCAAACCCACCGCACGGCGGCGCGCGCCCAGAGCGGCCCGGAAGGACACCGCCACCGACTGACGCGACTCGCAGCGGTGCGCCTCGGGGCGGGTCAGCCGTGCGCGGCGGTGGCGCGCCGCTCCAGCGCGAGCTCGCGTACGCGGCCGATGTCGACGTCGGTGTAGGGGCCGTTCACCCCGGAGATCACGGCCAGCCGCATCCCGTGCTTGAGGCCGAGCCGGTAGATCTCCTTGACCTTCTCCCACTCGATGTTGCGACCGACGGTGAACGTCTCGTAGCGACCCTCGAGCGCCAGCACGACCGTCTCGGCGAGGCAGGCGTAGGCGACGTTGGCCGGGAGGCCGATGTTCCGCATGTGCACGTGCCCGGGGAGCTCGATCTCGCCGGACTCGATGACGAGCACGTCGGGACGCTTGGCGACGTCCTCGGCCGACAGGTCGAGCGGCCGGGCGACGTCGGTGATCACGCAGCCCGGCTTCACCGCCATGATGTCGAGGACCCGCTTGCCCGCGCCCGACGTCGCCGTGACGATGAGGTCCATCGCGCCGAGGTGGTCCTGCGGGGTCGCCGCGACGCGGACCTTGGCCCGCGGGTGGTCCCGTTCGATGTCGTGCTTGAGGGCCAGCAGCTTGGCCGACTCGGGCGACACCAGCCACAGCTCGTCGCAGGACAGCGCGAGCAGCCGCGCGCACACCGAGCCGATCGCCCCGGTGGCGCCCAGCACCATCGCGTTGCCCTTCATCCGACCGCGCTCGTCGAAGCCGGCGAGACCGAGCCGCAGCATGGCGTCGTGCGCGGCCCACAGCGCACCCGACGCGCTGTAGCTGTTGCCCGTCGTCACGGGCAGCGGGGCTCGCTTGGCGACGGTGACGCCGGCGTCGCCGACCACCTTGGTGAAGGCACCGAGGCCCATCACCTGCGCGCCGTGCCTGCGGGCGATCTCCGCGGCCTCGAGCAGCTTGGAGTAGGTGAACTCCGGGCTGTGCGCGAGCAGCTCCTTGGGGGTGCCGCCGACCGAGATGAGCCACCCCTCGGCCTCGGCGCCGGTGGGGGACGTGATGCCGGTGACGTGGCTGAAGACGAACGGAGGGGCGTAGGCGAGCGCCTTCTCCACGGCGTCCATCACCGGCTGCGGTGCCACCTTGGCGAGGGCGGCGAGCGGTCCGACCTCGGCGAAGAACTGCTGCGAGAGCGGGTGGATGACGAAGGCGAACCGGCTCCGCCGCCGGAAACCGTTGGGCCACAGGACCCGCGGCTCGAGCCCCCCGGCCACGATCATCTCCAGGAGGTCGTCGTCGGTGATCGGGCCGGCGACGATGGCCAGCATCATGGCCTCGAGGTCGGCCGGGGTGATCGTGACGTCGAACGGCTGGGGCGTCGCGTCGAGCACCATGTCGACGCCGAGCGCCCCGAGCTCGGTCAGTCGCTCGTCGGACACCGCCGAGGTGATCAGCGCCTTGCCGTTGAGGTCGTCGATGCCGAACGCGGTGAGCTCGTCGTAGGTCGCGACGACGACGTGGCAGTCGTGGACGGCCCGCCGGGCCAGGACGTTGCTGAGCCGGTGGCCCGGCGACGCGATCGAGACCTTGAGCTGCCCGGGCAGCAGGCGGACCGGCCAGAGCCCTACGTCGGAGACCAGGCCGAGCACCGGGTTGGAGTGCAGCGCGCCGCTGACGTCCCACCGCTGCAGCGGCTCGGCGAACTCGAGGTTGTCGGTGAACTCGCGCAGGACCCGCACCGTACGGGCGTGGTTCTCGCCGCCGAGGACGAGGGTCCGGGCATTGGTGAAGTAGCCGGGCATCTCGTTCTGGACGTGGCGGACGGCCCACTCCTGGAGCACGTCGCGGACCGTGCGCCCGTCGGTGACGGGAACTGCGGTCGTGGCCCGCCGGACCCGGTCGATGGCCTCGAGCTCCCCGTCGTAGAGCCCGGAGGCGCGCGCCTCACGGATGCCGGTCACGGCGATGGCGTCGGCCCGATCGGCCCACGACGCGACGAGCGCCTCGGCCGCCCCCACGTCGCCGCTCGTCCCGATCCGCACGAGGCGTACGTCGTGGTGCAGGAACGACACGACCGCGTCGTGGTTCCGCTCCGGCCCGGTGAGGCTGACGTTGACGACGAGCACGGGGTCGGCCGTGCGCGCGTCTCGTCCGTGGCGCTGACTCATGCTGCTACCGGCTGGCTCAGACCATCGCCGCGGAGTCGAGCTCCGGATGGGCGATCATGAAATCGAGGAGGGTGTCGGCGTAGCTCGCGAAGGGCGGGCAGGTCACGCCCGTCCCGGCGAGCGCCGCGACGGTGTTCGCGGTGGGGTAGGTCGTCCCGGACGCGAAGTAGTCCAGGCCCTCGGCGGGGATCCCGAGCAGGCGTTCCAGCCCGGGGACCGACCCGAGGACGGTGCGGGCCAGCCCGAGCGGCAGCCGGGCCCAGACGACCCGCTTGCCGAGGTGGCCGGCGAACGTGTCGACGAGCTGCCGGACCGTCGGCGGGTCCGGGTCGGTGAGCGCGAACGTGCGCCCGACGGTCTCGTCGCCGACGGAGAGCTCGTCCATCGCCGAGATCACGAAGTCGCGCGGCACGAGCGAGATCCGGACCTGGTCCGCGTCGCCGACGGCCGGGACCACGGCCACCTTGGGCTGCCGACGCAGGAAGGAGGCGAGGAAGTACGGCCCGTCGTACTTCTGGGTCTCGCCGGTCCGCGAGTCGCCGACCACGATCCCGGGCCGGTAGACCGTCGCCGGGACGCCGTCGGACATCGCCTTGCGGACGAGGAGCTCGGCCTCGAACTTCGTCGACTCGTAGTGGTTGAGGAAGGTCTGCCCCTCGTCGAGCATCTCCTCGGTGAACTCGCCGTCGGTGCGCCCGCTCACGTAGCACGTGCTCACGTGCTGCAGGCGCCGCAGGTCCGGCAGCGACCGGCAGAGGTCGAGCACCCGCGCGGTGCCGTCGACGTTGACGCGTCGGGCGATGTCCCGGTCGACGGTGAGGTCGTAGACGGCGGCGAGGTGCCAGACCTCGGTCACGTCGTGGAGGCGCGTGCGAGACCAGGCCGGGTCGAGGCCGAGGTCCGGTGCGGTGAGGTCACCCGTGACGAGCTCGATGCGGCCGGTCAGGTCCGGGTGCGCCGCCTCGAGCTCGCCGACCCGCTCGCGCGCCGTCGCCAGGTGCCGGGGCTGCACGAGGCAGACCGCACGGGTCCCCTCGCGACGGGCCAGGACGCGCGGCAGCAGCGCGGAGCCGAGGAACCCGGGGAACCCGGTCATGAGCACAGCGGACACCCGCATCGCCTTCTCGCGGTCCAGGGCCGAGACCCGACCCTCGGGACTTGGGGCCGTCCGGCCCACGGGACCATCGTCGCCACCTCGCCTCCCGGTGTCGCGCGCTGTTTCCTGGGCCTCCAAGAACCGCCCCTGCCGGGGCGGTTCGTCGGCCACCCCGCCGCTCGGCGGCTGGTCGGCGACCTTCGGCGCCTCCCGCTCGGCCTCGCCACCCCCTGCGGGGGCGGACTCCGGCCTCGGCCGCTCCGCTTCGCCGCACTGCGGCGTTGCTGCGCCTCCAAGCGGTCGGGCTGGTGCCCGACCGCGTCGGCGACCCCTCCGCTGCGGCGGCTGGTCGGCGCCTGCGGCACCTCCCGCGCGTCTCCGCTTCGGGGTGGGGCGGCTGCGCCAGCGGCAACCGAGGCGAGACGGCGCCCGAAGGGCGCCGACGAGCTGCAGTACGCCGAAGCGGAGCGGCCCGAGGCCGGAGTCCGGCCCCCGGAGGGGGTCGGCGAGGCCGAGCGGGAGGCGCCGAAGGCGCCGACCTGGCCGCGCAGCGGAGGCGTGCGCCGACGATCCCGCTCCGGAGGAGCGGGATCTTGGAGGCGCCAACTAATCAGCGTCGCGCCAGCTGCGCCAGAGCGCCGCGTAGGCGCCGTCGGCGGCGACGAGCTCGTCGTGGCTGCCGAGCTCGGTGATCCGGCCCTCCTCGACGACGGCGATGCGGTCCGCGTCGTACGCCGTGTGCAGCCGGTGCGCGATCGCGATCACGGTGCGGCCGCGCAGGACGGCGTTGAGCGAGCGTTCGAGGTGCCGCGCCGCACGCGGGTCCAGCAGCGACGTGGCCTCGTCGAGGACGAGGGTGTGCGGGTCGGCGAGGATCAGCCGCGCGAGGGCGACCTGCTGCGACTGCCCGGGAGCCAGCGCATGACCGCCGGCGCCGACCTCGGTGTCCAGGCCGTCGGGGAGCGCCTCGACCCAGGGCAGGGCGTCGACCGACTCGAGCGCGCCGAGCAGGTCGTCGTCGGCGGCGTCGGGCCGGGCGAGCAGCAGGTTGTCGCGCAGCGTGCCGACGAAGACGTGGTGCTCCTGGTTGACCAGCGCCACCTGGGTGCGCACCGTCTCGGCCGGCATGAGCGAGAGCGCTGCGCCACCCATCTCCACCGAGCCGGTCCGGGGCGCGTAGATGCCGGCCATGAGTCGGCCGAGCGTCGACTTGCCCGCGCCGGAGGGGCCGACGAGGGCGAGCCGTTCGCCCGGAGCGACGTCGAGGTCGATGCCGTGCAGCACGTCGCGCCCGAGCCGGTAGCCGAAGCGCACGTCGTCGACCACGATGCGGTCGTCGAGCGGCTCGAGGTCGGGATCGGTCTCGGGGTCGGGGACCTCCTGGACGCCGACGAGGCGGGCCAGCGAGGCCTGGCCGACCTGCAGCTCGTCGTACCACATGAGGATCTGGTCGACCGGTTCGACGAGCATCTGCGTGTAGAGCACGCCGGTGGTGAGCTGGCCGAGGGTGATCGTGCCCTCGCCGACGAGCCAGCCGCCGTAGGTGAGCACGCCGAGCAGCGGGAGGATGTAGCCGGCCTCGATGAACGGGAACCACCAGCACCGCAGCCACAGCGTGTAGCGCTCCCACGAGATCCAGCGCCGGATCCGGGCGTCGGTGGTGCGGACCCGCTGCTCGCCGAGGCGGTAGAGCTCGACGGTCTGGCCGGCGTCGACCGTCTCGGCGACCGAGGCGCTGACCCCGGCGTACGTCGAGGACTCGGCGCGATAGGACTGCGGCGCACGACGGAAGTACCACCGCGAGGAGAACAGGATCGGCGGTACGGCGAGCAGCCAGGGCAGCGCGAGCTGCGGCACGGTGATCACGAGGGCTCCGGCGACGAGGACGCCCGTGACGAGCGCGATGGTGATCTCCGGGATCGCCTCGCGCACGGCGCGGTTGAGCCGGTCGATGTCGGTTGTCGTGCGCGAGACGAGGTCGCCCGTGCCCGCACGCTCGACGACGCCGGTCGGCAGCGACACCGCTCGGGTGAGGAAGTCCTCGCGCAGGTCGGCCAGGACGAGCTCGCCGAGCACGCCGGCGCGCAGCCGGGTCATCCGGGTGAACACCGTCTGCACCACGAGCGCTCCGAGGAACACGAGCGCGGCCTTGTTGATCGTCGCGGCCGTGGTGCCCTCCGTCAGGCTCTGGACGAGCCCGCCGAGGACGACCGGCCCCGCGAGCCCGGCGACGGCCGCGACGGCGTGCAGCGCGATGACCACACCGAACGCGGCCCGGTGCCGGCGCAGCAGCAGCCGTACGTAGGCGGACAGCGTCTCTTCACCCGCGATGGGCAGCGACTGCCCGGTCTGCGTCGACGCGGCGACCGCGTCCTCGGGCGGCCTCACGACGCGGTCACCTCCTCGCGGGTGATGACGGCGCGGTAGCGCGGGTCGTCGCGCAGCAGCGCCCGGTGCCGGCCGGTCGCGGCGACGACGCCGTCGAGGACGAGGACGACGGTGTCGGCACGGTCCAGGACGAGCGGCGAGCTGGTGAGGACCACCGTCGTGCGGCCGGCGCGGACCGCGCCGAGCGACGCGGCGATCCGCGCCTCGGTGTGCGAGTCGACGGCGCTGGTCGGCTCGTCGAGCACGAGCACCGGCGGGTCGACGACGAGCGAGCGGGCGAGCGCCAGGCGCTGACGCTGGCCGCCGGACAGGGACCGGCCGCGCTCCGTGATGCGGGCCCGCATCGGGTCGCTCACGTCGGGGGAGGAGTCGACCAGGGCGTCGAGGACGTCGTACGCCGAGGCCGCCTCGACCGCGTCGCGGATCGCGACGCGTCCGGAGCGAGGCACGTCGAGCAGCTCGGCGAGCGTGCCGGACAGCAGCACCGGGTCCTTGTCCTGGGTGAGGATCGTCGCGCGCACGGTCGCGCGCGGCACGTCGCCGAGGCGTACGCCGCCGAGCGTCACGTCGGCCCCGCCGGTGTCGAGGCCGGCCAGGCGCAGCGCGATCTCGTCGGCGGTGACCTGCTCGGCGCACACGACGGCGGTGAACGTGCCCGGCTCCACCGTGAGGCCGGAGACCGGGTCGTGCAGCACGCCGACGGGGGACAGCTCGGCCGTGCCGGTGGACGTCGCCAGGTCGCTGCGCTCCAGCCGTAGCACGCGGACGACCCGGGTGGCGCCGACGTAGGCCCGGGTCCAGCGCTGCGCGGCCTCGACGAACGTGCGCAGCGGGACCAGCAGGAACGCGGAGTAGCCGTAGAACGCGACGAGCTGCCCGACCTCGAGCGTCCCGGACAGCGTCAGCTGTGCCCCGATCCAGGTGACGAGCACGACGAACAGCCCGGGCAGCGCGACCTGCTCGGCATCGAGCAGCGAGCGCACCCGTGCGACGTCGACCGCGGCCGCGCGCACGTCCTGCGACGCCGCGCGGAACCGGTGCAGGAACAGGTCCTCGCCGCCGATGCCGCGGAGCACGCGCAGTCCCGCGACGGTGTCGGACGCCAGCTCGGTCGCGCGGCCGAGCCGATGGCGCTGGGCCGTCTCGGCCCGCTCGAGCGGCTTGATGAGCGGTCCGACCGCGAGCCCGAGCAGCGGGATGCCGACGAGGACGACGACGCCGATGAGCATCGAGGAGTGCATGAGCACGGCGACGACGGCGACGAACGCGACGACCGCGCCGGCGAACCGGGCGAGCACGTCGAACGCGCCGCCGATCTTCTCGACGTCGCTGCTCGTCACCGCGACGACCTCGCCGGTGGCCACGTTGCGCAGCAGCTCGTGGCCGAGGTGCGCCGCGTGCCGGGTGACGAGCTGCTGGGTGCGGCTCGACGCCGTGATCCAGTTGGTCACGGCCATCCGGTGGCGCAGCACCCCGGCGGCCGCCTGCACCGTCGTGAGGACGGCGATGATGCCGACCGCGCGGAGCAGTCCGGCCTCGTCGCCGTCGGTCACGGCCTGCACCCCGGCACCGATGCCCGCGGGGACCGCCGCCATCGCCGTCATCCAGATGACGCCCCAGGTGACCCCGAGGGCGAGGGTGCGCCACTGCTCCCGCGCCATCCACCGCAGGAACGCGGCGGTCGAGCGAAGGTCGGGTGTCCCCGGTTCGGGGAAGGGGAGACGGGACAGGGACATGGCAGCTCGAGCCTAGGCCCGGGGGACGACCGCGGTCGCCGCCGTTTTCCACCACCGGCCGGACTCGCGGGAGGCTAGCGTCGGACCGCCGGCCGTCGCGGTCGGCCGAGCACCCGAGGTGACCCGTGAGCCTGCCGACCCCGCCGCCCGAGGACGACCCGTTCGCCCGCCCGCCCGAGGGGACCACTCCGCCGCCGCCCGCGCCCGCGACTCCGCCGCCGCCCCCGCCGGGGTACGCCGTGCCGCCGCCGGCGTACGCCGCACCCCCGCCCGGCTACGGCACGCCCCAGCCGGGCTACGGCGCCTACGCCGCGCCGGAGAACGGCCAGGGCACGACGGCGCTCGTCACCGGTGTCCTCGGTCTGCTCTGCTGCGGCCTGCTCTCGATCGTCGCGATCGTGACCGGCCGGCGTGGCGTGGCGCTCGCCGACGCCGGGCGGGCGAACAACCGTGGCACGGCCCAGGCCGGCATGATCCTCGGCTGGATCGGCGTGGCCCTGTGGCTGTTCGGCATCGTCGTGGCGATCATCGTCTCGGCCACGAGCTCGAGCTCGACGTTCGGCGCGGGGTAGGACCCGTCGGCCCCCGGGCCCGCCTCTCCGGCGGTGGATCCGGGCGCCGACGGTCGGCGGGGCGCCGCCGGGCGGCCGGATACCATCGGGGCTCAGCCGCCGTCCGAAGGGCCCGTGATCCTCGGTGACCACCGCCACGCACCGTCCCGTCCTCGTCGTCGACTTCGGGGCCCAGTACGCGCAGCTCATCGCGCGCCGGGTGCGTGAGGCCCGGGTCTACAGCGAGATCGTGCCCTCGTCGATGCCGGTCGCGGAGCTCGTGGCGCGGAACCCCGCGGCGGTGATCCTCTCCGGCGGTCCGTCGTCGGTCTACGCCGAGGGCGCCCCGCAGGTCGACCCCGCGCTGTTCGCCACGGGCATCCCGACCTTCGGCATCTGCTACGGCTTCCAGGCGATGGCCGCGGCGCTGGGCGGGGAGGTCCGCCGGACGGGGCTGTCCGAGTTCGGCCGGACCGGGCTGCGGGTCACCGACCCGCTCTCGGCGATCTTCCACGGCACCCCGACCGACCAGGCGGTGTGGATGTCGCACGGCGACGCGGTCCACGCCGCGCCGGACGGGTTCCGCGTCACGGCCGTCACCGACGGCGCTCCCGTCGCGGCGTTCGAGGACGTCGCCCGGGGGCTCGCCGGCGTCCAGTTCCACCCCGAGGTGATGCACTCCGAGCACGGCCAGGAGGTGCTCGAGCACTTCCTCTACTCCGTCGCGGGGATCGAGCCGACCTGGACGTCGTCCAACGTCATCGACGAGCAGGTCGAGGCGATCCGCGCCCAGGTCGGCGACAAGCTGGTGATCTGCGGCCTGTCCGGCGGCGTCGACTCGGCCGTCGCGGCCGCGCTCGTGCACAAGGCGGTCGGCGACAACCTCACCGCCGTGTTCGTCGACCACGGACTGCTGCGCAAGGGCGAGCGCGAGCAGGTCGAGTCGGACTACGTCGCCGCCACCGGGATCCGGCTCAAGGTCGTCGACGCCTCCGAGCGGTTCCTCGCCGAGCTCGACGGCGTGACCGACCCGGAGGAGAAGCGCAAGATCATCGGGCGGCTGTTCATCCGCGTCTTCGAGGACGCCGCGGGCGAGGTGGTGGCCGAGGCGGGGGCGCACGGCCAGCAGGTCGAGTTCCTCGTGCAGGGCACGCTCTACCCCGACGTCGTCGAGTCCGGGGGCGGCACCGGGACCGCGAACATCAAGAGCCACCACAACGTCGGCGGTCTTCCCGAGGACCTGCAGTTCTCCCTCGTCGAACCGCTGCGCGCGCTGTTCAAGGACGAGGTGCGCGCCGTCGGCGCCGAGCTCGGCCTCCCGCCGGAGATGGTCTGGCGCCACCCGTTCCCCGGCCCCGGGCTCGCGATCCGCATCGTCGGCGCGGTGTCCCGCGAGCGGCTCGACGTGCTGCGCGAGGCCGACGCGATCGTCCGCGCCGAGACCGCCGCCGCGGGCCTGGACCGCTCGATCTGGCAGCTCCCCGTGGTGCTGCTCGCCGACGTCCGCTCGGTCGGCGTGCAGGGCGACGGTCGCACCTACGGCCACCCGATCGTGCTGCGCCCGGTGTCCAGCGAGGACGCGATGACCGCCGACTGGTCCCGCCTGCCCTACGACGTCCTGGCGCGGATCTCCACGCGCATCACCAACGAGGTGCGCGAGGTCAACCGCGTGGTGCTGGACATCACCAGCAAGCCGCCCGGGAACGATCGAGTGGGAGTGACCCCGTCGTAGTCACTGAAGGTGGCCCTGGTTGCCTAGAGAGCAACAATCTCCACCCTCATCGATCACGGAGGACGCAGTGACGATCACGCCCGACACCAAGGACTGGACCTGGGTGCTCGAGGACGCCTGTCCCGAGTGCGGTTTCGACGCGCGCGCCGTCGACGCGTCGGAGGTCGCGGCGCGGGTCCGCGGCCACCGTCCCGGTCTGGCTCGAGGTGCTCGCCCGTGACGACGCGGCCGTGCGTCCGCGTCCCGACGTCTGGTCCGCGACGGAGTACGCCTGTCACGTCCGCGACGTCCACCGCCTCTACACCCAGCGGCTCGCGCTCATGCTCGCCGAGGACGACCCCCGGTTCGCGAACTGGGACCAGGACGAGACCGCGGTGCGGGACCGCTACGACCTGCAGGACCCGGCCGCCGTGGCCGTCGGGCTCGCCGCGGCGTCGGAGGAGATGGCGACGGCGTACGACGGGATCCGCGGCGACCAGTGGACGCGGACCGGCGTACGCGGCGACGGGGCGCACTTCACCGTGGACTCGTTCGCGCGGTACTTCCTGCACGACGTCGAGCACCATCTCTGGGACGTCACGGGCCGCCCGGCCGGCTCCTGGCTCTGACCGGCCCGACCCCTTGACGAGGGAGGCCCCGCGCGGCACAGTATGGGAGCGCTCCCACGGGAGTGCTCCACCTCGGTGGCGCAGTCCGCGGCGGTGGAACGCCGCGTCACTGCACCGCCGTGGACCGGAGGCCGGTCCGGCGGGCTGAGCCGGCTCCGTCCGCCGGTCCTCCGGTGCCCGGCTCCGGGGGCGGATCGGGTCCGAGGGAGCCCCGGTCCGCCCCCGGGCGTGCCACGGTGGTAGCCCCGCACCGTTCCGCCGCGCCCGAGCGCGACCCGCAGGAAGGCACGACACCGTGACCGTCACGCCCCCGAGCCCCGCCGCCCGCACGTTCCCCGACGGCTTCGTCTGGGGCGCGGCCACCGCGGCCTTCCAGATCGAGGGGGCGACCACAGAGGACGGTCGCGGCCCCTCGATCTGGGACACGCTGTGCGCGCGCCCCGGCGCGATCCTGGACGGCTCCGACGGCTCGGTGGCCTGCGACCACTACCACCGGTGGGAGGCCGACCTCGACCTGCTCGCGTCGCTCGGGCTGACGGCGTACCGCTTCTCGATCGCCTGGCCGCGGGTGCTGCCCACCGGCCGCGGCGCGATCAACGAGGCCGGCCTGGCGTTCTACGACCGTCTCGTCGACGGCATGCTCGAGCGCGGCATCACGCCGTACGCGACGCTCTACCACTGGGACCTGCCCCAGGCGCTCGAGGACGACGGGGGCTGGCGCAACCGCGACACGGCGTACCGGTTCGCCGACTACGCCGCCATCACCCAGTTCCGTCTCGGCGACCGCGTGCGCGACTGGGCCACCCTCAACGAGCCGTGGTGCTCGGCGTTCCTCGGCCACGCGTCCGGCGAGCACGCGCCGGGCCGGACCGACCCGGCCGAGGCACTCGTCGCGTCGCACCACCTGCTGCTCGGGCACGGCCTCGCGGCGCAGGCGCTGCACGGCGGGCGCCGTCCCGCTCAGGTGGGGATCGTGATCAACCTCTACGACGTCACGCCGGCGTCGGACTCGCCCGCCGACGTCGACGCCGCGCGACGCGTCGACGGGCTGCAGAATCGCTGGTACCTCGACCCGGTGCTCACCGGCTCCTACCCGGGCGACGTCGTCGAGGACCTCGCGGCGTACACCGACATGTCCTTCGTGCAGGACGGCGACCTCGAGACGATCGCGACCCGGCTGGACTGGCTCGGCGTCAACTACTACAGCTCGTTCCAGGTGCGCGGCCTCGGCGCCCCGGCGCCGCTGCTGCCCGGCGCGCGGCCGACGCCGTGGGTCGGTACCGAGGACGTCGAGGTCGTCGACCGCGGACTGCGGCGGACGCGGATGGGGTGGGACATCGTCCCCGAGGGTCTGCGCGCGACGCTGCTGCGCATCGACCGCGACTACGACGCTCCTCCGATCCTCATCACCGAGAACGGCTCCGCCTGGGACGACGAGGTCGTCGACGGCGAGGTCCACGACCCGGAGCGGATCGAGTACCTCGACGAGCACCTCGGTGCGATCCGCGACGCGATCGCGGACGGCGTCGACGTCCGCGGCTACTTCGCCTGGTCGCTCCTGGACAACTTCGAGTGGGCCTGGGGCTACGCGCGCCGGTTCGGCATCGTCCGCGTGGACTACGACACGCAGCGCCGTACGGTCAAGGACAGCGGCCGGCACTACGCCGCGATCGCCGCCGCGAACGCCCTCCCCTAGCCCCTGGCATCCGAGCTGCACCTGGAACCGACCTGTTCGCGCCCCGGAATGGTCGGCTGGAGGTGTAACTCGCGATCGGGACGGGGTACGGCGAGCGATCAGGAGCTGGCGCGCACCACGAGGTGAGTCGGGAGGATCTCCCGGCGCGGCTGGGTTGCGCCGCCGACCTGCTCGAGCAGGAGCTCGGCCATGAGGTGCCCGGTGCGCTCGACGTCCTGCGCGACCGACGTCAGTGCGGGCTCGGCGCTGCGTGCCGTCTCGCTGTCGTCGAACCCGACGACGGCGACCCGCTCGGGCACGGCGCGCCCGGCATCGCGGAGCACGCGGATCGCTCCGACGGCCATGAGGTCGTTCGCGGCGAAGACCGCGTCGAGATCGGGCGCCCGATCGAGCAGGCGTCGCATCCCGGCGGCGCCGGACTCGGCGCTGAACGTCCCGGCCTCGACGAGCGTGTCGTCGACGTCGAGACCCGCCTCGCGCAGCGCGCGGCGCCACCCCTCGAGCCGGTCGACGCTCGCCGCCATGTCCGCAGGTCCCGTGATGGTCGCGATACGCCGACGTCCTCGGGCGACGAGGTGGGCGACCGCCTCGGCCGCGCCGGTCTCGTTCTCGCTGTCGACCCACCACAGGTCGCGATGCGTCGAGGTCTCGGTGCGTCCGGCGTACACGGCGGGGAAGCCGGACGAGGCGAGGGTCTCGACGAGGGCCGCGTCGCCGTGACCGTGGACGACGAGCAGGCCGTCGAGCCGCGTCGACGCGAGCTCGAGCAGCCGGTCGCGCTCGGCCGCGTCGGCGGCGAGCGAGAGCACCAGGGCGACGCCGGCCGGTGCGAGCGCGGCGTGCGCGCCACGCGCGATCCCCGCGAAGAACGGGTCGCTGAACAACCGCTCGTTGGTCTCGTTGACGACGAGTCCCACGAGCCCGGTGCGTCCCGTCACCAGGCTGCGGGCCGACAGGTTGGGGCGGTAGTGCAGCTCGGCCGCGGCGGCACGCACTGCCTCGATCGCCTGCGGGCTCACGTTGCTCGCCCCGGACAGCACCCGGCTGGCCGTGCCCCGGCTCACACCGGCGAGCGCGGCCACCATCTCCAGCGTCGCCCGCCCGCCGCCGCGACCCCGCGCCGTGCCCGAGCCGTCCGGTGCCATGGTTCGATCATAGGAGCGCTCCCACCGCGGGGTCCCGCCGGTGCCGACGGGTGCCGACCGTCGGTGGTCCGCGGCAGGCTGGGGCCATGGCGACGACGACCGTGCGGGTGTGCCTCGAGCTGGGGCGCACCCGGGTCTTCGCGAGCGCCCTCGACTGGCCCGGCTGGGCGCGTTCGGGGAAGGGCGAGGAGGCGGCGCTCGACGCGCTGGAGTCCTACGCCGCCCGCTACCGCCCGGTGACCGCGCGTGCCGGGGTGCGGTTCCCCGCGCGGCCCGGGCTGTCGGTGGTCGACCGCGTCGCAGGCGACGCCACGACCGACTTCGGCGCGCCCTCGGTGATGTCGTCGCTCGAGGTGCCGCCGCTCCGCGGAGCGGACCTGGACCGGCGGATCGACCTGGTGCGAGCGGCCTGGGAGCTGCTCGACGAGCTGGCGGTCTCGGCGCCGCAGTCGCTGCGCAAGGGTCCGCGCGGCGGCGGGCGCGACCGTGATGCGGTGGTCGCGCACGTCCAGGAGGCGGAGCGGGCCTACGCCCGCAAGGTCGGCGTCCGGCACCCGCCGTTGCGGGAGCCGGGGGCCGTCGCCGCGATGCGGGCCGACCTCGTGGCGGCGCTGCGCTCCGGCGCGGCCGAGGGGGACTGGTCCCCGGCGTACGCCGTCCGCCGTATCGCCTGGCACGTCCTCGACCACGTCTGGGAGATCCAGGACAAGAGCTGAGGGGTGTGTTCCTGGCGCCTCCAGGCGACCGGCTGTGTTTCTGCGCCTCCAGGCGGCCGGCCTCTCGGCCGGCCGCGTCGGCGCGCCTCCGCGTCGCGGCTCTGTCGTCGGCCTCGGCCGACGACAGAGCCGGCCGCAGCGGCCCCTGCGGGGCGCACTCCGGCCGGCTCGCCGCTCCGTGCTTCGTCGGTGTTTCTGCGCCTCCAGGCGACCGGCCCTGCCGGTCGCGTCGGCGCGCGCCTCCGCGTCGCGGCGGGTCGTCGGCCTCGGCCGACGACAGAGCCGGCCGGAGCGGCCCCTGCGGGGCGCACTCCGGCCGGCTCGCCGCTCCGTGCTTCGGCTTACTGCATCGGTCGCCTTCGGCTCCCGACTCGGAGCGTCCGGATCGGGCGGTTACGGCTCGATCTTGGTCTCCGACTCGGCGAAGGAGCGCTCCTCCCTCGCCGTGGCGGTCACGGCGGTGGCCACTCCGGCGGCACCGAGGGCGACGAACACGATCGGCCAGACGAGGCGACCGTCGATGCTCAGGTCGGTCAGGGCGGCGACGCCGTAGATCGTGGCGAAGCCGAGGAACACCAGCCCCGCGATGAGGGACACCCAGTCCAGGTCATGACGTCGCACGACGCACCTCCAGCTCTCCGAGCCCGATGTCCATGGTCAGGTCGACCGTCGTCGCGGGTGCCGCGGTCGTGGTCGCGGGCACCGTCGAGGCGACGGCCAGACCCGTGCCGCTGGTCTGCGGCACGTCGGGCAGCTTCACGTTCCCCGCACCGATCCGACCGTGGACGACGAGCGTCGTGTCGGGACGGACGGTGACGATGATGGTGCCGAGCCCCACCCGGGCCGAGACCGCCGCGGGCCCGGCCGGCAGGCTGGTGAGGTCGAGGCGGGCCTCACCGGCACCGAGCTCGTACGCCGCCGGGTTCGACACCGTCGGGGTCCAGACGCGGTCACCGACCCCGGCGCCCCAGCTGCTGCTCACCGCCCGTGGGATGACGACGGCCGCCTGCGCGACGAGCAGGAGCACGACGGCAGGAGCGATCAGCCAGCGCGCCCGGCCGCGGAACGCGCCGACGAGCAGCCCGATCGCGACGACACCGAGCATGGCGGCGGCGACCACGGCCACCGGGATGTCCACCCCGGCGACGGCGAGGATGCTCAGCAGCCCGCCGACGACGACAGCGGCCGAGATCGTGATGAGGCCGAGGTACGAGCGCGGCTCGCGCGGTCCTGCCGGCGGGTAGTACTGCGGGGCGCCGTACACGGCGCCGGTGCCCGGGTCGACGTACGTCCCGGTGCCGCCCGCGGCGTACGACGGCGGGACGCTCCCCGACGGCGGCACGGCGTACGCCGTACCCGCGGGTCCGCCCGGCATCGGGACCGGCGCCCACGCCGCCTCGTCGGGCATGAGGATCCAGGCGATGATGTAGGCGAGGGCGAACGCGCCGCCGGTGAAGACGGTGAGGACGACGACCAGGATCCGCAGCAGGACGGGGTCGATGCCGTACTGGCGGGCGAACCCGCCGCATACGCCGGCGATGACCCGGTCCGTCCGGCTGCGCCGCAGCGGCGGACGCGGGGGTGCCGGCGGCGGGTAGTAGCCCCCGGCGGGCGGGGGCGGCGTGGGGGTGCTGTGTGCGCTCTCGGTCGGGGCAGCGACGGGGCCGGGCTCCGGGCCCGGGCCGTCGGGTTCGACCAGTGTCGGGTTCTCGTTCATGCCTCCAGGCTGCTCGCCGTCGGGCACCGGAGGCATCCGGGACCGGCCCTGACCTGACCCTGGACCGACCCTGAGCGCGGGGCCGGGATCGTCCCCGATGTGTCTCGGGGGCGGGGCGGGGATCATGGAGGCATGGACCACCCTCCCGGTCTCCCGCCCCGCGTGCGCCGCGCGCGTCGTGGACGCGTGCTGGGCGGGGTCGCCCGCGGGATCGCCGAGCACCTCGGCTGGTCGGTGGAGTCGGTCCGCGTCGGCTTCATCGTGCTGACGCTCGCCGGCGGGTTCGGCCTCCTGCTCTACGCCGCCTACTGGGCGTGGCTCCCGGTGGAGCCGGCCGCGCCCGGAGAGGCCGACGACGCCGGGTCCGACGGTCGCGACCTCGCCGGCGTCATCGGCCTCGGCGCCGTCGCGGTCGGCGTCGCGCTGCTGCTCTCGGCCCGCGGGGTCGCGGTGAACGGGTCCTGGTTCGTGCCGCTGCTGCTCGTCGCCGTCGGCGTCGCCGTGCTGTGGCGGCAGTCCGACGACAGCCGTCGCGCGGAGCTGCTCGCCGACGTCGGTGCCAGCGCCCGCGCCACGACGCGCACCGCCGTGCGCCACAGCGGGCCGCGCGTCCTGCTCGGGCTCGCACTTGTCCTGCTCGGTGCGCTGGGGATCATTGCGTCGCAAGGAGATCTGGCTGCCTCGCTACGCGGTCTCGCGGCCGCGCTGCTCGTGCTGGCAGGTCTCGGGCTCGTGCTGCTGCCGTTCGTGCTGGGCTGGTGGCGCGACCTCGCGGCCGAGCGCCGCGCCCGGATCCGGAGCGAGGAGCGCGCCGAGATCGCGGCGCAGGTCCACGACTCGGTCCTGCAGACCCTCACCCTCATCCAGCGCTCCGCGCAGGACCCGGGCGAGGTGGTACGGCTCGCCCGCACGGAGGAGCGGGCCCTGCGCCGCTGGCTCTACACGCCGGTCGGCGACCCGGGCGCCACGCTCGTCGCCGCGCTCGAGTCCGAGATCGCCGAGGTGGAGTCGGCGTACGCCGTGGCTGTCGACCTCGTCCACGTCGGGGACGTCGCGCGCGACGACCGGGTCGACGCGCTCGTGGCGGCGGCCCGCGAGGCCGTCGTCAACGCGGCGAAGCACGCCGGCGGCACGGTGCAGGTCTACGTCGAGTGCGGCGAGTCAGGGGTCGAGGTGTTCGTGCGGGACCGCGGGTCCGGCTTCGACCCCGCTGCGGTTCCGGACGACCGGCTGGGCCTGCGCGAGTCGGTCCTGGCGCGGATGTCCCGGGTGGGCGGCACGGCGCGGGTCAGGTCCGAGCCGGGCGAGGGCACCGAGGTCTCGCTGGCGCTGCCCGCGCCACTGGGTGTGAGGAGCTGGACGTGACCGGTCCCGACACCGTCGACGCGGTGCCCGCGGCACAAGACCCATCGGTCCCGCTGCGCGTGGTGCTCGTCGACGACCACCGGCTGTTCCGTGCGGGAGTCCGCGCGGAGATCGGCGACGTCGTCGACGTCGTCGGCGAGGCGGGCGACGTCGACGAGGCGGTCGCCGTGGTGCACCACGCGCGGCCGGACGTCGTGCTCCTCGACGTCCACCTGCCGGGTGGCGGCGGGCGGGCGGTCCTGGACGCCTGCACCGTCGACCTGCCCGACGTCCGCTTCCTCGCCCTGTCGGTGTCCGACGCGGCGGACGACGTGATCGGCGTCGTGCGCGGCGGCGCTCGCGGCTACGTCACGAAGGCGATCTCCGCCGCGGACCTCGTCGACGCGATCCGCCGGGTGGCCGACGGGGACGCCGTGTTCTCCCCGCGGCTCGCCGGCTTCGTGCTCGACGCGTTCTCCTCGGGCGCGACCGGTGGCGATGCCGACGACGAGGCGCTGGACTCGCTGAGCCCGCGCGAGCGCGAGGTGATGCGCCTCATCGCCCGCGGCTACACCTATCGCGAGGTGGCCAAGGACCTCGTGCTGTCGGTCAAGACGGTGGAGACCCACGTGTCGGCGGTGCTGCGCAAGCTCCAGCTCTCCAACCGCCACGAGCTGGCGCGGTGGGCCGCCGCCCGCCACCTCGTCTGATTCCCGGAGCTCGTACCGGAGCGAGTGGGCGCGGTCGAGGCCGGCCGGCCGGGCGGTCGCCGGGCGACGGTTAGGCTGCCGGACGTGAGCTACCTCTACGACGGCATCCTCGTCCTGCACTTCCTCGGCATGTCGCTGCTCATCGGCGGCTTCTTCGCGCAGATGGGGGCCACGCCGCGCACGGTCTCGCACTGGATGCGCGACGGCGTCCTGACCCAGCTCATCACCGGCATGGCCCTGGCCGGGATGGCCGGGAGCGGCGTCGGCACCGACGCGCAGTTCGACCCCGCGGCGGTCGGCACCAAGTTCGCCATCACGGCGGTCATCACGATCATCGTGCTGTTCGGCGCCCGTCAGCCCGAGGACGAGCAGCAGCCGTTCTGGGCGTCCGCGGGTGCCCTCGCACTGGTGAACGTCCTCGTCGCCGTCTTCTGGCTGGCCGGGTAGCGGCTCCGCCGTTGCCGACGCCCGGGTAGCGGCTCCGCGGTACGCCGACGCCCGAGAGCGACGGCGTACGCCGGGTCAGGCGGGCATCACCGAGACGAAGAAGCCCTCCGCGAGCCTGCCTTCGGGCAGACCGGCGGCAGCGGCCTCGCGCTCGGCCCGGCCGCGGACGAACCCCTCGAGGTCCTCGAGGTGCGCGGTCTGCGACTCGTGCGCGGTGAGCGCGGCGATCTTGCGCGGGAAGTTCTCGGTGATGTCGACGTGGTGCGTCAGGGTGTGGTGGCCCATGACCCACACCTCCCGTACCGACCACGCGTCGAGCCCCTCGTCGTCGAGCAGGGACGGGTGCGCGAACGGGTTGCGCGCGTCGGGGTACACCGCCTGGATCGCGGCCTCGCCCCCGGCCATGTGGTCCGGGTGCGTGGCGGGGATGCGCTCCCAGTTGCGCTCGGGGCTCTGGATGACCATCCGCTCGGGGCGTACCTGCCGGATCACCCGGCTGAGGTCGCGGCGCAGCCCGTGCGACACGGTGAGCTCGCCGTCGCGGTAGCCGAGGAAGCGGACGTCGGTGACCCCGACGGCGGCCGCGGCGGCGACCTGCTCGCGACGCCGGATGCCGGGGATCTCCGGGCGCGGGACGGACGGGTCGAAGCCGCCGGCGTCGCCGTCGGTGATGACGCAGTACGTCACGGCGAGGCCCGCGTCCACCCACCCCGCCACCGTCCCGGAGGCGCCGAAGTCGGCGTCGTCGGGGTGAGCCGTCACCACGAGGACGCGGGACACCTCGGAGTCGTCGAGCATGCGGGACCTCCTGGGGGTGGGCGGGGTAGCCGAACGGGTCGGTGGGCGGGTACGCGGTGGGCTGACCGGGCGATTCTCCGGGTCATCGTACGAACCCGGCGGGGGACCGCCCGCATTCCCGGCGATCCGACCGGTCCGGCCGACGTCCGGTGCCCGGCGCGACGGGGGCGGTGTCCACGGCCCGACCTAGACTGGCGGCGCGATGACGACCCTCTT
>CAVQFE010000010.1:0-1129639 GCA_963711805.1 uncultured Actinomycetota bacterium
CGTCCCCGGGTGGTGATCTTCACGTTCCGGTCCTCGCCGTTACGGGCCGCGGCGCCTCCGGGGCTGCGGCGCCTCCTCGAGCCGCTTCGCCAGCTCCTCGACCCGTTTCTCGAGGGCGAAGATCTGCTCGGTCAGGCACTTGATCGCCTTCCCTTCCGGATCGGGCGTTCCCGCCACGCCGGTCGGATCGTTGTAGACGTTCCCTTCGCGGTAGACGACGCGCCCCGGGATCCCGACGACCGTCGAGTTGGGCGGCACTTCCTTGTTCACCACCGATCCGGAGCCGATCTTGGAGTCGTGTCCGATGCGGATCGCGTCCGAGGATCGCCGCCCCCGTCCCGACGATCACGTTGTCCTCGAGGGTGGGGTGCCGCTTTCCCCTTGTTCCAGCTCGTCCCGCCCAGGGTCACGCCGTGGTACAGGGTGACGTTGTTGCCGATCTCCGACGTCTCCCCGATCACCACCCCCATGCCGTGATCGATGAAGAACCCGTCGCCGATCGTCGCTCCCGGGTGGATCTCGATCCCCGTGACGGTTCGCGAGATGTGGGAAACGAAGCGGGCGAGGACCCGGAGATCGTGCGTCCAGAGCCAGTGGGCGAGGTGGTGGAACCGGACGGCGTGGAAACCGGGGTAGCAGAGGAAGATCTCGAGCACGCTGCGCGCGGCGGGATCCCTCTCGAAGATGACCTTGATGTCGTTCCGGATCGATCGGAACATCTTCCCTCCCTGCCGACAATAATTATAAGACAGATTTGGTCAATTATTCGGCATTTTCGGCAAGAAAGGGAAGGATTTTCTGCAGCCGCTTCTCCTTGATCCCCTTGACGCCGAGAAGATCCTCGGGGGAACGGAATCGCCCGAGGCGATCCCGCTCCTCCACCACGGCGGCGGCGACCTTGTCGGAGATCCCGGGCAGTTCCGAGATCTCCGCAAGGGAAGCCTTGTTGATATCTATCCGTTTTCCAAGGAGGTATTTCTGGCGGATCGTGAGGGGGCCGCTTCGGGGGCTTTCGGCGGAAAGGGACGGCCGTTTCGTTGTCGGAGGCGGACGGGAGTAGCGGGAGAACCGTCGGCCCTGTCCATCGAAGGGAGAAGCCCGACCGAGGCGACGCGCTGCGCCGTGGCGCACGCATTCCAGACCAGCAGGATCAGGGAAAGAAGAAGGACGGCGCGTCGCTTCCCGCCGCTACTCTCCCCGCTCCCCTGAATCGGCACGCCGCGTCCTCCACAGTTTGTACCGGAAGCTGTCCACCAGGGCCTGCCAGGACGCCTCGATGATGTTGTGCGACACGCCCACGGTGCCCCAGATCGCGTCCCTGTCGCCGGATTTAATCAAGACGCGTACCGAGGAGCCGGTCCCTCCCTGCCGGATGACGCGGACCTTGTAGTCGAGGAGCTTCACCTCGGCCACTTCGGGGTAGAATTTCTCCAGCGCCTTCCGCAAGGCGTTGTCCATGGCGTTTACCGGGCCGTTCCCCAGCGCCGCCGTGTGCTCCGCCTTGCCGTCGACGGAGATCCGGATCGTCGCCTCGGCGATCGGCGCCTCGCCCTCGGACCGTTTTTCGTCGATCACCCGGAACCCCATCAGTTCGAAAAACGGCTCGTGCTCCCCCATCGCGCGGCGCGCCAGCAGCTCGAACGAGGCGTCCGCCCCCTCGAACTGGAACCCCTTGTGCTCGAGCTCCTTGATCTCGTCGAGGATCTTTTCGGTGTTGGGGTCGTTCGCCTTGAACTTGAGCCCCGTTTCCTGGATCTTCGAGAGGATGTTGCTGCGCCCGGAAAGGTCGGAGATCAGGACCCGCCGGTGGTTTCCCACCACCTCGGGCTCGACGTGCTCGTACGTCTTCGTGTGCCGGCGGATGGCGGAGACGTGCATCCCCCCCTTGTGCGCGAACGCCGCGTTCCCGACGTACGGCGCGTGGAGCCATTGCCCGACGTTGGCCACCTCGGCCACGAAGCGCGACAGGTCGGTCAGCTTCCGCAGCTGCCCCTTCGGAAGGACCTCCCGCCCCATCTTGAGCTCCAGCGCGGGGAGGATGGAGCAGAGGTTCGCGTTCCCGCACCGCTCCCCGTAGCCGTTGATCGTCCCCTGCACCTGGGTGGCGCCGCTCTCCACGGCCGCCAGGGTGTTGGCCACCGCCATCTCGCCGTCGTTGTGCGTGTGGATCCCGATCGCCGTGGAGGTCGCCTTGCGCACCTCCTTCACGATCCGCGAGATGTCGGACGGGAGCGAGCCGCCGTTCGTGTCGCACAGGACCAGGACGTCGGCCCCCGCGTCGACCGCGGCCGCCAGCACCTTCATCGCGTATTTCGGGTTGTGCTGGTACCCGTCGAAGAAATGCTCGGCGTCGAAGAAGACCTTGTCGGCGTTCTTCTTCAGGTACGCCACCGTGTCCTTGACGGCGTGCAGGTTCTCCTCGAGGGTGGTGCGCAGCGCCTCGATGACGTGGAAGTCCCACGACTTCCCCACCACCGTGATGACCGGCGTCCCCGCGGCGACGAGCGCCTTCATGTTGGCGTCCTCGTCGACCTTCTTCCCCACCCGGCGGGTCATCCCGAAGGCGCACATGACCGAGTTCTTCCAGCGCATCTTGCGCGCCCGCTCGAAGAACTCCTTGTCCTTGGGGTTGCTGCCGGGGTAGCCGCCCTCGATGTAGTGGATGCCGAACTCGTCCAGCTTCTCGGCGATCGCGACCTTGTCGAGGACGGACAGGGAGATCTCTTCGGACTGGGTCCCGTCCCGCAGCGTCGTGTCGTACAGGTATACGGTCTTCATCAGGCGGGGTTCCCCAATCCGAACGCCCCGTGGAGCACGCGCACGGCCAGCTCGGTGTACTTCTCCTCGATGAGGACGGAGATCTTGATCTCCGAGGTGGAGATCCCGAGGATGTTGATCCCCTCCGCCGCCAGCGTCTCGAACACCTTCAGCGCCACGCCGGAATGGGAGCGCATCGCCATGCCGACGATGGAGACCTTGGCGATCTTGTCGTCCCCCACGACCCGCTCGGCCCCCACGTCCTTCGCCGCCTTTTCGGTGATCTGCATCGCCTTCTTGAAGTCGGTGCGCCCGATCGTGAACGTCAGGTCCGTGAACCCCGTGACCGAGACGTTCTGGACGATGACGTCGACCACGATGTTCGCCTCCGACAGCGGCTTGAAGATCTTCGCCGCGATCCCCGGGCGGTCGGGGACCTTGACCACCGTGATCTTCGCCTCGCTCTTGCTGTACGCCACGCCGGACACCACCGCCGTTTCCATGATCTCCTCCTCCGTCGTCACGATCGTTCCCTGGTTATCGTTGAACGAGGAGCGGACGTGGATCCGCACCCCGTACTTCATCCCGAACTCCACCGAGCGGATCTGCAGCACCTTGGCGCCCAGGGAGGCGAGCTCGAGCATCTCCTCGAAGGAGATCTTGTCGAGCTTGCGGGCGTCCGCGCAGATGTTCGGGTCGGTGGTGTAGACGCCGTCCACGTCCGTGTAGATCTCGCAGACGTCCGCCTTGAGCGCCGCCGCCACGGCCACGGCGCTGGTGTCGGAGCCGCCGCGCCCGAGCGTGGTGATCGACCCGCTGTCGTCGATCCCCTGGAAACCGGCCACGACGGCGACGTATCCTTCCTTCAGCGCCTTCGTGATCGTCTCGCCGCGGATCTGGCGGATCCGCGCCTTCACGTACGCGGCGTCCGTCAGCACGGGGATCTGGAAGCCGCAGAACGACTTCGCCTTGCACCCCATCTCGGTGAGGGCGATCGCCAGCAGCCCGATCGTCACCTGCTCGCCGGTGGCGGCGACGACGTCGAGCTCCCGCTCGTTGGGCATCTCCGAAATCTGGTTCGCCAGCCCGAGCAGCCGGTTCGTCTCGCCGGACATCGCGGAGACGACCACGACGACGTCGTTCCCCTGCTCCTTCGTCCGGGCCACCCTCTTCGCCACGTTCTTGATCTTCTCGACGGTGCCGACCGAGGTCCCGCCGTACTTCTGGACAATGAGTGCCATCGCGCGCGTCACCCCCCTGATTGGAAGCGTTTGGACCGGGCCCGGAAGTCGTCGAACCTCGGGAGGTCCGGGGCGGCGATCGCGATCTCCCTGCGGTCGTCGCCCGAAATGGTGAATTTAACCTGTATACAATCCGTTGGCAACAGTTCCGCGATCTTTTCCGCCCACTCCACCAGGCAGACGCCGTCGCCCGACAGGAGCTCGCGCATCCCGATCTCGTCCGCTTCCCGCGCGCCCGAAAGGCGGTAGACGTCGATGTGCGTGAGCGGGACCGGCCCCGCGTGCTCCGTCACGATCGTGAAGGTCGGGCTGACGATCCGGTCGGGCGGGATCCCCAGCGCCTCCCCGACCCCCTTGCAGAAGAGCGTCTTCCCCGCTCCGAGGTCCCCGGTCAGCGCGACGACGTCGCCGGGGCGAAGCGCCGCCGCCCAACGCCCGCGCGATCGCCAGGGTGTCCTCGGGCGAGTTCGATGTGAACATGGGCTTACTCTTCCGGCGGGGGTTCGCCGAGCGTGTGCTGCAGCGCCCCGCGGATGTTGTCGATCACGTCGGTCGCCGTCACCGGGGTCATCGGGTGGTCGCGCACCAGCAGGTCGGCCGACATGCCGTGCAGGAAGACGCCCGCGCAGGCGGCGTCGTTCGGCGAGAGCCCCTGGGAGGCGAGCGCCGCGATCATCCCGGTCAAGGCGTCGCCCATGCCGCCCGAGGCCATGTACGGGTTCCCCGTCGTGTTGATGAAGATGTCCCCCTTCGGCGTCGCCACGACGGTGCGCGCGCCCTTGAGGATCACCGTGACCCGCTCCTCTTCCGCCAGGTGCCGCGCCGAGTCGATCCGCGACGCCTCGATCGATTCGATCGTCTCCTTCATCAGCCGCGCCATCTCCCCCGGGTGGGGAGTGAGGATGCACGGGGCCGTCGCCCCCTGCAGGACGACCGCCTCCCCCGACAAGGCGTTCAGCGCGTCGGCGTCGAGCAGGAACGGGACCTTGATCCTCGAGATCAGCTCCTTCACGAACGCGGGCATCGTGTCGGTCATCCCCAGCCCCGGCCCCACGACGATCACGTCGGCCTTCGAAAGGACCTCCATCAGGGCGGGGATCATCCCGGGCGCGAAGTACCCCGTCCCTCCGTCCGGGATCCCGCGGGTCATCACCTCCATCTGCTTCGCCTCGACGATCGGCCGCAGCGACTCGGGCGTGACCACGGTGATGAGCCCCGCCCCCATGCGCAGCGCCGCCGATCCGGCCAGGCACGGCGCGCCCGTCATCCCCGGCGACCCGCCGACGATGTGGACCCTTCCCGCGTCCCCCTTGTGGAAGTCGGGCGGGCGCACGGAGAGCATGCTTTTCACGACCTGCTCGTCGAGCGCCTCGGTGTTGATCTGCGCGTCGAACACCGCCCGCGGCGGGATCCCGATGTCGTAGATCTCCGTCTCCCCGCAATGGATCGAGCCGGGGAGCAGGACGTGTCCCAGTTTCAGCAGCCCGAAGGTCCCCGTCGATTCCGCGCGGATCGCCTCGCCCATGATCCGGCCGGTCGTCGCGTCGATCCCGGTCGGGATGTCCACGGCGAAGACGGGGGCCATCGAGAGGTTGATCACCTCCACCACCTCGCGCACGATCCCGGAGAGCGGGGACGAGAGGCCCGTCCCGAAGATCGCGTCCACGCACAGGTGGACCTCCTCGAGATACGTCCGCAGGTCTTCCACCCCTTCCGTGTCCCGGATCACCCGGACCTCGACGTCCATCCGCCGCAGGATCTCGTGCTGGGTCCGCGCGTCGGCCGACAGGGCGTTCTCCTCGCTCAGGAGGAAGACCTCGACATAGGCGCCCCGGTTGTGCAGGTGCCGGGCGATCACCATCCCGTCGCCGCCGTTGTTCCCCTTGCCGCACACCACGGCCACGGAGGCCTCCTGGGGGCCGCCCACCTTCTCCTCGAGGATCCGGAAGATCCGGTCCGTGCACGACCGCCCCGCGTTCTCCATCAGCACCAGGGCGGGGATGCCGTACGTGTGGATCGTCACCCGATCCAGTTCGGCCATCTGCCGCGCCGTCACGATTTTCATCTATTCCTCACCCGCCTTTTCGAGGATCACGAACGCCACCGCCTTCCCGCCGTCATGCGTGATCGAAACGTGCACCGCGCCGCCGCCGTGCAGTCTTCGCCCATTTCACCGCCTGCCCGTGCAGATGGACCTCGGGCTTCCCCGAGCGCCCGCGCAGCGTCTCGACGTCCCTCCACAGGATCCCCTGCGACTTCCCCGTCCCGAGCGCCTTCATCACCGCTTCCTTCACCGCGAAGCGCCCCGCCAGCCGCTCCGCCTTGTTCGCGCCGCTCATCGCGTAGGCCGTTTCCGCCTCGGTGTAGACGCGGCGCAGGAACCGTTTCCCGTACCGGTCCAGCAGCGCCTGGATCCGCGCGATGTCGACGATGTCCACGCCGATCCCGGCGATCATGCGGACCTCCTCACGCCCCGTGGATGAGGTCGGCGATCTCTTTCACGGCCGCCGGCAGCCCGAGGAAGACCGCCCGCGCGATGATGCTGTGCCCGATGTTGAACTCCTCGATCTCCGGGATCCCGAGGATCGGGACGATGTTGCGGACGTCGAGCCCGTGGCCCGCGAAGACCTTGAGCCCGATGGAAGCGCCGAACGCCGCCGCCGCCCGGATCTTCGCCAGCTCCGCCTCGTGATTCCCCGCGGCGAACGCCTCGCAGAACGTCCCGGTGTGAATCTCGATCGCGTCCGCCCCCGCCTGCCGGGAAGCGCGCACCTGGGGGAGCTCCGGATCGATGAACATGCTGACGACGATCCCGGCGTTTTTCAGCCGCGCCGCCGTTTGCGCCATCGCCTCCCGGTGCCCCAGGACGTCCAGCCCGCCCTCGGTCGTGATCTCCTCGCGCTTCTCCGGGACCAGCGTGCAGGAGTGCGGTTTCAGGTCGCAGGCGATCCGCGTGATCTCGTCGGTCGCCGCCATCTCGAGGTTGATCCGCGTCGTCACGACCGATTTGAGCACCGCGAGGTCCCGGTCCTGGATGTGGCGCCGGTCCTCCCGCAGGTGGACCGTGATCCCGTCGGCCCCGGAGAGCTCCGCGATCGACGCCGCGGCCGCCGGTTCCGGGACCCGCCCCCGCCGCGCCTGGCGCAGCGTGGCCACGTGGTCGATGTTGACCCCGAGCCGTTTCCGCGGCGGCGTCATCGGGCTTCTTCCCTCGCCTTCTCGCCCAGGGCCTTCACGATCGCCTCGACCTCGTCCAGGTTCTCCCCTTCCGCCATGATGCGCAGCAGCGGCTCCGTCCCGCTGTACCGGACGACGATCCGCCCCCGGCTCCCGAGCGCCTTCTCGAATTCGGCCTGGGCCTTCCGGAACCCCTTCATCGAGTCGAGCGGCACCCGGTGCTTCATCCGGATGTTGTGCAGCATCTGCGGGTAGACGACCAGCCCCTTCCCCAGCTCGGAGATCTTCTTTCCGGACTCGACCATGATGGCGAGCAGCTGCAGCGCCGCGAGCACCCCGTCGCCCGTCGTGGCGTGATCGAGGAAGATCAGGTGCCCCGACTGCTCCCCGCCGAAGTTGTACTTGCCGGCCCGCATCGCCTCGACGACGTACCGGTCCCCGACCGGGGCGCGCAGGAGCTTGATCTTCCGCTCCTTGAGGTAGAGTTCGAGGCCGATGTTGCTCATGACGGTGGCCACCACCGTGTTCTTCGCCAGCGTCTTCTTTCGCGCCATCTCCCCGGCGCAGATCGCCATGATCCGGTCGCCGTCCTGGATCTCGCCCTTCTGGTCCACCACGATCACGCGGTCCGCGTCGCCGTCCAGCGAGATCCCGAGGTCCGCGCGCGCGTCCCGCACCTTCGCCGCCACGACCTCCGGGTAGAGGGAGCCGCACTGGTCGTTGATGTTCACCCCGTTGGGGGAAACGCCGATCGGGATCACCTCGGCGCCCAGCTCCGAGAACACCAGCGGGGCGATCCGGTACGCCGCGCCGTTGGCGCAATCCACCACGATGCGCAAGCCCTCCAGGGAGAGGTGCGCGGGGAAGGTGCTCTTCAGGTAGACGATGTACCGGCCGGTCGCGTCGTCGATCCGCTGCGCCTTTCCGATCTGCGGCGACGGGGGACGATTTTCCTTGAGGTGCTCCCCGTACATCAGCCCTTCGATCCGGGACTCGACGTCGTCGGGGAGCTTGAAGCCGTCCCGGCCGAAGAACTTGATCCCGTTGTCGGGGTACGGGTTGTGGGAGGCGGAGATGACGACGCCGGCGTCGGCCCGCATCGAACGCGTGAGGAACGCGATCCCGGGGGTGGGCATCGGCCCCACGAGCAGGACGTCGCCCCCCATCGCGCAGATCCCGGCCGACAGCGCCGTCTCGAACATGTAGCCGGACAGGCGGGTGTCCTTCCCGATCACGATCTTGTGCCGGCCGTTCTTCCCGCGGAACAGGTGCGCCGCCGCCTGCCCCATCGCCAGCGCGGTCTCCACGGTCATCGGGTCGGTGTTGGCCACCCCTCGCACGCCGTCGGTCCCGAACAGCCTTCTCACCAGAGGGATCCTCCTATTTCCGGAATTGGATCTTGACGCGTACGCTCGGGCTGCCGACGATCTTAGCATGCGGCTCGCGCGTTTCCACCCGGGCGACCGCCGAGTACGCGCCTTCCGTCCGCCCCGGCACGACCTCCTCCGTGTAGACCACCTGCATCCGCGAGAACTCCTCCGGGAGCGCCTCGACCTCCACCGACGGCGGGTCGATCTCGATCTTCGCGACGCGCCTGCGAACCGCGGCCCCGCCGCCGATCCTCGCCGACACCGGGACCGTCCGCCGCTCCGTCCGGTCGAGGATCACCTCGATCGAGGAGGGAAAGATCCGCTGCACCTTGATCCCCGGCGGGACCTTGACCACCCGGTCGTCCAGGGTGAAGTACTGGCGCCCCGCGCGCGCGGCGGTCAGGTCGACGCCGGCGGAGATCTCCGAAGGGCGCATCCCCGACAGCAGGGACGACGGCCCCGAGAGGCGCACCTCGACCTGCCGCTCGGGCTTGTTCGTCATCGTCAGCCCCTTCGGCACGTTGCGGATCTCCAGCGGGATGGTGAAGCTGACCAGCACCTTGCTCTCGCCCGCGACGAACCACCACGCCGCCACGGCCAGCACGAGGGCGACGACTTTCAGCCCGAGGTTCTGGCTCGCGAGCCGCCGGAGGACCCGGAACAGGTCAGCCGCGTTCACGGGGCGCCTCCTCCTTGCGGAACAGCAGCCCGAGCGTGTCCCGCAGCTGCTGCACGGTTTCGGCGCGGTTCGCCGACCGGTTCGAGAAGACCGTGACGTTCCCCGTCTCTTCGGAGACGACGACCGCCACCGCGTCCGTTTCGGACGCCACGCCGAACGCCGCGCGGTGCCGGGTGCCCATCCCGCGCGTCTCGACCGATTCGGCCGGGATGGGGAGGATGACCCCCGCCGCCGCGATCCGGTTGTGGCGGATCACCACCGCCCCGTCGTGCACCGGCGAGCTCGTCGCGAAAATCGAGGCGGCCAGTTCGTGGGAGAAGAGCGCGTCGAGCTTTTTCCCGTGCTCGACGAATTCCTCGAGCCCCATCTCGCGCTCCAGGAGCAGGATCGCGCCGGTGCGCTCCGCCGCCAGCAGGAAGGCGCTTTGGGCGAGCTGATCGATCACGTCCGGGTCGGGGGCGCTCCCCCTCCCCCCGAAGAGCCGCCACTGCCCGATCCTGGCGAGCCCGCGGCGGATCTCGCTATGGAAGACGACCACGAGGACCACGAGCAGGTTTTCCAGGAAGTTGCCGACCAGCCACTGGAAGGTGACCATCCCGGCCTTCTTGGCGACGACGTACATCACCATCAGGATCAGCAGGCCGAAGAGCATCTGGACGGCCCGCGTCCCCCGGATGAACAGAAGGACCCAGTAGATGATGAAGGCGACCAGGAGGATGTCGAGGACGTCGATCACCCCGATGGAGAGGAGGCCGTCTACCATGACGCCTCCCCCCGGATCGCGTACGCCACCTCGACCACTTCCCGCATCTCCTTCACGTCGTGTACGCGCACCACGTGGGCGCCGCGCAGCACCGCCGCCGCGACGGCCGCCGCGGTGCCGAACGCCCGCTCCGCCGGCGGCGCGCCGGTCAGGCTCCCGAGAAACGATTTGCGCGATGGCCCGAAGACGATCGGCCGCCCGAGGACCCGCAGCCGATCGAGGTGACGGTGCAGCGCAAGGTTGTCGCACAGGCGCTTGCCGAACCCGATCCCGGGGTCGACGAGGATCCGTTCCGGGTCGATCCCGGCGCCTTCCGCCGCGTCGATCCGCCCGGTCAGCTCGGCCAGCAGCTCATCGAACAGCGCGTCGTAGTGCGGCGCCTCCTGCATCGTCGCCGGCGACCCCCGCCGGTGCATCAGCACCACGGCCGCCCCCGACGCGCGGACCGCCGCCGCCATCTCCGGGTCGTCGGCAAGGGCGCTCGTGTCGTTCACGATCCTCGCCCCCGCCGCGACCGCCGCGTTCGCCACGGCCGCCTTGGTCGTGTCCACCGAGATCACCGCCTTCGTCTTCGCGGCCAGCCCCCGGATGACGGGGATCACCCGGCGCATCTCCTCGTCCGCCGGAACGGGGATCGACCCCGGACGGGTCGACTCGCCCCCCACGTCGAGGATCGCCGCCCCTTCCGCCTCCATCTCCAATCCTCGCGCGACCGCCTCTTCGACGGACCGGTACGCGCCTCCGTCGGAGAAGGAGTCCGGCGTCACGTTCAGGATCCCCATGACGAGGGGGCGGCCGGACAGGTCGAGAACCCCTCCGGGGATCGGAACGCGGAACGATATCGTGGGATACGACGCGATGACGGGGCGCCCCCCCTCAGGCCGGGGCACCGGTCGGCGCGGGCGCGTCCGCGGGGCCCTGCGGCGAATTCCCCCCCTGGATGATCCGCAGGATCTCGGCCCCGTCGACCACTTCCTTCTCGAGCAGCGTCTTCGCGACCCGGTGCAGAATGTCGATGTTCGTCTGGAGCAGGGTCTTCGCGCGTTCGTAGGCGGCGATGACGATTCCGCGGACCTCCTGGTCGATGTCCCGCGAGGTCGCCTCGCTGTAATCCTGGTGCCGGGTGATGTCGCGTCCGAGAAAGATCGATTCCTGCTTCTGGCCGAACGTCACCGGCCCCAGCTTTTCGCTCATCCCCCATTCGCAGACCATCTTCCGGGCGAGCGCCGTGGCCCGTTCGATGTCGTTCCCCGCGCCCGTGGTCAGCTCCCCGTGGACCAGCTCCTCGGCCACGCGTCCGCCCATCAGGATCGTGATGTTGTTCTTCAGGTACACCTGCGAGTAGGTGTGCCGCTCGTCGATCGGCAGCTGCTGGGTGATGCCGAGCGCCATCCCCCGCGGGATGATGCTGACCTTGTGGATCGGGTCCGCGCCCGGAGTGAGCGAGGCGACGATCGCGTGCCCCGCCTCGTGGTAGGCGGTCGATTTCTTCTCCACGTCGCTGATGATCATCGAGCGCCGCTCGCGCCCCATCATCACCTTGTCCTTGGCCATCTCGAAGCAATCCATCGTGACCGTGGCGAGGTTGATCCCCGCCGCGTGGATCGCCGCCTCGTTGGCCAGGTTCGCGAGATCGGCGCCGGTGAACCCCGGCGTCCCCTTGGCCAGCACGTCGAGCTTCACGTCCGGGTCGAGCGGGATCTTCCGCGTGTGCACGCCGAGGATCTGCTCCCGCCCCTTCACGTCCGGCTTGGGGACCACCACCTGGCGGTCGAACCGTCCGGGCCGCATCAGCGCCGGGTCGAGGACGTCGGGCCGGTTCGTCGCCGCGATGAGGATCAGCCCCTCGTTCGACTCGAACCCGTCCATCTCGACCAGGAGCTGGTTGAGCGTCTGCTCCCGTTCGTCGTGGCCGCCGCCGAGGCCCGCGCCGCGATGCCGACCGACCGCGTCGATCTCGTCGATGAAGATGATGCAGGGGGCGGATTTCTTCCCCTGGATGAAGAGGTCCCGCACCCGCGCCGCGCCCACGCCGACGAACATCTCGACGAAGTCGGAGCCGCTGATCGAGAAGAACGGGACGCCCGCCTCCCCCGCGATCGCCCGCGCGAGGAGCGTTTTCCCGGTCCCCGGCGCGCCGACGAGAAGCACCCCCTTGGGGATCCGGCCGCCGAGCTTCGTGAACCGCTTCGGGTCCTTGAGGAACGCGATGATCTCCTGCAGCTCTTCCTTGGCCTCCTCGATCCCCGCCACGTCCGCGAAGGTGACCTTGTTCGTCGTCTCGGTCAGCAGCTTCGCCCGGCTCTTGCCGAACGACATCGCCTTGCCGCCCCCCGCCTGCATCTGGCGCATGAAGAAGATCCACACGCCGATCAGCAGGAGCATCGGCAGCCACGAGACGAGCATGGTCATGTACCACGGGTTGTCGTCGAGCGGCCGCGCCGTGATCTGCACGTTCTTGGCGCGCAGGTTTTTCACGAGGTCGGGATCGTCGGGGGCATAGGTGTGGAAGGACTTCTTCTCCTTCCCCGCGTTGTCGACGTACTTGCCGGTGATCTCCTGCCCCTTGATCGTGACCTCTTTCACCTTCCCGTCGTCGACGTTCTTGGTGAACGCCGAGAAGGAGATATCCTCGAAGTCGACCTTCTTGGCGTTGAAGGTGTTGAAGAGGAAGACCATCGCCAGGGCGATGAGCATCCAGATGGCCAGGTTTCTATAGAACTGGTTCAAGCGCACGATTCTCCTTGATGTCGGGGAATCGAAAATCCTCCCGAATAGTAACGGATTATTTTAGCACAGGATCGGTTTTTGTCTATTTCGCCGCGCGGATCCGCAGAAGCGCGGTCTTCCGGGTCTCCGGGGTCACCGGGGCGTGGGCGGAACGGAGGACGCCGGGGATCCAGAGGATCGCGCCTTCCGCGTCGCAGACGACGGGGCGTCCCCACCGATCGTCCCGCGGAATCTTCCGGTCGATCAGGATCTCCTTCACCTTCTTCTCGCCGTCCCGCGCATGCCTGCCGGCGCCCGCCCCGAACGGCCGGATCCGGTCCCCGGCCCGCAAGGGGCGAACCGTGAGCGGCAACGTCAGGCCGGCCGCGTCGAACAGTTCGGCGTCACCCTTCGCCGCGAGGCGCTTCGCCTGCGCCGGGGTACCCTTCCCCCGGGCTTCCCAGACGAAGGTAACGATCCGACCTTTCGGACCAAGCGGAATTTTGTACTCCCCGGGAGCGGCAAGCGAGGTCGGCGCTTTTTTCCCAAGCACCGATACCGCGGATTTCCGGTCCTTCCCGCTTTCTCCCGGCACGAAGAACGCCTCTTCGTACCGGTTGGCCAGTTGCCACCCTTTCCCGACGTTTACCTTTGCCGAAGGCCCGCCGTTGGAGACATTCCCGTCCATCGCCTTCAGCAACCGTTCGTTCGGCGCGACGCCGAGCCGATCAAAGCAGATCCTCTGGAGGATCTTCACCCGCAGGACAGAGGGTAGTGCGGAGATACCGCTCCCTGCGGAAACGGATCGGGCCATCTTTTTCCTGATTTTTCCGGATCCACCGGCCGGCCTCGGCCTCGAGGTAGTCGTCGAGTTCGCGGAACCTTTCCCCGAGGGTGAAGATCCGTTTCTTCACCGCCTTGCCGTACCGCTTTTCCAGAAGCGGGATCAGGACGTGGCGCACCCAGTTTCGCTCGAACCGGGTGTCGACGTTCGACCGGTCGATCCGGTATGGGATCTTCCGTTTCTTCAGATAGCCGAGGATCTCTTCCTTCCACACATCGAGGATCGGGCGTACGATTCCGTCCCCCGTCTCGCGCGGGATCCCCTTCAACCCCCCGATTCCCGCTCCCTCGAAGACGCGCATCAGGATCGTTTCGACCTGGTCGTCCGCCGTGTGGGCCAGCGCGATCGCCTCCGCCCCGACCTTATCGGAGAGATCCTTCAGAAACCGGTACCGGATCTCTCGAGCCTTCTTCTCGAATCCGGCCGGGAAGCGCCCCCGGGTTCCCGTGCGGCCCCCCGGAGGTTTTCCGCTATCCACAACAAGTATATCTGTTTTATATCGATTATCTTTGCAGATATTCTCAACCAATACTTGATCTTTTAACGAATCCTTTCCGCGGGTCCCGTAATTCACGTGCCCGACCACGACCTTGATCCCCTTCTCGCGGGCAAGTTTGCCGAGCAGGAGGTACACCGAATCCGGCCCCCCGGAAACGGCGGCGACGACAACCCGCTCGGTTTTCTTCGCGAGGCTCCTCACCGTTTTTCCTCGTCCAGGAGTTGCAGCAGGTATTGCCCGTACCCGTTCTTCCGCATCGGCTCGGCGAGTGCGGCCAGTTGCCCGGCGTCGATATATCCCATCCGGTACGCCACCTCTTCCACGCAGGCGACCTTCAACCCTTGCCGCTTCTCGATCGTCTCCACGAACGTGCCGGCCTCCAGCAGGGAGTCGTGCGTCCCGGTGTCCAGCCAGGCGAACCCGCGGCCGAGCAGCTCCACCCGCAATTTCTCCTGGGCCAGATAGGCGTTGATCACATCCGCGATCTCCAACTCGCCGCGTGCGGACGGCTTCAACCGCGCCGCGATCTCCACAACGTTGTTGTCGCAGAAGTAGAGACCGGGAACGGCGAATTTCGACTTCGGCTGCTTCGGCTTCTCCTCGATGCTCAACACCTTGCCCGACTTGTCGAACTCGACGACGCCGTACCGCTCGGGGTCGCGGACCCAATACCCGAAGATGAGCGCACCCGATTCGAGCGCGGCCGCCCGCTTCAGGATCTGCTGGAATCCATGTCCGTAGAAGATGTTGTCGCCGAGGATCAGGCACACCTTGTCTTGACCGATGAACTTCTTGCCGATGAGAAACGCCTGCGCCAGCCCTTCGGGCCGCGGCTGTTCCGCGTAGGAGATCCGGATCCCCCACTGCGAACCGTCTCCCAGCAGGTCCCGGAACCGGGGCAGGTCGATCGGGGTGGAGATGAGCAGGATGTCCCGGATGCCGGAAAGCATCAGGACGGAGAGCGGGTAGTAGATCATCGGCTTGTCGTAGATGGGGAGGAGCTGCTTGCTGACCACCTTGGTGATCGGGTAAAGGCGCGTCCCCGCCCCCCCGGCCAGGATGATCCCTTTCCATTTCTTCCCGGTTCCTTCCGCCATTTCGCTAACCTCCTTCGATCTCCCCGAGCGCTCCAAGAAAGTCGGCCGGGGAGAGGATCACCACCTTCCCCACGCGCTTCAGGGAAAGAAGGTCGTCGTCGCCGGTGATGAGCCGGACGCACTTCCCGGCCTTCGCGCAGCGGATGAACTTGTCGTCCTCGGGATCCCGGCTCCAGCGCTGTTCGCTTTTCGACGCCGGGAGTTCGACCACGTCCGCAAACGGGAGCAAGTTCGGTATCGAACAGGAAGGTGATCTCGGCGTGCGTCAACCGGAATTTAGGGTACGCCATGACCCGGAGCAACTCGTCCGCCGTCTCGCGCGACAGGACGAGTCGAAGCCGCCCCGCGCGCCATGCACGATGCAACCTCTCCAGGCGTCCGCCGAAGAGGAGCGCGGACAGGATGACGTTCGTATCGAGTACGGCGCGGATCACCGGCGGCGACGCGCCCACCGGACGGCGGTCGCCACGTCGTCACCGGTCACTCCAAGCCTCTTGATCTTCTCCCGGATCCGGGCCAGACCGACCCCGCCTTCCTCCGGTTCGATCCGGACCGGGCGAAGTTCGATTACCCTTCCTTCGACCCGCACGTCGAAGTAGTCGGTCCCCGGAAACTTATCCGCGACTTCCTTGGGCAAGGTCAGCTGGTTTTTCGATGTCTTCTTGGCAAGCATTCCTTACCTCCTTACTTCCTTGTCAACAGGATGCCACGGAACCGGCGGGCGGGCAACAAGGAACAGACCGGACGACCTCAATCGCAGACGACTTTGCCGACGGCCTTCAAACCCCGAAGGGATTCTTCCCGGGAGACTCCCGATTCTTTAAGGACCATCCCGATTCCGATGAGCAGGTTTTCAGGTTCATTGCGCCTCGTCAGATCCCCAGCCGCGGCAGGGCCGCACCACCGGCTCGAGGCGCACCGACGACGCCTGGCAGCTCGACGCCGCCACGATCGAGGTCCGGGCGAGCGGCGGGGCTCCCGCACGGGTCGACCTGCCGGTCCGCGTCGTCACCGCCGGGCGCCTGACGGGCATCCTGCCGGGCACGCGGCTCCGAGTGGTCGGTCGCCTGCTCCCGGCCGACCCGCTCCAGGGTCGCGCCGCGACGCTCGTGGCCGAGTCGGTCGAGGTGGAGAGCGGGCCACCGCTGGTGCAGGGCGCCGCGGGCGCGGTCCGGTCCGCCCTGCGCGCGGCCGTCCACGACCGCCCCCCGGACGAGGCGGGCCTGCTCCCGGGGCTCGTCGTCGGCGACACGACGGCGGTGCGGCCGGATCTCGACTCGGCCATGCGCGACTCGAGCCTGGCCCACCTGGTCGCGGTGAGCGGCGGCAACGTCGCGATCGTCGTCCTCCTCGCGCTCGGCGCGGTCCGGCTGGTCGGCGTACGCCGCGGACGCGCCCAGGTCGTGCTCGTCGCGCTCGCGGTGGCGGCGTACGTCGTCCTCGCCCGGCCCCAGCCCTCGGTCGTGCGGGCCGCCGGCATGACCGCCGTGGTGCTGCTCGCGGTGCTCGTCGACGCGCGGGTGCGCCCGCTCGACGCGCTCGGCTGGTCCGTCGGCGCGCTCGTGCTGCTCGACCCGTTCCTCGCCCTGTCCGTGGGGTTCGCGATGTCCGCGGCGGCCACGGCCGGACTGCTCCTGCTCGCCGCCCGCTGGCGACCTGGCGTGGACGGCGCGTCCTGGCCGCGCCGCGCGTGGCGCGGCGTGGTCGGCGTCGTCGCGGTCAGCACGGCCGCCCAGGTCGCGGTCGCCCCGCTCATCGTCGGCATCGGCGGCGGGGTCCCGGTCGGCGGGGTCGCGGCCAACCTGCTCGCCGCGCCGGCGGTGGGTCCGGCGACGTCGTTCGGGCTGGTGGCCGGGCTCGTCGGGGTGGTGTCGCCGCCGCTGGCGGTGCTCGTCGCGCTGCCGGCGGCCTGGGCGGTCGGCTGGGTGGCCCTCGTCGCCCGGACCACGGCCGAGCTCGCGCCCCCGCTGCCCTGGCCGGACGGCTGGTACGGCGGCCTGCTCGCCGTCGCGGTCCTGGCGCTCGGCGCGGTGGCCGTCGTGGTGGCCCGCGCCGGGGGAGGACCGGTGGCACGCGCCTGCCTCGCGCTCGCCGCGGTCGGCGGCCTGCTCGCGGTGGCGCCGTCGACCGGCGTACCGCTCGGGGCGTCCTGGCCACCGGCCGGCTGGCGCGTGGTCATGTGCGACGTCGGCCAGGGCGACGCGACCGTCCTCGAGGCCGGTGCCGGCACGGCTGTGGTGGTCGACGCCGGCCCGGACCCGGTCCTCGTCGACCGTTGCCTGCGCCGCCTGGGCGTCACGAGCGTCCCGCTGCTGGTGCTGTCCCACTTCCACGCCGACCACGTCGAGGGCGTCCCCGGGGTGATCCGGGGGCGATCGGTCGGCACGATCGTGGTGTCGCCGCTGGGTGAGCCGCTCACCGAGGAGCAGCGCGTCGTCGGCTGGGCGGCCGACCGCGCGGTGCCGTGGCGCGTGGCCGCGGCCGGCGACCGCTGGACCGTCGGCGACGTCTCGCTTCAGGTGGTCTGGCCCACGCGGATCCTGCGCGGCGAGGGCTCGGACCCCAACAACGCGAGCGTCGCGCTCGAGGCCGAGGTCGGGGGAGTGTCGGTGCTGCTCGGCGGCGACCTCGAGACGGCGGCGCAGGAGCGGCTGCTCGCCAGTGGCGTCGTCGACCGGGTCGACGTGGTCAAGGTCCCGCACCACGGGTCGGACAAGCAGGCGCCGGCCTGGGCGACCACGGCACGGCCCGCGGTGGCGCTCGTCGGAGTCGGCACGGGCAACGAGTACGGGCACCCGGCGGCCGGCACGCTCGCGGCGTACCGGGCGCTCGGCACCGTCGTCGGCCGGACCGACCTCGACGGCGACCTGGCCGTGCTGCTCGACGGCGCCGGTCGCCTCGGCGTCGTGCGGCGAGGGAGCTGATCCGCGGCGGGCGGGGAGATCCGAGCGGCGGACGGCTCGCCGGGCGGACGACGCGGGAGTGAACCGTCAGGCGGTGGCGTGCGCGACGTGGGAGAGCTGGCGCCACACGAGCGCGAGGGTGATCCCGGAGCCGGCGAAGGCGAACCAGAACGGTGCGGTGAGCCCCCATCGGCCGGCGATGACCCCGCCGAGCGCCTGCCCGATCACGACGCCGCCGAACACGCAGACCATGTAGACGCTGCCGACGCGTCCCTGCAGCGCGGTCGGCGTCGCGCGCTGACGCACGGTCTGGGACACGGCGGCCCACACGAAGCCGTAGGCGCCGAAGACCACCATGATGCCGATGGCGACCGGGCCGGACGGTGCCAGGGCCAGCGACGCGTGCGTCAGCACCTCGAGCAGGAGGCAGACCCGCATGACGTCGGCGAGGTCGAAGCGCGCCTCGATGCGGCCGTAGGCAGTCGTGCTGGCCAGCCCGCCGAGGGCCGCCGCCGTCGTGAGCAGCCCGAAGCCCACCTCGCCCATGTGGAGATGGTCCAGGGCGTAGAGCACCAGCACCGACCACGCGGCGCCCCAGGTGATGTTGAAGGCGACGATGACCAGAGCGAGGGTCCGGACGGCGTCGTTGTGCAGCACCCACAGCACGCCCTCGCGGATGTCGCGCAGGAGGTGCGTGCCTTGCACGTCGCGGACCGCACCGCGGGGCGTCACGATCCTGGCGATGAGGAACACGGACGCCGCGACGAGCACGGCCTGGCCCGCGAACGGCCAGAAGGCGCCGAGCGCGAAGAGGAAGGCGCCGAGCGGCGGGCCGACGACCTGGTTCGCGAGCAGGAAGCTGGCCTGGAACCTGGCGTTGCCGATGCCGAGGTCCCGCGACTCGACGAGCATCGGGAGCAGGGTCTGCGACGTCGTGTCGGCGAAGACCTCGGCGATCCCGAGCAGCAGCATCGCGACGAGCACCACGGCGACGCTCACGTGTCCCGTGACGATGGCGACGCTCAGGACCGCCACGACCGCGGCGCGCGCCCCGTCCGCGGCCATGACCAGCATCTTGCGGTCGACCCGGTCGGCGAGCGCCCCGGCGTACAGCCCGAGAAGCAGCCACGGCAGCCGCTGCAGCAGGCCGGCCATCGCCACCGGCACAGGGTTCGAGGTCTGCGACGCGACCAGCAGCGGCCCCGCGGCCAGCGCCGCCCCGTCACCGAGGTTGGCCAGCAACGAGGAGCCGAGCAGCCAGCGGAAGCTCGCTCCCATCCTCGGCGGAGCGATCCGTTCCACGAGGGCGCTCACGAGATCGGGAGCCTAGCCAGCGCGCCCGCCCGACGTCGCCGTCATTCCGCCGCGCCGACCTGCACCGGGCGGCGGGATCACGGCGGGCCGGTGCGGCGGCGTCTCCCGTGCGTGGCATGCTCGGGGAGCCATGACGCCCCCCGCCAAGCGCTCAGCACCCAAGCCCGCCGGCTCGACCAGCCCCGAGCTCGACGTCGCCGCCGAGCGGGCCGTGCTGGCCGTCGGCGCCGAGGACTTCCTGGCCGAGCGGGTCACCGCCGCGGTCCTGGCCGACGCCCGCCGCGCCGACCCCTCCGTCGAGCGCCGCGACGTGGACCTCGGGTCCGAGACCGGGCTCGGCGCGCTGGTCGAGGCGTGCTCGCCCAACCTGTTCGGCGACGCCGCGGTCGTCGTGGCCCGCAACGCCGAGCAGGCCGACGACGCCATGGTCGCCGCCCTCGTCGACGCCGCGGCCGCCGGCGACATCAGGGTCGTCGTCCTCCACCCCGGCGGGGTGAAGGGGCGCAAGGTCGTGGACGCGCTGAGCTCCGGCGGATTCACGGTCGCCCCGTGCGAGAAGGCCAAGGGCCGCGCCGTCGACGACTTCGTCGCCCGCGAGCTGCACAACGCCCGGCGCCGGGCCACCCCCGACGCGGTCGAGGCGCTCCGCGTCGCGATCGGGGACGACCTGCGGGCGCTGGCCGCCGCGTGCGCCCAGCTCGTGAGCGACGTCGAGTCCGACCCGCTCACCGCGGAGTCGGTGGCCCTCTACTACGACGGCGTCGCGGACGTCCCCGGCTATCTCGTGGCCGATGCCGTGCTGGGCGGCCGCGCGGTCGAGGTGCTCCGGCGGACCCGCTGGGCGCTCGCCAACGACCCCGCCGCCGGCCCGGCGCTGTCCGCGGCCGTCGCCTCGGGGCTGCGCGGGCTGGCCCGGGTGGCGTCGATCCCCCGCGGCACCCCCGACACCGAGGTGGCCCGGGAGGCGGGCGTGCCCCCGTTCAAGGTGCGCTCGCTGCGCGAGCAGGCCGGTCGCTGGCACCCGGCCGCGCTCGCCGAGGCGCTGGTCGACCTCGCGGTGGCCGACGCCGCCGTCAAGGGTCGTGACGTGTCCGGCCGGGCGATGAGCGAGGACGGTCTCGACCGCGAGCAGGGCACCTACGCCCTCGAGCGGGCGCTGCTGCACGCGGTCCGGCACCGGACCCGCCCGTAGCCGGACCGGCCGGGAACGCCGACGGGCGCCGCCCCCGGTGGGGAGCGGCGCCCGTCGAAACGCGTACGGTCAGGCGCTCTGCTGCAGCTCGGCGGCCTTGGAGGCGATCGCCGACTTGCGGTTGGCCGCCTGGTTCTTGTGGATGATGCCCTTGCTGGCGGCCTTGTCGAGCTGGCGGCTCGCGGTCTTCGCCAGCTCGGCGGCCGCTGCGGTGTCACCGGCGGCGGCGGCCTCGCGGAACTTGCGGACCGAGGTCTTGAGCGCCGACTTGACCGACTTGTTGCGCAGGCGGGCAGCCTCGTTGGTGCGGTTGCGCTTGATCTGCGACTTGATGTTCGCCACGGGTGTGCCTATCGCCTTCGGTTGTCGGTGCTGCGGACAGATGGAACGAGGTCGGGCACGCGTGCAGACAGCGCGCCGCGCGACACGCCAGGGTACCCGGCCCGGCGCTCGGCGGCCAAATCCGGCGGACCCGGAGGCTGTCGCGCCGCCGGTCGACGCCGTGCCGGGCGGAGGGCAGCGAAACCCGCCCGGCACGGCGTCGACCACCGGCGCCCATGACTGCCAGCACAGCGTCGGGGCCGCCACCGTCCTGGCCGGGTTTCTCTGCTCTCCGGCCAGGACGGTGGCGGCCCCGGCGCGCTCCGGACGCTGGTCGGCCGTGCCGGGCGGAGGACGGAGAAACCCGCCGGTACCGGGTCGACCTCCGGCGTGTGCGCGCCGCGGACCGCCACCGTGCCGGGCGGAGAGCAGAGAAACCCGCCCGGCACGGTGGCGGTCCCCGGCGCTGGGACGCGTGGCCACCCCAACGGGCCCGTCGCTGCGCCCTTGGGCGTGCGCGGGGCGGGCTCGGGTTCGTGGGACGATGGGGGACCGCGCCCGGGCCGTGCCCGCGCGGACCCCGAGCCCGCCCGCCCGACCTGCGAGGACGACCAGACCGCCGTGGCCAACGCCGACGCCCCGACCCCGGGTTCGACCGATCCGTCGGTCATCCGGAACTTCTGCATCATCGCCCACATCGACCACGGCAAGTCCACGCTGGCCGACCGCATGCTGCAGATCACCGGCGTCGTCGACGGCCGGGCCATGCGGGCGCAGTACCTCGACCGGATGGACATCGAGCGCGAGCGCGGCATCACGATCAAGAGCCAGGCGGTCCGCCTGCCCTACACCGCCTCGGACGGGACGACGTACGTCCTCAACCTGATCGACACCCCGGGCCACGTCGACTTCACCTACGAGGTGTCGCGCAGCCTCGCCGCCTGCGAGGGCGCGATCCTGCTCGTCGACGCCGCGCAGGGGATCGAGGCGCAGACCCTCGCCAACCTCTACCTCGCGCTCGAGAACGACCTGCAGATCATCCCCGTGCTCAACAAGATCGACCTGCCGGCCGCCCAGCCGGAGAAGTACGCCGCGGAGCTCGCCCGGATCATCGGCTGCGACGCCTCGGACGTGCTGCAGGTGAGCGCGAAGACCGGTCACGGCGTCGGCGAGCTGCTGGAGGAGGTCGTGCGGCTCGTGCCGCCGCCCGTCGGCGACCCGAAGGCACCGGCTCGGGCGATGATCTTCGACTCGGTCTACGACACGTACCGCGGCGTCGTCACCTACGTGCGGGTGATCGACGGCCACCTCTCGACCCGCGAGCGCATCGCGATGATGAGCACGGGCGTCGTGCACGAGATGCTCGAGGTCGGCGTCATCTCTCCGGACCCGGTGGCCTCGGCGGGCATCGGCGTAGGCGAGGTGGGCTACCTCATCACGGGCGTGAAGGACGTCCGCCAGTCGCGGGTCGGCGACACCGTCACGTCGGCCCGGCACGGGGCGACCCAGGCGCTCGGCGGCTACCGAGACCCGAAGCCGATGGTGTTCTCCGGCCTCTACCCCCTCGACGGCTCGGACTACCCGGAGCTGCGCGACGCCCTCGACAAGCTCCAGCTCAACGACGCCGCGCTCGTCTTCGAGCCCGAGACGTCGGTGGCGCTGGGCTTCGGCTTCCGGTGCGGCTTCCTCGGTCTGCTGCACCTCGAGATCGTCCGGGAGCGGCTCGAGCGCGAGTTCGGCCTCGACCTCATCTCGACCGCCCCCAACGTCGTCTACCGCGTCGTCATGGACGACGGCAGCGAGTCGGTCGTGACGAACCCCAGCGAGTTCCCCTCGGGCAAGATCGCGGAGGTCTACGAGCCGATCGTGCGCGCGACGGTCCTCGCCCCGAGCGAGTACATCGGGGCGATCATGGAGCTGTGCCAGACCCGGCGCGGCACGCTGCTCGGGATGGACTACCTGTCCGAGGACCGCGTCGAGCTGCGCTACACGCTGCCGCTCGCGGAGATCGTCTTCGACTTCTTCGACGCGCTGAAGTCCAAGACCCGCGGCTACGCCTCGCTCGACTACGAGCCCACCGGCGAGCAGTCCTCCGACCTGGTCAAGGTCGACATCCTGCTGCACGGGGAGCCCGTCGACGCGTTCTCCTCGATCGTGCACCGCGACAAGGCGTACGCGTACGGCGTATCGATGGCCAGCAAGCTCAAGGACCTCATCCCGCGCCAGCAGTTCGAGGTGCCCATCCAGGCCGCCATCGGCGCTCGGATCATCGCCCGCGAGACGATCCGGGCGATCCGCAAGGACGTCCTCGCGAAGTGCTACGGCGGGGACATCACCCGCAAGCGCAAGCTCCTCGAGAAGCAGAAGGAGGGCAAGAAGCGGATGAAGATGGTCGGCCGCGTCGAGGTTCCCCAGGAGGCGTTCATCGCCGCGCTCTCGACCGACGACACCGCGGCGAAGCCGAAGGCCTAGGAGCCCCCGCCCGATTTGCCCGGCTCCCGTGCCCCGATCCCGGGACTCCGGCGGCCCGTCACGCCAGACTGGGTCAGGTGCCTGCGCGGGGGAGGTCCCCAGCGTGCGGCGCGCGCCGAGCCGGACGTGCCCGGTGGGGCCGGAGACGAGGGAGATCGCCGTGTCTGACGCAGTCCAGCAGTCCGTGCCGAGCGCCGGACGCACGAGCACCGGACCCGAGCCGCTGCCTCCCGTCGAGCCGTCGCTGGGCGCCCAGTTCTACGCCCGGGTCGCCGCGGACCCGGCCCGAGAGGCGTTCCGTGCCCCGACCCCTGGCGGTGGCTGGGAGTCGTGGAGCTGGGGCCGCAGCGCGGAGCGGGTCACCGAGCTCGCGGCTGGCTTCCTGGCCCTCGGGCTGCAGCCGGAGGACCGCGTGTCCATCGCGATGAACACCCGGCTCGACTGGATCTTCGCGGACCTCGCGGTGATGTGCGCCGGCGGTGCGACCACCACGGTCTACCCGTCCACGCACGCCGAGGACGTCGCCTACATCGTCCACGACTCCGGCTCGCGCTTCGTCGTCGTCGAGGACGCGGTGCAGCTGGCGAAGATCGTGGCGGACCGCACTGCGCTCCCCGACGTGGACAAGGTCATCATCCTCGACACGTCGCAGGCCGACCTGTCCACCCGCACCGACGAGTGGGTCATCACCTTCGAGGACCTCGCCGGCCGCGGCCGGGCCCTGCTCGGCGAGAGCCCCGACGCGGTGCGCGATGCCGCGCACGCGGTGACCCCGGAGCGGCTCGCGACGCTGATCTACACGTCGGGCACGACCGGCCGGCCCAAGGGCGTCGAGCTCACCCACGGCAACTGGACCTACGAGGGTGCCGCGGTCGGACCGCTGAACCTCATCCAGCGCGACGACCTGCACTTCCTCTGGCTGCCGCTGTCGCACTCGTTCGGCAAGCTCCTGCTGGCGGCGCAGATGCAGATCGGCTTCACCACCGCGGTGGACGGTCGCGTCGACAAGATCGTCGACAACCTCGCCGCCGTCCAGCCGACCGTGATGGCCGGGGCGCCCCGCATCTACGAGAAGGTCTACGCGCGCGTCGTGTCGATGAACTCCGCCGAGGGTGGCGCGAAGGCGAAGATCTTCGACTGGGCGATCGGGGTCGGGAAGCACGTCGTAGCGCTGCAGGCCGAGGGGAAGCCGGTGCCGGCCCTCCTCGGGGTCCAGCACCGGCTGGCCGACCGCCTGGTCTACTCCAAGATCAAGCACCGCATGGGCGGGCGGATCCGGCACTTCGTGTCGGGCTCCGCGGCGCTCTCGCAGGACGTCGGCTCCTGGTTCGAGGCGTGCGGCCTGCCGATCCTCGAGGGCTACGGCCTCACCGAGACGTCGGCCGGCTCGATGGTGAACCGCCCGGGCCACAACCGGGTCGGCACCGTGGGACTGCCGTTCCCGGGCACCGAGGTCCGGATCGCCGACGACGGCGAGATCCTCGTCCGCGGCGGCGGGGTCATGCGCGGCTACCACAACCTGCCCGAGCAGACGGCGGAGGTGCTCGTCGGCGACGGCTGGCTGGCCACCGGTGACATCGGCGAGATCGACGACGACGGTGCCGTGCGGATCACCGACCGCAAGAAGGACCTGATCAAGACGTCCGGCGGGAAGTACATCGCGCCGAGCCTCATCGAGGCGAAGTTCAAGGCGCTGTGCCCGATCCTCGGCAACGTCATCGTGCACGCGAACAACCGCAACTACGCCACGGCGCTCGTCACCCTCGACCCGGACGTGATGGCCGGCTTCGCCGAGGCCGAGGGCATCGCCGGCGGGGCGGACGCATGGTCGACCGACCCGAAGGTCGAGCAGACGGTCCGGGCCGCCATGAAGGAGCTCAACGCCGGCCTCAACCGCTGGGAGACGATCAAGGACGTGCGCATCCTGGCGCACGACCTCTCGGTCGACGAGGGCGAGCTCACCCCGAGCCTGAAGATCAAGCGCAAGGTGGTCGAGACCCGCTACGCCGACGTGCTCCAGAGCATGTACCCGAACGGCGGCTGAGCGGCACCACGTAGCCTCGGTCCGTGCCGTCGCAGCCGCCCGCGGGCGAACCCGCCCCGTCCGACGGTGCCCTGCCGGCCGAGGCGCTCGAGCGGGTCGGCGCGCGGCCGTTCGCGTTCTACGTGCACGTCCCGTTCTGCTCGACGCGCTGCGGCTACTGCGACTTCAACACCTACACCTCCGACGAGCTCGGTCCCGGCGCGAGCCGGTCGTCGTACGCCGACCAGGTGGTCGCCGAGGTGCGCCTGGCGCGTCGCGTGCTGGGCGACCGCGACGTGCCGGTGTCGTCGGTGTTCGTGGGCGGCGGCACCCCGACGCTGCTCCCGCCCGGCGACCTCGGCCGGATGCTCGCCGCGGTCCGCGACGAGTTCGGCCTCACGCCCGACGCCGAGGTGACCACCGAGGCGAACCCCGACTCGGTGACCTCGGAATCGCTCGCGGCGCTGCGCGCGGACGGCTTCACCCGCGTGTCGTTCGGGATGCAGAGCACCGCGCCGCACGTGCTCGCCGTGCTGGAGCGCACCCACACGCCGGGCCGCGCGGTCGCGGCGGTGGCCGAGGCGCGCGCGGCCGGCTTCGAGCACGTCAACGTCGACCTCATCTACGCCACGCCGGGGGAGACCGAGGCCGACTTCGCGGCGTCGCTCGAGGCCGCCGTCGGCAGCGGTGCGGACCACGTGTCGGCGTACGCCCTCATCGTCGAGGACGGCACCCGGCTCGCGGCACGGATCCGTCGCGGCGAGCTGCCCGACGTCGACGACGACGTCGCGGCCGACCGCTACCTGCAGGCCGACGCGGCGCTCACCGCGGCGGGGTTCGACTGGTACGAGGTGAGCAACTGGGCGCGGCCCGGCGGCGAGTGCCGGCACAACCTCGCGTACTGGCGCGGCGACGACTGGTGGGGAGCCGGTCCCGGCGCGCACTCGCACGTGGGCGGGGTGCGCTGGTGGAACGTGCGGCACCCCGCGGCCTACGCCGCGCGGATCGCGGCGGGGGAGAGCCCGGCCCAGGCACGCGAGGTGCTCACCGCGGCAGGACCGCCGGGTCGAGGACGTGCTGCTACGGGTACGGCTGCGCGAGGGACTGCCGATCGGGACGCTCACCGCGGCCGGGCTCGAGGTCGCGGCGCGGGCCGTGAGCGAGGGGCTCGCCCAGGCTCCGGCGTACGCCGCGGGGCGCCTCGTGCTCACCGTGCGCGGACGGCTGCTCGCCGACGCGCTGGTGCGCGACCTGGTCGACTGACGCCGCCCTGCCAGCGCCGAACGCCATGAGGGTGGCCCTGGTTGCGCTAGAAGCAACCAGGGCCACCCTCAGTGACGACGGCTCGCGTGGGACGGCGGGCCGGGACGGGCGGGTGCGGGTGCGTCAGGCCGCGATCGTGCTCGCTGGTTGAGCTGACGGTAGACGTGCGCGGTGAACAGGGCACGCGAACGGGCAGCAGCACCAGGGTCAGCAGGCCGAAGATGAAGCCGCTCAGGATGCTGACGACGATGTTGACGAGGGCGGCCAGGCAGAACCGGGACGAGGTTCGCGATGACGGCGCGGTAGCTGTTGCCGAACGCCTCGCCGATCCCCTGGCCCTTGTCGAGCGCGTAGAACGGCGCGAACTGGAACAGGAAGATGACGACGAGGCCCGGCAGGAAGCAGAGCACCGGATCCGCACGAACGATCGCGAGGAACGTAGACGATCGCGACGGCGATGTAGGCGCCGAGGTTCTCGCCGGTGGTGAGCTGGTCGAAGGTCGGCGTGACGCCCTGGGTGCGCCGGATGGCGGCGCGGTAGACGCCGATCGAGGCGAGCGCGATCAGGGCGCCGAAGACCGATGCCGAGCACGAGCGTGATGCCCAGGTTCGCGAACGAGGCCGGTGGCGCAGCCGCTCGAGTGTTGATGCTGCCGTGCCGTCCTGCGTGATCGCGGTTCGCGCAGTCTGGTGGCGTTGTTGACCAGCACCGTGGTGATGATCGACTGGACGCGCGCGCAGCACGAACACGACGGCGGCGAGCCCGACGAGGATCGGCCGGCGTGCTGCTGGAACTTCGCGACCGCCCAGCTGAACGCGGCGCCGACGTCGACGTTGGCCGGACCTCGCCGGTGGCCATGGGCGCGGGCCCCGGGGGCGGCGGGGGCGGGAGCGGGGTCGCCACCGTAGGACGGCGGAGGCGGAGGGGGCGGACCACCGGCGGGCGGTGGCGGCGGGGGCGGAGGCGGCGGCGGAGCGGCGGCGGCGTCACCGGCGGGGACCGGGGGCTCCTCGGGCGGTGGGGCGTCGAACGACATTGTTGTTCCTCCCTCGGAACGAGCGCCGCGCGACCGGGACCATGGCGGCGACCGCCGCTCACGCTAGCGATCACGGGCGCCGCGGTGGGGGAGGTTGACGATCGACTCGTCCGGATGTCGGAAGGCAGGGGGCCGTCCGGTGGAGGCGCGGATCGCGCTCAGCCGGGCGCGGTCACGACGTCGATGAGCTGCTCCACGCGGGCCAGGAGGGCCGGCTCGAGGTCGGCGTACGTGCGCACGTGGCCGAGCAGCCAGCGCCAGCCGGCGGCGACGTCGGCCGGCGTCTCGTGCGGCCGGCCGAGGGCCGCGAGGACGCCCTCCTTCCACGGCCGCCCCTTGGGCACCACGGGCCACGCGTCGATGCCGAGCACCTGCGGGCGGATCGCCTGCCACACGTCGACATAGGGGTGGCCGAGGACGACGACGTGGGCGCCGTACGCCCGCCGTACCTCCTCGGCGATCCGCGTCTCCTTCGTGCCGGGGACGAGGTGGTCGAGCAGGACGCCGATCCGACGACCCGGTCCGGGCGCGAAGTCGCGGACGAGACCGAGCAGGTCGTCCGCGCCGTGCAGCGGCTCGACGACCACGCCCTCCACGCGCAGGTCGTGCCCCCACACCTTCTCGACGAGCTCGGCGTCGTGCCGGCCCTCCACCCAGATCCGCGAGGCGCGGGCCACGACGGCCCGGTGGTCGGCCACGGCGATCGACCCCGACGCCGTCCGCGTAGGGGCCGTGGGCGCGGCCGTCGCCGGCCGTACCAGCGTGACGACCGCCCCGTCGAGCCGGAACGCCGCGGGCCGCAGGGCGAACGGGCGGCGGGTCCCGTGGCGGTCCTCGAGGACCACGGCCCAGCCGTCGGCACCCTTGTCCGTGCCGACGACGGCCCCGCACCAGCCGGAGTCGACGCACTCGACGACGAGTCCCGGCGCGGCCTCGACCTCCGCGACCCGGCGGGCCCGAGGGGCGTGCGGGTCGGCGGACAGGACGTCGCGGCCGTAGCGGTCGTTCATCGGGACCCCTGTCGTCGTGTCGTGGGCGGCGCGGCGGGTCGAGCCTAGGCCGCGCGAGCCGACCGGCCCGGGACCCCGGGCCGGCCCGCAGCGCGCCGGGAGGAGGGCCGCGCCGAGCCGTCGTAGACTTGGCACTCGTAATCCCGGAGTGCCAACCAGGACGCGAGCGGCAGGAGGTGGGTCGTGGTCGAGGACCGTCGGCTCGCGGTCCTGCGCGCGATCGTCGAGGACTACGTCGCCACCCACGAGCCCGTCGGATCGCGCTCGCTGGCCGAGCGCCACTCGCTCGGGGTCAGCCCTGCGACGATCCGCAACGACATGGCCGCGCTCGAGGACGAGGGCCTCATCGCGCAGCCGCACACGAGCGCGGGCCGGGTGCCCACCGACCAGGGCTACCGCGTGTTCGTCGACCGGCTCTCGCAGGTGAAGCCCATGTCGGCGGCCGAGCGCCGGGCGATCGGCTCGTTCCTCGACGGCGCGGTCGACCTCGACGACGTCATGCAGCGCTCGGTGCGCCTGCTCGCCCAGCTCACCCACCAGGTCGCGCTCATCCAGTACCCGTCGCTCACCCGCTCCACCGTGCGCCACCTCGAGCTCGTGCTGCTCGCGCCCACCCGGGTGCTCCTCGTGCTCATCGCGGACACCGGGCGCGTCGAGCAGCGCGTCGTCGAGACGTCCGCCGCCGTCTCCGACGACCTCCTCGCCCGGCTGCGGGCCAGGCTCATCGACCGGGTGAACGGCGTGCGCCTCGTCGACGTCGCGGAGCGCGTGTCCGACCTCACCGAGCAGTTCGAGCGCGACGAGCGCACCGCGGTCGCCGCGGTCGTCGCCTCTCTGCTCGAGACCGTCGTCGAGCGGCACGAGGAGCGGGTCATGCTCGCCGGCACGGCCAACCTCGCGCGGTTCGGCGAGGACTTCCACGGCGCGGTCCGCCCCGTGCTCGAGGCGCTCGAGGAGCAGATCGTGCTCCTGCGGCTCCTCGGCGAGAGCCGGACGACCGATGCGCTCACCGTGCGCATCGGCCACGAGAACGAGGTCGAGGGCCTCAGCTCCACGTCGGTCGTGACCGTCGGCTACTCGCGGGGCGACGAGATCGTCGCGCAGCTCGGCGTCGTCGGTCCGACCCGCATGGACTACCCCGGGACGATGGGGTCGGTGCGCGCGGTCGCGCGCTACGTCGGCCGCATCCTGACTGAGCAGCAGTAGGGACGAGAGTGGCTTCCGACCTGTACGCCGTCCTCGGCGTCTCGCACGACGCGACCGCCGAGGAGATCAAGCGGTCCTACCGCAAGCTCGCCCGCGAGCTGCACCCCGACGTGAACCCCGACCCGGCCATCCAGGACCGGTTCAAGGAGGTCACCGCGGCGTACGAGGTGCTCTCCGACCCGGACAAGCGCCAGATGTACGACCTGGGCGGCGACCCGCGCGGTGGTGCCGGCGGCGCGGGCTTCGGTGCCGGCTTCGGCTTCGGCGACATCATGGACGCGTTCTTCGGCACGCAGTCGCGCGGTCCGCGGCCGCGGATGGGCCGCGGCAAGGACGCGCTCATCCGGCTGCAGGTCACCCTCGCGGAGGCCACGTTCGGCGCCACGCGGGACCTCACCGTCGACACCGCGGTCGCGTGCGACGAGTGCCACGGCGCGGGGACCGCTCCCGGCTCGCAGGTCGTCACCTGCACCATGTGCCAGGGCCGCGGCGAGGTGCAGTCCGTGCAGCGCTCGTTCCTGGGCCAGGTGATGACCGCGCGGCCGTGCCCGCAGTGCCAGGGCTACGGCACGCTCATCCCGCACCCGTGCCCCGAGTGCTCCGGCGAGGGCCGCGTGCGGACGCGGCGCACCCTCACGGTGAAGATCCCCCCGGGCGTCGACACCGGCACGCGCATCCAGCTCACCGGGGAGGGCGAGGTCGGTCCCGGCGCCGGCCCGGCCGGCGACCTGTTCCTCGAGATCGTCGAGGCACCGCACGAGGTGTTCTCCCGTCAGGGCGACGACCTGCACTGCACGATCACGCTGCCGATGACGGCGGCCGCGCTCGGCACCTCGATCGACCTGGAGACGCTCGACGGACCCGAGTCGATCGACGTACGCGCGGGCACGCAGTCCGGCGAGACGGTCACCCTGCGGCAGAAGGGGGTCACGCACCTGCGGGCGAGCGGTCGCGGCGACCTCCACGTGCACGTCGACGTGCAGACGCCGACGAAGCTCGACGAGCGGCAGGAGGAGCTGCTCCGCGAGCTCGCCGCGCTGCGCGGCGAGGAGCGTCCGGCCGGCACGGTCCAGGCCAGCCACCCCGGGCAGGGCGGCGGTCTGTTCTCGCGGTTGCGCGACGCGTTCAACTCATGACGGCGCCGCTCTTCCTCGTCGCGCCGGACGACCTGACGACGACCGTCGGGGCCACGGTCGTCGTCGACGGCGCCGAGGGGCGGCACGCCGCGGCGGTGCGCCGGATCGAGCGGGGCGAGGAGGTGCTCGTCGGCGACGGTGCCGGACGCGTCGCGACCGGTGTCGTCACGGCCGTCACGGGGCGCGACCGGGTCGAGGTCGAGGTCACGTCGTACGTCGAGCACCCGGTGCCCTCGCCGCGCGTCGTCGTCGTGCAGGCGCTGGCGAAGGGGGAGCGCGGCGAGCTGTCCGTCGAGCTGCTCACGGAGGTCGGGGTCGACGTCGTCGTGCCCTGGTCCGCAGCGCGCTCGGTGGCGCAGTGGCGGGACGACAAGGCCGAGCGAGGCGTCGCGAAGTGGCGTACCACCGCGCGCGAGGCCGCCAAGCAGTCCCGCCGCCCCTACCTCCCGGAGGTGCGCGAGCTCGCCACGACGGCCGACGCCGTGGCGCTCGTCCGCGACGCCGTCTCGGCCGGCGGGACCGCGATCGTGCTGCACGAGGGGGCGAGCCTCCGGCTGGCGGCGCTGCGCGTCCCCACGGCCGGGGACGTGGTCCTCGTGGTGGGTCCCGAGGGTGGGATCGCCGACGAGGAGCGCGCGGCGTTCGAGGCCGCCGGCGCCATGTCGGCGCGGCTCGGCCCCTCGGTGCTGCGCACCTCGACGGCGGGGACGGTCGCGGCCGCCGTGGTCCTCGCCTCCTGCGGCCGCTGGGACTGAGCAGCCGCGCCCGTAGGCCCGCGATCCCGTACCGCGCGTCGTCGCGCGGCGCCTGGCTAGGGTGAGTCGTGGTCGGGACGCCACGCGTCCGGTCCCCTGGCCGCGACCCTCGACCGGTGTCGCACGGGGAGCCCCGATGACCCAGGACCCGACCCTCACGTTCCTCGGCGCCGCGGGAACCGTGACCGGGAGCAAGTTCCTGCTCGACTCCGTCGCCGGCCGGATCCTCGTGGACGCCGGCATGTTCCAGGGACTGCGCGAGCTGCGCCGGCGCAACTGGGAGCCGTTCGCCGCGGACGCCTCGACCCTCGACGCGGTGGTGCTGAGCCACGCGCACCTCGACCACTGCGGGTACCTCCCGGCGCTGGCGGACCAGGGCTTCTCCGGGCCGGTGCTGGCCACGGCGCGGACCGCGGAGCTCGCCGCGCTCGTCCTGCGCGACAGCGCGAAGCTGCAGGAGGAGGACGCCGAGTACGCCGCCGCCGCGGGCTTCTCGAAGCACGCGAGGCCCCGCCCGCTCTACACGACCGAGGACGTGGAGTCGCTCCTCCCGCTGTTCCGCACCGTCGCCTTCGGCGAGCGGACGACCGTCGTCGAGGGCATCGACGTCGTGCTCCAGCCGGCCGGCCACATCCTCGGCTCGTCCTCCGTCCTCGTGGACCTCGGCGGCACGCGGGTCGTGTTCAGCGGCGACCTGGGCCGGCCGCACCACCCGCTGCTCGTGCCTCCGCCGCCGCCGCCGCGGTGCACCACCCTCGTCGTGGAGTCGACGTACGGCGACCGCGACCACGAGGACGAGGGGCTCGACGAGCTGGCCTCGGTCGTCTCGAGGACGATCGAGCGCGGCGGTGTCGTGGTGATCCCGGCGTTCGCCGTGGACCGTACGGAGGTCGTCCTCATGGCGCTGCGGCGGCTGACCCGGGAGGGCCGGATCCCGCGGGTGCCGGTGTACGTCGACAGCCCGATGGCCTTGGGGGCGTTGCGCATCTACCAGCAGGCGCTCGAGTCCGACGACCCCGACGTCCGTACCGATCTCGGCCCGGACGCGCTCGTCCTCGACCCGGGGGACCTGCACGAGGTGCAGTCGGCCCAGGAGTCCATGGCGCTCGACGCCCGCCGGCAGCCGTGCGTGATCGTGTCCGCGTCGGGCATGGCCACCGGCGGACGTGTCGTGCACCACCTGCGTCACCTGCTCCCGAACGCCCGGAACTCCGTGGTGCTGGCCGGTTATCAGGCGGAGGGGACCCGCGGGCGCGACCTCGCGGAGGGCGCGACCGAGCTGAAGATCCACGGTCGCTACCTGCCGGTGCGCGCCGAGGTGGCGCTCATCGAGGGCTTCTCGGTGCACGCCGACGCGGACGAGCTGCTGGCCTGGGTCGCCGCCGCCCCCGAGCCACCCCGCATGGTGTACGTCGTCCACGGCGAGCCGACCGCGTCGCGCGCCCTCGCCGACCGCGTGCGCGACGAACTGGGCCTCGTGGCGGTCGTCGCCCGCGACGGCGAGAAGGTCCGGCTGACGTAGCCCCGCGAGCGACCGGGCACTGTGCCGTCGCCACCGGGCGCCGTGCCGTCGCCGCCGGGCGTCGAGCTCAGTCGACGATGACGCGGTGCTCGCCGTCGGCGATCCAGTCGAGCACGGCCAGGCGGGACAGGCTGCGGTGCCCGCAGTCGCACCACGCCGGCAGCGCGTCGTCCGCGTCGGGGTGGTGGATCTCGAGCAGGTCGAACCAGTGGTGCGGGCGCTGGTCGTGCGGCACGTCCGGCCGGTCGTAGGCGCCGTGCGAGTGCGACCGGGCCGTCGTCATGTACACCAGGCCGTCCGCGGTGTCGTAGACGGCGGCGACGTGATGGCCGTGACCGCACTGCACCTGGAGCCGGATCGCGTCGCGGCCACCGTGCGGGAGGGCGGTCCACGCCGCCTCGGCGACCTCACCGCGCTCGTGGTGGGTGTGCAGCTGCTCGACCATGATGCTCATCTCCCGACGCCAGGAGCCGGGGTCGGCCGCCCCGGGGAGGCAGCTCCAGCCTACTGCCGCGCGGCGGGGCGTCTCAGGAGAGCGGACCGGCCCCGGATCTCGCCGGCAGGTCGTCGTCCGGGACGAGCAGCTGCCCGGTCCACGTCTCGGTGAGCCATGCGGCGTAGTCGTCCGCGGACCACCCGCGCTGCTCGACGAGGAGCAGGTAGACCTCGGCGGAGTTCGACGCCCAGATGACGTCGGCGGCCCGGCGCGGTGTCGTGCGCAGCCGCCCGGTGGCGGCCAGCTCGTCGGCCAGCCGGCCCATGTTCGCGAAGCGTCGCTCGCCGATCTCCCGCCAGAGCTCGCCCAGGGACGGCTCCGCTCCCGCGGCCCCGGTGAGCACGGCGACGAGCGGGGCGAGCCGGGCGTGGATCGACGGCAGCGACCGGGCGTAGAGCGCGAGCTTGCCCTCCGCGGTGGGCTCGGCGTGGATGGCCCGGACGTAGTCGCGCTCCTCCGCGGGCACGGCGGAGTCCTGGCCGGAGATCGCCGTCTCGACGAGCAGCCGGAACAGCTCGGGCTTGCGCCCGACGAGCTCGTACACGGTGTCGACCGCGACGCCGGACGCCCGCGCGACGGCGGGCATCGTCGTCCCGGCGTACCCGTGGGCCAGGAAGAGCCCGCGGGACGCGACCAGGATGCGCGCCCGGCGCCCGCCGAGGCGGCGCGACGGGCGGAACCGTCGTAGCCGCGGGTCTTGACCGGTTCTGCCACAGGCCCTACCTTACCTTCATCCGAAGACTCTTAGGACGAAATGGAGCGGCCATGTATCTCTTCGAGCAGGACGTGCCGATCGACGCCGAGATCCACGCGCGGATCATGGCGGGCATCGGCGACCCGACCCCCGAGGGCCTGCTGGCCCACATCGTGCCTCGAGCACGACGACGGCACGCTGCGCTACGTCGACCTCTGGCGCAGCCGCGAGGAGTGCGACCGCTTCACCGACGAGCGACTGCACCCGGTCGTGGGGCGCGCGCTCGCCGAGGCCGGCATCCGTCCCGCCGGCGAGCCGCCGCGGCGCGAGATGAAGGTCGTCGGCGTCTGGGGCGAGGCCTTCCCGCGCGAGGCGCGCGTCTGAGCGATCCGGGACCGGCCTCGAGCGGGGGACCGGTACGGTCGCGGGATGAGCGGTGACTGCCTCTTCTGCCGGATCGTCGCCGGTGAGGTCCCGGCGACCGTCGTCCACGAGACCGACCGGTTCCTGGCCTTCCGGGACATCGCGCCGCAGGCGCCCGTGCACGTCGTCGTGGTCCCGAAGGCCCACCACGCCGACGTCAGCGCCCTCGCCGCGACCGACGAGGACCTCGCCGGCGGCCTGCTCGCCGCGGCGGCGGACGTCGCCCGGCTCGAGCACCTCGAGCGCGGGTTCCGGCTCGTCCTCAACACCGGCGTCGACGGCGGGCAGACGGTCTTCCACGTCCACGTCCACGTGCTCGGGGGCCGGCGGCTCACCTGGCCGCCGGGCTGACGGGGACGAGCGGGGCCGAACCCGAGGCCGGGAGACGACGTCTCGCCGTACCATGGACGCACCGGGAGCACCGGGCACCGGCCCGCCGAGAGGGCGGACCACGACGACGAAGGGCAGACGCGGCCCGGGACGGGCCGACCCATGACGACCACCACTGACACGCAGGCCAAGATCGTCGTACCCGCATCGCTCGACATGGTGGGGCTGCTCGGCTCGCGCGACGAGCACGTCCGGGTGGTCGAGCGCGGCTTCCCCTCCGTCGACGTCCACGTCCGTGGCAACGAGATCACCCTCACCGGCCCGGAGCCCGAGGTGGTCCTCGCCGACCGGCTCATCGGCGAGATGCTCGCCGTGCTGCGCACCGGGCAGGGCCTCACCCCGGAGAGCGTCGAGCGGTCCATCGCGATGCTGCGCGACGACTCCGGCGTCCGGCCCGCCGACGTCCTGACCGCGAACATCCTGTCGAACCGCGGGCGCACCATCCGGCCGAAGACGCTGAACCAGAAGCGCTACGTCGACGCCATCGACGAGCACACGATCGTGTTCGGCATCGGCCCCGCGGGCACCGGGAAGACCTACCTCGCGGTGGCGAAGGCGGTCCAGGCGCTGCAGTCGAAGAAGGTCTCGCGCATCATCCTCACCCGCCCGGCAGTGGAGGCGGGGGAGCGGCTCGGCTTCCTGCCCGGCACGCTGTCGGAGAAGATCGACCCCTACCTGCGGCCGTTGTACGACGCGCTGCACGACATGGTCGACCCGGACTCGATCCCGCGGCTGATGACGAGCGGTGTCATCGAGGTGGCCCCGCTGGCCTACATGCGCGGGCGCACGCTCAACGACGCGTTCATCATCCTCGACGAGGCCCAGAACACCTCGCCCGAGCAGATGAAGATGTTCCTCACCCGGCTCGGCTTCGGCTCGACGATGGTCGTCACCGGCGACACGACGCAGGTCGACCTGCCGGCCGGGACGGCCAGCGGTCTCAAGGTGGTCGAGGGCATCCTCGAGGACCTCGACGACGTCGAGTTCTGCCGGTTGCACAGCCAGGACGTCGTGCGGCACAAGCTCGTCGGCCAGATCGTGGACGCCTACGCGAAGTTCGACGCCGAGACCGCCGCGGCCTCGCAGCTGCCCCGCCGCGGTCCGCGCCGTACCCGCCGGTGAGGCGGCGGCCGTGACGATCGAGGTCGTGAACGAGAGCGACGTCGAGGTGGACGTCGACGCCCTCGGGGCGCAGGCGCGGTTCGTCCTCGACCGGCTGCGCATCCACCCGCAGGCCGAGCTGTCCGTCGTCCTCGTCGACGAGGCGGCGATGACCGACCTGCACGTGCGCTGGATGGACGAGCCCGGACCGACCGACGTGCTGTCCTTCCCGATGGACGAGCTGCGCCAGCCGCAGGACGACGAGGAGCCCGAGCCGGGACTGCTCGGCGACGTCGTCCTGTGCCCACAGGTGGCCGACCGCCAGGCGGCCGACCACGGGCACTCCCGCGACGAGGAGCTCGCGCTGCTGCTGACCCACGGGATCCTGCACCTGCTCGGCTACGACCACGCCGAGCCCGAGGAGCACGCCGAGATGTTCGGCCTGCAGGCGCGGCTGCTCGCCGAGTGGGTCGCGCACGGCGGTGGGCCGCGGTGACGACGGACGTCGTCTCGCTCGTCGTCGCGGCCGTGCTCGTCGTCGTCGCGGCCGTCCTGGTCGCGGGGGAGACGGCGATCGCCCGGGTCTCGCGCGCGCGGGTGGACGAGCTCGCGCGCGAGGGCGTCCGCGGTGCGGCGGGACTGCGCCCGCTGCTCGAGGACCGCGCCCGCTACGTCAACGTCCTGCTGTTCCTGCACATGCTGCTCTTCGTCGCGGCGACCGTGCTCGTCGCGCGTGCCTTCCTCGACGCCCTCGCCGGGCCGGTCTGGTGGCAGATGCTCGCGGCCGTGCTCGTGATGATCGTCGTGGGCTACGTCGCCCTCGGCGTCGCTCCGCGCACGCTCGGCGTCCAGCACGCCGACCGCATCGCCATCGCGATGGCGGGGCCCGCCCGCGCCGTGGCCGCGGTGTTCGGCCCGGTCGCCCAGCTGCTCATCCTCGCCGGCAACGCCCTCACGCCGGGCAAGGGCTACCGCCAGGGGCCGTTCGCGTCGCAGGCCGAGCTGCGCGAGCTCGTCGACCTCGCCGAGGCGGACGACCTCATCGAGGACGACGAGCGGCAGATGATCCACTCCGTCTTCGAGCTCGGCGACACGATCGCCCGCGAGCTGATGGTCCCGCGCACCGAGATGGTCTTCGTCGAGCAGACCAAGACCCTGCGCCAGGCGCTGTCCCTCGCCCTGCGCAGCGGCTTCTCGCGGATCCCCGTCACCGGCGAGAACGTGGACGACGTCGTCGGCGTGGTCTACCTCAAGGACCTGGTGCGCCGGACCTTCGAGCACCACGACGCCGAGCAGAGCGAGCGCGTGGTGAGCCTCATGCGGCCGGTGTTCATGGTGCCGGACAGCAAGAGCGCCGACGAGCTGCTGCGCGACATGCAGGCCGCGCGCGTGCACCTCGCCGTCGTCGTCGACGAGTACGGCGGAACCGCCGGCATCGTCACGATCGAGGACGTGGTCGAGGAGATCGTCGGCGAGATCACCGACGAGTACGACACGGAGGTGCCGGAGGTCGACGCTCTCGCGCACGGCGCCTACCGCGTGCACGCCCGCATGCACGTCGAGGACTTCGCGGACCTTGTCGGCATCGCCCTCGACGCCGAGGCGGAGGGCGTCGACACCATCGGTGGGCTGCTGGCCAAGCGCCTCGGCCGGGTGCCCATCCCGGGAGCCCGGATCACCGTGCAGGGCTGGGACCTCACGGCGGAGTCGGCGGCCGGCCGGCGCAACCGGGTCGGCACCGTGCTGGCCGAGCGGGTCACGCCGCTCGAGGGGAGCGACGTGGAGGCCGAGACCCATGAGTGAGCAAGCGACGGGACTGTCCGCCGAGGACGCGAAGCTCGTCACCCTGGCGCGCGGCGCGCGCGGGCGGGTCGGGGCGCTCGAGGGCGCGGCGGTCCGGGACGAGACCGGCCGCACCTACTCCGGTGCGACCGTCGCGCTGCCGACGCTGTCGGTCTCCGCGCTTCGTCTCGCGGTCGCGCAGGCCGCGGCGTCCGGTGCCCGCGGGCTGGAGGCGGCCGTCGTCGTACGCCGGTCGGCCGAGCTGGACGACGCGGACCTCGACGCGGTTCGCGACCTCGGCGGCACCGGCGTGACGGTCCACGTCGTCGGACCCGACGGCGGCGCGCTCGCCACGCTCGCCACCTGAGGTGCGCGCCCGGCGGGCTCGCCACCGCGCGGCGACGTCGTCGGCACGGGTCGGGCTGGGGGAGGATGGCTCCCGTGACCGACCACCGCTCCGGCTTCGCCTGCTTCGTCGGTCGACCCAACGCCGGCAAGTCCACGCTCACCAACGCCCTCGTCGGGGAGAAGGTGGCGATCACCTCCAGCAAGCCGCAGACCACGCGGCACACCGTGCGGGGCATCGTGCACCGCGACGACGCGCAGCTCGTGCTCGTCGACACCCCCGGCCTGCACAAGCCGCGGACCCTGCTCGGGGAGCGGCTCAACGCCCTCGTCCGGGAGACCTGGGGCGAGGTCGACGTCATCGGCTTCTGCCTGCCGGCCGACGAGGCGATCGGCCCGGGGGACCGGTTCATCGCCGCGGAGCTCGCCACGGCGCGGCGCACGCCGAAGGTCGCCGTCGTCACCAAGACCGACCTCGTCGACCACGCGACCGTGGGCACCCGTCTGCTCGAGGTGATGCGGCTCGGCGAGGCGGTGGGGATCGAGTGGGCCGAGGTGGTCCCGGTGTCGGCTGTCTCGGGTGACCAGGTGCGGCTCCTCGAGAACCTGCTCGTCGGGCTCCTGCCGGAGGGCCCCGCGCTCTACCCCGACGGCGAGCTCACCGACGAGCCCGAGCTCGTCATGTGCGCGGAGCTGATCCGCGAGGCCGCGCTCGAGGGCGTGCGCGACGAGCTGCCGCACTCCATCGCCGTCGTGGTCGACGAGATGATCCCGCGTGAGGGCCGCAACGCCGACAACCCGCTGCTCGACGTGCACGCCTCGCTCTACGTCGAGCGCGACAGTCAGAAGGCGATCATCATCGGGCACAAGGGATCTCGGCTGCGCGACGTAGGCATCAAGTCGCGCTCGCACATCGAGGCGCTGCTCGGCACCCGGGTGCACCTCGACCTGCGGGTGAAGGTCGCGAAGGACTGGCAGCAAGACCCGCGCCAGCTGCGCAAGCTCGGCTTCTGACCGGCGTCGGCAGCAGTGCGTCAGGTGCGGGCGTCGGCGGCCCCGCAGCTGCCGACGCGGGTGAAGCCCACGCGCTCGTAGACCCGGGCGACGTCGTCGTCGCTGGCCGACAGCAGTGCCAGCGTGATGCCGCGACCGCGCGCGTCGTCGAGCAGCCGTGCCACGACGTCGACGGCCGCGCCATGGCGGCGGAAGGCCGGGAGGGTGGCGACGCCGACCACCTCGGTGGTGTCGCCGATCGGCTGGTGCCACCCGGTCGCGATCACGCCGTGACCCGGTTCCTCGAGGACGGCGACGACCGACCGACCCGCGCGGATGCGGACCCGCACATGGTCGACGAGCGCGTCCTCGACCGTCACGGCGTCCCGGTCGGCGAGACCTTCGGGACCGGCGGCGGTCCCGGCGGCGGCGAAGCCGACGTCGGACACCGCGAGCGCGGCCGTCACGTCCGGCGACGCGGCGTCGAGGATCCGGGTGCCCGGGCGAACGCGTCCCGCGCCCGGGGTGCGGCCGGCGTCGAGGTCGAGGGCGAGCAGCGGGTGCGACGTGACGCGCAGCCCGGACTCGACCAGCGCTCGGTGCAGCGAGGGGACGAGCTGCTCGACCCACTCGAACGACACGGCCTGGCCGGCGTCGGTCAGGACGGCGGCCGCCCGCCGCACGTCGTCGGCGGAGACCGCACCCGTGCTGCCCAGGTCGAGGTCCGGCCGGGGCCGCACGTAGAACGGCCACGGCGCGTGCGACACGAACGCGCGCAGCGGCCCGACGTCGACGGCCTCGGCCGAGCCGTCCGGTGCCGCGTCCAGGTAGGCGTCGATCCGGCGCAGCAGGCCGACCTGCAGACCCACGGCGATCAGCCCCGCGCGTCGTCCGGGTCGGCCGGGCCCGGGGCCGGTGCCGGGCCTTCGGGGACGGCCTCGGTGAGCGGCTTGCCCGCGGGGACCACGAGGGTGGGGTCGCCGGAGAAGGCGTCGCCCGGTCGGGCCGGCTTCTCGCCCTTGGTGCGGGCCCGGAGCTCGGGCACCAGCTCGTGCCGCTGGGCGTAGGTCTCGAGCACCGCGATGACCGCGGCCGCGAGCGGGATCCCGATGATCGCCCCGATCGGACCGAAGAACGCGAATCCGACGAACACCGAGCCGAGCGCGACCGCCGGGTGGATGTCCATCGTCGCCCGGCTCACGCGGGGCGTGAAGACGTAGCTCTCGACCTGTTGGTAGACGGTGGCGAAGATGATGATCCAGACGACGTCGATCGGGTCGTTGAACGCCGCGAACAGGGCGGGGATGGCGACGCCGATGTACGTGCCGATGGTGGGGATGAACTGGCTCACGATGCCGGCGAAGATGCCCATCGGCAGCCAGTACGGCACGTTGATGAGGTAGAAGAAGCCGCAGTGGAAGAACGCCGACATCGTGGCCAGCACGACCTTCGACACGACGAAGCCGCCGGTCTTGGTCACCGCGATGTCCCAGACCGTCACGAAGACCTTCTGCGAGCGCAGCGGCAGCCAGGAGCCGACCGCGCGGCGCAGCCGCGGCCCGTCCGCGGAGAAGTAGAAGGCGAAGACGAACACGGTGAGCCCGTCGAACAGGACGCCGAAGACCGTCCCCACGAAGCCGAACACGCCGCCCGCGACGCTGCTCGCCCACTCCGCCACCTTGGCGGGCGTGATCTGCAGCTGGCCGAGGATGGTGGTCGAGTCGAGGGTCAGGTGGAACGTGTTGTTGAGCCACGTGACGGTCTGCTCGACGTAGCCGGGCAGACCCTTGATCAGCTCGGAGAGCTGGGTGAAGAACAGGCTGCCGAACACGGCGAGGAACGCGACGGTCGCGACGATGAGGATCAGCCCGACGACGCCGGTGGCCACCCCCCGACGGAGCCCGTGGTTGGCGAACCAGGCCACCGCCGGCTCCATCGCGATGGAGAGCAGCCAGGCGAGGAGCAGCAGGAACAGGAAGGACCCGAGCGCCTCGTAGACGTACAGCGCCAGCTTGAGGCCCACGAGCAGCAGCAGGATCACGATCACGGCGCGCCGGAAGGACGTCGGCTCGAACCGGACGACGAAGGGCGTCTGGTCGGTCCCGCGCGCTCCGTCGTACGCCGTCCCGCTCACGGTGCCCTGCTCGTCCACGTCGGCGTCCTCTCGTCGCGGCCGACGCTACCGGGATCCGTGGCCCCCGCCCGCGAGCCACGACGGACGCCGTCGGCGTCCGGGGTGACAATGGGGCGTGAGCCTCTACCGGGACGAAGGGGTCGTGCTGCGCGCCCAGAAGCTGGGCGAGGCCGACCGCATCGTCACGGTGCTCACCCGCGACCACGGCCGGGTCCGGGCCGTGGCGAAGGGCGTCCGGCGCACCACGTCGCGCATCGGCGCCCGGCTCGAGCCGTTCGGCCACGTCGACGTGCAGTTCTACTCCGGGCGCTCGCTCGACGGCGTGACGCAGGTGGAGACGATCTCGTCGTACGGCTCGCGCCTCGTCCACGACTACGCCCGCTACACCGCCGGCCAGGCGATGCTCGAGACGGCCGAGCGGCTCACCCCCGAGGAGGGCCAGCCGTCGGTGCAGCAGTACCTCCTGCTCGTCGGCGGTCTGCGCGCCCTCGTGGCGGGGGAGCACGATCCCGGCCTGGTCCTCGACTCCTACCTCGTGCGCTCGCTCGCCGTGGCCGGCTGGGCACCGAGCTTCGACGCGTGCGCCCGGTGCGGCGTCCCCGGCCCGCACCGCGCGTTCCACGTCTCGGCCGGCGGCGCGCTCTGCGCCGACGACCGGCTCCCCGGCTCGGCCGCGCCCGCCGAGGCGACGGTCGCCCTGCTCGGCGCGCTGCTCGCGGGCGACTGGGCGGTGGCCGACGCCAGCGACGTGCGGGCCCGGCGCGAGGCGTCCGGCCTCGTCGCGGCGTACCTCTCCTGGCAGCTCGAGCGCGGCCTGCGCAGCCTCCCCCTCGTCGAGCGCCGCCTGAGCGACGGCACGAGGCGTCCGCCGACCCGATCCGGGACGCCGCGCTGCTCGCGCGCTGCCACCATGAGCGCGTGGCCGGACGACTCTCGCGCGACAAGGAGCTACGCCGTACCGCCGCGCGGCGCACCACCGCGGTGCTGCCGCCCACGCCGCACCCCAGCGGGGCCGTCGCCCCGGAGATCCCGCCCGAGCTCGTGCCGCGGCACGTGGCCCTCGTGATGGACGGCAACGGCCGCTGGGCCAAGGAGCGCGGCCTGCCGCGCACGGCCGGGCACGAGGCGGGCGAGGCGAGCCTGCTCGACTGCGTGCACGGTGCCATCGAGCTCGGCGTCGGCTGGATCTCGGCGTACGCCTTCTCCACCGAGAACTGGAAGCGCTCCCCGGACGAGGTGCGGTTCCTCATGGGCTTCAACCGCGACGTGATCCGGCGTCGGCGCGACGAGATGCACGACCTCGGGGTCCGCGTGCGCTGGGCCGGCCGGCGGCCGAGGCTGTGGAAGTCGGTCATCGACGAGCTCGAGGAGGCCGAGCGGCTGACCGCCGGCAACACGACGCTCACCCTCACGATGTGCGTGAACTACGGCGGCCGCGCGGAGATCGCCGACGCCGCGGCCGCGATCGCCCGCGAGGCGGCGGCCGGCCGGCTCGACCCCGCGAAGGTCGACGAGCGCACGGTCGGCCGGTTCCTCGACGAGCCGGACCTGCCCGACGTGGACCTGTTCGTGCGGTCGTCGGGGGAGCAGCGGACGAGCAACTTCCTGCTCTGGCAGGCGGCCTACGCCGAGCTCGTGTTCGTCCCGACGCTGTGGCCGGACTTCGACCGCCGGCACCTGTGGTGGGCCTGCCAGCAGTACGCGTCGCGCGACCGGCGCTACGGCGGCGCGGTGCCGAACCTGCCCAACGACGTGGAGGGTCGCTTCGCGCCCGAGTCCATGCCGGACGACGAGACCTGACGCGATCCGGCGCGACCCGGCACGGAACGTGAGGCGTCAGCCGCGGCAGGCGGCGCAGCGGCCGAAGATCTCGAGGGTGTGGCTCACCTCGTCGTAGCCGTGCTGCTCGGCGAGGCGGTCGGCCCACGTCTCGACCGCGGGACCCGCCACCTCGACCGTGGCGCCGCAGGAGCGGCAGACGAGGTGGTGGTGGTGCGTCGCGCCGCGGCAGAGGCGGTACAGCGACTCGCCGTCGTCGCGCAGCAGGGTGTCGATGTCGGCGTCGGCGGCCAGCGCGGACAGCGTGCGGTAGACCGTGCTCAGCCCGACCGCCTCGCCGCGCCGGGCGAGCTCGGCGTGGATCTCCTGCGCGCTGCGGAACTGCGACAGCTCCTCGAGCACCGCCAGCACCGCCGACCGCTGCCGCGTCGTACGCCGCCCTGCCGGGCCGGTGCCCGTCATGCGAACGTGGTCACGGCGTACATCGCCGCGACCCCTCCGACGGTCATGACCAGCGTCAGCCTCGACCGGTGGTGCGCGTGCGCCTCCGGCAGGATCTCCGACGTCGCGAGGTAGGTGAGCAATCCGGCGAACGCGCCCAGGTAGATGGCGAGCGCGGGGTCCGGCAGGTGCAGGAACATCGCGACGACGACGCCGACCACCGGTGCGAGCGCGTCGGCGACGAGCGCCATGACGGCCCTCCGGCGGTCGTGCCCGGCCCTGCGCATCAGCGTCACGGTGTTGAGCCCGTCGGCGAAGTCGTGCGCGAGCACGGCGATGGCGACGGTCCAGCCCGACCGTGCTGTCCACCTGGAACGCCAGGCCGATCGCGAGACCGTCGAGGAACGAGTGGACGATCAGCCCCATCGCCCCGACGGAGCCGGCCAGGCTGTGCCGGTGTGCGCTGTACTCGCTCTCGATCGGCTCGTGCAGCCCGGCCGCCCGCTCGACGACGTGCAGCACGAGGAAGCCGACGACGAAGGCGACCATCGGCAGCGGTACGCCGCTCTCGGCGATGCCGTCCAGCCGGAAGAGCTCGGGGATCAGGTCGAAGGCGATGAGCCCGAGCAGGACGCCGGCGGAGGCACCGAGCACGAGGTGCATCCGGTCCCGGGCCCGCAGCGCCACCAGGCCGCCGGCGGCGGTCGAGAACACGGTGAGGATCGCGAGGAGGTAGGCCACCCGCACAGCGTGGGCTAGATGGGAATGATTGTCAATCTCACTAGTGCGGGCGGAGTCACGAGGTGATCTTGCCCGTCAGTCGCAGGACGGTCATCACGACCAGGGCGAGCACCGCGAGACCCCGGGTGATCCGGCCGGGCCAGGAGATGATCGGCCAGGACAGGGCGAGCAGCCAGCCGAGGAAGACCGCCACGACGAGCAGCAGCAGGCCCGCGGCCGGCCACGGCAGGACGAGCCCGGCGACGAGCAGCACGCCCATGAGGATCGGCACGAGCACCGTGGGCAGCCGGTGCAGCACGACGAGCGGGCCGGCGCTGTGCCGCACGAGCCAGCGACGGGCCGGCGAGGCCGGGGGCGGCGGCGCGGCGGACGCGGACGCACCGGCGGGGTTGCGATGACCCGGCTTGGGCGTCCGCTGCTGCGGACGTCGGGCGGGGTGGCGCTTGCTCTGGGGCACGGGGGCTGGTCCTCGTCGGCGTCGGACGGTCGGGGCGCCATCGTCGCACCCCCGACCGGGTCCGTGCGCGCGGCGCCGTACCGTGGGGCCGTGCTCGTCGTGACCCGCCACCGCCTCCCGCTCCCCGGTTACGCCGACGCCACGGCTGCCCTCGCCGCGGCGCGGGACACCCTCGCCGTGCTCGCCGAGCGTCCCGGCTACCTGCGCGGCTGGGTCACCCGGGCGGTGGACGACCCCGACCTGCTCGTCGTGGCGCACGAGTGGGCCGACGCCGGCTCCTACCGCCGGGCGCTGTCGGCGTACGACGTGAAGCTGCACTGGCCGTTCCTCCAGACCGCGGCCGACGAGGCCACCGCCTTCGAGGTGCTCGTCTCCCGGACGCCCGACACCCTCGTCGAGCGCCCGAGCGCGGTCGCCGCCGACGCGGGCACGGTCGGCCTCGGGCTCCGCGGCCGCGCCGCACGTGTCCGTGGGGGAGTTCGGGTGACGACGCCGCGCCCCGTCCACCGTCGTACCGCGTCGTGGGACGCCTCGTGAAGTTCGCCGACCTCGCGGACGGCGGACGTCAGCTGGCCGCGCTGCTGCCGGCCGAGCTCGTGACGGGCGCGGTCCTCGTCGGCGTACCTCCCGGCGGTCTCCCGTGGGCGCGGCCGTCGGCGCGGCTCTGGGTGTCGAGGTCACGCCGCTCGTCACGTCACGGGACGACGACGGGGTCCGCGTCGAGGTCCCGGTCGACGTCGCCGGCCGTCGGGTCGTGGTCATCGACGACGGGGTCGAGACCGGCACGGCCGCGCGCGCCGTGGCCGACGCGCTGCGCGCTGCGGGCGCCACCCACGTCGTCCTCGCCGTCCCGGTGTGCCCGCGGGAGATCGAGGCCGGCCTGCGGCCGCGCTACGACGACGTGATCGCCGTCACGAGGCCGCTGGTGCGCAGATCCCTGCGCTGGCACTACGAGACGTTCGCGTAGCCTGGCCCTCCCGCGGGACTCCGACAGCGCTCCCGCCACCACTCGCCGACACACCAGCCGGATGGAGCACCACTCATGGCCTTCGATCGCGTCGACGCCGTCGTCAACCTCGCCAAGCGCCGCGGGTTCGTCTACCCGTGCAGCGAGATCTACGGCGGGACCCGTTCCGCCTGGGACTACGGTCCGCTCGGCGTCGAGCTCAAGGAGAACGTGCGCCGGCAGTGGTGGCGCTCGATGGTGCAGGGCCGCGACGACGTCGTCGGGCTCGACTCGGCGGTGATCCTCGCGCCGCAGGTCTGGGCGGCGTCGGGCCACCTCGAGGCGTTCGTCGACCCGCTGACCGAGTGCACGTCGTGCCACAAGCGGTTCCGCGAGGACCACCTCATCGAGGCCTACGAGGCCAAGCACGGCAGGGCACCCGAGGGCGGCCTCGCCGGCGTGAACTGCCCGCACTGCGGCGTGAAGGGCCAGTTCACCGAGCCGCGCAACTTCAACGGGCTGCTGTCGACGCATCTCGGTCCGGTGCAGGACGAGTCGTCGCTGCACTACCTGCGTCCGGAGACGGCGCAGGGGATCTTCGTCAACTACGCAAACGTCGCCGGCACCGCGCGCAAGAAGCCGCCGTTCGGCATCGGCCAGGTCGGCAAGTCGTTCCGCAACGAGATCACGCCGGGCAACTTCATCTTCCGCACGCGCGAGTTCGAGCAGATGGAGATGGAGTTCTTCGTCAAGCCCGGCAGCGACGAGGAGTGGCACGAGTACTGGCTGCAGGAGCGCTGGAACTGGTACCTCGACCTCGGACTCTCGCCGGACAACCTGCGCTTCTTCGAGCACCCGAAGGAGAAGCTCTCGCACTACGCGAAGCGCACCGTCGACATCGAGTACCGATTCAACTTCGGCGGCTCGGAGTTCGCCGAGCTCGAGGGCATCGCGAACCGCACCGACTTCGACCTCAAGACCCACTCGGAGCACTCCGGCGTAGACCTGTCGTACTTCGACCAGGAGGCCGGCGAGCGCTGGTTCCCCTACGTGATCGAGCCCGCGGCCGGTCTCACCCGCGCGGTGTTCGCGTTCCTGCTCGAGGCCTACGACGAGGACGAGGCGCCCAACGCGAAGGGCGGCGTCGACAAGCGCACGGTCATGCGCTTCGACAAGCGGCTGGCTCCGACGAAGGTCGCCGTGCTCCCGCTGTCGCGCAACGCGGACCTCACGCCGAAGGCGAAGGACCTCGCCACCGAGCTGCGCCGGTCCTGGAACGTCGAGTTCGACGACGCCGGGGCCATCGGTCGTCGCTACCGGCGCCAGGACGAGGTCGGCACGCCCTACTGCGTCACCGTCGACTTCGATACCCTCGAGGACCAGGCGGTCACGGTCCGCGACCGCGACACGATGGCCCAGGAGCGCGTGGGCCTCGACGCCCTCCCGGGCTGGCTCGCGCAGCGTCTGCCGGGCTGCTGACCGGAGGGGGTCGCCGACGTGGTTGAGCGGGTCCGGGGCCGACGCGAGCACGACATCGTCGTGTTCGGGGCGACCGGCTTCGTCGGCCGGTTGACCGCCGAGTACCTCGCGGAGCACGCGCCGGCCGGCGTACGCATCGCGCTCGCAGGTCGCTCGGCGGATCGGCTCGCGGCGGTCCGCGCCGGTCTCGGTGCGCGCGCCGCCGCGTGGCCGCTCGTGGTGGCCGACACGACGGACGCGGAGTCCGTGCGGGCGCTCGCCCGGTCCACCGACGTCGTGGCGACGACGGTCGGGCCCTACCTGCGCTACGGGCTCCCGCTCGTCCGTGCCTGCGCGGAGGAGGGCACCGACTACGCCGACCTCACCGGCGAGGTGCTGTTCGTCCGCGAGTCGCTGCACTCCTACGCCGAGGTCGCGCGCGGTTCGGGCGCGCGGATCGTGCACTCGTGCGGGTTCGACTCGGTGCCGTCGGACCTCGCCGTGCTGCTGCTCGCGCAGCGCGCGGCGACCGAGGGCCAGGGCACGCTCGAGGACACCACGCTCGTGGTCCGTTCCCTGCGCGGCGGCGTCAGCGGCGGCACGGTCGACTCCGCGCGCGCGACGGCGCAGGCCGTCGCCGCCGACCGCTCACTCGCGCGGATGCTGGTCGATCCGTACGCCCTGAGCCCGGACCGCGACGCCGAGCCGGACGCCGGACCCGCGCCGGACGCCATGCGCATCCGGCGCGACCCGAGCGTCGGCGCGTGGGTGGGGCCGTTCGTGATGGCGCCGTACAACACCCGCGTCGTGCGGATGAGCAACGCGCTGCAGGACTGGTCCTACGGCCGCACGTTCCGCTACCGCGAGGCGATGGCGTACGGCGACGACCTCGCCGCACCGCTCCGCGCCGTCGCCGTCTCCGCCGGACTCGCCGTCGGCGTCGCGGGTCTCGCCTTCGGTCCCACCCGTGCCGTGCTGGACCGGTTCCTGCCCGCGCCGGGGGAGGGGCCGGACGAGCGGACCCGTCGCGAGGGGTCCTTCGAGATCGAGGTCCGTACGCGCACCACGACCGGTGCGCGCCTACCGCGCCGTCGTCGCCGCGCAGGGCGATCCGGGCTATCAGGGGACCGCGGTCATGCTCGGCGAGAGCGCACTCGCCCTCGCCCTCGACGGCGACGTGCTGCCCGCACGCTCCGGGGTGCTGACGCCGGCCTCAGGGATCGGCGTACCGCTCGCTGATCGGCTGCGCTCCGCAGGCTTCACGATGAGCGTGGAGCGGCTGTGACGGCTCGGCTCACCCTTCTGGGGAGGAGCCGGATAGTCCTTGTGTTCGTGGCGATCTCGACTGCGACGACTCCCCGGTCCCCGGGGATCACGTCGATCGGCAGGTCGGCGTCCCCGAGCCATGTCGGGAGGCGTTCCAAGCCGCCCTCGATCGTGAGCCCGACGAGGTGCGCGTCGCCGCCTCGGTGCGGGGCGTGGGCCGTGCCGGGCAGAGGAGTCCCCGCGTCCCAGGAGATGAAGAACGGGACGGCGGGGTCGGAGCGCTCGGTGGGGAGCCCGGCGAGTCGCCACCGCAGCTGGGCGCCGTCCGCCGTGACCCGGGAGCCGGGCTCGATCCGGAGCTGGAGCCGCGCGGCGGTCGCCTCGATGTCGCCCGTACGCACCGCCCAGCCCCATCCGCCCCCGCGCGCCGCCATGCCGGCCACCCACCCGCCGAACCCGCTCTCCGCCGCGACCTCCGGGTCGACGACCGCGACGAGCTCGAGATACGTCGACCCCAGCGGGACGATGCGGTTCGCCGTTCCCCACTTCGGATGCCGGCCCCCCGGGAGGGCGACCAGTCCGTGTTCGTCGAGCAGGTTCGCGGCGGCGAGGTCGAGATCCGCCACGCCGAGGACGACGTGGTCGATCTCGAGCCGCTCGTTGCTCACCGACCCATCCTGTCCTGCCGCGCCGGGGCGCGCTGACGGTGCCGACGGGCGTCCGGACGCTGACGGTCGGTGACGTCGGACCGGCCACGTCGGGCATCGGAACGGCACCGGACGTCGGACGGCACGTCGGACGTCGGAAGGGTGACGTCGGACGCCGGAGCGCGGTGTCGGCAGCGCAGGTTCACACGGCTCGGGGACCTGAGCCTCTGGTGGTCGAGGTGGTGGTGCGCCCTGCTGGTCAGGGCCGGGTTCGTGGAGGGGTGAAGGTCCAGCAGCCGGTGGTGTGCGGGTCGATGCCGTCGGTCGGCGCGATCGTCCAGCCGCCCTCGTGCACGGCGTGGTGGTGGCGCACGCAGAGCAGCACGGTGTTCGAGATGTCGGTCGCGCCGCCGTCCTCCCAGGGCAGGGTGTGGTGGGCGTGGGTGCGGGAGACGTCGACGCGGCAGTCGGGGAACGCGCAGTGCCCGTCGCGGACCTCGAGGGCGCGGCGCAGTCGCGGGGGGACGGTGCGCTGGGTCCGGCCGAGGTAGAGCACGGTGCGGGTCTGCGCGGTGAGCCGGCCGGTCAGCACGTCCCGCCACGCCGCGCCGCTCGCCTCGCCGGTCACGCTCGTCTCGGCGGTCACGCTGCTGCGCGGTCGCGTCGCGTCGGCGGTCCGCGTCGCGGCGTCGCGTCGCGGTCGTCGCGGGTGCGTCGGGTTCGGTCGGGTGGTGATCACGGGGTGCAGGTCGGTGTCGCAGAGGATCCGGCGCAGCGACTGGTCGGGCAGCAGCACGGGCTGGTCGTGGCCGGGGACCAGGAGTCGGCCGCCGAGGCCGGCGAGCAGCTGGTCGAGGTCGGCGGTGAGGGTGAGGTGGGGGCGGACCCCGTGGCGGGTGCCGAGCAGCGCCGGCGTCGAGCGCCTGGCGCGCAAGGTGGCCCAGGGCGAGGGCGAGCAGGTGCGGGCGGCGGGCCTTGCGCCGCTGCCCGTCCAGCACCGGGTGCCCGCCGGGCTGGTCCTCGGGGGTCAGGGACCCGGTGCGGTGCCAGCCGTCCACCACCGCGTCCAGCGCGGTGGACAGCGCCGCGGCGGTCTCCGCGGTCAGGTACCCGGACAGCCGGTACCCGACCCCGACCGGGGTGATGGTGACCTGCTGGTCGTCGTAGGCGTCCAGCTGGGCCTGGCGGACCCCGTCCGGGTCGGCCACGAACCGCAGGTAGCGCGCGGACAGGGCGACGTCGGCGACCGGGGCCCGGCGGGCCAGCTCGAGCAGCACCGCCTCCGCCTCGGCGCCGCGGGTCGGCCGTACCGCGACCGGCAGCGCCCGCACCGCGAGGGTGATCCCGCGGGTGATCTCCCGCACCGCACCGGCGGGCACCTCCCCGGCCAGCCACGCCCGCTCGGTCGCGGGGAAGTCGGCGCGCAGCGCCGTCGAGGACGCGAGGAGGACCTTGGCCTCGGTCTCGGACCTGCGGCACCGCTGGAGCAGCCACGACTTGGTCGACGCGTGCCCGGCCGGCTCGAGGGCGCCCGAGGCGTGCACCACCCCGGTCGCCACCGTGGCCACCGCCGTGCCCCGCGATCCAGCGCCCGGTGCAGCTTCTCGGTCAGTCCGATCAGCGCCGCACCCGGAACCTCGACCAGCGCACCCTCGGCGGTCAGCTCCGCGAGCCGGGCGACCACGCGTCCAGCTCCGCGACCGCGTCCGCGACCAGCGCACCCGGAGTCCGCGGCGGGCGGGTCGTGGTCGAGCTCATGACCCCGAACCTACTCAGGGGGTCTGACAGTCCCAGGCCCCGAAACCGCCCTGGGGACAACTACTTTCAGCGATCCAAGATCACCGACGGTGACGGCGTACCCGACCGTCGACCGACCGCGCGGGAGCGAGTCGACCGACGGCGACTCGGAGCCGTCACCACCCCGGAGGCGAGCCTGCTCTGTCCGTACCCGAAATCCGTGGGTCCTCGCTAGCCGACCTCCACCACGGTGAGAGGACCGGCGAGACACACCCGGGCCCCCGCGCTTGCTCCCCGGCGCGCGCATCCCAGCAGGTGGGACTCAATGGGGCGCCGTAGGTGCCTCTACTGCGCTCTGGGGCACCCTCATGCGGGAAATCGGGAGCGGCGGGTGGGGGAAGATGGGGGAGTGACGCATCCGGGGTACGAGCTGCTCGCGCGAGGCGGTGTGCCCGTCGTGCTCGCGCCGATGGCCGGCATCACGAACCGGGCGTTCCGGCGACTCGCGCGGGAGAACGCCCGCGCGGCGACCGGTGGCGCGGCCACCGGGATCTACGTGACGGAGATGATCACGTCGCGGGCCCTCGTCGAGCGCAACGACGAGACGATGCAGATGATCGCGACGGATCCGGACGAGTCGCCGCGCAGCGTCCAGCTGTACGGCGTAGACCCGACGACCGTCGCCGCCGCGGTCCGCCTGCTCGTCGACGAGGACCGCGCCGACCACATCGACCTCAACTTCGGCTGTCCGGTACCGAAGGTGACCCGCAAGGGTGGTGGTAGCGCTCTGCCCTGGAAGCGGGGGCTGTTCCGCGCCATCGTCCGGGCGGCCGTGACCACCGCCGACGAGACGGCTCGGGCGCACGGGCGGGCACCGGTTCCGGTGACCGTCAAGATGCGCACCGGCGTCGACCCCGACCACCTCACCTATCTCGAGGCCGGCCGCGCCGCGGCCGAGGAGGGCGCCGCCTGGGTGGCGCTGCACGGGCGTACCGCCTCCCAGCTCTACGGCGGTGAGGCGGACTGGACGTCCGTCGCCCGCCTCGTCGAGGAGCTCGAGCCCTACGGCGTACCCGTCCTCGGCAACGGCGACATCTGGACCCATCGGCACGCGCGGCGGATGGTGGAGCAGACGGGCGCCGCGGGCGTGGTGGTCGGTCGCGGCTGCCTCGGCCGCCCGTGGCTGTTCGGTCAGCTCGCGGCGTCGTTCACCGGGCGCGAGGTCCCCGCGGACCCGGGCCTGCGGGAGGTCGCGGCCACCATGCGGCACCACGCGGAGCTGCTCGTCGAGGTGCTCGGTCCGGTGACCGGACCACGTGACTTCCGCAAGCACATCGCGTGGTACCTCAAGGGTTTCGTCGTACGCCGGGAGCTGCGCCAGGGTCTCGCCCTGGCGAGCACGCTCGAGGAGATCGACGACCTCATCGCCCGGCTCGACCTCGACCAGCCGTGGCCCGGCGAGGTGTCCGAGGGCCCGCGCGGTCGCACCCAGCCGGGTCGGCGGGTCGCCCTGCCCGACGGCTGGCTGGACGACCCGGACGACCTCGCCGGCTACCTCGACGACATCCAGGCCGCGGAGCTGTCGGTGTCCGGCGGCTGACCGGCCACCGCGCGGAATGAGGGACGACCGCGGCCGGTTGTCCCGCTCGTGACACGGACCCGCCGGCCGGCGGGTTGCCGGCCATGACCGACCCGCCGGGACGCCACCCGCCTGCCGAACCGAAGGACCGGGTGGGCTCCTGGCCACGACCGACCCGCGCGCGGGCGCCGCCCGCCCGCCGAACCGAAGGAACGCACAGCCGCCATGACGAGCGAGACCGCCGACCCCGACCCCGACCCCGACCTCGACCTCCCCGTACGACTCGACGTCTGGGCCGACATCGCCTGCCCCTGGTGCTATCTCGGACACGTCCGCCTCGAGTCGGTGCTCGCGACACGGGAGGGCACGGGTGACCGCGTCCTCGTGCGGCACCGGCCGTTCGAGCTCAACCCGGGTCTGCCGCCGGAGGGCGTCCCCATGGCCGGCTTCCTCGAGGCCAGGTTCGGCAGCGCCGACGCGCTCCGCGAGTCGCAGGCGCGGCTGGCGGCGATGGGTCGCGAGCTCGGCATCGACTACGACTTCGACGCGGTCGGCAAGGCGCCGAGCACCCGTATGGCCCACCACCTCCTCTCGACCTACGACGGCGACACGCGACAGGACTCCGCCGTGCGCGCTCTCTACCGCGCCTACTTCGAGCAGGGACGTGACGTCACCGACGCCGCCACCCTCGTCGAGGTCGTCGCCGCGGCGACCGGCGAGCGAGACGACGACGTACGGGCACGACTCGACGCGCCGCACGACGAGGTCGACGCCGCGTTCACCCTCGGCCGCGAGCTCGGGGTGAGCGCCGTGCCCACGTTCGTCGCCGACGCCGGGGTCGACGTCGATCCGGTGGTCGGGCTGTCCGCGGCCGCGGTCGCCGTGCAGGGGGCGCAGTCCACGGAGGTGCTCGAGCAGGTCATCGCCGAGGCCCGGCGACGCGCCCGCGGCTGACCGCCAGCCCTGACAACGACTCCGGGCCGCGCGGGTACTAGCGTCCGCAACAGGGGTCTGCGCGCTGCCCGTGGCGCGGGATCGGCTCGGCTCGGAGGGAGCACGTCATGGCAGCGAGTCCGGCGTACGTCTTCGACTTCACCGCAGGGGTCGAAGGACAGAAGGACCTGCTCGGCGGGAAGGGCGCGAACCTGGCCGAGATGACGAACCTGGGCCTGCCGGTCCCGCCGGGGTTCACCATCACGACCGAGGCGTGCCGCGAGTACCTCGCGAACGGGCGCGAGCCGGCCGACCTGCGGGTGCAGGTGACCATGGCGCTGCGGCACCTCGAGGACGCGGTGGACCGGCGTCTGGGCGACCGGCACGACCCGCTGCTGGTCAGCGTGCGTTCCGGCGCGAAGTTCTCGATGCCCGGGATGATGGAGACCGTGCTCAACATCGGGCTCAACGACGCGAGCGTGCAGGGGCTGGCCGAGGCATCGGGCAACGACCGCTTCGCCTGGGACTCCTACCGCCGGCTGATCCAGATGTTCGGCAAGACGGTGCTCGGACATCGAGGGCGACCTGTTCGCCGACGCGCTGGACAAGGCGAAGTCGACCAAGGGCGCGTCGAGCGACGTCGACCTCGACGTCGACGACCTGCCGGCGCTGGTGGCGCGGTTCAAGGACATCGTGCGGGACGAGTCGGGGCAGGAGTTCCCGCAGCACCCGCGCGAGCAGCTCGACATGGCGATCCGCGCGGTCTTCGACTCGTGGAACACCGACCGGGCGCGGCTGTACCGGCGTCGGGAACGGATCCCGCACGACCTCGGGACCGCGGTGAACATCTGCACGATGGTGTTCGGCAACCTGGGCGAGACGTCCGGCACCGGCGTCGCGTTCACCCGTGACCCGTCGACCGGCGCCACCGGCGCCTACGGCGACTACCTGGTCAACGCGCAGGGCGAGGACGTCGTCGCCGGCATCCGCAACACGCTGTCGCCTCGACGACCTCAAGGAGCTCGACCCGGCCTCGCACGGCGAGCTGATGGGCGTGATGCGCCGGCTGGAGACGCACTACCGCGACCTGTGCGACATCGAGTTCACCATCGAGCGCGGCAAGCTGTGGATGCTGCAGACCCGGGTCGGCAAGCGCACCGCGGCGGCGGCGTTCCGGATCGCGACGCAGCTCGTCGACGAGCAGCTGATCACCGAGGACGAGGCGCTGGCGCGGGTGACCGGCGCGCAGCTCGCGCAGCTGATGTTCCCGCAGTTCGACTCGTCTCGGCGCGCGCCGGCTGCTGACCCGGGCGATGGCCGCGTCGCCCGGCGCGGCGGTCGGCCGGGTGGTGTTCGACTCGGCGACGGCGGTGGCCTGGGCCGCCCGGGGCGAGGACGTCATCCTGGTACGCCGGGAGACCAACCCGGACGACCTCGAGGGCATGATCGCCGCGGACGGCATCCTGACCTCGCGCGGCGGGAAGACCACCCACGCGGCCGTGGTCGCCCGCGGCATGGGCAAGACCTGCGTGTGCGGCGCCGAGGAGCTCGACGTCGACGTCGCGGCGAAGCTGGTCCGGGTCGGACTCCATGACGATCGCCGAGGGCGACGACGTGTCGCATCGACGGGTCCACCGGCGAGGTGTTCCTCGGCGACGATGCCGGTCTGCCGTCGCCGGTGGTGACCTACATCGAGCGTGGCCTCGAGGCCGCCGTGAACGACGCCGACGAGGAGACCGCGCTGCTGGTGCACGGCCGTCGACCGGCTGCTCGCCCACGCCGACGACACCCGTCGGCTGCGGGTGCGGGCCAACGCCGACACCCCGGAGGACGCCGCCCGGGCGCGGCACCTCGGCGCCGAGGGCATCGGCCTGTGCCGCACCGAGCACATGTTCCTCGGCGACCGCCGGGTGCTCATCGAGCGGGTCATCCTGGCCGACACCGGCAGAGGAGCGCGACGCGGCGCTGGAGGCCCTGCTGCCGCTGCAGCGCACAGGACTTCGTCGAGATCCTCGAGGCGATGGACGGGCTGCCGGTGACGATCCGGCTGCTCGACCCGCCGCTGCACGAGTTCCTGCCGGACCTCACCGAGCTGTCGGTGCGGGTGGCCGTCGCCCGAGGAGCGCGGCAACCCGGACGCCGCAGGACCTCGCCGCTGCTCGCCGCCGTCGAGCGGCTGCACGAGTCGAACCCGATGCTCGGGCTGCGCGGCGTGCGGCTCGGGCTCGTCGTGCCCGGGCTGTTCGCGCTGCAGGTCCGCGCGATCGCCGAGGCCGCCGTCGCGCGGATCAAGGCCGGCGGGGAACCCCAAGGTCGAGATCATGGTCCCGCTGGTCGGGTCGGTGATGGAGCTGCACCTCGTCGCCGACGAGACCGACGGCATCGTCGCACGAGATCGCCCGCCGCGAGGACGTCACGCTGGTCATCCCGATCGGCACGATGATCGAGCTGCCGCGCGCGGCGCTGACCGCCCACCGGATCGCCGACGTCGCGGAGTTCTTCTCCTTCGGCACCAACGACCTCACCCAGACGACGTGGGGCTTCAGCCGCGACGACGTCGAGGCGGCGTTCTTCGCGGCGTACCTCGACAAGGGCGTGTTCACCGTCTCCCCGTTCGAGTCCCTCGACGTCGACGGCGTCGGGCGCCTCGTCCAGATCGCCGTGGACGAGGGCCGCGCCACCCGGCCCGACCTCAAGCTCGGCGTCTGCGGCGAGCACGGCGGGGACCCCGACTCGGTGCACTTCTTCCACAAGGTCGGGCTCGACTACGTGTCCTGCTCGCCGTTCCGCGTCCCGGTCGCCCGGCTCGAGGCCGGCCGGGCCGCGCTCGAGGCGGCCACGTCCGACACCCGCTGAGTCCCGCACGGAGCAGGGGCGGAGCCGCCAGCGGTGGCTCCGCCCCTGCCGTGCTGCCGACCCGTCCGAGGGAGTGACGGGTGGCGGGCGACGACGACGGGGGGTGTGGCGTCGTCGTCGGGTCAGGAGGTGCTGCCGGCCGGGTCCAGGTCGGTGACCGGCTGCGACATCACGGGTCGGCCCGCGCCGCCGTCCAGACCCGAGCCGGTCGCGACGGGCGCTCCGCCGGCCGTGCTCGTGCTCGCGCTGCCCACGAGGACGATCCCGCCGGCGAGCACCGCGGCGAGCAGGACGGCGGCCGCGCCCCAGCGACGCTCCGCGCCGCGGCTCTCGGCCCGGGTCGCGTCGTCGATCATGGTCGTCTCCGTCCGGTCGGGACTTCCCGGGAACCTCGTGGACCCACGCTGCGCCCGAAGATGTGACCGGGCTGGCCGCGAGCGGAACCACGGCTGTGCGGACGTTCTGAGAACCCGCGATCATCAGCGACACTGGTGCGGTGACCCTGCGCACCGACGAGGAGCCCGTCGCCGCACCGGCGCGGCGGCGGTCGCGGCTGCGGCGTCCGCTCGTCGTCCTGATCGTGATCGTGGCGCTGGCCGTCGCTCGTCCCGCCCGCCGTCGCGACCCTGCGCGTCGGCGTCGCCGCGCGGGAGGACGACCGCACGCCGACCGACGTCGTCGTGGTGCTCGGTGCCGCGCAGTTCTGGGGCCGGCCGAGCCCGGTCCTCGAGGCGCGACTCGGTCACGCCGACGCGCTCTTCGCGCAGGGCGTCGCGACGCACGTCCTGACCGTCGGGGGCAACCGCCCGGGCGACGTCACGACCGAGGCTGCGGTCGGTCGTGACTGGCTCGTGGCGCGGGGCGTCCCGGCCGGCTCGGTCACCGCCGTGCCGGTCGGGAACGACACGCTGTCGAGCCTCACCGCGGTCGCCCACGTCATGGCCCAACGCGGCTGGACGCGCGCCACGATCGTCACGGACCCGGCGCACGAGGCGCGCAGCCTGTCCATGGCCCGCGCGCTCGGCATCGAGGCGCACGGCTCGCCCACCTCGTCCGGTGCGGGATCGAGCCTCACCGTCGAGTACGTCGCCCGCGAGACCGGTGGTCTGCTCTACTTCTGGCTGGTCGAGCGGCGCGGCATCGAACAGGTCGTCGGCCGGTGACCGCCGCGGGGGTCGCCACCGCTCGCTAGGGTCGGTGGTGATGGACCTCCACGCGGCGTACGACGACGACCGGCTCTCCGCCGGCTACGCCCACGACGACGAGTCGCGCTGGGTGGCCGAGGCCCCGAAGCGCTCCGGGCGCACGGCGTTCGCGCGGGACCGGGCCCGCGTCCTGCACTCCGCCGCGCTGCGTCGCCTCGCGGCCAAGACCCAGGTCATGGCGGCGGGGGAGAGCGACTTCCTGCGCACCCGGCTCACCCACTCCCTCGAGTGCGCGCAGGTCGGGTCGCGAGCTGGGCGCCGCGCTCGGCTGCGACGCCGACCTCGTGGAGACGGCCTGCCTCGCGCACGACCTCGGCCACCCGCCGTTCGGGCACAACGGCGAGGACGCGCTCGACGAGGTCGCCTCGGCGATCGGCGGCTTCGAGGGCAACGCGCAGTCGCTGCGGATCCTCACCCGGCTCGAGGCCAAGACCTTCAGCCCGGACGACGGTCCGCGGCCGGACGGGCCCGTGGGGCTCAACCTCACCCGCGCGACGCTCGACGCCGCCACGAAGTACCCGTGGCAGCGCCACGACGGGAGCCGGAAGTTCGGCGCGTACGCCGACGACCTCGACGTGTTCACCTGGCTGCGCGCCGGCGCACCCGAGGGACGCATCTGCTTCGAGGCGCAGGTGATGGACTGGGCCGACGACGTCGCCTACTCCGTGCACGACGTCGAGGACGCCGTCGTCTCCGGCCATCTCGACCTGCGGGCGATCCCCGGCGCGAGCGGCGCCGAGGACCCCGAGGGGCTGCTGGGGACCGCCGCGTCCTACGCGCTCGACGCCGAGCCCGCCGAGCTCGGCGCGGCCGTGCAGCGGCTCGCCGCGCTGCCGTTCTGGCCGTCGTCGTACGCCGGATCGCTGCGCGACCTCGCCGCGCTGAAGAACCTGACGTCGCAGCTGATCGGGCGGTTCTGCACCGCCGCCGAGCTGGCGACCCGCGACGAGCACGGCGCCGGCCGGCTGACCCGCTACGCCGCGGACCTCGTCGTGCCGCGCGAGCAGCGGCTCGAGGTCGCCGTCCTCAAGGCGGTCGCGGACCGCTGGGTGATGCAGCGGGCGGGCGCCGAGCCGGTCTACCTCCGGCAGCGCGAGGTCGTGCAGGAGCTCGTCTCGGCGATCCGGCTCACCGCGCCCGAGTCGCTCGACCCGGTGCTGCGCGACGCCTACGCCGCCGCGCGCGACGACACCGCGCGCCTGCGCGTCGTGATCGACCAGGTCGCCAGCCTCACCGACCGCTCGGTCGTCGCCTGGCACACCCGCCTCTGCCGCTGACGGCGAGTTCTCACTGAGGGTGGCCCTGGTTGCCTAGAGCGCAACAATCGCCACCCTCACCGGCGTCGGCCGCCGCGCGGTGAGGTTCGCCGGAGGCGGTCGGGGACCGAGCGCGGCGAGCCACCCCATCCGAGCTGCACCTGGAAACCACCGGTTCGGCACCCGCCGAATCGGGCAGGTCGGGCGCGCAACTCGGCGGGGTTGAGCGTCAGGCGACCGCGGAGCGGACGGCGTCGAGGAGGGCGTCGAGGTCGGAGTCGTCGGTGTAGACGTGCGGGCTCACGCGGACCAGTCCGGTCACGCCCTGGGCGTCGAAGTCGCGCACGGCGTACTCGCGCGGGGAGTGGCTCACGTTGACGCCGCGCGCCTTGATGTCGCGGACGACGTCGGCGGCCACCCGGCCGTCGACCGAGAACGTCACGATCCCGGTGCGTACGACGCCACGATCCCGTACGACGACGCCAGGGAGTCCGGCGAGCTCGACCCGGATCCGGTCGGCGAGCCAGGCGATACGACGCTGCGTCACGTCGAGACCGAGGGCGAGCGCGTAGTCGGCCGCGGCGCCGAGGCCGAGCAGTGCGGCGTAGGACTTCTCCCACGTCTCGAAGCGGTGCGCGCCGGGGACGACGACGTAGTCGTCGACGGAGGTCCAGGTGGCCGAGTCGAGGTCGATGATCGCGGGCTCGAGCGTCTGCGCCCGCTCCGAGGACCAGAGGAAGCCCGTGCCACGCGGGCCGCGGAGGAACTTGCGACCGGTGGCCGACAGGAAGTCCGCGCCGATCGCGGTCACGTCGAGCGGAACCTGGCCGACCGACTGGCACGCGTCGAGGAGGTACCACGCGTCCGGCGCCACGTCGCGCATCGCGGCACCGATCGCCTCGGCGGGGTTGAGCAGCCCGTTCTGGCTCGGTGCGTGGGTGACGGCGACCACCTTCACCCGCTCGTCGAGCATCGAGCGCAGCGCCTCGACGTCGAGCACTCCGGTCGCGTCGTCCGGGACGGCCTCGACCACCGCGCCCACCCGACGCGCCGCCGACATGATCGCGATCACGTTGCTCGCGTACTCGGCCTGCGAGACGAGGACGCGGTCGCCGCGCTCCAGCGGCACCGCCAGGAAGCCGCGCAGCCAGGCGTCGGTCGCCGAGGTCGTCAGCGCGATGCCCTCGGGCCCCGAACCGACCAGCCGCCCGCACGAGGCGTACGTCGCGTCGACGCGGTCCTGCGCCTCGGCGTGCGCCTCGTACCCGCCGATCTCCGCCTCGCGACGCAGGTGCGCGACCACGGTCTCGACGACGACCTGCGGAGGCAGCGCAGACCCGGCGTTGTTGAGGTGGTGCCGGGTGAGGCTGCCCGGCGTCTCGGCGCGCAGCCGCGCGACGTCGGCGGGGCCGAGGCCGGACGGGTCGACGGCGGGCGGCGTGGGGATCTCGAGGGTGCTCACCCGCCGATCCCACCACAGCCCGCATCGGCGCACTCGCGGGACCGGGCGCCGCGCGGTGTCCCGGGCCGGGCGCGCTGCTCGGCGTGGTGCCAGCAGCGGCCGCGGCGCGGGGTCCCGGGTCGGGCGGCCGCTGCTCGCGTGGCGCCGGGCCGTGCGCAGCGCGGCGTCGCGGGCCGGCGCCGAGCGCGCCTCGACGGCCGGTCCGTAGGATCGCAGCGTGGCCGGCCGGATCCGAGACGAGGACGTCGCCCTCGTGCGCGAGCGGGCCCGGATCGACGAGGTGGTCCGCGACTACGTCACGCTCAAGTCGGCCGGCGGCGGCAGCCTCAAGGGCCTCTGCCCCTTCCACGACGAGCGGAGCCCGTCGTTCAACGTGAGCCCGGCCAAGGGCGCCTGGTACTGCTTCGGCTGCGGCGAGGGCGGCGACGTCATCGGCTTCCTCCGCAAGGTCGACCACCTGTCGTTCAGCGAGGCGGTGGAGAAGCTCGCCGGGCGGTACGGCGTCACCCTGCGCTACACCGAGGGTTCGTCCGCTCCCGGGCGGCAGGCCGGCAACCGCAGCCGCCTCATCGAGGCGCACCGGACCGCGGCGGCGTTCTACGTCGAGCGGCTCGCGAGTCCTGAGGCCGAGACCGGCCGGACCTTCCTCGCCGAGCGCGGCTTCGACGCCGAGGCCGCGGCGCACTTCGGCGTCGGGTACGCGCCCAAGGGCTGGGATGCGCTGCTCACCCACCTGCGCGGCAAGGGCTTCACCGACGACCAGCTCGTCGAGGGCGGGCTGGTCGCGCGCGGTGGTCAGCGCGGGGTCTACGACCGGTTCCGCGGGCGGCTCGTATGGCCGATCCGCGACACCTCCGGTGACGTCGTCGGCTTCGGCGCGCGCAAGCTCTACGACGACGACGAGGGACCCAAGTACCTCAACACGCCCGAGACGTCGCTGTACAAGAAGAGCCAGGTGCTCTACGGGATCGACTTGGCGCGCAAGGAGATCGCGCGTCGCAAGCAGGCCGTCATCGTCGAGGGCTACACCGACGTCATGGCCGCGCACCTGTCCGGCGTGGAGACCGCCGTGGCCACGTGCGGCACCGCGTTCGGCTCGGAGCACATCAGCGTGCTGCGCCGCCTGCTCATGGACGAGGGCGTGTTCACCGGCGAGGTCGTGTTCACCTTCGACGGTGACGCCGCGGGCCAGAAGGCGGCGCAACGCGCCTTCGGCGAGGACCAGCGGTTCACCGCGCAGACGTTCGTCGCGGTGGAGCCGAGCGGCATGGACCCGTGCGAGCTGCGCATCGCCCGCGGGCCCGAGGCCGTCCGCGAGCTGGTCGACCGCAAGGTGCCGCTGTTCGAGTTCGCCATCCGCACCGAGCTCAAGGGGCACGACCTCGATCGCGCCGAGGGCCGCGTCGCCGGCCTGCGCGCGGCGGCGCCGGTGATCGCCCGGATCCGCGACGAGGCGCTGCGCCCGGAGTACGTGCGGCTCGTCTCCGGATGGCTGGGGCTGCCCGACGAGGACGTACGCCGAGCCGTGCAGGCGGCCGGCCGCGCCCAGCCGCCCGCGCCGCGCCGGCCGAGCGACGCCGACGCCCCGACGGTGGCGCAGCAGGCCGGCGCCGTGCCGCGGCTACCGCGGCCCGATCCCCGGGACAAGGTCGCCTCCGTCGAGCGCGAGGCGCTCAAGGTGGCGCTGCAGGTTCCCCAGGTGGCCGGGTCGTGGGTCGACGCCCTGGAGACCGAGGCGTTCAGGTCCCCGGCGTACGTCGCGGTGCATGCGGCGGTCGTCGCGGCCGGCGGCGCCGCGTCCGGGCTCAGCGACCGCGCGTGGCTCGACGCCGTCCTGGCCGCCTGCCCCGACGACGCCGTGCGCGCGGTCGTGCACGAGCTCGCCGTCGACCCGCTGCCCACCGACGAGGCGGACCAGCGCTACGCGCAGTCGGTCATCGCGCGGCTGCTGGAGATCGACGCGGCACGGCGTATCGCCGACCTCAAGGCGAGGCTGCAGCGGGTCGAGCCCGCGTCCGACCCCGACACCTACCAGGCGCTGTTCGCCGACGTCCTCGCCCTGGAGACCTACCGTCGCGGCCTCCGCGAGCAGGTCGCGGGAGGTACGTCGTGAGGCTGCGTGCGCCCGCCGAGGTCCGTGCCCGGGTGCCCGGCGAGCGCGTGCTCGCGTGGCTGGCCGTGGGTACGTCGTCGCTCGTCGCGACCGAGTCGGCGCTCCTGCTCCCGGCCGAGGACGGCGAGGTCGTGCGGGTCCCGTGGGACCGCGTGCTCCGTGCCTCGTGGGAGCCCGAGTTCCTCGAGGTGACGGCGCAGCCGGCGGAGGGTGGCCGCCCGGCGGTCCATCGGGTCCGGTTCGCGGGCGACCCCGGCGTGCTGCCGGAGGTCGTGCGCGAGCGGGTCACCTCGAGCATCGTCGTCCAGCACCACGCCGAGCTGGTGGGGGAGCGCGGCGCCCGGTTCGTGGCCCGTCGCGTGCCCGGCTCGACCGACCTGCGCTGGTCCGTCGTGTTCGACGCCGGCCTCGACCCGGCCGACCCCGACCTGCGCCGCCGGGCCGACGACGCTCCTCACCGAGCTCCGCACCTCCCTCGGCGTCTGACCAACTGCACAATGCGTCCCTTAGGGACGGATCGCGCAGTTCAACTGCCCGATCCGTCCCTAAGGGACAAGCCCGGGCCGTGGGGGTCGGCGATTTCGGGGCGGTGCCGGGCGCTTGCTATCCTTCCTGCGCGCCCGCACCCAGGGGTGCGTGCACGGTCCCGCGTAGCTCAACGGCAGAGCTCCCGACTGTTAATCGGGCGGTTTCTGGTTCGAATCCAGACGCGGGAGCCACGAGGTCGTGACCCTCGACGCGGCAGGCCGCGTCGAGGTCCGGACCCGCGACGCGGTGGGACGCGTCGGTCGGGCATCGCCGAGCAATATCCTCCGAACGGGTGATTCCCTCACGTCCCTCACGGGATCATCCTGCGCTCGGGGTGTCACGAAGACTGGTCTCGTGGGGGCGGCCATGACTCGAATTCTCGTCGTTGACGACGAACCCGGAATCGTCCGGTTCCTCCGTCGTGCGCTGGAGTCCGCCGGCTACGACGTGGATACGGCGGTCGACGGGCCGGACGCGCTGCGACGGGCGTCGGCCAAGCACTTCGACCTGATCATCCTCGATCTGCTGCTTCCCGGCCTCAACGGCATGGCCGTGCTCAGCGCGGTGCTCGAGCAGGATCCCTGCGCGCGGGTGCTCGTCCTGTCCGCGGTCGGCGGCGTACCGGACCGGGTGAGGTGCCTCGAGCGCGGAGCCGTCGACTTCCTGGCCAAGCCGTTCGCGCTGGCCGAGCTGATGGCCCGGGTCCGGGCCCGCGTGCACGACCACGCCGACGCGCCGGCCGCTCCTGGGATCCAGGTCGGCGACGTCCGGCTCGATCCGGCCCGCCGGACGGTCTACGTCGGCGAGACTCCGGTCGAGCTGTCCGGTCGTGAGTTCCTGGTGATGACCCACCTGATGTCGCACGCGGGGGAGACCGTGTCGCGCCAGGAGCTGCTCTCCGACATCTGGGGGCTGACCTTCGACCCGGGCAGCAACGTGGTCGACGTCTGCGTGGCCCGGCTCCGGGCGAAGATCGACGGAACCCGCATCGAGACGGTGCGCAATGTGGGTTACAGCTTCCGCTCGGCATAGGCGCGCGCTCGCCGTCGGGTTCGGTGCGTTCCTGGTCGTCAGCCTCGCTCTCATGGTGGCCTACCCGGCCGTCGAGACCGTCCCGTACCACCTCATCTTCATCGCGCTGACGGTGGTGTACGGGTTCGCGCTGTGGTCGCCGAGACGGATCCTGCTGGTGCTCGCCCTCGTGACGGCGTCGACGGGTCTGGTCCTGGTCTACCTCGACGTGTCAGACACCGTCGACCGGCAGGAGCTGAGCGAGGTCGTCCTGATGCCGCTCATCTTCGTGGGCATGGTGTGGCACTCGCACCGGCAGCTGGTCGCGCAGCAGCAGGTGGAGGTCCTCGCCGGGCGACGGCAGCTGCTGCTCGAGCACGAGCGCCAGTTCATGCAGGACGCCGCGCACGCGATCCGCACACCGATCACCATCGCCCGTGGGCATCTCGAGCTGGTGACCGCCTCCGTCGACGACCCCGGCGTCGAGGCCGACCTGGCCGTGGTGCTCGAGCAGCTGGACCGGATGGCGCACCTGTCGGCGACCCTCGTCGCCCTCGAGGAGATCGAGAGCGCGCAGGACCAGGGTCGGGACGCCGTCGACCTCGTGACCACGATGAGCGACCTGCACGACCGGTGGAGCAAGTCCGTCGAGCGCACCTGGCACCTGTCGGCTCCGGACCACGCGGTCGCGATGGTCGACGGCTACCGGGTCGAGATGGCGTTGGAGGCGATGATCGACAACGCCGTGAAGCACACCGCGCGCTGGGGCCGGATCCGGCTCTCGGCCCGGTGCACGCCCGGGTGGGTCTCGATCGGTGTCGAGGACGACGGGCCCGGCGTACCGCTCATGGAGCGCGAGGCGGTGTTCGGCCGGTTCGTCAAGGGCTCGAGCGCCCGCGCGGGTCAGGGCTCCGGTCTCGGCCTCGCCCTGGTGCGGGCCGTCGCCGAGGCCCACGGCGGCACGGCGCGGATCGGCCAGTCCTGGCTGGGCGGTGCGGCCTTCTGGATCGACCTGCCCGCCCTGGGTTCCGAGGCCGACGAGCGCACCGGAGCGGACCGGGACGGCGAGCAGCCGCTCCCCGGGCCGGTGGATGACAACGGCATTACAGCCCTGTCATGAAGGTTTGCCTGCCCTTGCCACGTCCCTAGCGTCGCGATGCCAGCGGTCCGCCAACGGACCACCGGCACCGCCGTCGAGGGGGCACTCATGGCTCACACCCGATCCTTCGTCCGCACCATGGCCCAGGCCACCGGGATCGCCGTCCTGCTGGCGTTGCTGCCGGCGGTCACCACGACCGTCGTGGCACCCGCCGCGGCGGCCAGCTTCCCCGACCTGAAGATCCAGGTGGTGAGCGCCCGGGCGTCGGGCTCGGTCCACGCGGGCGACCCCCTGCCGTCCACGGCCAAGTACACCTGGCTCATCACGGCGGACGACGTCGGGGACCCGAGCCAGGCCATCGCCGACTGCCAGGCGTCGAGCCCGACGTACCCCGACACGTGCAACTGGCCCTCGATCCGGCAGACGCCCGGGGCGATCCCCGTCGTCGCGCAGGGCACCCAGGCCGACCTGGGTCCGGACCACCGCCCTCGCCGGTCTCCCCGCGGGCAAGAAGTACCTCATCTCCGTGCTGGCAGCCGGATACACGTTGGGCGGCAAGCACTTCACCATGCCTCTGAGCGCTGAGACGCTCAACGTGCCCGTGCAGCCGAACCCGGTGCCGCTCGGCACGATGCGCATCCGGGTCTTCCACGACAACGCGCCGGTCGACGCGACCTACGAGGCGGGTCCGAGACGGGCGCCCAGGGCGGTCAGCAGAGCCTGGCCGGCTTCGAGGCGCACCTGTCCGACGTCCTCGGCGAGGTGACCACGGACTGGTTCGGCAACCCGCTGTGCACCAACTACCACCACGGCTCCGACGGCAAGGTCCAGTTCGACGCCGACGGCGCGCCCGTCATCGAGACGAGCGACCCGGGCGGCACGTGCCTCAGCGACGCCGCCGGAGACATCGTCATCCCCAACATCGGCAGCAACCGGTACGGCGTCACGCTGAGCAAGCCGGCCTCGAAGGCCAGCGTGGGTGCAGACCACGACGCTCGAGGGCTCGCACGACCACGACGTCTGGGTGATGAACGGCGACACGGGCCTCGACACCGAGCTCGTCGTCGGCGGCGAGCCGGTGCCCTGGGTGCAGTTCGGCTACGTCGAGCCGCGCGCGCTCGCCGACCGTGGCCGCCAACGCGCACGTGCGCGGCCAGATCCTGGCCGGCCTGACCTATGTGGGCGGCAACGGCGGCATCACGATCCCCGGTGGGACGGGCACCGCCGGCGGCAAGGAGGGCCCGCCCATCTCCCGGCCGTGGATCTCGCTCTCGGACCTCGGCGACGGTGACCAGATGGTCTACACCGGCCGCGGCGCGACGGACGGGACGTTCGACATCGCCAACGTGCCGGACGGCACGTACCAGCTCACCGCCTGGGACGACGAGCAGGAGTACATCCTGTTCAGCTTCAACGTCACGGTCGACAACCACGTCGACGTCGACACCGGGAAGAACTACCTCAGCGGGTGGATGGCGCGCATCTACGGGTCGGTGTTCATCGACACCAACGAGAACGGCATCCGGGACACCGGCGAGCAGGGCGTGCCCGGGACGGCGGTCACGCTGCGCGAGCGCGACAACTCGCTCATGGACCAGTTCACGAACGCGGTCACGACGAACAGCAACGGGGACTACTCGTTCAAGGAGGCGTACCCGCTCACCCGCTGGGTCATCCTCGAGCACTTCAACACCCGCTACGAGGGGACCGGGGTCACGGTCCAGGGCGAGAACGACCCTGCGCCCACGACGTTCGTCGGTGGCGCGGTCGACATCAACGTGCTCCCCGTGCTCGGCCTGGGCGGTCGCGTCGACTGGGGCGTCAAGCCGTACGCACCCGGCACCAACGGCGGGATCGTCGGCACGGTCTCCTACGACGTGACGCGCAACGAGCTCGACCCGGCGTACTCCGTCGCCGAGGACTACCAGCCCGGCATCCCGAACATCAACGTGCACCTGTACGGCCTGCTGCGGAACACCGACCCGACGTCGCCGGACTTCGGGCTCCCCCTCCTCGACGCGCGCGGGCTGGAGCAGAAGGGCCCCGAGCTCGCCGAGACCGTACACCTCGGAGACGTGGTCCGCGCCCAAGGGCTGCCAGGCCCGGCAGTGGGACGGCACCCCGCTCACCGGTCTGACCTTCATCCCGACCGGTGGGCTCGCCGCGAACAAGACCTGCGTCGAGTCGCCGGCCATGGGCTTCCAGGCACGGCCGTCGGACACGACCCCCGGCGCCTGGGGCCAGACGGTGAACGGCAACTACGGGTTCGCGACCTCCGACCTGAACCTGTACCTCCCGGGCGACCCGGACAACCCGGGGTACCCGGCCGGCTACGCGGCGGGTCACGCCACGCGAGTGCGCGACCGTCGAGTTCTGCTGCGCTCCGGGTCACCACAACCTGCCGCTCTACGCCGTCCTGGCGGACTACGGGTTCGACCCGCAGGCACTCACGCCCGACGACTACATCGTCACCGTCTCGATCCCGGACAACCCCGTGGGCGGCGGGAAGATGTACCAGGTCACGCGCGAGCAGGACGTCAACGTCTTCTCCGGCGACACCTACCTGCCGCAGGAGAACTTCCCGGTCACGGACGACCCGGTGACGAACCCGCCGGACGTCCAGGGCGGCAACACCGATCCGCCCGAGGCACCGCCCGTCGCAGGGCAACGGCTTCACGCCGCTGTGCGTCGGGGCCGACCAGCTCGTGACGATCACCAACCAGGACTTCGCCGACGGTGGCGGCAGCCCGTACGAGGGCCAGCAGCGACCCCTGTGCGACGAGAAGCTGGTGACGCTGCGCGGGCAGTCGTCGGTCGCGCCGACGTTCACCATGTTCACGCCGACCCCGCTCCCGACGCACTTCTGGGGCCTCACGATCAACGACCTCGGCCTGTCCTGGGACAAGCGCAGCGTGCAGTACGGCGAGGCCCAGGGCCTGCCCAACGTCCCGATGGGGATCTACGACTTCAGCGGGAACCTCGTCGACACCGTCTCCACCGACTTCAACGGGTTCTACGAGGCGATCGAGCCCTCGACGTCGTCGTACAACTGCCCGCTGCCGGCCGGGCCGTGCCCGGGCATGTACCGGTTCGTCGGCAACGACCCGGGGCAGCCCGCGCTACCGGACGGCTCGCAGGGGCCGAACGCGAACTACAACCCGCGCTTCCGCACGATCGCGACCAACTTCCAGGCCTGGCCGGGGCTCTTCACGGTGACCGACACCGCCCCGACGCAGACCGGCAGCGTCGTGATCGCCCCCGGGACCAGCACGCCGGTTCCGGTCAGCTGCAGCGTCAGCGGTGACACGCCCGAGGTGTTCGCCGTCGACAAGGTCGTCGTGCCCGGCTGGACGGGCGGTGTCTCGTCGAGTTCCACGGCACGGACGGTCACGGTGCGCGGCAACGGGTTCGGGGCGTTGAACGCCCAGAGCCGGCTCACCCTCGTCCGGTCCGACGGGACCGAGCTCGTCGTCACCCCGACGAGCTGGACGAACACGACCATCACGTTCGTGGTCCCCACCGGCTCGTTCCTCGAGCCCGGTCTTCGGACCGCTGCAGCTGCGCGTCCGCAACGGGACGTCGGCGAAGTGGTCCAGCAGCGCGATCACGATCCACGAGACGCACGTGGGGGTCATCCTGCTCACCTCCCGGTACGACCCGGTGGTCCGGCAGGTCGGTCCCGGCGCCGGACAGCTGCCGACCATCCAGCAGGGGATCGCCGCAGTCGCCTCGGGTGGCGCCGAGACGCTGCGTCAGACCCTCTGGGGACGCATCGTGGTGGTGAACCCGGGTGCGACGTCGGGCTTCAACCCGACCGGCGCCTACCTGGAGAACCCCATCGTCAACGAGCTCGTCAAGCTGCAGGGCTTCGGGCCGGGCGGGGTGTACCCCGACGGGACCAGCGTCCAGGGCTCGGTCATCGACGGTCGCGGCTACGACGCGGACGGCGCGACCGGGACCGCGTGGACGGCGCTGGCGACGCAGGCACACGCCGGGCCGGCGGGGGTCCCCGACGGCGCGGTGGTGACCGTGCTGCCCCGGACCAACGCGCAGTTCTCGGTGGTCGGCTCGCTGGGCTACGCCGCGGTCGACGGCTTCCGGATCACCGGTGGCTACCAGCAGGACGTCGCCGGGAACCTCAACGCCATCACCGGCGCGAACCACACGGGGTTCGGCGCACCGGGCGCGAACGTGACCCAGGGCGGCGGCGTCTACGTGCACGCGTACGCCCGCAACCTGCGGATCTCGAACAACCTGGTGATCGGGAACAGCGGTTCCTACGCCGGCGGGATCCGGGTGGGCACGCCGTACGCGACGACGACCGACAACCAGAACGACAACGTCCGGATCGCGTTCAACCGCATCCGCGACAACGGCGGGACGAACCTCGCCGGCGGCATCGGGCTGTTCAACGGCACGCAGGGCTTCGTCGTCGACAACAACGACGTCTGCGGCAACTTCTCCGCGGAGTACGGCGGCGGCCTGAGCGTCTTCGGGTTCAGCCCGGGCGGCAGGGTCTCGGCGAACCGGTTCTGGTTCAACGAGTCCTACGACGAGGGCGCCGGCGTGTTCTTCGCCGGTGAGCTCCCGGCCAACCCGGACGCGCTGTCGGCCGGGACGGGCGCGCAGACGGTCACCGGCAACGAGATCGTGGTGAACACCGCCAACGACGACGGCGGCGGGCTGCGCCTGCTGCAGGTCAACAACGCGCGCTACGACATCACGAACAACATCATCGCCGACAACGTGTCGACCCACGAGGGCGGCGGCATCGCTCTCGACGACGCCACCAACGTGCGCATCGTCAACAACACCGTCGCCCGCAACATCACCACGGCGACGGCCGTCACCAGCGACGGGAGCCCGGCCGCTGCCGGCCTGTCGACCGGGCAGAACAGCGCCCAGCTCCAGGCGACGCTCCCCACGGGGTCGCCGACGTTCAGCAAGCCCGTATTGCTCAACGACGTCTTCTGGGAGAACAAGGCCGGGACCTGGGACGGCACGACCGTCGCCGGCATCGGCCTGACCGGGACGGGGCCGGAGAACTTCTGGGACATGGGCAGCACCGACGGCTCGGGTCCGCTCCAGCCCCGGCGCAGCGTCCTCACGACGCCCAACCCGGGCCAGATCTCGCCACCGGTCGCTGGCAACATCCGCGGGACGGACGTGCCGGTCACGTCGACCGCGACGACGTCGCCCTGGTTCGACGCCGTCACGTCCGGGGGCAACCTCTTCCGGAGCCCCTACTCGGTGACCGTCGACGTCTCCACGCTCCGCACGTTCCCGGGCTTCCGGCAGTCGGTCATCGTGGTGGCCAACGTGCCGCCGGACCAGCAGGGCGACTACCACCTCGCGGCCGCACCTGGCGGCGCCCCCGCCGTGAACCTCGGCGTCGCCCGCCTCGCCTACGGCGGGACCATCGGCAACGTCGACGCGCCGGCGACGGACATCGACGGCGACACCCGCTACGCGGGGGCGCCGACCACCTCCAAGCGGCTCGACGCAGGGGCGGACGAGCGGCCATGACCGGCAACGACCCACGAGGAGTCGACGTGAACGAGTCGCAGGCCACACCGAGGTCAGGCGCGGTGATCGGCAGGAGGTCGCTGCTGCGCGGCGGTGCCGCACTCGTCGCCGGGGCGGCGGCCGGCGGCTGGCTCGCCACGCGCGACTCGGCCGCCGCCGGGACCGCGCGGACCGCCGTACCGTCGTACCGCCCGCCGTACCCGCAGGAGCAGGTCCTCCACCTCGCGGCGACCGACGGCTGGGTGTCGATGCCGGGCGACGCCCCGCCGGTCGGCGGGTTCTGGCCCGATCCGATGGCACCCGACGGGTACAACGTCTACGCGTTCGGCTTCCGCGACGTGACGTCGCTCAGCGAGCTGGAGATCACGCCGGAGATCCTCGCGCAGAAGGAGCACGCCCAGATCAGCGCGCCGCTGCTCGGGTTCGACCAGTACGTCAAGCAGTCCGACGGGACGGACAACGCGGTGCGGATCACCCTGAGCAACCTCGGGCTCGCCGTGCGGCCGGACCTCACCGACGGCCACACCATCCACTGGCACGGCTTCACGAACGCGATCCCGCTGTTCGACGGGGTGCCCGAGCTGTCCATCTCGGTGCCCATCGGGCGCAGCTTCACGTACTACTACCGCCCGCACGACCCGGGCACGTACATGTACCACTGCCACTTCGAGGACGTGGAGCACGTCCAGATGGGCATGACCGGCGTCGTGTTCGTGCGGCCGGCCCGCAACACCGTGTCGCAGAAGTACGCGTACGACCACGCGGACACGGCGTACACCCGCGAGTTCGCCTTCATGCTCACCGAGCTCTGGGCCGAGGGGCACTACCGCGACGCGCACATCCAGACGACGGACTGGACCGACTTCAAGCCGAGCTTCTGGCTGATGAACGGTCGCGCCTACCCGGACACCCTGATGCCGTCCACGGACCCGCTGTCCACCGGACCGGATCCGATCTCGGCGTCGGGCGAGTCGTTGCGCTACAACCCGATCTCCTCCCTGATCCGGTGCAACGCGGGGGACCGGGTGCTGCTCCGGATCGCCAACCTCGGCTACCAGCACCACGCGATGACCCTCGACGGCATCCCGATGACGGTGATCGCCAAGGACGCCAGCCCGCTCGTCGACTCCACCGTCGACCTGACCTACCAGACGAACACCGTCGAGGTCGGACCGGGGGAGAGCCGGGACGCGATCTTCACCGCGCCGCCCAACACCGGGTCCGGCTTCGCCGCCTACCGGTTCTACGACCGCAACTACGCCTATCTGAGCAACGCCGGGGCCGCGGGCTACGGCGGTCAGATGACGGAGGTGCGGGTCTACCCGGCCGGCACCCTGCCCGCCCAGTCCGGGCCGAACGCGTGAGGAGGGGGCTGAGATGAGCATCAAGTCCAGGACCCGGTTGCGCACCACCGTCGTCGCGATCGCCGCGATGCTCGCGGCGCTGCTGCTCGGCAGCGGTGTCAGCGGTCAGGCCCAGGCCGCGACCAGCGAGGGTCTGCAGTGCGAGACGTCCTCGAACAACTCCTTCTCCCTCACCGCGACCAGCGGCTACATCCTCACGCCCGACGGCAACTCGATCTTCATGTGGGGCTACGCGGGCGCGAGCGGGCTGTTCCAGCTGCCCGGGCCGACGCTGTGCGTCCCCGAGGGTGCGACCGTGACGGTGGTCCTCAAGAACCTGCTGCGCGAACCGGTGTCGATCGTCTTCCCCGGCCAGACGGGCGTCTCGGCGGACGGCTCGCCGGCGCAACCGACGTACTCGGGCTCGACGCTCACGTCGCTGGTGAAGCCGGCGGCGGCGCAGGGCGGGACGGTGACCTACTCCTTCGTGGCATCACGGCCGGGCTCGTACCTCTACGAGTCGGGCACGGACGTGGCCAAGCAGGTCCAGATGGGGCTCTACGGCGCGCTGGTCGTGCGACCCACGTCCGACCACACGCCGACCGGCACCGTGCTCGACCAGGCCTACGACGACCCGGCCTCGGCGTTCGACCCCAGGCACGAGTACCTGCACCTGCTGTCGGAGATCGATCCGGCGTTCCACCTCGCCGTGGAGCGCAACCGCGCCTTCGACCTCAGCACGCTCCGGTCGCGCTACTTCCTCATCAACGGCCGGAGCATGCCGGACACGATCGCGCCGAACAACGCGGCGTGGCTCCCGGCGCAACCGTACGGCGCGATGGTCCACATCACGCCGAAGCCGGTCGGCGACGCGACGTTCCGGCCAGCGCTCATCCGCTACCTCAACGCCGGGACGGGCACCTACCCGTTCCACCCGCACGGCAACGACCAACGAGTGGTGGGGCAGGACGGCAGCCCGCTCATCGCGAGCGACCCGGACCTGTCGACGCCGGCGAACCCCGCGGATGCGAGCTACGAGAAGTTCCTCATCGACATCGGACCGGGGCAGACCGTCGACTCGACGCTGACCTGGACGAACGTGGAGGACTGGGCGCCGGACACCAACCCCATCCCGGTGGACCTGCCGCCGCTGCAGGACCAGATCGTCACTCCCGACTCGTGGTTCAGCGAGAGCCCCTACCTCGGTCAGCTCGGTGATCTGCCACCGAACGTCACCGCGAACAACCAGTGCGGCGAGTACTACCACGTCGCGCACAGCCACGCGCTCCAACAGGCCACGAACTACGGGGCCACCTTCGGAGGGATGATGACCCTGATCCGCATCGATCCTCCGGCACCGTCCAGCTGCCCGGCGGTGACGCCATGAGCGCCCGTACGGCCGTCGGCGACCGCGCGCGTCGCGGTCGCGTCCCGGCCCTCGCCGCCGTCACGGCACTCGTGGCGCTGGGGCTCGCGGTCCCGTCGACGGCACGGGGTGTGGAACCCACGGCCGCCGTCCACGGCGCCGGCGCGAGTCCCGCCGCCGCCGCGCCCAGGGCGGTCCTCGCCGGCAGCGCGGCTCCGACCTGCACCCTCGCCGGCACGGTGCGCACCTGTCCGCTGTGGGCCCGCGTCTCCGGTGCGGTCACCTGGCCGGGGGTCACCTGGAAGGGCACCCCCATCTCGACGACGTTCTGGAGCTACACGAGCGGCGCGGCCGACACGGTCGGCGCGACCGGTCCGACGATCGTCGCCCTCCAGGGCGAGACCGTGCACCTCGTCGTGCACAACGCACTCGGGCGCCGGCCGGGTCACCGGGCTCTCGCTGCCGCAGGTCGACGGCCTGGGTGAGGACCCGGTCGGTGTCGCCGACGGCGCGACGAAGGACTACACCTTCAACGCCTCCCGTCCGGGCACCTTCCTCTACGAGGCCGGCGGCACCGCCGACTCGGCCCGCCAGGCCGCCATGGGCCTCGTCGGCGCACTCGTCGTCCTGCCCAGCACGCCGGGGTCGGCATACGGCACGCCGGCGACCGCGTACACCGACGAGTCCGTCGTCCTGCTCACCGACGTCGACCCCGCGCTGGCCGCCGCCCCCGCGACGTTCGACATGCGCAACTACACACCGAAGGTGCACCTCGTCAACGGATCGCCCTTCCCGGCGACGACGACGATCCCGGTGACCGCAGCCACCACCGCGCTGCTGCGCGTGGTCAACGCGGGCATCGTGCAGCACTCGCTCGGCGTGCTCGGGACGAGGCAGCGGGCCGTCGCGACGAGCGGTCGGCCGCTCAGCCACCCGTCCGGTGTCGCCGCGACGAACGTCTCCGCCGGTGACACGGTCGACCTCGTCGTGGACGTGCCCGCCACGGGCGGTCCGCTCTACCCGGTCTACGACTCGTCCACGCGCCTGGACAGCGCCCTGGGCTCGACCACCGGCGTCGTCCCGTTCGGCGGCGCACTGACCTTCCTCTCGACCGGGTCCGGCACGCCTCCGGTCGCCGGTCCGTCGATCACCGGTCTCGCCGTCGCGTCGGCGGTCACCGGAGGCTCGACCCCGCTCGGCTTCACCGCCACGGCGGGGGCCGCCACCGAGCCGGCCGTCACCGCGGTCGAGTACGTGATCGACAACGGTTCCGCGCCCACGGGCTCGGGGACGACCGTGTCCGTCACGCCCGGCACGGGTCCGGTCGCGGTCGCCGGGTCCATCCCGGTGTCGACGCTCGGCGGCCTCGCCGCCGGCCCGCACACGCTGCTCGTCCGCGCGAACAGCGCGAGCGGGTGGGGCGCCCTCGCCGCCGTGACCTTCGCGCTCGACAAGCTCGGCCCGACGAGCACGCTCACCGTCGCGCCCAGCGCGACGAACGGCGCCGCCCTCACCATCAGCGGGTCCGCCACCGACTCCGTCACCGGCGGCAGCGCCGTGGCATCGGCGACGTTCAGCCTCGACGGCGGCGCGCCGCAACCGCTCGACGTCACGCCGTCCGGAGCGGTGTCCGTGACCCTGTCGGGCACGGTGCCCGCGAGCGCCCTCGCCCTGCCCTTCCCCGAGGGCTCGCACTCGATCACCGCGACCGCGACGGACGCGTGGGGGAACGTCGGTGCCACCAGCACGGCGGCCACCTTCATCGTCGACCGCACCCTCCCGACGGTGTCGGCGGTCACGGTCTCGCCCTCGCCGAACAACGGGTCCCAGGGCACCCCGGCCGATCCCACCGTGGTCGAGGTCCGGGCCGGCTTCGCCGACCCGCCCGGTGGCGGTGCAGCCAGCGGCGTCGTCGCCGGTGAGGCCTTCCTCGGCAGCGTCGGAGCGACCGGCAGCGGGTTCCCGATGTCGCTCTACCCGAGCTCGGGTCCCGATCAGGTGCTGCTCGGGACCTTCCCGGTCAGCGAGCTGACCCGCTTCGGCGACGGCACCGTCCCGGTGTACGTCCACGCCAAGGACGCGGCGGGCAACTGGGGAGCCACGCTCGCCGGATCGCTCGTCATCTCGAGGGACGCCATCTTCGCCAGCGCGTTCGACTCACCCACCACCCTGGTCCCGCCGTGGGCCGGGTACACCCAGGGCACGGGCACGAACGCCCGCCTCTCCGGCGCCAACGTGCTGGTCAGCGGGACGGACCGCGCCTTCGTCATCACCCGCAGCGTCCGGGACCTTCAACAACGCCAACTCGCGGGCGTACCTCATCGACACCACGCCCGCGGCCGAGCCCCGGTACAACGCCGCCTTCACCCTGACGCCAGGTTCGCTGAGGACCGGCACGTCCGCCGGGAACGCCAGGATCCTGAGGGTCTTCGCGGCGCGTACGGGCGCGGGGCTGAACGCCCTGTGGGTCGACTACCGCGCCTACGGGCGCCACCCAGCGCCAGGTCCGCCTGTCGGTCCAGACGGCCGGTGGCGTGTCGTCGTCGGCGTGGCTGAGCATCAGCCCGTCGGCAGCCACGACGCTGCACCTCACCTGGGTGTCGGGTGCGTCGGCGACGGCCACCTTCACCGTGGGGGCTCAGCCGATGGCGTCCCTCACGAATCTCGCGACGGGCGCCTACACCATCGAGACGGCCTGGTTCGGAGTCTCCTCGGTCACGGGCAACGGGACCATCACGACCGGGTCCTTCACGCTCGACAACTTCGACTCGCGTCGTACGACGGCACCGTGACGAGCAGGGAGAACACCATGAACCCGACCCACTCGAGCGCTCCCCGCCGGCGCCTCCCGATCATCACCGTCGCAGCGGTGGCCGGCCTCGCGCTGGCCGCAGGGACGGTGGGGGCCGTCGTGGCCCAGGCCGGATCCAGCCACCGCCGGCCTTCCTTCCCCTCCAGCCCGGAGCTCGAGTCGCGGAGCGGGGTCAAGTTCGTGCGCGCCACGCTCGCCGCGGACGGTGGTCTGCTCGACGTGCGGTACATCGTGATCAACGCACCGAACGCGCAGCGCTGGCTCGCCGACTCGGCCACCCCGCCGAAGCTGAGGGACCAGCGGCAAGGGGTCGTGATCGACCGGGTGGCGCCGATGCGGGACGCGCACCTGCAGCGTCCGGGACAGACGTACTTCCTGATCTACCAGAACGTCAACAACGCGATCCACCGTGGGGACGTGCTCGACCTCACCGTGGCTGGGACGACGCTCCGCGGCATCACGGTCGAGTAGGCGGACGTCATGCGAGTGTCCACGCTGCTGCGGCGTTGCGTGGCCGTGCCGGCCGGGGTCGTCCTCCTCGCGGCGCTGGCCGCGGGACCGGCCGACGCGCACGCGGTCCTGGTCTCGACCAACCCGGTCGACGGGGCCAACCTGGGGGCCGCGCCCTCGCGGCTGACGCTCACCTTCGACGAGGCGGTGGACGTCGGCAGCACCGTCGTCCGACTCTTCGACGAGGCGGGCCGGGGTCTCGTGGTGGGCGAGCCGGTGTCCGCCCCGGTCGCGGGAGCCGAGGAGGCGACGTCGATCGAGGCCGCCCTCCCGGCGCTCTCGACGGGTCGCTACCTCATCCGCTGGCAGTCGGTGACGAGCGACGACTTCCACCCGGTGGACGGTGCGCTGACCTTCGGCGTGGGCGAGGACGTCCAGGCCGCGGGGACCCCCCCTTCCCGAGGCCTGGCGGCCCCGTGGGAGGCGGCGGCGCGCTTCGGCGTCCTCGCGGGCTACGCCGCCGCGGTCGGGGGGCTGGCCCTGCTGGTCCTGCTTCGGCCGCTGCTGCTCCGGCGCGGGTCCGCCCGACGCGTCGTCGTGCGCGGCTCGACCGGCGGCTCGGTCGTCGCCGCGCTGGGTCTGCTCGTGCTCGAGGGCTGGCTCACGATCAGCTCCGGCGCGGTCCCCTCGCCGGCCTTCCTCGGCTACTGGAGCGCGGCGGTCGTGGCCCTTCTGGCCCTGGCCGGTGCCGTCCTCGCCGTCGACCGCGCCCTGGACCGACGGCCGCACCCGCTCCTCGCCGCCACCGGGGCGGGGGCCGTGCTGCTCGGCGCGTGGGGGCTGGGACACCTGGGCCACGGCTCGTCGTCGGCGGGCTCCGTGCTCACGACGATGCACGTCGCCGCGGCCGCCTGCTGGGCCGGAGGTCTCGCCGTGCTCGTTCCGGCGAGCCTCGCCGCGCGACGTGCCGGCGACCCGGGGTGGGCGCGGGAGGCGGTCGCCGCCTTCGCGCGGATCGCCATACCGGCTCTCGCGTTGTCCGTGCTCAGCGGAGCCCTCCTGGCGCGCCAGCTGGTGCCGGGCTGGGGCGGGCTCAGCGACACGACGTACGGCCGGAGCCTGGCCCTCAAGCTCGGGCTGGTGGCGCTCGCGGTCACGCTCGGGGCGTGGACCGCGTGGAAGGCACGGGCCACCGCGCCCGACCGCCGGGTCGGCGGACGCCTCACCGGCGAGCTGGCCGCGGTGGCGGTCGTCCTCGTCCTCGCGGCCGCGCTCGCGGGTGGCCAGCCCCCGGACGACCGGAGGTGGCAGCCGAGCCCGGTCGCGGACCCGACGACGAGCGTCACCGGCACCGAGGTCGACGACCTGCTGGTCACCCTGCTGCTGACCCCGGGCTCGCCGGGTCCGAACTTCGCCACCGTGCGGGTCCTCGACCAACGGCGCCCCGCCCCGGCCCCGGTCGCGGCGGTCCTGGTCGACGACGGCACGGGCGGCCCGGTCGCGGCGGCCCGGCAGGACGACGCCGACTGGCTCGTGCCGCTCGCGCTCGACCGGTCCGGACCGCTGTCCGTGTCGGTCACGGTGCAGCGACCCGGCTGGGACGACGCCCGGACGACGTTCCGCTGGCAGGTCGCTCCCGTCCCTGGCACGGAGCAGGGTGGGCTGGACATCTCCGGCGCCTGGCTCGCGCTGGCCGTGGCGGGGGTGGCCGGGGGCCTGTGCGTCGGCGCGCTCGCCGCGTGGCTCGGCCGCCGACGCCGCGATGACGCGCCGGCCGACGAGACGCCCGAGCAGGCTGCTCAGCCCGGTCTGACCGCGCGTCCGAGCACCTGTCGACCGTCGACCGTCGACCGACGTCAGGCGTGCTTCGGCGACGTCACCGCCACGGCAAGCGGTCGGGATCAACGAGGGCCACGCAGGCGAGGGGACACGCTCCTCGGTCCTGGTGACGGCGGCCGTCACCGCGGGGTGAGCCGATCTCGGCTCGGCGGGGAGGGACATGCGGGAGAGCCCCGGCGCGACGCTGGCGCCGGGTCGGCCCGACGCCCGGCAGCGCGACCTCCGCGACGGGCGTGCGCGCCAGCACCCGCGCGTCGGCGCGGTGATCGCGCGCGAGGTAGCGGCTCGCCGCCAGCGCCACGACGGCCGCGGCGGTGACGACGTACATCACCAGCAGGCGTCGGGCGTCGGCGCCGCCGAGCACGTGCAGCCAGATGAGCACGAGCGACGCCAGGGCGACCTTGTGGATCGGCCACCACACCCGCCGGGCGATGTGCCCGGCCCAGCAGGCGGCGACGCCGGCCGCCACGCCCGCGTAGAAGCCGAGGACACCGAAGGTCACGAACGTCGTCCGGAACGACGAGCCGAGCGGTACGAGGGCGCCGCGCCAGCCGACCCCGCCCTCCACGCTCGTGGCCCAGAGGACCACGTGCAGGAGGGTGAACACGAGGGTGGAGGCGGCGAGGCTCACGTGCAGGCGGATGCGAACGGCGGCGGTGGGACGACGCCAGCGCCAGGCCGCGGGGTGGGACAGGGCGAGGCCGAGCAGCACCAGCGCCACGAGCAGGAGGTACGACGTGATCCCGGTGGAACGGGCGAGCGTGCCCCGCGTCGCGGGGTCGTCGAGGACCCACCAGAGGGAGGCGCCGATGAGCACACTGGTCGCGACGGCGCTGCAGGTGACCAGGAGGATCAGCCTGGACCGACGAGGAGCGGTCTCCCGCGGGGTCAGATGGGACATGCGTGCAGCCACCTCCGGCTGTGGGGTCGGGTCGTGGATCGGGGTTGTCGCGACCGGGAGTCCGGTGCCGTGTCGGAGCCGGGGGATGCACCCAGCGGTTACGCCGACCGGCCGCCCCTTCGCGGGCGGTGCGGTCCAGGCTGCTCAACCGACGTCCGGCAACCGTCCAAGTTCCCGCTCAGGTTCGTCACAGGAACACCGGTGCCCCGGATAGCGGACCCCGGCGCCGGTCGCGCGGGTGTCAGGTCGGGTCGGCGTCGAACCGGGTCTCGACGCGTTCCAAGCGGATCCGCTCCTGCTCGCGCGCGAGGTAGGTGAGCGAGCGCCGGTCGGCCTCGGTCGGGTTGAGCAGGTCGAGCGATCGTGGCCACAGCCGGCGCCTGCGGACGATCGCGATCTCGGCGGCGTAGACCACGACCTGGCTCACCAGGTAGAGCAGGGCGAACAGGGCGACGATCGTGGCGAAGCTGCCGTAGACCGGCCCCGACTTGGCGATGAGCCGGGGCAGCACGACCGCACCGAACGTCAGCAGCCCGGTGATGGCGATCGACCCGACCAGCGCGGCCGGCCACACGATGCGGATCCGGGCCCGGTAGGGGAGGAGCAGGCCGGTGGACGCCCACAGCAGCAGGAACATGATCGCCGTCGTACCGGCGTACGCCGCGAGCCGCGACAGCTGCGTGAGGTCCGGGATGGCACCGACGAGCGACCGTGAACGCGCCGATGCCGACGGCGCCGGCGAGCAGGACGACCAGCATCGCGATGATCCGCAGGTAGCGCGGGACGAACTCCATCCGGCGGCGGTGCGGCACCGCGGCGAGGTGGTTGAGGGTCTGGTACGCCGAGAACACGATGCCCATGCCGGAGAAGAGCAGACCCACGACTGCGACCGCGAGCGGGAGGCCGCTGGTCGGGAGCGTGAGCAGGTCGGTGTCGACGACGTCCTGGAACTGCGCGGGGATGATCGCGTCGAGCAGCTGCCGGCGCAGCTCCGCGTTCTCCCGCACCACGGCGCTCACCACGACGACCACGAGGAGCAGCAGCGGGAAGATGCTGAGGAAGCCGTAGTACGTGAGCAGGGCGGCATGCCGCCCGCCCTCGTCGTCGCCGTACTTCTTGATGACGGCGTAGGGGAAGCCGAAGACGCTGTATCGGCGCTGCGTGGCGTCGGCCCAGTCGCGCACTGAGGTGACGAGGCCGCCGATCCCGCCGGTCCCGCCCGCGTCGCTCACGCGCCCACTCTGCCGCACCGCGCGGACCGGGGTCGTGACGACGCGGCGGGTGCGTCAGGCGCGTCGGGCCGGCGTCCCGGCCGCGACCGGGGTCGCGCGTCGTCCGCGGATCACCAGGCGTACGCCTCCGGCGCCGTACCGCCGGGGCCGGGGAAGATCTCGTCGATCCGGGCGAGCGCCTCGGCGTCGAGCGTGATCTCGAGGGCGCGCAGGGCGCCGTCGAGCTGCTCCGCCGTACGCGGTCCGACGATCGGCGCCGTCACGGCGGGCTGGTGCAGCAGCCAGGCGAGCGCCACGTCGCCGGGACCCTCGCCACGCCCGTCGCAGTAGGCCTCCCACGCCTCGATGGCGGGGCGGTGCTTCGCCAGCGCGTCCGCAGAGCGACCGCTGTCGCTGCGCTTCGTCGTACCGTCCGCCTGCTTGCGCAGGATGCCGCCGAGGAGCCCGCCGTGCAGCGGCGACCACGGGATGACGCCGAGGCCGTACGCCTGCGCCGCGGGGAGGACCTCCAGCTCGACGGTGCGCTCGACCAGGTTGTAGATCGACTGCTCGCTCACCAGCCCGACCTGACCGCGCCGGCGGGCGGCCTCCTGGCCCTGCGCGATGTGCCAGCCGGCGAAGTTCGAGGAACCGACGTAGAGGATCTTGCCCTGCTGGCGCAGGACCTCCATGGCCTCCCAGATCTCGTCCCACGGCGTGGCGCGGTCGACGTGGTGCATCTGGTAGACGTCGAGGTAGTCGGTCTGCAACCGGGCGAGCGACGCGTCGCACGCTCGACGGATGTTCAGCGCGGAGAGCTTGCCGTCGTTGGGCCAGTCGCCCATGTCGCCGTACAGCTTGGTGGCGAGGACCGTGCGCTCGCGCCGACCGCGGCCCTGCGCGAACCAGTCGCCGATGATGCGCTCGGTCCAGCCGCGGTTCTCGCCCCAGCCGTACACGTTGGCCGTGTCGAAGAAGTTGACGCCGTGCTCGTGGGCGCGGTCCATGATCGCGTACGAGTCCTCGGGCGTCGTGACCGGGCCGAAGTTCATGGTGCCGAGGCAGATCCGGCTGACCCGCAGACCGGTGCGACCGAGGTGGGTGTACTCCATGCTGACCTCCGGAGGCGTCGTACGGACACTCGACGCTAACCCACGTCGCGTGGTACGTCCTGACCGGCCGGTCGCGCCGAGAGGGGCGGCGGCGCGGGCGCTACGCTGACGGACCGCGGGGGCGGTAGCTCAGCTGGTCAGAGCAGCGGACTCATAATCCGTCAGGTCGTGGGTTCGATCCCCACCCGCCCCACGGGAAGTCGTTGGAAGCCGACGACTCCTGCTGTCGGGCGTCCCGGGGTGAGACCAGCCCCGACACCGATGCGGCGGGCACACCGAGTCGTCGACCTGCAGATGCCATACACGTCCATGTCGGGGGAGCCGGCGGCCCAGTTGCACGGACAGGAGGGGGCGGGCCGCCCACGGTTCGACGCAGCCGCACCTGAGTCAGGATCGGACGAAGGCCGCGAGCCGCGTGAAGTCCTCTCCGTCCGTCTCACGCAGCGAGGCGATGTACTCGTCTCTGGTCTGGCTCGAGGTGTCGAGAGTGACTCTGCCCCACGTGAAGCGCGGCGCGTCCAAGGCTCGCATCAGCAGGTCTGTCATCTCACGTGCGTGCCGTTTCGTTGCCGTCCGGGAGCGGGTGGATGGCGACCAGTCGGTGATGGGGTCGGTATCCAGCCTCGTCCAACTTCATCGGGCGGTCTCCTCCGACCCACAGCCTCGCGTCCTCCATCAGGTCGCGGACGCGCACACTGATCTCTTGAGGGGCCACGCCGATGTTCACCTCCGAGCTGCGGTACGTGCCGGCCCAGGACCAGACCTGTCCGAACATGTCCCGGTGCAGGTCGCGCGCCGCCAGGTCGTCCAGCAGCCCGTGTACGTCCGGTCTGCGCCACCGGCGCTTGCGTCGCGCGGCGAGGATGTTGCCCTGCTCGGCCTCGTTCAGGTCGCCTCGGGTCGCGACCGGCACGTACGCCGCCAACCCCGGCTCGGCGTCGTGCACCGCCGCCTCGCCCGGGAGCTACGTTCCGGCTGCGGGAAGTGCGACCCAGACGCCGTGCCCCGTCGGGACGTTCAGCGCCCTGCCGAGTTCCGTCGCCTGCACGCCGGCCACACGCGGAAGCCACGTCGCGACACCCGGCGCGGCGACTCAAGCCCCGTGCCCCGCCGGCACCTTCAGCGCTCTTCCGGGTTCGGTCTCGTGCTCGGCAGCACCTGCCGGTAGCTACGGGTCGGTCGCGGGATCGACGCACGCCACCTTGTGTCAGACCGGCAGGTACTCGGCTGTTGTTGGCGCGCGCGCCTGCCTGCGCGCACCGATCGGCCGGTTCGTCCCCAAGATCGGGGCCAGAGCATCCTTGAGATGTGCGCCGGGTCGTTACCGCCCACCACGGGGAGGGTCAGTTGTCTGCTGTCCCGATGCGCCCGACCTCGCTCCGGCTCACGCGTGTTGCGTCGCACGTGACAGCCGCCTGGCGGGCACCTCGATCGAGAACCGTGACCAGGTATCAGGTCCTCGTCGACGGACACTCCAAGCTCACGACCTTTCGGCGGTACGCGCGCGTCGCGATTCCCTCGGGTCGTCACCGTGTAGCGGTCATTGCCTGGTTCCTGTCCGGCTCTGCGCTGGTCAGCGCGATCATCTGACCGGTCACTCGTCGTCTTCTACCACTCGAGTTCTGGTCCGCGAGAAGGTCCGCGTTCGGTTGACGCGGGCCCAGCTCATGCCCGGGCACCCACGCCGCCGCCGATCTGTACCCCTCCGGACGGGGTTCCATCTGGAACGGCGGAAGCCTCCGGTCAGAAGGCCGGTTCGGAGTGGCAGAAGGCTGTCGAACCTCACGCCTGGCGCCAGACTGCGGGCAGTACAGCGGATCTGCGAAGCCAGAAGTCAGCAGTCGACCCGGTCGTCGTCGGTACGATCTGGCGCATGCACGAGCCCGAGCGGGACGACGGGATCACCCTCGCCGACCTGCTCGCTGCCTTCTCGCTGGCGACCGACCTCGGCCTCGGCCAGCCGATGGAGCACGTCCTGAGGTCGTGGCGGATCGCCACCCGCCTCGGTGAGCATCTCGACCTCGAGGGCGACGATCGTGCGTCGCTGTACTACATCGCGGTGCTCGCCTGGGTCGGATGCGTGGCAGACACCCCCGAGGTGGCGAGATGGTTCGGCGACGACATCGCCTTTCGTGGCGACAGCTACCAGGTCGAGCTCGCCGGCCTTCCGGGGCTCGCGTTCATGCTCCGCCACGCCGGCGCCGGAGAGTCCGCGCTGCACCGACTGCGGCTCGCGTCCACTCTCGTCGCCACCGGCGGCAAGGGAATCGAGCGCGGGCTGCTGTCGCACTGCCTCACCACCTCGACGATGGCGGACCGACTCGGCATGGGACCCGACGTCTCGGGCCCGCTGACCCAGTTCTTCACCCGGTGGGACGGCACCGGCATGCCCTCCGGAGTCGGTCACGAGGACATCGCCCCGCTGGTGCGACTGTTCCACCTGGCCGACGTCGTCGAGGTGATCAACCGCACGGACGGACTCGCCGCGGCGGTCGACGTCGCCCGAGCCCGACGTGGCAGTCACTTCGACCCCGCGGTCGTCGACGCGTTCTGCGCCACGGCGGCGCAGGTGCTCGACGACGACGCCGACGACCGGGACTGGGACGAGGTGATCTCCGCCGACCCCGCACTCCGGCACCAGCTGAACGGCGCGGAGCTGGACGCTGCTCTCGAGGTCGTGGCCGACTTCACCGACCTGCGCTCGACGTGGCGAGCCGGGCACAGCCGTGGAGTCGCGGAGCTCGCGGCCCAGGCGGCCGTACTCGCCGGACTTGCCGGAGGCCGACGTGACCGCGGTCCGCAGGGCAGGGCTGCTCCACGATGTCGGCCTTCACGGTGTGCCGGCCACGATCCTGGACAAGCCAGGGCCCTTGACGGCGACCGAGTCCGAGCGCATGCGCATGCACTCCTACTACACGGAGCGGGTGCTCGCGCGACCCGCCGCGCTGGCTCGGCTCGGTGCCATCGCGACGCTCACGCATGAACGCCTCGACGGTTCCGGCTATCACCGGGGTCTGTCCGGCGCCGCCCTGCCGGTGACCGCGCGCGTCCTGGCCGCCGCGTGCTCCTACCGGGCCATGACCGAAGCGCGGCCGTACCGAGCGGCCCTGACCACGGCGCAGGCGTCCGGTGCGCTCCTGGCCGAGGTGCGGGCCGGGCGGTTCTCCGGTCCGGCCGTGGACGCCGTGCTCGCGGCTGCGGGGGAGCGGCGGCGCAGGCGGAGCGCCGGGCCTGCGGGGCTCACCCCGCGCGAGATCGAGGTGCTCGTGCTCATCGCGCGCGGTGCGTCGACCCGGCAGGTCGCGCGCGACCTGCGGATCAGTGCGAAGACCGCCGGGACGCACATCGAGCGGATCTACACCAAGACCGGCGCGTCGACCAGGTCCACCGCGACCCTGTTCGCCCTGCAGCACGGACTGCTCGACAGCCTCGACCCGGTCAGTCCGTAGGGAGAACTCCCGACGACGCGGACCGCACCGTTCCCTAGCGTGAGACGCCGTACAGGGCGACCCGGTGAGTGTCGCCTCGACGTGACCGCCACGTGTTCGTCAGAGGAGGACGCCATGCCCAGCAAGGCCGTGATCAGTCTGACCACCGGGCTCGAGGACCCGGAGAAGGTCCTCGTCGCCTATCTCGTCGCCGTGGGGGCGGCCGAGACCGGCCGCGAGACCCTGATGTTCCTGACGAAGGAAGCGGTCCGGCTCGCCCTCGACGGCGTCGCGATCGGGGTCGCCTGCGACGGCTGTCCGCCGCTGGCCGACCTGGTCAAGCGGTACGAGGCCGCCGGTGGCAGCTACTACGTGTGCCCGATCTGCTTCAACGCCAAGAACCTCGACAAGGACGGCCTTATCGCCGGCGCCCAGCTGCAAGGGCACCATCCCGCTGTGGCAGTGGATCGGCGACGATCCGGCCACCACGTTCAGCTACTGACGCACGGCCATCGTGGGGGGAACGGCCGTTCTGGATCCGCACATGGGACGGCCCGCGCCGTCCCCCCAGAGTGGCGCGGAGCCGTCGAGGACACCGTAGGCATAGCTCTGCGGCCGCGCGCCTCAGCCGATCGGTGGATCGCACCAGCCGAGCAACCACCGCCTCACATGGTGCCGCCTACTCGACGGCCACGTTCCCGGCGAGCGTCCATGCGACCAACGCGTTGGCGTGACCGTGGCCCATGCCGTACTGGGTCTTGAGGTGATCCACGATGGCCATGTGCCGGTCCTGGCCGCAGCCCGCGATGATCGCCTGCCAGTCGGTGATCGTCCGGCCGTACTTCGCCTCGATCGACGGGAAGTAGGACGCGGGACCGGACGTCGACCACGGGGGCGAGAGCTCAGGCATGACGGGTCCCTCCGATGCGCGACCGCGGGTGGCGATCCCATGGAATCAGACGCGGACGGGTCCCGGCGCCCGGTCGAGATGGACGGCGACGGATCACGACGAGGGCAGGGGCTCAGTCGCGAGCGTGGCAGCGCCCGTCGCCGGCTGGCTCAGCGCCAGACGACACCGAGGTGGCTGCACGAGCCGGGCGCCTCGCGGGCGGGCTCGGACTGCGTGATCCGAGGCAGCGTGACGCGGAGTCGCTCGCCGCGTCGAGGCCCTCGGAGCGGCTCCCCAGCGGGACCGAGCGCTGGAGCCACGCCGTGACCCGGGTGAGCACCTGCGTGCCGCTCTAGCGAGCGTCGGGATCGGGCTGGTGGATGCCGAACGTGTTGCCCTCGGTGTCGATGTAGTAGCCCTGCCAGGCCATTCCGGTCAGCGCCATCTTGGGCATCGCCACCTGACCGCCGGCGGCGAGGATGCGTCGCTCGGTCTCGTCGTAGTCGCCGACGCCCATGGTGCACACGAAGGCGTTCGTCCCCTGGGCCAGCGCGGGTGCCGACACCGGCCGCTGCAGCAGGCCGCCGTTGATGCCCGGCTCGTCGTCCGGCCCGGTGACGATGCCCCAGTACGCCGAGTCGACGAACTGCCCGTAGTCCTCGAACGTCCACCCGAACGCGGCGGCGTAGAACGCCTTGGCCCGCTCGATGTCGTCGGCCTGGATCTCGAAGTGGACTACCCGTGACATGGCCTTCCTCCTTCGGGAGACTGCGGTCAGTCTCGCACCGTTCGGGGCTCGTGGTCCCTCGAGATGTCGACGGCCGGTCAGCCGAGCCGGTCGAGGAACTCGCGCGAGCGGCGCAGCACCAGCGCCGCCGTCCTGGCGTCGTGGGTGATGGTGTCGGCGTCAGCCAGGCCCGGGGCCCCCCGGTCGCCCGCGGGCGTGGCTGTCGCGGTCGCGATGGTTACGCGGTGGTGGTGCCCATTCCCGCGGACGACTTGGCGTAGTTGAGCGCACCCTGCCAGTCGAGCATGATGCACGGCTCGGACCCGACGGTCCACGCGTCGTGGCCCGGCCGGACGACCATGACGTCGCCGGGGTCGAAGTTCTCCTCGGTGCCGTCGTTCATCCGGATGGTGATGTGTCCGCTGAGGACGAACCCGGCGTGGGCCACCTGACAGCTGTCCGTGCCGGCGATCGGCTTCACGTGGTCCGACCAGCGCCAGCCGGGCTCGAACACGGACCGGCCCACGGCCATGCCGTCCAGGTCGATCATCGAGAGGTGGCCCTTGCCGTCGGCGAAGGACCGGATTTCGGTGGAGTCCTCGAAGCGACTCTTGGAGATTCCTGCCATGTCCACCTCCGGGCGTCGAGCGCCGCCCCGGTCGGGCGGTCAGGACCCGACGATGCGAACGAGTGTGGCCCGCCGTGGCGCGGCCGTCGACGGCCAGATCTGATCAATTCCTCGCGTGGGCGCTCGGCGAGTGCATCGACCGTCGGGCCTCGGAGGGATCGCAGCCGCCGACTGGCCCAGGGCATCGGTCCCGCTGCGTCCTCGCGGCGGTGGAGGACGTTTCCGGCGGCGACGACCGGCGATCGGCGTGTCCGGTGACAGCGACCGCCGTCCCGCCTACCGTCGTCCTTGCTGGCCCCGGCACGCCGCTCGTGACTTCCCCCGCGACACCGGGGCCCGTCCATGCGCCGGCGCCGCGTCGGCCACGATCGGGCGGCCGCACGCGACCGTCGTCCCCGGGCGCCGGTCGACGCCCGGGGACGACGAGGCGGCTACCCGTGGAGCAGGTCGTTCATGGTGGACACCTGCGCGTGGTCGCTGGTGTAGCCCAGCTCGGGCAGGCCCCACGCGTCCTCGATGGTGCGCAGCAGCGAGTAGTGGTTGTACGGCACGTCGCTGACGACGTGGCGCGGGCCGGCTGCCCGTCGACCACGATCGCCGGCACGAGGCCGCCGCCGTACACGCCACCGGGCCACAGGGCGTTGACGTCGGGCTCGCCGGCGGGCACGACGGGCGAGTCGCAGCAGCCGGCCGGGGAGTCCCAGCCGCCGTTCGCCGTGTTGCCGGTGTAGTCGCCCTCGTCGGAGACGATGAAGATCGCGCGTGAACGGCGTCCACGCCCGGCTGTGACATGATCGTCGTGACCGCGCTGCTGGACGAAGGCGTCGGCCTTCTGCTTGAGCGACGCGTCGTTCGCGTCGTCGTTGGCGCGAGCCGTACGGGCAGGGGGTCTCCGGGTGTCCCGCGACCGCGGTGTAGACGCCGCCGTGCATGTCGTTGCACTGGTCCGGGGCGATGAACACGAAGCGCGGGGCGTTGTCCGCGGTTCGAGGTCGGCCGCCAGGTCGGTGTACGGCTTCACGTGCGTCATGCGCGCCGCGTCGTCCCGGATGCTCGGGAACAGCACGAACGGGTTGTGCTTGGACGCGTACAGCGCGGTGCTGCTGGCTGGGCCAGAAGTCGGCGAGCTTGTCGTTCGCCGGCATGGCCTCCATGTACGCCGCCCACGGATGTGGCTGCCTCGAGGCTGTCGACGATGTTCTGGTGGTCGAACCGGTTGTCCGGGTGGTCGTTGTTGATCCACCAGTTCGATCCGCTGATGGCCGCGACGTAGTTGGGCTCGCTGGGGTGCGTGACGCCGTAGTAGCTGCGTCGCCTGCCGTACTTCGCTGGCCAGCGAGGTGATGAACGGCGCGTTCGGGTCGCCGATCACGCCCTTCTGCGAGTGGTTCTCGAGCATGATGACGAACGCGCGGTCGAGCCGCGGCTGGTCCTGGTCGTGGCCGGACCGGCCGTCCGCCATCGCGAGCGTGGGACCGCCGGCGAGGGCGGTCACGGCCGCTGCGGCGGCGGCCGCGGCGCCGGTGGCCGCGACGAGTCGGAGCGTGGTGGAGGACAGATGCAGCATGTCGATCCTTCTGTGCTGTACGGCGGCGCGGGGCGTCGGGGTGGATCCGTCCAGGTCCGCCTTCGTGCCCCGAACGGGCTCCGCGCCGCCTGCGGTGGGGTGGACGTCGCCACCCTGGCACCGGGCCAGGTCACCGACAAGGACTAATCCGTTGAACGGAAAGCGGACAGATGCCCCGTCGTGGGTGACCACGACAAGTCGTCTGGGATCCCCTACCGCGCGGACCGCTCCTCGTAGCGCAGGATCACGGCCGGACCGGCCTCGGTGGCCGTCCGCTGCGGCGGGTCGTCGACGGCGTAGCGGCCGTCGAGCGTGGTCCACGAGGTGATCGGGTGCTCGTCGCTGGTGACGGTGTCGCCGTCGCGCGGTCCGCCGAGGAAGACGTACACGAGCGTCATGCCGGGCAGCGTAGGAACGCCGCACCCGGGTGTCGCGCCGGGCACCGGCGCAGCCGTTCGACCCGGTGTCAGCCGCCGCCGACCACGAGCACCCACGGCGAGCCGCCGGCGCGGGAGACGCCCGGTTGCTGCCCCTGCGTCCACCATTTCGCCTGGTAGGGCACGAGCCCGAGCTGGACCCGGGAGCCGGCGACGTAGGACTGGGTCGCGCGCCACTGCGGGTAGGTGCCCGCCGGCAGCGTGGGCAGGGGCGCCGGTGTGTCACCCGGGAGCACCGGACCCACGAGCAGCCACGGCGAGTCCCGCTCGCTGGCGACGGGGGTGTCCGGCGCGAACCCGGTCGTCCAGTAGCGCGCCTGGTAGACCTCGTGGTGCCACACCACCTTGACCCCCGCGGGATAGGTGCCCAACGGGTCCCAGACGGGGAAGGGACTGTGCGCGGGGTCGTCGGCGAGGCTCGTGGGACCGTCCGCCGGCGCGGACCCGGCGGACGAGGTGGACGGCGCGGGCGCCGCCGACGTGGCGAACGCCGTGCCGTCGCTGTGCGCGGCGAGGGCAGCAGCGAAGCTCTGGTCGCCCTGGTCGACGCCGCTGCACGACGTCTGCACCACGGTGAGCACGGTGGGCAGCGGCGGACCGCACGTGCCGTCACGGTTGAGCGACCACATCGAGAGCTGCCCCACTCCCTGGGCGCGGGCGAACCGGTTGACCGCGTCGGCGTCCGGGATCGTGAAGCGCTCGGCGGCGACGTCGTTCTGGCCGATCATCGGTGTGATCCCCACCTTGGCCCAGGCCAAGGTCTGGTCGAGCGGCTGCCCGGCTCCGGCGTACGCGGTGGCGATCTGCGACTGCAGGGCCCGCGCCGCAGCGATCACCGTCGTGGACAGCGGGCCGGTCGACGACGCAGTGGTCCCGAAGTCCATCGTCATCCCGTTGACCCCTGCCACGTCGACGCCGGCCGAGAGCATCGAGCGCAGGACCTCGAGGCCCTGGTCGGTGAGCCCCGCGGCCGAGACGGGAAGGGTCAGCCACACGGCGAGACTGCGCCCCGCCGCCCGCTCGGCGTCCTGGACCTGCTTGACGGCCGTGGCCCGGCGGGCGGCCGCGGCCGCGTCACCCTGCGACGAGCCCTCGAGGTCGAGATCGATGCTCGTCAGGTCGTAGCGGTCGACGACCGACCGGTACGCGGCGCGGAGGGCCCGCGGGTCGGTGCACGTCGCGCTGAGCTCCTCGCCGCGCTGGCCCCCGAAGGAGACCCGGGCCTCGCCCCCGGTCAGGCGCAGCTGGGCGAGCCGACGGTCCAGCTCCAGGTCGGTGCCCGCCTGGTCGAGCGTGTAGGCGCCACCCCAGGACGGCGTGCAGCCGTGGTCGGGCGCGGACACGACGAACGCGAGGATCACGTTCGACTGCGGCGGGCCGGACGGCGTCTCGAACGGGTACGAGGGCGTCACCGTGACGTCCACGTAGGCGGCGAACGTCGTGGCTCCCGGGCGCGCGGGCTCGGTCACGGCGGTCGCCACCGCACGGACGCCGCTCCAGCCGAGGAGAGCCGTCGTGAGGACGACGATCCCCACGCGGGGGAGCGAGATGCGGGTCCGTCCGCTCGTGCCGTGCGCGTCTGGGCTGCTCATCGGTCGTCCCGGTGCTGATCGGGGCGCGGGCGCCTGGCTCGCGTCGCGGGGGTCGTGGGCGTGGCGGCGACGCCGTTCTGGTCCGGACCGGACCCGCTCCTGCGCGCGGGTGTCGCCGTGCCGCGGCGTCGGGGCGTGCGTCACGGCGACCTTGGACATCCCGGCAGGGACGTCGATGCGGTCCGGTCCGAAGTAGAGGACGGACTCCCAGTCCAGCGGCCCGTCGTCCCCGTCGGGACCGACCGGACGGGGCTCGTCGACCGGCACGCGCACCCAGTGCGCGATCCCGACGACGATGTCGACGAGCGAGTTGCGCACGCCGATGAAGGCCACGATCGCGTACGTCGTGAGCGCCCCGTTGACCAGTGCGAACGCCGCGTTGCTCCAGTTCCGCACGACGACGGCGTGGTGCACCGTGGCGAAGGAGATGGCCGCGACGAGGTACGTCGCGAGGACGAACAGCACCGGGGCGGCCGTGCGATCGTCGACCTTCGGCGTACGGGCGAACGCGATCTTGGACTTCGACGCCGCCTGCTGGAGCGACTTCAGCGTCCCGGCGAGGTTGACCGGGAGCAGGAGGAGGTTGAAGGCGTACACGCGGAACACGTCGGTGCGCTTGTAGCCGAGCCGGTGGAAGTCCGACGCCATGGCGAGGAAGTACGGCACGGCCGCCAGCAGGATCAGCGGGCTGAGCAGCCTGCTGTCGAACGGGAAGGTCAGGAGCAGCACCAGCCCGGCGCTGGCCCAGGCGATCGAGCCCATGTAGTTGATCCGGAGCGCGAGTTCCGCCCGTGGCACGCGGTGCCCCTCGCGGCGGGCCCGTCGGGCGTACCGCCGCAGCTTCGGCGCGATGAGCAGGCCGCCGTTGGCCCACCGCGCGCGCTGGACCACCAGGGAGCCGAAGTCCGGCGGTGTCGCGCTGTAGCTCAACCGCTCCGGGTAGTTGGACAGCGTCCAGCCGTGGGCGACGAGGTCGACCGTCGACTCGGTGTCCTCGATGACGGTGCGGTCCTGGACGTAGCGGCGTACCTCCTGGCCACGGACGTAGGTCACCTCGACGATGTCGTCGAGCGCGACCTTGCGGATGACGGCGTTGGCCCCGACCCAGAACGTCGCGCCGAAGTGGGCCAGCCCCTGGTGGAGCACGTGCTGCACGTCGGTCGTGGCCCCGGCCACGCGCTCGAGCCTCGTGCTCGCACCGCGGAACGCGGAGTACGGGGTCTGGATGACGGCGACCCGCTCGTTGCCGGGGAGCCCGAGCTGGTGGACGAGCCGCAGGCAGTACTCGCGCAGCAGGACGCTGTCCGCGTCCAGAGTGAGCAGGTAGTCGCTGTCCGGGACCTCGGTCGCGTCCGCGTCCTGCGAGTCGCGGAGCACGAGCCCGATCCTCGTCTCGACCTCCCGCACGCGACGTCCCATCAGCCCGATGTAGGCGTTGAGGTTCATCGCCTTGTTCGCGTCGTGGGGGAGGTTCGCGTAGGCCTTGCGCTCGAACGAGGACACGTCGGCCCCGAACGTCCAGACGAGCCTCCGGCACAGCTGGGTCAGTCGCTCGGTCGGGACGGCGGCGCCCTCGTCGAGCGCACTGAGCAGTGCGCGGCCGGTCACCTCGAAATCGCGGGCGAGCCCACCGAGCACCTCGTCGGCCATCAGGTCGTCGGCGTTCGACGAGCGCGGGTGGGCGTCGGCCTGCTCGCGGAGCCATCGGGCGGCCCAGGCGAAGTCGAGCGCCAGGGCACGCACCTGTCCCGGTGCACTCGCGCCGGCGGTGTGGGCCACGGCCTCGTGGACCTCGAGCGAGGCGGCGAAGCGCTCGTGCGGGCCGCGCAACAGCTCGTTGATCTCCCCGGGCAGCGCCCGGCAGCCGGCCAGGCTCGCGACGAGCGCCGGGTCGGTCGGATGCGGCGGGTCGTCGAGCAGCAGCACGACCCTCAGCCCCGGGTACTCCTGCAGGGCGGCCGAGAGCAGCGTCGACCGGACGACGGAAGGCTCCTCGCAGTAGGACGGCACGAGGACTGTGAGCGTCGGCCGGACGCGGGACATGAACGCGTCGATCTCGGCCCGCGGGACGCGGACGTGCCCGCGCGAACGGTAGAGCGCGCCCTGGCGGGCCACGAGGTACATGAGGGCGGAGAACGTCAGGAAGGTCATGATGACCACGTAGGCGATGGTCTGCTCGATGAGGACGCTGTCGCGGACCGCGAGGTCGAGGAACTCCGAGAAGACCGTGGAGACGACGTACGCGGCCCAGGCGAGGACCGTCGCGGCGATGGCGAAGCCGCCCAGCCACGTCGCCGTCGTGCTCGCCGGACGTTCGACCACGGGCAGGGCCGGACGCGGACGCTCCGAGCCCCACTGACGTCGCCGGGGCGCCACGACCGGAGCGGGGTCCAGAAGTGCGTCGAGCTCGACGTCGTCGAGCCCGACTGCGTCGAGCGAGAGCGTCATGATGTCGTCGGTGCGGTCCGGCGGGGTCACGCGTCACATCCAAGTCGAGGCACACGCGTGCATCGACCGCCGGGGGTGGTCGCTTCACCCGTCCGGGTATGTGACGTGTCACGCACCGTGCGCGTCGAGGCTCCGGCGTCGGAACCGGGACTCGCTCCTGGCCGTAGGCGGGGTCACGCCCCGTGCTCAGTGGGCCTGGCTCTGCTCCAGCGCCCGCTGGGCGACGAAGGTGTGCACCTCGTCGGTCAGCCGCCAGGTCATCGGGTTCGTCCGCACCGACCACTCCTCCGGCTCGACGACGCGCACGAACCCGCTCCGGCGCCACAGCTCGAGGGCGAGGTCCGGCCGCAACGGCCCGCGGAGCGTGGCCATCAGCTCGGTCCGCTCACCGTCGGTCAGGACCTCGGTCCACCATTGCCACAACTCGTCGCGGCTCATGCAATCGAGGTTAGGCATGCCGACGTACCGCGTTACTGCATGTCATCCGTACGGCCGACGCCCGTTCGGCCCAGCAAGTGCTTGCGAGGGGCCCCGGGACAGGTTGAGGCCCGACCGCTACGGGGGAGAGTGGTCGGGCCTCAACGTCGAGGCTAGGGAGCGCGGCAGCGCGTCGCCAACCGAGCGCCCGGCCTTTACCTAACCTTGGCGTTCGGGTGCCCGGTTGGGGTGCCCGGTGCGGGGGCCACGGGCCGGCCGCCGGGGAACGGCCCGCCTTCGCGAGAGGCGGGCCGACCCTCCCGTCTCGGGAAATGGCGAGGCCCCGGGGTGACGGGGGAGACACACCGGGGCCTCTCAGCCGCATTCACGACGCCCGGGTCCTGGAGGTGCAACGGACGTCGGCTCTCGGCTGACACCACATACCGTGGGGGGTACTTGGTGACACACCGACGTTACCTCACCACGTCGCCGGTCACCAAGCCGAAACGGCAGACTTTGCAACAAATTGACCAAAGCCGGATCGTCAGTCGTGGCAGGCACTCTCGACCGTCACCCGGATGCTCCAGCGCAAAGTCGGTCAAACACGGGAATATCTCCGGTCCGTCGCCCGAGGGACCGGGGCTCCGGCGTGACTACGCCGGAGCGGACGAGCGGGACGGCGGCCCCGGACCGCCCCACCGGGCGGCTCCGTCGGGCCGGGGGACGCCGGGTAGCGTGGCGCCGCCAACGGCGGCCCCCGGCCGTCGCGTCGTCCGAGGAGTCCACGGTGAGCATGTACCAGGTCAAGAACCCCGCCACGGGGGTCGTCGAGCGCGAGTTCGACACCGCCACCGACGCGGAGATCGCCAGCGCGCGTCGAGCGCGCGGACGCCGCCTTCGCGTCCTGGAGCCGCACGCCGGCGAAGGACCGCGCGGCGGTGCTGCACCGGGTGGCCGACCTCTACGACGAGCGCAAGACCGAGCTCGCCGCGCTCATCACCCGGGAGATGGGCAAGGCGACCGCCGACGCCGTCGGCGAGGTCGAGTTCGTGGTGGACATCTACCGCTACTACGCCGAGAACGGCGAGGCGCTGCTGGCCGACCAGCCGCTCGACGCGAGCACCGGTGGCACCGCGTGGGTGCGCAAGGCGCCGATCGGCGCGCTGCTGGGCATCATGCCGTGGAACTACCCCTACTACCAGGTGGCCCGCTTCGCCGGCCCGAACCTCATGGTGGGCAACACCATCCTGCTCAAGCACGCCCCGCAGTGCCCGGAGTCGGCGCTCGCGATGGAGCAGATCTTCCGCGAGGCGGGGCTCCCGGTCGACGCGTACGTCAACCTCTTCGCCACGAACGAGCAGGTCGCCGAGATGATCGCCGACCCGCGGGTGCGCGGCGTCTCGGTCACCGGCAGCGAGCGGGCGGGCACGGCCGTCGCCGCGGTCGCCGGGCAGCACCTCAAGAAGGTCGTGCTCGAGCTCGGCGGCTCGGACCCGTTCATCGTGCTCGACGCGCCGGACCTCGCCAAGGTCGTGCAGGACGGCGTGCTCGCGCGGATGGAGAACGCCGGCCAGGCGTGCAACGCCGCCAAGCGCTTCATCGTCGCCGACGCCCTGTACGACGAGTTCGTCGAGCGGTTCACCGCGGAGATGGCCGCGCTGACCACCGGCGACCCCACCGACCCTGCCACGTCGTACGGCCCGCTCGTCTCCGAGGCGGCCGTCGACGGGCTCCTGGCGCAGATCGAGGACGCGGTGGCCAAGGGCGCGACGGTGCGCACCGGCGGCAAGCGCCCCGACCGCCCGGGTGCCTTCCTCGAGGCCACCGTCCTCACCGACGTCACGCCGGGGATGCGCGCGTTCCACGAGGAGCTCTTCGGGCCCGTGGCCGTGATCTACCGGGTGAGCGACGTCGACGAGGCGGTGACGCTCGCGAACGACTCGCCGTTCGGCCTCGGTGGCGCGGTCTACACCCAGGACCCCGCGCTCGCCCTCGAGGTGGCCAACCGGCTCGACACCGGCATGGTGTGGATCAACGAGCCCGAGGGCGGCGGCGCCGACCTCCCGTTCGGCGGGACGAAGCGCTCCGGCGTCGGGCCGGGAGCTCGGCCCCGGCGGTGTCGACGAGTTCGTCAACCGCAAGCTCATCCACCTGCCCGCCGGCAGCTGACCTTCACGCGTGCCCCTGGTCGCTCTCGTGCGGCCGGGGGCACGCGCGTCTCCGGTCGCCGGTCGTGATCGTGCCAGCGCGCTCTCTGCGACGCGCAGACACGAACAGAACCGAGGTATGGAGGTGGCGCCCGCGACGGTGGCCGGGCCAGTGCCGACCCTCACGGGGAGCCGATGCCGATCCGTGCGACCGTGCCCAGGCCGCCCAGGCGCAGCGCCCCTCCGGTGACCACGGCATCCCGCGGCCGCAGGCGCTGCGGCTCCGGACCCTCGAGGACGACCTCGCCGGCGAGGACCACCAGGATCAGCGTGCCGCCCTCGGCCGGGCTCGGCTCGAGCGCTCCCTCCACCTGCAGGACGTCGAGAGCAGCGGTGCAGCGGCCGCGTCTCGTCATGACGTTGAGGTCGCGGGTGGGGCCACCGGTGAGCGTGCAGGAGGTGTCGGCCGCGCCGTCGAATCGCACGGGCTCAAGCGGTGTCAGCCGGACCGCCCGGCCGTCGACCGTGAGGTCCATGCCGGGTCCGTCGACCAGCACGAGGACCCGGTCGACCCCCGGGAGCCGGGAGAACGCACCGTCCCGGTCGACGTCGGCCAGGCTCACCCGCCAGTCGAAGCTGTCGAGGTCGGACCCCGCGGGGGACGTCGCCACCTGGTACGTCGTCCCTCCGCCGTTGGCCCAGGCCATGCGCAGGTGGTCCTCCGCGCGGAGGACGGTCACGGCCTCGTCCCCGCTCACCCGGCTGCGGCCTCGTGCCGCCAGACGGCGCGGATCGCGCGGTCGAGCTCGTCCGCGACGTCGAACGAGCGGTGGGCGCCCCCGGACACGACGACGCGCCCGTCGACGACCACGGTGTCGACGTCGGCGGCGTACGCCGAGAGCAGGACCTGCTCGGGCCGGCTCCCCGCGGTGCGCACGGTGTCGAGCCGGACGGCGACGAGGTCCGCGCGCTGCCCGACGGCGATGCGGCCGGCGTCGGCCCAGCCGAGCGCCCGATGGCCGTGCTCGGTCAGTGCGGCCACGAGCTCCGCGGGCTGGTGCCGGCCGCGCTCGTGCGAGACGAGCCGCTCGTGCATCTCGAGCGCGCGCGCCTCCTCGATGAGGTCGATGACGGCGTGCTGGTCCGAGCCGAGGCAGAGGGGTGAGCCGGCGTCGCGCAGCCGGGTGGCCGGACCGATCCCGTCGGCGAGGTCCCGCTCGGTCGTCGGGCAGAAGCAGCTCGCCGTGCTGGTGCGGCCCAGGGCGGTGACGTCCTCGTCGGTGAGGTGGGTCGCGTGCACAGCGGTCGTCGTCGGTCCGAGGGCACCGGCGTCGTCGAGCAGCCGGGTTGGCGTGACGCCGTAGAACTCCTGGCAGGTGGTGTTCTCGGCGACCTGCTCGGACAGGTGCACGTGCAGCGGCCGGTCGCCGACCGCCGCGACCACGGTGGGGATCGCGTCGCGGGGGACCGCCCGGACCGAGTGGATCGCCGCGCCGATCCGGGTGGTGTCGTCGTCGGCCAGCAGGCCGAACCGCTCGGCCCAGCGGTCGGCGTCCCCGTCGCCGAACCGCACCTGGTCCGGGCTCAGGGGCACGTGGCCGTCGGCGCGCAGCCCGCCGGCGAGGTAGCACGTGTCGAGCAGCGTCAGCCGCAGGCCGGCGTCACGCGCGGCGCTGCGCACCGCCTCGCCCATCGCGTTCGGGTCGGCGTACGCCGTGCCCTCGGGGGGGTGGTGCACGTAGTGGAACTCGCCCACGCAGGTCACGCCGGAGAGCACCATCTCGCCGAAGGTGGCCCGCGCGAGCGAGTAGTAGGTGTCCGGGTCGAGCGTGCGCGCGACGCGGTACATGCGGTCGCGCCAGGTCCAGAACGTGCCCCCGTCGCCGTGCGTCCGACCCCGCAGGGCCCGGTGGAACGCGTGCGAGTGCGCGTTGGCGAAGCCGGGCAGCACGACGCCCGGCAGGGCCACGACGTCGTGGGTCGACGCGTCGCTGGGCGTGACGGACGCGATCCGCCCGGCGTCGTCGGTGGCGACGTCGACGTCGTGGACGATGCCGCCGTCGACCCACGCGGCGGCGCAGCGGAAGCGGGTCATCGGGCGAGGTCCGTGAAGGCCGCGGCGAGCGCGGCGACCCCGGCGTGGCGGTCCGCGGGCTCGGCGTACTCGTCCGGCGAGTGCGAGATCCCGGTGGGGTTGCGCACGAAGAGCATCGCGGCCGGCACGCCGACGCTCGTCAGGATGCCGGCGTCGTGGCCCGCGGCGGTGGGCAGGACCGGCACCGACGCGGATGCGCCCGAGCGCGCGACCGCGGCCGCGACCCGGTCGCGCAGCGCGACGTCGAAGGACAGGAGCGGGGTGGTCGACTCGGTGACGAGCTCGACCTCGGTGCCGCTCGCGCGGGCGCCCTCGGTCGCGCCGCCCGAGATGTCACCGACGAGCGCGTCGAGGGTCGACTGGTCGGCGGCCCGCGCGTCGAGCCAGGCCCGCACCGTCGACGGGATCGCGTTGGTGCCGTTGGGCTCCACCTCGAGACGGCCGAACGTGGCCCGGCTGTCCGACGCGCGCGCGGCGGCGTCGGCCACGAGCGCGGTCCGGGCGTAGGCGAGCATCGGGTCGTGCCGGTCCCGCATGCGCGTCGTGCCGGCGTGGTCCGCGACGCCGCGGAAGGTGAGCCGGTAGCGACCGTGCGGCCAGATCGACTCGGCGACGCCGACGGCGGCGCCCTGCTCGACGAGCCAGCGGCCCTGCTCGATGTGCAGCTCGACGAAGCGCCCGATGCGCGCGACCCGCTCCGGGTCGGGCCCGAGCGCGGCCGGGTCGAGGCCCGCGCGGGTCATCGCCTCGGCCATCGTGAGCCCGTCCCGGCCGACCAGGGCGCGGGCGCGGTCCGGCGCCAGCTGACCGGTCATGAGACGTGACCCGGCGCAGGCGATGCCGAAGCGGGCGCCCTCCTCGTCGGCGAAGGCGACGAGCGCCACCGGCCGGTCGGGCGTGACGCCGGACGCGCGCACGGCGTCGAGCGCCGCGAACGCCGACACGACGCCGAGCGGGCCGTCGAACGCCCCGCCGTCGGGGACGGAGTCCAGGTGCGAGCCGAGGACGAGCGCCGGCGCGGCCGGGTCGACGCCGTCCGGGACCCACCACGCCCAGAGGTTGGTGTTGCGGTCCGTCTCTACGTCGAGGCCGCGGGACCGCGCCGTCGACGTGAACCACTCGCGGCAGTCGAGCTCCGCGGTGTCGAACGCGAAGCGGCGGTAGCCGCCGGTGCCGGCGTCGCGGCCGATCGGCTCGAGCTCCGCCCAGAGCGAGTCGAACGCGTCCATGCCGTGGTCCTCGATTCCGTGACACCGGCCCGAGCACGACGGTCCCGGCGTGGCCCGTCGTACGCAGGTCTCCTGCCTCGGAACCGTAGTGCAGGGGCGCGCGACGAGGCCGAGCCGTCGTCCCGTCGCCCCTGCCGAGGCGACAGCCGGCTGCCGGCCGGCGCGTGCGGCCGACGCGGCCGACGGTCAGCGAGCCGCGGGCTGACGCGTGCCGTGCGGGGCGGGGCCTCGTGCGGTGCCTTGACCAGGCTGAGCGCGAGGCGCGGGCAGGCACTGACCGCACGCTTCGCGTGCTGGCGCTCCGAGCCGTGCACCGGCGTGCCGTCGATGATGGGGTAGCCCCACTCGTCGAGGATCACCCGCTCCGGCAGCAGCTGCGCGCACGTGCCGAAGCCGTCGCACGCGATGCGGTCGACGGTGACGACGTGGCCGCTCATCGCCACTCCTCCCCTGGTCGCTCGACGGGCAAGGTGACCTTCCCGGCGGGAACCGGGAGGACGAAGGCGCGGCGCGCGGCCGAGCAGTGGCCGGACAGGTGGCGCTGCACCTCGTCGGCGAAGACCTGCAGGGCGGACGCCGCGAAGCGGACGGCACCGTCGGGGTGCCGGCACGCGCCGCGGCCCGGGATGATCCCGAGCCGCTTCTCGAGCCCGGCGAGGCCGGTGCCCTTGAGGCGACCGGCCGCGAGCATCGCGAAGTCCTGGCTGACCGCGGCGAGCCCGAAGCGGCACGGGCCGCACTGCCCCGCGCCCTGACCGGCCATCCACTGCACGACGCGCGCGGTCTCGACCAGCCCGCACGAGTCGGTGGGCAGGACGGCGAGTACGCCGGCCCCTGGTACGCCGCCCGCGGGCCGCAGGCCGTCGGGGGTCCACGGCAGGTCGATCGCGGCGCTCGCGGAGACCCAGGCACCGCCGTAGCCACCGGTGACGGCCGCGGAGACCGGTCCGGTGGTGCCGCCGGTGAGACCGAGGATCTGCCGCATCGTCGTGCCCGTCGGCACCTCGATCACGCCCGGGCTGGAGACCGCGCCGGACACCGAGACGAGCATCGTGCCCGGCTGGGCCGGGTCCCCGACGCCGCGGAACCACGCGGCACCGCGTCGCGCCACGAGGGCGATGTGGGCGAAGGTCTCGGCGTTGGACAGGAACGTCGGACGACGGCGTACGCCGGCCTCGAAGACGCGCGGCGGCACGGTGACCGGCAGGCCGAGGCCCTCGCCGACGAAGTGCGCGAGCGCGCTCTCCTCGCTGGCGACGTAGCGGTCCGGGCCGGCCATGACGCGCAGCTCGACCGGGTCGCCGCCGCGCGAGGCGCGCTGCTCGACGGCCCGCTCGAGGGTGCCGACCGACCGGCCGCCCCGGTGCGCGACGACGTACGCGACCGACGCCCCGACGGCCTGCGCGGCGAGCACGGCGCCGTCGAGCACGAGGTGCGGGTTGCGGTGCACGAGGACCGAGTCCTTGCTCGCCGCCGGCTCGCCCTCCATCGCGTTGACGACGACGACGGGGTCCTTGCGCGCGCTGTGCGCCGCGGCGACGACGGCGTGCATCTTGCGGCCGGTGGGGAACCAGCCGCCACCGCGACCGGCGAGGCCGGAGTGCTCCACCTCGGCCACGAGCGGACCGGCGTGCCCGCGTCGGACCCGGGGCTGGGCCGGCAGGGTGCCGAAGGCGGCCTGGTGCCGGGCCAGGTCGACGCCCACCGGCTCGCCGAGCAGGCGCGGTGCGCCCAGCTCGGCGGTGCGCTGCGGTGCGGGGCTCGTGGTGGTCACCGTCGGATCTCCGTCCTGGTCTTGACCGACACGACCGGGTCGTCCTGACGGTGCGGGGTGATGGAGCGGGCGATGACGGCGGCGCCGACCGCCGCCGTCATGCCGAACGAGAGCACGCGGGTGAGCAGCTGGTCGGTCCCAGCGCCGAGCCCGTGGACCACCGCGACGAACCACATGAGGTAGGCGGTCCAGTGGATGCCCTTCCACATCGTGGGCGGGATCCGGCGGCGCAGCAGGCTCGTGACGACAAGCGCGACCGTGAGGTCGAACGCGATGGTCCCGAGCCCGACCCAGAGGGTCCGGTACGGCGTGTGGAACGGGATGACGGCGTCGACCCAGCCGATCGCGACGTAGCCGTCGAGGACGGTGCTGGCCACGTGGACGCCGAGGAACACGACGGACAGCAGCGAGACGTTGCGGTGCAGCAGCGTCACCACCGACTCCGGCCAGCGCGAGCTGGCCCAGCCCTTCGTGGTCGCGATGCCCATGACGGTGACCACCGTGAACAGGACGAGGGAGATCTCGCCGGTGGCTCGGGTCGCCAGCCAGAGGGGGTTCATGCCGTGGCTCCTTCTCGATCGGGTGCGGGCCAGGCGCCGAGGCGGGCGACGCGGCCGTCGACGCGGACGAGCCGGGCGGGGAGCCCGGTCCGCTCGAGCCAGTCCGCGCCGCGCTCACCGAGGACGAGGGCGGCGGTCGTGGCGGTGTTCGCGGTGAGGCAGTCGGCGGCGGCGACGGAGACGGTGCGCCACACCGGCGTCACCGGACGCCAGCGGACCGGGTCGACGACGTGGGCGACGGTGCCGCCGTCGGCCGTGCCGCGTCGCCGGACGGTGGTGCTGGACGTGGCGAGCCCGCCGCCGGTGAGGCTCACCGTCTGCGCGACGGGGTTCGCCGAGTCGACGCCCTCCCGGTGGTCGTCGGTCACGAGGACGACCCAGCCGCCCTCGGGTGCCGGGCCGGACATCGCGATGTCGCCGGCGAGGGCGACGAGGACGCCGGCACCCGTCTCGGCGGCGGCGAGCTCGGCCGCCCGGTCGGCGGCCCACGCCTTCGCGGTGGCACCGAGGTCGAGGCGTACGCCGGGCGGCATCGTGACGACGACAGCGTCGCCGTCCTCGACCAGCACCACGTCGCGGTAGGTCCCGGCGCGGGTCACGGTCGGTACGGCCGCGGCCGCGGCGAGGGTCACCGCGCCGACCGTCGGGTCGACCGCGCCGTCGGTGGTGACGGCGGCGCCGAGCGCCACGCGCAGGGCGGCGGCGAGGACCGGCCCGACCCGGGTGGGCACGCCGTCGGCGGCGTTGAGCACCGAGAGCTCGGAGTCGGCGCGGTAGGTGCTCGCGGCGGCGTCGACCTCGTCGAGCCACCGGCGTACCGCGGCGACCGCCACCTCGTGGGCGTCGGCGGTCGACCCGCCGTGCGTCGCCACCGAGGCGGTGCCGCCCCAGAGGTCGAACGTCGTGGTCGTGACCGTCATGTCAGGAACCGCCAGACGTCGCGGTGGGGGTGCTCGCCGGGCGCGGCGGAGCGGGCGGCGGGGTCCAGCTTCTTCGTCGGCGTCGGCGTGGGTGCCGGTCGCGCCGCGGGCTTCTTCGTCGCGCTCGCCCGCGGTGCGGCGGCCTTCGTCGCCGTGACGGCGGCCCGGTGCACGGCCGCCTGCGCGGTGCGGGTGGGGGAGGGGGTCGGGGTCGGGCTGGGTACGTCGACGGTCGCGGTCGGCTCGGGCGACGGGGTGGTCTCGATGCTCGTGGTCCGCACCGCGACCGTGCTCTTCGGGTGGCTCGTCGCGGCCAGGGCGACGCCGATGCCGACCGCGCCGACCGCGCCGAGCACCGCCGTGCCGGCCGTCAGGACGGTGACCCGGGTGAGCAGGTCGTCGCGGTGGCGGGCGGTCCAGGGGCGAGGCGTCACGTGGGCTCCGGGGTTCGGGGGTGGCCGGGATCGGGCGAGCGGGTCAGGAGCCGCCGCTCGCGGCCACCGGGGCGGAGCCCGACGCCGACACGGTGGTCGATCCGGTCGCGGCCGACGTGGTCGTCGTGGCGGTGGAGGCGGTGCCCGTCCCGGTGGACGAGGCAGTCGTCGCGGCGCCCGTCGAGGTCGTGCTCGCGGTCGGTGCGGCCGCCGCCGTCGCGGCCGGGTCCGCGGCGAGCGTCGCGGCGGTCGTGGCTCCGGCCAGGCCGTAGGAGATGCCGGCGGTTGCGACGAGGGCGAGCGCGCCGGAGAGGACGGTCGTGCGGGAGACGCGGGTCAGCAGCTGGTCGCGGTGCTTCGCGGTCCACGGCTCGGTCATGGTGTCCTCCGGTGCGCTCTCCGGGCCGGCGTCGACCCGAGGAACCTCACCGTCGCAGCCCGCCATGTCCGACCCGTGAGTCGACCCTGTACCCACGATGAGAATCGGCGCCGACCGTCGTACCGGCATGACGTCACGGCCCGGACGGGCCCCGGAAGGGCGCCGCAGCGGGCCGCAGGGGGCCGCGCCGATCGTGCGGACCCGAACGTGACCTTGCAGACACCGGTCCGAAGATGCTGCATCGGGCGCCCCGTGCTTCCTATGGTGATCGTGGACGTCGAACCCGGCGGACCATCTGGGGGCGGTCATGAGAACGGCGACACAAGGATTCGGTCAGCTCCTCTCGGCGGCGACGCCGATGCTCGACACCCCGTGGGTGCGGGCGAGCCTGGACAAGGCGCCCGACGCGGTGGCCTCGATGTTCGACGGCGTGGCCGACCGCTACGACGTGGCGAACGAGGTCCTGGCCCTCGGACAGACCCGGGTCTGGCGCAAGGCGCTGGTCAACGCCGTGTCGCCCATGCGCGGCGAGGTCATCCTCGACCTCGCCGCCGGCACCGGTTCGTCGAGCGAGCCGCTCTCCGGCCGCGGCGCCACGGTGATCCCCTGCGACTTCTCGACCGGCATGCTGCTCGTCGGGCACGACCGCCGACCGGCCCTCCCGTTCACCGCCGGCGACGCGCTGCACCTGCCGTTCGGCGACTCGGTGTTCGACGCGGCCACGATCTCCTTCGGGCTGCGCAACGTCGTCGACTCGGCCGGCGCGCTCCGCGAGCTGCGCCGGGTCGTGCGCCCCGGCGGACGGCTCGTGGTCTGCGAGTTCAGCCACCCGCGGCAGCGACTGGTGCGCAAGCTCTACTCCGAGTACCTCATGGGCACGATCCCCTCGGTGGCGCGCGCCGTCGCGAGCAACCCGGACGCCTACGTCTACCTCGCCGAGTCGATCGCCGCGTGGCCCGACCAGGCGACCCTGGCCGAGGCCATCCAGGAGGCGGGCTGGTCCGGTGTCGAGTGGATGAACATCCACGGCGGCATCGTGGCGCTGCACCGGGCGCGGCGCGCCTGAGCCGGGAATGACGGCGCCGTTGCGGAACTGGGCCGGCAACGTCGAGTTCACGCCCGACCGGCTCACCACCCCGACGTCGGTCGACGAGCTGCGCGACGTCGTCGCCTCCGCGCGCCGGGTGCGCGCGCTCGGCACGGCGCACTCGTTCTCGCCCGTCGCCGACAGCGAGGACGTGCTCGTGTCCGTGGCGGGGCTGCCGCGGGTCGTCGACGTCGACACCGCGACGTCGACCGCGCGGGTGAGCGCCGGGCTGCGGTGGGGCGAGATCGCGCCGGAGCTCCACGCGGCCGGGCTCGCCGTGCACACGCTCGGCTCGCTCCCGCACATCTCGGTCGCCGGTTCGGTGGCCACGGGGACGCACGGGTCGGGCGACCGCAACGGCTGTCTCGCCACCGCCGTCACGGCCCTCGAGCTGGTCACGGCGGGCGGGGAGCTCCACACCCTGCGCCGCGGCGAGCCGGGCTTCGACGGGTCGGTGGTGGCGCTCGGCGCGCTCGGAGTCGTCACGCACGTGAGGCTCGCGCTCGTCCCGACGTACGACGTCCGCCAGACCGTCGTCGAGGACCTGCCGCTCGACGTCGCGCTCGACCACCTCGATGCGGTCATGGGCAGCGCGGCGAGCGTCAGCCTCTTCACGACGTGGCGCGGGCACGGCATCGAGCAGGTGTGGCTCAAGCACCGCGAGGGCGATCCGGTCGTCGACCTGGCGTGGACCGGTGCGACGCGTGCCGACGGGCCGCGGCACCCGGTCCCCGGGGCCGACCCGGTGCACTGCACGACGCAGGGCGGCGTGGTGGGCCCCTGGTTCGAGCGCGTGCCGCACTTCCGGCTCGACTTCACGCCGAGCAGCGGGGCGGAGCTGCAGACCGAGTACCTCGTCGCCCGCGAGCTCGGCGTCGAGGCGCTCCGCGCCGTCGACGCGATCCGCGACGTCGTGGCCCCCGTGCTGCAGGTCTCGGAGGTCCGGTCGGTGGCGGCCGACGCGCTGTGGCTCTCGCCGGCCCACCGGCGGGACAGCCTCGCGATCCACTTCACCTGGATCGCGGACACCGGGCGGGTGCTGCCTGTGGTCGCCGCGGTCGAGGCCGCCCTGGCACCGTTCGACCCGCGACCGCACTGGGGCAAGGTCTTCACGATCGACCCCGAACGGGTGGCCGCGCTCTACCCGCGGATGGAGGACGCGCGACGCCTCGTCGTCCGGAGCGATCCCGACGGTGTCCTGCGCAACCCGTTCGTCGACCGGTACCTGGGGATCGCGCGCTGACCGTCGGCGGCTGCGGCGAAGCCGGTCAGGGCGCGTAGACGGCCAGGAAGTCCCGGCTGGTCGGGCTGAAGTAGCGGTCCGCGGGGCGCTGGAACGCGGCGAGCTTGTGCGGCGTCAGGTGACCCCCGCTGCGGGCGTAGTACATGTACGACACCCACGCCTTGTTGATGTCGAGCTGCATCGCGGTCACGGCGCCGGCGCGGTGCAGGACGTCGGCCAGCGCGGTGACCGACAGCGCGTCGCCGCCGGCGTAGACGAGGTCGCCGGTCTTCGTGATGCCGATGCCCGAGCGCCAGACGGCGTACCCGCCGCCGACGGTCGTGCCCCAGTTGCTCTGGACGTTCGCGTCGAGGTTGGCGGCGACCACGCCGCCGGTGATGAGCGGCTGCAGGTTCTGGCGCACGAAGGCGACGTCGGGCGTCATCGAGACGTCGGTGCCCCAGGTGCCGACGGTGGCGTGGCCGTCCTTGTAGATGACGAACGACGCGGCGCCGTTGGTGAGCGTGCCGACGGTGTGCCCGTGGTCGTAGTAGCCGCCCTGCGCGTCCTTGAGCTTGAAGCCGCCGTTGAACGAGGCGACCAGGCCGCTGAGCTGCGAGCCGCCGATCTGGTCCGGCTGCGACATGCCCGAGGTGCCCGGGTCCTGGTAGCCCGGGTGCAGCACGAACCGAAGGGTGTGGCTCATCCACGCCACGCCGGTGAGGAACGACGTGTGCACGGCGTCGGGTCGGACGTAGGTGACCTGCACGACCGGGCCGGCCTTCGTGGTCACGGCGGGGACGAAGACGCCCTCACCCGGGAGCTCCGGCGAGTCCGGCGAGGACATCCGCGGCTGGAGCGCGAGGAGCGTGGCCCCGGACGGGGACTTCGCCGCGTTCGCGGCCTCCGCGGCCCCGGAGGCGAGCTGCGAGGTGTCGGGCGCGCCGCCGGTCGGGGGCGGGCTGAGCTTGTACTGGATGGCCTCGGCCATCGTCACGGCCGGCCCGAGCCCGTGGTCCCGGGCCCACTCGGCCAGCTTGGTGGGGACGTCGTCACCGGGGGCGCGCAGGGCGCCGACGAGGGACCACGCGGTGGTGGCGAGGAAGACCGTCAGCACGGCGAGGACGCCGCGCCGCATCCAGTAGACCCGCGACGGACGTCGGCGGTAGGCGTGCGGTCGGCTGGTCGGACGACGCTCCACGTGCACTCGGACTCCCGTGACGACGGCTGGCGCGGCGAGGGCGCGCGCTCTCGGGAGCCATTACAGACCCGGTCGGCGGGTGCGGCGCACCCGCGGAGCGTCGACGGGCACCGCTTCATAGCCGATTCACAGGGCAGTCACACCTTCGCCGCTCGGGCCGCCGGTTTGATGCACGTGATGAAGCAGAGCACCCCTGACGCGCGGCCCGCGGCGGACATCGTCGCCGTGGGGACCGGCGGCGACGGTCCCACCGCGCCGAGACGTCCACGCCCCCTCCCTCTGGCGATCCTCGTCGCGCTGCGCCCGCGCCAGTGGGTCAAGAACCTCCTCGTCTACGCCGTGCCCCTCGCGGCGGGCAAGCTCACCGAGCGCGACGTCCTCGTGGACACGACCGTCGCGTTCCTCGCCTTCTGTGCCGTCGCCAGCGCGACGTACCTCGTCAACGACGCGCGCGACGTCGCCTCGGATCGCGCCCACCCGCGCAAGCGGTTCCGGCCGATCGCCGCGGGCGAGCTCCCGGTCCGGCTGGCCCTCGCGCTGGCGGTGGCGCTCGCCGCCCTGGGCATCCTGGCCGCGGCGCTGTCCACGTACCCCGGCTTCCTCGTCACGCTCGGCGTGTACCTCGTGGCGACGCTCTCGTACTCCTTCGGGCTCAAGCACGAACCGGTCGTCGAGCTCGTCCTCGTCGCCGCGGGGTTCGTGCTGCGGGCGACCGCGGGTGGCACCGCCACCGGGATCCCGATCTCACCGTGGTTCCTCACGGTCGCGGCGTTCGGCTCGCTGTTCATGGCCGCCGGCAAGCGCTACTCGGAGTACGTGTCGCTCGGCGAGTCCGGCCGCGCGACCCGACCGGCACTCGCGCGGTACAGCGACACGTACCTCCGCTTCGTCTGGAGCCTGTCCGCCGCGATCATGCTCACGGCATACTGCCTCTGGGCCTTCGCGCTGGCCGCTCGCGACCGGGGCTCGCTCCCGCTCGCGGCCTGGTCGGTCGTGCCGTTCATCCTCGCGGTGCTCCGGTTCGCCCTCGACATCGACCGCGGTGACGCCGGGGCGCCGGAGGACATCGCCCTCGGCGACCGGGTGCTGCAGCTCACCGCCGTCGTGTGGGTCGCGATGTTCGCCCTCGGCGCCGTCGGCGTCTGACGCCGCTAGGGGCACAGGGGCTGGCTGCCGTACCCGCCGAGCGCGCACCGCGGCAGCGCCGTGTGACGCTCGGCCGCCCGTACGAGCAGCCGCAGCCCGGCCACCACGGCATCGGGCCGGTCCTGCTCGATGATGTGCGCGCTGCGCGAGACGACGAGGTACGTCGAGCTCGTCGACAGCGACGCCGCGGCCCGCTGATGCGCCCGCCAGTCGGCGATGTCGTCCGCGGTCGAGCCGTACGACGAGCCTCCCCAGCGGTCCCGGTCGGGGTCCTGCGCCGCCTCCACGACGAGCGGGACCGAGCCGAGGCGCATCCCGAGGGCCGCCGCCGACGAGCGCCAGATGTCGATGCGGTCGCCACCCTCGGGCCAGTAGTGCGAGGTCCGGTCGTACGGCGCGACCCCCTCGACGAGCATGAGCCCCGCGACGTGGCTGCGGTACCGCGCGACGAACGCCCGGGCCAGCAGTCCGCCGTAGGAGTGGCCGACGACGACGAGGGGCCCGGTGACGTGGTCCGCGACCAGCAGCGCCATCAGCTCGTAGGCGTGCCGACCGGCGTCGACGGTCGCGTGCGGCGAGCGAGCGGGGCTCGGCCCGAGGCCAGGCCGGTCGTAGACGCAGGTGCGCGTCGTGCGGGCGAACGACGGGAGGACCCGGCTCCACATCGAGTGCGTGGCGTGGAGTCCCGGGATGACGACCACGGTGACCGGCCCGGTCCCGGCGCACTCGATCCACTGCCGCACGCCGGCCGCTCGCACGAGGCGGGCCGTCCAGACGGGTCCGGTCGGCACCGAGACGGCCCGCGCGGTGGGGGTGCGGGGCGACGTCGGCCCGTCCGCGTCGGGCGGCGGCTCGTGCGCCGACGCGGTCGGGAGGGTGAGGAGCAACGCCAGTGCGGCCGACACGACACCGAGGCCGCCGAGCCGCCGGGCGGGCCGGGCGGGCCGGGCGGTGCGACCGGGGCTGCGACGCATGCCGTCACGCTAGACCTCGGGGCGGACGCGTCGCCGTATCGACGGGTGTGCCGGTCGGTGCCTCGGTCAGCGCGTTCAGTCGCGGCTCTCAGGTCGCTCACAGATCGGCCGTGCACAGTCACCCCGTGCCCCGCCGATCGCTGACCCGACACGTCCCGGCCCTCGCCGTCGCCGCCTCCGCGGCCCTGCTGGTGACGGGCTGCGCCTCGTCCGCCGCCGGCCCGACGGCCCCGCCCGGCGTCCACCGCGTCGGCCGCTGCCGCACCGGTGCCGGCCGCGACGACCTCGACGTCCGCGACGTCGGTCAGCGCGGCGATGACGTCGACGAGCCCGGTCAACGCGGCGCTGGGCCCGAGCCTCGCCCCGCCGCGCGGGTACGCCTGGACCGCGAGCCCGGGCTCCGCGGCCGTCCAGGTGGCCACGCTCCGCGGCGGTGGTACGTCGCTGCTCTGGATGGACCCGAGCCGGCTGCGGTTCCGGTTCGTCCCCGGGTACCGCTACCCCGAGGGGAGCCCCGCCTCGGCGGCCGACCGCACCCCCTCGTCCTGGGTGCCCCGGATGGTCGCGGCGTTCAACAGCGGCTACAAGCTCGCCGACCACGTCGGCGGCTACTACTACCTCGGCCGCGCGGTCGTGCCGCTCAGCGCCGGGCTCGCCTCGCTCGTCGTGCACAAGGACGGCTCGCTCGCCGTAGGGGTGTGGGGCCGTGACCTCGCCATGACGGCGGACACGCTCGTCGTACGGCAGAACCTGCGGCCCCTGGTCGTCGGCGGTGTGTCGCAGGCCTCGGTCCACGACGGTCCGCGCACGTGGGGGATCTCGAACGGGAACCGCCCGCTCGCCAACCGCTCGGCGCTCGGCCGGCTCGCGAACGGCTCCTTCGTCTTCGTCTACGCACACGACGTGACCGCGGCGACCTTGGGGCACACCCTCGTGTCGCTCGGCGTGCGCGAGGCGATCATGCTCGACATGAACATCTCCTGGCCCACGGGCTTCGTGTACTCGCACGCGGGCGGGCACGTCGTCGGACGCCGGATCAACCACTGGACGATCCGACCGCCGTCGACCTACCTCACCCGGTTCAAGAAGGACTTCATCGCGGTCGAGGGGATCTGACCGGGTGGACGGCGTGACACCACCCACCCTGCTGACCGGGTGGGGCCGCACGATGCCCAGCCGGGCCGTGGTCGTCCGGCCCCGGTCCGTCGAGGACATCGTCACGACGGTCGGCGCAGCCGGCCCGCGCGGCGTCCTCGCGCGGGGGGCCGGTCGGTCCTACGGCGATGCGGCGCAGAACGGCGGGGGAGTCGTCCTCGACCTCGCGGCGCTCTCCGGCATCGAGCTGCTCGACGACGGCGACGTCGTCGCCGGTGCCGGCGCGCTGCTCAGCGACGTCATCCCGGTGCTGCTGGCGCACGGGCGCTTCCTCCCGGTGACGCCTGGCACGAGGTTCGTCACGGTCGGCGGCGCCCTCGCCGCCGACGTGCACGGCAAGAACCATCACGTCGACGGTTCGTTCGGTGCGCACGTGAAGTGGGTCGAGCTCGTCACCGCCGACGGCTCGGTGCGCCGGCTCGCCCCCGACGGCCCCGCGGCGGACGCCGACCTGCTCGCGGCGACGCTCGGCGGGATGGGTCTCACCGGCGTGCTCGTCGCCGCGCGGTTCGCGACGATCCCGGCGCCCACCCCGTGGGTGCGGGTCCAGACCCGGCGGGCGCCCGACCTCGACGCCCTCATGGCGCTCATGGCCGACGGCGACGACGAGCACCGGTACTCCGTCGCCTGGGTCGACGGCATGGCGCGCGGCGCGCGGCTCGGCCGCGGCGTGCTCACCCGGGGCGACCACGCCCCCGCCGAGGACGTCCGTCGGCGCCGGCCGTCCGGCGCGCCCATCGCGGCCGGCCCGCCTCGCCTCGAGGCTCCTCCGGTGCCGGTCAGCCCGCTGAACCGCCTCACCCTCGCGGCGTTCAACGAGGCGTGGTTCCGCAAGGCGCCGCGCTCGCGCGACGGCGAGATCACCGCGCTGGCGCCGTTCTTCTACCCGCTCGACGCCGTCGGCGGGTGGAACCGGCTCTACGGCCGTCGCGGCTTCCTGCAGTACCAGTTCGCCGTGCCCGACTCCGGCGCCGAGGTGGTACGCCGGGGCCTCGAGCGCCTCGCCGGGATCGGCGCCCCCTCGTTCCTGTCGGTGCTCAAGCGCTTCGGTCCGGGTCGTCCCGGGTCGCCGCTGTCGTTCCCCATCGCGGGATGGACCCTTGCGATCGACGTACCGGTCCGCACACCCGGGCTCGCCGCCGCGCTCGACGAGCTCGACGAGCACGTGCTCGCCGCCGGCGGCCGGCTCTACCTCGCGAAGGACTCGCGTGCGGTGCCGGCCACCATCGCGGCCGGCTACCCGGGCCTTCCCGCCTTCCGTGCCCTGCGCGCCGACGTCGACCCGCTCGGGGTCTTCGTCTCCGACCTCTCCAGGAGACTGCAGCTGTGACCGACGCCCTCGACCGTCCGACGTCGATCCTCGTCCTCGGCGGGACGAGCGACATCGCGCTCGCGACCGTGCGGGCGCTGCGCTCACCGGCGCTGCGCCGGGTCGTCCTCGCCGCGCGTCCGTCCCCGGGACGCGACGCCGCGGTAGCGGACCTGACCGCCTCCGGTGTCGCCGGCGTCACGGCCGTCGACTTCGACGCCGCCACCACGACGACGCACGACGAGCTGATGTCCGCGGTGTTCGCCGCCGGCGACGTCGACGTCGTGCTCGTCGCGTTCGGGGTCCTCGGCGACCAGCAGGAGTTCGAGGACGACCCCGACCTCGCCGTGGCGGCCGCGCAGGTGAACTACGTCGGCGCCGTGTCGGTCTGCCTGCGGGCCGCCCGCCACCTCACCGGTCAGGGGCACGGCTCGCTCGTCGTGCTGTCGAGCGTCGCGGGGGAGCGTGCCCGGCGCAGCAACTTCGTCTACGGCTCGACCAAGGCCGGCGTCGACGCCCTGGCCAGCGGGCTCGCGGACGCCATGCACGGCAGCGGCGCCGGAGTGCTGGTCGTACGTCCCGGCTTCGTCCGCACCGGCATGACCACGCACCTCGAGCCTGCGCCGTTGTCGGTCACCGCGGAGCAGGTGGCCGACGCCGTCGTGTCGGGACTGCGCCGCGGATCGACCGTGGTCTACGTCCCGGCGGCGATGCGCGTCGTGATGTCGGGCCTGCGCCACCTGCCGCGTGCGGTCTTCCGCCGGCTGCCGATCTGACGCGAGCCTCGGCGGGCGCGCTCCCGGGACCGGAAACCGGTTGTGCGCGGGCGGCGTGGCGGTCCTACCTTCCCAGGATGGGCTTGGAATGGGAGCAGGTGGTCGTGGACGCCGCGGACCCGGTGATGCTGGGCCGCTGGTGGGCCGATGCGCTCGGCTGGGTCGTGCTGAACGACGCACCGGAGGAGTTCGAGATCCGGCCGACGGCGGACCAGCTGCCCGGGCTGATCTTCGAACCCGTCGGAGAAGGGAAGAGCGGCAAGAACCGGCTCCACATGGACTTTCGGCCCGACGACCAGGAGGTCGAGGTCGCGCGTCTCCTGAGCCTCGGCGCTCGGCATGCCGACGTGGGTCAGGGGCAGCAGTCCTGGGTCGTGCTCGCGGATCCCGAGGGCAACGAGTTCTGCGTTCTGTCGCCGAGGCGCGGCTAACCGCCCGCTCAGGCCGACCCTGATCAGGGGACGGCGAGCCCGTCGACGATCTGCTGCGCCTGTGCCTCGGTGAAGTCTCCCGCGATGATCACGGTGCCCGACGTGAGCGGTGCCATGACCACGGGTGCGCTCTGCACGCGCCCATGAACGTAGATCGCCAGCTGAGACTGAGGGGCAGGCTTCGCGGCGAGTTCCTTCGTCACGTTCGCCAGCGCCGCAGTCCCGGCGTCGTCGAGATCCACGTGGATCTCGACGGTGCCCCCGGCAGCGGAATCCTGCACGGAGACGGAGGAGACCTGACCGCCGCCAACCGCAGCGACGCCGAGCGAATACAGCAATGAGCCATCCGCCGAACACGCGGACACGGGTGCGGTGCTGCCCGCAGCATCACGGTCGGCCGACGGACAGGTACCGCTGCCGAGCGGCGTCATCGTCAACACCGGGCGAAGTTGCAGGTCCCGCTCTCCTGCCGCCGAGCCAGACCGGGAGGTGGCCGTCGGCGAGCCGCACCCGGCGAGCACCGTCACCGCTGCGACGATCGCGAGCACCGTTCGGCGACTCCGCCTCCTCCGCTTCGACGTGCCACTGACCGTCGCCGTCACGATTCCCCCGACCGTTGCTGCCCTGCACGGATCCTGACGAGCCCATGCTGCCGGATCGACACGGTCCGAGGAAGACCGGTCGCCGCGACGATGAAGCAGCTGGTCACCGCTCGGTCCAGGGCCCACCAACGAGGCCCTGATGCCTTCACGTTCCCGTGCTCCGGTCGAGCCGGTCATACAGATGGCCGACCACCGCCCCCAGGGCGAGGATCCGTAGTCCGTTGAACAAGGTGCCGATGAGGAAGTAGTGCACCGGATCGCTCATGGTGGTCAGGAACTTGGCTGGCACCTCGAGGAACAGGGTGACTGCGACGAAGGCGACGAAGGCGAGGACCAGAGACTTCATCATCGGGCTGTTCGTCGGGATGTTGCCGAAGAAGCGGAGCAGGCAGTAGCTGACGAGCACGCCCGAGAATCAGGCCGCCAACGAGTGCCTCCAGGAGCATGGGCAGGTAGGCGATCGAGAGAGCGGCTCGATAGTCCGCGGCAAGCGGAGTCAGGGAGATGGCGAGATTGGCCAGCCAGAATCCCGCTGCTCCTCCGACGGCCAGGATGAACACCCGAGGCCGTTCCCCGGTCGACCCGAGTCACTCGGGGCACTTCGGCATGACCAGAACGAGGGCGGGACCGGGCGACTGCCGGGATGCGCCTGCCATGGTCGGTCACCTCCCGCACCCGAACCCGTGCGCCCCTCGGTCGAGACCAGTGCCGACGCCGCGGGCGCACCGAATAATCTTGCCCTCGATCGGGAAGTGACGCAGAACGGCACGTCGGCGGTGGTGCGCGGCCCGACTGGATGGCGGGCGAGCTCTCGGAGGGTTCTCGGAGGTGTGACCTGTGACGGTGAACTCGCTGGTGCCGCGCGAGACCTTCGCGGCGTTGCGCAGCTGCGTCTACTTGAACCAGGCATCGCTGGGTCTCGTCCCGCAGGCCTCGACCGAGGCGATGGTGCGCTTCGCCGTCGATGTCGCGCAGCATGGAAACGTGCGTCTGTCGGACGCCCAGGAGGCCGGAATCCTCGACGATCTGCGGGCTGCCGGAGCCGAATTTCTGGACGCCCCGACGGGATCTGTGGCGGTCGTGGGCGGCGCCAGCGAGGCGCTCGGGCAGCTCGCCGCGATCCTGGCGTCGCGGCCTGGTTCGGTCGTCCTGATCCGTACCGACTTCCCGAGCGTCACCTACCCCTGGCTCGGAGCGCAGCAACGCCTCGGCACCAGCATCAGGTGGGTCGAGGACCAACCAGCAACGGACCTCACGACGGCGGTGCTCGGAGCGATCCAGAAAGACACATCGACGGTCTGCATCAGTGCCGTCCAGTACGCGACCGGTTCGGTCGTCGATGTCCCGGAGATCGTCCGACGGGCGCACCAGGTCGGTGCGAAGGTGATCGTCGACGTCACGCAGCTGGCCGGAGCGGCACCGATGAGCATGCGTCAGTGGGGCGCGGACGCCGTGGTGTGCAGCGGCTACAAGTGGCTGTCCGGGCACGGCGGAGTGGCCCTGCTGGCAGTGGACCAGGAGCTGGCCCAGGAGACGCCGTACATCGTGGGGTGGAAGGGCACGACCAACCCCTTCGACTTCGATGCCGACCACCTGTCACTGGCCCCCGACGCCCGGCGATTCGAGCTCTCGACGATGTCCTACGGTTCGGCGCTCAGCCTCTCGGCGTCCCTCGCCCTGTTGGCGGGGCTCGGGATGTCGGCGATCGCCGAGCACGCCGATGCACTGGCGCACGAGCTGGTCTCCCGTGTCGCGCGGCTGGGCTGGGTCCCCTTCCGCTCGCTGGACTCCAGCGCCTCCAGCAACCACATCGTCTCCCTCCGGCACGCGGCGCGCCCTGCCGTCGAGGTGCAGCGACTCCTCGCCGACGTCGGCGTCGTGGTCAGTCCGCGCGGTGGCGGCATCCGCGTCTCCCTGCATCACTACAACGACAGCAGCGACATCACCGCGCTCGTCGACGGCCTCACCGCACTCAGTGGCTGACCGCTCTTCCGCGACGCCGCTCAGCCGGAAACCCGCCCCGGCCGCGAGGAAGCCGGTCGCAGTGCTGGACGCGGCGTACCGGTGTGCCGGATGATCATCGTGTTCGGCACAGATCCGCCACGCGGCGCTAGGGGACCTCATGGGCTGGCTCGTTCTGATCGTCGTGCTGGCAGCCCTCGCGGCGCTGTTCGTCTGGTCGACGCGTGGCGGCGTGCGGCAGAAGAAGATCGACGACGCGCACAGCAAGGCCATGACGACACGCGAGCCACGCTTTCCGGCCGACGGCTCGAACCGGGGGACCTGACCGCCGCGAAGTCCTCGCAACAGCGGGGAGACGGCGACTGCCGTCCGCCTGCTGAACACGTTCGCGCCGGTCGGCGGGGCGTTGCTATGGTCCCGGCCATGCGTCCGCGGGTGAGCCTGGTGTCCCGCCGCTTCGTCGACCTGCGACGGGTGGCGAGCCAGATGTGTATGCCGCGCGACGTCCTCGTGCGAATGCCCGGCTGTCCCTGACCGACACGCCACGGAACCGCACGAAGGCCGGAGGATCTCCTCCGGCCTTCGTCGTTCCCACGGCCGGGGACACCGCACCCGACGTACGCGCCCACACCTCGCGCCCGATCCCGGGCAGCTCGCGCGCGCCCCGACGCGCCGCGCCGCGCACGACCCCACCCCGTACCGCTCGAACCCCGCCGAACGCGGGGCCCACGAACCGGAGACACACCATGAGCGCCACCTGGAGCTTCGAGACCAAGCAGATCCACGCCGGTCAGACCGTCGACCCGACGACCGGCGCGCGAGCCCTGCCGATCTACCAGACCACGTCGTACGGCTTCCGCGACACGGCGCACGCGGCCGCGCTGTTCGGTCTCGCCGAGACCGGCAACATCTACACCCGGATCATGAACCCGACGCAGGACGTCGTCGAGGAGCGCATCGCGGCGCTCGAGGGCGGCGTCGCGGCGCTGCTCGTGAGCAGCGGCCAGGCCGCCGAGACGCTCGCGATCCTCAACCTCGCCGAGGTCGGCGACCACATCGTCTCCAGCCCGGCGCTCTACGGCGGCACGTACAACCTGTTCCACTACACGCTGCCCAAGCTCGGCATCGAGGTCTCCTTCGTCGAGGACCCCGACGACCTGGACCAGTGGCGCGCCGCGGTCCGGCCGAACACCAAGGCGTTCTTCGGCGAGACGATCTCCAACCCCAAGAACGACATCCTCGACATCGAGGGCATCGCCGGGGTCGCGCACGCGGCCGGCGTGCCGCTGCTCGTCGACAACACGGTCGCGACGCCGTACCTCATCCGCCCACTCGAGTGGGGCGCCGACATCGTGGTGCACTCGGCCACGAAGTACCTCGGCGGTCACGGCACGGCGGTCGCCGGCGTCATCGTCGACGGCGGCCGCTTCGACTGGGCCGCCCACCCGGATCGCTTCCCGCAGTTCAACACCCCGGACCCGAGCTACCACGGTCTGGTCTACGCCGAGGCGCTCGGCAACCTCGCGTACGTCGTCAAGGCACGCGTGCAGCTGCTGCGCGACCTCGGTCCCGCGGTCTCGCCGTTCAACGCGTTCCTCATCGCCCAGGGCCTCGAGACGCTGTCGCTGCGCATCGAGCGGCACGTGCGGAACGCCCAGCGCGTCGCCGAGTGGCTCGAGGCGCGCGACGAGGTGGAGTCGGTGAGCTACGCCGGGCTGCCGTCGTCGCCGTGGTTCGAGCGCGGGCAGCGCTACGCCCCGCTCGGCACCGGCGCGGTCCTCGCGTTCGAGATCGCGGGCGGCATCGAGGCGGGCCGACGGTTCGTCGACGCGCTGGAGCTGCACAGCCACGTGGCCAACATCGGCGACGTGCGCTCGCTCGTCATCCACCCGGCGTCGACCACCCACTCCCAGCTCACGCCGGAGGAGCAGCTCGCCTCGGGGGTCACGCCCGGGCTCATCCGGCTCGCGGTCGGCATCGAGGGGATCGAGGACATCCTCGCCGACCTCGACGCCGGGTTCCGCGCGGCCAAGGGCGCCTGAGCGCCATGCCCGCACCCGTCGGTCCCCCTCCCGCCAGCGGCGCCTGGCGGGAGGGGGATCCCGTGGGCGACAGGCGGTTCGCCCGGATCGGCGGGCTCGACCTCGAGCTCGGTGGCCGGCTCGACGCCGTCACGGTCGCGTACGAGACCTGGGGGCGGCTCGACCGCCGGGCGTCGAACGCCGTCCTCGTCCTGCACGCGCTCACCGGCGACTCGCACGTCGTCGGCCCCGCCGGAGCCGGTCACCCGACGCCCGGCTGGTGGGACGGGCTCGTCGGACCCGGCGCCCCGATCGACACGAGGCGCTGGTTCGTCGTCGCGCCGAACGTGCTCGGCGGGTGCCAGGGGACGACCGGTCCCGCGTCCGTGGCGGGCGACGGCGCGGCGTACGGGTCGCGCTTCCCGCGCATCACCGTGGCCGACCAGGTCGCGGCCGAGGCGCGGCTCGCGGACGCCCTCGGCATACGCCGGTGGGCGTCGGTCGTCGGCGGCTCGATGGGCGGGATGCGCGCGCTCGAGTGGGCGGCGGGCGCCCCGGACCGCGTGGCCAGCGCGCTCGTCCTCGCGGTGGGGGCGGTGGCCTCGGCCGACCAGATCGGCACGCAGACCACGCAGTCCCTCGCGATCACGACCGACCCGGGCTGGCGCGGCGGCGACTACCACGACGGCGCACCCGGTGCCGGCGCCGTGGCGCGGGCTCGGCGTCGCGCGCCGCATCGCGCACCTCACCTACCGCAGCGCCGCCGAGCTCGAGGAGCGGTTCGGCAACGCCGCGCAGCCGGGCGAGGACCCGCTCGGGCCGGGCCGATGGGCCGTCCAGTCCTACCTCGACCACCAGGCGGACCGGCTGGCGCACCGCTTCGACGCCGGCTCGTACGTGGCGCTCACCGACGCGATGTCGACGTGGGACCTCGGTCGCGGCCGGGGCGGAGTCGACGCCGCGCTGGCCGCGATCCGGGTGCCGCTCGTCGTCGGCGGCATCGACAGCGACCGGCTCTACCCGCTGCACGAGCAGCGGCGGATCGCCGAGCTCGCACCCGGCTGCGTCGACGGGCTGCGGGTGGTCGCGTCGCGGTCCGGGCACGACGGCTTCCTCGTCGAGCGCGATCCCGTCTTCCGGCTCGTGGCCGAGACGCTCGACCTCTCCGAGGAGGCCGCGGCCTGACCGGTCAGCCGTCCGGCGTCCCGTCCGCGGGCTGGGTCGTCGCGAACGCCCGGGCCGCCGTGTGGCTCCACGTCACGAGGGCGATCACGCCGATGGCGATCTGCGGGACGAAGGACGCGGCCCGCCAGACGAGCGTCGCCGCGGTGGCGTCGCCTGAGCTCACGCCCATGGCGGTGAGCAGCGAGATCATGAGCGCGTCCACGGTGCCCAGCCCGCCCGGCGTGATGGGGATCATGATCCCGATCTGCGCCACCGCGAACGCGCCGAACGCCACGAGCACCGATGTCGTCGTGTCGGCCCCCTCCACGCCGCGCAGTGCCGCGAAGAAGATGAGGAACTGCGTCAGCGAGACGCTCACCTGGGCGACCGTGATGGCGGCCCAGCGCCGGGTCACGAGGTCGACCGTGTCGGTGCGGAACTTGAGCACGAGCGGCACGGCGTCGAAGTCGGGCCGGTGCATCCGGCGCAGCACGGGTGCGGCGAGCCTGGTGGCGACCAACCCGATGCGCTCGGCCAGTCGCTCGCTGCGCATGACGAGCGCGAACACGACGATCATGGCGACGAGGACGGCCAGTCCGATCGCACCGATGTAGACGTACGGTCCGGCGTCGATCGTGTTCGAGGCCGTGATCGCGAGCAGCCCCAGCGTGGGCAGCCCCAGCGTGACGAAGATGCTCCACACGCCGACCGCGCCGATCGCCGCCGTGGCGACAGTCGCGGGCACCCGGTACGACGCGAGCATGGCGTACTGCACGCCGAGCCCGAACGCCCCGCCCGCGGGGATCCCGTTGCTGATCGCGAACGCGCCCTGGTTCAGCTGGAAGGCGCGTGGGTAGCCCAGCCCCGGCGTCGCCGCCATGAAGGGGAACCCGTAGACGACGTTGTAGAGCAGGACGGTCGCGGCGATGAGCGCGATGTCCGCGACGTCCATCGCCTGGATCGCGACGAAGGCGTCCTCGTACGAGCCGATCTGCGGGATCACCTTGACGAAGATGAGGACGAGCACGGCGAGGCCGACCAGGCCCATGATGATCGAGCGCTTCTTGTCGAGCGTCGGCCGGGGCTGCGCGGCGGCATCGGTCATGCGAGGAACACTAGGGCGACCACGGATCCGGCGACGGACTGTCCCGTGATGTGCGGCGTCCCCGGCCGTGCGAGAGTCGGCACGTGGACGCGCGCACGCAGACCCGCCGGCTCGGCGACGAGCCGTTCGTCGACCTCGTCTCGTTCCGCCCCGACGGCTCCGCCGCGCACACGCCGGTCTGGGTCAGCGGTGACGGCGAGCGCCTGTTCGTGTCGACCTTCGGCGACTCGTGGAAGATCACGCGCATCCGGGCGAACCCGCTCGTGGCGGTGGCGGCGTGCGACGGCCCGGGCGCCCTGCTGCCGGGGGAGTCCTACGTCGCCGGCCGGGCCGAGATCCTCGACCGCAGCGAGTTCCGTCCAGGCGTCCGCGCGCACCGGGCGAAGTACGGACGGCACTTCTCGCTCATGTGGCCGGCCCGCTGGCCGCTGCGTCTCGTCGGCAAGAAGCGGGTGTGGGTCCTCGTCACGCTCACGCCCGAGGTCGTCCTGCCGCCGATCCCGCGTCCGGTGCCCGGCTGATCCGGCTGCCGGCCGCGGTCTCCGTGGCGTCGGTCAGTCGCCGACGACGCCGTCGATCCGCTCCCGCAGGATGTCGGCGTGGCCGTTGTGCCGGGCGTACTCCTCGATCATGTGCAGGTAGAGCCAGCGCAGGTCGAGCTCGGTGCCTCGGCTGCGGCTGCGGAACGTCTGCTCGAGGGGGATGCCCTCGGCCGCGGCGTCGGCGTCGGCGCACTCCCGGGCGAAGACCTCCCAGACCTCCTCGGCGGGCATCGAGTCGAGGTCGTCGAAGTCGCCGGTGAGGTTGTCGGCCGGGCCGAAGAACCCGTCGACGTCCTCGCCGCGCAGGTTGGCCCGGAACCACCAGCGCTCGACGTCGGCCAGGTGCCGGACGAGCCCGAGCAGCGACAGCTCCGACGGAGGGGCGCTGCGGCGGGCGAGCTGCTCGTGGTCGAGCCCGGCGCACTTCTGCAGCAGCGTCTCCCGGTGGAACTGGAGCCAGCCCTGGAGCGCGCTGCGCTCGTCGCCCAGGCGCGGCGGTTCGGCGCGGTCGATCTCGGGGGCGGTCCAGCTCATCTGCGACTCCTCGTCGACGGGTGCCACGGCTCAGCCTGCCCTGGTGGAGCCGACCGGCGCCGAGTCGTCGAGGTTCTCCGGGCGGTCCACCCGCACGGGCGAGGCGTCGGCGGCGACCGGTGGCTCGGCGGGTGGGCGGACCGTCGGGGTCGGGCGGGTCGTGATGGTCCCGACGACCGACGACGCCTTCGGGGCCGGCGCGACCGGCAGGGACACCCGCACGACGGCGCCGACGCCGTCCGGACCGTTGCCGACCGCGATCGAGCCGCGGTGCGCCTCGACGACCGCCTTGACGATGGCGAGCCCCAGGCCGCTGCCGCCGGTGGCGCGCGACCGGCTGGCGTCGCCGCGGGCGAAGCGCTCGGTGGCCCGGGGGAGCAGCCCGGCCGGGAACCCGGGGCCGTCGTCGCGGACCTCGATGTGCGCGGTGGTCGCGTCCGACGACACCGTGATCGTGACCGAGGTGCCCGCGGGCGTGTGCGCGCGGCAGTTGGCGAGGAGGTTGGCGATGGCCTGGTGCAGCCGTGTCCCGTCGCCGATCACCGTGATGTGCCCGGGGCCCTCCTCGACCGACCACTGGTGGTCCGGGCCGGCGGTGGCCGCCTCGGCGACCGCCTCGTCGACGAGCCGGTCGAGGTCCAGGACGTCGTGCGCGAGCGGGCGCTCCTCGTCGAGGGAGGCGAGCAGCAGCAGGTCCTCGACGAGCAGGCCCATGCGGTTGCCGGCGGCCTCGATGCGCTCCGCGGCGTGCCGCGACTGCTCGGGGTCGCCCGCGGCGCCGCGGCGCATGAGCTCGGCGTAGCCCCGGACCGCGGCGAGCGGGGTGCGCAGCTCGTGGCCGGCGTCGGACACGAACCGGCGCAGCCGTTCCTCGGTGTCGGCGCGCGTCTTGAGCGAGCTCTCGACGTGGTCCAGCATCGCGTTGACCGCGAGGCCGACCTGGCCGACCTCGGTCGTCGGGATCGGGTCGTGGACGCGCGCGGGGATGTCGACGTCGCCGCGCTCGAGCGGGAGCCCGGCCACCTCACCCGCGGTCTCGGCGACCTCCTTGAGCGGGCGCAGCGAGCGCCGGACGAACCACGTGGCCACGATCCCCGCGAAGATCAGCGCGAGCACGACGGCGATGACCTCGACGAGGAGGAGCCTCGCCGCCACGGCGTCGGCCTTGGACAGCGGTGTCGCGGCCACGAGCGTGCCGTCGGACGTGCCGGCGTTGACGGGGATCGCGATCGCCCGGCTCGGGCCCAGGGTCGAGAGCGTGATGGAGACGGCCGCGGCCTCGCGGCCGGTCGGGACGGACTGCAGCGCCGCGGCGTCGGCGGCGGAGAGCTCGGTCGGTGTCGGCGCTCCGGGGATGGAGGGGGTGAGCGGCGCGGCGGTGCCGTCGGACGTGACGAGGTAGACGGTCGCGCCGCTGGAGTTCCACGCCTGCACCGCCTCGTTGACGCTGCCCCGGTCGTTGGTGTCGGAGTAGACGTGCGACTTGGCCTGCTCGAGGCTGGCGTCGATGCCCTGGATCGTCCAGGCGCGCAAGGAGTAGTACGTCGCACCGGCGACCACCACGAGCGTGACGGCCATGACCGAGAGCAGACCGAGGACGAGCCTGCGACGCAACGGCATCGCGGCCCAGGCGGAGCTCAGCCGGTCACGCACCCGTGTCCCCGGGTCGCGGTGCTCTGAGCACGTAGCCCACGCCGCGCACGGTGTGGATCAGCGGCTCGTGGTCGGCGTCGACCTTGCGACGCAGGTAGCCGACGTACTGCTCGACGATGTTGCTGCGCCCGGCGAAGTCGTAGTGCCACACGCGGTCGAGGATCTGCGCCTTGCTCACGACCGTGCGCGCGTTCTGCATGAGGAAGCGGAGCAGGTCGAACTCGGTCGGGGTGAGGTCGATGAGCTCGCCGGCGCGGTGCACCTCGCGGGTGAGCTCGTCGAGGGTGAGGTCGGCGACGCGCAGCACCGCGCCCTGCTCGTCGAGCCGACCGGTGCGGCGCAGCACGGCCTGCAGCCGGGCGAGGAGCTCCTCGAGGCTGAACGGCTTGGCGATGTAGTCGTCGGCGCCGGCGCGCAGCCCGGCGATGCGGTCGCGGGTGTCGCCGCGTGCGGTGAGGAACACCGCGGGCAGGTCGGGGTGCTCGGCGCGGAGCCGGGCCAGCAGCCGTACGCCGTCGTCGCCGGGCAGCATCATGTCGAGCACGGCGATGTCGGGGCGCAGGTCCCGCGCGACGCGCACGGCCTCGTCGGCGTCGCCCGCAGTGGCGGTGCGGCAGCCGTCGAACCGCAGCGCCGTCGAGACCAGGTCCGCGAGGTCGGGCTCGTCGTCCACCACGAGCACGCGGACGGGCGGCACGCCGTCGCCCGACCGCAGGTAGCTCTGCGGGAGGTCCGTGCCCTCGGTCTTGGTCATGCTCATGGCTCCAGTCCCCTTGCTGTGTCGTCGAACGCGGGTCCCCAGGCGGTGGCCGTGTCACCCTCGATGACGTACGCCGACCATCCTGGCAGGGTGGTGAACCAGGTGGCACCCGAGACCCCGGTCACCACGAGTGCGGTGGCGAACGCGTCGGCGAGGGCGCCGTCCGGCCCGACCACCGTCGCCTGGCGCGCGCCGCGGGCGGCGCCGCCCGTCAGCGGGTCGATCACGTGCTCGCCGCGCTGGCTCGTGCCCGACGTCGCGATCGCGCCGTCGAGCACGTCGACCACGGCCACGACGGTCGTGGAGTCGTCCGGGTGGGCGATCCCGATCGGCCAGCCCGACGTGCTGCCGGTGGCCGATCCCCGGCAGGCGAGGTCGCCCGCGGCGTCGACGGAGAAGCTGCGCAGGCCGTGCTGGTGCAGGATCTCCGCGCAGCGGTCGGCGGCCCAGCCCTTGACCAGGCCGCTCGGGTCGAAACCGCCGGCGGTCTGCCACGGGTCGAAGACGCCGTGCGTGGTGTGCCGCGCCTCGAGACAGCGGTCGACCACCTCGGCCACGTCGTCGGCGACCACGTGGGTGCCGCCGGCGCGCAGCCGCGACACCACGCTGTCCGCCCGGAAGGTGGAGAACACGGCGTCGATCCGGTGCAGCTCGGCGCGGACCGACTCCCACGCGGCGTCGACGGCGACGTCGGTCGTGTCGGCGTCCCGGACGTCGATCGACACCACGGTGCCCCACACGTGCTCGATCCGCGTGCGCAGCGGGCCGGGGAGCAGGGTCGCCGTCACGCCGCGTGCCCGGCCGAGAGCAGCGCCGCCTTGAGCGACTGGACGAACCCGTAGGACGTGTAGGAGGCGCCGGACACCCCGGAGATCTGGGAGCTCTGGGCCGCGAGCGCCTGCTGCACGAGCATGGGGAACGCCTGCTGGGAGATGCGGGCGCTGTGGCCGTCGTTCTGCGGCAGGGCGAGCGCCTGGATGTCCACGATGCGTCCGCCCTGGAGCGTGGCCTGCACCTGGACCGTGCCGTACCCGACGTCGACCGACGAACCGGCCACGGTCGTGGCAGAGGTCGACGTCGAACCGGAGGACGACCCCGACGAGCCCGAGCCGGACGAGCCGGACGAGCCGGACGAGCCGGCGCCGATCCCGGCGTGGCCGTGGACGGGCTGACCACCGCGGGCGCGGTCCCCTGGGCGCTGACCGAGGTGACCTCGGGGTTGAGGGCGAGGACGGCGGCGACACCGGCGACGGTGCCGGTTCCGACGATGAGGGCTCGCTTCATCGGGCTCCCCCTTCGAACGCGTAGCTGTCCGGCGACTGGAACGAGAAGGCCTCGTGGTGGACGCGGTGCGCCGGGATGTCGAGGACGTGCGGCGGCCTCGCGCACGGCCCGGATGAAGTCCTCGGGTCCGCACACGTAGACGTCCGCGGCCTGCACGTCGGGGACCAGGTGGAGCAGGGTGCGGGCGTCGATGGGGTAGTCGCGGCGGTTGCCGACCAGGTAGCGCACGCGGACGTTAGGTCTCGTCGCGGCGATCTGGTCGAGCTCGGCCCGCAGGATGAGCGCCTGCGTCCGAGGGGCGCGGAAGAGGACGTCGGCCCGGACGGTCGACGGGAGGTCGTCCAGCACCGCGCGGATCGGCGTCACGCCGACGCCGCCGGCGAGCAGGACGACGCGCTCACCGTGTCGCGCGTCGGCCGTGAAGACGCCGTACGGCCCCTCCGCGACGACGCGCGTGCCCGGGCGCAGCCGGGCGAGCGAGCGGCTGTGGTCGCCGAGGTCCTTCACGGTGATGCGCAGGTAGCTCGGGTCGGCGCCGGCCGAGAGCGAGTACGGGTGCGACTGCCACCACATCTGCGGGGTGAGGAACCGCCAGCCGAAGAACTGGCCGCCGCGGACGTCGAGCGCCGCGAGGTCGCGACCCTTGACCCACACGCTCACGGTGTCCTTCGACTCGCGGACGACGGCGTGCACGCGCAGGTCGTGCCGCCACGAGCGCACGAGCGGGAGCCCGACCCGGAAGAGCAGGAGCGCGCCGAAGGTCACGACGTAGAGGCCCATCCAGATCCAGCGGGCCCAGGCGTGGGTGACGAACTGCTGGCCGTGCAGGACCTGGTGCATGTAGGCGAGGGCGATCGCGAGGTAGAGGTAGAGGTGGGTGACCCACCAGGTCTCGTACTTCATCCGGCGTCGCGCCACCCGCCACGACGTGATGCCCGGCCATCACCATGAGCCCGAAGCCGGCGAAGGCCGGGAGCACCCAGGTGTACGTCGTGAGGAACGTCGTGGTCTCGGCGAGGACCGACACCGACTCGCTCATGGCGTACCCGGTCGTCACGAGCACGACGTGCGCCGCGATGAGGACGACGACGGCCGGCCCCAGGCGCCGGTGGTAGGTGACCATCCGGTCGAGGCCGACCGAGCGTTCGAGTGCCGGGATGCGGGCGACGAGGACGATCACGAGCATCGCGCCGTACGTCCCCAGCAGGGCGCACCAGCGGCTGAGCTCGATGCGCCAGGGCGCCGGCCCCGCTGAGCGGGCTGCGGGTGGCGAGCTGGATGCCGACGACCAGCCCGAGGCCGAGGCCGGCGAACCAGAGGGCGACGAGCGGGGCCCGGTCGAACGACTCGGGGCGGGCGGCCCGGCCCGGGCCCGGGCGCAGCACCTGCGCGCCTCGGCGCGTGGCCGTCCCGCTGCTCATGTGATCACGATGGGCGGAGAACCTGTGAACCGGGTGTGAGAGGGGCGACGGGTCCGTGTGAGTCGGCCTCGGGGCCCGCCGCCCCGGCGAGCCGTCGCTGGCCGGGGGAGTGCCCTAGAGTCGACGGGTGATCACCCGCGTCGGCAACCGATGGGTCGTCCTCGGCGTGACCGGGCTGCTGCTCGGGTCGATGGTCGTCGCGGTGTTCCTCGGGACCCGCTGGTTCTGACCGTCGCGCCGTCGGCGTCCGCCCTCGTGGCCGCTGGCTCTCGCCCTCGCCTCGCGCACGCGCAACGTAGCCGTCCGATGACACAGCGTGTCGCGCGTGTGACGTCTGGTGCGCAGGGGACGGGCGGGGCTATCGTGGTGACCGGACCGCGAGGTCCGGATCTCCGTGAGGCCGCTGGGGAAGGCGTCCCTCGAGGAGGAGGTCCGGAGATGGCCGGTCACCGTGGCGCGCCGGGCGCGCCCGCAGGCGCACGGGTGCAGACCCGGGGCGTCGTCTTCGTGCACTCCTGCCCGCGGGCCCTCGCGGCCCACGTGGAGTGGGCGCTCGCCGACGTCCTGGGCCAGCCGGTGACCCTGGACTGGGCCGCCCAGCCGGTGACGCCGGGAAGCGTGCGCGCCGAGGTGTCCTGGACCGGCGAGACCGGGACCGCCGCCCGCCTGGTGTCGACGCTGCACGGCTGGAACCGGCTGCGCTTCGAGGCCACCGAGGAGGCGACGTCGCGCACCGAGGGCCAGCGCTACTCGGTGACCCCGTCGCTCGGCGTCTACCGCGCGGTCATCGGGGTGCACGGTGACGTCCAGGTGCCCGAGGAGCGGCTGCGCGGCGCGATCGCGCGCGCGGCGCTGTCGGGCACCGACCTCGAGGACGAGGTCGCCACGCTTCTCGGTGCTCCGTGGGACGCCGAGCTCGAGCCGTTCCGCTACGCCGGTGAGGGCAGCCCGGTGCGCTGGCTCCACCAGGTGGTGTCCTGACCGGTCACCCGCCCGACCCTCCTCCCTGAGGGATCCGTCGGCCCCCGCCCGCCTTGCCCGCGGCCGGGGGCCGACGGCGTCCGCCCCGCCGTTCGTGATCCCCGGCCGGGGCCGGGCGGTCGGGCCGATCACCGTCAGGCACCATGTGCGGGTGGCCGAAGCCCGGAGTCCCGTCGAGGTTCGGCCTGCGCTTGCCCAGGACGCCGAGGCGATCGCGCGCCTGTACCGCCCGTACGTCGAGTCGTCGTACACCTCCTTCGAGGAGATCGCCCCGGATGCCGACGAGATGCGGCGGCGGATGGCCTCGGCCCGGCTGCTCCCGTGGTTCGTCGCCTGCGAGGACGGCGAGGTCGTCGGGTTCGCCTTCGCCGCCCAGCACCGCACGCGGCCGGCGTACCGCTGGACCGTCGATTGCAGCGTCTACCTCGACGGCGCCGCTACCGGGCGAGGACTGGGTCGCGCCCTGTATGCGGTCCTGCTTCCCGCACTTCGCGATCTCGGCTACCGCCAGGCGTTCGCCGGGATCGCACAGCCGAACGAGGCGAGCGTGCGCCTGCACGAGTCGTTCGGATTCGGCCACCTCGGGACGTACCGCGACGTCGGGTTCAAGCTCGGTGCCTGGCGTGACGTCGCCTGGTACCAGCTCACCCTGTCCGACCCTCCGGCCGTTCCTGCCGAGCCGCGCTCCTGGGACCCGGCTGCGCCCTAGACCGCACGCGGTCAGCCCGGTTCTGGCTCGGCTCTCGCGCCGTCCGACGGCGCCGGCGGGTCAGGGAACGACTCGTCCGGTCGTACCTACTTCGTACCGATGATGCAGCGGGCCAGGCCAGGGACCCGGACCTCGCCCCCGTCCTCGTAGTGGCTGACCTTCGCGATGACGGCCTTCGCGATCCGCTCCCGCGCCGGTTCGTCGACCTGCTGAAGCGCCGCAACCGCGAGCGAGACGTGCTCGCTGATCATCTCCCAGTACTGCTCCGGCGATCGCGTCACGAGCTCGACCCCGACGTCCCACTCGGCCACCTCGCGCAGCCCCGCCGCCTCGTAGCGGGCACTGACGAAACCGGGTGCGGCGCACCGGAACATGTTCGGTCCGTCCGGGTCGGGCGGCTCCAGGACCGCCTCCGCCGCGATCGCCTGCATCGCGATCGACGTCCACGGGTTCTCCTCGGGCTTGACCCAGACCGACGAGCAGAGACGTCCACCCGGCTTGAGCACGCGCGCGAACTCGGCGGTCGCGGTGGCGACGTCGGGAAGGAACATGTACCCGAACCGCACCGAGATGCTGTCGAAGGTGGCGTCCGCGAACGGCAGGTCGTCGGCGCTGCACACCCGGGTCTCGAAGTTGGTGATCCCCTGCGCGTCCGCACGTCGCGTCGCGATGTCGAGCATCTCGGCCGCGAGGTCGGTGAGCACGACATGCCCCTGCGGCGCGAGCCTGGCGACGGTCAGCCCTGGCTCACCCGTGCCCGCGGCCACGTCGAGGTGCTGCTGGTCGTCGGCGATGCTCGAGCCGCTCGATCATCGCCGTACCGACCGGGCCCAGCTGCTCCATGATGACCGAGTCCCACTTCTCCCAGCCCGCGGAGAGCCCGGCCCACGCCACTCGCTGACCGTCTCGGATCTCGTCACCGCTTCGCATCGGTCCTCCCACCCACCGGATGATGCCCGGTCACGACGCCCGGGTCGAGGATGACGAGGCCGACGAGCTCACGAGCGCCCACGGCCACGCGCGCAGCCAGATGTCGGGCAGCGGCACTGACGCGAGGCGGTGTGGAGCACCGCCAGGGCCGCTGTGCCCGACCTTGGCACCCCCGACCCGTCGGGCTCCGGGTCATCAGCTGCTACGCCGTCGACGCAGGCAGGACAGCCACTCGTGGACTGAGCGACGCGACGGCGGGAGCGGGCCGAACGACACGCTCGACGGCCTGAGCCCCGTCATCACGCTGCGCTAGGACCTCGGGCGCAGGTGGACGGTCGGAGCGGGGACGGGTCCAGCACCGAATCCCGTCCCCGCTCCGGGTCTCGTCAGCACCGGCGCGACCAGCTCCACGACGCGGGGAGCGGTCGCGGCGGTGGACCCCGCCGGTGACCTGGCTAGAGCGGGATGTTCCCGTGGTCGCCGCGGACGTCCGGGTCGGCCGCGAGCGCCTCGGCGAGCGCGGCGGCGAGCGCGGAGCGGGTGCGGGCCGGCTCCACGACCTCGTCGACCACACCGATGGCCACGGCCTTCTCGACGCCACCGGCGATGCGCGAGTGCTCCTCGGCGAGCTCGAGCTCGACCTCGGCGCGCGCGTCCTCGGGGACGTCGGCGAGCTTGCGGCGGTGCAGGATGCGCACCGCGGCCACCGCGCCCATGACGGCGATCTCGGCGCCGGGCCAGGCGATCACGCGGGTGGCGCCAAGGGACCGCGAGTTCATCGCGATGTACGCGCCACCGAACGCCTTGCGGGTGACGACGGTGACGCGGGGGACCGTCGCCTCGGCGAACGCGTGCAGCAGCTTCGCGCCGCGGCGTACGACACCGTCCCACTCCTGGCCGACACCCGGGAGGTAGCCGGGCACGTCGACGACGACGACGAGCGGGAGGCCGAACGCGTCGCACATGCGGACGAAGCGCGAGGCCTTCTCGGCGCTCGTCGCGTCGAGGCAGCCGCCTAGGCGCAGCGGGTTGTTGGCGATGACGCCGACGGCGCGACCACCGAGCCGCCCGAGCGTCGTGACGACGTTCGGCGCCCACTTGGCGTGCAGCTCGAGCCCGGAGCCCTCGTCGAGGATGCCGGCGACGAGCGGGTGGACGTCGTAGGCCCGCTTGCGGTTCTCCGGCAGCAGGGCGGCGAGGTCGGTGTCGGCGACCTCCGTCGGTGTCGAGGCTGCCGTGCGTCCCGAGCAGCGACGCGAGCCGGGCACCGTCGTCGAGGGCGGCGCGCTCGGTCGACGCGATGACGTGGACGACGCCGCTGCGCCGGCCGTGCGGCTCCGGGCCGCCGAGGCGCAGCATGTCGACGTCCTCGCCGGTGACCGAGCGGACGACGTCGGGACCGGTGACGAAGATGCGGCCCTCCGGGCCCGAGGACGACGACGTCGGTCAGGGCCGGGCCGTACGCCGCACCGCCGGCGGCCGGGCCGAGCACCACGGAGATCTGCGGGATCCGGCCCGAGACGCGGGTCATGATCGCGAAGACCTCGCCGACGGCGTGCAGGCTCTCGACGCCCTCGCGCAGGCGTGCTCCGCCGGAGTGCCAGAGGCCGACGACGGGTACGCCGTCGGCGATCGCGCGGCGGTACGCGACGAGGATCGCGCGGCACCCGGCGATGCCCATGGCACCGCCCTGGACGGTCGGGTCGGTGCAGAAGACCACGACGGGCGTGCCGTGCGCCCTGCCGACCGCGGCGATGACGCCGCTGTCGTCGACGTCGGTGATGAGCTCCATCGTGCCGTCGTCGAGGAACGCCGGCATGCGGACGAGCGGGTGGCGCGGGTCGAGGTCGCGGACCTCGACGCCCGCGGTGGTGGCCACGGCGGTCATCACACGCTCCGGAAGACGAGGGCGACGTTGTGGCCGCCGAAACCGAACGAGTTGTTGAGGACCACGGCGTCGCCGCCGCGCAGCGCGCGGGACTCCCCGTGGACGACGTCGAGGCCGATCTCGTCGTCGGGGTCCTCGAGGTTCGCCGTCACCGGCGCGATCCGGTGGTGCAGCGCGAGCACGGCGGCGACCGACTCGACCGCGCCGGCACCGCCGAGCAGGTGGCCGGTCATCGACTTGGTCCCGCTGACGGCGACGCCGTCGGCGGCGGCGCCGAGCACGGCACGGATGGCGGTCGCCTCGGCGATGTCGCCCTGCGGCGTGGAGGTGGCGTGCGCGTTGACGTGGATGACGTCGGACGGTGCGGCGCCGGCGGAGGACAGGGCCTCGGCGATCGCGCGCTTGGCGCCGCGGCCGTCGGGGTCGGGCTGGGCGATGTGGTGGCCGTCGGCGGTGAGACCGACGCCGGCGACCTCGGCGTAGACCCGCGCACCGCGCGCGGCGGCGTGCTCCGCGGACTCGAGCACGAGGCAGCCGGCGCCCTCACCCATGACGAAGCCGTCGCGGCCCTTGTCGTAGGGACGGCTGGCGCGCTCGGGCTCGTCGTTGCGGGTGGACAGGGCGCGCATCGCGGCGAACGAGGCGACGGTGATCGGGTGGATGCACGCCTCGGTGCCGCCGGCGACGACGACGTCGGCGCGACCGCTGCGGATCATCTCGAGGCCGTAGGAGACCGCCTCCGCGCCGGAGGCGCAGGCGCTGACCGGCGTGTGGATGCCGGCCTTGGCGCCGAGGTCGAGACCGATCCACGCGGCCGAGCCGTTGGGCATGAGCATCGGGACGGACATCGGCGAGACGCGCGTCCAGCCCCGGGTGTTGAGGATCTCGTTCTGCTCGAGCAGGCTCACGATGCCGCCGATGCCCGTGGCGACGACGACGCCGAGCCGCTCCGGGTCCACCTCGGGGGCACCGGCGTCGGCCCACGCCTCGCGCGACGCGACGAGCGCGAGCTGCTGGCAGCGGTCCAAGCGACGGGCCTCGGAGCGCTCGAGCACCGTGGTCGGCTCGACCGCCGCCTGGCCGGCGAACCGCACCGGCAGCTCGGCGTACCGCTCGTCCTCGAGGGCGCGGATGCCGGACCGGCCGGTCAGCAGGCCCTCCCAGGTGGAGGCGACGTCCCCGCCGACGGGCGTGGTGGCACCCAGGCCGGTGACGACGACGCGCCGCTGCGAGGTGGTCATGCGATGGCTCCTTGCGAAAGTCGAGGTGGTGGTGCGGGTGGCGTCCCGAGCGGGACGCCACCCGGCACGATCGTCAGGCCTGGGCCTTCTCGATGTAGGCGACGGCGTCGCCGACGGTCTTGAGGTTCTTGACCTCGCCGTCGGGGATGCTCACGCCGAACTTGTCCTCGCACGCCATCACGACCTCGACCATCGACAGCGAGTCGATGTCGAGGTCGTCGATGAACGCCTTGTCGGGGCTGACGTCGGCCACGGGGGTTCCGGCGACCTCGTTCACGATGGCGGCGAGGCCCTCGAGGATCTCCTGGGACACGGTCTCTCCTTGCGATGCTGGTGCGGTGCTGGACGGGGTCGTGCGGGTGGTGCACCCGGAGCCGGTACGGCGCGGGGGTCCTTAGGGGAGCTCGACGACCTGGGCGGCGTACGAGAGCCCGGCGCCGAAGCCGACCAGCAGGGCGAGCCCGCCGCTGGGCAGGTCGGTGGACTGGAGCAGCGCGTCGAGCGCGAGCGGCACGGACGCCGCGGACGTGTTGCCGGTGGTGGCGATGTCGCGCGCGACGACCACGTGCTCGGGGAGCTTGAGGGCCCGCACCATGGCGTCGGTGATGCGCATGTTCGCCTGGTGCGGGACGAACGCGACGAGGTCGTCGGAGGTGATGCCCGCGGCGTCGAGCGCCTGGGTGCAGACCTCCGAGATCTCGCGGACGGCCCAGCGGAACACCTGCTGGCCCTGCATCGTGAGGACGGGGTACTGCTCGGCCGGCTCGTCGCGGTACTCGATCCAGGACTGCGTCATGGTGATCGCGTCCTTCTGCGAGCCGTCCGCGCCCCACACCACCGGGCCGATGCCCGGGTGGTCGGACGGTCCGACGACGACCGCGCCCGCGCCGTCGGCGAAGATGAACGCCGAGCCGCGGTCGGTGAGCGACACGAAGTCGGTGAGCTTCTCGACGCCGATGACGAGGACGTGCTCCGACGTACCGGTCCGCACGATCGAGTCGGCGAGGCCGAGGCCGTAGCAGAAGCCGGCGCAGGCCGCGCCGATGTCGAGCGCGCCCGCGTTGGTCGCACCGAGCAGGTCGGAGACCACCGCCGCGGCGGACGGCGTCTGGTACGGGTGGGTCACCGTGGCGAGCAGGATCATGCCGATCGCCTCGGGAGCCACCCCGGCGTTCGCGAGGGCCTTGCCCGCGGCCGCGACGGCCATGTCGACCACCGACTCGTCGTACGCCGCGAACCGGCGCTCGATGATGCCGGTGCGCTCGCGGATCCACTCGTCGGAGGAGTTGATCGGGCCGGCGATCTCGTCGTTGGTCACGACGCGCGCGGGCCGGTAGGCGCCGACGGACATGATCCGGCTGCCGGGACGGGTCGCCGGCAGGCGCAGGGCGGCGGTCATGCGGACGCCGCCTCGGGGTGCAGGCGCACGATGGGCTGGCCGGGCGAGACCGGGTCGCCGTCCTCGACGAGCCACTCCACGACCGTCCCGCCGTGCAGCGCGAGGACCGGCTGCTCGTCGCGGAGGTTGACCACCGAGCCCACCGGGGCGCCGGGGACGAGCCGGTCGCCGATCTCGGAGCTGACCGCGAGCCGGAAGATGCCCTTCGCCGGCGCGACGAGCAGGCGCCAGGTGGGGGCCTGCGACATGACGGTCTGGGTCGCGTGCCGCTCGATGAGGTCCCACGCGGCGGGCAGGTCGTCGGGCGTGCTCAGGGCCAGCGTCTCGATCCCGGGCAACGCGCGCTTGGCCAGGCCGGTCAGGGTGCCGGCCGGCGGGAGCTCGAGCAGCGCGGTGACGCCCATCTCGGCCATCGTCGCCATGCAGAGGTCCCAGCGCACCGGGTTGCTCACCTGGGTGACGAGGCGCGAGACGACCTCGCGCCCGCTGTGCACCACCGTGCCGTCGGCGTTGCTGATGATCGGGAGGCGCGCGCTGTGCATGTAGATCGACCGCGCGTGCTGGGCCAGGACGGCGACGGCCGGGGCCATGTGCTGCGTGTGGAACGCACCGGCGACCTGGAGCGGCCGCAGGCGGGCCCGCTCCGGCGGGTCGGCGGCGAACGCGGCGAGCTGCTCGAGCGTGCCCGCGACGACGATCTGCCCGGCGCCGTTCTCGTTCGCGGCGGTGAGCCCGTGCGCCTCGGCTCTCGCCACGACGTCGTCGCGGTCGCCGCCGAGCACGGCAGTCATCCCGGTCGGGGTGACCGCGGAGGCCGCGGCCATCGCCCTGCCACGCTCGCGGACGAACACCATGGCCTGCTCGGCGGTGATGACGCCGGCGCCGACCGCGGCGGTGATCTCGCCGACGCTGTGACCCGCACCCGCGGCGATCTTCGCGTAGGCGTCGGACGGGTGCGGGAACAGGCTCAGCAGCGAGACCAGCCCGGCGCCCACGAGCAGCGGCTGGGCCACGGCCGTGTCGCGGATGGTGTCGGCGTCGCTCTGCGTCCCGTGGGCGACCAGGTCGATGCCGGCGACGGTCGACAGCCAGCGGAGGCGGTCCTCGAAGCCGGGCACCTCCAGCCAGGGCGTGAGGAAACCGGGGGTCTGGGAGCCCTGACCGGGCGCGACGACGACGAGCACGGGTCCAGCGTGGCGAAGCCCCGCCTCACGTGCGCTCACGACCCGACCAACGTCGGGCGGCGAACTTTGGAGGTTTCCTACAACGAGCGGGTGTCCTCGGCGAGCCGCCCGAGGGAGAGGGCCAGCCGGAGGGACCACGCGTCGCGCGGGACGGTCGGCGTGAGGCCTGTGACGTCGGCCACCCGGCGCAACCGGTAGCGCACGGTGTTGGGATGGACGAACAGCTCCCGCGCGGCTCCCTCGAGCGAGCCGGTCCGCTCGAGGTACGCCGCGAGCGTCTCGACGAGCGTGCTGTCCTCGGCCACCAGGCGCAGGTAGACGTCGTCGACGAGGCGGCCGATCGCCTCGGCGTCGCCGTCGAGGGCTCGCTCCGGTAGCAGGTCGGACGCCGCGACCGGCCGCGGCGCGTCCGGCCACGCGATGGCGGCGCGGAACCCGGCGAGGGACTCGCGCGAGCTGCGCGCGGCCTCCGACAGGCTCGGCACGAGCGACCCCACGACGACCGGCCCCGCGGCGAACTGGCTCACGATGGCGCGGGCGGCGCGCTCGGCGTCGGTGGCGTTGCCGAGGACCACGACGAGGCGCTGGGCCTGCACTCCGGTGAGCGCGTCCAGCCGGTGGTGCCGGGCGGAGCGCTTGACCGCCTCGGCGATCGTCTCCGGGTCGCCGGACGGCGCGCGCCCGGTCACGACGCACACGCCCGTGACGTGGCCCCAGCCGAGCGCGGCGCCGCGCGAGACGACGCCGTCGTCGACGTCGTCGCGCAGCAGGGCGTCGAGCACGAGCGACTCGAGCCGGGCGTCCCACGCGCCACGGGCCTCGGCCGCACGGGCGTAGACCTCCGCCGCGGCGAAGGCGATCTCGCGCGAGTAGAGCAGCAGGCCCTCGCGCAGCCACGCGCTGTCCTCCGGGCCGGCGAGCTCGTCGACGTGCTCCTCGGCGACCGCGATCGTGGTGCGCACCAGGTCGACGGTCTGCTGCAGCGACACGGCCCGGACCAGCTCGCGGGGCGCGGTCCCGAAGACGTCGGCGGTGATGGCCTGCGCACCCTCGGGGTCGCGGAACCACTGGACGAACGCCGCGATGCCGGCCTGCGCGACGAGGTTGACCCACGACCGGTCCTCGGCCGACATGGCGGCGTACCACGGGAGCTCGGACTCCATCCGCGCGGACGTCTCCGTCGCGAGGCGTCCGGTCGCCCGCTCGAGACGGCGCACCGTGGCGGATCGATGCCGGCTGGTCACGCGCGGCAGCCTAGGCGACCCAGGTGCTCCGCGAGCCCCCACGTTGGCGGAATGCCACAACCAGCTGATTTCACTGAAGGTGGCCCTGGTTGCCTAGAGCGCAACAAGCTCCGCCCTCATGGCCAGGCCGCACACGAGTGGCCCTCCTGGGATGAGGGTGACGGATGGCGCTCTCTAAGCAACCAGGGCCACCCTCAGTGACGACGCCCCGGTCCTGGGGACCGGGGCGTTGTCACGTGCCCGTTGTCAGCCGCCGCCCTCGGTGTTGCCGGCCTCGGCCGCCGACGGGTCGGTGAGCCGGTAGCGCTCGATCGCCTCGGCGACCTTCTCCCGCGGCAGCTCGCCGCGCTCGGCCAGCGAGGCAAGCGTGCGCACGGTGATGCTCTGCGCGTCGACGAGGAAGTGCCGGCGCAGTGCGCCACGGGTGTCGGACATGCCCCACCCGTCCGTGCCGAGGGTGGCGTAGTCCGACGGCACCCACGACCGGATCACGTCCTGGAGCTCGCGCATGTAGTCCGAGACGCCGACGACGGGACCGGGGCGCCCGGCGAGCCGCTGGGTGACGTACGCCGTGCGCGGCTCGTGCGTCGGCTGGAGCAGGTTGTGCCGGTCGACGGCGAGGCCGTCGCGGCGCAGCTCGGTCCACGAGGTGACCGACCAGACGTCGGCGAGCACGCCCCAGTCCTCGCGCAGCAGCTGCTGCGCCTCGACGGCCCACGGCACCGCGACACCCGACGCCAGGACCTGCGCGCGCGGCCCCTCGCCCTCGCCGGCCTCCGCGAGCAGGTGCATCCCGCGCAGGATGCCGTCGACGTCGACGCCCTCCGGCTCGGCCGGCTGCACATAGGGCTCGTTGTAGATCGTGAGGTAGTAGAAGACGTCCTCGGGGTGCTCGCCGTACATCCGGCGCAGGCCGTCCTTGACGATGTGCCCGAGCTCGTAGCCGTACGCCGCGTCGTAGGCGACCACGGCGGGGTTCGTCGTCGCGAGCACCGGCGAGTGGCCGTCCTCGTGCTGGAGCCCCTCGCCGTTGAGCGTCGTGCGGCCGGCGGTGGCACCGAGCACGAAGCCGCGCGCCATCTGGTCCATCGCGGCCCAGAAGCCGTCACCGGTGCGCTGGAACCCGAACATCGAGTAGAAGATGTAGATCGGGATCATCGGCTCGCCGTGCGTGGCGTACGACGACCCGACCGCGGTGAACGAGGCGACCGAGCCGGCCTCGTTGATCCCCTCGTGGAGCAGCTGACCGCTCGTCGACTCCTTGTACGCCAGGACCAGGTCGCGGTCGACCGAGGTGTAGGTCTGACCGTGCGGCGAGTAGATCTTCGCCGTCGGGAACAGGCTGTCCATGCCGAAGGTGCGCGCCTCGTCCGGGATGATCGGCACGATGCGGCGGCCGATCTCCGGGTCGCGCATGAGGTCCTTGAGCATGCGCACGAAGGCCATCGTGGTCGCGACCTGCTGCTTGCCCGAGCCGCGCCGGACCGCGTCGTACGCCGAGTCCGCAGGCTGCACCAGCGGCTTGCTCACCACGCGCCGGGACGGCACGCCGCCGCCGAGCGCGCGGCGCCGCTCGAGCATGTACTGCGTGTGCTCGTGGTCCATGCCGGGGTGGTAGTACGGCGGCAGCTTCTCGTCGAGCTCGGAGTCCGGGATCGGGATCTGCAGCGTGTCGCGGAAGGCCTTGAGGTCCTCGAGCGTCAGCTTCTTCATCTGGTGCGTGGCGTTGCGGCCCTCGAAGTGGCTGCCGAGCGTCCAGCCCTTGATCGTCTTCGCCAGGATGACGGTCGGCTGGCCCTTGTGCTCGGTGGCCGCGAGGTACGCGGCGTAGAGCTTGCGGTAGTCGTGCCCGCCGCGACGCAGCGACCAGACCTCCTCGTCGGTCCAGTCCTCGACCATCTTGCGGGTGCGCGGGTCGCGGCCGAAGAAGTGCTCCCGGACGTACGCCCCGCTCTCGGCCTTGTAGGTCTGGAAGTCGCCGTCGGGCGTGCGGTTCATCAGGTTGACGAGCGCGCCGTCGGTGTCCTTGGCGAGCAGCTCGTCCCAGCGCCGGCCCCAGACGACCTTGATGACGTTCCAGCCGGCGCCGCGGAACATCGACTCCAGCTCCTGGATGATCTTGCCGTTGCCGCGCACCGGGCCGTCGAGCCGCTGCAGGTTGCAGTTGACGACGAACGTGAGGTTGTCGAGCTCCTCGCGGGCGGCCAGGCCGAGCGCGCCGAGGCTCTCCACCTCGTCCATCTCGCCGTCGCCGAGGAAGGCCCACACGCGCTGCTCGCTGGTGTCCTTGATGCCGCGGCCCTGCAGGTAGCGGTTGAACCGCGCCTGGTAGATCGCGTTGAGCGGGCCGAGGCCCATCGAGACGGTCGGGAACTCCCAGAAGTCGGGCATGAGCCGCGGGTGCGGGTAGGACGACAGGCCGCCGCCCGGGTGCGAGAGCTCCTGACGGAACCCGTCGAGCTGGTCGGCCGTGAGCCGGCCCTCGAGGAACGCGCGGGCGTACATGCCCGGCGAGCCGTGGCCCTGGAAGTAGATCTGGTCGCCGCCGCCCGGGTGGTCCTTGCCGCGGAAGAAGTGGTTGAAGCCGACCTCGTAGAGCGAGGCGGTGGAGGCGTACGTCGAGATGTGCCCGCCGACGCCGACCCCGGGGCGCTGCGCGCGGTGGACCATGATCGCGGCGTTCCAGCGGGCGTACTGCCGGACGCGGTGCTCGATCTCCTCGTCGCCGGGGAACCACGGCTCGCGCTCCGGCGGGATCGTGTTGATGTAGTCGGTGCTCCGCAGGCTCGGTACGCCGACGTTCTGCTCGGCGGCACGGCGCAGGAGCGACAGCATGATGTACCGCGCGCGGTACGGACCCGCGTGGGCGACGAGGGCGTCGAAGGAGTCGAGCCACTCGCCGGTCTCGTCCGGGTCGACGTCGACGTACTGCGTGGGAAGGCCGCCGGCCAGCAGGGGCTCGCGGTCGCGTCCGGGTGCCACGGGTGAATCTCCTCGGGTCGCGGGGTGTGCGGCGCGCGACGCCCCCGGGTCACGGGCACGTCACGGGCTCCATCCTGCCGGTTACCCGCGAGTCGCACCGCATCGCCCGCGCACGGCGTCGTCTCTCGCCCGCCGGGACGGCCACGGGGTACGCCGTCGCGGCCGTCGGCGGGCGCGATGCACCGGCGGCAGGCGCGCCGCGGGCGCGACTCGTGCGGCCCGAAGCGCCGTTGTGCTTGCGCCGGGCACTCGCGGTCGGCTGGACTACGCCCATCCCCTCGGGGGTGGGAGGGCCGGTTCCGCCGGTCCACGAGGAATCGGAGGGCTTCGTGACCGCGACCGCGGACAACGCGGAGGTCCAGCGCAACCTGGCGAGCAAGCTCGGCATCACCGCCGGCCAGGTCGTGCAGGAGATCGGGTACGACGAGGACTGCGACGAGGACCTGCGCGCAGGCGTCGTCGCGGTCGCAGGCTCCGGCCTGGTGGACGACGACTACGACGACGTCGTGGACGTCGTGCTGCTGTGGTGGCGCGACGAGGACGGCGACCTCGTCGACGCGCTCGTCGACGCGATCGGGATCCTCGCCGACCAGGGCGTCGTATGGCTGCTGACGCCGAAGCCCGGGCGCGACGGCCACGTCGAGTCCGCCGAGATCTCCGACGCCGCCCCCACGGCGGGGCTGCAGTCCACGAGCACGATCTCGGCCTCGCGCGAGTGGCAGGGCACCCGCCTGGTCGCCCCCCGCGCCGTCCGCCGCTGACTGAGTCCCCCCTTCGCCGTCACGACGATCCGGGGGATCAGCGCCGGGGGAGGGGGAGGCGCTTCCAGGCTCCGGCGACGGCGCTCGTCGCGCGGATCGCCCCCACGAGGGCGGCGCGGCCGGGGATCCCCGGGACCTGCTCGACGACCGGCGCCAGCGCGAGCAGTCCGCCGAGGTCGTGCACGGCGATCTCGTGACGGCGGACGGCGGTCGGGATGTCCGCGCGCCCCGAGGTGATGTCGAGGATCATCCTGGTCGAGCCCTCCGCCGACGGCCCCGCCGCCGCCGGGAGCTCGGCATCGATGCCCGCGGCGTCGAGCCGGGTGGTGCGCCAGGACCCGTCCGCAGCCCCCGTCCCGACCACGCCGGTGGGCGTGATGGCGGCGATCGACGCGGTGAGCCCCTGCCGGGCGGCGAGCGCACCGATCGTGTCGACCAGACCGAGCAGGCCGTTGTCGAGCAGGAGGTCGGGGACGCGCGCCCCGGCCCGCTCGAGGTCGAGCGCCGATGTCGCCAGCGGGTACGTCGCGGCGTGCAGGAACGTGAGCACCGGGAGGGTCCCGAGCATCGAGGCCACCGGCAGCGGACCGAGCTCGGCGACGTCGGGACCGAAGAGGAACGACTCCATCTGGTCGCCCTGGCGCCGCAGGGCCTCGCGGATGTCGGCGTCGGACTCGTCGCGGTGCACGGCGCGCATCCGGTCGACGAGCGCTCCCTGGTCGTGCTCGCCGACGACACCCCGGCGCGCCTCGTCGAGCAGCGCCGGGAGCGGCCGGTTGTCGTCCCACGCGCCCAGCGGGATCACGACCTCGCGGGCGATGAGTCCCTTGGCCCGCGTCACCGCGTCGAGGTCCACGTCGTCGACCATCGCGCTGAACAGGGCCCAGGACTGCGCGACGGAGGCGGCGAGCCGGTCCGGGTCCGAGGTCGCGAGCCCGCGCTCACCGGGGCTCGGGACGAGGGCCGGCGGCAGCTGTGTCACGATCGCATCCTGCCGTGGTCCGCAGTCGCCGCGGTGGCGGACCCCGCGAGAGGACACCTCCCATGGCGATCGACGTCGGCCAGGAGGCACCGGACTTCGAGCTGCGGAACCAGTTCGGCGAGACGGTGCGCCTCTCGCACGTACCGCGGCCGCAGCAACGTCGTCCTGGTCTTCTTCCCGAAGGCCTTCACGCCGACGTGCACCGGTGAGCTGGATGCGATCCAGGACGACCGCACGCTCGGCGACGACGCGGTCGTGCTCGGCGTCTCGTGCGACAGCGACGCGGCGCTCCGGGTCTACGCCGAGCAGCAGGGCTACGCCTTCACGCTGCTGAGCGACTTCTGGCCGCACGGCGCGGTCGCCAGGCGGTACGGCGTGTTCCTCGAGGAGCGCGGCTTCGCGCTGCGCGGCACGTTCGTCATCGACCGGCTCGGCGTCGTGCGCTGGTCCGTCGTGAACGCGCCCGCCGACGCCCGCCGCACCTCGGACTACCGCGCCGCGCTCGCGGCCCTGTGACGGGGTTCGGGGAGGGGTACGCCGTGGGCTGCTACCGCTGCGGCGCGCGACAGGTCGATCCGGTCTCGGGCCCCTCGCTCTGGCGGCGGGCCGTCGTGGCCGGGGAGCAGGTGCTCGTCTGCCCGGACTGCCAGGTCGACGGCTGGACCGACGGCCTGGACCGCTGCCGGGCCTGCGGGTCGACCGTCCTGGTGAAGCGTCTGGGGGAGGTCGTGTGCCGCGCCTGCGGCGCGACCGGCCCGGCCGTGGACGGCGGGAGCCAGGGCGGCGGGACCGAGGGCGACGGGACCGAGAGCGGCGGGAGCCGGAGCGGCGGGCGCGAGCGCAGCGGGAGCGAGGACGACCCACCGGTCCGACCGGCGGTGCGCGCCGCCCGCGAGGCCCTGGCGGACGACGTGGCCGCGGCGCTCGACCGCGTTCTGCGCGACGACCGGCGCTGAGCGCCGCCCGCGAGGGCCTAGCCGACGACGTGGCCCCAGCGCTTGACCACGTGCGGGCGCGGCGGTCGAGCGCTGAGTCCCGGCTGCCGCTGGAGTCGAGCGGCACGGCGTCGGGTTCGTGACCGTCCCGCGCTCCGGGGTACCCTCGCGGCTCGGCACCTGGTGCCGCCGGGGCGTATAGCTCAGCTGGTCAGAGCACCTGCCTTACAAGCAGGTGGTCGGGGGTTCGAGTCCCTCTGCGCCCACCCGTTCGCACCGACGGCACCCGTCGGCCGCGGAGCGGCTCCGCGCGCGTTCAGCCGCGGCGCTTGCGAGGCTTGCGCGAGCGGACCGAGAGCACCGCGCCGTCACGAGCGACGACGACGGTGAGCGTCCCGCGACGCAGCCGCATCCGGCCGTTGCCCGCGGGGTCCGGCTCGATCTCCTGCGGGTCGGCGATGACGGCGCGGATCTCGTCCTCGCCGACGCCGTCGGCGGCCGCCGCGGCGCTGGCCCCCTTGGTCATCCGCAGCGGTGCGGCGCGGCCGTCCTGACCGGGCCGGTCCGGTTGCTCCTGCGGATGGGCCTCGAGCCCGGCCACCTCGGCGTCGAAGTCCGCCGCGGCCTGCGCCTCGGTGATCTCACGCTCGGGCGGTGCCTGGAACGGAAGTGCGAATGCGGAACTCATCTGTGTCCTTGCCTCGAGCCGACGGCCCCCGTTGGCGCGCGGTCGTGATGCGGCCGGGGCGCCTCATGCGCCGCCCGGCGGTCCGGCACCGACTGTCGTACGACGGTGCCGCAACCACTGTACGGCGTAGACCGGGATCCGGTGACCGTTCGCGCCGTACGGGCACGTCGTCCGGGCCCGCCGAGGACGGGAGCGGGGGCGATCGGAGGCCGCCGAGGCGGCCCGTCGTCGGCGGCCCGGTCCTGCGTGGCAACGTCCGGGCCTGGTTCCTACCCTCGAGGGATGGAACCCCTGCCGCTCCCGTCCGGCTCGCACTCGTGGCTCGTGGCCCGTCACCCCGACGGTCGGTGGGAGAGCCTCCTCGACCTGCTGCCTGGGCTGCTCGCGCGGCTCGAGGCCGAGGGGATCAACGCCGTGCACGACGACGCGCTCGAGGGGCTGAGCCCCGAGGCGGCCGAAGCCTTCGCCGCCGTGGACATCCGCGGCGCCACGCGGTGGGGGCGGTCGTCGGAGGGGCCGCACGCCTACTTCGTCGAGGTCGACTCCTACTGGCTCGGACCCTGACCGCCCCACGGCCCGCCGGGCATGGCGGAGGCCCCGCGGTCGTCCTTGTCGCGAGGCCTTCGTCATTCCCCGGGTCGATCCGACCCGCCCTACCGTCACCCCTTACGGACTGCGTATCGGGTGGATGCGGTGACCTCCGGCAGGAGTCCGGGGCTGCTACCCCATCTCTCCTGAATCCATTGTGCGCCAACGCATCCCAGTTCGTCACCCCAGGCGGCCGGATCGTCCGGTATCGGTGCGCGCCGCGCGCCCACGGCACCGCCGCACCGGCGGCCTGCGGCGGGGCCGCCGCGGCCGGTGGGCCTGCGCCCGAGGGCGCGACGACGGGACCAACTAGGGTGCCGTGCCGAGCCGCGACCTCGACCGCGAGGGCCGCGCCCGAGGAGAGGTAGGCCGGTGTCCACCACCCTGACGCGGCCGACCGGGCCCCCGGACCTCGTCGTCGCCGAGGCTCGGGTCCGACTCCCGGGCGGACGGTGGTCGACCGGGATCGCGGTGACCGGAGACCGGATCTCGGCCCTGGGCACGCGCGGCCGACGTGCTCGCGCTCGCCGGGCCGCGCACGCGCGTGGTGCGGGCCCCCGGGCGCCTCGTGCTGCCCGGGTTCCAGGACAGTCACGTCCACGCGCCCGTTCGCGGGCCGCAACCGGCTCCGCGTCTGGCTCAACGACCTGTTCGGCCGCGACCAGTACCTCGACGCGGTCGCGGCATACGCCGCAGCGCATCCGGACGAGCCGTGGATCGTCGGCGGCGGGTGGGCGATGGAGTGCTTCCCCGGCGGGCTGCCGCGCAAGGAGGACCTCGACGCGGTCGTGCCCGACCGGCCGGTGTTCCTGTTCAACAAGGACGTCCACGGCGCGTGGGTGAACAGCCGGGCCCTGGAGCTGGGCGGCATCGGCGACGACACCCCCGACCCGTCCGACGGGCGGATCGAGCGCGATCCGGACGGTACGGCGACGGGCTGCCTGCACGAGGGTGCGGCGTACACCTTCAACGACCGGGTCGTGCCGGTGCCGCAGCAGCGCGAGTGGGAGGCCTCGATCCTCGAGGCGCAGGCGCACCTGCACGGGCTCGGCATCACCGGCTGGCAGGACGCGTGGGTGACGCCGGCGACGCTCGAGGCCTACCGGTCGCTCGCCGCCGACGGCCGGCTCACCGCGCGCGTCGTCGGCGCGCTGTGGTGGGACCGGCACCGCGGCCTCGAGCAGATCGCGGACCTGCAGGCGCAGCGCGAGCGGGGTTCGGGTGCCGCGGCCGAGTCCGGCTCGGGGGTGGCCGGCTTCTTCCCGACGACGGTGAAGATCATGACCGACGGCGTACTCGAGAACTACACGGGAGCGCTGCTCGAGCCCTACCACGACGGCTGCGGCGGGCACACCGACAACCACGGCCTGTCCTACGTCGACCGCGACCTGCTCGCGGCAGCGGTCACCGAGCTCGACGCTCTGGGCTTCCAGGTGCACATGCACGCGATCGGCGACCGAGCGGTGCGCAACGCGCTCGACGCGGTCGAGGCGGCCCGCGCGGCGAACGGGGCGAGCGACCTGCGGCACCACATCGCGCACGTCCAGGTGGTGCAGCCCGCTGACGTCCCGAGGTTCGCCGAGCTCGACGTCGTCGCGAACTGCCAGACCTACTGGGCGAAGGCGGACCCGCAGATGGAGGAGCTCACGGTCCCGTTCCTGGGCCGCGAGCGCGTCGACATCCAGTACCCCTTCGAGGGCATCCGCGCGGCCGGGGCGCGCCTGTGCATGGGCAGCGACTGGTCGGTGACGACGGCGGACCCGCTCGAGCAGCTCGAGGTGGCCGTGACGCGGGCCGAGCGCGGCGGGCCCGCGTTCCTCCCCGAGCAGCGGCTCGGCCTGGACGTCGCGTTCGACGCGTTCACCGAGGGGTCGGCGTACGTCAACCACGACGACGACGGCGGCTCGATCGCGGTCGGTATGCGCGCCGACCTCGCGGTGCTCGACGTCGACGTCTTCGCCGACGGCTACGTGACGGGAGCACGGGCGCCCATCGCCGACGCCTCGGTGGAGCTCACGATCGCCTCCGGTCGAGTGGTCCACGGGTCCCGCTGACACCGGTGGGCGGTCCGGTACGCCGTCACTCGCGGTGATCTTGGATCGCGGAAAGTAGTTGTCCCCAGGGCGGTTTCGGGGCCTGGGACTGTCAGACCCCCTGAGTAGGTTCGAGCCATGAGCTCGACCACGACCCGCCCGCCGCGGACCCCGGGTGCGCTGGTCGCGGACGCCGTCGACCGGCTGACCGAGGCGGCCGCGGACCTCGCGCGGCTGACCGCCGATGGTGCGCTGGCCGAGGTGCCGCCGGCGGCGCTGATCCCGCTGACCGAGGCGTTGCACCGGGCGAGTGACCGGGTCACGGCGGTGGTGACGGTGGCGACCGGGGTGGTGCACGCCTCGGGCGCCCTCGAGCTGGAGGGTTTCGCCTCGACGAAGTCGTGGCTGCTCCAGCGGTGTGGCAGGTCCGAGGCCGAGGCCAAGGTGCTCCTCGCGTCCTCGACGGCGCTGCGCGGCGACTTCCCCGCGACCGAGCGGGCCTGGCTCGCGGGGGAGGTGCCCGGCGCCGCGGTGCGCGAGATCACCCGCGGGATCACCCTCGCGGTACGCGCCCTGCCGGTCGCGGATCGACCCGCCAAGGCCGCGGAGGCGGAGGCGGTGCTGCTCGACCTGGCCCGCCGCGCCCCGGTCGCCGACGTCGCGCTGAGCGCGCGGTACCTGCGGTTCGTGGCCGACCCGGACGGAGTCCGCCAGGCCCAGCTGGACGCCTACGACGACCAGCAGGTCACGATCACCCCGGTCGGGGCCGGGTACCGGCTCTCCGGGTACCTGACCGCGGAGACCGCCGCGGCGCTGTCCACCGCGCTGGACGCGGTGGTGGACGGCTGGTACCGCACCGGGTCCCTGGCACCCGAGGACCAGCCCGGCGGGCACCCGGCCCTGGACGCCCAGCGGCGCAAGGCCCGCCGCCCGCACCTGCTCGCCCTCGCCCTGGGCCACCTCGCCGCCCGCGCGCTGGACGCCGGCGCGCTGGGCACCCGGCACGGGGTCCGCCCGCACCTCACCCTGACCGCCGACCTCGACCAGCTGCTCGCCGGCCTCGGCGGCCGGCTGCTCGTCCCCGGCCACGACCAGCCGGCGCTGCTGCCCGACGAGTCGCTGCGCCGGATCCTCTGCGACACCGACCTGCACCCGGTGATCACCACCCGACCCGACCCGAGCACCGGCACCGGCCATTGCGCCGCGACCGCCGGGTGCGAGCGTGACCGTCGACGCCTACGAGACGGCCGAGTCGAGGGGTGCTACGTGGCGGGACGTGCTGACCGGCCGGCTCCACGCGCAGGCCCGCTCCGTGCTCTACCTCGGCCGCACCCAGCGCACCGTCCCGCCGCGGCTGCGCCGCGCCCTCGAGGTCCGCGACGGGCACTGCGCGTTCCCCGACTGCCGCGTCGACGTGTCCCGCACCCACGCCCACCACACCCTGCCCTGGGAGGACGGCGGCGCGACCGACCTCTCGAACACCGTGCTGCTCTGCGTGCGCCACCACCACGCGGTGCACGAGGGAGGCTGGTCGATCGCGCCGACCGACGGCATCGACCCGCACACCACCGGCTGCTGGACCTTCACCCCGCCACGAACCCGGCCCTGACCAGCAGGGCGCACCGACACTTCTTGACCACGGCGGGTCGGCTGTTCCCGTCGCAGGCGGGTCGACGACGTGCCCGTCCGGTCGGGTCCCGGGTTCCTGCGACCGGGCCGCGGCTACCGGCTCGGGCGTGCGTCGGCAGTGTCGACGTCCAGGGTTTCCGCGTCATCGACCGCGCGTCAGCCGAGCGCGAGGCGCACGGTCGAGTCGACCTCCCGGCGGCTCGGCTCCCGGTCAGCCGAGCGCGAGGCGCACGGCCGAGTCGAGGTCCGGCGCCGTGGGTGTCCCGTCGGGCAGCGCGCCGGGGTGGAACGGCACACCGACGAATCGGGTTCCGGCCGCGCGGGCCGCCTCGAGGTCCCAGGTCGAGTCGCCGATCATGACCGCCTCTGCCGGGTCCACCCCGAGGGCGTGGCACGCGGAGAGCAGTCCGTCCGGCGCGGGCTTGGGACGCTGGCCGGCGCGGCGCCCTACGACGGCCAGCGCGTCCGGCGAGGCATCGATGCCGTGCAGGGCGAGGGCCGCCCGGGCCACCTTCTCGGGGACGAGCGTGACGACGGCCCGGGGGAGCGGGGCCGAGCGCGCCCAGGCGGCGGCGAGCGTCGGCATCGGCGTCGAGCGGGCGACGGCGGCGAGCTCGTGCACGGCGATGGCCGCGCTGAGCGCCTCCCAGCGAGGGTCGTCGGCGTACGTGACGAGCAGGGCCATCGCCGCCTGCGTGTCGCTCGTCCAGTCCGTCGTCGGTACGGCGGACAGGCTGCGGTCGTGCCCCACGACCGCCTCGGCATCGCGGCGCGCCGCGGCGTAGTCGGTGAAGGACTGCACGTCGACGAGCGTGCGGTCGAGGTCGAAGAGCAGCGCGACGGTCACGAGCCGATCGTCCCGCGTGGGACGAGCGCGCGGGGGTCTCGTCCCGCGTGACCCCCTCCGCCGTGCTGAGTGTCGACCGTGCCGGCGGCGCCCACGCCACGACCAGCCTCGCCCGGTGGCACGCGTCAGACCCGTGCGGCGGCGACGTCCTCCTCGTCGAGTGCGCCGACGAACTGGGCGTTGTAGAGCGCGTAGTAGGCGCCCTGGCGCTCGAGCAGCTCGTCGTGCGTGCCCTGCTCGACGATGCGGCCCTCCTCCATCACGAGGATGAGGTCGGCGTCGCGGATGGTGGACAGCCGGTGCGCGATGACGAAGCTCGTGCGGTCGGACCGCAGCGCCGTCATGGCCTTCTGGACGAGCACCTCCGTGCGGGTGTCGACCGAGCTCGTCGCCTCGTCGAGGATGAGCAGCGACGGGGCCGCCAGGAACGCCCGGGCGATCGTGATCAGCTGGCGCTCGCCCGTGCTGAGGTTGCTGCCCTCGTCGTCGATGACCGTGTCGTAGCCGTCGGGCAGGGCGCGCACGAAGCGGTCGACGTACGTCGCGCGCGCGGCGGCCTGGATCTCGTCCTCCGTCGCGCCCGGACGCCCGTAGGCGATGTTGTCGCGGATGGTCCCGCCGAACAGCCAGGTGTCCTGGAGGACCATGCCGATCTCGCCGCGCAGGTCGTCGCGCGTCATCGACGCGATGTCCACGCCGTCGAGGGTGATCCGACCCGAGTCGATCTCGTAGAAGCGCATCACGAGGTTGACGAGAGTGGTCTTCCCCGCGCCCGTCGGCCCGACGATCGCGACCGACTGTCCGGGTGCGGCGACGAGGGAGAGGTCGTCGATGAGCGGCGTGTCGGCGTCGTAGCGGAACGACACGTCCTCGAACTCGACCCGGCCCTGCGGCTCGTGCACGACGTGCGGCTCCGCCGGGTCGGCCGACTGCTCCTCGGCGTCGAGCAGCTCGAAGACGCGTTCGGCGGACGCGACACCCGACTGCACGCAGGTTGGACATCGAGGCCACCTGCGTGAGGGGCTGGCTGAACTGCCGGGAGTACTGGATGAACGCCTGCACGTCACCGAGGGTCATCGCGCCGGAGGCGACGCGCAGACCGCCGATGACGGCGATGAAGACGTAGTTGAGGTTCCCGATGAACTGGATGGCCGGCATGATGATCCCGGACAGGAACTGCGCGCCCGAGCTCGCCTGGTAGAGCGCCTCGTTGCGCTCCCGGAACGTCTCCTCGACCTCGTGCTGGTGGCCGAACACCTTGACGAGGGCGTGCCCGGTGTAGACCTCCTCGATGTGCCCGTTGAGGTGACCGGTCTGGGCCCACTGCTCGATGAACAGCGGCTGCGAGCGCTTGGCGATCACCGCCGTCACGATGATCGAGAGCGGGACCGAGACGAGTGCGATGAGGGCGAGCACCGGCGAGATCCACAGCATCATGCCGAGCACGCCGACGAGCGTGAGGATCGACGCGAGCATCTGGCTCATCGTCTGCTGCATCGTCTGCTGGATGTTGTCGATGTCGTTGGTGACGCGGCTGAGCAGCTCGCCGCGCGGCACCCGGTCGAAGTAGCTGAGCGGCAGTCGGTGCAGCTTGTCCTCGATGTCGCGGCGCAGCCGGAGCGCGGTGCGCTGCACCACGCCGTTGAGGATGTAGGCCTGCCCGTACATGAAGATCGAGGAGACGGCGTAGAGGGCGAGGACGAACAGCAGCACCCGGGCGAGCTCGGTGAAGTCGATCCCCTGGCCCGGCACGATCGTCATGCCGGAGATGAGGTTCGCGAACCCGTCGTTCCCGCTGAGCCGTGCGGCTGCCTCCACCTGGGCCTGGGTCATCCCGGCCGGCAGCTGCTTGCCGATCACGCCCTCGAAGATGAGGTTCGTCGCGTTGCCGAGGATCTTCGGGCCCAGCACGCTGAACGTCACGCTGCCCACGGTGAGGGCGAGCACCGCCGCGACCAGCCCGCGCTCGGGACTGAGCCGCGCCGCGAGCCGCCTCGCCGACGGCCAGAAGTCGAGCGACTTCTCGGCCGGCATCCCGGCTCCGCCCATCATGTGGGCGGGACCGCGCATCGGCGGCCGGACCGGCGCGCCGGCGGTGCGGGTGGGGGCGCTCACGCCGCCACCTCCGCAGGCAGCTGGGACTGCACGATCTCGGCGTACGTCGGACAGCTGCGGACCAGCTCCTCGTGCGTGCCGACGCCGACGAGCGAGCCGCCGTCGAGCACGAGGATCTGGTCGGCGTCGATGATGCTGGACACGCGTTGGGCGACGACGATCACGGTGGACTCGCGCGTGGTCGGACGCAGCGCCGCGCGCAGCCGCGCGTCGGTGGCGAGGTCGAGCGCGGAGAAGGAGTCGTCGAAGAGGTAGATCTCGGGCCGGCGCACGACCGCACGCGCGATGGCGAGGCGCTGGCGCTGCCCGCCGGAGAAGTTGGTGCCACCCTGCGCGACGGGCGCCTCGAGCCCCTCCGGCAGCGCGGCGACGAAGTCGTCGGCCTGGGCGATGCGCAGCGACTCCCACAGGTCGTCGTCGGTGGCGTCCTCGCGGCCGTAGCGGAGGTTGCTCGCGACCGTGCCGCTGAACAGGTAGGCCTTCTGCGGCACCAGGCCGATGCGCGAGTGCAGCACCTCGGGCGACAGCTCGCGGACGTCGACGCCGTCGACGAGCACGGCGCCGCCCGTGGCGTCGAACAGCCGCGGGACGAGGGAGAGCAGCGTGGTCTTGCCCGAACCGGTGCTGCCGATGATCGCCGTCGTCTGCCCTGCCTCGGCGCGGAAGCTGATGTCGCACAGCACGGGCTCGTCGGCGCCCGGGTACTGGAACGTCGCGCCGCGCATCTCGACCGTGCCGCGGGAGACGACGGTGTCCACCGGCGTACTCGTGGGGACGACGGTGGACTCGGTGTCGAGCACCTCGGTGATGCGCTCCGCGCTCACGGCGGCGCGCGGGATGAGGACGAGCATGAACGTCGCCATCATGATCGACATGAGGATCTGCACGAGGTAGCTGAGGAACGCGGTGAGCGACCCGATCTGCATCTCGCCCGAGTCGATGCGGTGGCCGCCGAACCAGATGACCGCGACGCTCGACGCGTTGAGCACGAACATCACGATCGGGAACATGAGCGCCATGAGCCGGCCGACCCGGATGGCGACGTCGGTGAGGTCGGCGTTCGCGAGCTGGAAGCGCTCGCGCTCCACGGGCTCCCGGACGAACGCGCGGACGACGCGGATGCCGGTGATCTGCTCGCGCAGCACGCGGTTCACGTTGTCGAGGCGCTTCTGCATCACGCGGAACATCGGGACCATCCGCGAGACGATGATCGCGATCGCGGTGACCAGGACGGAGACGCTCACGATGATGAGCGGCGCGAGGCCGACGTCCTGACGCAGCGCCATCACGATGCCGCCGACGCACATGATCGGGGCGCTCACCATCATCGTGCAGGTGAGCAGCACGAGCATCTGGACCTGCTGCACGTCGTTCGTGGTGCGCGTGATGAGCGACGGCGCGCCGAAGTGCGTGACCTCTCGCGCGGAGTAGGCGCCGACCTGGTGGAAGATCGCGGCGCGGGTGTCGCGTCCGAAGCCCATCGCGCTGCGGGCACCGAACCACACCGCGCCGATGGTGCAGGCCACCTGCACGAACGTGATGGCGAGCATCACGCCGCCGACCTGGAGGATGTACGTCGTGTCCGCCTTGGCCACGCCGTTGTCGATGATGTCGGCGTTCAGCGTGGGGAGGTAGAGCGCGGCGAGGGTCCCGAGGAACTGCAGCACCACCACGGCGACGAGGGCGGTCCGGTAGGGAGGCAGGTAGCGCCGCAACAACGAGATGAGCACGGGCGTCTCCAGGAAGATCGAGGTGCGCCCATCATCCCCCGGGGCACCGACGCGCGACAGCCGGTTGCGCCGTGGGCGAGACCCGCGCGGCGCTGGTCAGGGGAGCGACCCGAGTCCGGTAGACTGGCCGCACTTCGCCGGACAACGGGTGGCACTGACCCCGCGGCGAGCTTTCGATCCACGAGGCGCGCACGATGCGCACCACCTCGAGCCTCCGGCCCAGTGACCGGTTGCGGTGCCCCGGACGGGACGCACCACGGTCGCCCGCTCTCACGCTCCCGCGTGCACGCGCCCGCCAGCGTCACCCGACGCCGGCGGGGCAGCGGTGCGACCACCCGATCCATGACAGGACCCCCATGTCCCCCAGCACGTCCAGCACGTCCAGCACCCCCCGCGGCCCGCGCGCCGACGGCGGCCGAGCCCGCTCGGGCGGTCCGCGCCCCGCCGGTCAGCGTCAGCGCCGGCGTACGGCGGAGCCTGGTACGACGCGCGAGCCGCGTCGCCCCGCCGAGCCGGTCGACGCGACGCCGCTCGTCGCCACGGTGCCCACCGGTCCGGCCGTCACGTCGTTCATCGAGCTCGGCGTCCCGGCCGCGCTGGTCGACGTACTCGCCCGGCAGGGCATCGCCGAGGCCTTCCCGATCCAGTCCGCGACGCTCCCGGACTCCCTCGCGGGCCGCGACGTCCTGGGCCGCGGACGCACCGGCAGCGGCAAGACCATCGCGTTCGCCCTGCCGCTCGTCGCCCGGCTCGGAGCCGCGCGCCGTCCCACCCGTCCCGGCCAGCCGCGGGCCCTCGTCCTGCTCCCGACGCGGGAGCTCGCGTCGCAGGTGCACGCGACGATCGCCCCGCTGGCGCGGGCCGCCGGTCTCAGCACCACCCTCGTGTTCGGCGGGGTGTCGCAGGGCGCGCAGGTCCGCGCGTTCAAGGCCGGCGTCGACATCGTCGTGGCCACGCCGGGACGCCTCGAGGACCTGATGAACCAGCGGCACGTGCGGCTGGACGACATCGAGGTGACGGTGCTCGACGAGGCCGACCACATGGCCGACCTCGGCTTCCTCCCGGCCGTCAAGCGCATCCTCGACCGGACGCCGTCGGGCGGTCAGCGCCTGCTGTTCTCCGCGACGCTCGACAACGGCATCGACGTCCTCGTCCGGCGCTACCTCGTCGACCCGGTGACGCACTCGGTCGACTCGGACGCGACGACCGAACCCGACATGGAGCACCACGTCTTCACGGTCGCGGACGCAGACAAGGCGTCGGTCGTGCAGGAGCTCGCGTCGGGCCAGGGCCGTTCGCTGCTGTTCACCCGGACCAAGCACGGCGCGAAGAAGCTGGCCCGCCAGCTCACCCTCGCGGGTGTGCCGGCCGTCGACCTGCACGGGAACCTCGCGCAGAACGCGCGCGACCGGAACCTGGCCGCGTTCCGCAGCGGTGAGGTGCGCGTGCTCGTGGCGACCGACATCGCCGCTCGTGGCATCCACGTCGACGACGTCAGCCTCGTCGTCCACGTCGACCCGCCGGCGGAGCACAAGGCGTACACCCACCGCTCGGGCCGCACGGCGCGCGCCGGTGCGTCCGGCGTCGTCGTCACCGTCGCCACCGACGCGCAGCGGTCCGACGTCGCGCTGCTCGCCCGCAAGGCGGGCATCCGCCCCACCGCGGCCCGCGTCCGCCCGGGCGCCACGGACATCGCCGCGCTGACCGGTCCGCCGGCGCCGTACGTCGCACCCTCGGCGGCTCCGGCGCCCGAGGCGTCTCGCCGTCCGCAGCAGCGGACCGGCCGTGGCCAGGGCTCCGCGCCGTCACGGGGTCGGTCGAGCGGCTCGTCGTCGTCGCGGTCGTCCGGCCCGTCGTCGGCGCGTCCGTCCGGACCGACCTCGGCCGCGGCCTTCTCGCAGGGTGCCGGCGGCTCGCGGCGCGGCTCGCGCTGAGCTCACTCCACCAGACGTACGGAGGGCCGCCACGCACGATGCGTGGCGGCCCTCCGGCGTCTGCTGGTCGGTGCGCGAGGTTCAGTGCGCGTGGTCGTGACTCGCGTGGTCGTGACCGGCGTGGTCGTGACCCGCGTGGGCGTCGTCGCCCGCCTGCTGCGCCGCGACCTGCTGGTGCACCTCGACCATGTCGACGTTGCGCACCGCCGTGATGAGCTCCTCGAGCTGCGTCGGCGGGCAGGGCGCCGGGCTGCGCGTAGAGCAGCACGCCCTCGCGGAACGCCATGAGCGTCGGGATCGACGTGATGCTGGCGGCGGCGGCGAGCTCCTGCTCGGCCTCGGTGTCGACCTTGCCGAACACGATGTCCGGGTGCGTCTCCGAAGCCTTGCCGAACACCGGCGCGAAGCTGCGGCACGGGCCGCACCACTCGGCCCAGAAGTCCACGAGCACGATGTCGCTGCCCGTCACCGTCTCGTCGAACGTGCCGGCGGTGAGGTCGATCGTGGCCATGAGGTCTCCTGTCCGGTCGGTGTCCCCGGGTCGACGATCGGCTCGCCGGGCAGCCGCGGGGACGCCAGAGAAGGCAACGGCCGCCGGGCAGATGCTATTCCCCGGCCGTCCCGGGACGCCGCGCGCGGATCGACCGGACCGCCTACCGGCGCGTGGCCCCGCCGACGCCTGCGTAGGCTCGGACGGTGACCATGCCGGAGACCCCGACCGCCACGGTGGCCGACGTCGTCGACGCGGTGCACCGGCGCTACGACCCGAGCACCGCCGCGGCGTGGGACGCCTCGGGGCTGGCCTGCGGCGACCCGGACCAGCCGGTACGGCGGGTGCTCCTCGCCGTCGACGCCGTCGCCGCGACGGTCGACGAGGCGCTCGGCTGGGACGCCGACCTGCTCCTCACCCACCACCCGCTGCTGTTCCGGCCGGTCACGTCGGTCGCCGCCACGACGCCGGGCGGCCGGCTCGTGCACCGTCTCGTCCGCGGCGGGTGCGCGCTGCTCTCCGCGCACACCAATGCCGACGTCGCGCGGGACGGCGTGTCCGACGCGCTTGCCGACGCCCTCGGGGTGCGGGACCTCCGGCCCGTCCTGCCGTCCCCGTCGGACCCCTCGACCGGCCTCGGTCGCGTCGGCGACCTGGCCGTCGCCGTCCCGCTGAGCCGGTTCGCCGAGACCGTGCGCGACGCGCTGCCGCCCACCGCGCACGGCGTACGCGTGGCCGGTGACCCCGACCGTCCGGTACGCCGTGTCGCCGTGCTGAGCGGCTCCGGCGGCGACGACCTCGCGGCGGCGGCGGTGGCCGGTGCCGACGTCGTCGTGACGTCCGACCTCAAGCACCACGTGGCGACCGACCACCTCGAGGCCGGTGGACCGGCGCTGGTCGACGTCGCGCACTTCGCGTCCGAGTGGCCCTGGCTCCCGGTGGTGGCCCGCCTGCTGGTGGCCGACCTGGCCGCGCGGGGCCGCACCGTCGAGACCAGGGTCTCGACCATCGTCACGGACCCCTGGACCGCGCGCCTCTGACGCGCCACCGGCGCCCGGTCCCGGCGTGCGCGCCCGCGGCGTTACGGTGGACCTCCCGGGCCGGCCCCTGCACCGCCGGGTACCCGTACCCGCACCGCCGGCACGACCGCACGACCACACCAGAACACGAGGAGACCGGTGATCGCCGAGCCCGCCGTCCAGCTCCGCCTGCTCGACCTGCAGGCGCTCGACTCCCGTCTCGACCAGATCGAGCACCGTCGCCGGTCCCTCCCGCAGCTGGCCACCATCGCCGACCTCGAGTCCCGGCTCGCCGTGCTGCGCGACCGGGTCGTCGCGGGGGAGACCGAGGTCGCCGACCTCGAGCGCGGCCTGGCCAAGGCCGAGACCGACGTGGAGCAGGTGCGCGCCCGCGCCGCGAAGGACCAGGACCTGCTCGACTCCGGCCGGGTGTCGTCGGCACGTGAGCTGGAGAACCTCCAGCACGAGATCGCCTCGCTGGCCCGCCGTCAGGGCGATCTCGAGGAGGCCGAGCTCGACGTGATGGAGCGGCTCGAGGACGCCCGGTCCGCCCTCGGCACGCTGACGAGCGAGCGCGACGGGCTGCGCGCGGAGCTCGACCGCGCGGTCGCCGAGCGCGACGAGGCGTGGTCGGCCGCCGACCGCGACCGGGACTGGGTGGGCGGCGAGCGGGGCACCGTGCTCGGCGACATCCCCGCGGAGCTCTTGACGCTCTACACGAAGCTGCGCGCCGACCACGACGGCGTCGGCGCGGCCAGGCTGCACCAGCGCCGCTGCGAGGGCTGTCGGATGGAGCTCACGCCCACCGACATCGGGCGGATCCGGGACGCCGCGCCGGACGAGGTCCTGCGCTGCGAGGAGTGCCGTCGGATCCTGGTGCGCACCCCCGAGTCCGGGCTGTGAACCGGCGTCTCGTCGTCGAGGCGGACGGCGGGTCGCGGGGCAACCCAGGCCCGGCCGCGTACGGCGCCGTCGTCCGCGAGGCGGCGACCGGCGAGGTGCTCGCCGAGCTCGCCGCCCACCTCGGGGTGACGACGAACAACGTGGCCGAGTACACCGGCCTGCTCGAGGGCCTGCGCGCCGCGATGGACATCGATCCCGACGCCGAGATCGAGGCGCGGCTCGACTCCAAGCTCGTCGTCGAGCAGATGTCGGGCCGCTGGGCGATCAAGAACGAGACGCTGCGCCGTATCGCGCTGCAGGCCCGCGAGGTCGTGCCGCGCGAGCGCATCACGTTCACCTGGGTGCCGCGGGAGCGCAACAAGGCCGCCGACGCGCTCGCCAACGAGTCGATGGACGCGGTCCAGCGCGGGCGCGACGGGACGATCCGCCGCGGTCGCGCCGACGCCTTCGAGGTCGCGACGCAGGCCGCGCCCGTCCCCGAGGGCGTCCAGCTCACCCGACGGCCGGCGATCGTCGGCTGGGGCCCGGACATCGGCGCGCCCACGGTCACCCTCGTCGTGCGGCACGGCGTCACCGAGCACTCCCTCGAGCGCCGGTTCTCCGGCTCCGGCGGCCGGTTCGACCCGCCGCTCGCACCGCAGGGCGTCGGGCAGGTCGAGGCCGCGGCCGCGGAGGTCGCCCAGCGCGGCGGCGGCGACGTGCTCGTCTGCTCGCCGATGCTCCGGACGCAGCAGACCGCCGCCATCATCGGCGCCCGCATCGGGCTCGAGCCGGTCGTCGTCGACGGGCTCGAGGAGGCGCGCTTCGGCGACTGGGACGGGCTCACCTTCGCCGAGGTGATGGCCGGCTGGCCGAACGAGATGGCCGAGTGGCTGGCGTCGCCCGACGTCGCACCGCCCGGCGGGGAGTCGCTGCGCGCGGTGAGCGAGCGCATCTCCGCGGCGCTCGACCGCGTGCTCGCCGAGCACCGTGGCAAGCGCATCGTGGCCGCCGGGCACGTGGGGACGATCCGCGCGCTCACCGCTCGCGCGCTGGGCGCCCCGCTGGAGTCGATGAACCGGATGGAGCTCGCGCCCGCGTCGATCACGACGCTGACGTGGTACGCCGACGGCAACGCCTCCATGCGGTCCTTCGCCGAGTCCGGCCACCTCGAGGGCCTCGGGCAGGCCTGGATCCCGTGACCGCGCGCCGACCGGCTACCCACCCACCGGCAGGCCGAGGAGCCGCGCGCCGTTGAACCACAGGACGGCGCGCATCCAGTCGTCCCCGAGACCGAGCCGGGCCAGCGCCTCGATCTGGTGCGCGTACGGGTAGGGGATGTTGGGGAAGTCGGACCCGAGCACCACCCGGTCGGCGAGCCCGGCCAGGCGTTCGACGTAGCCCTCCGGCATCGGGGCGAAGGCGTTGGTGAAGTCCGTGCCGGCCATCGTCGTGTCGAGGTGGACGCCGGGGTGCCGCTCGGCGAGGTCGGCGAACTCGTGGTACTCCGGCATGCCCAGGTGCGCCACCACGACGGTCAGGTCCGGGTGCCGGTCCAGGACGCGGGCGAGACCGCCGGGACCGGTGAACCGGCCGGCCACCGGCGCGGAGCCGCAGTGGATCACCACCGGGACCGCGTGCTCGGACAGGGTCCGCCACGCGTCGTCGAGACGTGCGTCGTCCGGCGCGAAGCCACCGACCTCGACGTGGACCTTGAACAGGCGGGCCCCGCCCTCGACGGCGGCGGCCACGTAGTCGCCCACGCCGGGCTCGGGGTAGAACGTGGCGCAGCGCACGGCGTCAGGGACTCGCGCCGCGAACTCCCCGGACCACTCGTTGAGCCACCGGGCCATCCCCGGCTTGTGCGGGTAGGTGAGCGCGGGGATGGCCCGGAGGCCGAGACCGCGCAGGATCGTCAGCCGGGTGCGCTCGTCGAACCGGTAGCCCACCGGCCAGGGCATCCCGTACCTGTCCTCGGCGCGGTCGAAGACGGACCACACCTTGTGCTGCATCCGTTCGGGCAGGAAGTGCACGTGGACGTCGGCCAGGCCCGGCAGCGACAGGGCAGCGAGGTAGGCGGGCACCTCCTCGTCGGATCGAGGACCCGGCGTCGTTGTCGCGCTCATCGCCCGATCGTAGGTAGCGGGCGAAGGTCACGACGTCGCACGTCGGACGCTCGCACGGGTCAGAGGTCCGAGACCACGACGTCGAGGCCGCGGACCGCGCCGGCGCGTGGCACCGGCCCGAGCTCCGCGACGTACCCGGCCTTCTCGCACGCGTCGGCCAGGTCGTCGGCGTCGCGCGGGTCCGCACCGTCCTGCAGCCACTGGCGCACGAGCCGCCCCTTCGTGGCCTTGTTGAAGTGGCTCACGACCTTTCGGCTGCCGTCCGGCATCTCCTGCAGCACCCGGACCGCGACGGTCCGCCCGGCGACGTCGCCGGTGGGTCGCCACATGGCGGCGTAGACGCCGGACCGCAGGTCGACGACGAGGCCGCGGCCGGCGGCGTCGGTCATGACGTGCGCCAGCGGGTCGCGCCACAGCGCCGAGACCGGCCCCAGTCCGGGGAGGCTGGTGTCGCCGGAGAGGCGGTACGCCGGGATCCGGTCGCCGAGGCGGAGCGCGCCGAACAGTGCGCTCGAGACGACGAGCTGGCGCGCCGCGCGTCGCCGTCCGGGGGCGTCGAGGGTCGCGAGGTCGAGCGCCTCGTAGAGGACGCCGGAGTAGACCCGCGACGCGGTCGCGGTCGGTGCGGTCCTCGAGCGCCGCGTCGCGCGCCACCTCGTCGAGCTGGCGGGGGGACAGGCCGAGGACCGTGAGCGCCTCCTGCTCGTCGCGCCGGGCGAGCGTGACGAGCGCGTCGAGGACGCGCTCGCGGGTGGCCGTCAGGGCCGGGAAGGACAGGGTGGCGAGGTCCAGGGACCGGCCGCGGCGGGCCGCGGTCTTCCCCTCGGACGGCGGCAGGAGCACGAGCACCCGCCGATCCTGTCCCACGGCCGCTCTCGGGACGCACGCGGGTGCGATCCGAGTGCCGGGAGGCGGTGTGGATCGTAGGTTGTCCGGGTGACCCGTCGTTGGCTGCGCGCGCAGGCCCGTCAGGGCGACGTGCTCCGGGCCGGGTTCCAGGCGGTCCGCGACGAGCAGGGCGTGCCCGTGTCGTTCCCGCCGGAGGTGCTCGCCGAGGCCGAGTCGGTCGCCGTCGCCGACCAGCCGCCACCCCCGCCCGACGGATCGCGCCGCGATGCCACGGACCTCCCGCTCGTGACCATCGACCCGGCCGGGTCGACCGACCTGGACCAGGCCGTGGCCATCGAGCGGCGCGGCACGGGCTACCGGGTGCACTACGCGATCGCCGACGTCGCGTCCTTCGTGCGGCCCGGCGGGGCGCTCGACCGCGAGGCGCACCGCCGTGGCGTGACGCTCTACAGCCCGGACCTCCGGACGTCGCTGCACCCACCGGTGCTGTCCGAGGGCGTCGCGAGCCTGCTGCCCGACGTCGACCGGCCGGCGGTGCTGTGGCGAATCGACCTCGACTCCGCCGGGCTGCCGGTCGAGGTCGACGTCGAGCGCGCGCTGGTGCGCAGCCGGGCCAAGCTCTCCTACGGCCAGGTGCAGCGCGCCATCGACGCTGGCACCGCCGACGACTCGCTCGTCTGCCTGCGCGAGGTCGGGCTGCTGCCGGCACGACCGCGAGGTGGACCGCGGCGGCATCGACGTCCGGGTGCCCGACCAGGAGATCGAGGACGACGGTCCCGGCTACCGCCTCGTGATGCGGGCGCCGCACCCGGTGGAGTCCTGGAACGCGCAGATCTCGCTGCTCACCGGGATGAGCGCGGCACGGCTGATGCTCGACGCGGGGGTCGGCATCGTCCGCACGATGCCGCCGCCCGCCCTCGAGGACTACGAGCGGCTGCGCCGTACCGCCGCCGGTCTCGACATCGACTGGCCCGCGGGCACGTCGTACGCCGAGCTCGTCCGCGACCTCGACCCGCGCAAGCCCGCTCACGCGGCGTTCCTCAACCTCGTCACCGTCCTGCTGCGCTCGGCCGGCTACCGCCAGGTGCTGGGGCAGGTCGGCGACGACGAGCCCGACCTGCTGCGGCACGCGGCCGTGGCGTCGGCGTACGCGCACGTGACGGCGCCGTTGCGCCGGCTCGTGGACCGGTACGCGACCGAGTGCTGCCTCGCGATCGCGGGCGGGACGGCGGTGCCCGCGTGGGTCCTCGAGGCGCTGCCGACGCTGCCGGAGGAGATGCGCTCCGCCGACCTGCGGGCCCGCGCGCTGGACCGCGCGTGCGTCGACCTGGTCGAGTCGGTGCTGCTCGAGCCGCACGTCGGGAAGGAGTACCCGGCCGTCGTCGTCGACCAGCGCAAGGACTACGACGTCGTCCAGCTGCACTGGCCCGCGGTGCGGGCGCACGTGCGCGGCGGCGGGCTCGGCCTCGGCCGCCGCGTGACGCTCCGCCTCGTGCGCGCCGATCCCGCCCGCCGCGAGGTCGCCTTCGTCCCGGTCTGACCGCTCCCCAGCGCCCGAGCCTCTTCCGCCAGCAACTAGGGGTGGTGGGGGCGAGGTACGCTGGCGGTGCAGGCGAGTCGGTCGGGCGGCCGCGGTGTGAACCCCTCGGGGCGAGCGCCGAGGAAAGTCCGGACTCCACAGGGCAGGGTGGTGGGTAACACCCACCCGGGGTGACCCGCGGGACAGTGCCACAGAGAACAGACCGCCATCGGTGCTCGCACCGGTGGCAAGGGTGAAACGGTGGTGTAAGAGACCACCAGCGCGGCGGGTGACCGTCGCGGCTCGGCAAACCCCACCCGGAGCAAGGTCAAGAAGGGTGGCTCCGGCCACCTGCGCAGGCGTTCGAGGACGGCCCGTCCGAGCCTGCGGGTAGACCGCACCGAGGTCGTCGGAGACGACGGCCCCAGATGGATGGTCGCCCCCGGTCGTCCGCGACCGGGACAGAATCCGGCTTACAGACCGGCTCGCCTGCACTAGTTCTGTGGCCCGGCATGGTGCCTCCAGTGGCATCGCATACGGCCAAGCCCGTGTGCACCATCGGTGCCCGGGGGTTCACCTCACCCACATCTGGTCGAGGTCCGGCCCGCGGATGGGGGTCGACGTGAAGTTGCCGACGCGAGCGGAGACGAGCCAGTCGTGGCCCTTGCCCCCGAGGGGGACGACCGGGGCGAGCTGGTCGAGCTGTCGGTACACCGACGTCCACATCCGGACCGCGGCGGCCGGGTCGCTGCCCTGCAGGGCGCCCGCTGCGTCGACCTGCTGCTGGAGCCCGCGGTCGCAGAACCTGCTGACGTTGTTGCTGGTCGCGCCCGCGGGATCGAGCAGGTCGCAGGACAGGATCGGCGAGAAGAACTGCCCCACCGCGGGGAAGTCGGGGAACCAGCCCATCATCTGGATGTCCCAGGGCCGCTTCGTGGTGTACAGGCGGAGGTTGAAGAACCTCGGGTCCTGGAACTGCTCCGGACGGCTGGGGGCCGGCTGGACCGTCACACGTGCGTTCAGGCCGACCGCCGACAGCTGAGTCGCCAGAAGGTGAGCCGCATCCGCGTACCCACCCGGGCTGGCGTAGATGTTCACGGTGGAGTTGGCCAATCCCGAGTCCGCGAGGAGCGCTCGGGCCTTCGCGAGGTTCTGTGCCGGGTAGGCACAGGTTGAGGGGCGGCCGGGCCATCCGGGCGGGACGAGCTGGCAGGTCGGGCTCCCCCAGCCGAGCACCCTTGTCAACGCCGATCGGTTCACCGCCAGGGCGACGGCCTGCCTGGCCGCGGGGTTCCGGAACGTGCCGAACTGGCTGTTCAGGATCAGGAAGCCCGTGCTTGCGCGTTCCGAGTGGTGCAGCAGGGTCGGGTGGCTCGCCAGCAGCCCGGGAACAGAGTCCGCGTCGACGCGGGTCAGGTCCGCGGAGCCCCGCTCCACGGCGGCCTCGGCGGCTCCGGAGCCGTTCGGCCTCGGAATCCATCGGATGACGTCCGGGTACCCGTCCGGCTGGGCCGCCGACGACCACGGCCGGAAGAACGTGTTCCGGGAGAGCACGAGGCTCTTGCCGGGGACGTACTCGGAGATCAGGTAGGGCCCGGTCCCGGGGAAGGCCCGGGTGGTGACGAGCCGGTCGGGGGCGCTGGGCGGTGTCGCACTGGCGAAGGGCAGGGTCAGGGCGTACAGGAAGTCGGGGTCGGCCCTGGTCAGCCGGATCGTCACCGTCCGCGCGTGGTCGTCGGCGCTGATGCCGGCGGCGAGGCTGCACGTGGCGGGGCTCCGGAGGCACTCGGTGCCGCCGACGATCGTCGAGAGGTAGACGGGCGCGCCACCGAGGTTGCCGCCGTCGGTGGCGCGGAACGCGCGTTCGAGGCCGCGCAGGAAGTCGTTCGCGACGACCGCGGTGCCGTCGGAGTAGCGGATCCCCGGGCGCAGGGTGAAGGTGTAGGTGTACGTCGATCCGTCCCGGACGGCGGGCGGCAGGGCGACCGCCAAGTCGGGCACGAGCTGGTAGCCCGCGGTCTGGTCGGACCGGTGCAACGCCACGAGCCCGTCGTAGACGGGGACCAGCGCGTCCCAGGAGTCGGGGGCGTATGCGGCGGCCGGATCGATCGAGTCGATGTTGCCGAAATCCTCTTCGATGGTCAGCGTTCCGCCGCGGTGCTCCTCGGACGGGAAGGCCTGTGTGACGACGAACAGCTTTCCGTCTGCGAGGGCGATCCCGTGTGGCGAGCTGCCGACGGCCAGTCCCGTGACCCGGCCGTCGGCTGCGATCCGGTCGACCGTCGCATCCCCGGCATTGCTGACCCATGTCGAGTTGGCATCCCCGGCGATGCCTGTCGGGATGTCGCCCACCTCTCGGCTCGTAACCGCGAAGGTGGTCGGGTCGATGTGGGACACGGTCTTGTCCAGGCTGTTGGCCACCCAGATCCCGGTCGGTGTCGAGACGACGGCGCGCGGGCCAGCACCGACGTGCCGCGGTGGTGTCACCGGCTTCAGCGTGATGTGGTCCAGCACGGAGACCGTGTCGTCGGCCCGGTTCGTGACCCACACCTTGTCGTCGGTCAGCGCGACTCCTGCGGGCGCGTCTCCGACATCGACCGTCGTCGTCGCATGCCGCCCGTCTGGGCCGACCGCGACGACGATCCTCGTGAGGGTGTTGGCTCCTTCGCTCGTGACGTACAGATACCGGCCGGTCGCGTCAGCGGTGATGGCCGACGGTCGGGCGCCGACCGGGGTCGGTGCCGGCAGGAGCTGGTTGGTGTCGGTGCTGATGTCGGACACGTCGTCGCTCTCGCTGTCGACCACCCAGGCGTGACCGGGCGTGAGCGCGATCGCCAGGGGCGCCCTTCCGACGGGTGTCGTCTGCACGATCGCCTGAGTGGCCCGGTTGATCCGCGACACCGAGTCGCTGCCGGAGTTGACGACCCATACGTCCGTGCCGTCGACCGCCACCGCTTCAGCGGACTGCCCGACCGGTACCGGGACACCGAGCAGCCGCCCGGAGCCGACGTCGATCACGCCGACGGTCTGCCCAGGGATTGTCGGGGCGGGGGTGGCGGTCCGGGTTGCCCACCACGTCGTCGAGCCGGCGAGGACGACGGCTGCCGTCGCCACGGCGGCCGCCGCCCGCCGTCGTCGACCCCGGCTGCGGGGGTCCCGGGCCGCCCGGATCCGTTGGATCTCGGCGTTCCGGGCTGCGTCGGTGACCGTGGGCCGGACCCGGACCACGGTGACCCGACCCGCCCCCTTGAGCAGCATCCGGCCGCAGGCGTCGTAGGTGACCGACTCGACGGCTCCGGCCAGGTGGGCGAGCTCACCGGTCGCGAGCGTCTCGCCCGGCGCGGCACGGTCGCACAGCCGGGCCGCGACGTTGAGAGCGCCACCCGATGTCGCCCGGTGGTGGTCGGCCGCCTCACCCGCGTCCAGCCCGACGCCGACGTCCAGCGGCAGGTCGGGGTTCTCGAGGACCGCGTCGGCGCACAGCTCCTGCAGGCGCATCGAAGCACGGACGGCCTGCCGCGCCGAGTCGAACTCGGCCAGGACCTCGTCGCCCCAGAGTCCTCGGACCCGGCCGTCAGCGGCAGCGACGGCATCCTCGGCCAGCTCGACGAACCGGTCAGCCAGTCGCGCGGCAGCGTCCGCGCCCCGCGTCGTGGTGTAGTGGGTGAACCCACGGATGTCGGCGAACAGGAAGGCCGACAGACCGCTGCCGCGGTGCACATCCGGCTCAGGCAACGCTGCGACATCGGTCCGGACAGCGGCCGCCTCGGAGCCAGCGGCCGCCTCGGAGCCAGCGGCCCGCTCGGGCGGCTGCGGGTCCTCGCTGCGTGAGTGCCGGCCCATGGTCGATCACCGCTGCCGGGGAAGGAGCTCCGGTCGAACCGCCACGATGCGCGAGCCGGACCGCTCGATCGCGCCGGACGCGGCGAGGTTGACGATGACCCGGTTGACCTGCTGACGGGACCCGCCCACCAGCCGCGCCAGCTCGGTCTGGGTCAGCCTCAGGTCCAGCGGTACGCCGCCGCCTGCGGTGAGCCGGACCGGTGCGGCCGCGGCCGCGTCGGCGAGGAACTGCGCCACCCGCCCCGACAGGTCGACCAGCACCAGATCGCTCAGGCTGTCGTCGACCCGGCGGAGGAGGGACGCCAGTTGGTGCAACAGCGCCTGCGCGACATCGGGTTCGGTCCGCACGAGGCGGCGCACCTCGGCGGTCGGGAGACACAGCAGCGTCGAGGGCTCGCGCGCAACCGCCGAGGCGGCCCGCGGGCCTCCGTCGATGACCGCCAGCTCCCCGAACGACTGCGGCGCGCGCAGCACCGCGAGCAGAACCTCGTTCCCGTCGGAGGAGTCCACGGTCAGAGCCACCGATCCGCGGACGAGGACGAACATGCCGTTCGAGTCGTCACCGCGCACGAACGCGCGGTCACCCTTGCTCAGCGAACGGAGCACGGCCCGGCCGGCCAGCTGTTCGCGCTCGGCCGGCGGCAGACAGCCGAACACCTCGTTCGCCGAGATCGCCTGCAGGACATCGTCGCTCATGGCTGCCCCCAGCCCTATAGCGTCGCGACGGCAGTGGGAGACCCGCTCATATCAGCCTCAACCGACGAGCTCGAGCCCGCTGTCGTCGAGACAGTACCGCCGAAAGCGCCACGACCGCAGCCACAATTGCGAGCGCGATCGACGCTCCTGCGAGCATCCAGTGGATCTGCTGGCCGATCGAGGGATCCGCGACCAGCGGCGCGATCCGGGGGGGACCCGACTCGACCGGGTCCGGTGGAAGCGCGGTCGCGAGGGCGGCCGGCGCCCCGGTCAGGACGAGCAGCGTCGTGCTCGCGAGCAGACCAGCGATGCGTCCCATGGCAATCCCCATGTCAAGGCCTCCTGTCGACGGCGTCGGTTGCGTCCAGGACGCACGGTGCCGCGCTGGTCGCATCGCCTGCTGTCACGCAGGTGACAGTGGCGCGGGGTCGGCCGAGACGTACGTCACCCACCGACGGGGTGGACCTGTCACTCCGGAGACAGCGGCGTGATCTGGACCTGGAGCAACCTTCCCGGGTGCCGATGTCCGGCAGCCAACGGCGGGGCGACCTGCTGGTCCAGAAGGAGTGCGCCATGGCGATCGAGAGTTCCCGTACGGTTCGGCAGTTCCAGACCGCGCGCCCGACGAGGTCGTCCGCGTGGGTCATCGTCCCCTCCGCGGCGCTAGCCCTGGCCGCGGGGATGGCACTGGGGCACCAGCTCCTGCCCGTCCAGGCGGCGTCGGCAGTCGGAGCGACCACGACGACGGTCTCCGCGGTGGGAGGTGGTGCGGCCCACAAGCCCGCTCAGGCGCAGGGGACATGTGCATCGACGTCGTACGTCGGAACCGCCTCGGCCACCCACTCGGTGCTCGGCGCCGGTGCGGATGGCCGGGCAGTGCACTTCGGTGCTCGCGACGTCGAGCCGGGCGTGCAGTCGAGCGTGGCCGGGCCGGGTGCGTCGGCGCGCGAGACCTTCCACGGTCGGCGCTGATCGTCGCACCCGCGGACGAGGGGAGCGGGAGGGCCGGCCCGCAGGACCGGCAATCCCGCTCCGCGTCGCCGACCGGCTCATCGACCTCCCCGTCGCACGGATACCGCAGGTCGAGGCCGCCGCCGATCGCCGAGTGTCGGTCTCATGCTGCCCTCCGCCGTGCGGCGTCTGCGAGGCGTCGCGCGGCAGACCCTCGTCGGGAGGTCGCCGCCGCCGCTGCGACGTCCTCAGACCTTGACCCTCGGCCTCGACGTCTCACCTACGTGAGCAGCCGAGGGCGCCGCGGTCCTGGCGAGGAAGCTGTGATGGACCGTGGCGATCAACCACATCGTGACCATCGAGGCCATGACGACGGCCAGCGCCGTCTGGCTCGAGCCGACCAGCAGCACCACGCCGGCGACCAGGGCCGCCACGCCGAGGAGCGAGGTCACGGCGAGGTACGCCCTGTTGCCGTGGAGGAGCTGGCCGAAGCCGGGCACGACGGCCACGGCCGAGGCCGCGAAGCCGAGTGCGAGGATGACCGACCCGGTTGCCCGGATATCGGTCAGACCCCAGGGCGCGGAGTCCAGGAGCCACAACAGGTAGATCGCCCCGGCAACCGCGACCAGTCCGGTTGCCACGAGGTCCCGCTTCTGGAGGTTCATGATCGTCCTCCGATCCGTCCTCTTGGGGGACCTCACCAGAATGTCGCCGGAGAACCGCCGTCGCCGTGCCCGCGGAGGGCAGGTACGAGATCCGCGGGCGACCGGTCGTGGAGCACCGTGGTGCGGCTGGAGGCGGCCTGGAACCGTCTCGATCAGTGCACTCTCACCCGTGTCCCCCCCACGCTCCCGCTCGATGGCCGGATCCCTTCCGGCGCAAGGGGTTCGGTCGGTTCACCGACGTGTCCTGCGACGCCGCTCCGGCGCGGACGAACGGTCGGCGACGATCGGCGGGGGCGCGCGAACTGCGATCCGCGGGCGACGAGCAGCGGCCCCGGCGGGCTGAGGGGGGTTGCCGCCGGGGCGCCGGACGGACGGGCATCGGCGCTGCTCGGGCGTCTCGGTGCCAGGTCCGTCGGGGTGTCGTGGACGGGGAGCCAAGGCACCCCTCACCAGAGTAGGTCGGGATCTCGCGGAGGCAAGACCCCCGTCCGCCCGGATCGGACAGCTACCCTCGGTGACGGGTGATCATGTGTCGTTTACCAACGTTTCGCCCGAGAACCTCGCATCATTCCGCTCCGGGTGGTTTCCTATTCCCGAGCGCCTGTCCCCGACGCCACGGGGGAACGCCGGGGCCAGGTGCTTCCACGTTGGTCGTACGAGGACCCGGTAGCCCCAGGTGCCGGGTCCTCGCCGTCTCGCCGGCCAGGATCTGGGCGACCCGGCGAAGACGACGGGGGCGGTCAGGCCGTCGCGACGCCGGTCTCGGCCGCGGTGCCCTGCAGGTGGGCGGCGACGACGGCCAGGGCCTCGCCCAGCGCGGCGAACTCGGAGTCGGTGAGCTGGTCGACGAGATGCGCGCGGACGCCGGCGACGTGCGTCGGCGCCGCGGCGACGAGGGTCTGCCAACCGTGCTCGGTCAGCACCGCGTTGGCACCGCGCCGGTCGCTCTCGCAGGGTTCGCGCTCGACGAGACCGGCCTTCTCCAGCCGGTCCACCTGGTGGGAGAGCCGGCTGCGGCTCGCGAGGGTGAAGTCCGCGAGCTGGCTCATCCGCAGGCTCCGGTCCGGTGCCTCGGAGAGGCGCACCAGGATCTCGTAGTCGGCCATCGTGAGCCCGTGCTCGGCCTGCAGCTCCCGGGAGAGCCGCTCGTGCAGCAGCGTCGTCGCCGTGATGTAGGCGCGCCAGTGCTGCTGCTGCTCCGCGCTGAGCCATCGGGTCATGGGGCCACGCTACCAGGAGATGATTGAAAGACGGACTACTGAGCGGCCGCTCACCCGTCGAGGTCCCACAGCCGCACGCCGCCCACGATGCCGGCCGTGTTGTCGACGATCTGCGCGTGCGTCGGCAGCTGGTCCGGGTCGAGGTGCTTGGCGTTGCCACCGCCGATGTAGACCGTGTCGAAGAAGAGGAACCGGTCGTAGGCCTCGATCGCCTTGACCACGCGCCGGCCCCAGCGCGCGTTGCCGATCTCCTTGCGAGCCACGTTGCCGAGCTGCTCCTCGAACGTCTGGTCCTTGCGGAACGGGGCGTGCCCACCCTCGATGTGGGGCAGCAGGTGCCCGTCGAGGAAGAACGCCGTGCCCACTCCCGTGCCCAGCGTCATCACGAACTCGAAGCCCTCGCCGAGGACGACCGCGCAGCCCTGGACGTCGGCGTCGTTGGCCACCTTCACCGGTACGCCGAAAGTCTCGGCCAGCGCCGACACGAGGTCGAAGCCGCGCCACAGCCGCTCGAGCTCCGGGTCGGTGTCGCCGTCGTACGCCGCGCGGGACAGGGACGGGATGTTGCGCACGCGGCCGTTGCGGACGAGGCCGGGGAACCCGACGGACACGCGGTGGTGGACGCCGAGGTGCTCGGTGAGACGCACGAGCGAGGAGACGAGCACCTCGGGCGAGCACGGGTACGGGGTGTCGACGCGCACCCGCTCGGTGAGCATGACGCCCTGCGGGTCGAGCATCGCCGCCTTGAACCCGCTGCCGCCGATGTCGATGGCCAGCGTGCGGACGTCGTCGGGCCACCCGAGGGGGTGCGTGTCGCTCGTCATGGTCCTGAGGCTAGGGGAGCGGTGCGCGGGACGGCCCGGCGCCGTGCCTCAGGGCAGGGTGAGGATCTCCACGCCAGTGGCGGTCACGAGCACGGTGTGCTCGAACTGCGCCGACCGGCGCCGGTCGGCCGTCACGACGGTCCAGCCGTCGTCCCACATCCGCCAGTCGTACGTGCCGAGGTTGATCATCGGCTCGATGGTGAACGTCATGCCCGTCTCGAGCACCGTGGTCGCGGACGGGTCGTCGTAGTGCGGGACGACGAGGCCGGAGTGGAAGGACGTGCCGATGCCGTGCCCGGTGAAGTCGCGGACGACGCCGTACCCGAAGCGTCGCGCGTACGACTCGATCACCCGGCCCACGACGTTGAGCTGACGTCCCGGGGCGACGGCGTTGATCCCGCGCATCGTCGCCTCGTGGGTGCGCTCGACGAGCAGCCGCGACTCCTCGTCGACCTCGCCGACGAGGAAGGTGGCGTTGGTGTCGCCGTGGACGCCGTCGATGAACGCGGTGATGTCGATGTTGCAGATGTCGCCGTCGCGCAGCTCGGTGGAGTCGGGGATGCCGTGGCAGATCACCTCGTTCAGCGAGGTGCACAGCGACTTGGGGAACACCGGACCGCGACCGCCACCGGGGTAGCCGAGGGTCGACGGATAGGCACCGTGGTCGCAGAGGAACTCGTGACCGACGCGGTCGAGCTCGTCGGTCGTGACGCCGGGCTTGATCGCCTCTCCCACGGCCGCGAGCGCCTGCGCCGCGAGCCGTCCGGCCACGCGCATCCGTTCGATCGTGTCGGCGTCGTGGACGTCGGAACCGTTGTGGCGGGCGGCCCGCTCGCGGCCGACGTACTCCGGGCGAGGGATCTGCTGCGGCACCGGCCGCATCGGGCTGATGACACCGGGCTGAAGTGGCATGGTGGTGAGTCTAGGAGCACGGCGACGACCCGGCTCGCGTCGAGGTCCTGGTGGGAGGGTGCGATGGCGCTGGAGGAGTGGTGGTTCAACCTGCGCACGCAGCGCGTGGAGCAGGGCCAGGGTGACCCGAACGCCGAACGGCTCGGTCCGTACGAGACCCGCGACGAGGCCGAAGGCGTGCTCGAGCGGATGCGGCGGCGCAACGAGGCGTTCGACGCGGAGGACGAGGACTGATCGGTTCGCGCGCACGCAGAAGGGTCCGGCACCTCGCGGTGCCGGACCCTTCTGACGTCGAGCTGGTCAGGCCTTCTTGGCGACGCGCTTGGCCGGAGCCTTGCGAGCCGGAGCCTTCTTGGCGACGACCTTGCGAGCCGGAGCCTTCTTGGCGGGGGCCCTCTTGGCGACGGCCTTGGTGGCAGGAGCCTTCTTGGCCGGTGCCTTGCGGGCCGGAGCCTTCTTCACTGCGGCCTTCTTGACTGCGGCCTTCTTGGCGGGAGCCTTCTTGGCCGGTGCCTTGCGGGCCGGAGCCTTCTTGACTGCGGCCTTCTTGGCGGGGGCCTTCTTGGCCGGTGCCTTGCGGGCCGGAGCCTTCTTCACAGCGGCCTTCTTGGCCGGCGCCTTCGTCGCCACTGCCTTGCGGGCCGGAGCCTTCTTCGCAGCGGCCTTCTTCGCCGGGGCCTTCTTGGCCACAGCCTTCTTAGCGGGCGCCTTCTTGGCGACCTTCTTCGCGGTGGTCTTTGCAGCCGCCACGATGCCTCCCTGAGTCGTCTTCCGATCCTGGTGCCGGAAGCCTTCGTTCGAACTGTGTCAGAGCGTGACAGAAAGTGTGCGGATGTTCGAGTCGGAGACTCGATTCGTGTCGCGGTCGTGCTAGCGGGAATGCACGTGGTTCACGGGTTCACTCGACGTCGCGCGTCGCGTCGCGTGCACGCGCACGTCGTACCTCGGCGACGTGTGACGACGTGCGGACGTCGTAGCCCCACAGCGACGGGAGTGCGGCAGCGAGCGCGACAACGCCTGCGGCACACAGGATTCCGCCTGACGCGATCGACACGCCAAGTCCACGTGACTGCGCAACGAGGCTGACGCGCGCGTTGCCGAGCTGAGGCCCGACCGCGTACGAGAGCAGCTCGATTCCGGCGAGACGACCGCGCAGCTCGTCGGGGATCGACTGGTTCCAGACGAGTTGACGGAAGATGCCGCTCACCATGTCGAACGCGCCGGACACCGCGAGGAAGACGAGGGCGAGCGTCAACGTCGGCGCGAGACCGAAGCAGGCGATCGCGAGCCCGTACGCCGATGCCGCGACGACGATCGTGCGACCGTGATGGTGCACGCGCGACGTCCATCCGCTCGTCAAGGATGCCGCGACCGACCCGACGGACGGTGCCGCGTAGAGGAGACCGAGGGCCCAGGGGGCGCCGTACTTCTCTGCGACGAAAGGGAATACGGCGTAGGGGAACGCGAGCAGCATGGCAAGCGTGTCGATCGCGTACGTGCCGAGGAGGTCCTTGCGACTCCACGCGTAGCGCATCCCCGCGGCGACGGACGACAGGTCGGGCGTGCCGTCCGCGGAGACACGACCGCGACTTCGCAGACCGAGCAGCAGCAGCACCGACACGACGAAGGACACGATGTCGACGGCGTAGGCGACGGCGACGCCGAGATAGCTCGCGACGACGCCGGCGATCGACGTGCCGAGGATGAAGCCGGCACTCGAGCGCAACGACATCAGCGCCGCCGCACCCGCGAGCCGGTCGTGCGCGACGGTCTGGGGCACGAGTGCCTCGAGCGACGGCCGCTGCAGCGACTCGCACGTCGCGGCCAGAGCGCCGACGACGAACAGGACCCACACGTGCGGTTGCGGCTGAAGGGCGTTCAGCAGGAGCAGCACGGAGCAGACGGTTGCGCCGATCTCGGCGGCGATGATCACGCGACGCCGGTCGTAGTGGTCGGCGATGGCACCGCCCCAGAGGCCGAACACGATGATGGGCACGACCTCGACGAGACCGAGGAGCCCGACCACGACGTACGACCCGGTGAGCTGCTGCGCCTGCAGCGGCACGGCGACGAAGGTGAACATCGAGCCGAGGTAGGAGACCACTCCCGAGGCGAACAGCAGCCGGAAGTCGCGCGAGTCGCGCAACGGAGACGCGTCGATGCGCCAGCGCGAGGCTGCGGTTCCGCTCACGAGTGACGAGTGTCCGTCAGCGACGGCCGGGTCGGCATGCGGGTTTCGCGGCGCCGCGCCGGGCCGACGTGCTCACCAGTCGTCGGACGGCGCGGTGCCCTGGATGCCCTCGAGGGCCCGCGCGATGCGGTGCCGGAGCCCGCGGCGGGCCGAGGACGACGACGTCGAGACGAGCAGGTGCTCCTCGCCGGCCGCGGCGGACACCAGGTGCTGCACCGTGTCGAAGGAGACGTCGGGCAGGGCCAGGTCGACGTCGCCGAGGCCCGGGAACGACCGCGCGATGGCGAGCCCGGACGGCTCGCCCGGCGCGATGAGGCCGCGCGACGGGACGACGAGCTGGTCGTGGGCGAGACCGGCGAGGTCGTCGTCGCCGGAGTCGATGGTGAGCAGCGTCGCGCCGACGCGGCGCGCGTCGGCCAGCCGCTCGAGCAGCTCCTCGGTGGGGTCGTCGGGTGCGACGACGAAGAGGGTCTCGCCGCGTCGGGCCTCCTCGAGCCGGTCCAGGCCGTGGGCCAGGTGCGGCGGCGCACCCGGTGGCGGGCTCCAGCGCACGAGGGTCGGCGACAGCGTCGGGATGCCGGCGTAGCGCGACTCGTCGTCGAGGTGCGCCGCGAGGTGCCACGGCTCCTGGGTCGGCGTGCCGACGAGGAGCAGCCCGGTGCCCTGGTCGGTCGAGCGCCGCAGCGACCGGGCGAATCCACGGGTGCGGTCGACCCAGCCGGTGCTCGACAGCATGTCGCGCAGCAGGTCCACCCTCGATGCGTCCACAGGGGCATCGTGCCGCACGGGGGCGCGCACTGGTTGGATCCCCCCATGAGCGAGAGTCCCGCGCCGCGGAGCACGAGCACGTCGTCGTACGACCTCCCGGACGTCTCGGGGCTCGTCGTCGGGGTCCTGGGCGGCACGGGGGAGCAGGGTCGTGGTCTGGCCGTGCGCCTCGCGGCCGCGGGCCTGCGCGTGGTCGTCGGCTCGCGTTCCGCGGAGCGCGCCGCGGCCGCCGCCGCGGAGATCGGCCACGGCGTGACGGGAGCCGACAACGCCTCCTGCGCCGCCGCGTCCGACGTGCTCGTCGTCGCCGTGCCGTACGACGGGCACCGCGACCTGCTGATGTCGCTGGCCCCGGTGCTGGCCGGCAAGGTCGTCGTCGACTGCGTCAACCCGCTCGGCTTCGACCAGCACGGCGCCTTCGCGCTCGAGGTCGCGGAGGGCTCGGCGGCGCAGCAGGCGGCCGCCGTCCTCCCGTCGTCGCGCGTCGTGGGCGGCGTTCCACCACGTCTCGGCGGTGCTGCTGCTCGACGAGTCCGTCGCGACGCTCGACACCGACGTGCTCGTGGTCGGCGACGACCGCGAGGCCACCGACGTCGCGCAGGCGCTCGCGGCGCGCATCCCGGGCATGCGCGGGATCTACGCCGGACGGCTGCGCAACGCGGGTCAGGTCGAGGCCATGACGGCGAACCTGATCTCGATGAACCGTCGCTACAAGGCGCACGCGGGGCTGCGCGTCACCGACGTCTGACGGTCACGCGGGCGTCGCGGACCGCTCCACCGTGATCTCGCCCGGGCCTACGGGCTCGAGGTCGAACAGCAGGCGCAGGGCGTCGCTCATCGACTCGGCCGGTGCGTCGACGAGCTCGCGCACCCGGACCGTCGGCGTGTGCAGCAGCTTGTCGACGACGCGGTGCACCATGCGCTCGGCCTCGGCGGCGGCGTGCTCGCCGCTCTCTCCGAGCTTGGCGCGCAGCCGGGCGAGCTCCAGCTCGACGATGTCGTCGGCGCGGGAGCGCAGCGCGGTCACGGTGGGCGCGATCGAGCGTTCCCGCTGCTCGACCATCCAGCCGTCGACCTCCGCCGCCACCATCGACCGGACGTCGGCGAGGCTGCCCCGTCCGAGCCGGGCCAGGACCCCGGCGAGGCCGTCGAGGTCGACGACGTCGACGCCCGGGAGCTCCGCGCAGGCGGGGTGGACGTCGCGCGGCATGGCCAGGTCGACGAGGACGCGGGGCCGGCTGCGCACGCCGAGGATCCCCGGGGTCACGACGTAGTCCGGAGCGCCCGTGGCCGTCCAGACGACGTCCGCCGTCGCCACCAGGCCGGCGAGGTCGCCCCACGCGGCGGCGGTCACGCCGTACGACGCGGCGAGGTGCTGCGCGCGCTCGAGGCTGCGGTTGACGACGGTGACCTGCTCGGCACCGGCGCGGACCAGGGTCGCGACCGTGACGCCGTTCATCGAGCCGGCGCCGACGACGACGTGGCGCAGCCGGGCCGGGTCGCCGAGGCGGTCGTGCACCCGGGCGAGCCCGGCGTCGACGAGACCGGGGCTCACGTGGTCGAGGTCGGTGTCGGCGTGCGCGTGCTTGGCGACGCGCAGCGCGCGCGTCGCGAGGGACACGAGCGGACCGCTCGACCGGCCGGCGTCCTGGCTCACCTTGAGCGCGCTGCGCAGCTGGCCGATGATCTGCACCTCGCCGACGGCGATGGACTCGAGGCCGCAGGCGACGGTGAGCAGGTGGGCGACGGCGGCGTGGTCGTGGCGCACCACCGTGGTGGCGGCGAGCTCCTCGACCTCCACCCCGCTCGTCCACGCGACCGCGCGCAGCAGCGCGTCGATGCCCGGGTGGAACGACGAGACGTCGGCGTACAGCTCGAGCCGGTTGCAGGTCGAGAGCGCGAGCACACCGGTGACCGGCGGCTCGGAGATCGCCGCGATGAGAGCGGGGACGTCGGCGCCCGCGACGGCCACCCGCTCCAGCAGGTCGAGGGAGGCGCTGCGGTGCGACCAGCCGACCGAGACGATCGTCACCGCGCGCCGCCGACCACCGGTGCCACCGAGGTGGCCTCGGCCACGAGCAGGCACGCCGGGTCCTCGGCCAGCACGTCGCCGGTGGCCGCCCAGGCACGCGCGCGCGAGCCGCCGCACATGTCGGCGAACGTGCAGACGCCGCACTGCCCGCTGAACTTCGCGGCGCGGATGTCGAGCAGGTCCGGGTGGTCGCGGTAGATGTCGGCGAGCGGCGTCTCGCGCACGTTCCCGAGCCGCAGCGGGAGGAACCCGGCGGGGTAGACGTCGCCGTCGTGGGCGACGAACACGATGCCCTTGCCGTCGCGGGTGGCGGCGGTGTGGGCGCTCGGCCGGTGCGTGCCCGGGCCCATGAGCTCGAGCATCCGGGTGGAGAGCTCGCGGTAGAGGTCGGTGTCGGGGACGGCCCCGCCGTCGCGACGGGCGGCGACGACGCGGCGGAAGAACGGTGCCTCGACCGTGCGGACGATGAAGCCGTACTGCGAGGAGTCGTAGAGCAGGTGGCAGACGTCCTCGTGCTCCGCCGGCGTGAGCGCGCCCTCGGCGACGCCGCGCCCGACGTGGACGAGGAAGAAGACCTCCCAGATGTCGACGCCCATCGCGCCGAGCAGCGCCGCGACGTCCGGCATCTCGTGGACGTTGCCGGCCATCACGGTCGTGTTGATCTGCACGGTGAGGCCCGCGAGCTTGAGCGCGCGGATCGCGGCCACGGTCGCAGGGAAGTGCCCGGGGATGCCCCGCACGCCCTCGTGAGTGGCGGCGGTGGCGCCGTCGAGGCTGATCGACACGGCCTTGACGCCCGAGGCGACGATGCGGTCGATGGCCTCCGGCGTGAGCATCGGTGTGACCGACGGGGAGAGCGCGGTGGGGATGCCGAGGCTCGTGGCGTGGTCGACGAGCTCGAAGATGTCGGGGCGCAGCAGGCAGTCGCCGCCGGTGAGCACGAGGATCGGGTGCGGACGGCCGAACCCGGCGATGGAGTCGATGAACGCCATGCCCTCGTCGTGGCTCAGCTCCCCGGGCAGGGCGCCGGGCGTCGCGCTCGCCCGGCAGTGCTTGCAGGCGAGCTGGCAGGCGCGGGTCGTCTCCCAGAACACGAGCATGGGGCGCTGGTCGTAGTTCACCGGCCGACCGGTGCCGTGCGCGCGAGGCTGCCCGACGAGGGGGTGGGAGCCGGTCCGCTCGACGCTCTGCTGGCTCATGGTCGTGTCCCTCCGGGAACGCTCAACGGGCGGTGACGAACGAGTCGTCGTGGGTGGTGCCGTCGTGCTGGTCGTGCGCGGTGCGCTCGTGGACGGCCGCCGCGGCTCGGGCGGCCTGGCCGATGCAGCCGGCGAGCCCGACGCCGCGGTAGGCGGCTCCGGTCACGTGGATGCCGGGGGCCGCGGCGAGCGCGGCGTCGATCGCGGCGAGCCGGCCGGCGTGACCGACGGTGTACTGCGGCATGGCCGCGGGCCACCGCTGGACGTGGACCTCGCTCGGTGCCGCGCCGACGCCGACGGCCTCGACGAGCTCGTCGTGGACCGCCGACACGAGCTCGGCGTCGGACATCGAGGTCCAGCGGGCGTCGCCGTCGCGGCCGACCATCGCTCGGAGCACCACGCGGGTGTCGTGCGCGAGGTGCCCCCACTTGCTGGTGAGCCACGAGCAGCCGACGAGGAGGCGGCCGTCGACGGGCGGCACGAGGAAGCCGGTGCGGTCCAGCGGCCGCTCGACCTGGTCGCGGCGGTAGGACAGCATCACGGTCGCGACGTCGACGTACTCGATCGACGCGAGCGGCGCCACCGCGTCCGGGGCGACGTCCGCGAGCAGCGCGGCCGCGGTGTACGCCGGCGTCGTGACGACGACGTCGTCGGCGACCAGGACGGTGGAGTCGGCGAGCGTCACGTCGTAGCGGCCGTCGGCGCTCGCGCGGATCGACGTCGCCGCGGCGTCGGTACGCAGGTCCGCGCCCGCGCAGCCGGCGACGAGGGCGTCGAGCAGGCGCCCCATGCCGCCAGGCAGGCTGACGAGCGCGGGGCCGGACGCCGGCTTCTTCTCCCGCCGGCGCATCGTGAGGTAGACGCTGCGCGCCCCGTCGAGCAGGGACATCACCTCGGGCACGGCGCTGCGCGCGGAGAGCCGGTCGGCACGACCCGCGTGCACGCCGCCGAGCATCGGGTCGACGAGCCGGTCGAACACCTGGCCGCCCAGTCGGTGGCGCAGCAGCTCGGCGATGGTCGGGTCGGCCGGCAGGTCGCGACGGGGGAGCACGAGGTCGGCGCCGGCGCGCAGCAGGCCCCACGGGGTGACGAGCCCCGAGGTGAGGAGCGGCAGCAGCCGCTCCGGAACGCCGAACAGCGACGCCGGCGGCAGCGGACGAAGCGCGCCGCGCGTCCAGACGTAGGCGCCGGACGGGGCCGGGCCCTCGATCTGGTCGGCGATGCCGAGGTCCTCGAGCAGGGAGCGCACGGCGGGCAGCCGCACGAGCAGCGAGTCGGGACCGGTGTCGACGGGGAGGCCGGCGACGGTCGCCGTGGCGATCTTCCCGCCCAGCCGGGGGCCGGCCTCGAGGACGGTCACCTCGGGGGCGTCGGGGAGCCGCAGCAGCCGGTACGCCGTGGTGAGGCCGCTGACGCCCCCACCGATCACGACGACGTGGCGGCTCATGCTGGGCACCCCTCCCACGACCCGGCGGGTGGCGGTTCCGGCTGCGTCGCCGGTCTGTCGTCAGCCGCGTCCTGGCCTCACGCACAGCCTGTTCCCGTTCGGGTCCGAAAGTCAGTCCGACCGTGCGTGAAACAGACCACAACGGCCCGTTCCAGGAGTGAACTGCACCACACGCGACCACGGCTGCACCGCAGGTCAGGGTGCGGATACGACCCGCCCGGACGCGGGCTCGACCGCCGTCGACGGCACCGCCTTCGACCCGCCGCCCCGGGGGCTCGTCGGCGATCCGGACGAGCACCTCGCGCTCGGCGTCGCGGATCGTGTCGCGCAGCACCGTGCCCACCCGTATCACCAGCCGGTGCGAGGGCTCGTTGTCCGGCGACATGACCGCGGAGAACCGGCGGACGCCCTCCTCGCGGGCCCGCAGGACGAGGGCGCGCATGATCAGGGTCCCGCCGCCCTGGCCGTGCAGCTCGTCGGCCACGGTGACCGCGACGTCGGCGCACTCGGGGTCGTCCTTGAGCCGGACGAACCGGCCCTCGCCGACGAGGACGTCCGGCTGGCTGCGTGCGCTCCCACCACATCCCGACGGCGACGTGGTCGTGCTGGTCGACCTGGTCGACGAGGGTGTCGAGGCTGCGCTGGGACAGGTGGTCCTTGCCGGCGAGGAAGCGCAGGTTCCGGGTGCGCTCGGACAGCTCCGCGAAGCCGTGCTCGACGTCCTCGCGGTCGGCGGGCACGAGCGACCGGATGACGACCCGGAGACCGTCGCGCAGCGTGCCGGTGAGCACGGTGCGCGAGGTCGCCGGGTCGTCAGGCGTGGGCGCGGGGTCTCCGCTCGAGGTCATGCGTAGCTGTGCTCGGGGTCCGGGTACGCGCCCGACACGACGTCGGCCGCCCAGGCCTTCGACGCCTCGAGCAGCACGCCGTGCAGGTCGGCGTACCTCTTGACGAACTTGGCGGTGCGTCCCGGCGTGAGCCCGGCCATGTCCTGCCACACGATGACCTGCGCGTCGGTGGCCGCGCCGGCGCCGATGCCGATCGTGGGTACGCCGAGCGCCTCGGTGACGTGCGCGGCGAGGTCGGCGGGGACGACCTCGAGCACGACGGCGAAGGCGCCCGCGGACTCCAGCGCCTTGGCGTCCTGGACGAGGCGCACGCCGTCCTCGCCGCGGCCCTGGACGCGGTAGCCGCCGAAGGCGTGCACCGACTGCGGCGTGAGCCCGAGGTGTCCCATGACGGGGATCCCGGACGACACGAGCAGCTCGACCTGGGGGAGCACGCGCGCGCCGCCCTCGAGCTTCACCGCGTGGGCGCCGGTCTCCTTCATGAACCGGGCCGCGGTCTCGAGCGCCTGCGCGGGCGACGCCTGGTAGGACCCGAAGGGGAGGTCGGCGACGACCATGGCGCGCTGCGAGCCGCGCACCACGCCGCGCCACGAGCGGGATGAGCTCGTCGACCGTCACCGGGATGGTGGAGTCGTGGCCGTAGACGACCATCGCCGCGGAGTCGCCGACGAGCAGGACGGGGATGCCCGCCTCGTCGAAGACGCGTGCGGTGAGGGCGTCGTACGCCGTGATCATGGGCCACTTCTCGCCGCGGGCCTTGGCCTCGGCGAGATCGCGGACGGTGATGCGCCGCCCCGTGGTGGTGCCGCCGTAGAGCGGCTCGGGCGCGGGCGAGGACGTGCCGGTCATCGGACCTCCAGCGACTCGGGTCCCCAGGCGGGGTACCCGTTCGGGACTCATGGTGGCACGCCGCGCTCCCCGGGCGCAGCACCGGCCCCGTGCCGGCCCGACGGCGTCGGGCGCCCTGCGGGAACCCCCGGAGGTATCGAAACGGGACGGTTGCGTTTCGCATTAGGTTCACCTAAGGTCGGGCCGTTCGCGACTCGAAGCGGGAAGGCACTCCCATGGCAGACCAGAAGCAAGCGGCCGAGCAGCCCACGGCCGGGTGGCAGACCTCCGGCGCGGGCCACCCGCGCCGCTGGGCGATCCTCGGGGTGCTCGTCACGAGCCTGCTCGTCGTCGTCCTCGACAACACGATCCTCAACATCGCGCTCCCGACCATCCAGCGCGACCTCGACGCCGACCAGAGCCAGCTCGTGTGGGCGGTCGACTCCTACATCCTCGTGTTCGCCGCGCTGCTGTTCACCTGGGGCGTGCTGGGCGACAAGTACGGCCGCAAGCGGATCCTCGTCATCGGCCTCACCGTCTTCGCCCTCGGGTCTGCCGCGTGCGCCTTCGCCACCAGCCCCGCGATGCTCATCGGGTTCCGCGGCATCATGGGCATCGGCGGCGCCGCCGTCCTGCCGGTGACGCTCGCGGTCATCACGGTCGTGTTCCCGCCGCACGAGCGCGGGAAGGCGATCGGCGCCTGGGCCGGCGCGGTAGGCGCGGCGGTGGCCCTCGGCCCGGTGCTGGGCGGGCTGCTGCTCGAGAACCCGCAGTGGACGAGCTGGCTCACCGGCAACGACTGGGGCGGCGTCTTCCTCATCAACATCCCGATCGTGGCCATCGGCCTCACCGGCATCGTGCTCGTCGTCCCCGAGACGAAGAACCCGCACCCGCAGGCGCTCGACATCCCCGGTCTGGTGATCTCGTTCACCGGCCTGGTGCTGCTCGTCTACGGCATCATCCACGCGTCGGTGACGCTGACGTTCCTCACGCCGTCGGTGTGGGTCCCGATGCTGCTCGGCATCCTCGTGCTCTCCGGGTTCGTCATCACCGAGGCGCGCAGCGACCACCGCAGCTTCGACGTGACGCTGTTCAAGAACAAGGGCTACGCCGTCAGCCTCACGGCGGTGAGCCTCGCGTTCTTCGCCATGTCCGGCATCACGTTCACCCTGCCGTTCTTCTTCCAGACGCTGCGCGGGATGAGCACGCTCGAGGCCGGCCTGTGCTTCCTGCCGTTCGCGCTCGGCCAGATCATCGCGGCGCCGCGCAGCGCCGGCATGGTCGCGCGGTTCGGCTACCGCCGTGTCATGACGCTCGGCCTCGCGCTCGTGTCGGTCTCGCTGCTCGGCGTATCCGGGCTCTCCCTCGACGAGCCGCTGTGGTTCATCCTCGTCATCTTCTTCGTCTTCGGCTTCGGGATGGGCAACGTCATCGCGCCCGCGTCGACGGTCATGCAGAACGCTCTTCCCCTGGCCCGCGCGGGCGCGGGCTCGGCGGTCCAGAACACCGTGCGGCAGGTCTTCGGCGCGCTCGGTGTCGCCGTCATCGGCACGGTCCTCGCCACCCGTTACGCGAGCGCCATCGAGCCGGTCGTGGCGAAGCTGCCGGCCGGGACGCCCGACAGCGTCAGGGAGCTGGCCGGCAACTCGGTCATCGGGACGGTCGCAGTCCTCGACAAGGCCGCGGCGAGCGGTGCCCCGGCCGATCTCGTGGCGCAGGGCAAGCAGCTCGCGTACGACGCGTTCATCAGCGCGACGCACGTGACGAGCCTCATCTCCACGGTGCTCGTCGTGGTGGCCGGGCTCGTCGTCTGGTTCCTGCTGCCGCCCATCACCCCGCCGACGAAGGGCGCGCACGCACCCGAGGGCCGGCCGGTGCCGGACCACGAGCACCCGCACGTGGGGGAGGCGCACACCCGTGCGGAGGCGAACGACGAAGCCGTCGACCTCGAGCAGACGTACGCGTTCGAGGCCGCCCAGGAGTACGACGCGTCTACGACCGGGGGCGAGGGCGAGCGGCGATGACCGCGGACGAGCAGGTGGAGCTGGTGCCGGGCGGTGCGGACGCCGCCCGGCGCCGGGCCCCCGGCCGGCCGCGCGACGAGCGCGCCGACCGGGCCATCCTCGACGTGACGCTCGCCCTGCTCGCCGAGGTCGGCCCCACCGCGCTCTCGGTCGAGGAGGTGGCGTCCCGCGCCGGCGTAGGGAAGACGACGATCTACCGGCGCTTCGCGACCAAGGAGGATCTCGTCGTGGCGGCGCTCGCGTCGCTCAACTCCGCGCTGTCCACCCCGACGCCGGAGGGCGGGGTCCGCGCCAGCCTCGTGGAGATCGTCACCGGGTGGTGGTCGCAGCACGAGGTGGGGCAGAACGGCCAGCTCTTCGCCCGCGTGCTCGCGCACGCGAAGAGCAACCCGCGGATGTTCTGCTCGTTCTACGACCAGATGATCGAGCCGCGCCGCGAGGTCTACCGCACGGTCATCCGGCGGGGGATCGACGTCGGGGAGCTGCGTGCCGACACCGACGTCGAGCTCATGACGACGCTCATCCTCGCGACGTCGGTCTACACGCTGCAGGTACGGGCGAGCGGTCGCGACGCCGCGCCGGGCATCGGCCCCGAGGACATCGTCGACGCGGTCCTGCGCGGCTTCCTGGTGCGGTGATCGGCGGGCTACGGCCGCGTCCCTGTGCCGTACACGACATCTCGGCTGCCGACCGCCCGTCGTGCCGATGTGCGGTCTAGGGTCCGAAACGTGACCGCCTCTCTTGCTGCTGATGAGTCCGTGACCCGCTGGAACCCCTCGACGACGTCCTGGGAGACGCAGCTGCGCGGGCGGCCGGTGCTGACCGACCCGCGGATCAACAAGGGCACCGCGTTCACGCAGCGCGAGCGCGACGAGCTCGGGCTCGCCGGCCTGCTGCCGCCGCGCGTGCTGACCATGGACCAGCAGGCCAGCCGCGCGTACCGCCAGTACCTCGACCAGCCCTCGGACCTGGCCAAGAACACGTTCCTCACGGCCCTGCACGACCGCAACGAGGTGCTGTTCTTCCGCCTGCTCGGCGACCACCTGCCCGAGATGCTGCCCATCGTCTACACGCCGACGGTCGGCGACGCCATCCAGCGCTACAGCCACGAGTACCGGCGTCCCCGCGGCGTCTACCTCTCGGTCGAGGACCCCGACGGCGTGGAGGCGGCGCTCGTGGCGAGCGGGCGCGGACCCGACGACGTCGACCTCATCATCGCGACCGACGCGGAGGGCATCCTCGGCATCGGCGACTGGGGCGTCGGCGGCATCGAGATCGCGGTCGGGAAGCTCAACGTCTACACCGCCGCCGCGGGCATCAACCCGTCCCGCACGCTCGCGGTCATGCTCGACGTCGGCACCAACCGGCAGGAGCTGCTCGACGACCCGCTCTACCTCGGCGTGTCCCACCCTCGGGTGGACCGCGAGGAGTACGACGCGTTCATCGACCGCTACGTCACCACGGCGAGCCGCCTGTTCCCCCGCGCGCTCCTGCACTGGGAGGACTTCGGCACGAGCAACGCGCGCCGCATCCTGCAGCGCTACCGGTCCTCCACGCTCACCTTCAACGACGACATGCAGGGCACGGGCGCGGTGAGCCTCGCCGCCGTCCTGTCCGCGAGCGCCGTCGGCGGAGTGCCGCTGGGCGAGCACCGGGTCGTCGTGTTCGGCTCCGGGACCGCGGGCATCGGCATCGCCGACCAGCTGCGCGACGCGATGTGCGGCGCGGGGCTGTCGACCGACGAGGCCACCCGGCGGTTCTGGTGCGTCGGACGGCACGGGCTGCTCGCCGACGACCGGACCGACCTGCGCGACTTCCAGGAGCCCTACGCCCGCCCGGCCGACGAGGTCGCCGACTGGGCGCGCGACGCCGAGCTCGGCGGCATCGACCTGGCCGAGGTGGTTCGACGCGTGCGTCCCACCATCCTCATCGGGACGTCGGCGCGTCCGGGCGCCTTCACCGAGGTGCTGGTCCGCGAGATGGCCGCCCACGTGGAGCGTCCGATCATCATGCCGATGTCCAACCCGACGGACCTGGCCGAGGCGGTGCCGTCCGACCTGCTCGCCTGGACCGACGGCCGGGCGCTCGTGGCGACGGGGAGCCCCTTCGCGCCGGTGACGCTCGCGGGCACGACGTACGAGATCGCCCAGGTCAACAACGCGCTGATCTTCCCCGGGCTGGGGCTCGGCGTCGTCGTGGCCAGGGCGAGCCGCATCACCGACGGGATGTTCCTGGCCGCGGCGCAGGCGGTCGCCGAGATCGTCGACCCGACGACCCCGGGCGCCTCGCTCCTGCCGCAGGTCGCCGACCTGCGGACCACCTCGGCGGCCGTCGCCGTCGCGGTGGCGCGGGCCGCCCGTGCCGACGGTGTCGCATCCGGTCCGCCCGACGACGCGCTGGACGACGCGGTCCGCGACGCCATGTGGCAGCCGGAGTACCACCCGGTCCGGGCCGTCTGATCCCCGACGCCGGTCCCGCCCCGGGACGGCTCAGTCGGCCGTCTCGCGCCAGCGGTTCGTGACCGGCAGCCGCCGGTCGCGGCCGAAGCCCTTGACCGAGATCTTCGTGCCCGGCGGGTACTGCCGGCGCTTGTACTCCGCCGCGTCGGTGAGCCGCAGGATGCGCTCGACGAGGTCGCGGTCGAAGCCCGACGCCACGAGCTCGGCGGCGCCGCGGTCGTGCTCGACGTAGTCGTCGAGCAGGGCGTCGAGCACCGCGTAGTCGGGCAGCGAGTCGGAGTCGAGCTGGCCGGGGCGCAGCTCGGCCGACGGCGGCTTCTCGATGCTGTTGGGCGGGATCGGCGGCGTCTCGCCCCGCTTCTCGGCCTCGTCGTCGCGCCAGCGGGCGAGCCGCCACACGTCGATCTTCGGGACGTCCTTGATCGGCGCGAAGCCGCCGACGGCGTCGCCGTAGATCGTGGAGTAGCCGACCGAGAGCTCGCTCTTGTTGCCGGTCGCGAGGACGAGGTGGCCCTCCGCGTTGGAGATGCCCATGACCGTGACGCCGCGGACCCGCGCCTGCAGGTTCTCCTCGGCGAGCCCGGACAGCGACAGCTGCGACTGGAACGCCTCGACCATCGGCTCGATCGGCACGGTGCGCAGGTGCAGCCCGGTGCGCTCGGCCATCTCCGCGGCGTCGTCCCGCGAGTGCTCCGAGGAGTAGGCGCTCGGCAGCGAGACGCCGTAGACGTTCTCGGCGCCGAGGGCGTCGACGGCGATGGCGGCGACCACGGCCGAGTCGATGCCGCCCGACAGCGCGACGAGCACGGAGCGGAAGCCGTTCTTCGCGACGTAGTCGCGCAGCCCGGTGACGAGCGCGCCCCACACCTCGGCGTCGTCGTCCAGCCGCTCGGCGACCGACGGCGGGAGCGGGTCGTACGCCGGGACGGGGAAGCCGATGCGCGGCCTGGGAACGGCTCGTCGCGGGGTCGGCCAGGGGGAGGTCGAGGTCGGTGACGAGGAGCGACTCGACGAACTGCGGCGCGCGCGAGACGAGGTCGCCGTGCGCGTCGACGACGAGGGAGTCGCCGTCGAAGACGAGCTCGTCCTGGCCGCCGACCATGTTGACGTAGGCGAGCGCGCAGCCCGCCTCGCGGGCCCGCCGGGCGCAGAGGTCGAGCCGGACGTCGTCCTTGTTCCGCTCGTACGGCGACCCGTTGATGACGACGAGGAGCCCGGCACCGGCGTCCCGCACCTCCGACACCGGTCCGCCGTCCTGCCAGAGGTCCTCGCAGATCGGCCAGCGCGACGTCGACACCGTTCACCCGGACGACCGTCGTCCCCGGCCGGGGACGAAGTAGCGGTACTCGTCGAAGACGCCGTAGTTGGGCAGGTGGTGCTTGGCGTAGCGGGCGACGACGCGGCCCGCCGGTGAGCACCGCCGCGGCGTTCTGCGGCGCGCCGCGCGGGCGTGCCGAGCCGCGGCGCCGGCGTCGGCGACGCGGTCGAGGTAGCCGACGACGACGACGAGCCCGCCGAGGCCCTCGTCCGCGAGCCGCGTCGCGAGGGCGTCGAGCGCGGCGGCGGCTCGCGTCCTGGAACGAGGGGCGCAGCGCGAGGTCCTCGACCGGGTAGCCGGTGAGGACCATCTCCGGGAACGCGACGAGGTGGGCGCCGGCCGCCGCGCCTCGTGCGCCCGGGCCACGACCCGGTCGACGTTGCCGGCGAGGTCGCCGACCGTGGGGTTGATCTGGGCGAGGGCCAGGCGCAGCTGCGGCACGCCTCCACCCTAGGCCGCCCGCCGCGGGCGAGGTCGGGGGCCGCCGGACGGGCGAGCCGACGCGCGCCGGGCCGGCCACCCGGGGGCAAGATGGGCGCATGGACAAGCAGACGGAGTTCGTGCTCCGCACGCTCGAGGAGCGCGACATCCGTTTCGTGCGGCTGTGGTTCACCGACGTGCTCGGCATGCTCAAGTCGGTCGCGGTCGCCCCGGCCGAGCTCGAGGGCGCGTTCGCCGAGGGCATCGGCTTCGACGGTTCGGCGATCGAGGGCTTCGCCCGGGTCTACGAGTCGGACATGCTCGCCAAGCCCGACCCGAGCACGTTCCAGGTGCTGCCCTGGCGCGGCGAGAGCCCGGGCACCGGCCGGATGTTCTGCGACATCCTCATGCCCGACGGCAGCCCGTCCTGCGCCGATCCGCGCCACGTGCTCAAGCGCGCGCTGGCGAAGGCCGCCGACCTCGGCTTCACCTTCTACACCCACCCCGAGATCGAGTTCTTCCTGCTCGAGCAGGGCGATCGCCGGCGCGGCGAGGTCCCCACGCCGATCGACGAGGGCGGCTACTTCGACCACAGCCCGCACGGTCAGGGCTACGACTTCCGCCGCGCAGGCGATCACGATGCTCGAGGCGATGGGCATCTCGGTGGAGTTCAGCCACCACGAGGGCGCGCCCGGCCAGCAGGAGATCGACCTGCGCTACGCCGACGCGCTCACCACGGCCGACAACATCATGACGTTCCGGCTCGTGGTCAAGGAGGTCGCGCTCGAGCAGGGCGTCTACGCCACCTTCATGCCCAAGCCGTTCACCGACCAGCCCGGCTCGGGCATGCACACCCACCTGTCGCTGTTCGAGGGCGACCGCAACGCCTTCCACGAGCCGGGCGCGGAGTACCAGCTGTCCAAGGTCGGCCGCGCCTTCATCGCCGGCCTGCTCGCGCCACGCGCCGCGAGATCACCGCGGTCACCAACCAGTGGGTGAACTCCTACAAGCGGCTCGGCGGCGGCGGCGAGGCACCGGCGTACGTCTGCTGGGGCCACAACAACCGCTCGGCGCTGGTCCGGGTGCCGATGTACAAGCCGACCAAGGGCAACGCGACCCGCGTCGAGTTCCGCTCGATCGACACCGCGTCCAACCCGTACCTCGCGTTCGCGGTCATGCTCGGCCGCCGGGCTCAAGGGCATCGAGGAGGGCTACGAGCTGCCCGCCGGGCGCCGAGGACGACGTCTGGTCGCTCACCGAGTCCGAGCGCCGCGCGCTCGGGCATCGAGCCGCTGCCGAGCTCCCTCGGCCGAGGCGGTCACGGTCATGGAGCGCAGCGAGCTCGTCGCCGAGACCCTCGGCGAGCACGTGTTCGACTTCTTCCTGCGCAACAAGCGGCAGGAGTGGGCCGACTACCGCCGCGAGGTCACGCCGTTCGAGCTCTCGCGCTACCTCCCGGTCCTGTAGGGCGGATGAGCACCGACACCTCACCCGGCGCGGACGTGCGCCTGCTCGTCGTCCAGAACGACCCGACCGACCCGCCCGCGCTGCTCGGCCGGTGGTGGGCGGAGGTCGGCGTCGAGGTCGTCCTCGTCCGGGCCGACGCCGGCGAGCCGCTGCCGGCCGATCCTGCCCGACGACGTGGCCGGCCTCGTCGTGCTCGGCGGCGAGATGGCCGCCTGGGAGGACCACCGCGCGCCCGTGGCTGCCCGCCCTGCGCGACCTCGTGGCCGGCGCGGTGGACGCCGGCGCGCCCGTCCTCGGCGTGTGCCTCGGCGGGCAGGTCATGACCCTCGCCTGCGGCGGCGTGGTCGACCGCGCACCGATGTCCGAGGTGGGGGTCTACGAGCTGCGACCTGCGACCCGCCGCCGGCGACGACCCGCTCTTCTCCGTCCTGCCCGAGCGCGTGCCCGTCGCGCAGTACCACGGCGACGCGATGCTCGCGGCACCCGACGGCGCGGTGCTGCTCGCGTCGACGCCGGACTGCCCGGTCCAGGCCTACCGCCTCGGCGACCGGGCCTGGGCGGTGCAGTTCCACCCCGAGGTCGACGCCGAGATCCTGGGCTCGTGGTTCGCCGACGACCCGGCACCGGTCGAGAAGTGCGGGCGCACGACGACGGCCGTGCTCGACGAGATGGTCGCGCGGGCGGCGGAGCTGCAGGCCGCGTGGCGTCCCTTCGCCCATGCCTTCGCCGACGTCGCGCGCGCGTCGCGGTGACATGACGGTCGACGGGGCCCCCGCGGCCCGGGGCGGCAGCCTCCAGGGCCGCCTGGCCAGGCTCGGCTTCGTCGACGCCGGCCGGGCCGTCCGCCTGCTGAGCGAGCCGGGCCTCGTCGCCGCTCGACGAGGCCGCGGTGGACGATCTCGCGCTCGCACCCGACCCCGACCTCGCGCTCGCCACGCTGTCGCGGGTCGCCGAGACGAGGGCGCACGGCGCCGCGGACCTCGTCGCGGCGGTCGACTCCGACGCCGCCTTCCGGTCGAGGGCGTACGCCGTGCTCGGCACGTCCGCCGCGCTCGGCGACCACCTCGTCCGCCACCCCGAGGACTGGGTGGTGCTCGCCGCGCCCGCGCCGTCCGGCGACGAGCCGCCCGCCCCGCACCCGGGTCTCGCGACCGGCGACGCCGTCCGCGCGGACCTGCTCCGCGCGGTCGGGGCCGACCCGTCGTCGGCTCGCCCGCGGGCCGGCGACGCCGAGGACGCGACGTACGCCGCACTGCGCTCGGCGTACCGGCGCCGGCTGCTCGCCATCGCGGCGGCCGACATCGCCGACGGCGCCGTCGTTCGTCGACGTCGTCGGCCGCCCTCGCCGACCTCGCCGACGCCACGCTCGAGGCGGCTCTGGCGATCGCCCGCGCCGAGCACCCGGCCGACGCCGACCGCTGCCGGCTCGCCGTCCTCGCCCTCGGCAAGTGCGGCGGGCGCGAGCTCAACTACATCTCCGACGTCGACGTCCTGTTCGTCGCCGAGCCCGTCGAGGGCGAGGACGAGACCGAGGCGCTGCTGGCGGCGACCCGGCTCGCGCAGACGCTCATGCGGGTCTGCGTCGCGCCCACCAGCGAGGGCACGATCTGGGAGGTCGACCCCAACCTGCGGCCCGAGGGGAAGAACGGCGCGCTGGTGCGCACGCTGGCGTCCTACGAGGGCTACTACCGGCGCTGGGCGTCGACGTGGGAGTTCCAGGCGCTGCTCAAGACGCGTCCGGTCGCGGGCGACCTCGCCCTCGGCGAGGCGTTCGTCGACGTCGTCACGCCGCTCGTCTGGTCCGCGGCGGACCGGCCGAACTTCGTCGAGGACGTGCAGGCGATGCGCCGCCGGGTCGAGGAGAACGTCCCGGCGAAGGACGCCGAGCGCCAGCTCAAGCTCGGCGTGGGCGGGCTGCGCGACGTCGAGTTCTCGGTCCAGCTGCTCCAGCTCGTGCACGGGCGCAGCGACGTGATGCTGCACAGCGCCACGACGATACGGGCGCTGGAGTCGCTCGCCACCTGGGGCTACGTCGGCCGCGACGACGCCAGCACGCTCGCGTCGTCCTACGAGTTCCTCCGCACGCTCGAGCACCGCATCCAGGTGTACCGGCTGCGGCGCACGCACGTGGTTCCCGGACGCCGAGGACGACCTGCGGCGCATCGCCCGCTCGATGGGCTACCGCACGCACCCCGTCGTCGAGCTCACCGAGGCGCTGCGGCGGCACCGGCTCGAGGTGCGCCGGCTGCACGAGAAGCTGTTCTACCGGCCGCTGCTCAACGCCGTCGCGCGGCTCGACGCCGGCGAGGCGCGGCTCACCCCCGAGGCGGCCCGGCAGCGGCTCGAGGCGCTCGGCTACACCGACCCGGTCGGGGCGCTGCACCACCTCGAGGCGCTCACCTCGGGCGTGACCCGGCGCGCGGCGATCCAGCGCACGCTGCTGCCGGTGATGCTCGGCTGGTTCGCCGACGCGCCCGACCCGGACGCGGGCTGCTGGCGTTCCGCCGGATGAGCGACGCCCTCGGGTCCACGCCGTGGTACCTCCGGCTGCTGCGCGACGAGTCGCTCGCGGCGCAGCGCCTCGCCACCGTCCTCGCCTCGAGCCGCTACGCCGCCGACCTGCTCATGCGCGCCCCCGAGGCGGTCTCGATGCTGGCCGACGACGACGAGCTCGTGCCCCGCGGGCGGGACGCCCTCGTGGCCGAGGCGCTGGCCGCGGCCCGTCGCTACGACGACCCCGACGTCGGCGTCGCCGCCGTCCGGGCGCTGCGCCGGCGCGAGCTGTTCCGTACCGCGGTGGCCGAGCTGCTCGGCCACTCGGAGGTCGACGAGTGCGGCGTCGCGCTGTCCGACATCGCGGCCGCGACGATCGTCGGCGCGCTCGAGCTGGCCGCAGCGGGCCGTCCGTGGCCGGCGCGGGTCCGCGCTGCCGACCCGGTTCCTGGTCGTCGCGATGGGCCGCTTCGGGGGCGGCGAGCTCGGGTTCGCCAGCGACGCGGACGTGCTCTTCGTCCACGACCCGCTGCCCGGCGCGGACGAGCGCGACGCGCACGAGGCGGCGCTCGCCGTGGCGGGCGAGCTGCGCCGTCTGCTCATGATCCCGACGCCCGGACCCGGTGCTCGAGGTCGACGCCGTCGCTGCGCCCGGAGGGCCGCAACGGCCCGCTGGTGCGGACCCTCGGCGTCGTACGCCGCGTACTACGCGCGCTGGTCCTCGGCGTGGGAGGCGCAGGCGCTGCTGCGGGCCGAGCCGGTGGCCGGGGACGCGGACCTCGGCCGGCGGTTCGTCGCGCTGGTCGACCCGCTGCGCTACCCGGTCGACGGGATCCCGGAGTCCGACGTGCGCGAGATCCGCCGGCTCAAGGCCCGGATGGAGGCCGAGCGGCTCCCGCGCGGTGCCGACCCGGGCCTGCACACCAAGCTCGGCCGCGGCGGGCTGTCCGACGTCGAGTGGGTCGCCCAGCTGCTCACGCTCCAGCACGGCCACGCCGTCCCCGGCCTGCGGACCACGCGCACGCTGCCCGCCCTCGAGGCGGCCGTGGCGGCCGGTCTGCTCGGCGCCGAGGACGCCGCCCACCTCGCCGCGGCGTGGCGCACCGCGACGCGGGTGCGCGACGCCGTCATGCTGGTCCGGGGCAGGGCCGGGGACATGGTCCCCACCGATGCGCGGGACCTCGCCGCGGTGTCCCAGGTGCTCGGCTACCGGCCGGGCGAGAGTGGTGCGCTGCTCGACGACTACCGTCGGGTGACCCGCAGGGCCCGAGGCGTCGTGGAGAGGGTGTTCTACTCGTGACCGTGGAGCGCGAAGGACGTCGATCGCGGGAGCGACCGCGCACGTCGATGCGCGACGTCCTCGCCGTCCGCGAGTTCCGCGGCATCGTCATCTCCCAGGTGGCCAGCGAGGCCGGCGACCAGATCGCGCGCGTCGCGCTCGCCCTGCTGGTCCTCTCGCACACCAAATCGCCGCTGCTCGCGGCCGCGACGTTCGCGGTGGCGTTCATCCCGTCGTTCGTCGGAGGTGCGCTGCTCGGTCCCGTCGCCGACCGGTTCTCCCGCCGGTCGCTCATGCTGGGGGCCGACCTCGGTCGGGCGGCGCTCATCGTCCTGCTCGCGCTGGTGGCCGTCCCCGGCACGCCGCTGTGGGTGCTCTTCGCGCTGCTGCTCGTCGCGGAGATGTTCACGCCGCTGTTCGACTCGGCCCGGGCCGCCACCACGCCGGAGGTGCTCGGCAGCGTCGCGCTCGTGGCCACCGGGACGGCCCTGTCCCGCGTGCTCACGCTGGCCAACCAGGCGGCCGGGCTCGTCCTGGGCGGCGTGATCGTGCAGTTCACCAGCCCGCGGTTCGCCCTGCTGCTCGACGGCCTGTCGTTCCTGCTGTCCTACGCCGTGCTCGTCGTGTTCCTCAAGCCGCGGCCGGCGGCGCTCGAGTCGACCCCGTCCCTGGCCGTCCTGCTCAAGGACCTGCGCCGGGGCTGGGCGCTGCTCATGGCCGACCGCTCCCGGCGCGCGCTGGTGCTGCTCGGCTGGGGCATGGCGCTGCCCCTCGTGGCTCCCGAGGCCGTCGGCCTCGCGTACGTGAACGCGAGGGGCGAGGGGGACAGCTGGGGTGGCCTGCTCATGGCCGCCGTCGTCGCGGGTGCCGCCGTAGGAGCGGTCTTCGTCGGCCGGCGCACGCCGCGCGAGCAGCTCGACCTCGTCCTCCCGCTCGCGATGCTCATGTCGCTGCCGCTGCTCGTCACCGGCATCGAGCCCCCGGTCTGGATCCTGGCCGGTCTGTGGTTCGCGTCCGGCGCGGCGCAGGCGTTCCTCGTCCCGGTGATGGCGTTCACCACGATGCTCACCCCGAACGACCAGCGCGGCAGCGTGATCGGGATCGCGGGTGCCGGTTTCGCGCTGCTGACCGCGCTGGGCTACCTCGTCGTGGGCTGGGTAGCGACGGTCACGAGCCCGGCCTTCTCGGTCGTGGTGATGGCCGTGGTCGGCCTCGTCGTCGCCTCGGCGTGCTACGTCGTGTGGCCGGCGGCCCGGCTGCGGGCCGACGTCCGGGCGATGGAGGACCGGGGCTTCTAGGACCGCGCCGGTCGGGCCAGGAAACGGCCGACGTCGACGGCCTCGCGGTCCAGCGCCGCGGCCACGCGTGGTCCGAGGGACTCACCGGGGAGCGTCGTCAGCACGAGTCGCCCGGACGCGAGGCTCCACGTCGCGACCGCCCTGCCGCGGACGAGCGCCGTCGCGCGGAACATCCCGTTGCTGGTGACGACTCCCGTGGAGTCGTGCGGGCCGAGCACCGGGGCGCGGGACGCCCAGCCGTGCAGCAGCGGGTCGAACATGCCGAGCAGGAGGGGCGGCGGCACCCGGTCCGGCGCGTCGGCGGAGCCCGGCAGCACGAGCAGGTCGGACCCGGCCGTCATCGGGACGGCGCCGGCGCGGCGCAGGCCCGCGCGGGCGTCACCCACCGGCAGCCCGGACCAGTACGCGAGGTCCCGTTCGGTGGCGGGGCCGTGGCCGAGCAGGTAGCGACGGGCGAGCTCGCCGAGCGCGGTCTCGCGGTCCACCGCGGGCCGTGCTCCCAGCCAGTCCGCCGCACGGACGAAGGCGCGCTCCCCGTCGACGACGGGCCCGCGCAGGCAGATACCGCGCAGCGACGCCGCGACGAGCAGGTGCACCAGCGCCTGCCCGGCGACCGGGACGCGCGCCGCCTCGAGCGCGGCGCGCAGCTGCGCCCGGGTGCGGGGACCGTGCTCGGCCAGCTCCCGGGCCAGCAGCGTCACCCCGCGCTCCGCGTCGTCGGCCGACACGCCCTCCTGGGCCAGCCGGCGCGCGTTCCCGGTGGCCATCCGCGGCGCCGTGAGCGCGTGCAGCCAGGCGTGGTCCTCCGCTCGCACGAGGTGCAGGGTGCCGCGGTTGAGCCAGTCGACGACGAGCGAGCGCTCGTCGGTGAGGCAGCGGTCGACGTCGGCGGCGGTGAGCCCGTCCGAGCGGACGCGCACCGCCAGCAGCGAGGCGCGCGCGTCCTGCGCCTGCACCGCTGCGATGCGCCCCACGACGTCGGCCGCGTGACGCGGCCGCTCGCCGGTGAGCAGCTGGGCGCGGAACCGGCGGGCCGAGGCGCCTCGGGGGAGCGGCTGCGCCTCCGTCATGGGGACAGCATCCCCGGTCCGCCTCGCGGTCGGCAGCCGGACGCCGGCTCCGGCGGGTGCGGGGTCGCTGCCCGGGGCGGCGCCGTAGACGCCCCATCCGGCGTCCGGTCGCCCGTACGCTGGCGGGACCACGTCACGTCGTCGAGGACATGTCATGAGGGTGCGGGCGCCAGAGCTCACCGAGGGCCGGCGCGCGGGGCTGCTCGCCGCGGTCTCGGCGTACTCGCTGACCCGCCTGTCGGGGACGCTGCCGCGTCCGGCCCTCGACCAGGCCGTGGTGTCGGGGACCACGATGGCGATCGCCTACGTCGCGGCCTCCACGACGACGGGCGCCGTCCGTGGCATCGTCGCGCGCGGCGTGTCGTCGGAGCGGGAGCGCGACGCGCGCACCCTCGTGGCGGCCGGGGCGCTGGCCGTCGGAGCGGGCGTCGGGGCGGTGCTCGTCCGCCGCAGGGCGCGCGCGGCGGCCGCCGACGGCCGGCGGCTGCCCGTCTCGGTAGGCACCGCCGGCTGCCTCGCCGAGGCGCTGTCCGTGTCCGCCGCGGCCGGCGCCGCCATCTCGGTGGCCGACATCGTCGGCCCGGCGCTCCCGGAGCTGCTGCGTCCGCGGCACCCGGCGGTCGTCGCCGGGGGCGTGGTGGTCGCGGGTGCGGCGGTCGCGGTGCTGTCGACGCACCCGCGGTTCCTCGCCTACTTCGCCCTGCCGCCCGCGCCCGGCGCACCGGGCGCGGAGGTCAGCTTCCAGCCCGGATCGAGCCTCCCCGGTGCGATCGGCCGCGCTGTCGCGGTCGCCGGGGTCGCGGTCGCCGCCCTCTGGCTCGAGGCGCACGCGGCCGACGGGCTCGCCGGCGTGCTGGACGGCTCGGACCCGCCCGACGTCACGCACCGGGTCCTGTCCCACGCCGTCGTCGTCGCCGGGTTCGTCGCGGGCTGCGGGGCGGGCCTCGGGCTCTACCTCACCCGCTTCACCGTCCAGAACCGGCTGCTCGAGGGGGCGTACGCCGCCGTGCCCAGCCGCGTCGGCGTGACCGGCGGGCCCGGCTCGGCATACGGGTTCGAGACCCTCGGCCGCGAGGGCCGGCGCTTCGTCTCCCAGGCCTACACCGCCGAGGAGCTGACCGCCGTGCTCGGAGTCCCGGCCGCGGACCCGGTGCGGGTCTTCGTCCCGCTCGGGCAGCTGTCCGGGCGACCCCAGCACGACGCCGCGGCGGTCGTCGACGAGATGGAGCGGGTCGGCGCGTTCGACAAGGGCGTCATCGTCCTGGCCGTCCCGACGGGCGACGGCTACGTGTCCTACGTGCAGACCGAGACCGTCGAGCTGCTCACGGCGGGCGACTGCGCCACGGTGATCGTGCCCTACGCCCAGATCCCGTCGACCTGGGCGTTCTTCGCGGTGGGGCGTCGCGCCGCGGCGTACTACGCGCTCTACGCGCGGGCGATCTCCGCCCGGCTGCGCGCGACGGGTCGCACGGCACGGCTGTTCCTGTTCGGCGAGTCGCTCGGATCCATCGTGGCCCTCGACGCGTTCGGCACCGACCTCGTCGCCCGGCTCGAGGCACTCGGCTTCGCCGGTGGCCTGTACCTCGGCGTGCCGAGGTACAGCCACGTCGACCGGGTGCTGCGCCCGCGCGACCCGGCGGTCCACGTCTCGACCGGCCTGCAGTACGCCGGGCACCGGGAGCAGGTGCGGTCGGCGTCGCCCGGACACCTCAACGTGACGCACCCGAGCGACCCGCTCGGCGTCGCGGACGTCAGCCTGCTGGTGCGCCACCCCATCGACTACTGGGGGCGGCCCACCGGTGCCTACGTCCCCGTCGTGTCCTTCCTCATCGAGCTGTCCGACGTGAAGAACGCGATGACCCTGCGACCCGGCCTGTTCACCGCGTCGCCCGGCCACGACTACCGCTACGACACGGCCCTCGCCGTGGCGCGCGCGTACGACCTGCCGTTCGACCGGGAGCAGCTCGTGGAGGCGGCGCTGCGCGAGCGGGAGCTGTCGTGGTCGGTACGCCGGCTGCTGTCGCGTCGCCTCGGCGACGCGCGCGACGCCGTGGTCGGGCAGCTGCAGTCCTGGGGCGTCGACCCGGCGACGCTGGGCGAGCGCTTCGCCGCGCAGCGCTGGACCCTGCCGGCGTGGCTCGACGCGCTCATCCCCGTGCCGGAGACGGACGGCGCGCCCGACGCGTCGACCGGCGTCGGCGCGGGACCCGGCTGACGGCGACGGCCCCGGCGCAGGATCTGCACCGGGGCCGTCGTGCCGGACCGGGGTCCGGCGTCGTGCCTACGCCTTGGGCTGCGGCGTCCACCGCAGGTAGGGCTTGACCTCCTCGACGTCGCCGAAGCGCGCCTTGGCGTCCTCGGTCGACATCGCGGCGGACACGATGACCCGCTGGCCGGGCTGCCAGTCCGCCGGCGTCGCGACCGGCTGCGCGTCGGTGAGCTGGAGCGCGTCGATCACCCGGAGGATCTCGTCGAAGTTGCGGCCGACCGACTTCGGGTAGGTGAGCGTCAGCCGCACCTTGTCCGCCGGGTCGATGATGAAGACCGAGCGCACGGTGGAGGTGTCGCCCGCGCCCGGGTGGATCATGTCGTAGAGCTCGGAGACCTTGCGGTCGGGGTCCGCGACGATCGGGAAGTTGAGGTCGGTGCCGCCGACGTCGCCGATGTCGGGGGCCCAGCCGCGGTGGTCCTCGATCGGGTCGACCGACACGGCGATCGCCTTCACGCCGCGCTGGTCGAACGCGTCCTTGAGCTTCGCGGTCCGGCCGAGCTCGGTGGTGCAGACCGGCGTGTAGTCGGCCGGGTGGCTGAAGAAGACCGCCCACTTGCCGGCCTTCCACTCGTGGAAGTCGATCGTGCCCTCGGTGGTCTCGGCGGTGAAGTTCGGTGCCTCGTCGCCCAGTCTGAGTCCCATATGTGCCTCTCCTTCGGTCTGTTCGTTCGTGTCACTCGGCATTGTCTCGCACCGCGGTCCGCGGGGATCAGTCGGCGTAGGTGGCACCGAGCCGGTGGCCGTGCTCCGGCGTGGTGATCGCGAGGCCGGCCTTGGCCGCGTTGGGGAAGTCGTCGTCCACGTGGATCACGTCGACGCCCGCGTTCTCGAGGATCGAGGCGCCGGCCGAGGCGCGGAACCCGCTGCCGCAGTAGATCCACACCGGACCGTGCTCGGCGTTCTCGCTCGGCCCAGGCCGCGACCTCGTCGAGCCTGGCGCGCAGCTCGTGCAGCGGGACGTGCTTCGCCCCGGCGACGTAGCCGTCGTCGAACTCGCTGTTGCGGCGCAGGTCGAGCATGGGGATGCCGGAGTCGGCGGCGAACGCCGCGGCCATGTCGGCGTGGGTCCGGCGCGGGTAGCCGGAGACCGGCGTGAGGTCGCCGGCCCAGTCGGTCGGTGAGCCGACGGCGTACGCCGCGGGCCGGTCGATCCCGATGCGCACGAGCTCGCGCTGCATCGTCGCGACCTCCTCGGCGGTGGCGCCGAGCAGGGTGAGCGGGGTGCCCCAGTCGATGAGCCAGCCGAGGTAGGTGATGGCGTTGCCGTGCACGTCGAAGGACAGCGAGCCCTTGAGGTGCTCGGCGGCGAACAGCCGGCGGTGGCGCAGGTCGACGACCCACTCGCCGCGGTCGATGGCCGCGGCGATGTCCGCGGGCCGGGCGACGCGGGGGAAGGACAGGTCGATCGGGCCGGCGCCGGCCTGGTTGGCCGGACCCATGTGCGCGTAGTACGCCGGGAACGCGTCGAGACCGGCGATGAGCTCGGCGACGTAGGTCTCCTCGTCGACGGTGAACGCCGGGTTCAGCGCGATCTGCTCGGCGAGCGTGGACGAGGTGCCGACGGTCGCGGTGGCGCTGCAGAACGAGCCGAAGCCGTGGGTCGGGTAGACCTGCGCGGAGCCGCTGACGTCGGCGGCGATGCGCCGCATGGAGCCCCACTGCGCCCGGGCCAGCGGCTCGGTGAGGTCCGGACCGAGCAGGTCCGGGCGCCCGACGCTGCCGAACAGCAGCGAGCCGCCGGTGAACAGCGCGCGGTCCTCGCCGTCGATGGTGAGGGCGAAGGAGAGGTGGTTCGGGGTGTGACCGGGCGTGTGGATCACCCGGACCAGTCCCGTGCCGGACTCGATCTCGGCCTTGTCGCTGACCCGGTGCGCGGGGAAGTCGATGTCCATGCCCGAGGGGACGACGTACTCCGCACCGAGCACGCGGGCGAGCTCGAGGCCACCGCTCACGTAGTCGTTGTGGAAGTGCGTCTCCAGCACGTGCGAGACGGTCCAGCCGCGGGCGTCGAGGATCGCCTCGACGCGGTCGATGTCGCGCTGCGGGTCGATCACGAGCGCCGAGCCGTTGCGGCCGACGACGTAGCTGCGGTCACCCAGGTTGGGCGTCTCGATGGGGACGATGTCGAGGTTGCTCATGTGATCACTGCCTGTCCTCCGGCTGGCGCCAGATCCGGTTCCCTCCGGGGGAGGGGTGTCGATGTGGGTGGGGTGCGCCGCGACGGCGGCGTCGGCCCTGCTCAGTAGACGGCCGGCTCGAGACCAGTCTCGACCGGGAGCCGTGCGCCACGCCAGGCGGACATCCCGCCCTCGACGCTGCGCACGTCGAAGCCCTGCTGGGCGAGGTAGGCGCACGCCTGACCGGACCGGCCGCCGGACTCGCACACCACGTAGTAGGTCTCGGAGCGGTCCAGCTCGGAGGCGCGCAGCGGCACGATGTGCAGCGGCATGAACAGCGCCCCCGAGACGTGGCTGCGGGCGTACTCGTCGCCGTTGCGGACGTCGAGGAACGTGCCCCGGCGCAGGGCCCGGGCCTCGGCCGCCTCGTGGATCGTCACCGTGCGGATCATGCCGTCGCCACCTTCGCCTTGATCTCGGTCATGTCGAGGTCGCGGATCGACCTGATGAGCTTCTCCAGCGCCTTCGCCGGCAGCGCGCCCGCCTCGCGGTAGACGAGGATGCCGTCGCGGAAGGCCATGAGCGTGGGGATGGCGGTGATCTGCGCGGCACCGGCCAGCTCCTGCTCGGCCTCGGTGTCCACCTTGCCGAAGGTGATGTCGGGGTGGGCCTGGGCGGCCTTCTCGAAGACGGGGGCGAAGCTGCGGCACGGACCGCACCACGAGGCCCAGAAGTCGACGAGCGTGATGCCGTCGCGGACCACCGCCTCCTCGAAGTTCTGGCCGGTCAACTCCACGGGAGCCATGTCGGATTTCCTTTCGGACGAGTCGTGTGGAGACGATAACAGAATACCCCCGGGGGTATATTCCAGGGCTCGGGTCGGCGTCGTCGCGGGCGTCCTGGATGGGCCGGCGCTCCCGCCGGCCCTAGGGCTACGCCGGTCCGCCGGGGTCCGGCGCGAGGTCGGCGAGGGCGTCGATCCCACCCTCGCGGTAGGCGATCCAGTCCGGGCCGACGTCCCGGAGCCGGAGCCGCTCGAGCTGCTCGGTCCAGTCGGCCCGGACCTCGACGGAGACGGGCTCGGGATCCTCGCCGGTGCGGCGGCACCGGCGGGCCACCTCGGTGAGCGCCGCCCAGCGTCCCTCGTGGTACTTGATCCCCGGGACCGGTCGCCCCTCCCGGGTGAAGACGCAGACGGCCGCGCCGCCGGCGGCGGCGTCCATGCCGGCCCGCGCCTCCTCGCGCAGCCGGGCGAGCAGGACGCCGGCGTCGGTCATCCCCGGGCGTCCTGCGCCGCGACCCGAGCAGCGGGCACCGGACAGGAGCGCTCACCGGCCAGCCGCCGGCGCAGCGCGTAGCCGAGGAGGACGACGCCACCGACCGCCAGCACCGGCTGGACGGGGGCGAACCACTGGATCGCGCCGGCCGAACCCAGGGCCAGCAGGGCCACCTTGTTGCAGACCGGGCACCCGACGGCGAGGTACGCGAGGAACCCGCCGACCAGGCCGGAGCGGGACGGCCGGTCGCCCACGGGCTCCGCGGGGGAGCCGATGTACGTCGCGGTGACGAGCCCGGACAGCACGGCGGTGAGGACGAGGACGGGCCAGGCCCACCAGGTGGGCGGGACGGCGCGGCCGAACCACGGGTTGGGGATGAGCACGGTGGGTACGCCGACGACGAGCACGGTGAGCGCGGCGCTCAGCGCCGCCACCACCCATCGGCGCAGCGGCCAGGTACGGATCACGGTGCCCTCTCAGCCGCGCGGCCGGCCGGCCACGACGAGGCAGTCGAGCGCCTCGCGGGGACCGTCCGGCGTGGTGACCGCACGGGCCACCCGCTCGGCCCGCTCGACGGTGAGGCCGGAGCCCGCGATGTCCGCGACCACGTCCTCCGCGGTGTAGAGCACTGACGGGTCCGGCGGACCGCCGTAGCCGCTCCGGGCGTTCTCCGAGTCGTGCGCGGTGACGACCAGCCGGCCCCCGGGCGCGACGGCGTCCGCGGCCTTGCGCAGCACGGTCGCGCGCTGCTCGGCGACGATCTGGAGGTAGACGACGATCACCAGGTCGAAGGACTCGCGCTCCGGCGTGTAGGTGAGCAGGTCGGCCGTCACGGTGGCGAGGCGTCCGGCGTCGGCACCCAGGCGTTCGGCGGCGATCCGAGTCGCGCGGTCGAGGGCGACGGCGGAGAAGTCCACCGCCGTGGCGTGCCAGCCGCGCTCGGCCAGCCAGAGGGCGTTGCGTCCCTCACCGGCGGCGAGGTCGAGCGCCGTGCCCGGGGGGAGGTCCGCGGTGGTCTGCTCGATCCACTGGTTCGGGCCCTGCGACCACATGAGGTCGGTCTGCTCGTAGCGGCTGTCCCAGTCCGTGGCGTCCATGGCTCCTCGTTCGCGGGTGGTCGGGTGGCGTCACGACGGTGCCGCGGGCGGGGGCCCGCCCGCGGCACCGTCGCGTCGTCCGTGGTTCGGCTCAGGCCAGCGAGAGCAGCAGCTTCTCGAGGTCCTTCGCGGTCACGTGGTCGGGCTCCTTGCCCTCGACGTAGCACTGCTTGATGCCGATCGACACGATCTTGAGCGCGGCCCGGTCGATCGCGGACGAGGCCGCGGCGAGCTGCGTCACGATGTCGTTGCAGGACCGGTCGGCCTCGATCATGGCGAGGACGCCGTCGATCTGGCCGCGGGCGCGCTTGAGCCGGTTGCTGACCTCGGTGCGTTCCTTGTCGCTGATGTCCATGACGCTCCGATCGACGGGGACGATGTCAAGGATACCCCCTGGGGTATCGATCCGTCATGGTCAACGGCGGGCGACGGCCGGGCATTCCGCGGACGGCGGCCTCGGCGGGCGTCGTCAGCCGCCGGTGACGGTCCGGACGACGGTGTAGAGGGCGACGAGGATCATGAGACCGCCGAACGCCCCGGACAGGATCCAGCCGGCGATCCGCCGCGAGAGGAGGGCCCCGCCGACGGCGAAGACCGCACCCGCGACGCCGAGCCCGACGGTCACGCCCAGGCTGCCCTGGGAGTCGTGCCGCACGACGGCCGCGACCGCGCTGTTGATGACGATGACCACGAGCGCCGTGGCGGTCGCCTTCTTGACCGGCAGCTTCATCGCGGCCACGAGGGCGGGCACCACGACGAAACCGGCACCGACGCCGAGCAGCCCGGTCACCAGCCCGACCGAGGAGGCCAGCGTGACGAGGCGCAGCCGACCGCTGAGGCCGGCGTGCAGGTCGATGGCCGACGTCCCCGGCAGTTCCGGGGCCACGGCTCCACCGGCCATCTCGACGTGGACCAGTGCGGGGACGAGCGTGCGGCTGCGCTCGCGGCTCGCGGCGCGCAGCATGGTGAAGGCGCCACCGACCAGCAGCAGCGTGAGCCCGCCGAGCAGCAGGGTCGGGTCCAGCACCTGGGCGAGCCGGGCGCCGAGGATCGCTCCGACGGCGCCGAGCGAGCCGAACACCAGCCCCACCTGCCAGTCCACCCGCCGGGCGCGGTGGTGCGGGACGAGGGCCGCGGTGGCCGCGGCGCCGACGATGACGAGCGACTGGGAGGAGGCGACGAGGAACGTCGCCCCGGTGGCGATGAGCAGCGGGACCGCGAGGATGCCGCCGCCGCCACCGAGCAGGCCGATGACGAACCCGATGAGGGCGGCGACCGCGATCACGGTCCAGGGGTTGCTCATCGTGGTGTCGCCCGCCTTCGGGATGGTGCCGGGGTAGGTCGCCCGGGGTGCTCCGCCCGACGGCGGCACCTCGTTGCTCGGGGACACGACACACGATACCCGGGGGGGTATTGTGCTGTCACATCGAGGCCGGCGGGCGGGCTGCCCGGACCCGGCCGGCCGGAGCACCCATCGGCCCGGAGGGGGACCACGTGATCACCGGACCCGCGTCGGTCGGCGCTCTCCCCGCGTGGCGCTCGGTCCTTGCCGTCGTGGCCCACCCGGACGACGAGTCGTTCGGCCTGGGCGCCGTCATCGACGGGTTCGTCCGCACCGGTACGTCGGTCTCGCTGCTCTGCTTCACCCGCGGCGAGGCGTCGACGCTGCACGGGGTGGACGGCGAGCTGAGCGAGGTCCGGGCGGCCGAGCTCGCCGACGCCGCGGGGGTCCTCGGCATCTCGAGCGTCCGGCTGCTCTCCTACCCCGACGGTGCGCTCGCCGACGTCCCCGTCGACGAGCTCGTCGACGCGGTCCTCGAGGCGGTCGACCGCACGGGTGCTCAAGGCCTGCTCGTGTTCGACCCGTCCGGTGTGACCGGGCACCCCGACCACGTGCGCGCGACGGGCGTCGCCGCGCTCGCGGGGGAGCGGCGCGGCCTGGGCGTGCTGGCCTGGACCCTGCCCAACCCCGTGCCGTCCCAGCTCGAGTCGGAGTTCGGTGCCTGCTTCAGCGGTCACGACCCCGAGCAGGTCGACGTCGTACTGCCGGTCAGTCGCGAGCGTCAGCTCGAGGCCGTCACGCGCCACCCGAGCCAGGCGGTCCCGGGCAGCGTGCTCTGGCGCCGGCTCGAGCTCCTCGGCGACCAGGAGCACCTGCGCTGGGTCCGCGACCCCTCGCCGGTGCCGGCGAGCGAGGTCCCGGCCTGACCGGCACCGCTCCGGTACCGGCTTGCTCAGGTATACCCCCGGGGGTATCATCATCACCTCAGCAGACCCCGACCGAAGGACAGCTCGATGTGCCGACAGGTGACGTGCCGTAAGTGTGGGAACGCGACGTGGGCCGGCTGCGGCCAGCACGTCGACCAGGTGATGCGCGGCGTGCCGAAGTCCAAGCGCTGCTCGTGCCCGCCGACCCCGTCCCTCGTCGAGCGCCTCTTCGGCGGCCGCAAGGCCAAGGTCTGAGTCCGTCGCGCTCGTCCCGGCGCCGCCCCGCTCGCGGGGCGGCGCTCGCGCGTCCGCGGGTCCTCAGCCGTGGGACCGCAGGATCATCCGCGTCATCTTGACGCCCACCGCCGCGAAGCGCCAGGCCTGCAGCGGCAGGTTGGTGCGCAGCCGGACGGTGCGCTCGGTCGGCATCGGCGCCTCGTAGCCCGAGGGGTCCACCAGGCCTTCCGGCGTCGGACGCGGTTCCTCGGCAGCCGGCTGTGCGGGGGTCGCAGTCATGGGTTCCTCGCTCGACGTTGCTCGGCTGCTCATTCCGGGATCATCGACCAGCCGGGTCGGCCCTTTGCCTTGTAGATGAACATGTGGTGGAGCAGGTGCTTCATCCAGTGCCCGGCGAGCCCGATCTCGCCCGTGGTCTCGGTGAGGCTGCGGCCGTAGCCGGGGAACCGGTCGTAGTCGGGGACGACGGGGTACATCGTCATCGACGCCGCCGTGCCCTTGGTGAACCCGGCGCCCGCCGACGCCACGCAGGCGGCGCCCATGTCGGCCATCGAGGCGTGGTGCGTGGGGACGCGGCCACCGGTCTTGATCATCTCGGCGACGCTCTGGGCCACGGCCCGTCCCATGAGCCCGGACGGCATGCCGGTGCGCGGCGGGGCGGGGGAGATGACCGTGCCGTTGGGTGACTTCCGCGGCGTGGAGATGGGGTGCGGCGGGGCGAAGGCGATCCCGATCCCGAAGACGTTGTCGTACTTCGGGCTCACGTAGGTGCTCGGCCAGTCCGCCGCCTTCCACTCCTCGGGCGGCTTGGCGGTGTAGTCGGCGTCGACCTTGAGGAAGCCGCTGGGCGCGAACACCTCGGCCGTGATGTCGGTGCCGTCGCGGTCGAAGGCCTGGAGGTCCTGGCCGCGGAACGGCGGGAGCAGCATGGCGAAGTCGAAGTCGAGGGTGTCCTCGACGCCGTCGAGGGTCTCGTAGAACAGCCGGCCCTCCTCCACCCGCTGCACGTGGGCGCGCAGGATGGACTTGACGCCGCGCTCCTTGAACAGCGACTCGGTCCACAGCTTGCTGCTGGTGACGAAGCCGTTCTGCTTGAACGACAGGCCGCCGACGCCGAAGTCGCCGAGCTCGTACTCGTTGGTGAGGTAGATGATCTCGGCGCGGTCGCGCACGCCGGCCGCGCGCAGCTCGTGCTCGACGTTGAAGGTGTACTCGAACGCCGCGCCCTCGCAGGTGCAGGTGCCGTGACCCACGCCGATCACGAGGGTCTGGCGCTGCCCGGACCTGAGCTTGCGGATCACCTCGGCGAGCGCGGTCGCGGCCTGCTCGGCGTGGCCGTAGGTGCAGACCGACATGGTGTGACCGTCCGGCCCGAGGCCCGGCGTCGCGGCGAAGTTCAGCTTGGGGCCGGTGGCGTTGATGAGGTAGTCGTACTCGATGCCCTGCATCTCGCCGGAGCGCGCCGGGTCGGTGTACACGACGTCGACGAAGCCCTTCGTCGTGGACGCGTCCCCCTCGGGGTGCAGCGCGACGGCCTTCGCCTGCCGGAAGTCGATGCCGTGCTTGTCGTAGACCGGTCGGAGCGGGAACGTCACCTGCGCGGGCTTCATCCGCCCGACTCCCACCCAGATGTTGGAGGGGATCCAGTTCCACTGCGAGTTCGGGGACACCACGACCACCTCGTGCGGCGGGTCGAGGAGCCGCCGCAGGTGGAGTGCGGCGGTGTGGCCGGAGATCCCGGCCCCCAGGACGACGACTCGGGCCATGTCTGCCCCCAGATCAACTCGGGCGTTTTCGTGCGCGTCCTTCCACGATACGAGGGCGGGTCAGGGGAGTCCTGACGGGCGGACGCGGCCGCGGCGCGCCGCGGCGCGGGAGCGCGCGGCGGGTCGCGAGGCGCGGAACTGCCTGCCGCTCAGGCGTCGACGGTCGTCGGAGCGACGTCCGAGGCGACACCGGGTGGCTCGTGCGGCAGGTGCCGCGTGAACGCGAGGGAGATGAGCGCGAAGGCTGCGGCCGCGAGCAGTCCGGTCTTGAGCGACTGGATCTGAGCGGTCTCGTAGTCGTCGACGAGCGCGGCCGTCGTCGCCTCGTCGAGCCCGGCCTCCTGCGCGGCGGCGGCCACCTGCTCCGAGGAGACGAAGTCGATGCCGGGGGCGACCGCGACCGACACCTGCGCCGCGACTTCCGGGCTGATCCGCTCGTCGGACTGGATCTGCGAGACGAACACGCTGGTGAGACCGCTGAGCACGATCGCGCCGATGAGCGCCACGCCGAGGGATGACCCCAGCTGCTGACCGGTGTACTGGAGCCCACCGGCCTCGCCCCGGCCGGACGCGTCGACCGAGGACTGCACCACGTTGCCGAGCTGGGACACGATGCAGCCCCATCCCGACGCCGAGGATCGCCATCGACGTGGCGAAGGCCCGTTCGCCCAGGTCCGGCTGCACCGTCGCGAGCAGGGCGAGCACGGCGACGACGGTGATGACCAGCCCGGCGCGGACGATGGCGCGCACCGAGTAGCTGGCCGAGAGCCTCGAGCCGAGCGCGGACGCGAGGAACATCGTGATCGAGACGGGCAGCATCTTGATGCCGGTCTCCAGCGCGTCGAGGCCGAGCACCAGCTGCAGGTAGAGCGGGATCACGAAGAAGACGCCCATGAGGACGAGGTTCTGGGTGAACAGGCCCGCGAGCCCCGAGCGCAGCGTCGGGATCCGCACGAGGTCGAGGTGCACGAGCGGGTCCTCGCCGCTGCGCCTCGCGGTGGCGCTGCCACGCCACGAAGGACCACAGCAGGAACGCGCCGAACCCGATCACGAACAGGGTGAGCGAGAAGCCGAACGGCTCCACCGGCGAGTCCTTGGGCTGCACCCAGCCCCACGTCGTCGACTGCAGGACGCCCAGCACGACGAGGCCGAGCCCGCTCGCCGAGAGGACGGTGCCGACGCCGTCGAGGTGCGGCCGCGCGCCCTCCGTCGGGGCGTCCCCGATGAAGCGGCTCATCGCCAGGATGACCAGGACGAGCACGACCTCCCCGACGAACACGATCCGCCAGGTCAGCTCGGTCGTCGCCCAGCCGCCGAGGATGGGACCGATGGCGATGCCGGCGCCGGCCACGCCGCCGATGACGGCGTAGGCGACCTTGCGCTCGCGGCCCTGGAAGTTGCCGGCGATGAGCGCCGCGAGCGCGGGCAGCACGAGCGCCGCACCGAGACCCTCGAGGATCGACCACCCGAAGGCGAGGACGGCGACGGTCTGCGAGACCGCGGTGATCGCCGAGCCGACGGCGTAGATCACGAGCCCGACGACGAACGCCCTGCGCCGACCGATGATGTCGCCGATCTTGGCGCCGGTCAGCATGAACATCGCCATCACCAGGCAGTACAGGGTGATGACCGCCTGGATCGTCGTGACCGTGGTGTCGAACTCCTCGACGAGCGTGCTGATCGAGACGTTCATGACCGACTGGTCGAGCACCATCACGAACTGCGCGATCGCCAGGGCGATCAGCGGGGCCCATCGCTTCACCGGACGTCCTCCCCCGACCGCGTCGGAGCACGGCCGCCGCCCATCCTGGCAGCGACCGGACGCACGACGCGGACTCGAACCGGGATGTGCGCGCGACTGTCCCGTGACCGGGACGTACGCCCGGCGCGCCGGGTACGTTCGGTGCCAGCTCGGCTCGGCGCGCCGGAGGACTGGATCACCCAGCGCGACACGGCGTCGCCGGTCCGCGCGCGACACGCACCGCGGAGCGCGGCGCCCGGCACCGCCCAGGAGGGACCGTCATGACCACGGAGACCCAGCCCGAGGCCGGCCGGCCGAGTCGCGCGGGGACGACCGCGTCGCGCAAGGTGGCCCACCTCACGAGGGAGGAGCGTGCCGAGAAGGGCAAGGCCGCGCGGGTGGTGGCGCCGCTGGCCGCGCATGCCGCGTTCGACACCGGCGCCGCAGCGGCCCGACCCGGTCGAGCTGCTCGAGACCCAGTCGGTGAGCAGGGTCCCCGAGCTCGTGCCGATCCGTCGCGGCCGCATGGCGACCACGCCGTTCGCGTTCTACCGCGGCGCGGCGCTCGTGATGGCGTCGGACCTGTCCACGACGCCGACGAGCGGCCTGCGGACCCAGCTCTGCGGTGACGCGCACCTGTCGAACTTCGGCGTCTTCGGGTCGCCCGAGCGGCACCTGCTGTTCGACCTCAACGACTTCGACGAGACCGCGCCCGGCCCGTTCGAGTGGGACGTCAAGCGGCTCGCCGCGAGCCTCGAGATCGCGGGGCGGGCCAACGAGTACAAGGCGAAGCAGCGCCGGGCGGTCGTCGTGGCCGCGGTGCAGAGCTACCGCGAGTCGATGCGCTCGTTCGCCCAGCAGGGCAACCTCGCGGTCTGGTACGCCCGGCTGGACGTGGACGAGGCGCTGGCGGCTGCCCGGTCGCAGCTCCCGCTCGAGGGCCTGCGCCGGACGGAGACGGCCATGGCCAAGGCGCGCACGCGGGACAGCATGAACGCGCTCGAGAAGATGACCGTCACGGTCGGCGGCCGGGCCCGCATCGTCGGGGACCCCCCGCTCATCGAGACGATCGACGCGCTGTTCCCCGGCCGCGACCGGGACGACGTGATGTCCGAGATGCGAGAGCTGATCCGCTCCTACCGCACGTCCCTGGTGCCCGACCGCCGCTACCTGCTCGAGCAGTACCGGCTGGTGGACATGGCGCGCAAGGTCGTGGGGGTGGGCAGCGTCGGGACCAGGTGCTGGATCCTGCTGCTCGAGGGCGTCGACGGCGGGGATCCGCTGTTCCTGCAGGCGAAGGAGGCCGGCGACTCGGTGCTCACCCGGTTCACCGGCACCAAGCACCGCGGTCAGAGCGGGGAGCGCGTGGTCGCCGGCCAGCGGCTCATGCAGGCGGCGTCGGACATCTTCCTCGGCTGGCAGCGCGTGGACGGGATCGACGGGGTACGACGCGACTTCTACATCCGACAGCTGCGGGACTGGAAGGCCTCTCTGCCGATCGAGCAGATGGTGCCGGCCGGGATGACCGTCTACGGGCGGCTCTGCGGCTGGACGCTGGCCCGCGCGCACGCGCGCGCCGGGGACCGGGTCACGATCGCGTCCTACCTCGGTCGCAAGGACACCTTCGACCAGGCCGTCGCGGACTTCGCCGTGGCCTACGCCGACCAGAACGACAAGGACCACGCGCGGATGCTCGAGGAGATCGCGGGCGGACGACTGGAGGCGGTCTCGGGGCTGTGAACCGGCCGTCGCGTCCGCGAGGGCTCAGCCGGCGAGGATCGCGGCCTTCGTGGTCTCGAACTCCGCCGGGGTGAGGGCACCCGAGTCGCGCAGCTCGGCGGCGCGGGCGAGGCGGGCGAGCCGGTCGTCGAGCGCGGCTTCGGGCGCCGTGACGGCGTCCTCGGTGTCCGGCGTGGAGGTCCGGCGCGGGGAGAGGAAGAGGTTCGCGAGGTAACCGGTGAGCGTCCCGAAGATCGCGACGCCGAGGACGATGATGACTGCTCCCAGCAGCCGTCCTGGGTTGGTCACCGGGTACTGGTCGCCGTAGCCGACCGTCGAGATGGTGACGATGACGTACCAGATCGCGTCCGAGGCGGTGGTGATGTTCGCGTCCGGCGAGGCCGACTCCAGCCGCAGCATCCAGAGGCTGCCGAACTCGAGGACGAGGATCGCCACGAACAGCAGGGAGAGCAGGGCGCTGCCGGCCCGCTCCCGGACCAGGCTGCGGATGATGTTCCGCGCGCCGTACTCCCGCATCAGTCGGTAGACGCGACCGAGCCGGAACAGGCGCAGGACCTTGAGCTGGGGGAAGGGAAGGCTGGCGAGCAGGTCGGCCCAGCCGTAGTTGCGGACGAAGTAGCCCGACCGGGACTCGGCCGTCCACAACCGCCAGCAGAAGTCGAGGAACAGGATCAGGCTCAGGATGGCGTTCATCACCCAGAGCACGGAGTCGAGCGCCTCGTCCCGGACGAGGACGATGAGCCCGAGGTTGATGATCGAGAGGATCGACAGGCCCGCGACGAAGATCTCGTAGCCCGGGTTCTTGAGCTCGGACCTCCCGCGGGCCGGCGCCGCTGCGGCGCCGTCGACCGCGCCGTGGTCCGTTGCATTCCTGGGCATGTCATCCTCCGACGCTGGGTGTCCCCGAGCCACGGGGCCACGCTAGGGCCCCGCCGCCCGGCGTCGCCTTCGACGCGGCGGTCGTGGCGATCAGTGGCCCAAGGGACCGCCGAGCAGCCGCTGCTCGATCTCGTCGAGGACCAGGCGCGCGCTGTCGTCGGTGGCCGGGTCGTCCCGGCGGTCGCGCACGACGGCGAGCAGGTCGTGGAGCACAGCGCCCCGTTCGGCGCCCTCGACTGAGGAGTGCAGCGCCACGTAGGCGATCAGGGCACCGGTGATGTTCCGGTAGACCTCCTGCGCGTCGGACCGGCGGACCCCGGCCAGGTCCATCCGGGCCAGCACCTGGTCGATACGGCTGACGAGCCAGAGCCCGGTCCCGCCGGCAGCCAACCCCTCTCTCAGCGAGAGCAGCACGTCGAGCGAGGGCACGTCGAGGTCGGGGGTGAGCCCGAGGTCCAGCACCACCACGTCGGGTCGCGCGGCCGCGGCGTCGACGGCCCTCGTGACGGCCTCGCGGATCTCGTCCGCGTTGGCGAAGAACAGCATCTGGAGCGGGCGGACCACGAGCAACCCTCCGTCCCGCGGCGGCTCGGCCACCGTCGGGTCAGCTGGGCGTGGCGCGCCGTCGACGAGCTCGAGGTGGCCCTCGCCCGCCCGCCACACGATGAGCCCGAGCGAGACCGCCACCGCGAGACCGAGACCGGGGAGGATCCCGACGACGAGGACGCCGAGGAGCGCGATGAGCGCGACGACGAAGTCGGCCCGGCGGATCCGCCACAGTCGACGGAGCGGGGCGAGGCGCTCCATCTCCGAGACGGCGACGATGACGATGGCGCCGAGCGCCGCCTCGGGCAGGTCCTTGAACAACGGCGTCAGGAACAGCGCGACGAGTGCCGTCGTCCCGGCAGCCACGACCAGGGACATGGGGGACGTGGCCCCGGCCCGGTCGTTGGCGGCCGACTTCGACAGGCTCGCCCCGATCGGGAAGCCCTGGAACAGGCCTGCGCCGGCGTTGGCGGCGCCGATGGCGACGAGCTCGCGGTTGGCGTCGACCTCGTAGCCGTGCTTCTTGGCCAGCTGCTGGGCCGGTCCCATGGCCTCCGCGAAGGCCAGCAGCGCGATGCCGAAGGCGCCGGCGGCGAGCAGCGGGACGGCGTCCCAGCCCACGCCTGGGAGCTGCGGCGGGGCCAGGCCCGAGGGCAGCTCGCCCACGACCGCTACCCCCCGCTCGGACAGGTCGAGGGCCGCGGACACGAGGATGGAGCCGACGAGGACGGCGAGGGCCGCGGGCAGCCTCGGCACGAAGCGCTGCAGCACCAGCATGGCGGCGATGCTCGCGACGCCCACGACGAGCGTGACCAGGCTGGTCTCGGGGAGCTCCCGGACGATCTGGGCGATCTGCCGGAAGAACTCCTCCTCGGTGACCTCGATGCCCAGCACCTTCGGGACCTGCTTGACCGTGATGATCAGCGCCAGCCCGAACACGAACCCGAGCAGGACCGAGGAGGAGAACAGCCGCGCGATGCGACCGAGGCGCAGGAGGCCGGCGACGATCGACACGAGCCCGGCCAGCAGCGCCAGTGCGGCGGTGAGCGTCACGTACTCGATCGACCCCTGAGGGGCCAGCTCGGTGATGGTCGCCGCGGACGTGATGGCGATCGCGGAGGACACGGCCACGACGAGCTGCCGCGAGCTGCCGATGAACGCGTACAGCAGCAGGGCCGCGGGAGCGGCGTAGAACGCGGCCTGCGGGGGGACGCCGGCCAGCTGGGCGTAGGCCATGCCCTCCGGCACGAGGAGCGCGGTGACGGTGAGACCGGCGAGGAGGTCCCGTCGCCAGGAGGTCCGCTCGTAGTGGGTGATCCAGGCGGGGGACCGGCTCGCCCGCGGCGCCGTCATGGCGCCGTGCGTCGCTGCTGCGGGGCACGTCCGAGGGCGATGGCGAGCAGCGCCGCGGGACTGATGGCTCGAGCCTCGCGCCTCGCCGCCACGATCCGGCTCGCCTCCGGCACGAGCAGTCGCAGACCCTGCGAGTGGATCCTGAACAGCAGCGGCGTCGGCAGGTCGAGCGACTCCCCGTCGATGCCGGCCAGGGCGTGCCCGCTGCGCGACCGCACCTCGAAGGACGTGGGTTCGAACTGGTGCAGGTTCGGGTCGCGGGCTCCCCGGCCGAGCGACGCCCGGGCGACCAGCCGACCAGCCTCGAGGCCGCTCGTGGCGGTGATCGCGAACACGCCGAGCCGGCCGGTCTCGAGGGAGCGTCGCTGCGACACGTCGAGGGCGGGCCCGAGCACGTAGGGGTTGTTCGACACGAGGACGAGGAAGGCGCCGTCCACCTCCCGCCCGTCGGGACCGGTGAACTGCAGGTCGAACGGCTCGGCCTGGCGGCCCAGCAGCTCCGGCAGCTTCGCGCGGGTGGTCTCGGCCTTCGCCTCGCGGTAGCTCTCCTCCTGGACCACGGTCGCGTACACGCCCAGCGACACGTTGTTGACGAAGAACCGGTCGCCGACGGTGGCGTAGTCGACCCGCCGTTCGACGCCGTCGCGCAGCGCGACCATGCCGGTGCGCGGGTCGTCCCGGTCGAGGCCGAGGTCCAGGGCGAAGTGGTTGCGGGTACCGGCGCTGATGCAGACGAAGGGGATGTCGTGCTCGACGGCGATCGAGGCCACGAGGGCCTGCGACCCGTCGCCGCCCGCCATGCCCAGGCAGTCGGCGCCCCGGGCGATGGCGTCGCGAGCGAGCTCGGCGAGGTCGAGGCCCGGCTCGAGCACCACGACCTCGACGCCGAGCTCCGCGGCCATCGCGGTCAGCCCGAACCGCTCGACCTTGCCGCCGCCGGACCTGAGGTTGCAGATGAGGACGGGGTGCTCCGGACGGACCCGGCCCGCGCGCAACCGGTCGAGCTCGTGCAGGTCGGGTGCCAGGGCGACCCTCGCGGTCACGACCGCGACCACGAACACGGCCGCGATCACGAGGAACCGACGGTCGAGCAGGTCGCCCGACTGGTCCGACCCGACGACCAGGACCGAGCCGACGAGCGCCGCTACGCCGAGGACGATGCCACCGATTCCGAGCGACCGGCGCGGGCCGCGCTCGGTGACCAGCCACCACGCTCCGGCCACGGCGAGGACCAGTCCGACGACTCCTCCCACGACCAGGAGCGGGTCGCGGACCACGACGGCGGCGAGCAGGACGACCAGGGCCGCGACCGCGGCGAGCGAGACGACGGCCAGGGCGCGGCGTCGTACCGAGGGCCGCGGCCGCGATCCCGGGACGGGTTGCTGTGCGTTCACGACCGGCCCCCTCCTGCGTCCCGTGCCGCCACGACACCGCGGTGGCGCCGCCGCGTCGCGATGGCGTCGTGCACCCAGGCCGCCGACACCGCGAGCCAGACGCCCAGGAGCGTGCCGGCCACCACGTCGGTCAGGTAGTGCACGCCGAGGTACACCCGGCTCCAGTCCATGGCGACGACGATCAGCGTCGCAGCGATCAGGGTGCCCACGCGAGTCCGCCGGGAAAGTCGCGCGGCGACGACGGACAGGACCAGCACGGCGACCGCCGCCGCGGTCGCGGTGGCGTGCCCGGAGGGGAACGACGACGTGGACACGGTCACGAGCCAGCCGTCACTCGGCGGCCGGGGGCGGTCCACCAGCCTCTTCACCGCGGCTACGAGGACGACGTCGAGGCAGAGCACCGCCACCACCCGGAGCACGCAGCGCCACGGCGTACGGCAGCGCCGGTCGACCAGCACGGCGGCCGTGCCCGCCCAGACGGCGACGGCGGGGACGAGCCCCAGCCAGCCGAGCGCCACGGCCAGGTGGGTCGCCGCGTCGTTGCGGACCGTCGCCGTCCGGTCCGCGACCGCGACGTCCCACGCGAGGGCCGCGCCGTCGTCCACCAGGACCAGCACGGTGAGGGACAGGAAGCCCGCGAGGCAGAGGCCCCAGATCCGGCGACCCCACGACGGGGGCAGCCACAGCCGTCCGGACGGGGTCGGTGGTGCCATCGCGTCGTCGCCGTGGCTGGGCGGCGAGGGTCGGGGCGTCGTCACGAGCCGGCCCGGGCGCGGCGCGGTGCACCGGCGATGCGGTCGGACGGCGACCAGCACCGTCGGGCTCTAGGCTCGCCCGCAGGACCTCGAGGAGCGCGGATGAACCGGCCGATGGAGGAGCTGACCCGGCTCGACCGGGCGGTGTACGAGGCGGTGGCGGGTGCGGAGACGCCGAGCCTCGACGGAGCGCTGAGGCGGGTGTCGGACGCGGCGAACCGGTCGGTCCTGTGGATCGGGGTCGCCGGCGCGCTGGCAACCGTGGGCGGGCGCCGCGGACGCACGGCCGCCGTCGACGGTCTGGTGTCGATCGCCGTGGCCTCCGCGGTGGTGAACCTGGGGGCCAAGCGGGTCGCGCGGCGCCGTCGGCCCGATCGGGAGGCCGCGGAGGTCCGCTCCGAACGCTTGGTGCGCATGCCCGGATCGACGTCGTTCCCCTCGGGCCACTCGGCCTCCGCGTTCGCCTTCGCCGAGGGCGTCAGCGCCACCCTGCCCTGGGTCGGTGCGTCGCTGCGCGTCGCCGCCGCCACGGTGGCGTACTCACGGGTGCACACGGGCGTCCACTACCCCGGGGACGTCGTCGTGGGAGCCCTGATCGGGATGGCCGCCGGCGAGCTGACTCCTCGCGGCATCGACCGGCTCCGACACCGGTGACGCCTCCGCCGCGGCATCGGGCGCGCCGGGGCGACCGGGCGTGTCAGTCGCCATCGTCGCCGGGTCCGGGTCCGCGCCAGCGGCTCTCCGGCTGCGCGAGCGCGTAGGCGCCGACCGCCTCGTCGAGGGTCCGGAACAACCGGTCCTGGCCCAGCGGGTGCTCGAACTCGTACCGCTCGAGCTTGGCGCGGACCGGGTCCTTGAGCTCGGCGAGGACGAGCGTGACACCGATGCCGGCCAGGTCCGCCACGAGCGACTCGAGGATGTCGGCGGCCGTCGTATCGACGTCGGTGATCGGTTCCGCGGCCACGACGATCCACCGCGGCTTCGGGGTCGCGAGGGCGAGCCTGCGGATCTCCTCGCGGAAGGTGCGCGCGTTGGCGAAGAAGAGCGGCGCGTCGAACCGGTAGAGGACGAGCCCCTCGAGCTGGTGCGCGGAGGGATGCGTGGAGACGTCGTGGTAGCCGTCCATCCCGTCGACCCGGCCCAGTCGCGCCTGGTACGGCCACCAGGCGCGCCGGAACACGTTGAGGATCGACAGCAGTACCGCGACGGCGATGCCGGGCAGCACACCGAGCAGCGCGACCCCCAGGAAGGCGGCGAGCGAGATCGCCCACTCGGTACGCCGCTGGCGCCAGAGCCGGACCGTGGCGCGGATGTCGGCGAGGGAGAGCGCCGCGGCGATGACGACGGCGGCGAGCGTCGGCTGCGGGAGGTTCTGGAGCAGCCCGGGGAGGAACAGCAGCATGACGACGATCGCGGCGGCCCCGACGAGCCCGGTGAGCTGCGTCCTCGCACCGGACTGCTCGGCCACCGCCGTCCGTGATGCGCTGGTGCTCACCGGGAATCCCTGGAACAGGCCGGCGGCCAGGTTGGCGGTGCCGATGCCGATCATCTCCTGGCTCGCCCGCACCTCCTCGCCGCTGCGCGCGGCGAACGCGGACGCCGTGGAGATCGTGTCGGTGAGCGCCACGAGCGCGATCCCGACGGCACCAGCCACGAGGAGCGGCAGGTCACCCGAGGACAGCCGTGGGATCGTGAACGGCGGGAAGCCCTGAGGAAGGACCCCGACGAGCGAGACGCCGCGGGATGCCAGATCGAGGACTGCGGCGACCGCGATGGACACGACCACGGCGACGAGGACCGCCGGGATCTTCGGCAGCCAGCGCTGCAGCACCAGGATGAGCGCGAGGGCGAGGCAGCCGATCGCGAGCGCGGCCGGCACCGTCTCGGATGCCGTGACGCCGTCGACGAAGCCCTTCGTCTCGGCGACGAGCCCGTCGGCGTCGACGGAGAACCCGAACAGCTTGGGCAGCTGCCCGACGATGATCGTGAGCGCCAGCCCGTTCATGTAGCCGATCTGGGTGGGCTTGGACAGCAGGTCCGCGATCATGCCGAGCCGCGCGACGCCGACCAGCACCATGGTCGCGCCGACGAGCAGGGCGAGGGCCGACGCGAGCGCGACGGCCCGCGCCGGGTCGCCGTCTGCGCCGACGAGGGGCAGGACGGTCGCCGCGATCATCGGACCGAGCGACGAGTCGGGGCCCAGCACGAGGATCCGCGAGGGCCCGAACACGGCGTACCCGATGAGGCACAGGACCGAGGTGTAGAGGCCGGTCACCGCGGGGAGGCCGGCCAGCTCGGCGTAGGCCATGCCCTGCGGAACCAGCAGCGCCGTCAGGACGAGACCCGCGGAGACGTCCTTCGACCACCAGTCCGCCCGGTAGGACCGCAGCGCCGCGACGCCGGGCAGGGCGGCGAGCAGGGTCCCCCCTGCTGCGGGGGGAGCCTGCTCGCGTGGTGCGCCCGGCGATCCGACCATCACCCGATCCTGCTCCCGAGCGCGGTGTGGATGTCGGAGTCTCCGACGAAGGGATCAGGGCCCGAGGTGTCGAGACCTCCGGCCGGACCCCGTGGACCTAGGCGAGCGCCTTGGCCTTCAGCGACTGGAACTCCGCCTCGGTGATGGCTCCCTTGTCGCGCAGGTCGGCGAGGCGGGCGATCTCCTCGGAGGCGCTGCCGGAGCTGCTGGCGACGCTCTGGATGTATTCCCGCTGGGCGGACTGCTGGGCCTGCATCGCCTTCATGCTGCGCTCCTGCATGCCCTTGCCGCGGGCGATGAAGTACACGAGCACCCCGAGCCAGATGAACAGGACGATGAAGACGATCCACAGCGCCTTGCCCCACCCGCCGAGGTCGTCGCTGCGGAAGATGTCGCCGAAGATGGTCATGAGCAGCCAGAACCAGATGATGAACATGAAGAACCAGAGCATGCTCCACAGCAGCTGACCCGTGCCGAACTCAGCGAGCGTCGTCATCGCGTTCTCCTCGAGTGGTCGAGGGGCTGTGCCCGCGCCGTGCTGGTGCCGGCCAGGTTGGGCAGCCCGTGCCCGAGACGCTACCGCCGAAGGCGGCCGCCGCAGCCTGATTCGACGAGGATGAGGGTGGGACGACCGCCGGGAGCGACTGCTGGCCGTCTCTGGCGATGACGCGTTCGCCGGATCGGGTCACGGGGTCGTGCCACGATCCGAGCATGACCACGGGGCGGGCCGGCCAGCGCGCCCGTCGGGATCGGCGGGGGAGCGAGGAACCGGCGCCCGACGTCGACGAGGTGGTCGGTGCGGGGTGCCGGCCGGAGGCGCTGCCGTGAACGGTGACGCACCGCAACCGTTCCGACGGCCGCCTGCGCCGTCCGCACGGTCGCGGTTCGTGCCGCTGCTGGCCGACCTGAGCGGGCTCAGCCTGGCCCGGCTGCGCCCGGACCTCGTCGCCGGCGTGACGATCGCGGCGCTCGCCGTGCCGCAGGGAATGGCGTACGCGCAGACCGCGGGACTGCCCGTGGTCGCCGGCCTCTACGGGTTGCTGCTGCCGGTGGTCGCCTACGCCGCACTCGGTTCGTCGCGGGTGCTCATGACCGGACCGACCGCCACCGCCGCCCTCATGGTCGCTCCGGCCCTGGCGGCGATCAGCCGGGACCCGTCGACGTACCCGGCGCTCGGCGCGATGCTCGCCCTGCTCGTCGGTGCGGTCTTCCTCGGCGCCCGGCTGCTGCGCCTGGGCTGGATCTCCGACTACTTCTCCGCCGCGGTGCTGCTCGGGTTCCTCACGGGTCTCGCCCTCACCCTGATCGCGGGACAGGTCGGAGTGCTGCTCGGTGTCGGTGTGGACGGCGACACCCCGCTCCAGCAGTACCGGGCGTTCCTCCACGACCTCGGCGGGCTCGACCCCGTCACGCTCGCCGTGGGGCTGACCAGCCTCGCCGCGCTCGTCGTGGGCGCCCGGGTCTGGCCGCGGTTCCCGGTCCTCCTGGTGGTGACGGTCGCCGCGATCGCGGCGTCCGCGTGGCTCGACCTCGCCTCGCGTGGCGTCGTGCTCGTCGGCGACATCCCCCCGGGCCTTCCCTCGCTCCGGTTCCCCTCTGTGTCGTTGCTCGACGTGGTCGAGCTCGCCCCGTCGGCGATCGGCATCGCCCTCGTCGGCTTCTCCGACGCGATCCTGACGGCCCGCAGCCTGGCTCGCCCCGAGGACCGGCCGGTCGACGCGCACCAGGAGATGCTCGGGCTCGCCGGGCTCAACCTGCTGGCCGGCGTGTCGCAGTCGTTCCCGCTCGGGTCCAGCGGGTCGCGCAGCGCCGTGAACGTCAGCATCGGCGGACGAACCCAGCTGGTGGGCGTGGCCCAGGCCGTGGCCGTCGCACTCGTGCTGCTCTTCCTCACCGGGCCGCTGTCGTTGCTGCCCAAGGCGACGCTCGCCGCGGTGATCATCTTCGCGGCCATGGGACTCATCGACGTCAGCGGCTGGCGGGCACTGGTCCGCGGATCGCGGACCGAGCTCCTGGTCGCGGTCCTGACCGTGTTCGGGATGCTCACCGTGGGGCTGCTTCCCGCGCTGCTGCTGGCGGTGCTGCTCTCCATCCTCGACGTCGTCCGCCGCAGCGCCCAGCCGCGCGACGCCGTCCTCGGCTGGAGCGCTGAGCGCCGCCGGTTCGCCGACGTGCAGCGCCGGGGCGATGCAATCGTCGTGCCCGGTGTCGTCGTCTACCGGCTCGACGACCGGCTGTTCTTCGCGAACAGCCGCTACTTCCGGTCGCGGGTGCGCGAGGCCGTGGCGGGTGCGTCGTACGACGTCACCTCGGTCGTGTTCGACGCGGAGGGGGTGACGAGCCTCGACACGTCGGGCGCGCAGGCGATCCGCGAGGTGGTGGAGGAGCTGCGCGCTCGTGACATCCGCTTCGTCGTGGCCCGGTGCCGGGCCGCGTTCGAGGACCAGATCGCCCATCTCGGCATCGAGGACGTGCTCCCCGAGGCGAACCGGTTCCCGACGGTGCGGGCCGCGGTGCGGGCCGTGTCCGGCGTGGACCTGGAGGCTCCGGACCGACCGGCGTGACGGTGCGGCGGTGGCGGCCTCACGAGCCGTGGCGCCCCGTCCAGCGGGCCAGGGTCGCGAGGTCCCAGGTGGTCACGACCGACTCGGGCGCGGCGCCCACCTCGGCGGCGCGCGCGCACCCGACGACGGACCAGGCGAGCTGACCGGGTGCGTGCGCGTCGGTGTCGACGGCCAGCAGGCAGCCGACGTCGACCGCCTCGGCGAGCAGGCGCCGCGGAGGGTCGAGCCGTTCCGGCCGGGAGTTGACCTCGACGGCCACCCCGCGTGCAGGCAGGCCTCGAACACGGCGGTCGGAGTCGAACTGGCTCTCGGGGCGGTCCCTCGTCCCCGTCCGCATGCGTCCGGTGCAGTGGCCGAGGACGTCGGTGTGCGGGTTGCCCACCGCGCGGACCATGCGCCGCGTCATCGCGGCGCGGTCCATCCGCAGCTTGGAGTGCACGCTCGCCACCACGACGTCGACGGCGGCGAGCAGGTCGTCCGACTGGTCCAGGCTGCCGTCGTCGAGGATGTCCACCTCGATGCCGGTGAGGATCCGGAACGGCGCGAGCTCCTCGTTGAGCCGCGCGACCAGCTCGATCTGCTCGCGCAGCCGTCGTGCACTGAGCCCGTTCGCGACGGTCAGCCGTGGTGAGTGGTCGGTGAGGGCGATGTACTCGCGGCCCAGATCCCTTGCCGTCACCGCCATCTGCTCGATCGGCGAACCGCCGTCCGACCAGTCGGAGTGGGTGTGCAGGTCTCCCCGAAGCCGACGTCCCACCGGACCGCCGTCCGCGTCCGACCCCGGCCAGGCCTCGCCCTCGAGCCGCTCGAGGTACTCCGGCGTGGCGTCCTCGGCGCACGCGGCGATCACCGAGGCGGTCGTCGCGCCGATGTCGGGCAGCGCCGTGAGCGTGCCCTCGCGTGCGCGACGGGCGATCTCGTCGGCGCCCTCGTCGCGCACAGTCCCGGCCGCGCGCCGGAACGCCCGGACGCGGTACGCCGACGCGTTCTGCCGCTCGAGCAGGAAGGCGATGCGATCGAGCGCGGCTGCCGCGTCCACGCGCGCGCCGCCCTACGCGCGGTCCGACGGCAGCATCGACCGGATCGCCTCGTCGAAGACGTCGGCGGGGACACCGTGGCGGAGCGCCGCCTCCCTGGCGGACAGGTCGTGGTCGACCGCGTCGCGGACGATGGTCGCCGCGCGCTCGTAGCCGATGACGGGGGACAGCGCCGTGAGCACCATGACCGACCGGTCGACGTCGGACGCGAGCCGGTCGCCGTCGAGCCGGGCTCCGTCGACGAGGTGGACGGCGAAGCTCGCCGCCGCGTCGCCGAGCACGGCGGCGGACCGCAGGTACGTGCTGATCGCGAGCGGTCGGAAGGCGTTGAGCTCGAAGTTCCCCTCGGCACCGGCCGCCGCGACGGTCACGTCGTTGCCCAGGACCAGGAGACAGGCCATGAGCACCGCCTCGGCCTGGGTCGGGTTGACCTTGCCCGGCATGATCGTCGAGCCCGGTTCGTTCGCCGGGATGCGCAGCTCGCGCAGCCCGCTGCGCGGCCCGGAGGCCATCCACCGGACGTCGTCGGCGATCTTGAACAGCGTCACCGCCGTCGTCTTGAGGGCGGCGTGCGCGCGGACCAACGGGTCGATGGTCGCCTGCGCCGCGAACGGGTTCCGCGCCGGTGTCAGCGGCTGGCCGGTGAGCGCCGCGAGCCGCTGGACGACGAGCGGGCCGTAGCCGGGGGGAGCGTTGACCCCCGTGCCCACGGCCGTGCCGCCGAGCGCCACCTCGGTGAGCCCGGTGAGCGACTGCGTCAGCCAGTCGAGCGCGGCGCCGAGGGCGGCGGCGTAGCCCGACCACTCCTGACCGACGGACAGCGGGGTCGCGTCCATGAGGTGGGTCCGGCCGACCTTCATCACGCCGGCCCACTCGGTGGCCCGCCGGTCGAGGTCGGCCCGCAGACGCTCCAGCCCGGGGACGGTGCGTGCGGTCGTGACGTCGTACGCCGCGAGGTGCATCGCCGTCACGAACGTGTCGTTGCTGGACTGGCTCATGTTCACGTCGTCGTCGGGACGGATCGGGGAGCTCGATCCCGGCCGGCCGCCGAGGAGCTGGTTGGCCCGGTTGGCGACGACCTCGTTGACGTTCGCGTTGGTGTGCGTCCCGGAACCGGTCTGGAACACGCTGAGCGGGAACTCGTCGTCGAGCGCGCCCGCGACGATCTCGGCGCAGACGCGGGAGATCGCCTCCGCCTTCCAGCCGGGGAGCCGCCCGAGCGCTGCGTTGGCCTCCGCGGCGGCCCGCTTGACGTGGCCGTAGGCATGGACGACGGCGAGCGGCATGCGGTCCTCGCCGATGGCGAAGTGCACGAGGCTGCGCTGCGTCTGCGCGCCCCAGTAGCGGTCGGCCGGCACCTCGACCGGCCCCATGCTGTCGTGCTCGGTCCGGGTACCCGTCGCGGCGATGCCGACCGGGAGGTCGAGCAGATGGGGTGTCCCACCGGCGGAGGGCGGTGGGACGGTCGCCGGCGACTCCTCCTCCCACACCTCGCGGGCGAGCTCCTGCGGCGTCGTGCCGTGCGGGCGCTCCTCCTCGGCCATGGCAGTGCCCCCGCTCTCGTCGGTCACCTCGTGCTCACCTCCGAGGCTCCCCGACCGGGCTGCGTCCGTCCAGTGGTCCGCCCGTCTGGTCCGCCCGTCGTCAGGCCGCGAGCAGCAGTGCGACGAGGTCCACGGCGACCGCGAGCAGGATCGCGCGGAACAGCGCGTCGTCGGACCCGCTCCGGGCGGCGTAGGCCCGGGCTGCGCCGTACCCCCCGACGACGAGCGCCGCGAGCGCCCAGGACATCCGAACGGCGACCACGGCGAGGACGGCGCAGCCGACCGCGAGCAGGATCCACGCGGCGCGCTCGCCGCGCTCCGGACCCAGGCGCACCGCCACCCCGCCGAGCCCCGTGGCGACGTCCGAGTCGTGGTCGCGCAGCGCGTTGGCCAGGTGCGCGCTCGTCCCGACGACCGCGAAGACGACGGTCATCCAGACCGGAGGCGGTGACCCGTCGAGCCCGAACGTCAGGAACGACGGGACGCAGGCGAAGGCGAGGGCGTAGGGCAGCCACGACCAGGTCGTCCGGGACAGCGCGACGTTGTACAGCCACGCCAGTCCCAGCGCGGTGACATGGAACGTCCCGCCGATCCAGCCGGCGACGTACCAGCTGAGGACGACCGCCGTCGTCACGGCCACGACGGCCGCCACCCAGAGCGCCCGGACCGTGACGTCGCCCGACACCGTGGGCTTCGCCGTCCGCCGGGCCCGGGCGTCGTCACCGGCGTCGACCGCGTCGTTGCTCCAGCCGACCGAGAGCTGGCCCACGAGGACGGCGACGCCCACGCCGGCCAGGCCCGGGACCCCGCCAGCCGACGGTCCACGCGCAGGCCACGACGACGACCGTGACGGCCGCCGTGGGGAGCGGGTGGCAGGCCCGGACGTACGCCGCCGGCCGCCGCGCGAGCCCGTTCATGTGCCCGAGACCTCCTGCCGTCCCCGCCCCACGGTGGGACGCGCGTGCACGACCGGGGTCCGATGCTCCGGTAAGGCCATCATTGCCTACGTAGCGTTGACATTTCACCCCTCGAACGTCACGTCGCATCGCCGCTCCCGACCGGCCTACCGTCGTCGCAGGTCCGCGCGAGACCGGTGATCCACGAAGTACAACGTCCAGCTCGCGACCGACCGCATCGACCAGTCCGCACGGGACGTCATCGGAATGTTGCCGACGTCCCGTGCGGACTCATGTCGAGGCTGTGGAGCGCGACTGATCGGTGCCGACGCATGCCATCGCCGACGCATCCCATCGCCGACGAGTGGGTCCGTCGCGTCCGGTGACCGCGTCCGTTCCGCGGACGGGGCGGGACCGGGGCTGCCACGATGTGGGGAGTCCGGCCGGGGGTGCCCAGTCCCCGACGTACGCACAAGGGGTGGCGGACGGTGGGGGAGCAGGCTGAACGCCTCCGGTTCGTGGCGGAGTCAGACGGCGCGGAGGACCGGACATGAGCGCCACCGACGCGACCACGGCCGAGGCCCCCGAAGAGCGGCCCGGCCTGTTCCAGCGCACGCTCGACGTCATCGAGCGCGTCGGCAACAAGGTGCCACACCCCGCCGTCCTGTTCCTCGCCCTGTGCGTCGGCGTCATCGTGCTCTCGCAGCTGCTCGCGTGGGCCGGCGTCAGCGCGAGCTACGAGGTGGTCAAACCGCCGCCGCAGAGCGTGGAGGCGGTCGACGTCGGCGGGTCGGTGCTGCCCGCGGAGGTCATGCCGCCTCAGCCGCCGCCGGCGGGCGACTACCACGTGGTGCACGAGACGGTGCAGATCCAGGGACTGCTCACGGTCGACGGGATCCGCTACCTGTTCACCTCGTTCGTGCACAACTTCATGGGCTTCACGGCGATGGGGATCATCCTCATCGTCATGATCGGGGTCGGCGTGGCCGAACGCTCGGGGCTCATCGCCGCCCTGATCCGCAAGCTGGTCGCCGCGTCGTCGGTGTCCGCGCTCACGTACATCATCGTGTTCCTCGGCATCATCTCGAGCATCGCCTCGGACGCGGGCTACCTCGTGCTCATCCCGCTCGGCGCCGCCGCGTTCGTCAGCGTAGGACGCCACCCGCTGGCGGGCATGGCAGCGGCATTCGCCGGTGTCGCAGGCGGTTTCGGCGTCAACCTGCTCGTCACGCCGACCGACGCGGTGCTCACCGAGATCACCAACGAGTCGATCCACCTCGTCGACCCGAACCGCTCCATCGACCTCACCGCCAACCTCTGGTTCGGCATCGGCTCGACGCTCGTCCTCACGGTGGTCCTCGGCTTCATGACGTCGCGCGTCGTGGAGCGCCGCCTCGGCGTCTACGACCCGGCGGTGGCCCCGCACGCCGGGAGCGGCGACATCCAGACCGCCGACGACGCACCGGACGTCGACCCGGGCGCGGAGAGCCGGGGCCTGCGGCTGGCGGGGATCTACCTCGCGGTGGCCCTCGCCGTGATCCTCCTGCTGACGGTGCCTCCGGGTGCTCCGCTGCGCGACCCGGAGACGGGCAGCGTCATCGGTACGTCGCCGTTCATGGACAGCCTCATCGTCATCATCACCGTGCTGTTCCTCGCCGCCGGCCTGGGCTACGGGCGCGGCGCGGGCACGATCCGCACGAACACCGAGGTGATCGACGCGGTGACGAAGTCCTGGGCGGGACTCGCCGGCCTGCTCCTGCTGTTCCTGCTCATCGCGCAGTTCATCGCGTACTTCAACTACTCGAAGATCCCGCAGGTCGCGGCGGTGAGGCTCGGCGACCTCATCGAGAACGTCGACATCGGCGCCGGCTGGCTGCTGCTCATCGCCATCCTCATCACGCTCGTCGTCGGCGTGATCATCCCGCAGGCGATCGCGAAGTGGGCGCTGCTCGCGCCCATCTTCATCCCGCTCTTCCTGCGCCTCGGAGTGGACCCGGCGGCCGTGCTCGCCGCCTACCGCGTCGGCGACTCGCCGATGAACATCGTCACGCCGATCATGGCGTACTTCCCGCTGATCGTCGTCTTCGCCGCCCGGTACGACCGGAGGTCCGGGATCGGCACGGTGATCGCGCTGATGCTGCCGTACTTCCTCGCGCTGACCTTGGTGTGGACCGCCTTCTACCTGGCCTGGTACGCGCTCGGGATCCCCTGGGGTCTGTGACGACGGCCGTCCGGCTCCGACAGGTCAGCGACGACGCCGAGCCCGTTCCGCGAAGTCGTCGAGGGCCTTTGTCACGTCGGGCGCGACCCAGACGACGTAGCGTCGGGCCCCGGAGGCCTTCGTGACGATGCCGGCCGAACGGAGCTGGGCGATGACGTTGTCGGCGGCGGGCTGGGAGAGCCCTGTCGCCTCTTGGACGACGGCGGACGTGACGGCAGGCTGGCTGAGCAGCAGAGGCAGGACCCGCCAGACCGAGGCGGTACGTCGCGCGGTGATCGACTCGGACCAGCGCTCATGGACATCGAGGAGATCCCGCGCGAGCTGCCGGCCGTTGCCGATCGCAGCGAGTGCGGCGTCGGCGAACCGCGCCACGATGGCGCTGACGTTGCCCGCGCGATAGGCGGTGAGAGCTGCGAAGTAGGAGTCGGTGTCGGCCAGCAGCCCGGCCGAGACCGGGATGGTGGCTCGTGTCGTGGCGCCGCCCTGCTTCAGCATGGCGTGGACGAGTGCCCGCCCGGTCCGGCCGTTGCCGTCGTTGAACGGGTGGATCGTCTCGAACTGCGCGTGCGCGATCGCCGCCTGCGCCAGCAAGGGCACGTCGGTACGGTCGATGAACGCGCAGAGGTCGTCGACCGCGGCCACGACCCGGGAGTGGTGTGGCGGGACGAATGCGGCGCGGTGCGGTGACCCGCTCGACCCGCCGATCCACACCTGCTCTGTTCGGAACCGGCCGGGGTCTGCGTGCTCCTGGCCCCGCATGAGGGCGTCGTGGATTGCGAGGATCGTTGTCGGGGCGATGCCGTCGGCCAGCTTGAGCGCGCGGTTCATCGCGTCCACGTTGGCGGCGACGAGCTGGGCGTTGCTGCCGTGCGCGGCGACGCCCAGCTCGGCCAGCGCAAGGGCCTTGGCCCGGGCCGTGATGTTCTCGATCTGCGACGAGGACGCGGACTCCGTACGCAGGAGCACTGCGGCCAGCGGAGCGATCTCAATGCCGGGCAGCAGGCTCGACAGCTCGGCGTCGAATCGCGAGATCTCGGCGCGGGCGTCATCGGCGGCTGCCAGCGCGTCCGCGTCGACGGCGACGTCTAGCGCTGCGATGGCCACAGGGACGGCCGCGTCGTAGGTCGCGCGGATCGCGGAGCGCTGGGCGCGTGACAGCGGGAGCGCGTCGGGATCGAACTCCCAGGGCAACGTCTCCCAGCCGACTGCCCAGGGGGACTCCGAGACCGTCATCGTCGCCCCTCTCGTGGTTCCGAGAACTCTAACATAAGTAGAAGTCTCTCTGCTTATGTTAATAGGGCGAAGTTGGGCGTGGTGAATCCGGACCATGCAGAAGTGGCCCCTGAACCTGCGTCTCCGCAGTTCAGGGGCCACTTCGTGGACAACGTCGCTCAGATGTCGTAGTACATCTCGAACTCGTGCGGGTGCGGGCGCAGGCGGATCGGGTCGATCTCCTTCTCCCGCTTGTAGGCGATCCACGTCTCGATGAGGTCCGGCGTGAAGACGCCGCCCTCGAGGAGGAAGTCGTGGTCGGCCTCGAGGGCGTCGAGCACCTCGCCGAGGGACGCCGGCACCTGCGGGATCGAGGCGGCCTCGTCCGGCGGGAGCTCGTAGAGGTCCTTGTCGACCGGCGACGGCGGCTCGATCTTGTTCTTGATGCCGTCGAGGCCGGCCATGAGCATCGCGGCGAACGCGAGGTAGGGGTTGCTCGACGGGTCGGGGCAGCGGAACTCGATGCGCTTGGCCTTCGGGTTCGCGCCGGTGATCGGGATGCGGATGCAGGCCGACCGGTTGCGCTGGCTGTAGACCAGGTTGACCGGCGCCTCGTAGCCCGGCACGAGCCGGTGGTAGGAGTTCACCGTCGGGTTGGTGAACGCCAGCAGCGACGGGGCGTGCGCGAGCAGGCCGCCGATGTACCAGCGGGCGGTGTCGGACAGGCCGCCGTAGCCCAGCTCGTCGTAGAACAGCGGGACGCCGTCCTTCCAGAGCGACTGGTGCACGTGCATCCCGGAGCCGTTGTCGCCGAAGAGCGGCTTGGGCATGAAGGTCACGGTCTTGCCGGCGTCCCAGGCGACGTTCTTGATGACGTACTTGAACTTCATGACGTCGTCGGCCGCCTGGAGCAGCGTGTCGAAGCGGTAGTTGATCTCCTGCTGGCCCGCGGTGCCGACCTCGTGGTGGGCGCGCTCGACGAGAAGCCCGACCTCCTCGAGGTTGACGACCATCGAGTCGCGCAGGTCGGCGAAGTGGTCGACCGGCGGGACGGGGAAGTAGCCACCCTTGTAACGCGGCTTGTAGCCGCGGTTGCCGCCCTCCTCCGAGCGGCCGGTGTTCCAGGCGCCCTCGAGGGAGTCGATGAAGTAGTAGCCGGCGTTCTGCTTCGTCTCGAAGCGGACGTCGTCGAAGATGTAGAACTCCGCCTCCGGCGCGAAGTACGCCGTGTCCGCGATGCCGGTGGTCGCGAGGTAGGCCTCGGCCTTGGCCGCGATGTTGCGCGGGTCGCGGCTGTACTGCTCGTTGGTGAACGGGTCGCGGATGGAGAAGTTGATGACCAGCGTCTTCTCCGCGCGGAACGGGTCGACGTACGCCGTCGACACGTCGGGGATCAGCTTCATGTCCGACTCGTGGATGGCCTGGAAGCCACGGATCGAGGACCCGTCGAACATCTGGCCGTCGGTGAACAGCGACTCGTCGACCGAGGACACCGGCATGTTGAAGTGCTGCATCACGCCGGGGAGGTCGCAGAAGCGCACGTCGACGAACTTGACGTCCTCGTCACGGATGAACCGGAGCACTTCCTCCGCGTTCTTGAACATCCATTCCTCCTCGCGGGTCCGGGCCTGCGCCGTCGGACTTCTCGCTTCCCGCGGCGGGCTCGCCCCGGTGTCTGGCAGCAACCTAGGGGGGTGTGGTTTCCCGTCGGTGTCCCGATTGTTTCGGACGTGTTTCCGAGCGTGTCAGGTGGGGGCCGGTCCCGCCAGGGCCGGTGCGGCGGCGCGATCGCGCCGGTGCCCACGCTCCGGGATGCGGACGGTTCAGCCGCCCGTGCCGGAGGGGTCGAACCGGTAGCCGAGCCCCGGCGCGGTGATGAGGTAGCGCGGGCGGGACTGGTCCGGCTCGAGCTTCTGCCGCAGCTGGGCGAGATAGACCCGCAGGTAGTTCGTCTGCGTCTCGTACTGCGGCCCCCACACCTCCCGCAGCAGGTCGGCGCCGGGGACGAGCAGCCCCCCGGCCCGGACGAGGACCTCGAGGACGCCCCACTCGGTAGGGGTCAGGTGGATCTCCGCGCCGGTCCTCGCGAGCACCTTCTTGCGACCCAGGTCGACCTCGAAGTCCGGGGTGCGGACGACGCCCGCGTCGACCGGTGCGCCGGAGCGGCGCGCGGCGGCCCGCAGCCGGGCGAGCAGCTCCTCGATGCCGAACGGCTTGGTGAGGTAGTCGTCCGCGCCGGCGTCGAGCGCGGTCACCTTGTCGGACTGGTCGCGCCGGGCGGAGAGCACGACGATCGGTACGCCGCTCGACTCGCGCACCCGCTCGATGACGCGGACGCCGTCGATGTCGGGCAGCCCCAGGTCGAGGACGACGACGTCGAGCCGCACCGACCGCACGCGCTCCAGCGCCTCCGCGCCCGTGGCGGCGACGTGCACGACGTATCCCCGGGAGCGCAGGGTGAGGACGAGCGCCCGACGCAGCTGGTCGTCGTCCTCGACGACGAGGAGCTCGGTCATCGCGCGGCCTCGGCGAGGGTGAGCCGCACGGTGAGACCGCCGCCGCTGGTGTCGCGGAAGTCGAGGCCGACGCCCATCGCCTCGCAGAAGCCGCGCACGATCTCGAGGCCGAGACCGGCGCTGCGGTCCGCGCGCCCGGTCCGGGGCTCGAGCCGGGTCCCGTTCTGGACCGGTCGGGGACCGGACAGGCCGGGACCGTGGTCGACGACGTCGACGACGACATGGCCGTCCGACTCGTACGCCGACACGCGTACCGGCGACTCCGCCGACGTCCCGGCGTGGCGCAGCGCGTTGGACACGAGGTTCTCCACGACGCGCTCGAGGAGCGCCGGGTCGGCGAGGACGAGCGGCAGGGTGTCGCTGACGTCGACCGTGACCGAGGCGTGCGGATAGGCCAGCACGGCCGTCGCGATGGCGGCGTCGGCGGGCGTCGGCCCGACCCGCGCCATGAGGACGCCGGCCTCGAGCCGGCTCATGTCGAGCAGGTTGGTGATGAGCTCGTCGAGCCTCGTGGTCGAGTCGTCGACCGTCTCGAGCAGGTCCCGGGTCGACTCCTCGTCGAGCCGCGACTCGGGGTCGCGCAGCGCGTCGACGGCGAGCCGCAGGCCGGACAGCGGGGTGCGCAGGTCGTGGCCCACGCTCGCGAGCAGCGCCGTGCGCGCCTTGTCGACCGCGGCGAGCTGCTCGGCGCGACGCTGCTCGGTCTCCATCCGGCCGCTCTCGTAGGACCGCACCGCGGCGGCGGCGAGCGACTCGACGAAGGCGGGGTCCTCGGCCATCCGCTCCTGGCCGGTGCCGACGAGCCGGTAGCCGCCGCTCACGGCGACGTCGAGCACGGGGCCGGCGGAGCTGTCCGGACCGTTGCCCGCGGTGGCGAGGACCTCCCGTCGGCCGTCCTCGTCGCGGACGAGGCTGAGCCGGTCGAGCGCGAGGGCCGCGCGCACGCGGTCGAGCGGCACGCCGCCGTCGGCGTCGTCCTTGGCCACGACGTCCGCGATGAGCTCGGCGCGCTCGCGGGAGCGCACGGCCCCGGCGCGCATCCGGGCGTTGAGCTCCGCGAGCACCGCGACGACGCCGGCGACGAGGGCGAACACCGCGAGGGCCACGACGTTGTCGGGGTTCGCGACCTCGAAGGTGCCGTACGGCGGGACCAGGTACCAGTTCACGAGGACGACGGCGACGAGCGCGTTGACGATGCCGAGCACCGGACCGGTGAGGACGGCCACCGCCAGCACGAGGGTGAGCGCGATCAGCAGCACGACGGTGAGGTCGACCGGCAGGTGCGACTGCCCGGCCAGCGCGGCCACCCACATCACCACGACGCCGCCGAGGAACACCGCGAGGCGCGCCGTCAGCGGCAGCGGGACGAGGGTGGTCCTCGGATCGATGTCGCCGGCCACGGGCGACAGTCTGGCACCGCGCCCTAGCCGGTCAGGCGACGACGTCGCGCTCTGGTCGGCCTCGGCCATCATCAGCGGCACGGACACCACGATCACCCCGTGCTCCTGGCGCAGGCGCACCCGCAGCCGCAGGGCGCTCTGGTTGTGCAGCAGGTGCTCCCACCAGTGCTGCACGACGTACTCGGGGATGTAGACCGCCACCATGTCGCGCGGGCTCTCCCGGCGTACGCCGCGGACGTAGTCGATGATCGGCTGGGTGAGGTCGCGGTACGGGGACTCGAGGCAGACGAGCGGCACCGGGATCTGCCGCTCGCTCCACATCTCCTGCAGGGCAGGGACGTCGCTGCGGTCGGTCTGCACGTGCAGCGCCACGAGGTCGTCCGGCCGGGTGGCGCGGGCGAAGGCGAGTGCCTGCATCGCGGGGGAGTGCAGCCGCGACACGAGGACGACGGCGTGCACGCGGCTCGGCAGGCGTACGCCGCCGGGCGCGGGCGACATGCTGTCGTCGACCCGGCGGTAGTGCCGGTTGATGCCGACCATCACCGCGAGGAACAGCGGGATCGCGATGATGACGAGCCAGGCGCCGTGCGAGAACTTCGTCGCGACCACGATGACGAGGACGCACGCGGTGACGACCGCGCCGACCCCGTTGACGACGCGGGCGCGCAGCATCCCGCCGCGCTCCGCCCCGCTCGCGGTCCGCAGCTCCTTGTTCCAGTGCCGCACCATCCCCGCCTGGGAGATCGTGAAGGAGAGGAAGACGCCGAGGATGTAGAGCTGCACGAGCCGGGTGACGCTCGCGTCGAAGACGATGATGAGCAGCACGGACGCGCCGGCGAGGAACAGGATGCCGTTGCTGAACACGAGCCGGTCGCCGCGCCGGCCGAACTGGCGCGGCAGGTAGCCGTCGCGGCCGAGGACCGACCCCATGATCGGGAAGCTGTTGTACGCCGTGTTCGCGGCGAGCACGAGCACCGCGGTGGTGAAGATCTGCAGGGCGTAGAAGCCGACCGAGCCGGCGCCGAACACGGCCTGACCGAGCTGCGCGAGGACGGTCGGCTGCACGGCGTCGGGCGGCAGCCCGAGAGTCGCGTTGTCCTCGGAGAGGTGGACTCCGGAGTGCACGGCGAGGAACGTGACGCCGCCGAACATCGTGATCGCGAGGATGCCCATCGCGAGCAGCACGCCCGCCGCGTTGCGCGACTTCGGCGGACGGAAGTAGGGCACGCCGTTGGACACCGCCTCGACGCCGGTGAGCGCGGTGCAGCCGGACGCGAACGCGCGGAGCAGGAGGAACACCGCGGTCGCGCCGGACGCCTCGGCGGCGTGCACCTGCAGGTTCGACGACTCGGCGACCACCGGCTGGCCGAGCAGCATCTTCACCGCGCCCACGCCGATGAGCAGCAGGACGCTGGTGATGAACAGGTACGTCGGCGCCGCGAACGTCTTGCCGGACTCCCGGATGCCGCGCAGGTTCATGAACGTGAGCAGCGCGACGAGGCCGACGCTCAGAGGGACGGCGTAGTCCACGAGCCCGGGGAACGCCGAGGTGAAGTTGGCGACGCCGGAGGTCACCGACACGGCGACGGTGAGGATGTAGTCGACGATGAGCGCGCTCGCCGCGACGAGGGCGGTGCCCTGGCCGAACTGGTCCTTGGCCACGGCGTACGCCCCGCCACCGCCGGGGTAGGCGTAGACCGTCTTGCGGTACGACGTCACCACGATGGCGAGCAGCGCGATGACGGCGAGGCCGACGTACGGCGTCCAGGTCAGCGCGCTGATGCCGCCGAGCACGAGGACGAGCAGGATCTCGTCGGTGGCGTACGCGACGCTCGACAGCGGGTCGCTGCAGAAGACGGGGAGGGCCAGTCGCTTGCTCAGCAGGCTGTGGTGGCTGGAGGACGAGTCGATGGGGGTGCCGACGAGGGCGCGCTTCACGATGCTCACGTATCCAGTGCTACGCGGGTGCGCGCCGGCGCGACGCCGCGTCCTGACGCCGTCTTGACGCCGCCGCTCGAACCCTGACGCCGCCCTGACGCCGGGCGCGGTCCTGTTCGTGCGTGCGCGCTCTCCACGACGCGCAGGCACTATCAGGACGGACCCGCCGATCGCCTAGCCTGGGGGCGTGACCGAGCAGAAGCCCGCGCCGGCCGACGACGACGGTCCCGGGGTGCGCCTGACCCGCGAGGACGTCGGGTCCTGGCTGTCGGGTCCCGGCGCCGTGATCCCGCTCGGGGCAGGACTACCGCGGCCAGCGTCTCGGCCTGCCGGCGTCCGGTCCTGGCTCGGTCGCCGGGATCGGCCGGCGCCTCGCCGCCATCGTCCTCGACTGGCTCGCCTGCCTGCTGCTCGTCCGGCTGTTCTTGCCGGGCATCGACTACGGCACGCCGTCGTCGAGCCTCGCGACGATGGGGTTCTTCCTCGCCGAGCTCACGCTGTTCACCTGGCTGGTGGGCGCGTCGTTCGGGCAGCGCCTGCTCGGGATCGCGGTGGTGCGGCTCGACGGCGGCGGTGCGCCCGGCCTGACCCGAGCGTTCCTGCGCAGCGTCCAGATCTGCCTGCTGGTCCCCGCGGTGGTCTGGGACCGCGACGGCCGCGGCCTGCACGACCGTTCCGTGGGCACCGTCGTCGTACGACGCTGATCCGCCCGGCCGGCGTACGTCGCGGTCAGACCGGAAGGCTCGCGATGTCCCGCTCGACGACCGCGCGGTCCTCGGGGTCGGTGACGAGCTCGAGCTGGGCGACGGCCCTCGCCCTCCACTGCGCGGCCGCGGCGCGCTCCCCGGCCGAGGCGTAGGCGCGCGAGAGCGCCTCGTACGCCGAGGCCAGCAGCCACGGCTCGTCGGTCACGAGGCGCGCGTTCTCCAGGCAGAGCAGCGCGTGGTGCACCGCGGGCTCGGGCCGGCCGAGCACCGTGTAGACGCGGCTGATCTGCCAGTCGCCGATGGCCAGGTGGCGTGCCGTGCCGATCGACGTCCAGGCGTAGCGGCTGGCGTGCGCGGCGTTGACGAGCTCCTGGTCGTCGGCCGCAGTCCGGTCGGACCGCTCGAGCAGCTCCGCCGCCCGGTTGTACAGGGCGACGGCGAGCGCCCGTCGCACAGCCGGGTCGAGCCCGGTGACGTCCTCGGGCACGGGCTCCTCCTCGGTGCGCGACCGGTGGTCAGCCGCGCGGCATCTTCATCCCCTTGGGCAGCGGGCCCTTGGGGATCGGCAGCGGGGTCGCGGTGAGGGCGTCGAGGCGACGGCGTACGGCGGTGACCTCGGCCGGCTTGAGGTTGTGCGGCAGCTTCATCACCGCGCGCTGCAGCTTGCGCAACGGCACCTGGCCCTCGCCGTCGCCGGCCTGGATCTCGTAGATCGGCGTCTCGCCGACGAACCGGGCGTGCCGCTTGCGCTCGGTGGCCAGCAGCGCCGTGGCGCGCTGCGGCGGTCCCTCGGACACGAGGATGACGCCGGGCCGGCCCAGCACGCGGTGCACGAAGTCCTGCTGCTTGTTGAAGCCGACGGCCGGGGTGACGAACCAGCCCTTGCGCAGCGTGTTGAGCACAGACGCCGCGGCGCCGGGCTGACCCTCGACACCGGCGTACGCCGCGTTCTCGGCCCGTCGCCCGAAGAGGTAGGTCGCGGCGAGGACGGCGAACGGGAGCCCGATGATCACCCAGAACCAGAACGGGTGGACGAGGGCGCCGATCACGACGAACACGGCGAGCACGCCGAAGAACGAGGCGAGCAGGACCCACGGGAGGGCCGGGTCGGCCCGGCGGGTCATCGTGTAGGTGGCGCGGATCTGGGCGATGCGGCCCCTGGGGGGCGATGCGGGTGCGCTGCTGCTCACGGCGGTGTGCTCCGGCTGGGTCTCGGCTGAGGTCCCAGGGTAGGTCCCCGGGGGGTGCGCCGCCCAACCGGTGCCGTGCGCGGCGACGGCCGGGCCGGGAGATCCCCCGGCGCCGGAGCCGGGGAGCCTGGACGGCGCCCCGCGCAGGCTCAGGGCATGTTCACGCGGAGCGGCGGGTCAGGTGCGGATCTCGACGGCGGTGCCGAGGCGGATCTCGCCGGGGTGCTCCACCCAGCCGGTGACGCCGCGCTTGTGGATCGCCGCCTTCGGGAACGCCGTCGCGGGCGTGCCGTGGACCGCCTCGACCATCGCGCCGGCGATGGTGCACGGGTCGTTCTCGCCGCCGAGCACGAGCACCGCACCGCCGGCGAACACGAGGCGGGTCATCCGGGGCAGCGCGGTCAGACCCTCGGCGCCGGACAGGTGGATGTTGTCCGCGATGAGCCCGGGTGCGAACCGGTCCACGCCGAGTGCCGCGGCCACCTCGGCGAGCTCGGTCGCCTCGACGACCGACACCTGCCGGTGGTTGCGGATCTCCGTGCCGGCCTCGTAGTGCCGACGCTGGCGGGTGTCGGACCGCATCGTGAGGCCGTGATGGCGGTCGCCGACCGGCCCGCCCCAGTCGAGCACGAGCGGGTCGACGGCGACGGGGACGTCGGCGTCGGCGGGCCAGACGTGCAGCCCCAGCACGACCGCGGTGGGGTACGACGTCACGCGGTGGCACCGCCGGTGAGGATGGCGGCGGTGCCGGCGCCCGCGGCCCGGGCCTCGAGCGCCTGGCGGTGCAGCCGGCCGGCGCGGTAGGAGGACCGGACGAGGGGCCCGCTCATCACCCCGGCGAAGCCGATGCGGGTGGCCTCGGCGGCGCAGCTCGACGAACTCCTCGGGCCGGACCCACCGGTCGACGGGGTGGTGCCGCGGGCTCGGGCGCAGGTACTGGGTGATCGTGACGAGGTCGCAGCCGGCGTCGTGCAGGTCGTGCAGCGCCTGCACGACCTCCTCGATCTCCTCGCCCATGCCGAGGATGAGGTTCGACTTCGTGACCAGTCCCGCGGCGCGGGCCTGGGTCAGGACGTCGAGCGAGCGCTCGTAGCGGAACGCCGGGCGGATCCGCTTGAAGATCCGCGGGACGGTCTCGAGGTTGTGCGCGAGGACCTCGGGCGCGGCGGCGAAGACCTGGCCGAGCAGCTCCGGCGTGCCCGAGAAGTCGGGGATGAGCACCTCGACGCCGCAGCCGGGCACCGCGGCGTGGATGGCCCGGACGGTCTCGGCGTAGAGCCAGGCGCCCTCGTCGGGGAGGTCGTCGCGGGCGACGCCGGTGACCGTGGCGTAGGCCAGGCCCATCCGGACCACGGACTCCGCGACGCGGCGCGGCTCGTCGCGGTCGAGCGGGTCGGGCTTGCCGGTGTCGATCTGGCAGAAGTCGCAGCGCCGCGAGCACTGCGAGCCGCCGATGAGGAACGTGGCCTCGCGGTCCTCCCAGCACTCGTAGATGTTGGGGCAGCCGGCCTCCTGGCACACGGTGTGCAGGCCCTCGCCGGTGACGAGGTCGTTGATCCGGCGGAACTCCGGCCCGGTGCGCATGGTCGTCTTGATCCACGCCGGCTTGCGCTCGATGGGCACCGCGGCGTTGCGCGCCTCGAGGCGCAGCATCCGCCGGCCGTCCGGCGCGGTCGCGACGACGGGGTCCACGATGGCGGGTCGCCGGGTCGAGGTCGGTCAGGTCGGTCATCGTGCTCCCCACTGGTCGAGCCCGTCGGCCAGGCGCGCCTCCACCATCGGGAGGACGTCGAGCACCGTGACGGTGCGGCCGAGCTCCGCGGTCAGCGACGTGACCCCGGCGTCGGTGATGCCGCACGGCACGATGCGGTCGAACCAGGACAGGTCGCAGTCGCAGTTGATCGCGAACCCGTGCATCGTGACCCCGCGGGAGACCCGTACCCCGATCGCGGCGACCTTGCGCTCCGGCCGGGTGCCCACGAGCGGGGGATCGGCCGGCACCCAGACGCCGCTGCGGCCCTCGACCCGCATCGTGGCGACGCCGAGCTCGGTGCACACGTCGATGAGCATCGCCTCGAGCCGGCGGACGTGCTCCACGACGTCGATCGGCTCGGCCAGCCGCACGATCGGGTAGCCCACGAGCTGGCCCGGGCCGTGCCAGGTGATCTGGCCGCCGCGGTCGACGTCGACCACCGGCGTGCCGTCGGACGGCCGGTCCTCCGGGCGGGTGCGCTTGCCCGCGGTGTACGTCGGCGGGTGCTCGAGCAGGAGCACGGTGTCCGGCAGCTCGCCGTCCACCACGCCGTCGTGCACGCGGCGCTGCTCGTCCCAGGCGACCTGGTACTCCACGGCGTCGGGCCCGAACCCGAGGCGGCGGAGGTCCGGTACGTCGGTCCCGCTCACGGCGCGCGTCGGGGTCAAGGTCACGGGCCCCAGCCTAGGCCCGGCCGCCGGGACGGGCAGCCCGGGTGCGCCCCGGCTCAGTCCTCGTCGTCGGGGAACACCGAGCCGCGACCGACCGGCGAGAGGTCGAGGCGGGCGAGCTGGTCGGCCGTGAGCTCGAGACGCGCCGCCCGGGCGCTCGAGTAGGCCGTCTGCCCCCGGGTGAAGCCCGGGATGGGGACGACGCCGGTCCCGCTGGCGGACAGCCAGGCGAGCGCCACCTCCTGCGCCGTCACGTCGTGCCCGGTCGTCGTGGAGAGCTCGCCGGCCACGGCGCGGAACTCCGGGTAGAGGTCGCCGAGCAGCCGGGCGTCCTCGCCGCCGCCGAGCGGTGACCAGGCGAGGTAGGCGACGCCGTGCCGCCCGGCCCAGTGCAGGACGTCGGCGTCCTCGCGGTAGCGCGGGCTGCGCTCGTTCTCGACCGCGGCGACGGTGCCGCCGCTGACGTCCCACGCGACGTGGCACTCGTCGAGGTGGACGTTGCCGATGCCGATGCGCGGGGCGAAGCCGGCCTCGCGCACCGCGAGCATGTTCTCGACGCTCGTGGCGAACGGCTGCTGCTCGCGGTTGACGCGGTGCAGCAGGATCGCGTCGGGCACGAACCCGAGCCGCTCCACGCTCGCCTCGGCGGCGCGGAGCAGGTGCTCGCGGGAGCCGTCGCGTCCCCACACGTCGCCGGCCGGGCCGACCGCGCGGGTGATGCCGATCTTCGTCACGACCACCAGCGAGTCCCGCCCGTCCCGCCACGTGCGCACCGCCTCGCCGACGACGAGCTCGTTGTGCCCGTAGCCGTAGCCCTCCGGCGCGTAGATGTCCGCGGTGTCGACGAGCGTCATGCCGAGGTTGAACGCCCCGTGCAGGACGGCCACCGCCTGCTCGCGCGGCATGAGCGTGCCGTCGGTGCGGAGGTCCGAGAGCGGCATCGCTCCGACGCCCAGCGCGGGCACCGGCTTGTCGGTGAGCAGCGGGATCGACAGGTGGCGCACGGGACCTCCTCGGTCGGGCGGGGTCAGGCGATACGGCCGGGGGCGAGCCGGGTCTCGACCGCGCCGCCGTCGGCCGGCTCCACGCGGTAGGCCGCCGGTCCGGCGGCGGGGTCGACGTCGACGTCGGTGAGCACCGCCACCGGCTCCACGCCCTCGTACAGGATCCCGACCCCGTCGTCGGTGGCGTACGACGTCGGCAGCGAGCCGTCGGCCACGAGGGAGTGCAGCAGCGGGCGGCGCTGCTCCTCGCTGTCGTAGTGCACGCCGTTGCCGTAGGGCAGCAGGCCGAGGCCCGGGCGCTCCAGGCGCAGCGTCGGGCCGTAGGAGTCCGTGGGGCCGCCGACGTGCCAGCAGATCGAGCCGGCGCTGACGCCGGCCAGGATCGCGCCGCGCTCCCAGGCCTCGGTCATCGCGTCGTCGACGCCGTGCAGGCGCCAGCACGCGAGCAGGTTGGCGACCGAGCCGCCGCCGACCCAGACCACGTCGGCCCGGCCGAGCGCCTCCTCGACCGGCTGGTTCGGCATGGTGAACAGCGAGAGGTGGTCGGCGTCGACCGACAGGTCCGACATCGCCTGGTAGCTGATCGCGAGGTAGGCGTTGTTGTCGCCGCTCGCGGTCATCACGAACAGGACCCGCGGTCGGTCCTTGCCCGAGAGGCGCAGCGCCTCCAGGAACAGCTCGCCGGGCTCGCGGCTCTCGTAGCGGTCGGTCGCCAGGAAGCCACCGCTGGTGGCGAGGATGCGTCGCGTCGTCACGGGACAGGAACCTACGCGAGGGCGATCCCTGCGGTGACGGCGATACGCCGTCGGCGCGGAGCTCGCCCTGTGGACGGCGCGAGCGGGCGCGGTCGGCACCGGCCGACCCTGGCGCGATGACCACCCAGACCCCCGAGCCCGAGTCCCCGCAGGTCGAGCGCACGAGCGTCCTCGCCCCCGACCCGTCGCTGCCGCCGTCCGCCGTCGCGCGACCTGCGGGCCGACCCTCGACCTGCTCGTCGAGGTGCGCTCGCCCTCGCTCGCCCCGCTCGTGCGGTTCTCCGCGCCGCCGGAGGGCGTCACGCTCACCCACTCGGTCCCGGCGGGGGCGGTCACGCTGGCCGAGCTGCGCCGGGCCGCGCCGCTCCGCTCGGGCCACGTGCTCACCGTGGGGCTCGCCGTGGTCGACGCACTCGTCGCTCTCGACGCCGCCGGGCTCGCGCACGGCGGCGTGGCGTGCCGACGACGTGCTCGTGGCGCCCGACGGGTCGGTCCTGCTCGCGGCCACCGGGCTCGCCTGGCGCCGCCCACCCGGAGAGGTCGACGGGCCGCGCACCGCCGACGACGTCGCCGCGACCGGAGACCTCCTGCGCGACCTGCTCGGCCGCGGCTCGGCGCCGTCCCCGCTCGTCCTCGCCGCGCTGCGCGCGTCCGACGGCGACCCGGCGCTGCGCCCCGCTCCGAGCGAGCTGCGCGGCCTGCTGGAGCGCTGCGGCCGCGCGGACCCGTTGCTCGACCTGCTTCTCGGCACCACGGTGCCCGACCTCGCGCCGCCGCCGGCCGGACCACCGGTCGGGTCTCCGATCCGCCGCCCGGCCGGCAGCGCGGCGGACCCGTCGGCGGAGGCAGCGGCGGACCGGGCGGGGGCCGACGGTGGCGCGGGTGCGCGGCCGGCGCTGCGCGCCTTGCGCTCGCGCGGGTCCGCCGCCCCGCCACGGCCGGCCGCGCGCGACCGGGGCGCCGCGCGACACCCCCGCCGGCCGAGCGGCCGGCCCGTCGTCCTGCTCGTGCCCGCGCTCGCGCTCCTGGGCCTGGCCGTCCTGCGGGTGGGCGCCGGAGCCGTCGCCGAGGGAGCCACGACGGGGTCGTCGCCGGCGGCCGTCGCTCCCGGAGCGACGACGTCCGTGGGTGCCCGCACCGGATCCGACCCGGTCGGCGCGGGTGCCGACCTGCGGCTCGACCGGGACGCCGGATCGGCCGCGCCGTCCGCACCGGACTGGCCCGCGGTCCTCGCCGCGGTCGACGCCGGAAGGCAGCGGGCGCTCGCGAGCGGCTCGGTGGCCGCCCTGCGCGACTGGGTCGACCCGGCCGGACCGGCGTGGGCCGGCGACTCCGCGCTCGCCGCGCGGGTGTCCGCGCTGCACGCACGGATCGAGGGCGGCGCGCTCGTCCGCCTCGACGTGCGGCTCCAGTCGGTCGACGCGGCCCGGTCCGTGCTGCTGGTCAGCGACCGGCGCGACGCCTACACGGTCGTCACCGCGACGGGGACGACCGACGTGCCGGCCCGGGCGCCGCGGTGGTGGCGGGTGACGCTGGTGCGGGCGGCACCCGCGAGCGCCACCGCGGCCGAGGGGTGGCGGGTCCACGACGTCGCGGCCGTGGACGCACCCGCCGGGTGAGCCGGCTCAGTCGTCGCCGTCGAGCAGCCCGCGCACGATGTCGTCGACGGTCGGGTCGCGGAACTCGAACCCGCCGGCGAGCAGCCGGGCGGGGGAGAGCCGCTGGTCGATGAGCAGCTCCTCGGCGAAATCGCCGAGGGCCAGCGTGAGCCCGAAGCCGGGCACCGGCGCGAGCGTCGGGCGGTGCAGCGCCCGGCCGAGGGCACCGGCCAGGTCGCCGTTGGTCACCTGCTCGGGAGCCGAGAGGTTGTACGGACCGCTGAGCGACTCGTCGTCGATCAGGTGCCGGATCGCCCCGACCTCGTCGCGGAGGGAGACGAGCGACCACCACTGCCGGCCGGAGCCCAGGTGGCCGCCGACGCCGGCGCGGAGGAACGGCAGCCAGCGACCGAACGCGCCGCCGTGGGGGTCGGCGACCACGCTCGTACGGGGATGGACCACACGGACGCCGGCCTCGCGGGCGGGAGCCGCGGCCAGCTCCCAGGCCGACGCCACCCGGGCCAGGAACGTGCTGCCGACCGGAGCGTCCTCCTCGACCGCCACCGGCTCCGGTGTCGCCGTAGATGCCGCCGGCCGAGCCGGAGACGAGCACCCTCGGCCGCGCCGTCGTCTCGGCGATGGCCGTCGCAAGGCACGTGGTCGACGCCACCCGCGAGTCGAGGATCTCGCGCTTGTAGGCGTCGCTCCAGCGCTTTCCGGCCACACCGGCGCCGGCGAGGTTCACCACGGCGGCGGCGCCCTCGAGCGCGGCGCGCAGCTCGGGCGTGGCGCCGCGGGCGCCGAGCTGCGGGCTCCAGCCGACCTCGTGCGGGCCACGTGCCTCGCGGCGTACCAGCGTCACGACCTCGTGCCCGTCGGCGCGCAGCGAGCCGACCAGAGCCGAGCCGATGAGGCCGGAGGCCCCGGACACCACGACGGTCATACGCCGAGTCTGTCGGTGGTCGGGACCGGCCGCCAGGCCACGGCGCGGGGCCGGATCGCTCAGACCCCGAGCTCGGCGTCGAACGAGCCGTCCTCGAGCCGGGTCTTCATCGCGACGAGGAAGCGGGCGGCGTCCGCGCCGTCGACGAGCCGGTGGTCGTAGGACAGTGCGAGGAACACCATCGAGCGCACCGCGATCGAGTCCGAGCCGGTCTCGTCGGTGACGACGACCGGGCGCTTCACGACCGCGCCCGGTGCCGAGGATCGCGACCTGCGGCTGGTTGATGATCGGGGTGTCGAACAGGGCGCCGCGGCTGCCGGTGTTGGTGATGGTGAACGTGCCGCCGGAGAGCTCGTCCGGGCTCACCTTGTTGGTGCGGGTGCGCTCGGCGAGGTCGGCCACCTTGCGGGCGATGCCGCCGATGTTGAGGTCGCCCGCGTCGCGGATCACCGGCACGAGCAGCCCGCGCTCGGTGTCGACGGCGATGCCCAGGTGCTCGCCGTCGTGGTAGGTGACGGTGCCCGCGGCCAGGTCGATGGAGGCGTTGAGCTGCGGGAACTGCTTGAGCGCCTCGACCGCCGCCTTGGCGAAGAACGGCAGGAACGAGAGCTTGACGCCCTCGGTCGCCTCGAAGCTGCCCTTCACCTTCTGGCGCAGCATCGAGATGCGGGTGACGTCGACCTCGATGACGGTCGTGAGCTGCGCGGAGGTCTGCAGCGACTCGACCATGCGCTCGGCGATGACCCGACGCAGCCGGGACATCTTCTCGGTGCGCCCGCGCAGCGGGGACGCGGCGGCGGGCGCCGTCGTGGTGGCCGCGGCGGGAGCGACCGGCGCGGGGCGACCGGGGCGGCGCGGCGGCCGCGGCCGTGGCCGCCGCCGCGAGCACGTCGGACTTGCGGATGCGCCCGCCGACACCGGTGCCGGTGACCGTGGCGAGGTCCACGCCGTTGTCGGCGGCGAGCTTGCGCACGAGCGGGGTGACGTAGCTGTCGGACCCTGCGTCGGACGCCTCCGCCGCGCTCGGCGCGGCGCTGCGGCGGCCGGTGCGGCCGGGGCCGGGGCGGGAGCCGCGACCGGGGCGGGAGCCGGAGCCGGAGTCGGCGCCGGGGCGGGCGCAGGTGCGGGGGCGGGCGCGGCGGCCGGGGCCGCGGCGGGCGCCGGCGCGGGCGACCGCGGGCGGCGCCGCCGGCGGCACCGATGAGGCCGAGCTGGGCGCCCACGGCGACGACCTGGTCCTCGCCGACGGTGATCTCGAGGAGCACACCGGCGACCGGCGAGGGCAGCTCGGTGTCGACCTTGTCGGTGGAGATCTCGACGAGCGGCTCGTCGACCGCGACGGCGTCGCCGACGGCCTTGAGCCAGCGCGTGACGGTGCCCTCGGTGACGCTCTCGCCGAGGGCCGGCAGCACGACCGGGGTGGCCGCGCCACCGCCGGCCGGAGCGGCCGGAGCGGGGGCTGCGGCGGGGGCGGCCGGGGCGGCGGCGGACGCGGGAACGGCCGGCGCGGGAGCGGCCGGCGCGGGTGCCGGGGGCGCGGACTCGGTCGGCGCGGGCGCGGCAGCGGCGGGGGCCGTCGGCCGACTCGTCCGCCGCGCCGATCACGCCGAGCTCGCCGCCGACCGGGACGACCGCGTCCTCGCCGGCCGCGATGGACAGCAGCACGCCGGCCACGGGCGAGGGGATCTCGGTGTCGACCTTGTCGGTCGAGATCTCGACGAGCGGCTCGTCGACCGCGACCGGGTCGCCGACCTGCTTGAGCCAGCGCGTGACCGTGCCCTCGGTGACGCTCTCGCCGAGCTGGGGCATCGTGACGGAGACCGACATGGACCTGTTCCTTCGGATCGGGCGGACGTGCGGATCGTCGCGTGGCTCGCGACGATCCGCCGGGGCAGGGTGCGGTTCGGGTCAGGCGTGCGCGTGCAGGGGCTTGCCGGCCAGGGCGAGGAACGCCTCGCCGAACGCCTCGTTCTGCGTCGGGTGGGCGTGCACGAGGGACGCGACGTCCTCGGGGTAGGCCTCCCAGTTGACGACGAGCTGGCCCTCGCCGACCAGCTCGCCGACCCGCGCGCCGACCATGTGCACGCCGACGACGGGGCCGTCCTTCTCGCGGACCAGCTTGACGAAGCCGGTGGTGCCGAGGATCTGGGACTTGCCGTTGCCGCCGAGGTTGTACTCGTAGGCCTCGACCTGGTCCGCGCCGTACTTCTCGACCGCCTGCGCCTGGGTGAGCCCGACCGACGCGACCTCGGGCTCGCAGTAGGTGACCCGCGGGATGCCCATCTCGTCGATCGACGCGCGGGGCGAGGCCGGCGATCTCCTCCGCGACGAAGATGCCCTGGGCGAACCCGCGGTGCGCGAGCTGCAGGCCCGGGACGATGTCGCCGACGGCGTAGACGCCGGGCACGTTGGTGGCGAGGCGGTCGTCGGTGAGGACGAAGCCGCGGTCCATGCGCGACGCCGACCTCCTCGAAGCCCATCCCGGTGGCGTTGGGACCGCGGCCGACGGCCACGAGCAGCAGGTCGGCCTCGAGCTTCGTGCCGTCCTCGAGGGAGACGACCACGCCCGAGTCGGACTGGGTCACGCCCGGCGAAGCGCACGCCGACCTTCGAGGTGATGCCGCGCTTGCGGAACGCGCGGTCGAGCGCCTTGGAGCAGGCCTCGTCCTCGTTGGGGACCAGGCGGGGGAGCGCCTCGACGACGGTGACCTCGGCGCCGAAGGAGCGCCAGACGCTGGCGAACTCAACGCCGATGACGCCGCCGCCGAGCACGACGACCTTCGCCGGGATCGTGTCGAGCGTGAGCGCCTCGTAGGAGGTGATGACCCGCCCGCCGATCTCGAGGCCGGGCAGCGTCCGGGCGTAGGAGCCGGTGGCCAGCACGACGCCCTTGGTGGCGGTGTACGTCGTCCCCGCCACGTCCACGGTCGTGGGGGAGGTCAGCCGCCCGGTGCCCTCGACGAAGGTCACCGCGCGGGACTTCACCAGCCCCTGGAGGCCCTTGTAGAGCCGGGAGACCACGCCGTCGCGGTAGGCGTTGACCTTGACCAGGTCGACGCCCTCGAGCGTGACGGACACCCCGAACTGCTCGGACTCGCGCGCGGAGTCGGCGACCTCGGCCGCGTGCAGCAGCGCCTTGGTCGGGATGCAGCCGTAGTGCAGGCAGGTGCCGCCGAGCTTGTCCTTCTCGATCAGCGCGACGGACAGGCCGAGCTGGGCGCCGCGCAGGGCCGCGGCGTAGCCGCCGCTCCCGCCGCCGAGGATGACGACATCGAAGGTGGTCCCTGACACGGGCGCTCCTCGGGGGTGCATGTGGTCGGACTCGGAGTCGCGCCCGCGGTGCGAGACGCGGGCTTCATCCTTCCACCTCCGTGACACCCGCGTGACCGAGGGTGGTCGACCCCGGCCGGACCCGGCGCGCGCGGCGACGCGGCGCGGACCCGGCCGGGCCGGGTGCGGACGACCGGTCAGATCGCGCCGGCGGCGAGGTCCTCCGCGACCTGCACGAGGGTGCGGACCGCGGTACCGGTGCCGCCGCGGGGGGTGTAGCCCCACGCGTGGTGGGCGTTGTACGCCGGTCCGGCGATGTCGAGGTGCGCCCAGCGCTGGCCGGTGCCGACGAACTCCTGGAGGAACACCGACGCGGAGAGCATGCCGCCCTCGCGCCGGCCGACCAGCGGGATGTTCGCGATGTCGGCCACGTGGCTGTCGAGGCGGACGCGCAGCTCCTCCGGCTGCGGCATCGGCCAGGACGGCTCGCCGGTGCGCCCGGCGGCGTCGTGGATCCCGTCGCGCAGCGCGTCGTCGTTGGACATGATCCCGAACGTCCGGGAGCCGAGGGCGATGACCGCGGCACCGGTGAGCGTCGCGATGTCGACGATGACGTCGGGCTTGTCCTCCTGGGCGCGGACCAGCCCGTCGGCGAGGACGAGCCGCCCCTCGGCGTCGGTGTCGAGGACCTCGACGGTCTTCCCGCCGTACGTCCGCAGCACGTCACCCGGCTTCTGCGCCGAGCCGCTGGGCATGTTCTCCGCGAGGCACAGGTAGCTCGTGACGTCCACGGCGAGACCGAGCCGCGCCGCGGCGGTGATCGCCCCGAGCGCGGCGGCCGCGCCGCCCATGTCGCTCTTCATCTCGTGCATGTTCGCCGACGGCTTGATCGAGATGCCGCCGGTGTCGAACGTGATGCCCTTGCCGACGAACGCGACGTGCGACGTCGCGCCCTCGGGGCGGTAGGCCAGCCGGACGAGGCGCGGCGGGTTCGTCGAGCCGCGACCGACGCCGAGGATGCCGCCGTAGCCCCCGGCGGCGAGCTCGGTCTCGTCGAGCACCTCGACCTCGACCGGCAGCCCGGCGACCGCCTCCTGCGCCGCGACGGCGAAGGCCGCCGGCACCAGGTCGGCGGACGGGGTGTTGACCAGGTCGCGGGCCAGGTTCACCGCGCCGGCGACGGTGCGGGCACGGTTCGCGGCCGCGACGGACGCGGCGTCCTTCGCGTCCGCGACGAGCAGCGTGACGCGGTCGACCGGGGCCTTGTTGGCGGCCTTGCTGTCCACGCGGTAGGCGCGGAAGTCGTAGGCGCCGAGGAGCGCACCCTGGGCGACGGCCTCGAGCGCGGCGGCGGAGTCCAGCGGGAGGGCCAGCAGCGCGCGGCGCGTGCCGGCCAGCGAGCGCAGGGCGGTCCCGGCGGCGCGGCGCAGCGCCTCGTCGTTCCACGGACCGTCGCCGAGGCCGACCGCGACCACGACCGGCGCGGCGGCGATGCCCGCGCCCGGGACGCGTACGACGTCACCGGCCGCGCCGGTGGCGCCCAGCGCGGCGAGCGACTCCTCGAGCCGGCGCCGCGGGGCGGCCTTGAGGGCGGTGGCCGGACCGACGAGCACGGCGCCCTTCTTGCGCCCGCCGGCCGGTGCGATCGCGACGACGAGGGCGTCGGTGGACTGGGTCGCGGCGTCGGCCGACGACAGGGAGAGCGTCGTCACGATGGATCTCCTCGAGGGGTCTGGGATGTCGGTGCGAACCTACTCCGCGCCCCGGGGCCCGTCGCCGCAGACACCCGGCGGCGCGACTGGATAGGTTCGGCGCCATGAGCGACGCCGCCACCCCACTCCTGTCCCCCCTGCACGCACGCCACGAGGCGCTGGGCGCGAAGTTCGGCGACTTCGGCGGCTGGTCGATGCCGCTCGAGTACGCCGGTGGCGGGGTCGTCGCGGAGCACACGGCGGTGCGCGAGCGGGTCGGCGTCTTCGACGTCTCGCACCTGGGCAAGGCGTCGGTCACCGGCCCGGGGGCGCGCGCGTTCCTCGACTCGGTCCTGACCAACGCGCTCGACCGCATCGCGCCGGGCAAGGCGCAGTACACGCTGCTGTGCGCGGAGTCCGGCGGTGTCGTCGACGACCTCATCGTCTACCTGCGCGGCGACGACGACGTCTTCCTCATCCCCAACGCGGCGAACACCCCCGAGGTCGTGCGCGTCCTGCGGGCGGCCGCGCCGGACGGCATCACCGTCACGGACCTGCACCGCGACCACGCGGTGCTTGCCGTGCAGGGACCGCGCTCGGCCGAGCTGCTCGACACGATGGGGCTGCCCACCGAGCTCGAGTACATGGCCTTCGCCGAGGCCGAGCACGCGGGCGGCCGGGATCATCGTGTGCCGCACCGGCTACACCGGGGAGCACGGCTACGAGCTGGTCGTCCCGTGGGAACGGGCCGAGGGCGTGTGGGACGAGCTCATGAGCGCCGGGGCGGCGTACGGCGTGCTGCCGTGCGGCCTCGGCGCCCGCGACACGCTGCGCACCGAGATGGGCTACCCGCTGCACGGGCAGGACCTCTCGCTCGACATCACCCCGGTCCAGGCCCGCGCCGGCTGGGCGGTCGGCTGGAAGAAGCCGGCGTTCCACGGCAGGGACGCGCTGCTGGCCGAGAAGGAGGCCGGGCCCGTACGCCGGTCGGTCGGGCTGGTGTCGCTCGAGCGCGGCATCCCGCGTGCGCACATGCAGGTGACCGGTACGGACGGCGCGCCGCTCGGCGAGATCACCAGCGGGACGTTCTCGCCGACGCTCAAGGTCGGCATCGCGCTGGCCCTGCTGTCCACCGCCGCGGGGCTCGCGGACGGCGACGAGGTGCTCGTCGACGTGCGCGGCCGTCCGTCGCGGTTCGCCGTCACGACCCCGCCGTTCGTGGACCGCTCCACGCGCTGACCGGTCGTCCTCGACCCGCCTCCGGGGCGGGCCGGGCGGGTCAGGGAGCGGTGCTGACGGCGGCGTGCGTGCCGGGGCCGTCGGCCGCCTCGGAGTGCTGCCAGGCGATCGCGCCGAAGACGCCGAGCGAGACCACGAGTCCGGCGAACAGCGACACCCACGCGACGGCCATCTGACGGCTCTCGCGCCGGGCCCGCGCCGCGGCGGTGGCCGCGCGGTCGGCCGCGGCGGCGTCCGCCTGGTCGTGCGCGGCCGTCTCGGCGGCGGTGGCGACGAGGGCGTCGTCCAGGGTCAGCGGGGTGGTCGAGTGGGGCGCAGTCGTCATGAGGAAAGCCTTCCCGAACCTGAGCGCGCCCCTGGCCAGCCGGGCTGTGATCTGCTTCACGAACGTCGGCGTGCCGACGTGATGTCGGCCACATCGGCCGGGTCAGCGCAGGCCGAGGCCGAGGGCCGCGACCACGAGCGACGGCCGCGTCGCGACCTCGACGACCGCGCCGAGCACGTCACCGGTCACCCCGCCGAACCGGGAGACGCACCGCCGGCGCGCAGCGCGGGGCCGCGAGCAGGCCGACGAGGGCGGCACCGACGAGGACGGCCGCGGCGGAGCCGCTCGCACCGGAGCCGGCCCACCCGAGCAGGCCGGCGCCGAGGAGCACCGCGACCGTCACGGCGAGCGCCCGGGGGACGGGGACCGTCCCGGCGACGGTGGCGCCGAGCCCGTCCGGTCGGGCGGACGGGATCGCGGGGAGGCACGACCAGGTCGCCGCCAGGCGCCCGAGCGGCCACCGCGAGCACGAGCGCGGCGCTCGCCCACGCTCGTCCTGGACGCACACGGTGAGGGCCACCGCCTGGACGAGGACGACGAGCACGACCGCCGCGACGCCGAACGCCCCGACGTCCGGCGCACGCATGACCGCGAGCCGGCGCTCCCGGGCGTCGTCGTCGTCGCCCTTGACGCCGAGGCCGTCGGCGGTGTCGGCGAGACCGTCGAGGTGCAGGCCGCGGGTGAGCAGGGCCAGCGCCGCGATCGCGAGGACCGCGCCGAGCAGGTCGACGACGCCGGACTGGCGGTGGGCGCCGGCGGTGGACCGCACCACCTCGAGCACCGCCGCGGCGACGAGCCCGAGCGCGGCGCCGACGACCGGCGCGAGCAGCATCGCGCGCCCGGCGACGGTCCGCGTGACGCGGCTCGGCGGCGGGACGCGCACGGCGGTGAGCGTGCCGAGCGCGAGCCGCAGGGCGTCGGGCATCAGGCGTCGCGGTCGCTGACGCCGGCCTCGGCGAACGTCGCCATCTCGCGCAGCGTCGCGCCGGCCGCGGCGAGGACCGGCAGGGCGACGAGCGCACCGGTGCCCTCGCCGAGCCGCAGGCCGTAGTCCACGATCGGCTCGAGGTCGAGGCGCTCCAGCGCCGCGTGCTGGGCGGGCTCGGTGGAGCGGGTGCCGGCGAGCCACCACTCGCGGGCCCGGAACGCGATCCGGTGCGCGACGACGGCGGCGGCCGACGGGACGACGCCGTCGAGCAGCACCGGCGTGCGCCGGGCCGCGGCGCCGAGCAGGAAGCCGGTGGTCGCGGCGAGGTCGGCGCCGCCCACCGCCGCCAGCAGGCCGATCGGGTCGCCCTTGAGCGGTCGTCCGCGGCGCATCGCGTCGCGCACGGCGGCGGTCTTGCGCATCCAGGTGGCGTCGTCGATCCCGGTGCCCCGGCCGACGACCCGTGCCGGGTCGACGCCGCAGAGCAGGCCGACGAGGACGGCGGCCGGTGTCGTGTTGCCGATGCCCATGTCGCCCGGGACGAGCAGGTCCGCGCCCGAGTCGACCTCCTCGTCGGCGATCCGGACACCCGCGGCGAACGCGCGCTCGGCCTGCTCGCGGGTGAGGGCGTCCTCGCGGTCGATCGACCCGGTGGACCGGCGTACCCGGTCCCGGACCACCTCGTCCGGGACGGTCGCGCCGAGGTCGGCGTAGTCGACGTCGACGGATACGTCGACGACGCGGACGGTCGCGCCGTTCTGGCGCGCCAGCACGTTGACCGCCGCGCCGCCGGCCAGGAAGTTGAGCACCATCTGCGCGGTGACCTCGGGCGGGTAGGCGCTCGTCGCCGCCGTGCGGGCGATCCCGTGGTCGCCGGCGAACACCACGACGCGCACCCGGTCGAGCGGGCGCGGCGGGCAGGTGCCCTGCGCGGCGCAGAGCCACAGCGACAGGTCCTCGAGCCGGCCGAGCGCGCCCGCGGGCTTGGTGAGGACGGCCTGCCGCGCGACGGCGGCGGCGCGCGCCGCGGCGTCGGGCAGACCGATCCGTCCGACGAGGTCGGCGAGGTCCACGGGATCGGTCACGGGAGCGGCTCCGGGGTCGGTGCGGTCGCGGTCGCGCGCGGGTCGCGCGCGGACGGGAGGTCGGGGCGGCGGCGTGCGCTCACAGCGGGACCACGCGTCCGGCGACGACGAGGTCCACGTCGTCGCACACGTCCGCCAGGCGTGCGTTGAGGACCCCGAGCAGGTCGCGGAACAGCCGGCCCGACGCGTGCTCGGGGACCACCCCGGCGCCGACCTCGTTGCTCACGAGCACGACGCGGGCCGGGGTCGCCGCGACCGCGGCGACGAGCTCGTCCGACGGCGCGATCGACGGCCGAGAGCGACTCGGCGTACGCCGGGCTGCCGGGCGCGGCGTCCCACGTACGGGCGACGTCGAGCCGCCCGGCGAGCCAGAGGGCGACGCAGTCGACCAGCACGGCGTCGGCCGGTCCGGCCGAGGCGAGGACGCCGGCGACGTCGAGCGTCTCGACCGTCGTCCAGCCGCCGGGACGCCGGTCGCGGTGCAGGGCGACGCGCGAGCGCCACTCAGGGTCGTCGAGGCGCTCGCCGCCGGTCGCGACGTAGCGGACCGAGCCGTGCGCGAGGAGCCGGCGCTCGGCCTCGCGCGACTTCCCGGACCGTGCGCCGCCGAGGACGAGCTGCCGCCGCGGTCGCGGCGCGAGGCGCGGCGCCGGCTCGCCCGCCGACAGCACCGTGAGGTCGTCGACGACGCGCGCGCCCCAGTGCGCGAGGACCCGGGCGAGCTCGTCGCCGCGCGGGTTGTGGTGGCCGACGTGCACGGCGACCACGTCGGTGCCGGCGACGACGGCGCCGACCTCGCGCAGCGCCGCGAGCTGCGCCGGGAACGTCGTGAGGTCGAGGTGGCCCGTGCCGTGGTCGGTCCTCGTGCCGAACGTCTCCTCGAGCAGCACGACGTCGTACGCCGCACCGCTCACGGCGCGCATCGTCGCGTCGCCCAGCGGACCGGTGTCCGTGGCGTGCAGCAGGCGGCCGCCGTCGGGCGCGGTGATGTCGAAGACGAGCGCGTCGCGGGTGAGGGCGTCGCGCCCGACGTCGTGCGCCGCGGCCAGGGCGCGTACGACGTAGCCGTCGACCTCGACCGTGCTGCCCGGCCCGACGACCTCGAGGACGACCGGGTCGTGCGGTCCGACCCAGGGGCGGCACGCGTCGATCGCCGACGCCGGCCCGATGACCCGCAGCGGCGCCACGGCATCGGACCAGGAGCGGGCGAGCAGCGCGGCGGGCGCGAGGTGGTCGGGGTGCGCGTGGGTGAGCAGCAGGGTGCGGACGTCGGCGAGCCCGACCTCGGCGCGGTCGGCCTGGCGCGGCGCGTCCGGGCCGCAGTCGACGAGGAGCACGCCGTCCACGAGCGCCGACGTCGTCGACCGGACCGTGCCCGTCTCGCGGGCCCACGCGCAGGACGCGCACCGGCACCACGCGTTCGGCCAGCCGTCGGCCGACCCGGTGCCGAGGAGCAGGACCTCCATCAGCCCTCGCCGCCCGGGACGAAGACGACGGGCGCGTCGAACGCCGCGCGCCGCGAGGCCCGGCGCAGCGCGACGAGCACGGCGCGCCCGGCCACCACCACGAGCGTGACCGTGAGTACCGCGCGCGGTATGTCGAACCCGAGCGACGTCGCGACGTCGAAGCGCAGCCAGTGCTGCAGGTTCACCAGCAGCGGCGCGCCGGCGACGTAGGACAGCCCGGGCGGGAAGCCGGCGTCGGCGGTGAGGAACGGCCAGAACCACAGGTTGAGCAGGAAGCCGTAGAGCACGCACGCGACGCCGGCGTACGCCGCGAGCATCGTGATCTCGCGCCGGCCGGAGGCGCGGGGGAGCAGGCCGGCGCCGAGGCCGATCCAGGCCGCGCCCATCATCTGGAACGGCAGCCACGGGCCGACGCCGCCGGTGACCAGGGCCGAGGAGAACATCCCGATCGCGCCGAGGCAGAAGCCGAAGCCGGGCCCGAGCGCGCGGCCGCCGAGGACGACGACGATCCACATCGGCTCGAACCCCGCGTGCCCAGAGCCGAACGGCCGCATCGCGGCCGCGGCCGCGGACAGCACGCCGAGCAGCGCGACGCCCTTCGCGTCGAGGCCGCCGTCGGCGACGTCGGCGAGGACCACCGCGATGACGAGCGGCAGGACGACCGCGAACAGCCAGGGGGCGTCGTCGGCGTGCGCCACGACGACCGAGCCGGAGCCGGCGAGCAGCGGCCAGCCGAACGCCATGAGCCCGATCGCGCTGGTGAGCGCGACGAGGAAGCCGGTACGCCGGCCGAGCCGGACCGCACCCGGCCGGGCCGGTGCGCGGCCGGGCACGGTCCGGGCCTCGGGCGGCGCGGGCGTCCGCGACGGCCGTCATGACGCGACCACCAGGGCGGCGGCGACCTCGGCGACGGTGAGCCACTGCTGCGGGGCCAGCACCTTGCTCACCTGGGGCGCGAACATCGGTGACCCGACGACGACGTCGGTGGCCGGACCGTCGGCGACGACCTCGCCGTCGGCGAGGACGACCACGCGGGTCGCGACCTCCGCGGCGAGCTCGACGTCGTGCGTCGCGAGGAGGACGCAGTGACCGGTCGCGGCGAGCTCGCGGAGCGTGGCGACGAGGCGGCGCTTGGCGGCGTAGTCGAGGCCGCGGGTCGGCTCGTCGAGCAGGAGCACCGGCGGTCGCGCGGCGAGCACGACCGCGAGCGCGAGCGCGAGGCGCTGGCCCTCGGACAGGTCGCGCGGGTGCGTGGCGTCGTCGATGCCGGGAGCGAGGCGGTCCAGCAGGGCGCGGGTCGTGCCCGTGGTCGCGCCGCAGTCGCGGTCCGAGGCGGCGCACTCCTCGCCGACGCGGTCCGCGACGAGCAGGTCGCTCGGCTCCTGCGGGACGAGACCGACTCGGCGTACCAGGTCGCGTCCGCGCAGCCCCGCCGGGGCGGCGCCACCGACGGCGACCGAGCCGCTCTGCGGCGCGTGCAGGCCCACGAGCGCGGACAGCAGGGTCGACTTGCCGGCGCCGTTGCGACCCATCACCGCGACGATCTCGCCACGGTCGGCGGCCAACGTGACACCGCGCAGCGCCACTACCGGTCCGTGCCGGACGACGACGTCGGCGAGGGTCAGGGCCGGCTCTCCAGCGACGACGTGCAGCGACGACCGGGACCGGCGGGCCGCCTCGTCGGCGAGGGGTGCGAGCCGTTCGCGCAGCGGACCCGCCGCGCGCCGGGCGTCGCGCACGGTGAGCGGGAGCGGGGACCAGCCGGCCAGCCGACCGAGCTCCACGACCGGCGGCGCGACCGGCGCGGAGGCCATCACCTCGGCCGGGCTCCCGACGACCAGCGGCTCGCCGTCGCCGGGCACGACGACGACCCGGTCGGCGTACTGCACGACCCGCTCGAGCCGGTGCTCGGCGAGCAGCACCGTGACTCCGAGGTCGTGGACGAGCCGCTGCAGCGCGGCCAGGACCTCTTCGGCCGCACCGGGATCGAGGGCCGAGGTCGGCTCGTCGAGGACGAGCACCTGAGGGTGCGTCGTGAGCACCGCGCCGATGGCCACGCGCTGGCGCTGCCCGCCGGACAGCGAGAGCAGCGGTCGGTGGCGCAGGTCGGCCAGACCCAGCAGGTCGAGCGTCTCCTCCACCCGTCGGCGCATCACGTCGGGGGCCAGCCCGACGGACTCCATGCCGTAGGCGAGCTCGTCCTCCACCATGTCGGTGACGAAGCCCGACATCGGGTCCTGCGGGACCACGCCGACGACGTCGGCCAGCTCCCGCGGCGGGTGCAACCGGGTGTCGCGCCCGGCGACGACGACGCGCCCGGACAGCGTCCCGCCGGTGAAGTGCGGGACGAGCCCGTTGACGCAGCGCAGCAGCGTCGACTTCCCGGTGCCCGTGCGTCCCACGACGAGGACGAGCTCGCCCTCCGGCACGTGCAGGTCGACGTGGGCGAGCACGGGCGCCGTCGCGCCGGCGTAGGTCACCGAGACGTCCTCGAACCGGATCACGCGGTCACCTCCTGCGGCTCGGGGCGCGACGCGGCCGGTACGTCGGTGCCCCGGGCGACGGTGATGCCGGGCGGTCGCGGCGCGACCACCCCGGCGAGGGCGGCGACGGCGACGGCCACCGCGGGGACGAGCGGCAGCCCCGGCCACGCCGGCGGCGCGGTCGCCCCGACGAGGACGGTCGGGTCGAGGACGGACACGGCGACGAGGGTCACGGCCGGCACCACACCGGACAGCGCGACGAGCCACTCGGGCAGCGCCCACGGGTCGGGGCGGTACCGGGTGCGGACCGCCCGTCGTCCGGCGAGGCGCATGCCGAGGATCCCGGCGAGCAGCCCGAGCGCGAGCAGCGGCAGTCCGACGGCGCCGGGCGTGCCGCCGTCGAGCAGCGCGTAGACGCCGAGGCACACGCCGACGATGCCGAGCAGGAGCAACGCGGAGCCGGTCCGGCGTACGGCGCGCGACACCGGGCCGGTGCGGCCGTAGCCGCGCGAGTCCATCGCGGCGGCCAGGTCGACGGCGCGCTCGAGCGCGCCCTCGAGCACGGGCATGACCGAGCCGAGGAAGGCGCGCGCGCCCCGGTCCGGTCGGCCGCGCAGCCGGCGCGCGGTGCGCACCCGCGCCACGTCCCCGACGAGCTGCGGCGCGAACGTCATCGCCACGACGACGGCGACGCCGACCTCGTAGAGCGCGGCGGGGACGCTCGCGAGCAGTCGCGCCGGGCTCGCCAGCGAGTTGGCCGCTCCGATGCACGCGAGCATCGTGGCCAGCACGAGTCCCTGGTACGCCGCGAGCAGCAGCTCCTCGGCCGTGACCGGGCCACCGAGGCTCACCCCGGCCATCCAGTCGGGCAGCGGCAGCTCGGGGAGCGTGAAGAGCACGTGCTCGCCGATCCCGGTGCCGAGCAGGACGGTGAACAGGACCCGGATCCCGATGACGACGAGACCGAGGCGCAGGAAGACGGCGTAGGACCGCGACCACGGCGCGTCCGGCCGGCGCCGCGACACGACCCAGCCCGCGACGGCGATGACGAGGGCCAGGACGAGCGGGCTCGTCGTCCGGCTGGCCGCGGTGGCGAGGCCGAGGGCCCAGACCCACCAGGCGCCGGGATGCGTCCAGCGGGGCAGCGCGCGGTCGCCGAGGACGTTCGCGGGCCGCGTCACGGGGTCCGCCCCCGTCGTCGCGCGGTCCACCAGGCCGAGCCGGCGATCCCGGCGACGACCGCCGCGCCGACGACCAGCCCGGCCGGGCTGCCCGCGGGCGTCGCGCTCGCCGCGGGCTCCCCGGCGGCCGCGGGGAGGGTCGGCTCGGCCGTGGACGCGGGTGTCGTTGGTGACGTGGACGCGCTCGGGGTCGTCGGTGCGACCAGAGCGGCCGCGCTCGTGGTCGCCGGCGTCGCCGCGTCGGGGCTCCGCGTCGGCGTCGCGGCGAGGTCGCGGGCGAGGCCGTGGCACGGGTCGACGGGGCCGCGGCCGGTGCCGTCGGCGACGTCGTCCGGGTGGGGCTGGGGGCCGGGTCCGCGACCACGGGCGCGCACTCGCCGACCGGGTAGCCGTCGAGCGCGCAGATCAGGCCGTTCTCGCTGCGCACCGGCACCGACTGCCGCCCGCAGGACGTCGGCCCCGCTGCTGCCCGCGGGGACGGTGAGGCACTCGCGGCGCACGGTCGACGTCGTGGGCGGCGCCTGTCCCGGTGGCGCGTCCGATGTCGTGCCGTAGTCGACCACGAGCGCGACGCGCACCGATCCGGACGCGGGCGCGGACAGTCCGGGGCACAGCGTCGCGAAGTCCGCCGACTGGCGCGGCGGCGTGCCGCCGACCGTGCTCGTCGTGGCGAACCGCCAGCCGAGCACCCAGGTGTCGCCGACCCGGTGGCCCGCCGGTCCGACCTGCGCGAAGGTCCAGCCCGCCGCCGTCTTCCCCGTGCCCGAGCCCCACCAGTAGGTCCAGTAGCGGTACGTCGAGGCCTCGGCCGGGACGGCCGCGGCCAGCAGGGTGACGAGCGCCAGCGGCAGCGCCACGAGCACGCCGACCACGACTGTCGCGGCGCGGCGCGCGGCGGTCGTGGTACGGCGTGCGCGGCTCATGCCCGCACACCTCGACGACGGGTCGAACCGAGGGCGCCGGCGCCGAGCAGGACGAGCAGCACGCCGAGCCCGGCCAGCACCGGCGTGAGCGGCGTCGCGCCGGTCGGCGAGAGCGCGGAGTCACCGGTCGGCGTGGGGGAGGCCGACGCGGTCGGGCTCGCCACGGCCGGGGCGACGCGCATGGTGGCGCCGATGCGCACGACGTACGCCTGCACGGTGGTCGACGCTCCGCCCCCGGCGCTGGTCGCGAGCGCGCCGAGGGCGAGCAGACCGGGCTGGTCCGCGTCGGCCGGGGGAGCGGCCGAGGCGGAGGCAGCGGTCGCGGTCGAGCCGGCGGCGGCCGTGCCGGACGCCTTGGCCGTGGTCTGCCGGCCGAGGACGCCGAGCGCCGCGTCGAGCTGGGTGCGGCCCACCCCGACGGCGGCCAGCGACAGCGCCGCCCAGGCGGTGTCGCCGACCGAGACGCTGCCGGGGACGCGCGCCCCGGCGTTGAAGTCGAACTGCGGGATCGCGCCGCCGAACGCGCTCAGGACGCGGGCGAGGTGTCCGGCGCCGAGCTGTGCGGGCGCCGGCCCCACGGCCGCCGCGGCAGTGGACGGGGTCGCCGACGGGGTCGCCGAGGACGGGGACGGCGAGCCGGTGGGCGCCGAGCCGGTGGGTGCCGCGCTGGCGGCGGCCGGGCAGGTCGCCCGCGGCACGTCGGTGCTCACCGGGCCGGCCGCCAGCGGCAGCCTGGCGCCGGACAGCGCGAACGTCGCCTGCACCGACGCGGTGTCGCTGTCCACGAGACCGGTGCCGTAGTCCTGGAAGGCGAACCCGCCGTCGTCGTCGGTCGCGACCCCGGCACAGCCGATCTGCAGCGACTCGAGGAAGTGGGCGGCGGACACGCCGCCGCGCTGCACGCTGTCCGGCGTACGGCCGGCCGCGTTGCTGCCCAGCAGCACGATCGCGGTGGAGTTCGAGTCCGAGGAGCCGTGCAGGTAGTAGGGGAAGCCGCCGTCGGCGTTCTGCGCGGCCAGCGCCCAGGCCAGCGCGCGGTCGGCGGCTGCGGTGCGCCCGATCGCGCGCAGCGCCGCGGCGGCGATCCCGGTCGCGTTGGTGTCCTCGCCCGAGTAGCTCACCGGGTCGGACTTCTTGCAGGCGACCTTCGGGCTGGTGCGGAAGGCCTGGAACCCGCCGTCGGGGCACTGCTGGCCGAGCAGCCAGGTCACGGCCTCGGCCGGCGGGGTCGTCCGCGCGGCCGTGTATGCCAGCAGGGCCAGGGACTGCCGGAAGACGCCGTCGTACGTCGGGTCCTGCGACCCGAACAGCCCGACCTGGACCGGTGCGGACGCCGCGCCGGCGGAGGGTGCGGAGAGCAGGGACGCGCCGAGCAGGAGAGCCGACGCCGACGCGGCGAGGACTGCGGTGGACTTTCGGCCGCGGGACGTGCGGTGGAGCGAGACCACGGTGGGTCCTTTCGAGGAGCGGTCTGCCGACCACGTGGCCGGACAGCTCCCCGGAGACGACGAAGCCCCCCGACGTGGGTCCCGGGGGACCGGTTCGAGGGGCGAGAGGGCGGACCGGGGGACGGTCCGGGCTCGTTCCGTAGACCTCGACGGGGTGAGCCTCTCGCGCCCGCCAGGTGCTCCGGCTCGCCGTCGCCCCCTGCGGAGGACGGCCTACGGTTGCGGGTCAGCGCCGGAATCGGACCGGCTTCCCCTGGACTTCAAGCGCGTGATGTTCTGTTGTGGACCCCACCGTACACACGGGTGGTCCCGGTCGGGCGTCAGGCCGGCGGGTGCAGGCTCATCGGGCCGTAGACCACCCGCTCGCCCTCGAGCAGCGTGACGGCGTCCACGCCCGCCTCGAGCAGCGCCGCCCACGTCTCGCCGATCCACGACTCGGCGTCGGACTGGGCCGGGAAGCCCTCGGGCGCACCCGACGGGACGTCGGTGACGACGCTGCCGTCGGTGCGCTCGTAGCGCCAGGACCACGTGCTCACGGGCGCGCGGCCGGCGAGACGGTGAGCCGCGGGTCGGTGAACATGACGTCGGCGAGCACGGCGTCGATCGACGCCATGAGGTCGTCCTCGAGCCGTACGCCGCTGGCGCTGACGTTGTCGCGCACCTGCTCCGGCCTCGTCGCGCCGATGATCGCCGAGGAGATGAAGTCGTGCTGGAGCACCCACGCCACCGCGAGCTGCGCCATCGACAGCCCGGCCTGCTCGGCGAGCGGCCGGAGGTTCTGCACGGCGGCGAGGATCTCGTCGGTGCGCAGCCGCTCGGTGAAGTGGCCGCTCGTCGGGTCGGTCGCGCGCGAGCCGGCGGGCGGCGGCTCGCCGGGCAGGTACTTGCCGGTGAGGACGCCCTGCGCGATCGGGCTCCAGACGATCTGGCCGAGCCCCAGCTCGACGCTGGTGGGGACGACCTCGGCCTCGATGACCCGGTAGAGCATCGAGTACTGCGGCTGGTTGGAGACGAGCCGGTCGAAGCCCATCCGGTCGGCGATCTCCACCGCGTCGCGGATCTGCTCGGCGTCCCACTCGGACACGCCGACGTAGAGGACCTTGCCGGCGCGGACGAGGTCGTCGAAGGCGCGCAGCGTCTCCTCGAGCGGGGTCTCGTGGTCGAACCGGTGCGCCTGGTAGAGGTCGACGTAGTCGGTGCCCAGACGGCGCAGCGAGCCGTCGATGCTCTCGCGGATGTGCTTGCGCGAGAGGCCGCGGTCGTTCGGCCCGGGACCGGTGGGCCAGAACACCTTGGTGCAGATCTCGAGGCCCTCGCGCCGCTGGCCCTTGAGCGCGCGGCCCAGGACGGCCTCGGCGCGCGTCCCGGCGTAGACGTCGGCGGTGTCGAAGGTGGTGACGCCGGCGTCGAGCGCGGCGTTCACGCACGCGACGGCGGCGTCCTCCTCGACCTGGGACCCGTGGGTGATCCAGTTGCCGTAGGAGATCTCGCTGACCATGAGGCCGCTGCGGCCGAGGTGACGGTGCTGCATGGCCCCGACCCTATGCGGGGCGGTACGCCGCCGCGATCAGTGGTGGCTCCGGGGTCAGGACTTCGCGGGCTTCGCGCCTTGGGCCGCACCGGCTGGCCGTTCCAGCGCACCTTCGGCTTCGGCAGGCGCAGCTGGCGGATCTGCAGGCTGCGGATCACGCCGTACGTCGTCGCGCCCTTGAGCCCGTAGGTGAGGTTGCCCCGGGCGTCGTGGCCGTACGACGACTTCGGGTCGGCGTCGGGGAACTGCAGGCGCAGATTCCGGCGCAGCCGCCACACGATGAACATCGAGTCGACGACGACGCCGATGAGCACGAACAGCCAGACCCACAGCAGGACGACCTGCACGGCCTGGACGCGCACGAAGCCGAGGACGAGGACGAGGACGGCGACCGGGATGAAGATCTCGCCCATGCTGATCCGGCCGTCGACCGAGTCGCGGACGAAGGACTTCACCGGGCCGGCGTCCCGAGCGGGCAGGCGCTTCTCGTCGCCGCTGCGCAGCGCCTGCTGAGCGTCGTACCGCGCCTGGCGGGCGGCGCTGCGCTCGGCCTTGCGCGAGGCCTTGGGGTCGGTGGTCCCGGCGAGGGCCGCCTTGCGCGCCGCCTCGGCCTCCTTGCGCGTCGGCGTCGGCCGTCCCTTGCCCTGCGGCCCGGTCTCGGGCGTCGGGTCGACGGGCGCGCTGGCATCGGGGCTTCTACGGCGGAACACGGAGCCAGCGTACGGCCCGGCCGTCGGCCCTCCGACCGCACCGGCCGCCCGGGGCGGTCCGTCCGGGAGGAGGGCGACAGGCCCGGGACCGCCGGATAGGTTGGACCGGTACGGCGCACGACGTCGCCGACACCACCGACGCACCGATCGAAGGGGGCGCCCGCGATGGGCCTCTGGCAGCGCTTCACCCTCATCTTCAAGTCCAAGGCCAACAAGGCCCTGGACAAGGCGGAGGACCCCCGCGAGACGCTCGACTACTCCTACGAGAAGCAGCTCGAGCTCCTGCAGAAGGTGCGCCGCGGGGTGGCCGACGTGGCCACGAGCCGCAAGCGGCTCGAGCTGCAGATCACCCAGCTCCAGCAGCAGAGCGACAAGCTCGAGGGCCAGGCCAAGGCCGCGCTCGCCGGCGGTCGCGAGGACCTCGCCCGCGAGGCGCTCACCCGCCGCTCCGGCCTGGCCACGCAGGTCTCCGACCTCCAGGTGCAGCACGCGCAGCTCGCCGACCAGGAGGAGAAGCTCGTCGCGGCGAGCCAGCGGCTGCAGGCCAAGGTCGAGGCGTTCCGCACGAAGAAGGAGACGATCAAGGCGACGTACTCCGCCGCGGAGGCCCAGACCAAGATCAACGAGGCGTTCTCCGGCATCAGCGAGGAGCTCGGCGACGTCGGCATGGCGATCCAGCGGGCCGAGGACAAGACCGCCCAGCTGCAGGCCCGGGGCCAGGCCATCGACGAGCTGCTCGCCTCCGGTGCGCTCGACGACGCCACCGGCACGACGAAGGACAACATCACCGTCGAGCTCGAGCGGATGGCCAGCGGCAACGACGTCGAGAACCAGCTCGCCGCGCTCAAGGCCGAGATCGGGGGACCGGCGGCGGCGCCGGCGCTCGGCTCCGCCGCCCCCGCGCCCGACGAGCACCAGGCCTAGGAGGGCGTCGTGCTGATCCGGATCCTCGGCGAGGGCCAGTTCGTCGTCCCCGACAGCGAGATCGACGAGATCAACCGGCTCGACGCGGAGCTCGAGGTGTCGCTGCGCGCACCGGGCGACAACTTCCAGGCCGCGCTCGACGCGCTCCTCGACAAGGTGCGCTCGGTCGGCGTCCGGCCGCCGGACCACGAGATCGCGGAGTCGATGGTGATCCTGCCGTTCGCCGACGCCAGCGAGGACGACATCCGCGACATGCTCGGGGACGACGGGCTCGTCCCGGGCTGACAGCGGGGCGGCACGGACCGGCGGAACGAATTCGCGGTCCGTGCGCGTTGCACAGGGAGGACGTCGGCACCGGGCCGACGCCGGACGAAGGGACGGGGTGGCGGTGGCCACGACCCGCTACGCCAACGACAGCGGTCTCTCGCGACGAATGATGGGCACGTGGTTCGGCCTGGGGCTGCTCTACGTCGCCATCGGCGCGCTCCTCATCGTGTTCCTGCGCTCGGCGCTGGTCGCGCTCGTGATCGTCGTGTTCATGCTGTGGGCCCAGTGGTACTTCTCCGACACCATGGCGCTCGCCGCCATGCGGGCCCGCGTGGTCACGCCCGAGCAGGCACCCCAGCTCCACGCGCTCGTCGACCGGCTCTGCGCGATGGCAGACATGCCGAAGCCCCGCGTCGCGATCGCCGACACCGACATCCCGAACGCGTTCGCGACCGGGCGTACGCCGGACCGGGCCGTCGTGTGCGTCACGACCGGGATCCTGCGGCGCCTCGACGCCGCCGAGCTCGAGGGCGTCCTGTCGCACGAGCTGTCGCACGTCGCGCACCGCGACGTCACGGTGATGACCGTGGCGTCCTTCGCCGGAGTGCTCGCGGGGCTGCTCACCCGCATGTGGCTGTGGGGCGGCCTCAGCCGTGGTCGTGACCGCGACCAGAACGCGGCGCTCGTGTTCCTCGTCGTGATGCTGGTCAGCGCCATCGTCTACGTCGTGTCCTTCCTGCTCACCCGCGCGCTGTCGCGCTACCGCGAGCTGTCGGCCGACCGCGCCGGCGCGCTGCTCACCGGCAACCCGTCGGCCCTCGCCTCGGCGCTGCAGAAGGTGTCCGGCGACATCGCCGGCATCCCCGACCGCGACCTGCGCCAGGTCGAGGCCGTGTCGGCGTTCGCCTTCGCGCCGGCGCTCACCTCGGACATGTCGATCTCGAAGCTGTTCCTCACCCACCCGCCGCTGGAGAAGCGGCTCGAGCAGCTCGCCCAGATCGCGACCCAGCTCGGCCAGCGCTGACCCCGCGCGCCGGGTGAGCGCGGCTGCGGCTCGCGGCGTAGCTCGGCGATCCGGTCAGGCTGCGCATGGCAGGCTGTGCCGGTGAGTGCGACCCGGCTGATCTCCCTCGACGACGTCCCCGAGCTGACCCGCCTGGCCCGGGTCAACCGCGACTTCCTGGCACCGACGAGCCCGGAGCGTGACGACGCCTTCTTCACCGAGGAGGGTCAGCGCGCGGGCGTGACCGACGCACTCGAGCGGCATCGCGCGGGGACGACGCGACCGCACGTCATCGTCGACGGGCGCGACCGCGTCGTCGGGCGGATCACCCTCAATGAGATCGTCCGCGGCCCGTTCCTGTCCTGCCACGTGGGCTACTGGGTCGCCGAGAAGGACAACGGCCGAGGGCTGGCCACCGCTGCGGTGCGCGACATCCTGCGGGTGGCCTTCGACGAGCTCGGCCTGCATCGTGTCCAGGCGGGCACGCTGCTGCACAACACGGCGTCGCAGCGGGTGCTGGAGCGCACCGGGTTCGAGCGGATCGGGCTCGCGCCGGCGTACCTGCGGATCGACGGGCGCTGGCAGGACCACCTGCTGTTCCAGCTCCTCAACCCCGACCTGAGCTGAATCCGGGGCGGCGGCGCAGCGCGATCCGCCGTCGTGGGGCAGGCTGGTGCCGTGGGACTCCTCGACACGATCCTCGGCCGCAGCAAGCCGGCCAAGCCGGACCTCGACCAGCTCTTCGGCCTGCCGTCGGCGGCGATCACGCTGGAGGCGTCGCTGGGCTTCACCAGCACCGGCGTCGGCTCGGTCGCGTTCCGCGCGCCGGAGGGCCGCGCGTTCGCGGACGTCCAGGCCGACGTGCAGGCGCTGCTCGACGCGGACGGCGGCCCGAAGGTCGAGGTCGAGGTCGACTCGTTCGGCTACACCTGGCTCGTCTGCCGCACGGACCCGCCGGACCTCTCCGCGCTCGTCACCGACCTGCACGCGGTGAACTCGACGCTGCAGGACTCCGGGTTCGGGCCGACGCTGCTCTGCTCGCTCGCCGCCTTCTCCGACGGCACGCGGACCGTCGGGCTCGTCTACCTGTTCAAGCGCGGGACGTTCTACCCGTTCGCCCCGGCCGTCGGGTCCGGGACCACGATCGAGGGCGATACGCCGCAGCGCCGCGACAACCTGCTCGAGATCCAGCTGCGCGACCTGCTCAAGGACGACCTGCGGGTGGAGCCGGAGACGTCGCGGTGGTTCGCCGTCTGGGGCGCTCCCGGCCTGTAGCCGCGGCACCTCGCCCCGGTCGGCGTCAGTCCTTGGGGGCCGCGGCGACGCCGGGGAGCGCGAGCATCCGGTCGAGCGCGACCCGCGCCCAGTGCGCGACGTCGGGGTCGACCTCGATGCGGTTGACGACATTGCCCGCGACGAGGCTCTCGAGCGCCCAGACGAGGTGCGGCAGGTCGATGCGGTTCATCGTCGAGCAGAAGCAGACCGTCCGGTCGAGGAAGACGACCTGCTTGTCCGGGTGGGCGAGGGCCAGCCGCTTCACCAGGTTGAGCTCGGTGCCGATCGCCCAGGCGCTGCCCGCGGGAGCCGCCTCGAGGGTCTTGATGATGAACTCCGTGGAGCCCACGAGGTCCGCGCCGAGGACGACGTCGTGCCGGCACTCGGGGTGCACGAGCACGGTGACACCTGGGACGCGCTCGCGAACCTCGGCCACGGTCTCGGCGGTGAAGCGGCCGTGCACCGAGCAGTGGCCCTTCCACAGGATGACCTTCGCGGCGCGCAGCTCGTCGGGGGTGAGCCCGCCGCCGGGGCGGTGCGGGTCGAAGAGGACGCAGTCGTCGAGCGTGAGCCCGAGGTCGAGCACGGCGGTGTTGCGCCCGAGGTGCTGGTCGGGGAGGAAGAGGACCTTCTCGCCCTGCTCGAACGCCCACTCGAGCGCGCGCCGCGCGTTGGACGACGTGCACACGGCGCCGCCGTGCCGGCCGGTGAACGCCTTGATGGCGGCGGTCGAGTTCATGTACGTGATGGGGATCGTCACGTCGGCGATGCCCGCGTCGGCGAGCACGTCCCACGCGTCCTCGACCTGTGAGATCGCGGCCATGTCCGCCATCGAGCAGCCGGCCGCGAGGTCGGGGAGGACGACGGCCTGGCTCGAGGAGGTGAGGATGTCGGCGCTCTCGGCCATGAAGTGGACGCCGCAGAACACGACGTACTCGGCGTCGGGACGGGCGGCCGCCTCGCGCGCGAGCTTGAAGGAGTCGCCGGTGACGTCGGCGAACTGGATGACCTCGTCGCGCTGGTAGTGGTGGCCGAGGACGAACACGCGGTCACCGAGCGCCGCCTTCGCCGCGCGGGCGCGCTCGACCAGGTTCGGGTCGCTCGGTGCCGGCAGGTCACCGGGGCACTCGACGCCGCGCTCGGAGTCGGGGTCGGCTTCGCGGCCCAGCAGCAGCAGCGCGAGCGGGGTGGGGGTGGGCTCGACGAAGCTCTCGGTCGCCATTCCTCGATCATCCCACGCGCCCCGGCACGCGTGAATCCGGCGGGCTCGCCGGCACCGGCTAGCGTCGGGCCCGTGCGCGTCCTCATCGCCCCCGACAAGTTCGCCGGCACCCTGACGGCCGTGGCCGCGGCCGCGGCGATCGCCGAGGGCTGGCGGCGTACCGCTCCCGACGACGAGCTCGTCGAGGTGCCGCTCGCCGACGGCGGCCCGGGCTTCGTCGACGTCCTGCACGCGTGCGTCGGTGGCGATCTCGTCCCGGTGCGGGTGAGCGGGCCGGTGGGCGAACCGGTCGACGCGGCGTTGCTCGTGGTCGGCGGGACGGCGTACGTCGAGACCGCGCAGGCCTGCGGCCTGCATCTCGTGCCCGAGCCGCGCGACCCGCGGTCGACCACGACGTACGGCGTCGGGGAGCTGGTCCGCGCCGCGCGGGAGGCGGGGGCGCGTCGGGTCGTGCTCGGTCTGGGGGGCTCCGGCACTAACGACGCAGGCGCCGGGCTGCTCGCGGCGCTCGGCGCCCGCGCGGTCGGTCGCGACGGCGCCGACGTCACGGATCGCCTGCGGTCCGGCGGCGCCGCGCTGCGCGACGTCGCGTCCGTCGACCTGCGCCCCGCCCTCGACGCGGTGGACGGGCTCGAGCTCGTGGCGGCCTCCGACGTCGACAACCCGCTGCTCGGACTGCGCGGAGCCACGAACGGGTTCGGCCCGCAGAAGGGGGCCGACGACGCGGCGGTCATGGAGCTCGAGGGGTCGCTCGAGTCGTTCGCGCGGGCGGTCGGCAGGCGAGCCGACGGCAAGGACCCGGCGGTCGCGCTGGGCGCGGGCGCGGCGGGCGGTCTCGGCTACGCCCTCCTGCTGCTCGGCGCGACGCGGGTGCCGGGCATCTCGACCGTCCTGGAGACCGTCGACCTGGCCGGCCACGTCGCGCGCGCCGACCTCGTGGTCACGGGCGAGGGCGCCTTCGACTGGCAGAGCCTGCGCGGCAAGGTCGTGTCCGGTGTCGCTTCGGCCGCGCTCGAGCAGGGGCGCGGGTGCGTCGTGCTGGCCGGGCGGGTCGACGTCGGCAAGAGGGAGTACCTCGCGATCGGGGTCAGCGGGGCGTACGCGGTCCTCGACGACCTCCGCGACCGCGGCCGGCCCGCCGAGCTGGCCTTCGACGACCCCGCGACGAGCCTGGCCGCCCTCGCCGAGCGGGCGGCGCGGACCTGGTCGCGCTGACGCCGCCACGCGGATCGTGACGTCCGGCACGCACGGGGGTGCTCGACGCCGGTCCGTGGCACCATGGGACACGACGGCGCCGACGCCCGGGGAATACCGCCCCGCACGCATCCCGTTGTCGTCCACGGACCGGTACGACCACGCCCGCACGGGAGGACCCACCGCATGACCGCCGACGTCACGATCGAGACCTCGACCCCCGTCACGGACGGGATCGTCCTTTCCGACGCCGCGTCCGCGAAGGTCGCCGCCCTGCTCGAGCAGGAGGGCCGCGACGACCTCGCGCTCCGCGTCGCCGTGCAGCCGGGCGGCTGCTCCGGCCTGCGCTACCAGCTCTTCTTCGACGACCGCGCCCTCGACGGCGACGTCGTCAAGGAGTTCGGCAGCGTCAAGGTCGTCACCGACCGGATGAGCGCCCCCTACCTCGGCGGCGCCACGATCGACTTCGTCGACAGCATCGAGAAGCAGGGGTTCACGATCGACAACCCCAACGCCACGAGCTCCTGCGCCTGCGGCGACTCGTTCAGCTGACCGACCGCACCGCCTCGTCGAAGGGCCGCACCGGACACGGTGCGGCCCTTCGTGCGTCCCGGCCGGGTCGGCGTCAGCCCGACGCGGGCGAGGCGGCGGGGAGAGGCGCGCCCGGTGCGGAGGGCACCTCGGGCACGGGCGCGGGTGCCATCACCGGCGTGGTCGGCGGACCGGACGATCCGGTCGCCGGCGCCGAGCTCCCGCCGGACGATCCCGCCACGGATCCCGAGCCGTTGGCGGACGAGCCGGTCACGGATCCCGCGCCGCCGGTCGAGCCGCCGGTCGAGCCAGCCCCGGACGAGCCCGGCACGGATCCCGGGTCGCCGGTCGCGCCGCCACCGGAACGGGCCGGGCCGGGTCCGGTGGACGCTGCCGAGGCAGTGGCGCCGCCGTCCGGAGAAGGCGACGGGTCGGCGAGGTAGCGGCGCTCGACCGCCACGACCGCGACCGGCTCGTCGGAGCCCCGGATCGTGAAGAGCCACGCGGGCACGAGGACGGGTGCGCCTCCGTCGTAGGCCATCGTGCGGCCGAGGCGCGCGCCCGTGACGACCCGCGGGCCGACGCCCGGGCAGACCGCACCCTGGACGCAGGCGATCGCCATCTCCGGCTGCGGCATCGCGCGGAGCAGGTCCAGCGCGGCGGCGGCCGAGACGATCGGGTAGCTGTCACCGACGGTCGGGATCGAGAGGACCCCGGTCGCGCCGATCGCCCCCGCGGGTCCGACATCGACCGACGTCTGCACGCCGGAGGTCGGCTCGCCCCCGACGACCGGGTCGACGACGACGGTCCGCGGGCTCGTCCCGGGGAGCACGCGGGCGGTGGCGTCGGCGAGCCCGACCGCAGCGAGCACCGGTCGTGCGGCGGCGAGGGCTGCCGCGGCCGGGATGGTCCGGGGCGTCGAGGCTCCGCCGAAGCTCGTCGAGGGGACGGCGACCGCGCAGCCGCTCGCGACCGTGGCGCCGCCCGTGTTGTCGATGTCGACGGCGTACGACGGGCACTGCGCGCTGCCGCGCGACCACGACCACGCCGTACCGCCGTCGCGGACGCGAAGGGTGCCGGCCCGCGACGCGACCTCCCACCCGTGCTCGTGCCGTACCGGTGTCCCGGTGACGCCGAGCGCGGTGGCCAGCGCCTCGACGTCCGCCGCGGGCAGCGGACGCTCGTCGTAGCGCAGGACCGTGGCCGACGCCGGACCGGTCGGCAGCGTCCCGTCGAGCAGGTACGGGTCCTGCTTCGAGCCGGCCATCGGTGCTGCCGCGGCGGCGTAGCCCGTGCCGATGCGCAGCACCGGCGGACCCCCGGACGACCCGCCGGCGACCTGGCTCCCGCAGGCGACGAGGGTGAGGCCGGCGACGAGCGCACCCGCGGCCCCGGCGAGGGCGACAGCCCGGCTCCGGCCCGCCTGCCCGCTGCTGCTGCTGGTCGCGGTCATGTCGGGCTCCTCGTCGCCGGTCGCGGTCGTCCCCGTGCGTGCTGGGACGCGGCCCGGCGCCGCGTGGTTCCGCGCCGTCCGGATAGGGTCCTGACACGTCAGGCCAGCGAGCCCCGCGGGGCGCCCCGACGAGAAGAGATACTCCGTGCGCGTCTGCGTCACCGGCTCGATCGCCACCGACCATCTGATGACCTTCCCCGGGAGGTTCTCCGACTCCCTGGTGGCCGACAAGCTGGACAAGATCTCGCTGTCGTTCCTCGTCGACGACCTCGACGTCCGCCGCGGCGGGGTGGCCGCCAACATCGCGTTCGGGATGGCAGTGCTGGGTCTCAACCCGGTGCTCGTCGGGTCGGTGGGGCAGGACTTCGCCGACTACCGCTCCTGGCTCGCGCGGCACGGCGTAGACACGCATTCGGTCAAGGTGTCCGACGTACGGCACACCGCTCGCTTCGTCTGCACCACCGACTCCGAGCAGTGCCAGATCGCGTCGTTCTATCCCGGTGCGATGACCGAGGCCCGGGAGATCGAGCTCGGACCCATCTCCGACCGCATCGGCGGCATCGACCTGGTGCTCGTCGGGGCGAACGACCCCGAGGCGATGAGCCGGCACACCGACGAGTGCCGGTTCCGCGGCATCCCGTTCGTGGCGGACCCGAGCCAGCAGCTCGCCTGGCTCGACGGCGACGGAATCAAGCAGCTCGTCGACGGCGCGGCCTACCTGTTCTCCAACGACTACGAGGCCGGGCTCATCGAGCACAAGACCGGCTGGTCGCACGAGGAGGTGCTCACGCGGGTCGGCGTCCGGGTCACCACGCTGGGCAAGGACGGCGCGCGGGTCGAGGCCGCCGGCCAGCCCGCGGTGGAGGTGCCCTGCCCGCCGGAGGAGCTCAAGGCCGACCCGACCGGAGTCGGGGACGCGTTCCGCGCCGGCTTCCTCGCCGGTCTCGCGTGGGACCTGTCCCACGAGCGTTGCGCCCAGATCGGGTCCCTGCTGGCGACGTACGTCATCGAGACGATCGGCACCCAGGAGTACGACCTCGCGCAGCAGCACTTCCTCGACCGGTTCGAGGAGACCTACGGCGCGTCCGCCGCGGCCGAGGTGTCGGCCCACGTCCGCTGCCCGCGCCCCTGACCGGTCGCGCAGCGACGTGACGCCGGTCGAGCCGCCCCCGACGCCCTGGGTGCTGCCCGACCCGGCGAGCGCCGGGGCGGGGATCGAGCTCCTCGGCGTCGGCGCCGACCTCGCACCGGGCACGCTGCTCGCGGCGTACCGCTCGGGACTGTTCCCGATGCCCGTCGACGCCGACGGCCCGCTCGGCTGGTGGTCGCCCGACCCGCGCGGCGTCATCCCGCTCGACGGCCTGCGCGTGTCGGCGTCGCTGCGCAGGTCCTGCCGCCGGTTCACGACCACGGTCGACACCGCTTTCGTCGACGTCGTCCGTGCCTGCGGTGACCCCCGGCGCTCCGGCGGCTGGATCACGCCGGGCATCGTCGAGGCGTACGCCGAGCTGCACCGGCTCGGCTGGGCGCACTCGGTCGAGACCCGCACGGTCGAGGGTGATCTCGTCGGCGGCCTGTACGGCGTGGAGATCGGCGGACTCTTCGCGGGGGAGTCGATGTTCAGCACCGCGACGGACGCGTCCAAGGTCGCGCTCGTCGCCCTCGTCGAGCGTCTGGCCAAACCCGGCGCCGCAGTCGCGGCCGTAGCGGAAGCCGCGGAAGCCGTAGAGGCCGCGGCGTCCGAAGCCGCGGCCGCACCTCGAGCCGCGGCCTCTGCCGGAGCGGAGGCCGATGCCGCGGCCGCACCTCGAGCCGCGGCCTCTGCCGGAGCGGAGGCCGATGCGGCAGCCGAAGCCGCAGCCGCGGTCGCAGCCGCAGCAGAAGCCGAATCGGCGGCCGGAGCCACGGTCGCAGGCACAGCCAGGGCCGACACGGGACGACGGCTGCTCGACGTCCAGTGGCGCACCGAGCACCTCGCGACGCTCGGCGCGGTCGAGGTGAGCCGGCGGCGCTACCTGCGGCTGCTCCACGACGCACTCCCGCTGCCGCCCGCGTTCTGAACGCGGTCGGTCGTGGTCGAGGAGTGTCCGTGCGCCCTGCTGGTCAGGGCCGGGTTCGTGGTGGTGTGAAGGTCCAGCAGCCGGTGGTGTGCGGGTCGACGCCGTCGGTCGGCGCGATCGTCCAGCCGCCCTCGTGCACCGCGTGGTGGTGGCGCACGCAGAGCAGCACGGTGTTCGAGATGTCGGTCGCGCCGCCGTCCTCCCAGGGCAGGGTGTGGTGGGCGTGGGTGCGGGAGACGTCGACGCGGCAGTCGGGGAACGCGCAGTGCCCGTCGCGGACCTCGAGGGCGCGGCGCAGCCGCGGGGGGACGGTGCGCTGGGTCCGGCCCAGGTAGAGCACGGTGCGGGTCTGCGCGGTGAGCCGGCCGGTCAGCACGTCCCGCCACGCCGCGCCGCTCGCTGCGTCGGCCGGTCGACGTCGCCGTCGCCATGCCTTCGGCGGCCTCGCAACCGCGGTTCGGGCCGGTGGCGGTGCCGGTGCGGGTCGGGTCGGGTGGTGATCACGGGGTGCAGGTCGGTGTCGCAGAGGATCCGGCGCAGGGACTCGTCGGGCAGCAGCACGGGCTGTTCGTGGCCGGGGACCAGCAGTCGGCCGCCGAGGCCGGCGAGCAGCTGGTCGAGGTCGGCGGTCAGGGTGAGGTGGGGGCGGACCCCGTGCCGGGTGCCGAGCAGTCCGGCGTCGAGCGCCTGGCCGGCGAGGTGGCCCAGGGCGAGGGCGAGCAGGTGCGGGCGGCGGGCCTTGCGCCGCTGGGCGTCCAGCACCGGGTGCCCGCCGGGCTGGTCCTCGGGGGTCAGGGATCCGGTGCGGTGCCAGCCGTCCACCACCGCGTCGAGCGCGGTGGACAGCGCGGCGGCGGTCTCCGCGGTCAGGTACCCGGAGAGCCGGTACCCGACCCCGACCGGGGTGATGGTGACCTGCTGGTCGTCGTAGGCGTCGAGCTGGGCCTGCCGCACCCCGTCCGGGTCGGCCACGAACCGCAGGTAGCGCGCGGTCAGGGCGACGTCGGCGACCGGGGCCCGGCGGGCCAGGTCGAGCAGCACCGCCTCCGCCTCGCCCGCCCGGGTCGGCCGCACCGCGACCGGCAGGGCGCGCACGGCGAGGGTGATCCCGCGGGTGATCTCCCGCACCGCACCGGCGGGCACCTCCCCGGCCAGCCACGCCCGCTCGGTCGCGGGGAAGTCGGCGCGCAGCGCGGTCGAGGACGCGAGGAGGACCTTGGCCTCGGTCTCGGACTTGCGGCACCGCTGGAGCAGCCACGACTTCGTCGACGCGAACCCGGCCTGCTCGAGGGTGCCCGAGGCGTGCACCACCCCGGTCGCCACCGTGGCCACCGCGGCCCCGCGATCCAGCGCCCGGTGCAGCCGCTCGGTCAGCGGTGTCAGCGCGGTCGGCGGCATCTCGACCAGCGCCCCGTCCGCGGTCAGCTCCGCGAGGCGGGCGACCGCGGCGTCGAGGTCGGCGACGGCGTCCGCGACCAGCGCACCGGGACTGCGCGGCGGGCGGGTCGTGGTCGAGCTCATGACCCGAACCTACTCAGGGGGTCTGACAGTGCCGGGCCCCGAAAACCCAGTGTGGACAACTACTTTCCGCGATTCAAGATCACCGACGGTGACGGCGTAGCAGACCATGGACCGACGCACTCGGGCAGCGAGTCGTCCGATGGCGATGCCCTGATGACCGAGTGCGGACAACTGCTTTCTGCGATCCGGGATCACCGACGGTGACGGCGTAGCGGACCATGGACTGACGCACTCGGGCAGCGAGTCGTCCGATGGCGATGCCCTGATGACCGAGTGCGGACAACTGCTTTCCGCGATCCGGGATCACCGACGGTGACGGCGTAGCGGACCATGGACCGACGCACTCGGGCAGCGAGTCGTCCGATGGCGATGCCCTGATGACCGAGTGCGGACAACTGCCTTCCGCGATCCGGGATCACCGACGGTGACGGCGTAGCGGACCATCGACCGACGCACTCCGGCAGCGAGTCGATTCGATGCGGATGCCCCGATAACCCAGTGCGGACAACTACTTTCGCGATCGAAGATCACCGCGAGCGACGGCGTACCGGACAATCGACCAGACCCAGGCCAGCAGCGAACCGGCCGACGGTGACGGTGCACGGGGCCGGCCCGGCCCCCGGCGGATCAGGGCTGCGACGGGACCACGACGTACGCGCGCCCCCGGCCGTCGGGGGAGTCGCCGGTCCACGCGAGGACCCGTCCCCGCAGGGCGCACCAGGCCGGCACGTCGGTCTCCGCGGCCGGGTCGTCGGCGAGCAGGAGCACGCGAGCACCGGCGTCGGCCACGGCGGCGCGCGCGAGCGCGATCACAGGCAGCGGGCACAGGCGCCCGCGCTCGTCGAGGAGCACGTCGTACGCCGGCATACCGGCCGGTGGCGAAGCGGTCACAGCGCGTCCGCCCCGAGCTCGCCGCGGACCCGGGCGACGATGCCGGGGAGCACCTGCAGGAAGCGGTCGACGTCGGACTCCGCCGCGCCGACGGGCAGCGACACGCGCAGGTTGCCGTGGGTCAGCGCGCCCATCGCGGCCAGCACGTGCGACGGCTGGAGCGAGTCGGCGACGCAGGACGAGCCGGACGAGACGGCGAACCCGGCGCGGTCGAGGTCGCCGAGCAGGGCCTCGCCGTCGACGTAGAGGAAGGAGAACGTGACGAGGTGGGGGAGCCGGTCCACCGGGTCGCCGAGCAGCACGGTGTCGGGCACGAGCGCCGGGACGCGGGCTCGCATCACGTCGACGAGCGCGCGAGAGCCGGGCCGACTCGGCGACCCGCCCGCGCTCCACCGCCTCGAGGGCGGCGGCGGCCGCGACAACCGCCGGTACGTCGACGAAGCCGGGCACGCGACCGTGCTCCACGGCTCCCTCGGGCGAGGGCGAGCGCCAGCGCACGCCGGTGCGCACCGCGAGCACGCCGACGCCCGCGGGCCCGCCCCACTTGTGCGCGCTCGCCGAAAGCACCGACCAGCCGTGGGGGAGCGCCTCACGGCCGACCGACTGCGCCGCGTCGACGAGCAGCGGCACCTCGCGCTCGGACGCCAGCGCGGCCGCGGCGTCGACCGGCTGATGCGTGCCCACCTCGTGGTTCGCCGACTGCAGGGCCAGCAGCGCTACGCCGGGCTCGCGGAGAGCGGCGTCGACCTCGGCGAGGTCCACCCGACCCAGCCGGTCGACGCCGAGCGTCCGCGCGTCCGTGCCCACGAGCGCGGTGGCGGCGTGCAGGACGCTGGAGTGCTCGACCGCAGACGACAGGACACGCCGGCCGACGCGCTCGCGCCCACGGACGAGACCGGCGAGCCCGAGCTGCACCGCCTGGGTGCCCGAGGTCGTGAACGACACCTCGTCGGGGCGGGCGCCGAGCACCCCGGCCACCGTCTCGCGGGCGGCGTCGAGCAGCATCCGGGCCCGCCGCGCCTGGTGGTAGCGCCGCGACGGGTCGGCCCAGCCCTGGTCGAGCGCGGCGAGCAGGGCCGCGCGCGCGGCGGGGTGCAGGGGCGCGGTGGAGGCGGCGTCGAGGTAGCCCGCGGGCGCGTCCGACCGGGCTCCGGACGGATCGTCCGGGACCCCGGTCCCGTGCTCGACCGGTGCGCCACGACCCGACCGTAATGCCCCACCCCGACCGGTTCGGCCCGTGTTGCTGCGCTAGTCTCTGCGGGTACGTCAGACCCCCGCTCCGCGGGCGTGGTGACGCCGCTGCCAGCGGTGGGCCGACGCACCGGAGCGCCGACCCTCGTGAGGATGGCGAAACGTGGGCTCGACCCGCTCAGCGCGCCCGTCGCGGGCCCGTCTGGTCACCGCGACCGTCGGTGCCGCGCTCGTGCTCGCCGGCACCGCCGGCTGCTCGGCCGACACCGAGCTGGGCCGCCTCGGCTACCCGGAGCCGGTGACGGAGCAGGGACCCCTGCTGCTGTCCTTCTGGCAGAACAGCTGGATCGCCGCGTTCGCCGTCGGCATCCTCACCTGGGGCCTCATCTTCTGGGCGATCATCGCGTACCGCCGGCGTACCAACGAGGGCGCGCCGTTGCAGACGCGCTACAACATGCCGCTGGAGATCCTCTACACGGTCGCCCCCGCGATCATGATCGCGGCGCTGTTCACGATCACCGCGCGCGACCAGGTGGAGCTCACGAAGCTCACCCCCGACGTGAAGAACACCGTCGGCGTGATCGGCTTCAAGTGGAACTGGGGCTTCAACTACGAGAGCGACGGCGCCTACGAGACCGGTACGCCGGCCAAGCCCGCGGAGCTCTGGCTCCCGGTCGACGAGCGGGTGCGCTTCAACCTCACCTCGCCCGACGTCATCCACTCGTTCTGGGTCCCGCAGTTCCTGTTCAAGATGGACGTCATCCCGGGGCGGCAGAACGCATTCGAGCTGACCCCCAACAAGATCGGCGTGTTCGCCGGCAAGTGCGCCGAGCTCTGCGGCACCTACCACTCGCAGATGCTGTTCAGCGTGCACGTCGTGTCGCGGGCCGACTACGACGCCCACATCGCCGCCCTCAAGGCCGCGGGCCAGAGCGGTACCCTCCAGACCGGTCGGATCATCACCTCGGGCAACGCCGGTGGCAACACGGGCCGTCAGGACACGTCGGGAAACGCCGGGAGTAACCAGTGACGCTGCTCAACGACCGTCCGGTCGTCTCCGCGCCCGACCCCGACGGCATGGTCACGTCGGACCCCTCGCGCCGCAAGTTCGGCCGCACCCTGGTCAAGTGGATCACCTCCACCGACCACAAGGTGATCGGCTACATGTACCTGATGACCACGTTCGCGTTCTTCCTGTTCGGCGGCGTCATGGCGCTCATGATGCGCGCCGAGCTGGCGCAGCCGGGCCTGCAGTTCTTCAGCCAGGAGCAGTACAACCAGCTGTTCACGATGCACGGCTCGATCATGCTGCTGCTCTTCGCGACCCCGCTGTTCGCCGGATTCGCCAACGTGATCATGCCGCTGCAGATCGGCTCGCCCGACGTCGCGTTCCCGCGCCTGAACATGCTGGCGTTCTGGCTCTTCGCCGTTCGGCGGGCTCATCGTCTGCATGGGCTTCTTCACCCCTGGCGGCGCCGCGTCCTTCGGCTGGTTCGCCTACTCTCCGCTGTCGAACGCGATCAACTCGCCGAACATCGGCTCCGACCTGTGGATCCTCGGCTTCACCATCGGTGGTCTCGGCACGATCCTCGGCGCGGTCAACTTCATCACCACGATCTTCTGCATGCGCGCGCCCGGCATGACGATGTTCCGGATGCCGATCTTCGTCTGGAACACGCTGCTCACGAGCATCCTCATCCTCATGGCCTTCCCGGTGCTGGCCGCGGCGTTCGTGGTGCTCGAGGCCGACCGCAAGTTCGGCACGCAGGTGTTCGACGCCGCGAACGGTGGCGCGATCCTCTGGCAGCACCTGTTCTGGTTCTTCGGCCACCCGGAGGTCTACATCATCGCGCTGCCGTTCTTCGGCATCGCGAGCGAGATCATCCCGGTGTTCAGCCGCAAGCCGATCTTCGGCTACAAGGGCCTGGTCTTCGCGACCATCGCCATCGCCGGCCTCTCGGTCGCGGTGTGGGCGCACCACATGTACGTCACCGGCTCGGTCAACCTGCCGTTCTTCGCGTTCATGACGATGCTCATCGCGATCCCGACCGGCGTGAAGTTCTTCAACTGGATCGGCACGATGTGGCGCGGCTCGGTGAGCTTCGAGACGCCCATGCTCTGGACTCTCGGCTTCCTCGTCACGTTCCTCTTCGGCGGCCTCACCGGCATCCTGCTCTCGGCCCCGCCGGTCGACTTCCAGGTCTCCGACTCCTACTTCGTGGTGGCGCACTTCCACTACGTCGTCTTCGGCACGGTCGTGTTCATGATGTTCGCCGGCTACTACTTCTGGTGGCCGAAGTTCACCGGGCGGATGCTCGACGAGCGGCTCGGGAAGATCCACTTCTGGCTGCTCTTCATCGGCTTCCACACGACGTTCCTCGTGCAGCACTGGCTCGGCGCCGAGGGCATGCCCCGTCGCTACGCCGACTACCTGCCCTCGGACGGCTTCACGACGCTCAACGTGGTGAGCACCGTCGGGTCGGTCATCCTCGCGGTGTCGATGCTGCCGTTCCTCTACAACGTCTACAAGACGTGGAAGACGGCACCGAAGGTCACCGTCGACGACCCGTGGGGCTGGGGCGCGTCGCTCGAGTGGGCCACGTCCTGCCCGCCGCCCCGGCACAACTTCGTGAGCATCCCGCCGATCCGCTCGGAGCGGCCGGCGTTCGACCTCCACCACCCCGACCTCGTCGACGTGGCCACGCAGAAGCGCAGCCAGGTCCTCGACGAGCTCGTCGGCAGCTCCGCGAAGGGGTCCGACTCGTGAAGATCGAAGGCTTCCTGTTCGCCGGTGGCGCGGCCTTCTACGCCGTCGTCGCGACGGCGTACTGGGTCGTCACCAAGGAGATCGTCGGCTCCACCGCCCTCGCCCTCACCGGCGCCCTGGCGTTCCTCGTCGGGTTCTACGTCCTCTACACCTCGCGCCGCGTCGGCGTGCGGCCCGAGGACGACCCCAACGCGGGCATCGAGGACGCCGAGCCCGACTACGGCTTCTTCTGCCCGCACTCGTGGTGGCCGCTGGCCGTCGGCTTCGGCACCTTCGTCACGGTGCTCGGGCTCGTGTTCGCGGTGTGGATCATCTTCCTCGGCGTCGGGCTGCTCATGGCCGCGCTGATCGGGTTCGTGTTCGAGTACTACCGCGGTGCCTTCGCGGACGTGTGACCCGCGCTGCGCACCGGACATCGCGTGCTACGACGGCCCCTGGGGAGACCCGGGGGCCGTCGCGCGTGTCCCGACACCGCCGGTTGCTGCTCCCGCGCCGCGGTGAGCGTGGGCGGCGGATCGTGACCTGGTCGTCACCTGGTACGGCTGGACTCGGGAGCGTCGGGTGCCGAGACTTCACCCGTCGACCCGCGGGGCACGAACCCCCGCGCACGAGGGAGGGCCGGATGGCATCGCCGCGGCGTGTCCTGCTGCCCGCCGCCGTCGCGACGGTCGCGACCCTCGCCCTGACCGGCTGCTCCGGCGGGCTCCTGGAGCTGCGCGCGGGCACCGCGCAGCACGACTCGTCCGCGCGGATCAGCGTGAGCCCGGCCCCGACGGGGAAGGCCGTCGCCCCGGCGACCCCGGTCGTGGTCAGCGTGCGGGCCGGCCGGCTCACCGACGTCGTCGTCTCCGGGCCGGGCGGCCCGGTGCCCGGGTCGCTGTCGCCGGACGGGCTCACCTGGACGTCCACGGGCGGCACCCTCGACTACGCGTCGCAGTACTCCGTCCACGCCACGGCGGTCGACCGCACCGGCCTGCCGACCGGGCTCCGCGAGACCATCCGCACGGTCGCACCCTCCGCGTTCCTCGGGCTCGTCCGTCACGCCGCGCGAGGGCGCCACGGTCGGCGTGGGGATGCCCATCCGGGTCGATCTCGACCACCGGATCAGCGCACGCGGAGGCCCGGGACGGCCGTCGAGAAGCGACTCGTGGTCACGGCGGACGGCCGGCCGGTGCTCGGCGGCTGGCGCTGGCAGACCGACGACGTGCTGGTCTACCGGCCCGCGGCGTACTGGCCGGGCGGGGCCACCGTGGCCGTCGCCGCGAATCTCAAGGGCGTGCGGCTCGGCCCGGGCCTGTGGGGCCGGCACGACGTCACGAGCACGTTCCGCACCGGCCCGGCGATGGTGTCCTACGTCGACATGCGGACCCACCTCATGCGGGTGACCCGCGACGGGACGGAGATCCGCACGATCCCGATCACGACGGGCAAGACGGGCTTCGAGACGCGCATCGGGACCAAGGTGGTCATGAGCAAGGAGCGCACGCGGATCATGGACGCCGCGACCGGCGGCACCCTGCCGACCGATCCCGAGTACTACCGGCTCGAGGTCGAGTACGCCATGCGGCTCACCAACTCCGGCGAGTTCCTGCACGCGGCTCCCTGGTCGGTGCGTCACCAGGGGCACGAGAACGTCTCGCACGGCTGCACCGGCATGAGCACCGCCGACGCCGCGTGGCTCTACGCGAACACGCTCGTCGGAGACGTCGTCGTCTACACCGGCGGCACGCGGACGCTGGAGCCCGGCAACGGCATCACCGTCTGGAACGTGTCCTGGCAGCGCTGGAAGCGCTACAGCGCCCTGGCCTGACCGGGGGACCACCTCGCCCCGCTCGCGCGCACGACAGGGCGGGCACGGACACCGCGGACGCGAGAGGGCCCCGCGATCCGGAACGGATCCGCGGGGCCCTCTCGTCGTCGGACGGGTCAGTGCTGGTCGCTGATCCGCGCCGGGACGTCCATGCCGGCCTCGGTGAGCTCGGCGACCTCGTGCTCGTGCTCCACGTGCGCGTGGTGGGCCGCGGCCTCGAGCTCCGCGGCGGTCGGGGTGGCCACGTTGTCGCCGTAGAAGAACGCCGACCACTTGGCGCGGCGGCGCCTGGCCCGCAGCTTCGGCGTCGCGACACCGTTCTCGTCGGTGGCCGGGGGAGCCTCGACGACCGGCATGTCCACCTTCGAGAGGATCACGGCCTTCTCGGCGTCCGAGATGGGCGTGTGGATCTCGATGAACTCGCCGTGCGGCAGGCGCAGGATCTGACCGCTCTCGCGGCCGTGGAGCAGGAGCTCGCGGTCGCGACGCTGCAGGCCGAGGCAGAACCGGCGGGTGGCCACGAACATCAGCGGCGGGAACACGAAGACGCCGATGCGGGTGAACCAGGTGATGTAGTTGAACGGGATGGTCGTCGCCTGGGCGATGATGTCGTTCGCGCCGTTGAGCACGAGGATCCCGTAGAACGTGATCGCCATGACGCCGATCCCGGTGCGGGTCGGGGCGTTGCGCGGGCGGTCGAGCAGGTGGTGCTCCCGCTTGTCCCCGGTGATCCACGCCTCGAGGAACGGGTAGCCCAGCAGGAGCATGGTGAGGACGCCCGGCATCACGAGCGCCGGGATGAACACGTTCCAGCTGATCGTGTGGCCCCAGATCACGGTCTCCCAGTTGGGGAACGCGCGCAGCATGCCGTCGAGGAACCCGATGTACCAGTCGGGTTGGGAGCCCGGCCGTCACCTGGTCGGGCACATAGGGGCCGTAGGCCCAGATCGGGTTGATCGTGACGAACGCCGCGAGGAGCGTCGTGACACCGAAGACGACGAAGAAGAAGCCGCCGGCCTTCGCGGTGTAGACCGGGAAGAGCGGGTAGCCCACGACGTTGGTGTTGGTGCGTCCGGCCCCGGGGTACTGCGTGTGCTTGTGGTAGAAGATCAGCACCAGGTGCAGGCCGACCATGGCGAGCAGGATGCCGGGCACGAGCAGCACGTGGAACGTGTAGAGCCGTGGGATGAAGTCGCTGCCCGGGAACTCGCCGCCGAAGATGAAGAACATGAGGTACGTGCCGACGACCGGGATCGACTCGATGATGCCCGCGACGATGCGCACGCCGACGCCGGAGAGCAGGTCGTCGGGCAGCGAGTAGCCCGCGAAGCCCTCGAGCAGCCCGATGAGGATCATCGAGCCGCCGATGACCCAGTTCAGCTCGCGCGGCTTGCGGAACGCCCCGGTGAAGAAGATCCGGAACATGTGCACCATCATCGAGGCCATGAAGAACAGCGCGGCCCAGTGGTGGATCTGCCGGATGAGCAGGCCGCCGCGGACGTCGAAGCTGATGTTCAGCGTGGAGGCGTAGGCCTCCGACATCGGGATGCCGTCCAGCGGCGCGTAGCTGCCGTGGTAGACGATCTCGACCATCGACGGCTTGAACCAGACGGTCAGGTAGACGCCGGTGAGCAGCAGGACGATGAACGAGTAGAGCGCGATCTCGCCCAGCATGAACGACCAGTGGTCGGGGAAGATCTTGCGCAGGTTGGACTTCGCGAGGCTGGTGATCGGGGCACGCTCGTCCGCGCGCTGGATCGCCTTGCCGGCCTCCTTGACGATGAGGCTCATCCGCGCTCCCAGAAGCTCGGGCCGACCGGTTCCTGGAAGTCGCTCTGCGCGACCAGGAAACCCTCGGAGTCGATGGTGATCGGCAGCTGCGGCATGCGCCGGTGGGCCGGGCCGAAGATGACCTTGCCCGAGTCCGAGAGGTCGAACGTGGACTGGTGGCACGGGCACAGCAGGGCGTGCTGACGCTGCTGGTAGAGCGCGATCGGGCAGCCGACGTGGGTGCAGATCTTGGAGAACGCCAGGATCCCCTGGTAGTCCCACGTCTGGCCCGCAGGCGCCTGCTGGCTCTTGATGTCGCTGGGACGCATGCGCACGAGGATGATCGAGGCCTTCGCGCGGGCGTTGAGGTTCCCCTCCTCCTCCTGGACCTGGTCGAGGTCCGCGGGGGAGGCCGACACGAGCGTGCCGATCGCCATGTCCTCCGGGCGCAGCGGCTGGCCGGTGACGTCGACGACGATGCGGCTGCCCTTGCGCCAGATGGTGTGGCTCAGTGACTGGCCCGGCAGCGGGCCCATGTCCTTGAGCAGCACGACGAGCGGGATCGGGAACAGCGCGAGGGCGCCGATGAGCGTGCGGCGCACGATCTTCCGCTCGACGAAGCCGGACTCGGCGAGGCCGGTCTGGAAGTACTCGAGCGCGGCGTCCTGGTCCTCCTTCGGCGACCCGAGCGGGTGGCGCTCGTCGACGATCTCCTCGTCGGCCATGAGCTTCTTGGCCCACTGGATCGCACCGACGCCGATGAGCAGGACCGCGAGGCCGAACGTGATGCCCAGCACGAGGTTGGACAGCTGCACGACGCCGATGGGGCCGAGCGCGATGAACGTGTCGGTCGGGATGACGACGTACGCGACGACGAACCCGATCACGCTCAGCGCGGACAGCGTGAACATGGCCGCGACCTGGCGCTCCGCCCGTCGGGCGGCCCGCGGGTCGGTGTCCGAGAGGCGGTGCTGGTGGGCGGGGAGCGGGAACATCGGCTCGTCGCCGTGCGCGTCTCCCGCGAGGGTGACGCTCGTACCGTGGTTGTCGCTCATCGCACCTTCGCCCCGATCCAGACCGCGGCGAGCAGCAGCGCGCCGATGCCGGCAGTCCAGGCGAACACGCCCTCGGTGACCGGGCCGTACGACCCGAGGGCGAGACCGCCCGGGTCGGCCGAGCTCTGCAGGTGCTCGACGTACTTGATGATCGCCTGCTTCTTGTCGACCGGCAGCGACGCGTTCGGGAAGTTCGGCATGTTCTGCGGGCCGGTGAGCATGGCCTCGAACATCTCGCGCGGCGTCGCGTTCATGAGGCTCGGCGCGAACTTGCCGTCGGAGAGCGCACCGCCCTTGCCGGCGAAGTTGTGGCACTGGGCGCAGTTGGTGCGGAACAGCTCGCCGCCCTCGGCGAGGTTCGCGTCGGCGGTGCTGATGTCGGAGTCGGACGGGATGGCCGGGCCGGCGCCGAGGGAGGCGACGTAGGCGGCGAGGGCCGCGACCTGGTCGGGGGTGTAGACCGGCGTCTTGCGCACGGCCTGGACGGCCGGCGCCGCGAGCGGCATGCGACCGGTGCTGACCTGGAAGTCGACGGCGGCCGCGCCGACGCCGATGAGGCCGGGGCCGCTGCTGGTGCCCTGGGCGGCCAGGCCGTGGCACGTGGCGCAGCCCTCCTGGAAGAGCTGCTGGCCCTGCTGTACCTGGGTCTGGGAGGCCTGCGGGGCCACTGCTTCTGCGGAGTCGGTGACGGCCGTATAGCCGAAGCCGGTCGCTACGAGGGCCGCGAGGAGGACGACGAGGCCGGTGGCCTTGTGCCGTCGTACTGCTGTGCTGGTCACGGGTGCGCCTTCACATGTCGGTGCGGTGGCTGGGGGCGGAAGGTCCGGGTCCTCACTTGATGAGATAGATCATGGTGAACAGGGCGATCCAGACGACGTCGACGAAGTGCCAGTAGTACGAGACGACGATGGCGGTGGTGGCCTGGCGGTGGGTGAAGCGGCGGGAGACGTAGGTGCGACCCAGCACGAACAGGAACGCGATGAGCCCGCCGGTGACGTGCATGCCGTGGAAGCCGGTCGTGAGGTAGAAGACCGAGCCGTACGCCGAGGACGAGAGCGTGATCCCCTCGCTGACGAGCTGCGCGTACTCGGTGATCTGGCCCGCGACGAAGACCGCGCCCATGACGAACGTGATGATGAACCACATCCGCAGCCGGCGTACGTCGCCGCGCTCGGCCGAGAAGACGCCGAGCTGGCAGGTCACCGAGGAGCCCACGAGGATGAGCGTGTTCACCGTGGCGAACGGGACGTTGAGCTTCTCGGTGTAGTCCGACCAGGTCGACTGGTTCACCGCGCGCATCGTGAAGTACATCGCGAAGAGCGCGGCGAAGAACATCAGCTCGCTGGACAGCCACACGATGGTGCCCACCGACACCATGTTCGGCCGGTTGGCCGGAGCGTGCGCGGGAGGGGTCTCGATCACGGTTGCGGTCGCCACGCGCGGCATTCTGTCAGGTCCGGGGGCGCTCCGGGCCCCCACCCCCCGACTGGTGCCGTGGCGTGGCGCGGCCCTGCGTGGCGGCCCCGCGAGTGCTCGCCGGCGCCCGGCGGCCGGGCCCTCGCGGCCGCCGCGCGGGGGCGCGCCCGGCCGCATCGCCACCGATACGATGCCGCCATGAGCACCGCCGCCGAGCGCACCCTCACCGTGCTGGTCTACAGCGACGACGCCGCCGTGCGCGCGGCCGTCATCGCGGCGCTCGGGCGCCGCCCGGCCGCCGACCTGCCCCTCGTGGAGTGCCACGAGTTCGCCACCGAGCCCGCGCTGGTGCGCCGGCTCGAGCAGGGCGGCGTCGACCTCGCGATCCTCGACGGCGAGGCCGTCCCCTCGGGCGGCATGGGGATCGCCCGGCGGATGAAGAACGAGATCTACGGCGCCCCGCCCGTCCTGCTGCTCACCGGACGCCGCGACGACGCCTGGCTGGCGACCTGGTCGCAGGCCGAGGCCGTCGTCCCGCAGCCGATCGACCCGGTGCTGCTCGCGCACGCCGCGGCCACCCTGCTGCGCCCGCGGCTGGCGATCACCGGCGCCTGAGCCGTCGCCGGCGTGCGCTGACCCGGTGCGCGGAACCGGCGTACCGCGCCGGGTGGGCCGGCGGAGGCCGGGCCGGGCGTCCGACCCCGCTGGTTAGGGTTCCGCCTGTGACCGCCCCCGACGGCCCGGCCGTGCCCGACGACCGCACCTGGCCCGATCTGCTCGCCGCGCTGCTGCGCCGCGAGGACCTGCGGCCCGGCCGACGCCGAGTGGGCGATGGACCGCGCGATGTCCGGGGACGCGACGCCGGTGGAGCTCGCCGGCTTCCTGGTCGCCCTGCGGGCGAAGGGCGAGACGGCCGCCGAGGTCGCCGGCCTCGTCTCGGCCATGCTCGCCCACGCCGCGCCCGTCGAGATCGTCCCGGGCACGGGTCCCACGGTCGACACCTGCGGCACCGGCGGGGACCGGTCGAACACGGTGAACATCTCGACGATGGCGGCCGTGGTGGTCGCGGCCGCTGGGGCGCCGGTGGTCAAGCACGGCAACCGCGCGGCGAGCTCCGCCGCCGGGTCGGCCGACGTCCTCGAGGCGCTCGGCGTCGCCGTCGACCTGCCGGCCGCCGCGGTGGGGGACTGCCTCGCCGAGGCCGGGATCGTGTTCTGCTTCGCCCCGGTCTTCCACCCGGGCATGCGTCACGCGGCGGTGGCTCGCCGCGAGCTCGGCGTAGCGACGATCTTCAACATCCTTGGCCCGCTGGCGAACCCGGCCCGGCCCCAGGCGCAGGTCGTCGGGTGCGCCGACGCCCGGCTCGCGCCGGTGATGGCGCAGGCGCTGCTCGACCGCGGGACGCGCGCCGTCGTGGTCCGCGGCCTCGACGGGCTCGACGAGCTCTCCACGCATGCGCCGACGCGGGTCTGGGACGCCACCGGGACGGAGGTGGTCGAGTCGCTCGTCGACGCCGTCGACCTCGGGATCGCCCGCTCGGTCCCCGACGCGCTGCGCGGGCACGACGCCGCGTTCAACGCCGCCGTCGCCCGGGCGGTGCTGTCCGGCGAGCGGTCCGACCGGCTCGACCCGGTCCGCGACGCCGTCCTGCTCGGGGCGGCGGCGGCCCTCGTCGCGCACGACTGCGGCGCTCGGCGTCGTGTCGACGCTGTCCGCGGGGGACCGGATCGCTGCGGCGCTGCCCCGGGCGACCGAGGCCATCACCAGCGGCGCGTCAGGTGCCGTCCTCGACCGCTGGATCGCGGTGTCGAGCCGGCTCGTCGGGCGCTGACGGCGTACCGCCGGTACGCCGTAACCGCCGTACCCCCGTCGTCTGACGGCGTACCGCCGCGGGTACCCCGTGCGCGTCGGACCGTCGTCGTCAGTCCAGGCCGATGGCGAACGCGCTCTCGAGGTCGTGCCGGCTGTAGGTGCGGAACGCGACGTGCGTCTCGGTCGACGCGATCCCGCGGACCTTCGCGATGCCGTCGGTGACCACGGCGCTCACGTCGTCGAGCACGCGTACGCGCACCATGGCCACGAGGTCGAGGTCCCCCGTGACGGAGTAGACCTCGCTCACGCCGTCGAGCGCCGCGACCGTCTCGGCGACGTCGTTGACGGCGTCGATCGTGGTCTTGATGAAGACGAGTGCGGTCACCATGGCCGCCACCCTAAGCCGACCGGCCGCCCGACGGTGCCCGGACCGGTGCGGGCCGTGCCGGTGCCACGCGTCCCGGCCGTCGGCACAGCGTGCCGACGCGCGCCGACCGGTCCGGACGCGCCCCCTGCCAGCCGTTGTTCCACCGTCGCGCGGCGAGCTCTGATCAGGGTTCAAGATCACGACTTGTGGACAGATTCGTGCAGTTGAACTTCCTTGATCGTCCCTAAGGGAGGATCAAGGAAGTTGGGGGCGGGGATCAGCCGGCGGGGCGCAGGCCGCGTTCGGCGGCGGGGAGGCGTACGACGTCGGCGCGACCGGCGGCCTGCAGGCGGGCGACCAGGCCCGCCGCACCGTGGGCCGGCAGCGACCAGGCGACCGGACGCGGCCCGGGCACGAGGCGTACGCCGTCGGACTCCAGCCAGCGCAGCACCCGGACCGTCTCCTCGACGAGGGCCGCGGGGACCGGGCCGCCGGGATCCTCGACCCGCTCGGCGGTCGCGAGCAGGGCGTCCACGGCCGGCCGCGGGTCGACGCCCGCCGGCACGGTGGCGGCGCCGGCGAGCCGGCCGTGGCGCACCACGTGCACCTCCCAGCCGTGCTCGGCCGTGGGCCGCGCGGCGACGAGCTCGTCGATCGCGGCGAGCGAGGCGATCTCCTGGGCTCGGGCCGCTCCCCGCGCGAAGGCGTCGAGCCGGTCGCGCCAGAGGGCGGCCTCCTCGTAGCGCAGGTCGGTGGCCAGCGTCCGGAGCCGTTCGAGCAGCGCCGACTCGACGTCGCGCACGTCGTCGAGCAGGGCGCGGCGCGCGGCCGCCACGAGCGGGGCGTAGCCCTCGACGTCGACCGCGCCGGTGCACGGCGCGAGGCACCGGCCCATCTCGGCGAGGACGCAGGCGGACGTGGCGCGCCGCGGGGTGATCCGCTCGGTGCACGTGCGCAGGCCGATCGCGGCCTGCAGCGCCTCGACCGCCTCGAGCGCGGTGCGGCGCGACCCGAACGGCCCGAGGTAGGCGGCGCCGGCGTCGGTGTCGGGACGCACCTGGCGCACGACGGACAGCCGGGGGAAGGCCTCGGCGGTGAGCTTGACCCACACCGCCCGCTCGGGATGCCGGCTGCGCCGGTTGTAGCGCGGGGCCAGCTCGCCGATGAGCCGCAGCTCGCGGACCTCGGCCTCGAGCGGCGTGGCGCAGGCGATGGCGTCGACCCGCGCGGCCAGTCCGACCATCTCGGCCATCCGCGTGCGGGTCTCGGACGCGGTGAAGTAGGTGCGCACCCGCGACCGGATCCGCTGCGACTTCCCGACGTAGAGCGCGCGGTCCTGGTCGTCGCGGAAGACGTAGACGCCGGGGGAGTCGGGCAGCGCCTCGGCGAGGTGGCGCTTGCGGCGCTGCGCCGGCGTGACCCGCGAGGTGTAGGTGGCGAGCTCCTCGAGGGAGTGGACGCCGAGCGGGCCGACCCGCTCGATGAGTCCGTGCAGGACGTCGACCGTGGCGCGGGCGTCGGACAGCGCGCGGTGGTTGGGCGTGGTGGTGGCGCGGAAGTGCCGGGCCAGCGTGCCGAGCTTGCAGTCGCGCACCTCGTCGCGCAGCAGCACGGCGCGCGCCAGGCGCGCAGTGTCGACGACCGCGTGGTCCGGCCAGGCCCGGCCGAGCACGGCGCACGCGCCCTTGAGGAAGGAGACGTCGTACGGCGCGTTGTGCGCGACGAGCACCGCGCCGGTGGCGAACTCGAGGAACGCCGGCACCGCGGCGCCGAGCGGCGGGGCGTCGACGAGCATGGAGTCGGTGATGCCGGTGAGGACGGCGATGAACGGCCGGGACCGGGCAGCCGGGCTGCACGAGGGTCTGGAACTCGCCCACGACCTCGCCGCCGCGCACCTTGACCGCGCCGATCTCGGTGATCCCGGCGTCGGACGGCGACCCGCCCGTGGTCTCGAGGTCGACGACGACGAACGTGACCTCGGCCAGCGGCGTCCCCAGGTCGTCGAACGTCGGCTGCTCCGGCCGGCGCCGCTCGAGGTGACCGGGCTCGACCCGTCGCGCCACCGCGGACGCCGGCGACCAGCGCAGGGCGCCACCCGGTGCGGGGGTCGGGTCGGCCGGGCTCACGTCGACGACGCTAGGCGGGGGGTACGACGACGCGGCCGAGGCGCGCCGCCGTAGGGTCGTCCCGATCCGGACCGCCGGGGCCGACGCGCTCGGCCCGCCCGACCGAGGGGACTCCGACCGTGGCCGTGGCGCTGCCCGACGCCGACACCCGCTGGCGCTGCTCGCGCTGCGGCAACCTCACCCGCTTCGACGTCGTGCGCTCGAGCCGGGTGCGCGAGTTCTGGCACCTCGACCTCGCCGGCGAGCCGGCGGTCGAGGAGACCGAGGTCCTCGCCGGGTCGGTCGAGTCGGTCGCCTGCCGCTGGTGCGGCGCGGACGGCGCGGCGATCGAGCTCGTGCCTCGCCCCGCGGCCGGCGGCCCCACCGACGACCCCACCGGAGCCTGACGTGCCGGGGTCGGCGACGCGCCCGCTCGACGGGATCCGCGTCCTCGACCTCACCCGCCTGCTGCCCGGGGCGTACGCCACCTCGCTGCTCGTCGGCCTCGGCGCCGACGTCCTCAAGGTCGAGGACCCGCGAGGCGGTGACGGCCTGCGGGTCACCCCGCCGTACACCGCGACGGGCGAGTCCGGCGTCTTCGTCGTCCTCTGCCACGGCAAGAGGTCGATCGCCCTCGACCTCAAGAACGACGAGGGCAGAGCGGTGCTGCTCGACCTCGTCGCGCGCAGCGACGCGCTCGTCGACTCGTTCCGCCCCGGCGTCCTCGACCGCCTCGGCCTCGGTTCGGACGCCCTCGCCGCGGCGAACCCGCGCCTCGTGCACATCTCGATGACGGCGTACGGCGACGGCGCCCGGGCCCTGCTGCCTGGGCACGACCTCAACGCCGAGGCCTACGCCGGCATCCTCGGCCTCTCCCGCGGCGGCGACGGCAGCGTGGGGATGCCGGCGGTCCCCTTCGCGGACATGGCGACCGGGCTGCAGGCCGCGCTCGCGGTCGTCAGCGGGCTGCGGGTCGCCGAGGCGCCCGGAGCAGGCGGCTTCCGCGCCGACGTCTCCATGCTCGACTCGGCACTGTCGCTCACCGGTCTCTCGCAGGGCAGCGTCGTCGCGACCGGTGAGGCCCCGCCCACCCCGGACGTCCTCACCGGCGGCCTGGCCTGCTACGCCGTCTACCGCTGCGCCGACGGCCTCGAGATCGCCTGCGGCGCCCTCGAACCGCAGTTCTTCGGGCGGGTCGCGGAGCTCGTGGGCGACCCGGAGCTCGCGCAGGCGCAGTACGACATCACCGGGCAGGACGCGCTGCGCGGTCGGCTCACCACGCTGTTCGCCTCGCGGCCGCGGGCGGAGTGGCTCGCGCTGCTCGAGCACGACCAGACCTGCGTGACGCCGGTCCGGTCGGCCCGCGAGGCGCTCGCCGACCCGGACCTGCGGGCGCGCGGCGTCGTCACCGACGTCCCCCTCGCCGACGGCTCGCTCGTGCCGGCCGGTCGACCCGTGGCCTGGATGCCGGCGGACGCGGCCGCCCCGTTGTCGGCCCCGGCGCTGGGGGAGCACGCCGACGCGGTGCTCGCGGACCTCGGGCGCGACCCGGCGGCCGTGCGCGCCACCGGCGCCCTGGGCTGACGCCCGCCGCCGTCGCGCTCGTCCGGCCAGCCGTTGCCCAGACGGGTGCAGGCGGCCACTGTCGGACCCCGCTCCTAGCGTCGTCGGCACGAGGTCCGGGGCGAGAACCCGGCCCGTCACGAGCCGAGGTGCGAAGTGATCGTCGACTGCGACACGTGCGTGGCGCGCGGCCCGGCCTGCGGCGACTGCGTCGTCACGTACCTGCTGGGCCCGCCCGGCTGGTGGGCCACCGAGGGCATCCCGGGCGAGGAGGCGACGGCCCTGGCCGTCCTCGCCGACTCGGGGCTGGTCCCGCCGCTCCGGCTGCTGACCGGCGCGGACGCGGAGGGCCCGCCCGGCCGGTCCACGGCCCGCGGCCCTGGCCGGGCCGCCGGCTGACGGCCGGCCGACCGACGGGCCGGCGCCCGCGGCCGGGTCGGCAGCCGTCACCCGTGATCGGCGTCCGGGGTCGACCCCCGCGGTCGCCGCCCGTGAGGGACTCCCGCGGTCGACCCAGCGGTCGACCCAGCGGTCGACCCGCGCCCGGGGGAGACGAGCCGACCGATACCTGGACGGTCGGTGTGAGGAGGGTGAGCAGGGTCACGGTCCGGTCACGCAATGGTGTCGCAAAGATGTCGGCGGGTCGTCCGTCATGGGTCGAAACCCCTGGTAGTGTCGCCGCAGGTGTTCGCGAGGCGCCGTCATCCGACGGCAGCGGGCACCCCGCCGAGTTCGACAAGCCGCCCGCTCGCGGGCGGTGGAATCGGAGCCGGGGACCCACTTCCCCTGGGGCGAATCGACGGCGGACCGATCGGCACTCGTGCCGAGGAGTCACCGTCGTAGGGCGATCTTCCCGCCCGAGCCCGTCAGCTCACCTGGTAGGCGGTACGGGAGAAGGAGACCGCCCTCGTGGCGACCAGTTCCACCGTGCTCGCGCGCGTCCGCGCCGCGGGCCTGGTCCGGGCCATGGCCCCTATCGCCGTCCTCGCCGTGGTCCTCGCCGGTATCGGCGTCGGCAACGGCACTGCGACGGCAGCACCCACCCAGACGATCCAGCAGGTCGAGGACGAGATCCTCGGCCTCCAGCAGGACGCCGCCGACGCGGCCGACCTCTGGAACGCGGCCCGGGCCAAGCAGGCCGACATCGCCACGAAGATCGCCGCCCTCAAGGTGCGCATCGCCGCGGCGGAGCTCGCCTACGGCAAGGTCTCCGGGGCCGTCGACGCCATGGCCCGCGCGGCCTATGCCAGCGGCGGCATCGACCCCACGCTGCAGGCGCTGCTCGCCGACGACCCGCAGGCCTTCCTCGACCAGACGGCCGCGCTCGACCAGGTCGCGCGCTCGCAGGGCACCTCGCTGCGCCGCACCGAGGCCGCCCGCCTCGTCCTCGCCCAGCTGCAGCTGCAGCTCGCCCAGGAGAAGGTGGCGGCCGCCGCTGCCGCGGCCGACGCGGCCGCGCAGAAGCAGGCGGTCGACGACAAGCTCTCCGCAGCCGAGGCGCTGCTCTCCTCGCTCAAGGCCGACGAGCGCAAGAAGCTCGACGCCCTCATCGCCGCCCGCAAGGCCGCCTCGGAGCGGGCTGCCACCGCGGCCCGGGCCCGAGCCGCGGCGCTCTCCCGCGCGGCCGCCCAGCCGACGGTGCGCGCCAGCCGCCGCGGCAGCAGCACCGCCGCGGGCATCTCCGACACGCCGAACGGGTCGGCGGGCTCGCCGTCGAGCCGGGCCCAGATGGCCGTGGCCTACGCCCTGTCCAAGGTCGGGCACAGCTACGTCGCCGGCGCGGACGGTCCGGGCACGTTCGACTGCTCCGGGCTCACCATGGCCGCCTGGCGCACCGCCGGCGTCTCGCTGCCGCACTACTCCTACGCGCAGTACGGCAGCACCCAGCACATCAGCCGGAGCGAGCTGCGCCCCGGTGACCTGCTGTTCTACTTCGGCAGCGGTGCCCACCACGTCGCCATGTACATCGGCGGCGGCATGATGGTGAGCGCCTCCAACCCCGGTGCCGGCGTCGAGGTCATCGCCGCCTGGGGCCCCTGGTACGGCCAGCGCTACAGCGGCGCCGGTCGCGTCGTCTGACCGGTCGGTCGGACGAGCTCGGCCGCCCGCGGTCGTCGTCCCCCCACGCGACCGCGGGCAGGCCCGGGCACCTACCGTGTCTCCGTGGACGGTGGCACCGGTGGGACGCCGGGCATGACGGGCCCTGAGCCCGGCCTGCCGCCGGCGCCCTGGTCGCCCGTCGACCCCGGCACCCGCGACGAGCGCCCCGCCGAGCCGTGGTCCGGCGCCCACGAGGACCCCGCCAGGTCGGGCACCGGCGTCGTACGGCGCCGACGTCGGACCGGCGTGTGGGTGTCCGGCATCGCCGCGCTCGTGGCACTCGTGGTGGCCCTCGGCCTCGCCGTGCCGCGGCTGCTGTCCACCGGCTACGCCCATCGCGCCCTCGCCTCGCCGACGGCGGCCAGCCCGACGCCCGGCGGCTCGCCCGGGGCGGGCGGCGCCGATGCCGTGGCGGCCCGCGACTCGGCGATCGCCGCCCTGCTCACCGAGCGCGGCGCCGCCGTCACCGAGGACGATCTCGCGCAGTGGCGCGGCACCCAGACCGCGGCCGCGAAGGTGCCCGTGTTCGCCCGGCTCGCGGCGCTCCCGCTCACGCAGTGGCTGTACGACGTCATGTCGACCCGCACCGGCAGGGACGGCGCCACGGTCGTGCTCGACGTTCGCGTGCACCTGCGCCTCGTGGTCGACACGTCCGACGCCGTCGTCCACGAGCACCTGACCCTCGTGCGGGGCGCCGCCGGCTGGCTCGTCAGCGCGGAGGCGACCGCGGACAAGCGGGCCCAGCCGTGGGACCTGGGCTCGCTCAGCGTCGTACGAGGAACCCACAGCCTGGTCATCGGGATCGACACCTCCGCCTCGGTCCTGCGCGGCTACGCCCGCCTCGCCGACGCCTCGGTGCCCGACGTCGACGCCGTGTGGGGGACGGGCTGGAGCCAGGACCCGGTGCTGGTCGTCCCGCACACCGTCGCCCAGCTCGGCCGGGCCCTGGCGCGGTCGGCCGCGTCGCTCGACGGCTACGCCGCGGTCACCACCGGCGAGCTCACCGACGGCCGGTCGCCGTCGGCGCTGCGGATCTGGACGAACACGCCCGGCATGTCGGCGCTGTCCGCGGTCGGGCGCGAGGTCGTGGTGCGCCACGAGATCACCCACGTCGCGACCGACGCGCCCGGGCACGCCCGGCGTACCGCTGTGGCTCGAGGAGGGCTTCGCCGAGTACGTCGGCTACCGCGGCAGCGGCGTCGCGCTGCCCGACGAGCTGCGCGAGCTCGTCTCGGCGCAGCGCCGCGGCACGGCGCCCCGGCACCTGCCCACCCAGGCGATGTTCGACGGCGAGGACGTCGACATCGCCTACGAGGGAGCCGATCTCGCCTGCCGCGTCGTCGCGGAGGAGTACGGCCAGAAGGCGCTCGTGCGCCTCTACCGGCTGACCGTGGCGGGCACCGGCAGCGCGGACCAGAACCTCGACGCCGCGCTGCGCACCGTGACCGGTGCGGGGACCGCGGCGTTCGAGTCGGCGTGGCGCGCGCGGCTGCGCGCGCTGGCGGCGTAGGACCGGAGTCGTGGCCGTCGCGCTCGTGGTCGTCGTGGGGTCGCTGCTGCTCGTCGCGGTGACGGTGCGGTGGGTGCCCGCGCAGCCGGTGCCGACCGTGACGGCGGCGGACCTGGACCGCGACTTCACCCGTGCCGAGCAGGCGCGCGACCGCGCGTTCCGCCGGCGGGTGCGGCCGTGGGGCCTGGCCGCGACGGCGCTCGACGTCCTCGTCCCGACCGTGCTGGCGGTCACCGGCGCGGTCGCCGCGGTGACGGGCGCGGCGCCCGGGCCGTGGCCGGTCGGCGTCGTGGCCGGCACGACCCTCGTGCTCGTGGTGACCCGGCTCGCGACGCTGCCGAGCGCCGTCGTCGTACGCCGCGCGTCGCTCGCGGAGGGGCTCGCCGCGGGCTCCTGGGCGCGCTGGGCGCGTGACGTCGCCGTGGCGTCGCTGCTCGGCTGGGTGCTGGCCGCCGGCGCGATGGTCGGCTGGGTGGCGGCCGTGCGGCTCTGGCCCGACGCGTGGTGGGTCCCCGTCGCGGCCGTGGCGGCGGTGCTCGTCGTCGTGCTGTCCTTCCTCGTGCCCGTGGTGGTCGAGCCGCTGTTCAACCGGTTCACGCCGATGCCGGACGGGCCGTTGCGCACCCGCCTGCTCGACCTCGCGAGCCGCGACGGCGTGCGGGTGCACGACGTCCTCGTCGCCGACGCGTCGCGGCGTACGACGGCGCTCAACGCCTACGTCTCCGGCCTCGGCTCGACCCGGCGCGTGGTCGTGCACGACACGCTCGTGGACCGCGACCGCGACGACGAGGTGTACGCCGTCGTCGCGCACGAGCTCGGCCACGTCGTCGCGCACGACGTGCGCGCCGGCACCGTCCTCGGGGCGGCCGGCGCGGCGCTCGGTGTCGCGGCCGCCGCCGTGCTGCTCTCGTGGCAGCCGCTGCTCGACGTCGCGCACGTCGCGTCGCCCGCGGACCCGGCGGTGGTGGGGCTGCTGCTCGCGGCCGGCGCCTGGGCCGGGCTGCTCGGGGCGCCGCTGCAGAGCGCCGTGTCGCGCCGCGATCGAGCGCCGCGCCGACCGGCACAGCCTCGACCTCACGCGCGACCCCACGACGGTTGCGCGCATGCAACGGTCGCTCGCCGTGACGAACCTCGCCGCGCTGCGGCCGCCGCGGCTGCTGCACCTCTGGTTCGGCTCGCACCCCACGTCGCCCGAGCGCATCGCCGCAGCCAGGAGCTGGGCCCGCGAGCACGGAGCGGGGGAGCCGCCCGACCTCGCTCCGCGCGAGCCCGACGACGACCGGACGTCGGCCTGACCGGTCAGCCGTGCGCGGGGAAGCCGGTCGTGCCCGGCGCGCGCAGCAGGACGTAGTCGCCCTCGCGTCCCACCTCGACCCAGCCGCGCTGCGCGACGAGCACCCCGGACAGCGCCTCGTCGGTCCGTAGCAGCGCGGACGTGGGCGCGAGCTGGTCGAACAGCGTCTCCCAGCCGGGTGCGGCACCGATCAGCCCCACCTGGTAGGCGTCGGTGTACGAGGCCCCGTAGCGGTCGGACCGGCCGTCGATGCCCACGGTGACGTGCGGTGGTGGACCTCCGAACCAGAGCAACGGGCCGGAGATGTTGTAGGTGTTGAGGACGCGCTGCGGCGTCGGCACCGCCCTGATCTCGGCCAGCAGGCGCTGGGGCACCGACGGGTCGACGACGGGGTTCTGCAGCGCCGCGACGACGAGGGCCGCGACGACGCCGGCGGCGCCGAGCGCCAGCGCCGGGCCCAGCAGGCGCGGACGCTCGCCGGGCGGGGTCGGGTCCGGCTCACCCAGCGCGCGGGCCAGCGTCCCGGTGAGGATCGGCGCGAGCATGAGCGTCGCCGGCGTCAGGTTGCGCCAGGCGACGACGGCGAAGAGCGCGAGGACGAGGACCAGCACCACCTCGCCCCTGCTGGGTCGCCCCCGGCCGCGCGCCCAGGCGACGACGAGGATCGTGAGAAGACCCAGCAGCGGCACCGACGTCCAGTCCCAGAGGGCGACCGGCTGCCACTCGACGATGAGCGCCGTGCTGGAGCTGAAGCGGCGCACCGCGAGGACGTTCTCGACACCGGACGGCGACACGCAGCCGGCCGCGACGGTCCCTGCCGCGAGCAGGAGCGCCCGGCGCACCGCCGGGTCGCGCCACCCGTGGTCGAGCAGCCGCGCCAGCGCCGCGAGACCGAGCGCGAGCGGCAGGATGACCCACCCGCCGTGGAAGTTCGCCCACACGACGACGAGGGGGAGGACGAGCCACCAGCGCGGGAGCCGGCCCTCGCGCCAGAGCCGCTCGGCCCACCGGCCCACGAGCGGTGCGAGCAGGAACGTGAGCTGCTGGCTGCGGTCCTGCACCGTGACCGAGAGCCCGAACCCGGCGAGCGCGAAGATCCACACGCCCGCGCGCGCCGGACGGCGCCACAGCGTCACCGCCGCGAGCACCGCCACCGCGCCGATCGTGGTCAGCGTGCGGTACCACACCAGGGCGTGCAGGCCACCCCACTGCTCGAGCCTGGCGAAGAGCGCCTCGGCCAGCCACTGCGTGCTCACCCAGGTGTCGGGGACCGGCGCGAAGGACCAGCCGCGGGCGGCCTCCGCCGACGGGAGTGCCGCGCAGGACGTCCTGACCCACCAGCAGGTGCCAGTACAGGTCGATGTCGCGGATCGGGCCGTACGCCGCCCGGACGGGCACGAGCGCCGCGACGACGGCCGCGAGCACGAGGTAGGGAACCGGTCCGGCGGAGCCCGACCCTGCGGTCCCGCGCGCCGGCGACCCGCCGACCTCCACCTCTCGGGGCGCCAGAGGTGCGTCCGCGCCGAGGTCGCTCACGAGGTCGAGTGTGACGGCCGGTCCCTCACCGGTCGGGGAGGCGGTGTCCGGCCGTGCGGGCGCGTCGGGATCCACGGGAGCGGGTGGACGGCCGGACCGCGGAGCCGGGACTCAGCAGGAGCCGGTGGTGCTCGCGGCCGAGTTCCAGGCCGAGCAGGTGTGGTCGATGTTGCCCTTGGTGAGCGTGCCGAGGGTGAACACGGCCGCCACGATGACCGCGGCGATCGCCACGATGAGCAGTCCGTACTCGACGGACGAGGCACCGTGGTCGCCGCGCCGCGCGGCTCTCGTGCGGGTCATCGGGGGCGCTCCTCGCGGCTGGTGGACGGATTGCGGTCCGATCCTGGCAGCGGGCCGGGACCGTCGGATCGGCTGCCCGGACCGTCAGGTCGACCGTTCGGCCGAGCCGCGCGGTCCGGTGCCGGAAGCGGACCGGGCCGCCGGGCTGGTGCCCGGCGGCCCGATCCCCCCACTGATCAGCAGCCGGTGCCGTTGCTGTCGATGCAGGTGTTGGTCTTGTTGAACGCCGAGCTGACCTTGCCACCGAGCAGGAAGACGACACCGACGATGACGGCGGCGATCGCGGCGACGAGCAGGCCGTACTCCACGGCCGAGGCGCCCTCGTCGTGACGCAGGGCGGTGCGGATGCGAGTGATCATGGGAGTGCCCTCCAGAAACGATGTCCCCCGACTCCCGGGGCACACCGCAAGGATGGCAGCGGAGCGTGACGGTTTGATCCCTCGTCAAGCCCTAGTCGACTCGACCGTTCGGACGATCCTGGTCCGGACGGTCACAGTCCGGATTCGTCCCGCTTGAGCAGGCCGAGCTTGAGCGCGGTCATGAGCGCCTGCGCGCGGTTGCCGGCGCCGAGCTTCTCGTAGAGCTTGCTGATGTGGGTCTTGGTGGTCGACTCGCTGATGTAGAGCTGCCGGCTGATCTGCGCGACACCCAGGCCGTCGGCCAGCAGGGCGAGCACCTCGCGCTCGCGGGGGCTCAGCTGCGGGCCGCTGGGGGACAGCCGGCGCTTCATCGCCTCGTTGAGGTCGTTGGCGGTGAACGAGTGCGGGGAGCTCTTGGCGTGCCGGGCCGCCGCGACGACGTCCTCGGACGGGCGCGTTCTTCGGCACGAACGCCGACGCGCCGGCCTCGAGCGCCTCGAAGAGCTGGTCGTCGCCGGCGTACATCGTGAGGATGACGATGCCCATCTCGGGGAAGTCGGCGCGCACCTTGCGGCAGGCCTCGAGACCGTTGCCGTCCGGCAGCCGCACGTCGAGGATCACGACGTCGGGCGCCAGCAGGGTCAGCAGGCGCCGGGCGTCGGTGAGCGAGGCGGCCTCGCCGGCCACCTCGAAGTCGCCGTCGCGCTCGAAGGCCCGGCGCAGACCCTGGCGGATGAGCTCGTGGTCGTCGACGAGGAGCACGCTGATCGCCACGCTCTCCGCCCCCTTCCTGTCGAGTCACGATGATCATGCCACGACAGGCGCCGGGATCCGGTCCTCAGCCGCGGTCCTCGACCGGCTCGATCGCCGGCGCGACCTCTGCCGGCCGGCCGTTCGACGCCCCGACGGTCACCTCGATGACCGTGCCGCCGCCGACCCGGTTGCGGACGGTGAGGCTCGCGCCCAGGCGGGCGGCGCGCTCGCGCATGATCTCCAGGCCGAACGAGTCCGGCCGCGCGGAGCCGAGCCCGGTGCCGTCGTCGGCCACTCGCAGGAACGCCCGCGGGGGGTCGACCCGGCACGTCACCCACAGGTTGCGGGCGCGCGCGTGCTTGCGCGCGTTGGTGATCGCCTCCTGGGCCACCCGCAGGAGCTCGGTCTCGGCCTCGATCGGCAGGCGGTACGCCGACTCGTCGAGCACCAGGTGCACGGTGAGGCTCGAGCCGGTGCCCACCGACCGCACGTAGCTCGTGAGCGCGGCGCCGAGGCCCGAGGCCGGCTGCACGTCGGTCCGCAGGTCGAAGATGGACAGCCGCAGCTCGCTCACGATGCGGGTGAGCTCGCTGCGCAGGGTCGCGAGGTCCTCGCGGGTCTGCGGGTCCGACGCGCGGGCACTGAGGTCGTCGACGACGTAGCCGAGCGAGGCGACCTCCTGGGCGATGCCGTCGTGGATCTCGCGGGCGAGTCGGCGGCGCTCCTCGACGGTCGCGAGCGCGCGGACCTCGCTGAACAGCTGGCCGGTGTCGATGCGCAGCGCGGCGTCGTCGGCCAGGGCCTGCGCCCGGGCGAGGTGCCGGGCCGACCACGGCCCGCCGTCGCGCTCCACGCCCACGAGACCCACCCGCCGGTCGCCGAGGCGCAGCGCGAGCACGGCCGAGTGGCCGTGCTGCGGGTCGCTGAACGTGCCGGTCTGCTGCACGACCTGGCCGCTGCCCCAGACCTTGCCCCAGATGCCCTCGTCCGCGGCGGGAACCCACTCCACGTGGTCGGCACCGGCGTAGGCCAGCGGCATGAGCACGCCGCCCTCGGCCCGCCCGTAGAGCGCGGCGCGGTCGAAGCCGAGGTCGTCGCGCATCGAGGTGAGCACCTGCTGGGCGAGCGCGACCTCGTCGAGGCCGGTGGGCAGGGCCCGCGCGACGTCGCGCAGGCGGGTGAGCAGGCGGTGTGCGGCGACGTAGGTCGAGTTGGCCTGGGTCTCGCGGGTGGCCACCGACCGCGCCCAGGCGCCGACCAGGCCGGTCGCCAGGCCGAGGCCGATCCACTCCGCGATGAGCGTGAGCTCGCGGTTGGTCGCGAGGTCGCCGTTGAGGCCACGCGTGATGACGAGCACGAGCAGCGAGATGGTCGTCGCACTGAGCGACGCCACGACGCCGGCGAGAAGGCCGGCCGCGAGGGGCGGGACGATGAGGTAGGGCAGCAGCGGCTCGGGCAGCGGCGTCGTGAGTCCGATGACTCCGGCGACGAGCAGCGCCTCGAGGATCGGTCGCCACTGCGTGACGTGCGTGCTGGGCACGGGGACGCTCATGACGAGCGCGATCCCGCTGAGGACCACCAGCGGGGTGCGCGCGAAGTTGTGCTCGGCGAGCAGGCTCAGCAGGGCGCACAGGGCGAGCACACCGAGCCGCACGACGACGACGATCGCCTCGGCGGGATCGAGGAACCCGCGGGCACGACCGAGGGGCGACAGCCAGCTCACGGGACCAGACGCTCGCACACGAGTGGCGTCCGGCGCACCTGAGCGCGCCGTGGTCGGCGGCGCGTCGCCGGTCCGGCGGGGACGACCTCGCGTTCGTGCCGCTCCCGCGGGGGTTCATCTGCGACCATGGCGCCATGATCGACGACGCGGCACCGACCTTCCGCCTCTCCCGCCTCTCCGACGTCCTCGCGGCGACCGACTCCCGCCTCCGGCAGGGGGAGGCGGCCACCATGCGGCCCTGGGCGACCGGGTTCGAACCGCTCGACGGGTTCCTCTCCGGCGGCCTGCGCCCGGGCGAGCTGACGCTGCTCGGCGGCCCGCAGGGACTGGGCAAGACGACGTTCGCGCTGCAGGTCGCCCGGCACGTGCTCGCCGCGGGGCGCCCGGTGCTCTACGTGTCCTACGAGCACGACGCGGTGAGCATCCTCGAGCGCCTCCTCGCGGCGGAGGCCGGCGAGCGGGCCGGCCGCGACGCCGTGCCGCTCAAGTCGGTCCGCGCCCTCGTCGAGGGCGACGGCACGGCCGCCTCGCTGTCCGACAAGCTCGCCGAGACGCCCGGCGGCGCCGAGGCGCTGGCCGCGATCACGGTCGACCTCGACCGGCTGCACGTGCTCCGCGGCGGCGTGAACACGGCCATCCCCGACATCGCGGCGGCCGCCGCGTCGATCGCGGCGCACGAGGTGCGCCACCCGCTCGTCGTCATCGACTACGTGCAGAAGGTGGCCGTCGACGTCGGGGGCTACGAGGAGGAGATCCGGATGGCACGGGTCTCGGGGGAGCTCAAGGACCTCGCGCTGACCGCCGGTGCCCCGGTGTTCGCGATCTCGGCCAGCGACGCAGTCGGCATCACCGACGGCCGGCGGCTGCGCACGCAGCACCTGCGCGGTGCGTCCGCCCTGGCCTACGAGGCCGATGCCGTGCTCGTGCTCAACGAGAAGTTCGACGTGGTCGCCCGCCACCACCTCGTCTACGGGTCGTCCAACGCCGAGCGGTTCCGCAACTTCGCGGTACTCACCATCGAGAAGAACCGCGGCGGCATGGCCGGGGTCGACATGGAGTTCCGCAAGCGGTTCGACCAGGCGCGCTTCGAGCGCAAGGGACAGCTCGTCGCCGAGCAGCTGGTCGACTCCCGCGTGTTCACCGAGTGAGCCGCGCGCGGTCGTGGCGGCTGGCCGCTTGCTGTCGTGCCCGGAACGGACGCCGTGCGGACTAGAACGTGGAGAACGACTTCATGATCTGGATGGCGGCCGGGCCGAGGATGACGATGAAGAGCGCGGGCAGGATGCAGAAGATGAGCGGGAAGAGGATCTTGACCGGCACCTTCTGCGCCGCCTCCTCGGCCCGCTGCGAGCGCCGGGTCCGCATCTCGCGCGCCTGGATCCGCAGGACGTTGGCGATCGGGATGCCGAACGAGTCGGCCTGCACCATCGCGGTGATGAAGCGCGCGCAGGTCGGTGACGTCGGTGCGGTCGGACAGCGCGCGCATGGCGTCGGCACGACCGGTGCCGAGCTGCATCTCCTGCAGCACGCGGAAGAACTCCTCGGCGAGCGGCCCCGTCGTGTTGCGCGCCACCTGCGAGAGCGCGGCGTCGAAGCCGAGACCGGCCTCCACCGAGATGACCAGCAGGTCGAGCGCGTCCGGCAGCTCGCGCTCGATCTGCCGCGACCGGTCGTAGGCCTTCTGGTAGAGGATGATGTTGGGCAGGAACAGGCCGAGCAGCGCCAGGCCGATGCCGAACACGACGGCCCAGGCCACGTTGCCGTAGAGCAGCGGCACGAGGACACCGACGGCGGCGCCGACGATGAGACCGAGCATCTTGAAGGCGAGGATGCGATCGGTGTCCCACCCCGCGGGGTTGCCGGCGAGGTCGAGGCGCCGGCGCAGCCGCGCCGACTGGTCGTTCGGGGTGAACCGGCGCCCGAGCGCGGTGAGCCGCGCGAACGCCGGTCCGACGACGCGCTCGCTGAACGACGGGTCGAGCTCCTGGCGCATGGAGTCGGGCGCGGCCTTGATGGCCTCGACGGCGGCGAGCGAGCGCGCCACGCCGCCCCGCTCGCTGCCCCCGGCCGACGCCACGGCACCGACGATGCCGACGAAGACGAGGACCAGCCCGGCGTAGAGGACCCAGCTCTGCATCGTCAGACCTCCACCGAGACGACCTTGCGGAGCCAGAACCCGCCGGCGACCAGCAGGATCACGCCCACCACGATCAGCACGATCCCGAGGGGGTTCGTGACGAGCAGCCCGATGTACTCGGGCCGGACGAGGACGAGGTAGGTCACGAAGAGCAGGGGCAGCGCCCCGAGGATGACCGCCGAGAGGCGGCCCTCCGCGGAGAGCACCTCGACCTGGCGACGTAGCCGTTCCCTCTCGCGCATCGTGGCCGCGACGCTGCTCAGCACCTCGGCGAGGTTGCCGCCGACCTCGCGCTGGATCCGGATCGCCATCACGACCCAGGCGAAGTCGACGGAGTCCATGCGCTTCGCGACCGTCTCGAGCGCGTCCTCCATGGGTACGCCGAGCCGCGCCTCGACGATCGCGCGGTTGAGCTCGGCGGCCATCGGACCGGTGGACTCGCGCACCACGGTGTCGACCGCCTGCGGCAGCGAGTAGCCGGCGGCGAGGGAGCCGGACAGCAGCTGGAGGGTGGAGGGGAGCTGCGCGGCGAACTCCGACTTGCGCCGGCTCTCCTTCATCGACAGGTAGAGGAACGGCAGCAGCAGGCCGAGACCGAGGCCCATCAGCGTGGCGAGCAGCCCGAAGCCGGTGAGGAGTGCGAGGACGAGGGCGGCCACGATCGCGATGCCGAGGTGGATGATCATCCACTCCGGCGGCTTCAGCGGCAGACCGGCGGCCTCGAGCTTCGCCCCGAGCATGGTGTCGACGTCGCGGTTCTGCGTGACACGGCCGGCGAGCTCGATCGCGGACCGGGCTACCTGGCTCTGGCCGAGCGCGCCCGAGGTCGCGATCGTGGACGGCGCCTCCTGGCGCGAGGTCAGCGAGTAGCGCGAGAGGCGTCGCCGGACCCGGCCGGTCGTCTGGTTCTCCCGGTCGGTGGAGACGAACGCGATCGCGAGCAGCCCGAACAGGCCGACGCCCACCGCGACGACGGCCAGCAGGAGGAACCACGGCTGTCCGGCGATGCCGGCCGACGGCGGGTCGACCGGGACGGGGCCGTAGGGGTCGGTCGCGGAGGGCGACGGGGTGGTCGTCGCGGTCTGGAGCACGGATCCGAGCCGGCCGGCGGACGCCGGTGGCACCGCGGCGCCGGCACCGGCCGCGGCATAGGCGGGCGCGGTGGACAGCACGACCACCACCAGCGCGGCTGCGCCCGCGCCCATCCGGGCGATGCGCCGCGACGATCCGGCACGCACGTCGATCAGCCCCCGAACTTCTCGAACGCGAAGATCGACGGATCGACCTTGATGCCGTGCGCCGCGAGCTTGTCCAGGAACTTCGGGCGCAGTCCGGTGGAGCGCAGCTGGCCGAGCGGGGCGCCGTCCTCGCCGTAGCCCGCGGCGTAGTCGAACAGGAAGATGTCCTGCAGCGTGATGACGTCGCCCTCCATGCCCACGACCTCGGTCACGTGCGTGACGCGGCGCGAGCCGTCGCGGAACCGCGACTGGTGGACCATGACGTCGAACGCGCCCGCCGCCTGCTCCCGGATCGCCTTGAGCGGGAGCTCGGCCCCGGCCATCATCACCATCGTCTCGATGCGCGAGAGCGTGTCGCGCGGGCTGTTGGAGTGCGCGGTGGTGATCGAGCCGTCGTGGCCGGTGTTCATCGCCTGGAGCATGTCGAGCGCCGCGGCGTCGCGGACCTCACCGACCACGATCCGGTCGGGCCGCATGCGCAGCGCGTTGCGGACGAGGTCGCGGATCGTGACCTGGCCCTTGCCCTCGATGTTGGGCGGGCGCGACTCGAGGCGTACGACGTGCTCCTGGTGCAGCTGGAGCTCGGCGGCGTCCTCGATCGTGATGATGCGCTCGTCCTCGGGGATGAACGACGAGAGCACGTTGAGCGTCGTGGTCTTCCCGGCGCCGGTGCCGCCGGAGACGATGATGTTGAGCCGGCCCTCGACGCACTGGGCGAGGAACTCGATGACCGGGGTGGTGATCGTCCCGAACGACACCAGGTCCTCGGCCTCGTAGGCGTCGGTGGCGAACTTGCGGATGGTCAGCGTGGGGCCGTCGACCGACAGCGGCGGGACGACGGCGTTGACCCGGCTGCCGTCGGGCAGGCGGGCGTCGACCATGGGGGAGGACTCGTCGACGCGGCGGCCGACCCGGGCCACGATCTTGTCGATGGTGCGTCGCAGGTGCGCGTCGTCGTTGAACCTGCCCTCGACCGGGTAGAGGCGACCGCCGCGCTCGACGTAGATCGTGGTCGGGCCGTTGACCATGACCTCGGTGATCTCGGGGTCGCGCAGGAACGGCTCGAGCGGGCCGTAGCCGAGGATGTCGTCGGCGATCTCCTGGGCGAGACGGGCCCGGTCGGTCACGGTCAGCGGCGTCTCCTCGTGGGAGAGGACCTCCTGAAGCGTGATGCGGACCTTCGCCTCGAGCTCGTCCTCGGTCAGGCGCGAGTCGTAGAGCTGCGGACCGAGGCTCTCGAGCAGGCTCGCGTGGACGGTGCGCTTGAGCTCCGCCAGGGGGTCCGCGGACGAGGGGCGGCGGGTCCGGGCCTGCGTGGGGTCGCTCGCGGCCTCCGGAGTCGTCCCGGAACGTCCGCGGCGCGCCTGGGCGAGGCGGTCGGCGAGGCTCACGGTCTACCTCCTCCACCGGCGCTGCGAGCGCCGATCGGTGCGCATCTGCGCGGGGATGGCGTCGTCGCCCGGGGCGACGACGTAGTCGTCGACGAACGAGCGGATGGCGAGGCTCACCGGGTTCCGCGGCTCGTCCGACACGATCGCGACGCCGCGGTTCGTCGAGGCGGGGACGTCGCGGCTCGAGGGGATCTGCGCGACGATCGCGGTCTTGAGCGTCTTCTCGACCTCGGACAGCGCGAGACCGACCTTCGAGTCCGAGCGGTTGAGCACGATCTTGAGCCGGTCGCGGGGGAAGCCGATCAGCTCGAGGGTCTCCAGCGTGAGCTTGAGGTTCTTCAACGCGGGGATGTCCAGGGTGGCGAGCAGGGCGACGACGTCGCTGCGGTCGAACGCCGCGAGCACGTTGTCGTCGAGCGCCGGCGGGGTGTCGATGATGACGTAGTCGAACTCGTCCTTGAGCAGGTCGATGATGTGGACGATGAGAGCGCTGTCGATCGAGTCGGCGAGGCTCGGCTCCATCGGCGCCACGAGCGCTTGCAGTCCCGAGCGGTGCGACGTGAGCAGCGAGAGCAGCGCCGGGCCGTCGAGGTCCTCGCCGATGGGGACCGCGTCGGCGATCGTGTGGCTCGGGAACAGCTGGAGCGCGATGGCGACGTCGCCGAAGGACAGGTCGAGGTCGAGCAGGGCCACCGTCCCCTTGCCCGCGTCGGCGAGCGCCGCCGCGACGTTGGTCGCGAGGGTCGTCTTGCCGCAGCCGCCCTTGGCGGAGAAGACGGTGACGACCCGGCCCCCCTTCGTCGTGGGCTCGGTCCCCTCCGGTCGCTCGACCTGTTCCCGCAACCGGGTCGCGATCTCACGCTGGCGGCGTACCGCCGTGGTGAGACCGGAGATGTCGCGCTCCTGCACGACCTCGCGGACCCCCGCGCGCAGCGCGTCCGAGAGGATCGCGGTGTCGATCCGGCGCCGGATCATGACGACACCGAGGCTCGGCCGGCGCAGGCGCATCTCCTCGGCGAGGGCGAACACGTCCTGCTGGTCGACGCTCGGTCCCAGCACCACGCAGGACTCGAACACGTTCACCTCGAGGTAGGCGTGCAGCGCGTCGAGACCGGGGAGCACGGACGACTCCGGCCCCAGCGCACCCTTGATCGACTCGGCGCCGATCGGGTCGAACTCGACGATCGCGGTCATGACGGCTTCACGTCCTAGTCCTCGTACCGGTGGGTCGGAGCGCACGGGCCTACTTGAACAGGTTCTCCACCGTCGTCCCAGGGTTCGCCGGGTCGATCTTCGAGTTCTTGTCGAGCAGGCCCAGCGTGAGACCGTTGTACGGGCTGCCCGGTGTCTTGGTGACGAAGAGGATCTTCTGGAACTGGTCCTGCGTCACGGCCAGGGTGAGGATCGCGGTCGAGATCTGAGCGGCACCGGTCGACTGCCCCGTGGAGCTGCCCACCTGGGTGGTGGGGCCGACGGCGAGCACCGGGATCTTGGGCAGGAGGACCCGGGCGACACCTCCGGCGGCGGCACCGGCGGTGGCCTTCTGCGTCCCCGTCGTGAAGATCGCGACGTTCGACCCCGGCGTGATGAACCCGGCCACCCGCTCCGGATCGCCGAGCGCGACCTCGATCGCGATCGTGCCGGCGGGCAGGGTCAGTCCGGAGGTCTGCGCCGCGGTACCCCACTGTGGCGAGATGATCTGCTGGCCGGCGAACACGGGGACGAGGGCCACCAGGTTCGCCAGCGGGGTCGCGTCCGACAGGGCGCCGGGGACCACGTTCTCCTTGGGGATGTCCTGCAGGTCGAACGCACCGTTGGTGGACGCGGTCGCGCCGGTGGTGCCCACCTCGATCTGGGTCTTCGCCACGAGGACCTTGACCAGGGTCTGGCCCTCCTGCGCCGCGTTCCGGGCATTCTGCGCATAGAGGAAGACCAGGACCGTGCCGAGGACCGCCACGAGGAGAGCGGCGATGAGGAGCAACGTGCGACGACCCATGGGGAACCTCTGGCGACTCGCGACCGCGGGCGCGGCAGGACCGGCACTCGGCGAGCCCCCGACAATCGCTGACAGGTGCCCCCGGTGGGAGCCGACAGCCTCCAGCCGACTCCACCACGTACGGTAGCGGGCGGTCACGGAATGGGAATGATCCCACGCCGGGAAGGAACGTTCGGCGCGGGGACCCAACCGTTCGGATGACGGAGCGTGACGGCGCGCCCGGCCACATCGCGCACCGTGATGACCCGGCAGCGGCGGTCGGACCCCGCGTCCGCGGCGGGACCATCGATGCGACGGGTGGTCGGGATCAGCCCGCGGACACCGTGGCGACCACCCGCGCCCGGACCGGCACCTCGGCCCAGAGCCGCTGGGTGCGCAGCCACGATGCGGCGGCCCACGCGACGAGCCCCAGGGTGACGAGCACGGGGACGAACCACGAGGCGCCGACCGTGGCGACCGCGAAGACCATCCCCACGAGGGTGGTCGTGGCGGCGAGCCGCGCCGAGTAGATCGCCATGGTCCCGGGTGGCGCCGGGGTGTCGCGGGGGCCGCGCAGCTCGGCGCGGTGCGGCCGGGTGACCGACAGGCGCATGGACGCCGCGACGACGAGCGCGGTGCAGCTGACCGAGGCGCCGGCGACGCAGAGCAGGTCCACGAGGCCGGGCGCGGTGCTCGCGCGCAGCCCGGCCCCGATCAGGACGAGCAGCACGGCGCCGCCGACGACCTCGGCCACCACCCGCGCCTTGCTGCGCAGGACGAGTGCGGGGTCGTGCGGCAGGGTCGCGATCCAGAGCGCCCCGGAGCCGTCGAGCGACAGCGCGTTGACACCGAAGAGCAGCGCGGCGCCGGAGGACACCAGCGGCGGCAGCAGGGCGATGGACGACCAGGGGAGGCTCGCGACCGCGGCGGCACCCGCGGGCAGCACGGCGAGCACGAGCAGGCCGCGGCGCAGCGGCGCGGAGCGCCAGACCGACGCGCGGTCGACACGGCGCAGCGCCCGGCCGGCATCGGCCGGCAGCGGCCGACGGCGCACCGGGCGGGCGAGCGGGCCGTCGATCCCGAGGTCCCCGGGGCGGCGCAGCGCCCAGGCCGCGATGCGCACGGACGCGGCGTAGCCGACCGCGACCGCGGCCAGGAGGACGAGGACCACCGGCGCCGCGCCGCGCACGTCGAGCCGCGCGGCGCGCAGCTGGGCGCCCAGGACGCGCAGGGTCGGTGCGTTGTCGAGCAGCTCCGTGCCGCGGTCGGTGAGGACGACCCACCCGGCGACGGCGAGCCCGGCCGCGAGCAGCAGCCAGGTGCCGCGCCGACCGGACCTCGTGCGGCGCACCCCGACGAGCGTCCACCCCAGCGCCTGGCCGAGGGCCGTGCACGCCGCCATGAACGCGACGAGCACGCCGAGCGGCGGCAGGGGACCGCCTGGGACCGCGGACGGCGTACGACGTGGCCGCGACGAGCACGAGCACCTGGAGGTACCACGCGATGTTGAGCGGCGTGAGGACCAGCGAGAGCCGGACGAGGGTCGGCACCCGGACCGGGTAGGCCACGAGCTCGGCCTCGGGGATGAGCTCGGTGCCGCCGCCGGCCGACAGCGGGGCGATGACGCAGAACAGGCCGAAGGCGAGCATGGCGGAGGGCAGCAGGGCGGCCACCTCACCGGTGCGGTCGACGAGCGCGCGCGGGTTCGCCAGGTCGGACGGCGAGGGGCCGGCGCTCGAGACCGGCCCGAGCGGCACCGTCGCGCTGCCGGCCACGACGACCACGAGCACGCCGAGCGAGACGGCGGCGAGCACGAGCAGCCCGATGCGGACCCGGCGCGAGCGCACCATGCGCCAGCGCAGGGCGAACAGCGCCCCGACCTGTCCGCGGCCCCGGCGACTCACGTCAGCAGCTCGCGGTAGCGCGCGGCCCCGGCCTCCCCGGCCAGCTCGGTCGACGGCGAGGCCGCGACGACCCGGCCGGCGCGGAGGACGACGGCCTCGTCGCACGCCTGCACCGCGAGCTCGAGGAGGTGGGTGGAGACGAGGACCGCGGCTCCGCGCAGGCGGGCGCGGCGTACCTCCTCCAGGGTCGCCTCGACGCCCAGGGGGTCGACGCCGTCGAACGGCTCGTCGAGGAGCAGCACGGCCGGCTCGTGGAACGCGGCGAGCAGCACGGAGAGCCGCCGGCCCATGCCGTGGGAGAAGCCCGAGGTCACCCGGTCGGCGGCGCCGGACAGGTCGAAGCGGTCGAGCAGGTCGCGCGCGCGCTCCTCCCAGCCGGAGGGCAGGTCGCGCAGCCGGGCGGCGAGCTGCAGGTGCTCCCACGGCGTCGCGCGGGGGATGAGGCCGCCGACGTCCGGGCAGTAGCCGACGACCTCGCGGGCCCGGCGCGGCTCGCGCGCGGCGTCGACGCCGCCGACGCGGACGTCGCCGTGCGAGGGGGGCAGGACGCCGCCGAGGACGCGCAGGGTGGTGGACTTCCCGGCGCCGTTGCGGCCGACGAGGGCGACGGCCCCACCGGCCGGGACCCGCAGGTCGAGGTCGTCGACCGCGCGCACCTGGCCGAACGTCACGACGAGACCCCGCACGTCGACCGGGGTGCCCGACGGGCTCGAGGAGGTGCTCACGACGCACCATCCTCCCCGGTCGACCGCCTCGGGGCGAGACGGACCGGCTCCGCGGCGGCGGTCGCTGCCCCGGACGGGTGACCGCCCGCCCGCCGCGCCGCGGGGCGGCTCAGGAGTAGAGGGCCTCGACCTCGGCTGCGGACTCGGCCATGACAACCGACCGGCGCAGCTTCATCGACGGCGTGAGCTGGCCGCCCGACTCGGTCCAGTCGACCGGCAGGATCCGGAACCGGCGGATCGACTCGGCCTGGGACACCGCCCGGTTCGCGTCGTCCACGGCGTGCTGGACGGTCGCGCGGAGGTCGGGGTCGTCGGCGAGGTCGGCCACCGTGGCCGCGGGGTCCTTGCCGTGCTCGGACTTCCACGCCGGGAACGAGTCGAGGTCGATGGTCACGAGGGCGCCGACGTACGGCCGCGCGTCGCCGACGACCATGCACTGGCTCACGATCCAGTGACCGCGCAGCCGGTCCTCGAGCACGGCCGGTGCCACGTTCTTGCCCCCGGCCGTCACGATGAGCTCCTTCTTGCGGCCGGTGATGGACAGGTACCCGTCGTCGTCGATCGACCCCAGGTCGCCGGTGTGGAACCAGCCGTCCGCCTCGAGCACCTCGGCGGACGCCGCCGGGTTGTTCCAGTAGCCGGCGAAGATGTGCGGGCCGGCGAGGAGCACCTCGCCGTCGTCCGCGATCCGCGCCGCGGCGCCCGGGAACGGGTGCCCGACGCTGCCGATCTTCAGCATCCGCGGGCGGTTGACCGTGGTCGCCCCCGCGGTCTCGGTGAGGCCGTAGCCCTCGAGGATGGTCAGGCCGAGCCCGCGGAAGAAGTGGCCGAGCCGGGCACCGAGGGGCGCACCGCCGGAGACCGCCCAGCGCACCCGGCCGCCCATCGCGTCACGCAGCCTGGAGTAGACGAGCCGGTCGAACAGGGCGTGCTGGGCGGTGAGCCACAGGCTCGGCCGACCGGAGTCGAGCGCCTCGCTGTAGGCGATCGCGACCCGCACCGAGCGGACGAAGATCGCGCCCTTGCCGCCGGAGATGGCTCGCTGCCGGGCGCCGTTGAAGATCTTCTCGAACACCCGGGGCACGGCCAGCAGGAAGGTGGGGCGGAACCCGGCGAGGTCCGCCAGCAGGTTGGTGACGTCGGGCGTGTGGCCCAGCCGGGTGCCCGCGCTCATGCACGCGATCTGGATGATCCGGCCGAACACGTGCGCGAGCGGGAGGAACAGGAGGGTGGAGCACTCCGGGTCCCGGAAGATCTCCGGGACGCACTCGACGATGTTCTCCGCCTCGAAGGCGAAGTTGCGGTGGGTCAGCGAGCAGCCCTTCGGCCGGCCGGTCGTGCCCGAGGTGTAGATGATGGTGGCGAGGTCCGTCGCGGCCACCGAGGTCCGCCGGCGCTCCAGCTCGTCGTCGTCCACCGCGTCGCCCGACGTGGCGAGACCGTCGAGGCCGCCCCGGTCGATGACGTGGACGCGCAGCCCCGGCGCGAGCCGGTCGGCCACCTCGGCGAGCGTCGCGGCGTGCCTCTCGCTCTCCAGCACCGCGGCGACGGCACCGGAGTCGGACAGGATCCACTCGAGCTGCTCGGCCGAGCTCGTCTCGTACACCGGCACCGTGACCCCGCCGGCGAACCAGATCGCGTAGTCGACGACGGTCCACTCGTAGCGGGTTCGCGACATGAGGGCGACCCGGTCGCCCGCGCCGACGCCGGTCGCGACGAGTCCCTTGGCGACCCGGCGTACCTCCGCGAGGAACTCACCCGCGGTGACGTCGGTCCAGGCCCCGTCCACCCGCCGGGAGAGCAGCACGTGACCGGGACGCTCGGTGCCGTGCCGGACGACGTCGTCGGACAGTCGCGTGGCGACCGGGCTCGGCACCAGGGCGGTCTCGTGGATCTCGCGCATCCGCGGCTCCTCGTCGTGCGTGGCTGTCCGGTCACCGTAGGGGCGGGGGAGCCCCGGCGCGCCGCCGATCGGGGCCGCGAGTCGCGTCGCGTGCCAGGATCCGAGGGTGACCGCCGTCGACCTCGTGGACGAGACGTACGTCGTCGCCGACCGTCCGACCGTCGCCGCGCTCGTCGCCGACCCGGCCCGGTGGCGCGCCTGGTGGCCCGACCTCGCGCTCACCGTCTTCATGGACCGCGGCCTCGACGGGATCCGCTGGTCGGTGACCGGTCGCTGGGTCGGGTCGCTCGAGATCTGGCTCGAGGAGGTCGGCGACGGCGTGCTCGTGCACCACTACGCCAGGCTCGACCCCGCCGACCCGGCCAGCGGGGACGCCGGTCCGCTGCCGGCGGACGCGGCCGGCCGGCGCCGGGCCGCGCGGGCCCGCGCCGCCCGCGCACGGGCCTGGAAGCGCACGGTGTGGGCGCTCAAGGACGAGCTCGAGCGGGGCCGGGCGGCGGGGCTGCCGCGCCCCTCGCGGAACGCGGCGGCCGACGGCGGCGGAGCGGCCGGGAGCCGCTGAGTCAAGGACCGCGGGGACCGTGCCGATGCTCTCGACGTGCCGATCCAGACACGTTGCCCCTCGTGCGCCGCGGCGGTCCCCTCGTCCGCGGCGTGGTGCTCGCTGTGCCACACCGACCTGCGCCCGCCGCCCGACGAGACCCCCGTCGAGCTCGCGGAGCACTCGTCCGCCGCGAGCTCACCGCGGATCCGACCCCGGTCCGGACGACGAGGAGCCCGGCGCGGACGCCCCGACCGGGCGGCACTCCGCGTACGCGCCCGCCGGCTCCGCGCGACCGCGCCCGGCCGTTCGGCGCGTCCGGGGGCCGGCACGCCGCCGGCCGCGTCCGGGATCGCGTCCCGCCCGTCGCCGCGAGCCGGCGCGCGCATCCGGCCGAGGTCGCGCTCGACGGCATCGAGCTGCCGACCGGCACCGACGTGACCCCCGAGCAGGTCGACGCGCTGGCCGACCAGCTGCTCAGCCGGCTCGCGGTCACCGAGAACCGGCCGAACGTGCTCGACCCGGACGACCTCCCGGGTGGCAAGTGGGGCTTCGCCGCCGCGGTCACGGGCGCGATCGTCGTGGTCCTGCTGGCCGTCGGCACGGTCGTGGGCCCCCTCGTCAACCGCTGACTCCGGTGCCGGCCGCGTCACCCCCGTCCCGGCGTACGACCGCTGGGGTCGACCACGACCCGGTCCGACCCGGCAGGCACCACCCAGCCCGCACCGCGATCCCGTCGGCCCGCGGCCGGACCGAGGGCACGGGCGCTCGAGGCTAGGGTCGGGCCGTGCGGATCCATGTCGTGAGCGACGTGCACGGGAGCACCGCCGCGCTGGCCCGCGCGGCCGACGGCGCCGACGCCCTGGTCTGCCTCGGCGACCTGATCCTCTACCTCGACTACGACGACTCCTCCCAGGGGATCTTCGCCGACCTGTTCGGCGCCGAGAACACCGCGCGCTTCGTCGAGCTGCGCACCGCGGGGCGCTTCGCCGACGCGCACGCGCTGACCGCCGGGCTCTGGGAGGACGTCCAGCGCCGCGAGGGCCAGGACCGGCGCTCGGTGCTGGACCGCCGGGTGCGGGCGCAGTACGCCGAGATGTTCGCGGCCATGCCGACACCGACGTACCTCACCTACGGCAACGTCGACATCCCGGAGTTCTGGCCGGACTACCTGCGCCCGGGGCACACGGTCCTCGACGGCGAGGTCGCCGAGATCGGCGGACTCCGCTTCGGTTTCGTCGGCGGCGGCCTGCGCAGCCCGATGCGTACGCCGTACGAGCTCGACGAGGACGAGTACGCGGCCAAGGTCGCGGCGCTCGGCGAGGTCGACGTGCTCTGCGCGCACATCCCGCCCGCGGTCCCCGAGCTCTGCTACGACGTCGTCGCGCGCCGGTTCGAGCTCGGCAGCGCGGCGATCCTCGAGCACGTGCGCGCGACCGGGCCCCGGATGGTGCTGTTCGGCCACGTCCACCAGCCGCTGGTGCGCCGGGCCCGGATCGGCCGGACCGAGTGCGTCAACGTCGGGCACTTCCGCGGCTCGCGCCGCCCCGTCGCCCTGTCCTGGTGACCCCTGGGAGGATCTCACTGAGGGTGGCCCTGGTTGCGTAGAGCGCGCCATACGACGCCCTCATGGCGAGTCGTCGACGCGGTCGCGGCGCGCGCCCGGCGGGCGCGCCGCAGGCACGAGGTAGGGTCCGGCGCATGGCCGACCGGACCGAGTCGAGCATCGTCATCCAGGCCACGCCGTCACGGTCATGGCGGTCATCGCCGACCTCGCGAGCTACCCGGAGTGGAGCGACGGGGTGAAGTCGGTCGAGATCCTCACCGAGTTCGAGGACGGCCGCCCGGGGGACGCCCACTTCGTGCTCGACGCCGGCGCGATCAAGGACTCGTACACCCTCGAGTACGACTGGGACGCCGACCGCTCGGTCACCTGGAGGCTCACCGAGGGCCACATGCTCAAGGCGATGGACGGCGTCTACCAGCTCACCGACAACGGCGACGGCATCGACCACGGTCGTCTACCAGCTCGCGGTCGACGTGAGCATCCCGATGATCGGCCTGATCCGGCGCAAGGCCGAGAAGGTCATCGTCGACACCGCGCTGCGCGGCCTCAAGGAGCGCGTCGAGGCCTGAGCCGCTCGCCCGCCGTCGCGCCGGCCCGCACGCGCTGGCGTGGCCCGGGCCCGGCCCGGTAGGTTCTTCCCTGTGCGTGTGCTGCTGGTGGCCGGTAAGGGCGGGGTCGGCAAGACGACCCTCGCCGCGGCCACGGCCCTCGCCGCCGCCCGCGACGGCGGCCGCACCCTGCTGGTGAGCACGGACCCGGCGCACTCGCTCACCGACGTCCTGGGCATGACCGGTACGACGGGACGCACGGGGGAGTGGCGGGTCGCGGCGGCCCCGACCCCGGTGCCCGGGGCCCCGGGCGACCTCGACGTCCTGCAGATCGACACGCGAGCCCGGCTCGACTCGTCGTGGACCACCGTGCGCGGCGCGATCGGCGGGCTGCTCGGCGGTGCCGGCGTCGACCCCCTCGTCGCCGAGGAGATCGCGACCCTGCCGGGCGTCGACGACGTCCTCGCCCTTCTCGAGGTGCGGACGCACGCCGACGGCGTACGACGTCCTCGTCGTCGACTGCGCACCCGACGGCGGAGACGCTGCGGCTGCTCGCCCTCCCTGAGGCGCTCGACCGGCTCGTCACGCGCGGGTTCCCGCTCGACCGGCGGATCACGCGGCTGCTCGGGTCCGCCGGCATGGCACCGTCGACGGTCGACGCCCTCGACGCGCTCGAGCGCCTGGCCGGCGAGCTCACCGCGGTGCGGGACCTGGTCACGGGCCCGCGGGCCGCCGTCCGGCTCGTCACCACCCCCGAGCGGGTGGTGCTCGCCGAGACGCAGCGGGCGCGCACGACGCTCGCCATGCTCGGTCACCACGTCGACGGCGTCGTCGTGAACCGCGTCGCCGTCGGAGCCGACTGGCCCCCGGCGCTCGCGGCGCGACACCGCGACATGCTCGTGACCGCACGGGACCGGTTCGCCGACCTCCCGGTGCGCTTCGCGCCGTACGCCGGTGCGGAGCCGGTCGGGGTCGACGCCCTGCTCGAGCTCGCCGACGTCGTGCACGCGGGCGACGACACGCTCGACCTCGGCGCCGCACGGGCCCCGACGCGGGTGAGCCCCGACGGCGACCGCTGGTTCCTCGACGTCTCCGTGCCCGGGGCCGACCTCGACGACCTCGACGTCTCCGTCACCGAGGACGGCGACCTCGTCGTCGACCTCGGCCCGCACCGACGGGTCATCGCGCTGCCCCCGGTCCTGCGGCGCTGCGAGGTGTCGGGCGCGAGCCTCGACCTCACCGACGCCGGCCAGGTCGTCCGGGTGCGCTTCGACCGCGACCTCGACCGCTGGTCCACCGGACTGCTGTCGTGACCGGCCCCGACCCGCGCGCCGGTCAGGAGGCCGCGCGGCTGCTCGCCGCGGCGCAGGACTGGCTCCGCACCTCGGCACCGCACCTCGCACCGGTGAGCCCCGACGGCGAGCCGTGCTCGTGCCCGCTCTGCCGCGCCGTCGCCGGGCTTCGGGAGGCCGACCCGGACTCGGTCGGCCGCTGGGTCGACTCGGCCGTCACCGCGCTGGGCTCGCTCGTCGCCCAGGCCGGCGACCTCGCCGGTGCGCGGACCCCGGGGGAGTCGGGTCGTGACACCACACCCGCCGACGCGTCGGACGAGGCGACCGGCTCGCGCGGGGACGCCGAGCCCGCCGACGCCTCGGTCCAGGAGACCGGCTCGCTCGGGTCCGCCGGGCCCGCCGACGCCTCGGCCGAGGAGGCCGGCTCCCGCGCCTCCGCCGTACCGGCGGACTCGGCGGACGCCGACTCCCGCCCCGAGGACGGCACGGACGACGAGCGGTCAGGGCAGGATGGACCGCGCCCCCGCCGCGTGCGACGCGTCCCGCTCACGCGCGAGGGCGGAACCGACGGCGCCCGGCCATGACGGCGGCGGGTCGGCGTGGCAGCGACGCCGCGGCCGACCCGTCTGTTCCCCGCAGCACGACACGCACCCGGCCCGCACCGCGGGCGGACACGAGGCAGGACCGATGAGCGTCACGATCGGGATAGACATCGGCGGGACGAAGATCGCCGGCGGGCTCGTCGACGACGAGGGCACGATCCTCGACCGCGCCCGTCGCGAGACGCCGGCCCGGTCGAAGCAGGGCATCGTCGACAGCATCGTCGCCGTGGTCGCCGACCTCGTCGTGGCCGCGCGGGCGGCGGGCGCGGGCGAGGTCGAGGCGGTGGGCCTCGGTGCCGCGGGCCTCGTCGACGAGACGCGCCAGATCGTGCGATTCGCGCCGAACCTCGACTGGGTCGAGGAGCCGCTCGGTCCCGCGGTGAGCGCCGGCTGCGGCCTCCCCGTCGTCGTCGAGAACGACGCGAACGCCGCGGCCTGGGGCGAGTTCCGGTTCGGCGCCGGGCGCGGCACGCACGACCTCGTGGCGGTCACGGTCGGCACCGGAATCGGCGGCGGAATCAGTGCACGACGACCGCCTGGTGCGCGGCTCCTACGGCATGGCCGCCGAGTTCGGCCACCTCGTGCGCGTGCAGGACGGTCGGCTCTGCGGCTGCGGGAAGCGCGGCTGCTGGGAGCAGTACGCCAGCGGGAACGCCCTGCTGCGCAAGGCGCGCGAGCTCGCGGCGGATCGCCGCGGTGAGGCCCAGCTGCTCCTCAGCCTGGGCGACGGCACGCCGGAGGGCGTCACCGGCCAGCACGTGACGACCGCGGCTCAGGCGGGCGACCCGGTCGCCCTCGAGGCGTTCCGCCGGATCGGCACCTGGCTCGGCACCGGCCTCGCCGACGTCGCGGCGCTGCTCGACCCTGCGGTGTTCGTCATCGGCGGTGGTGTCTCCGAGGCGGGGGAGCTGCTCCTCGCACCGACCAGGTCCGCGTTCGCGGGGGCATTGGTCGCCGGGGATCACCGGCCGCACGCCCGGATCGTGGTGGCGGAGCTCGGAAACGACGCGGGCATGATCGGAGCCGCCGACCTCGCGCGCGAGGTCACTGTCTGATCACCCTCCATCACCGAGAGTGACAGGAACGCCGTGATCCGGCGCGTCGAGGCGCATGATGGTCCGAACGGACGAGGAACTCACGCCCGCCCGTACGGGTCGGACGCCGTGCCTCGGTGACAGAATGATCGCTCCGACAGGTCTGGCTGTCGGCAGACGCAGATGGGGACGCATGCGCACTTCGCGGGGGTCATGCGCGGCGTCGCGGCGCGCACGGGGGGTCGCCGACTCGGGTGCGGCCGCCGTCGAGTTCGCGATCGTCTCCTTGCTGTTGTTCACCCTGCTCTTCGGGATCATCGAGTTCGCCCTGCTCATGCGCGACAACGTGGCCGTCAGCTCGCTGGTGCGCACGGGAGCGCGCATCGCGTCCGCCGAGGCCGGGCAGGGCCACGTGACCAGCTGCCCGGCCTACGGGACGCCGCCCGTGATCCCGGTCGGATGCGCGCCGGCGACCGTGCCCCAGCTCGCGCAGGACGCGGCCGACGCCGTCCAGCGGGCCGGCTCGGCGATCCCCAAGGGCAACATCGACGAGATGTGGATCTACAAGGCGAACACCGCGGGATTCCCGGGACCTACACCAGCTGGGCCACCGCGAAGTGCGACTCCAGCGGTGCCCAACTGCGTGAAGTTCGTGTGGGTCGACTCCCAGTCCCAGTTCCTCTACGCGAGCGGCGCCTGGACGTCGACGACGATCGCGGCGTGCGCCGGCGCCGGCAAGTCCGACGCGGTCGGGGTCGCGATCAAGGCGACCCACCGGTTCATGCTCAGTGGCCTGTTCGGCAACTCCGTGTCGATGCAGGACCGCGCGGTCATGCAGTTCGAGCCCCTGCCCAACGCGACGTGCGCGAGCAACGGCGGGCATCCGTGACGACGACGCCGCGGGGCTGGTTGCAGCGCGTGCGCGGTGCGCACGGCACCGACGCCGGTGCCGTCGCCATCATCGTCGCGATCCTCGCGCCCGTGCTGCTGCTGTTCTGCGCGCTGTCCGTCGACATCGCCCGCTGGTACGTCGAGGCCGAGCGCGTGCAGAAGGTCGCGGACGCCGCCGCCAACGCGGGCGTGATCTACATGCCGCAGGACTTCGCCCAGGCGCCAGACCACCGCGTTGGACGTGGCCGCCAAGAACGGCTACCCCGACGGGGGCAACATCACCGTCGCCGTCGCGCCCGGTCCTCGGACTCCCAGCTGCAGGTGACCGTGTCGAGCAGCGTCGCGAACGCGTTCGGCGCCATGTTCGGCCTCGATCGCACGACCGTCTCGCGGAGCGCCGTGAGCGACTACGCCGGCCCGGTCCCCATGGGGAGCCCGTGCAACCTGTTCGGCAACGAGCCGCTCGGGCCGTTCGAGACCACCGCGGGCTCCTCGGTCAACTGCACGCTGGGCAGCACACCGAACTTCTGGGCCAACATCGCGGGCCCGAGGACGAGCAAGCAGAACGGCGACCAGTACGCGGCGCAGGGCTGCACGTCGAGCTCGGACAGCTACTGCCTCGGCGCCGGCCAGGTCGACAACTGCGACCACTTCGGGTCGTCGGTCTGCCAGGGGACGACCGTCACGGCCAAGCCGGTGTACTACTACCGGGTGCGGGTCGGCGCCGGCGCCGGGAGCGTCAACGTCCAGGTGTTCGACCCGGCGTTCATCAACGTCGGCGACCACTGCGAGATCAACCTCAGGCCGCGAGCTCGTCGAACTCGGCGTGGGGCGGGAGCAACACGCCGAACCCGTACGTCACGGACGCGAAGACCCGCTACGCCTTCGGCGACCCGACCACGAGCCCCGCGAGCACCGGCACCTTCTGCACCGGGGACAACCAGTTCGGGTTCACCACGGCGCTCCCCACCACGACCTACGCCCTGCTCGCGCCGACCGACAGCGGGGACCCGGCGAAGAGCAGTCCGATCTCGACCTGCAGCCCGCAGCAGTTCCGTGGCCTCAACGTCGACCTCTCGCAGTACCTGGACACGTCCACGTCGCAGGGCCGGTCGACCGACGGCGCTTACGCGCAGCAGAACTTCCGGCGCTGGGTGTCGCTGAACTGCCCGCTCACCGCCCCGACCAGCGGGGTGACGGACTACTTCCTCGAGGTGCGCACCAACCTCAAGCCGGGCACCGTCACCAACACCCAGATGGCCGACCCCAACGACGAGCCCGGGGTCACCGGCTCGGGCCACAACCGGTTCGCCCTGCGGGCCGTGGCGTCGGGCAACAAGGACGCGGTGTCGGTCGCGGCCTACGAGCGCATGCCGATCTACGCGAACCTCAAGTCGGGGACGACGAAGTTCTACCTCGCGCGGGTGCCCAGCGCGGGTGCCGGGCACGTGCTCAAGGTCGTGTTCTTCGACACCGGCGACTCGAACCAGGCGGGCACGATCAAGATCGTCGCCCCGACGGACAACACGGGCAGCCTCGCGATCTCCTGCGTCGACCGTGGTTTCCTCCCCAGCGCGACCCCGTCGAGCACCCCGTTGCCCGCCTGTCAGCTGACCAACGTCCAGAGCTCGAACGGATACCAGGGCAAGGCGAAGGAGGTCGACGTCCAGATCCCCACGGACTACGTCTGCAGCGACCTCGTCAACAGCGGGTGCTGGTTCACGCTGCTCTACACCTACCCCAACATCGGGTCCGCGTCCGTGCAGGACACGACCACCTGGTCGGCCACCCTCGACGGCGATCCGGTCCGGCTGATCAAGTAGGCGGTCCGGGCGACCCGGCGTCGCCACGGTTCACAGGACGGCGCCGTCGTCCCAGCCGTCGTCCTGCGGCGGACGGTCGTGCATCCGGGCCACGAGCGTGCCGAACCCGCCGACGAAGGCGCCGACGGCGAGGACGGTGACCCATCCCTCGAGGGCGATGCCGAGCAGGGCGGCGAGCACGAGCAGCGCCGGTCCGCCGAGCAGCGCCGCCCAGGCGAGGCGCGTCACCCGGTCGGCCTCGGGCAGCGGGGGCGGGGGCGGCGGGACGAAGTGGTCGTCCGGGTCCTCGGCCGGGGGCGGCGGCGTGTCGGCACCGCTGCGCAGCAGCCGCGACGACAGCGGCGGCCGGCCCGAGCCGGCGCCGGGCTCGACCGGCGGCGCGTCGGGCGCGTCCTCGAGCACCGACCACCGCGGCACCGGGTCGCGACGACGCGAGGTCGAAGCCGGCGACGATGTCCGCGAACATCGTGTCGACCTGGTCGGACGGCAGGTCGTCGCGGTGCCGGCCGGTAGAGCCGGTCCGACTCCTCGGTGTCGGCGCGGCGGGCCGCGTCGGCGAGGAAGTCGGCGCGCAGCGCGGGCAGGGCCTGCCCGACGACGGTGCGGGCGAGGAGCAGGTGACCCTCGTCCACGTGCACGCGGTCGGTGGGCCGGGTCGGCGGCGGGGTGTCGCGCGCCGGCCCGAGGTCGCCGGCGAGCGGCTCGGCCACGGCGGTGACCCCGGCGTCGCGCAGGAGCTCGAGGACGTGGTCGGCGACGGGCGGGTCGACGTCGACCAGCGCGATGTAGCGGGGAGCGGGAGGCAGCCCGTTGTCGCGGCCGTTCGGCGTCGTCATGGGCCCAGTGTCACGCCCGTCGCGGACTGCGGCGCGAGACGGTGCACGAACTCGAGGCTCCGGTCGAAGATCAGCGGGGCGTCGTTGTCGATCGTGGCGACGTGGTAGCTGTCCTCGAGCCACACCTCGGTGACGTCGGTGCTCGCGACGTTCGCGAGGATCCACGCCGCGTTGCTCGGCTCGACGACGTGGTCCGCGCGCGAGTGCAGCAGGAGCACCGGCGCGGTGACCTTGCCGATGTCGGCCTTGATCTCGCCCCACGCGTGGTGCAGCGAGTCGAAGCTCTTGAGCGGCATCTTGTCGTAGGCGCCCTCGTCCTGGCCGGGCTTCTTGATGTCGTTGCGGATCCCGGGGAACGCCTTGACGACGTGCTTGATGACCGGCAGCAGCGAGAGCCGCCAGTCCTCGGTGTGGACGGCGGGGTTCACCAGGACGAGGCCGGCGACCTCGTCCGGCGCGGTTCTCGGCGAGCCGCAGCGTGAGCGACCCGCCCATCGACAGGCCCATGACGAACACCGTCTCGCAGCGCTCGCGCAGGCTGGTGAAGGAGCGGTCGACCTCGGCGTACCAGTCCTCCCAACGGGTGACGGCCATGTCCTGCCACCGCGTGCCATGGCCGGGCAGGCGCGGCAGCTCGACGGTCAGGCCGGCCCCGGCGAGGTGCTCGGCCCACGGACGCATCGACCGCGGGGAGCCGGTGAAGCCGTGCAGGACGAGCACGCCCACCGGGCCGCCGTCGTGGGAGAAGGGCTCGGCCCCGGGCATGAGCGGCACGGCGGGCTCCTGTCGTCGTGGCGGCGCACCGCCGGTGCCGGCCCGGTGACCCGGGTCCGGGCGCCCCTCGCGGGGCCGGGTCACGGCTGCGACCTGCGCGGACGCCGGGACCCGGGGATGACGCTACCGGCCCCGTCACGTTGCCCGCCGGGGTTGGCTCGCCGTACTGTCGGCGTCACTGGGTGTGAAGGGAGGCGGTGGGTCGGTGTTCTACTGGGTGTGCAAGTACATCCTGATCGGCCCCTGGGTGAAGCTGCTGTTCCGGCCTCAGGTGGAGGGTCTGGAGAACCTCCCCGCCGACGGCGCGGCGATCCTGGCGAGCAACCACCTCTCGTTCTCCGACTCGATCTTCCTGCCCCTGGTCGTGCAGGCGCCGGATCACGTTCCTCGCGAAGAGCGACTACTTCACCTCGCCGGGGATCAAGGGCTGGCTCACGAAGGTGTTCATGGCCGGCGTCGGCCAGGTGCCGGTCGACCGCTCGGGCGGCCGCGCCTCCGAGGCCGCGATGCGCACCGGCCTGGGGATCCTGTCCGAGGGACAGCTGCTCGGGATCTACCCCGAGGGCACCCGTTCCGGTGACGGCCGGCTCTACCGCGGCAAGACCGGCGTGGCGCGGATGGCGCTCGAGGCCGGAGTGCCCGGTGGTCCCGTGCGCGATGATCAACACCCACCTGATCCAGCCCCCCGGCCGCGTGCGCCCGAAGATCATGCGGGTGAAGATCGCGATCGGCGCCCCGCTCGACTTCTCCCGCTACGAGGGCATGTCCGGCGACCGCTTCGTGCTCCGCTCGATGACCGACGAGATCATGTACGAGCTCATGCAGCTGTCCGGCCAGGAGTACGTCGACGTCTACGCCGCGAAGGCGAAGTCGATGACCTCCGACGCCGCGCTCGTCGTCGAGGCCCCGGAGCCGGGCGAGTTCGCGCACAGCGCCCCGGCCGCCCGACGCCTGCCGGGCCCCCGCCCGCGAGCGCGCACCGCGCTGGCCGCGCGCCCGTGCGGGCCTCAGCTCGCGGCGCGCAGCGCCTTGACCTCGGCGAGGATCTCCCGGATCGCGTCGTCCTGCACCTGCAGGTGCGCCTGGATCTGCTTGGCCTCGGCGAGGACCGCCGAGGCGTCGTCGTACGTCGCCTGCGACCGCGAGTCCGCCGCGGCGGCCTGCACGTTCTGCCCGACGATGATGATCGGGAGCAGCACGAGCTGCAGGAAGCGTCTGCGCGATCCAGGCGACGATGATGAGCCGGTCGCCGGACTTGAACGCCGACGGCGCGCTCACCAGCGCCAGCAGGGTGAACAGGTACGCCGTCCACATCGTCCCGACGAGGACGGTGATGCGCAGGCCGAAGCGCGCGTTGAACCGGCCGATCGGGCCGGGGCCGTGCAGCGACCTGATCGCCTCGGCGACCTTGGGCGGGCCGGCCTCGGCGCGGGCCTGGATGTGCGGGTGCGGGAGGTACTCGAAGGGGTCGGGCATGGCGTCAGGGTGGCACGCGCGGCCGCCGGTGCGACCGCATCCCGCGTCGTGTCGCCGCGCCGCTGAGCGGACGGACCCGCGCCGCTGGCCGGACGGTCCGGCCCTCGGCCGCGGGCGGCCGGACCAGGACTTCGAGCGCCCGGCGGCGATCCTCACGCGGGAGCGGGGTGACGCCGGCGGTTCGCAGGCCGTGCGCCAGGACGTCGACCGCTCGACGGCCACGCGTCAGCGCCGGCGGCTCAGACCGTGGCCCAGGACTTCGACCGCTCGACGGCCACGCGCCAGCGCCGGTGCGCCGTGTCGTCGCCGGGGCGCGGCTCGAACCGGGCGTCGCGGCGAACGACGGCGGCGATGTCGTCGGGGGAGTCCCAGACCCCGGTGGCGAGACCGGCGAGGAACGCCGCGCCGAGCCCGGTGGTGTCGAGGATCGCGGCGCGGACGACGGGCACCTGCAGCGCGTCGGCCTGCAGCTGGCAGAGGAGGTCGTTGGCCGAGGCGCCGCCGTCGACGGCGAGCTCCGGGACGGTCACGCCGCCCTCGCGGACCATGAGCTCGACGACGTCCTGCACCTCGAACGCGATGGCCTCGAGCGTCGCGCGGACGATGTGCGCCCGCGTCGTGCCGCGGCTGATCCCGAGGATCGTGCCGCGCGCGTGCGGGTCCCAGTCCGGGGCGCCGAGGCCGGTGAGCGCGGGGACGAAGACGACGCCGCCCGAGTCGGGCACCGACCGCGCGAGCTCCTCGGTCTCACCGGCGCTCGCGATGATCTGCAGCCCGTCGCGCAGCCACTGGACGGCCGCCCCGGTGACGAAGACGGCGCCCTCGAGCGCGTAGGTGAGCCGGCCGTCCGGGTGCTGCCAGGCGACGGTGGTGAGCAGCCCGGTCGACGACGTCGACTGGGCGGTCGCCGGTGTTGACGAGGACGAACGAGCCGGTGCCGTACGTGCACTTGCTCGAGCCCGTGGCGAAGCAGGCCTGGCCGAACAGGGCCGCCTGCTGGTCACCGGCGATGCCCGCGATCGGCAGGTCGAGGCCGAGGAAGACCGACGGGTCGGTGTTGCCGACCACGCCGTAGGACGGGACGACCTCGGGCAGCGCCGACATCGGCACCCGGAAGACGTCGCACAGCTCCTGGCTCCACGCGCCCGCGTGGATGTCGTAGAGCAGGGTGCGCGACGCGTTGGACGCGTCGGTGACGTGGTGCAGCCCGCGGGTCAGCCGTGCGACGAGGTAGGAGTCGACCGTGCCGACCGCGACGCGCCCGCTCTCGACCTGCGCCCACACCTGCGGCTCGTTGAGCGCGATCCAGGACAGCTTCGTGGCGCGAGAAGTAGGGGTCGAGCCGCAGCCCGGTGAGCTCGGCGATCCTCGGCTCCCGGCCGTCGCCGCGCAGCTGGTCGCAGATGCCCGGCGGTACGCCGGTCCTGCCACACGATCGCGCGCCGCGGGGCGCCGAGAGTCTCGCGGTCCCACAGCACGACGGTCTCGCGCTGGTTGGTGATGCCGACCGCGGTCGGCCGGTCGCCGTCGGCGGTCGAGCGTCGCGAGGGCGTCGCGCACGGCGGAGATCGTCGCGGCCCAGATGTCGTTGGGGTCGTGCTCGACCCAGCCCTCGACGGGGAAGTGCTGCGGGAACTCGGAGTAGCCGCGGGCGAGGATCGTCGCGTCGGCGGAGACGACGAGCGCGGTGACTCCCGTGGTGCCGGCGTCGATCGACAGGATGCTCATGCGTCGCCTCCGGTGAGCGCGCGCAGGTGGTCGAGGACGAGCGGGTCGATGCGCCCGGCGACGAGGCGCTCCTCGAGGTTCTCGATGCCGGCCCAGCCCTCGAGCGCGGTCCCGAGGTCGAACTCGCGGTGGCCGAGGGTGGCGAGCCGGCGGCGTACCTCGTCGGCGACCTCGCCCTCGAGGGGCAGGCAGTCCGCCGGGTCGGGCCGCTCGAAGAGCAGGTCGCGGATGCCGAGCAGGCGCACGAGCTCGGGGACCGGGTCGGGGTGGTCGTCGACGCGCAGGTCGACGAGGACGTCGCTGCCGCCGCCGTAGCCGCCGCCGGGTCGGACGACGAGCAGCGCCGCGCTCTGCCGGCCGCGGGAGTCGCCGCCGGCGCGGTCGCCGGCGAGGAGCGCGTCGAGCAGCCGGTGGCGGAACGGACGTGCGGCGTCGGCGTGACGCCAGGCGTGCTCGACGGCGTCGACGACCTCCGGGCCGGTGAGGATGTTGCCCTGGATCGCGTACGCCGACGCCCGCGCGGGTGACGCCGCTCGTGCCGCCCGCCCACGCGAAGCACGACTCGCCGGTGAACGTCGCGGCGCCGCCGCGCGCGTCGACGATCCCCGCCTGGCGGTGCTCGTGCGCGTCGTCCTCGGACAGCAGGGTGGTGAGGACGTCGCGGGCGTCGCCGCCGGCGGCGAGCAGCGCGAGGCCGCGCGGGCGGTAGGCGAGGTTGGCCATCGCCTGGGTCGCGACGGCGCCCGCGCCCACCTCGGCCGCCGGGACGGCGGCGCCGACGGCCAGGAACTTCGAGGCCACGGCGACGCCGAGCTCGGAGCCGTCCTCGGAGCGGGCCACGATCGAGAAGGTCATGGCCCGGGACGCTAGCGCGCGGACCGGTCGCGGCGCAGGACGGCGGGTCGACCGGGCCCCGGTGCCGAGCGGCGCAGGACCGTGGCGCGGATCAGGCGGCGTACCGCCCAGTCCGGTGCGGGGTGGCGCGGGGCGGCGCGACGGCGGAGGCGGCGGGTCGCCTGCGCGGGTCCGAGTGCGGTTGGATGGGCCGAGTGCCATGACAGCGTTGTCATGACCCCACCTGTTTCCCACGCACGAGGAGAACCATGCGCGTCGGAGTGCTCACCGGTGGCGGCGACTGCCCCGGTCTCAACGCTGTCATCCGCGCCGTCGTCCGCAAGGGCGTGACCGAGTACGGCTACGAGTTCGTCGGCTTCCGCGACGGCTGGAAGGGCCCGCTCGAGGGCCTCACCACGGAGCTGGGCATCACCCAGGTCCGCGGGATCCTGCCCCGCGGCGGCACGATCCTGGGCTCGAGCCGCACGAACCCGATCAAGATCGAGGGCGGCGTCGAGCGGATCCAGGCCAACCTCGCCTCCTCGGGCGTCGACGCTCTCATCGCGATCGGCGGCGAGGACACGCTCGGCGTGGCCACGGCACTGCACGACCATGGCGTCCCCGTGGTCGGCGTACCGAAGACGATCGACAACGACCTCTCGGCGACGGACTACACGTTCGGCTTCGACACGGCCGTGAACATCGCGACGGAGGCGATCGACCGGCTGCACACGACGGCCGAGTCGCACCACCGCATCCTCGTCGTCGAGGTGATGGGCCGGCACGCCGGCTGGATCGCGCTGCACGCGGGCCTGTCCGGCGGGGCCAACGGCATCCTCATCCCCGAGGTGCCGTTCGACCTCGACGAGGTCGCCGGCTGGGTGGAGTCGCGGTTCCGCTCGCACTACGCGCCGATCATCGTCGTGAGCGAGGGCGCGCTGCCGGCCGACGGCGACCTCATCACGAAGGACCAGACGCTCGACGCGTTCGGCCACGTGCGGCTCTCGGGCATCGGCGACTGGCTCGCGTCGGGTCTCGAGGCGAGGACCGGCAAGGAGGCCCGCGCCTCGGTGCTCGGGCACATCCAGCGCGGCGGTACGCCGACCGCGTTCGACCGCGTCCTCGCGACCCGCTTCGGCCTGCAGGCGATCGACTCCGTGCACGACAAGCAGTACGGCGTCATGGTGGCGCTGCGCGGCGTCGACATCGTGCGCGTGCCGCTCATCGAGGGCACCGGCGTACTCAAGACGGTCCCGCAGGACCGTTACGACGAGGTCCGCACCTTCTTCGGGTGAGGGGTTCTCACTGAAGGTGGCCCTGGTTGCTTAGAGAGCACCAAACTCCCCCCTCATCGCTCGAGCGTGAGCGTCCGCACGGCGCACGCGCACTCGGTGGATGAGGGGGGAGTTTGACCACGTCTTGGCAACCAGGGCCACCTTCAGTGACATGCGTCCGTCATACCGGCGCGGCGACTTGTCGGCGCCGCCCTTACCCTGAGGACCATGGTGGATCGCATCGAGTGGCCTGACCTGCCGGCTGCGCAGCAGCCGGTGTGGCCCGACCCGGTCGCGCTCGCGTCGGCGCTCGACGAGCTGCGCGCGCTGCCGCCGCTGGTGTTCGCGGGGGAGTGCGACAACCTCACCGGGCGGCTCGCGGCGGCGTCGCGCGGCCAGGCGTTCGTGCTCATGGGCGGCGACTGCGCCGAGACGTTCGACACCGCCACCGCCGAGGCGATCCGCGCGAAGCTCAAGACGGTCCTGCAGATGGCGATCGTCCTCACCTACGGCGCGAGCCTGCCGGTCGTCAAGGTCGGGCGGATGGCGGGGCAGTACTTCAAGCCGCGCAGCAGCCCGTCCGAGGTGCGCGACGGCGTCGCGCTGACGTCGTACTACGGCGACGGCGTCAACGCGCTGCCGTTCCAGGCCGCCGGCCGCGTGCCCGACCCGAACCGCCTGCTCCGCAGCTACCACACCGCGAGCGCGACGCTGAACCTCGTCCGCGCGTTCACCCAGGGCGGTTACGCCGACCTGCGGCAGGTGCACGCGTGGAACCAGGACTTCGTCGCCGAGACCGCCGCGGGCCACCGCTACGACCAGGTGGCGGGCGAGATCGACCGCGCGCTGGCGTTCATGGCGGCCTGCGGCGCCGACCCCGAGGAGTTCAAGCGGGTCGAGTTCTACGCCGGCCACGAGGCGCTCGTCCTCGACTACGAGAAGGCGCTCACCCGCATCGACTCGCGGACGGGCAACCCCTACGACGTGTCCGGCCACTTCGTGTGGGTCGGCGAGCGCACCCGCCAGCTCGACGGCGCGCACATCGACTTCGCCGCGCGGATCAGCAACCCGGTCGGCGTGAAGCTCGGCCCGACGACGACTCCGGAGCAGGCCGTCGAGCTCGCCGAACGACTCAACCCGGACCGGGTCGCCCGGGCGCCTCACGTTCATCACGCGGATGGGCGCGGGCGCGGTGCGCGACGCCCTGCCGGCGATCGTCGAGGAGGTCACGGCGTCCGGCCACCCCGTCGTGTGGGTGTGCGACCCGATGCACGGCAACACCCGCGAGGCCGCGAGCGGCCACAAGACGCGGTCCTACTCCGACGTCGCGGACGAGGTGCTCGGCTTCTTCCAGGTGCACAAGAAGCTCGGCACGGTGCCGGGCGGCATCCACGTCGAGCTCACCGGTGACGACGTGACCGAGTGCGTCGGCGGTACGGAGGGCGTCACGGAGGACCAGCTCGGCGACCGCTACGAGACGGCGTGCGACCCGCGCCTCAACCGCGTCCAGTCCCTCGAGCTCGCGTTCGACGTCGCGGACTGGCTCCTCGACCGCCCCCGCCGCCCCTGAACCGTTCTGGGGCCCGGTCTTTCGCCGCGCTGCGTGACGGTGCTGTGGTGGTGACCGCACCTGACCTGCGTGGTCGAGGCACGGGCTCGTGATGCGGGCGCGGTGCCCTCAGACGGCCAGGCGCCAGTGCGCGGGCGCCATGCCCAGGGCGCGCTTGAAGGCGCGGCTGAACGCCTCCTCGGAGGTGTAGCCCACCTTCGTGGCGACCTCGGCGACACCGAGATCGGTCGTGCGCAGCAGCCCGGAAGCGAGATTGAGCCGCCATTCGGCGAGGAGCGGATCGGCGGTCGCCCCAGCAGCGCGCGGACGACGGCGTAATCGACGCTGGCTCGGACCCAGTCGGCGACCGGTCCGCTCGTCGGTCGTACCACGATGAGTGGCGGGAGAGCGCGCAGGACGGGGTCGAACAGGACGGCGTCGCCGCGCAGGTAGCCGCACACCATGTGCGTGTCCTCGCCGTCACCGCCGTAGCGCAGGTGCGGGAACTCGACCCACGGCGTGGACGGCAGGATCGACGTGATCGGTACGGCCTCGGCGGGCTCGTCCGAGCCGAACGAGTGGGCATCGCCGTAGGGGAGCACCACGACGTCGCCGGCGGAGAGCGGGTGCCGCACCCCGTCGTCGAGCGCCACCCAGCACGAGCCCCGGTCGACGATGTGGAACATCACCAGGCTTCCGGCCCCCGGCGGGATCGCTCCCTCGATCTCGAGGGTTCGCGGCGACCAGTACGCCCACGGTGCGTGGAAGTCGTAGCGGAAGAAGATCGCGCCGGTCAGTCGCACGAGGTCCAGCACCTGGGGCACGACATCCAACGGATCCGGTGCCACCGGTGCTCGCACGAGGTCCGGCGTCTCGGTCATGTCCTACGCGGTCTCGATCATTCCCGCGCCTCTGTCACTCGCCAATAGTGGGTGGTGGCCGCCAACCGGCGGGGCCGGCGGGAACCAGACCCGTCGGAGACCAACCACATCAAGGAGGACCAGCACATGTCGCTGTTCATGGACATCCACACCATCGAGGGCGGCGTCGCCGCGTCCGACGTGGCGCAGGCCCACCTCGCCGACCTGAAGGCCCAGGGGGCGTACGGCGTCGACTACCAGCGCTACTGGGTCGACGAGGAGCGCGGCCTCATCTTCTGTCTCGTCGAGGCGCCGGACGCCGAGTCGGCCGTCACGGTCCACCGCGAGGCGCACGGACTCGTCGCCGACTCCGTCCACCGCGTCGTCGACGGCGTCTGAGCCCGCGATGCGCAGCACGTCCGGGCCGGTCGGTCGTGCGAGATCGGCCGGCCCGGGCGCGTCCGACCTCGATCCCGACCGACAAGGAACCGTGATGAACCTTCAGCTCATGTCTGCTGTGCGTGCAGCGGCCGAGGACCAGCTGGTCCGCGACGCCGAACGCGCCAGACTCGTCGCGACCGCGCGGCAGGCCAGCCGCCATGCCGCGGCAACCCGGCCCCGTCCGTGGTGGTGGCGCGACTGGTGGCGAGACTGGTGGCGACGCCGGGTCGACCTCGGCAGCCCGTCAGGTCCGAATTCCGCCAGCCGACCGTCGGAGGCGTGAGGCAGACTCGTCGGCATGACGACCACGACCACGCCGCGCGGAGTCCTCGTCGCGCCGGCCGGGCTCGACGTCGACGCGGCCTACCAGGCGTTGGCCGCGCGCGACCGGCGGTTCGACGGTCGCGTCTGGTTCGGCGTCACGAGCACCGGCGTCTACTGCCGCCCGGTCTGCCCGGCGCAGACGCCGAAGCCGGCGAACGTACGGTTCTTCGCGTCGCCCGCGGCCGCGGTCAGCTCCGGCTTCCGCGCGTGCCGCCGGTGCCGGCCCGACTCCGCGCCGGGCTCGCGGCACTGGGACCACCGGGGCGACCTCGCGGCGCGCGCACTGCGCCTCATCGCCGACGGCGCCGTCGACGACGGCGGAGTCGCGGGCCTCGCCCGCTCGTTGCACGTCAGCGAGCGCCACCTGCACCGGACCCTGATCGCGGAGGTCGGGGCCGGGCCGCTGCACCTCGCGATGAGCCGGCGCGCGCAGACCGCACGGCTGCTCATCGAGCAGACGACGCTGCCGCTCGCCGACGTCGCGTTCGCGTCCGGCTTCTCGAGCGTCCGACAGTTCAACGACGTCATGCGCCGCGAGTTCGGGCTGCCCCCCTCGCAGCTGCGCCGGACTCCGGTCGCCGCGGTGGCCGCGGCGGATCCGGCTCTCGTGCTGCGTCTGCGGCTGCGTCCGCCGTACGACGCGGACGCCGTCGGCGAGTTCCTCGCGGCGCGCGCGATCGATGGGCTCGAGGTGCACGAGGGGTCGCCTCGCGGCTGGACGCTGCGACGGGTCGTGCCGTTGCGATCGCGGTCGGCGCTCGTCGGCGTCGAGGTCGCGGGCGACCACGTCGTCGTGCGCAGCGACGCCGACCTGCGCGACACGGCGTCGCTGGTCCGTCGGGTACGCCGGTGGCTCGACCTCGACGCCGAGCCGGGGACGATCGACGCCGCGCTGTCCGCCGACCCCGTCGCTCGCCCCGCTCGTCGCGGCGCGGCCCGGGCTGCGCGTGCCCACGACGGTCGACCCGTGGGAGACGGTCGTGCGCGCGATCGTCGGTCAGCAGGTGTCCGTCGCGGGTGCGCGCACGCTGCTCGGCCGCATCGTGCGCGACCTCGGGACCGACCGGGTGGGGGAGCTGCGCGCGTTCCCGACCGCCCGCGCCCTCGCGGAGGCGGGCCCGGACCGCCTCGCGGCGATCGGCATGCCGGGTGGTCGAGCGCGTTCCCTGCACGCCGTAGCACTGACCGTCGCGGACGGCGCCATCGACCTGCGTTCGGACGACCCCGACGTCGTCGTGGGCGCGCTGCTCGCCGTGCCGGGCATCGGCCCGTGGACCGCGGCGTACATCCGGCTGCGTGCGCTCGGCGACCCCGACGTCCTGCCCGAGACCGATCTCGGCGTGCGGCACGCCGCCGTCGCGCTCGGGCTCCCGACCGCGCCGCGCGAGCTCGCTGAGCGCGCCCGGGCGTGGAGCCCCTGGCGCTCCTACGCCGCCCAGCACCTGTGGACCCGACCCGAGGAGAAGACATGAGCAGCACGCCGTACGAGACGACGTCCGTCGCGATCCCGGGCGGGACCGTGCTCGTCGTCGTGGATCCGGACGACGGGGCGGTGGTGGCCTCCGGCTTCGCCGACCTCGCGACGACGTTCGGCTTCCTGTCCGAGGCCGACCAGCAGCGCGGGCACCGGGAGGTCGCGCCGACCGCGGCGTCCGTGCGACCGGTCGTCGAGGCGCTGAACGACTACGCCGCAGGCGATCTCGCCGCGCTCGACCGCGTGGTGGTCCGTCAGTCGGGCGCGACGTTCATGCAGGAGGCGTGGACCGCGCTCCGGGAGGTGAAGGCGGGCGAGACCGACTCCTACGCGGGGCTGGCCGTCCGCGCGGGCCGCCCGAGTGCCGTCCGCGCGGCGGGGCAGGCGTGCGCGCGCAACAAGGTCGCGCCGTTCGTCCCGTGCCACCGCATCCTGCGTACCGACGGCTCCCTCGGTGGCTACGCGTACGGCCTCCCGGTCAAGGAGGCGCTGCTCGTCCACGAGGGCGTGCGCGGCCCGGGCGAGGCGACCCTGTTCGGCTGAGACCTGCCTGCCGGCGGGGGCGACGTCGGGCCTTGCGCCCGTCGTCGCGTGCCGACCGCCCCGTGTGGTCGCCGTACGCCGTGTGCCGTCGTGTGTCGGCCGTAGGTGACGCCGCACGGCGTACGGCTGACGGACGCCCCGGCAGTCGCGTGACGTCGACGTCGTTCAAGATCACGAATCGTGGACAGATTCGTGCAGTTCAACTTCCTTGATCGTCCCTAAGGGACGATCAAGGAAGTCGGCGGGGTGGGGCTCTAGGCTGCTGCGTGTGACTCCTCCCGTGGACCTGCGCAGCGACACCGTCACCCGTCCGACCGCCGCGATGCGCGCGGCGATGGCCGCCGCGGAGGTCGGCGACGACGTCTACGGCGAGGACCCCACGGTCACCGAGCTCGAGCGCCGCGTCGCCGAGCTGCTCGGTCACGAGGCCGCCGTGTTCACCCCCACGGGTTCGCTCGCCAACCAGCTCGGGATGCGGCTGCTCGTCGCGCCCGGGCAGGAGATCGTCTGCGACGCGCAGGCGCACGTCGTGCGCGCCGAGCTCGGTGCGGCCGCGACGTTCAGCGGCATCACCACGCGCACCTGGGACGCGCCGCGCGGCCTCGTCGACCCCGACGTCGTACGCGACTTCGTCCGGCCGAACGCCGGGCCCTACCTCGTCTCGACCTCGGCGATCGCCGTCGAGAACACGCACAACTTCGGCGGCGGGACGGTGCAGCCGCTCGACCGGCTGCAGGCGGTGCGTGCGAGTCGCCGACGAGCACGGCCTCGCGCGTCCACCTCGACGGTGCGCGGCTCTGGAACGCGCACGTGGCCACCGGCGTGCCGCTGCACGCCTACGGCGCCGTCGCCGACACCGTCTCGGTCTGCCTGTCGAAGGGGCTCGGCGCGCCGGTGGGCTCGGTCCTCGCGAGCAGCGCGGTCCGCGTCGCCGAGGCGCGGGTGTGGCGCAAGCGCTACGGCGCCGGCATGCGCCAGGTCGGGATCCTCGCGGCCGCCGGGCTGCACGCGCTCGACCACCACGTCGACCGGCTCGCCGACGACCACGTCCGGGCGCAGCGGCTCGCGTTCGCGATCGGCGAGGCGGTCGACGGCGTCGTCGTCCCGGAGCACGTCGAGACGAACATCGTCGTGCTGGACCTCGGACCGACGCCGTGGACCGCCGCCGCGCTCGCCACGGCGGCCCGCGAGCAGGGTGTGCTCGTCTCGGCGCTCGGCCCCACGTTCGCGCGTCTCGTCACGCACCTCGACGTCGACGACGACGGCCTCGACCACGCCGTCGACGTCCTGACCCGCCTCCTGCGCTCCGCGCCCTGATGCGGGGACCCGCGCGTCGACGTCCCGACGCATCCCGCGCGTCCAGCGCCCGGACGCCATGACCGGCGCCCGGCTCGAGGACGGGACGGCGACGAGACTCGGCTGGACCGCCCGGCTCGGGAGGGCCGCCGCTCGACGGCCGCGGCGCGTCGTCGGCGCGTGGGTCCTGCTCGCGATCGTGCTCGGGCTTGCGGTGGCGCGGTTCGGCGCCGCCACCACGGACGACCTCACGATCCCCGGGGCCGACAGCCAGGCCGCGATCGACGTGTCGCGCGCGGCGTTCCCCTCGGCCGGCAACCCCGCGCAGCGCTTCGTCGTCCGCGGGTCCGCGCTGACCTCGGCCGAGGCCTCGGCCGCGTTCGCAGCGGCCGAGAAGGCCCTCGAGGCCGAGCCGGAGGTGTCCGGCGCGACCGTTCCGACGCCGCGCAACGGGCAGCTGTCCACGGACGGACGCACCGGCACGATCAACGTGACGCTGCGGGTGGCGGGCAAGGACATCACCAGGCCGCTGGCCCAGCGGCTGCGCGACGACGTCGACCACGCCGTGTCCGCCGCGGGGCATCACCGCGACGCCCGCGGACTCCCTCGCCCAGGTGCTCGACCAGGAGAGCAGCCGACGCGCCGAGGCGGTCGGCCTGCTCGCGGCGCTGGTGATCCTGCTCGTGGCGTTCGGCTCGGTCGCCGCGGCGCTGCTGCCCCTCGGCGTCGCCGTCGCCGGCCTCGGTGTCGCGGTGCTCGGGCTCGGCCTGCTCGGCCACGCCCTCGACATCCCCGCGGTCGCGCCGTCGCTCGCGTCGATGATCGGGCTCGGCGTAGGCATCGACTACTCGCTGTTCGGCCTCAACCGGTTCCAGCGGGCCCTCGTGGACGGCGAGGCGCCCGTCGACGCGGCGACCACGACCGCGGCCACGGCCGGCCGGGCCGTCCTGTTCGCCGCCTTCTCGGTGGTCGCCGCGCTGTCCGGTCTCGCGCTCGTCGGCATGCCGCTCATGCGCAGCCTGGCCATCGCGTCCGGCGTCGCGGTCCTCGTCGCGTGCGCGGCGTCCGTGACGCTGCTCCCCGCCAGCCTCGGCGGCCTGGGGCACCGGCTCGCGACGCGCCGCCCGGAGTCGCTCGGCGCGGGCAGCGGATGGGCCCGGCTGGCCGAGGGCGTCGCGCGTCGACCGTGGCCCGTGCTGCTGGGCAGCGTCGCCCTGCTCGCCGTCCTCGCCGCGCCCGCCCTGGCGCTGCGCCTCGGCCAGCTCGACTCCGGCGGCTGGCCGACGTCGACGCTGGCCCGCCAGTCCTACGACCAGATCGCGGCCGGCTTCGGCGCCGGCGCCAACGGGCCGCTGCTCGTGACCTCGACGTTCGCCACTGCGCTCACCGGGCCGACCGACCCCGCGGCCGTCGCGCTCGCGGCGCGCCTCGCCGAGGCGGACGGCGTGGCACATGTGTCCCCTCCGCAGGTGTCGGCGGACGGTCACGTCGTACGCCTCGCCGTGCAGCCGACGACCGCGCCGTCCGACCCGGTGACCCGCGACCTCGTCGACCGGCTTCGCTCGGACGTGCTCCCGGGGCCGCGCCGGGCGCGGAGTCGCACGTCGGCGGGGTCACCGCCGGGCAAGGGCGATCTCACCGAGCGGATCTCGGGCCGGATGCTCCTCGTCGTCGGCGACGGTCGTCCTCGTCGCGACGCTGCTGCTGCTCGTCGCGTTCCGGGCTCCGATCGTGGCGCTGAAGGCCGCGCTCATGAACCTGCTGTCCGTGGGTGCGGCGTACGGGATCCTCGTCGCGGTCTTCACCTGGGGGTGGGGCGCGGGCCTGCTCGGCCTGCACGCGCCCGTGCCGATCGAGAGCTACGTGCCGCTGCTCATGTTCGCCGTGCTGTTCGGGCTCTCGACCGACTACGAGGTCTTCCTGCTCACCGCCGTGCGCGAGGAGTGGGCGGCGAGCGGCGACGGACGCGGTTCGGTCGCGCTCGGGATGGCGAAGACCGGACGCGTCATCACGTCGGCCGCGCTCATCATGATCTGCGTCTTCCTCAGCTTCACGACGACGCTCGACCCCGTCATCAAGATGCTCGGCATCGGGATGGCCGCGGCGGTCGCGGTCGACGCGACCGTCGTGCGCGGCCTGCTCGTGCCCTCGACGATGACGCTGCTCGGCGAGTGGAACTGGTGGCTGCCGGACTGGCTCGACCGCCTGCTCCCGCACCTGCACGACCCGGCCCCGGTGCGCCGGCGGGCTCGACGCCGCGTCAGCCCGGTCATGAGGGCGGAGATTGTCGCGCTCTAAGCAACCAGGGCCACCTTCAGTGACAACCCCGCTCAGTCGAGCGGGTCGGCGGGGCGGCGGTGGAGGATCGGCGTGAGCTGGCGCACGGCCGAGGCGAGGGCGCGCAGGTCGCCGTCGACGAGGGCCTGGGGGCCGTCGCAGAGCGCGGTGTCGGGGTGCGGGTGCACGTCGACGATGATGCCGTCCGCACCGACGGCGATCGCCGCGCGCGAGAGCGGGACGACGAGGTCGCGACGTCCGCCCGAGTGCGACGGGTCGACCACGACCGGCAGGTGGGCGAGGTCGTGCGCCACCGGGACGGCCGAGATGTCGAGGGTGTTCCGCGTCGCCTTCTCGAAGGTGCGGATGCCGCGCTCGCAGAGAACGATGTCGAGGTTGCCGCGCTGCGCGACGTACTCCGCGGCCATCAGCCACTCCTCGATCGTGGAGCTCATGCCGCGCTTGAGCATCACCGGCTTGCCGGCCTCGCCGACCGCCTGCAGCAGCGAGAAGTTCTGCGCGTTGCGCGTGCCGACCTGGAGCATGTCGGCGTAGGACGCGACGAGCTCGACGTCGGCGACGTCGACGACCTCGGTCACGACGGGCAGTCCGGTCTCCGCCCGGACGTCGGCGAGGATGCGCAGGCCCTCCTCGCCGAGCCCCTGGAAGGCGTACGGCGAGGAGCGCGGCTTGAACGCACCGCCGCGGAGCATCGTGGCGCCGGCCGCCTGCGCCATCTGCGCGGCCTCGAGCGTCTGCTCGGCGGTCTCGACGGCGCACGGTCCGGCGATGAGGGTGAACGTGTCGGGCCCGATCGGCACGCGCGTCTCGCCGACGTAGACCGTCGACATCTCCGGGTGGTGCTGTCGGGACACGAGCTTGAACGGCGTGGAGATCCGCACGACCTCCGCGACGGCCGGCAGCGTGCGCAGGTTCAGACCGTGGAAGCGGTCGAGGTCGCCGACGAGGCCGACGATGGTGCGCGTGTCACCGCGGCTGACGAAGGCCTCGCCGCCGGCGTCGGTGACGCGGCGGACGACGGCCTCGATCTGCGCGTCGGTGGCTCCAGGGCTCATGACGACGACCATGGGGATCCGTGCCTCTCGTGCTCGGGTGCACCGCCCCGGTGCCAGGGACGACGAAAGCCCCGGCCGGTGCGGCGCGGGGCTTGTGTGTGGATGGGCGCGTCAGCAGGCGCGGCCCACCCGGGGGACCCCGGGCCGGTCGCCATAGAACCGCCAGCTGCGCACGGCAGGACGATAGCCCGACGTATCCAGCAGGTGGACCCGGTGTCCACGATCCGGGACGGGTGCCCCCTGCGCGCGGGCCCGATCCGACCCGTCGGCACCATGGGTGACCGTGCAGGGACGGGTGGACGGCGGGGACGACGGGGACCGTGCTGATCGCGCGTGCGTCGCGGGCGGCGCCGACCGTGCCGTGGCCGACCGCTCCATCGAGACGGGAGGCGTCGCCGCGGACGCGCAGGGCCACGAGGGCACGGCGTACGACGCCTCGCGGGTGCCGCCGGGTCAGTACGTCGCCGACGGCTGGCCCGTCATGCACTACGGCCGCCCGCCGACGTTCCGCAGGGACAGCTGGGACTTCCAGGTCCTCGGGGCCACGCACGACGGCGGCGCGACGCGCTGGTCGTACGACGACTTCCTGGCGCTCCCGCAGGCCGACGTCGTCGCCGACTTCCACTGCGTCACGAAGTTCACCATGCTCGACAACCGCTGGACCGGCGTCCTCGCCGCGACGGTCGTCGCGGCCGCGCCACCGGATCCCGACGTCACGCACGTCCTCGTGTGGGCCGACCGCGGCTACACGACCAACCTGGCGATCGGCGACCTGCTGGACCCGAGCACGGTGTTCGCCCACGCCCGCGACGGCGAGGAGCTGAGCGTCGACCACGGCTGGCCGCTGCGGCTGGTGGTGCCGCATCGCTACGGCTGGAAGGGGCCGAAGTGGGTGCGCGGCCTCGAGTACCTCACCGAGGACACCCGCGGGTTCTGGGAGGAGCGCGGCTACCACAACGTCGGGGACCCGTGGCTCGAGCAGCGCTACAGCTACCAGGAGCTGCCCGGCGACGGCCCGGTCCGTCCCGTCGTCGATGTGCCCTGAAGTGGGGGGCGGGATCAGACGACGTCGAGGCGGATCGTGGATCCCCACGGGGCGCTCGTGCCGGCGTCGACGGACTGGCGGACGACGCGGCCGAACGGGGTGAACCCGATCGGGTAGCTCACCACGACCTTGAAGCCGAGGCCGGTGAGCGTCGTGCGGGCGTCCGCCTCGGCCGTGCGGTAGAGGTCGGGTACGACGACGAGCGGCGGTCCCTTGCTCACCACGAGCGCGACGCTGCTGCCCTTGGGGAGCGGCGTACCCGCCTTGGGGCTCGTCGAGACGACGGAGCCCGACGGCACCGTCTTGCTGTACGCCGAGGTGCTCGTCGACTTCAGGCCCAGCTTCGTGAGCGCGGCGACGGTCTGGTCCGCCGGCTTGCCGACGAAGGAGGGCAGCGGCACCGGCGCCGGCCCCTTCGACACGACGAGGGTCACCGCCTGGCCGCGCTTGAGCTTCGTGCCGGGCGCCGGGGTCGCCGTCACGACGACGCCGGTGGCGATCTTGCGGGTCGTAGGCCTGCGTCGTGCCGCCGACGGTGAGCGACGCGTCGGTGACCGCCTGCGTGGCGTCGGCGACGGACATGGCCGCCACGGCCGGTACGGCGTGCCGCTCCGGTCCCTTCGAGACCACGGCCGACACGGTGGAGTCCCGCCGCGCGTCGGCACCCGGCGTCGGGTCGGTCGAGATGATCTTCCCCGCGGGGACGGTCTCGCTGTAGCCCGTGGCGCTCGCGTCGAGGCTCAGCCCGAGCGGCGCGAGCTTCGCCGAGGCGGCGCTCGGGGTGAGGTTGTAGACCGACGGCACCGCCACCGTGTGCGCCGCGCCGTAGAACCACGCGACACCGGCGACGAGCGCACCGGCGAGCAGGACGGCCAGCAGCGGGATCCAGCCGCGCCGCCGACGCTTCCGCGGCACGCCGGCGCCGCCCTTGGTCGCGGCTGCTGCCGGGGTGGCGGTGGCGGACGTGGCGAGCGGTACGACGAGCGTGGCGGCCTGGTCCTCCGTGACGCCGAACGGGCGCGGGACGGGGAGCCCGCGGCGGGCCTCGCGCACGTCGGCGAGGAACGAGGCGGCATCGGGGTAGCGGTCGTCGGCGTCGCGGGCCGTGGCGCGCGCCACGATGGCGTCGATCTCCTTCGGTACGCCGCCGCGCACCGAGGACGGCGCGGGCACGGCGGCGTTGACGTGCTGGTAGGCCACCGAGAGCGGCGTCTCGCCGGCGAACGGGACCGAGCCGGTCACCATCTCGTAGAGCAGGATGCCGGCGCCGTAGACGTCGCTGCGGGCATCGGCGATGCCGCGCTCCACCTGCTCGGGCGAGAGGTAGGCGACCGTGCCGATGAGCAGCCCCTGCGTCGCGGCGGTCGAGGTCGCGGCGGAGATGGCCCGTGCCAGGCCGAAGTCGGCGACCTTGACCCGGCCGTCGTCGGTGAGCAGGACGTTCTCCGGCTTGACGTCGCGGTGCACGAAGCCCGCGCCGTGGGCGGCGTCGAGCGCCTGCAGCACGGGGTCGAGGATGGTCAGGGCCTGCTCGGGGGTGAGCCGGCCGTACTCGCGCAGCACGTCGCGGACGGTGCGGCCGGGGACGTACTCCATCACGAGGTAGACGAGGTCGCCGTCCTCGCCCTGGTCGTAGACGGCGACGACGTGGGCGTCGGACAGCCGGGCCGCCGACTTCGCCTCGCGGACGAAGCGCGACACGAACGCGCTGTCCTCGGCGAGGCCCGGGTGCATGATCTTGAGCGCCACCGTGCGGTCGAGGCGCAGGTCGACCGCCTCGTAGACGGTGGCCATGCCTCCGCGCGCCAGCCGACGCTCGACGCGGTAGCGGGCGTCGACGACGCGCCCGACCATCGCGTCGGCGACTCGCGTGCCGGCAGAGGTCTCCACGATCGAGGAGTCTACGTTCGCCACGCCGGACCGCTCGCCGTGCCGCGCCGGGCGCCCCCCGAGCTGCCGCACACCGAAGCCGAGCTCTCCGAGGTGCCGTACGGCGAAGCGGAGCGGCCCGAGGCCGGAGTCCGGCCCCCGAGGGGGTCGGCGAGGCGGGCGTGAGCGAGGTGCCCTACGGCGAAACGGAGCGGCCCGAGGCCGGAGTCCGGCCCCCGCAGGGGGTCGGCGAGGCCGAGCGGGAGGCGCCGCAGGCGCCGAAGCGGAGCGGCCCGAGGGCGAGGACCGGCCCCGAAGGGGTCGTCATCGGCCGAGAGGGAGGCGACCGCAGGTCGCCGACCAGGCCGCGCAGCGGAGCCGGCCCCGACGAACCCGCGCGGGAGCGCGGGTTCTTGGAGGGGCAGATACACGTCGCCGACCAGGCCGCGCAGCGGAGCCGGCCCCGACGAACCTGCGCGGGAGCGCGGGTTCTTGGAGGGGCAGGCAAGCACGGCACGATGGTCGCGTGGGAAGCAGCGACGGAGCCCGGCCGGGCCCGATGATCCCGCTCGTCGGCGGCCGAGCGACCGGCCCATGACGCGATTCGCCTACGTCGGGGTCCTCGTGCTCGTCCTGCTCGGCACGGCCTGGCTGGAGGTGGTGCTGCGCACCCGGGTGTACGCGCGGTGGCGACGCCTGGTCGCCACGCTCGCGCCGGTCGTGGTGGTCTTCTGCGCCTGGGACCTCTACGCCATCCATGCCGGTCAGTGGACGTTCGACCCGGAGCGGACCACCGGAGTCCTGCTCCCCGGCGGTCTGCCGCTGGACGAGGTCGCGTTCTTCGTCGTCGTCCCGCTGGCCGCCCTGCTCACGCTCGAGGCGGTGCGGTCGGTGAAGCGATGGGAGGTCGGCGACGAGCCCGAGGGCACGTGCGTCGACGGCGTCCGCGTCGACGACGAGGACGCGACGTGAGCCTACACGCAGCTCGCCGTCGCTCGGCGTCGTCCTCGTCGTCGTGCTCGATCTGCTCGTCCTGCGCACCCGCCTGCTGCGACGGCGCGCCTTCTGGACGGCGTACGCGATCATCCTGTTCTTCCAGCTCGTCACCAACGGGATCCTCACCGGCCTGCGCATCGTGCGGTACGACGGTGCCGCGATCATCGGTTCCTCGACGCCGGGCGGACGGTCCGCCGCCGTTCGTCGGCGACGGCCGGATCGCCTTCGCGCCGGTCGAGGACCTGCTCTTCGGGTTCGCTCTCGTCGTGCTGACGCAGGTGCTCTGGGTGTGGCTGGGCCGGCGCGGGGTCCAGCGGACGCCGTACGCCGGTCCGCCGCGGGTCCCCGTGCCGGGTGCCGCAGACGACCCGCGCGGCTGACCGCCCGGGCTCGGCCGAACGGGTCGTTCCGTCACCGTGGGTGACCGTTCAGCCGATTGCTCGGGTCGGGGGAGCACCAGAGCATCGGGCGGAGCACTGGTCGAGCGAGGGGGGCGTGGGCGTGAGCGGAGCCGTGTACCGGGGACCCGATCGGCGGCGACCGCCGGCGTTGACCGGGCGGAGCACGCCGGGGGCCGGTGTCGCTCTCGCCGTCGTCGGGGCGGCGACGGCCGCCGTCCTCGTGGCGGATGTCGCGCGGGCGGCCGGCTGGGCGGTGGGCCTTCGACCGGTGGCGGACACCTTCGGCGTCGTCGCCACCGCGCTCTTCTTCGGCGCCGGGGTCCTGCGCTACGCCAGGTGGAGGATCACCGGCGAGGCGTACATGGCCGCCAGCTCGGCCGCGCTCCTCGTCTTCGCCAGCGCGACGCTCCCCATGGCCATGGCCGTCCGCGCCTTCGGGACGGCGCCGGCGACGGCGGTGCTGGCCAGCGTGGCCCGGCTCTCGGTCGCGCTCGTCGTCGCGGCGACCCTCGGCCGGGCGATGAGCACCGTCGACGTCGACTCCCGGTTGCGGCCCGCCCGGTTGGCGGCCAAGGGCCTGGTCGCCGTCGTGGCCGTGTTCGTCGGCCTCGCCGCGCTGCTCGACGTGGGCGAGGTGCGGCTGCTCGGGCCGGCCCCGACCTCGTCGATCCTCGAGCTGGTCTCCGCGGCCATCTGGCTCACTCTCGCCGGGCTGTGCGGCCGCGCTGCCTGGGAGCGGCGATCGGCGTCGGTCGCCTGGACCTCGGCGGTGCTCGCCACCGTCGGGGTCGCGGCCGTCCTCAGGTCCGAGGCCAGGTCGGAGGGCATCTCCTGGCTGGTCGCGGCCGGCGCGCTGACCGTCGTCGCGGCCTGGGCATCGGCGGTCAACGCCCTCGCGGACGTCCGCGAGGCCCTCGCGGACGAGAGCGACGAGCTGTTGACCACGACCGGAGCGCTCGCCGACGCCGAGCGGCTCATCCGGGACGTCGAAGCCCGGCGGCAGGAGCTGGTGCACGACGCCCGGTCGATGATCGGCGCGCTGCGGGTGGCCTCGACGACCCTCGACCGCCACGCGCAGGACCTGGACCCGGGCACCACTCGGCGTCTGCGCGCCGCGATGGACGTCGAGCTCGAACGGCTCGGCCGGCTGCTCGAGAGCCCGCCCGTGCCGGTGCGCCCGTTCGACGTGGCCGCCGTACTGGCCCCGGGCATCGCCGTCCTGCGAGGGGAGGGGCTCGAGCTGGTCGACGACCTGGAGCCGGCCTGGGTGGTCGGCCGTCCCGACGACCTGGCCCACGTCGTGCACAACCTGATCGTCAACGCGCGACGGCACGCCCCGGGCAGCCGAGTCACCGTGCGCTGTGAGAGATCCCCCGGCACGGTGCGCGTGCACGTCGAGGATGGTGGTCCCGGCGTGCCGGCCGGGCTCGCGGAGCGCATCTTCGACCGTGGTGTCACGAGCGACCCTGGCAACGGCGAGGGGCTGGGGCTGCACCTGGCCCGGCGGCTCATGCGCGACCAGGGTGGAGACCTCGAGCTCGTGCCCCGCGCCGGTGGCGGCGCGGACTTCGTCGCGTCGCTCCCCGCATCGACCTCGTCAGCGACGGGCGAGCCGGACGAGGAGCCCTTCGAGATCGGTGAGCGTGAGGCCCGCGTCGACCCCGTCGACCACGACGCGCGCCTCGGCCCCCGGGTCGTCGGGCAGCTCGATGACGACTCGGGCGCCGGCGGGCGAGGGGCGTCCCTCGCTCAGGACGGCGACGTCGAGCGGCTCCGTCGACGCGATGTCGGAGCCACCGACGATCATGAAGCCATGGCGGGACAGCGCGCGGGCCACGACGTCGGCCAGCAGCCTCGGACGTACGTCGATCGCCGCCCGGCCCTCGAGGCCCTGCCGCCCGTATGTCATGGGGACGAGCCAGTCACGACGGGCGCGTCGGCGCCTCGCCAGAGTTGATGATTCGTGGAGGTCGACGGCGTGACGTCGGGACGACAGGTCCTTCTTGTGGAGGATCACGAGCTGCTGGCCGTGACGTTGCGCGCCGCGCTCGTCGCGGAGGGCATCGACGCCCGGAAGGTGACGCCCTCGTCGGCCGTCGACGTCCTGGCCGCGGTCGCCGACGGCCGGCCGGCCCTCGTCCTGCTCGACCTCGATCTCGGTGCCGGGATCGGTGACGGCACCGTCCTCATCGACCGCATCGTGGGTCTGGGCAGCCCGGTGCTGGTGGTGACCGGGACCACCGACCGGCTCCGCGTCGCGGCCGCCGTGGAGGCGGGCGCCGCGGGCTACGTCCTCAAGTCCGGACCGTTCGACGAGCTCCTCGACGCGGTGCACCGGGCGCTGACCGGCCGTCCGGTGCTGTCCGAGCGTGACCGGTTCGAGCTGCTCGCGTCGCTGCGCCGGCACCGGGCCGAGGAGGAGTCCCGCCTCGGCCCGTTCGCCCGGCTCACCCCTCGCGAGCGCCAGGTGCTGCGCGCCCTGGCCGAGGGGCACAGCGTCGACGCCATCGCGGAGCGCTGGGTGATCTCACCGGCGACGGTACGCACCCAGGTGCGCGGGATCCTCACCAAGCTGGGGGTGGGGACGCAGCTCGCCGCCGTCGCGCTGGCGCGGCAGGCCCGGTGGCTCGACGGCGCAGAGCTGCGCCAGGGCTGATCCACCCGCTGCGGCGGATGGCGGCGGCCGGCTCCGGTCGTCGCGTTTCCACAACTTGGGGGATGCCCGCCCCGCCCTGCGCCGGGAGGCTGACGAGTGGCTCGCGCCGTCGGGTGCGGAGCCCGGACCAGCGAAGGGTGACACTCATGTCCCACGGCAAGGCTTGGCGCGTCGGCGGCTTCATCGCCGCTCTCGGCGCGTCGGCGGGGCTCATCGCCTCGGCCACCGGCGCCACCGGCGCGTACTTCAACGACGCCAAGAGCGGCACGATCAAGGGGACCATCGGTTCCATCCGCGTGACGACATCCGGCGGGTCGGACGGCTACGGGAGCGACGGCGGACTGGACTTCAACTTCGAGAACATGCTCCCAGGCGGCAGTTTCTCCGACTCGACGGCGACGGTCCACTACGCCAACTCGGGCTCGAACGCCGAGGACGTGTACGTCGTCTTCCCCAACGCCACGGGCGCGTCCGACTGCGGTCAACAACCTCGGCTCGCTACGGCCAAGGCGCAGATCGCGTCCAACGGCTCGAGCATCTTCGACTCCGCGAACCTCGCCGACGGGGAGACCGCGGCTCTCCAGCCCAGTCGACCCCACGAGCAGCCGACTGCTCGTCAACGGCGACGGCCCGGGCGGCGACACGTGAAGCGACGAGCCCGACAGGCTGCATGGCCGATCGCGAACATGTACAAGGCTCGCCAGCAACGTCGCGCCCGGGCACGGCGGCCACGATGACCTTCAGCTTCGGCGCTCGGACGAGAGGTGAAGCAGGACGCGCGGTTCGAGGATACCGACTTCTTCTGCTACCCCCTCGTCTCGACGAGCGCCACCGATCCGACGGACCAGACCTGTGACCCCAACGCCAGCACGGCGTACGGCCTGCCGCTACCAGATCGTCGCGACGCAGGTCGGCGTCGCACCGAACGCTCGCTAACAGCCACCGTCAGCACGCCGTGACCTCCGGTGCTGACCGGCAGGGCGTCGACCCTGCCCGGCACCGCAGCACGTGCGCCGTGAGGAGGAGTCGACGATGCGGATCGTCAGGCGGGTGGCGCTGGGCGTCGTCGTGCTGCTGCTCGGCGCCGCGGCGACGGTCGCCGGCGTCGGGTGGCACGAGGGCTACCGGCTCTACGTCGTACACACCGGATCGATGGTCCCGGCGCTGCGGCCCGGCGACGCCGTGCTCGCGGCGCCCGCGCCGAGCTCGGTGCGGCCCGGCGAGGTGGTCACGTTCACGGTGCTGTCCGGGCCGGACTCGGTGGTGACGCACCGGGTGGTGTCCGTCGCCGACGGCCTCGTGAGCACCAAGGGCGACGCGAACCGGACGCCCGACCCGTGGACCCTGCACCTGTCGCAGGTCGTCGGCACCGCCGCGGCCTTCCTGCCGCACGCGGGCTATCTGCTCGTCTACCTCAAGCAGCCCCAGGGTCTCGCGTCGGTGGTCGTGGCGGCGCTGGGTCTCGTCCTGCTGTGGCAGCTGTTCTTCCCGGCGGAGCCGGAGCGGCGGGTCGGCGCGCACTCACCCCGCTCGGACCCGGTCCACGCCTGACCAGCCGCCTGCGACCGTCGGGGCCTCCCCAACGGTCGCTTCCGCACCGGGATCGGGCCTCGGAGATCGACAGCAGGGTGGGCAACAGCGGCGGCGGACGGCGCAGCGGGCGGCGCGTCGCGGGCGGCGCGGAGCGCACCGGCTACCCGCGGGCGGCGGGGGCGTGGAGGCCGTGCGGGTGGCCCTCGCCGTGCCGACGGCGGGCCTGCCGGGCGCGGCGCCAGGCGGGCAGCGCCACCGCGAGCCGCCGTGACGCCGGCACCGTCGCACGCCGGGTGAAGACCTGGTAGTCGATGTCCTCGACGGCATCGACGATGCCGCAGTAGAGGATGCGGGCCGCCTCGACGCACGGCTGGGACGACGGGTGCAGCATCGCGATGCCCACGCGGGACGCCTCCTCGAGGCGGCGCACCCGGGCGATCTGGAACTCCAGGGCCGCCCGTACCTCCGGCGTGACGACCCGCCGCTCGAGGTCGGCGCGGGTGACGCCGTACCGCGCGAGCTCCTCGAGCGGCAGGTAGACGCGACCGCGCTCGAGGTCCTCGCCCACGTCGCGGACGAAGTTCGCGAGCTGGAACGCGACGCCGAGGTCCTTGGCGTGCTCGTACGCCGCCGTCTGGGTCGGCTCGAGGATCGGCACCATCTGCAGGCCGATGACCGCGGCCGAGCCGTAGACGTACTCGTGGAGGTCGTCGTACGTCGCGTACTCGGTGACCGTGAGGTCCATCGCCATGGAGTGCAGGAAGGCCTCGACGTGCTCGACCGGGATGTCCCACCGCAGCACGGTGTCGACGACCGCGCGGCACACGGGGTCGTCGCTGCGCCCGCGGCGCACGTCGGCGAAGAACCGGTCGCCCCACGAGCGCAGCAGGTCGGCCTTCTGCGGCTGGGTCAGCGTCGAGGCGAGGTCGTCGACGATCTCGTCGGCGTAGCGCGCGAAGCCGTACAGGGCGTGGACGTACGGTCGCTTCGCGGGAGGCAGGAGCAGCGTCGCGAGGTAGTAGGTGCGGCCGTGGCGGGCGTTGAGCTCGCGGCAGCGCTCGTAGGAGTCGCGCAGCTGCGGATCGGTGATGCCGGCGCGGTCGAGGTCCCGGCGGCTCATGCCGTGGATCCTCGCACCGATGCTCGGGGGCCGCCCCTCGCGGTCGCGTGCAGGGCCGCCCCTCGCCGTCGTCCGACCGCCCACCGTCGGGGTCGTGCCACGATACGCAGCGTGCCCGAGTCCCGGACCGCACTGCGGCGTACCGTCGCGGTGCTCGCTCTCGGCCTCGTCGTCCCGCTGCTCGCGGCGTGCGTCGACCACACGCCGAGAGGCAGCGCCGTCTACTCCGGTGGCGCGTTGTCCGCGCCGCACCAACCGACCGGGACGCCGGACGTCTCCACGCCGGTGTCGTCCGCCGTTCGCGACCGTGGCCGCGACGCCGACCCCCGCCGACGCCGGGAAGCTGGCCCCCACGAGGGCCGTGTCGGACCTGACCACGATGACCGTCGCGCAGCTCCCACCGGAGGGCGTCGCCACCCTGCGGCTCGTCGCCGTGGGTGGCCCGTTCCCGTTCGCGCAGGACGGCGCGACCTTCGGCAACCGCGAGGGACTGCTTCCGGCGCACCCGTCGGGCTGGTACAAGGAGTACACGGTCATCACGCCGGGCTCGAGCGACCGCGGAGCGCGGCGCATCGTCGCGGGCACGGACGGCGGCCGGTTCTACACCAGCGACCACTACGCCTCGTTCCGCGAGGTCCTCTCGGGAGAGCCCTCATGACCTCGACAGCGCTCGCGAAGCTCACCGGTGTACGCCGTACCGACGCACCGGTCGAGGAGCTCGAGGCCGCGGCCGACGAGCTCGACTGGCGCTGCGTCGTCCTCGACGGTACCGAGGTCGAGGACCGTGCCGCGTTCCTCGAGGCGTGCGACGAGGCGTTCGCGCTGCCCGAGTGGTTCGGGATGAACTGGGACGCGCTCGAGGAGTGCCTCGCCGACCTCGAGCTCGAGGGTGCGGAGGGCGTCGTCGTGGTGTGGGCTTCCTGGGGCACCTTCGCCGAGGCTGCGCCGACGGATTTCGCCGTGGCGCTGGACGTCCTGGGGTCGGCCGCGCGCGGCTGGTCGGCGGGCGGCGTCCGCGGGGGAGTGCTGCTCGTGGGCGAGGGGCCTGACCTCGACGTCGGCGAGCTCTGACCGCGCGTTACGGCGGGCGGATCGCGCCGATCAGGCGGGGGTCGCGGACGAGGAGCCGTGCGAAGCGGTACGGCGGGCGGATCGTGCCGGTCAGGCGGGGGCGGGGTTGCGCACGACGAGCCGTTCTCGGCGTGCCGCCGCCGGCTGGTCGTCGGGCATGAGCCCGTGCGACGTGGGCCCGCCGAAGACCAGTCCGCGCTCGCGCGGGGAGACGGTGACGGCGAGACCGACCGCGGCGGCCGAGGCGAGCATCGCGAGGCCGTCGCTCAGCTCGAGCAGGCTGTCGGCCGACGCGCTGGTCTCGCAGAGGCCGTAGAGCGTGAAGGCCGCGCTGAGGATGATGACGACGCGCAGCTCGCGCGGGGAGAGCCCTGAGGCGGCGGCCAGCGGCAGCGCCCAGAGCAGGTACCACGGCTGGATGACCGGACCGAGGGCCACGACCGCGAGGAAGGCGAGCATGAGGCTGCGCACGGCCGTGCGGCCCTGGGGCTTGAGGCAGAGGCGGGCGACGATGACGATGGCGGCGATCTCGCCGATGACCCGGAAGACGCCGACGGTCGTGTCGAGGTGGTCGCCGAGCCCGATCCAGGACAGCAGGTTGCCCGACGCCATGCCGAGCGCGGTGCTCGGCGAGAGCCAGGTGCGCACCTCGCCCGGAGTCGTGAGCGCTCGGATCCAGCCCAGGCTCGTCCCCACCACCCCGGCGACGATGAGGTAGCTGAGCCAGAACGTGGCGGCCGTCTTCACCCAGGCGATGACGCGGCCGCGGACGTCGGCCCGCGTGCCGGCCCAGACGAGCCCGACGAACGGGAGGGCGAGGAGCCCGATCGGCTTGACCATGCCACCGAGGCTCAGGATCACGACGCCGAGCATCGGCCGGCCCTCGATCGCGATGGCGAACCCGGCGACGACCAGGCCGATCATGAGCGAGTCGTTGTGCGCCCCCGACACGAAGTGCATGAGCACGAGCGGGTTCATCACGCCCAGCCAGAGGGCCTTCGAGGCGTCGATGCCGTTGTGGAAGGCCAGGCGCGGCACGTAGTAGGCGAGGAGTGCGACGCCGGCGAGGGCGAGCAGCCGGAACAGCACCACCGCGAGGTAGGGGTTGTCGCCGACCAGCGCCGCGACGCCGCGGGAGAGGGCGAGGAACATCGGGCCGTACGGCGTAGGCGTGTTCTGCCACATGGGATCGACGCCGTCGCGGAACCAGCCCGGGATCGACGCGACGCCGACGGTGTACGGGTCGCCGCCGGCGAGCATGAGCTTGCCCTGGACGTAGTAGGAGTAGACGTCGCGGCTGAACAGCGGCGGCGCGAGGATGAGCGGCGCGACCCAGAGGGCGAGCACCGACCAGAGCCGGCGGACGTCGCGGACGTGGCCGCCGAGGATGTCGGCACCGACGACGAGCCAGGCCTGGAGGAAGAGGGCGCCGCCGAGGATCACCGAGGAGCGGGCGACGAACAGACCGACCGAGGTCGTCTTCAGGGTGTGGATGAGTGGGACGTCGACGAGCGGGCTCTCGAACGGGATCCAGCCGACGCCCAGCGCCCCGATCGCGATGACCGTCGTGGCCACGAGGCCGGGGATCGCGTAGCGGAGCGTGAAGGCCAGCCCGGAGTCGGAGCCGCCGGGGTCGACGGCGTCGGGATCGAGGGTGGCCACGGTCCCCAAGGGTAGCCGCGGGTCCGCCCGGAGTGGACCGGTCGGGAGGCGACCCAGGGGTGACCAAGATCGCTCCACGGCCGGGAACTACGCGGGAGGCTGCCCGATTCGGGCGGGTTTGCCCGGTCGGCCGCGGATCAAGATCGCGACTTGTGGACAGGATCGTGCAGTTCAACTGCGCAGATCTTCCCTAAGGGACGATCAAGGAAGTGGGCGACGGTCCGCCGTGGGCGGGGGTCAGTGGAGGTAGGTGGGGCGGTACGACGGGTCGGGGCCGGTGATCCGCTCGGCCGCGAGGCGACCCGACACGAGGACCATCGGGTACGCCGACGCCGGGCTGGGTGCCCGACCCGGTGAAGACGACGTTCTCGCCCCACAGGTTCGACGGGCGGAACGGGCCGGTCTGCAGGAACGAGTGCGCGGCGGCGAACGGCGCGCCGCGCTCCATCCCGCGCGCGGCCCAGTCGAGCGGTGTCGTCACGTGCTCCACCTCGATGGCGTCCCCGAAGCCGACGTAGCCCCGCTCCTCGAGGGTCCGCACCACCTCGTCGCGGTAGCGCGGTCCCGCACTGCGCCAGTCGATGTCGGCGTCGAGGTTCGGCGTCGGGAGCGAGCACGTAGTAGATCTGCCTGCCGTCGGGAGCGAGCGAGGGGTCCGAGTACGTCGGGTTCGTGACGAGGATGCTCGGGTCGCTCATCAGCCGCTTCTCGTCGATGAGCTCGCGGAAGACGCCGTCCCAGCTGCGCCCGAAGTGGATGTTGTGGTGCGCCGTCCTCGTGTACGTCGCGGTCGACCCGGCGAGGAGCAGGAAGCACGACGGCGAGTACGTCAGGCGGCGTACCGACCACGGGTCCCGGCCGAGGAGCTCGCGCATCGCGACGGGCAGGTCGGGGTTGAGCACGACGACGTCGGCCGTGATGCGCTCGCCGTCCGCGGTGTGCACGGCCGTCGCGCGGCCCCCGTGGGTCTCCACGCGGGTGACCTCGGTCGAGTAGCGGAACTCGACGCCGTGCTTCTCGGCCGCGGCGGCCAGCGCGCGCGGCAGGGCGTGCATCCCGCCGCGGGGGAAGAAGACGCCGGCGACCGAGTCCATGTAGGCGATGACGGCGTAGATCGCGAGGGCGTCCTGGGGCGAGAGCCCGGCGTACATCGCCTGGAAGCTGAACAGCCGCTCGGTGCGCGGGTCGCGCAGGTACTGGCGCACCTTCGGCGAGAGCCGGCGGAAGCCGCCGACGGCCACGAGGCGGGCGAGGTTCTCGGTGAGCAGGTCGAGCGGGGAGTCGATGTTGGTGTCGATGAAGTCGCGCATCTCGTAGCGGTACAGCTTGGACACGAACTCGACGTAGCGGCGGTAACCGGCCGCCTCGGCGGGGGAGACGACGCGCTCGATCTCCGCGGCCATGGCCTCGACGTCGGCGTGGACGTCGAGCTGCGAGCCGTCGGGGTAGAAGGCGCGGTAGAGCGGGTCGACCGGCACGAGGTCGAGCCAGTCGTCCATGTCCTCGCCGACGGCGTCGAACGCGTCGCGGATGAGGTCCGGCATCGTGAGCACGGTCGGTCCGGTGTCGAACCGGAAGCCGGCGTCCTCGATCAGCCCGGCCCGCCCGCCGGGCACCGTCTCGCGCTCGAGCACGGTGACCTTCCGGCCGGCGCCGGCGAGCCGCAGGGCGCACGACAGGCCGGCCAGGCCGGCGCCGACGATGACGACGTCGTCGGTCGGGCCGGTGACGGTGCGCGCGCCGCGACGCAGGAGGGGCACGGACCCAGCCTAGGGAGCGAACAGGTTCCCGGCCTGCTCACGAGGTGGCCGAGCACGCGCGCGGGCCTCGCCGAACCCGCTGTCGGTCGCGAGGTCCAGGGCGATGGGCGCCGCGGAGCCCTGCGCCGTGGACGCGTCCGCCCTGCGTCCGTCCTTCCTGGAGGGTCTCTCGCACGTGGTCCGACCTGCGGGCGCCACCTCAGCAGGTGGATCGGGGAGCACCGTCGTGCGGGAAGTGAGGCGGGTTGCGGGTGGGACCGGCCCGGCAAGGACTTCGGGTCAGACCTTCCGCGACGTCGAGGCGACCGCGAGGTCGTGCAGGACGCCGCGCGCCGGCTCGTCGACGCCCGACGCCGCGAGGGCCGTGAACGCCTGCGCGGTCAGCGTCTCGATGAGCGCCTCGACGTCGCGGAGCGCCCCGGTGCCGACGATGATCTCGCGCAGCTCCGCGACGCCGTCGGCGTCGAGGGCCGGATCGCCCAGGCGGCGGCGTAGCACGGCGGCCTGCGTCGCGGTGGCGGCCTCGACGGCCATGGCCACGAGGACGGTCCGCTTGCCCTCGCGCAGGTCGTCACCGGCCGGCTTGCCGGTCTCGGCCGGGTCGCCGAAGACGCCCAGCACGTCGTCGCGCAGCTGGAAGGCCTCGCCGAGGGGCAGTCCGTAGCCGGAGTAGGCGGCGATCAGCGCGGGCGGCGCGTCGGCGAGCAGCGCGCCGAGCTGGAGCGGGCGCTCGATCGTGTACTTCGCCGACTTGAACCGCACGACGCGCATCGCGCGGGCGGTCGAGCCGCCGCCCATCGCCTGCTCGAGCAGGTCGAGGTACTGGCCCGCCATGAGCTCGGTGCGCATCACGTCGTACACCGGCTTGGCCCGCAGCAGCGATCGCGGCGGGAGCCCGCAGGACAGGAGCAGCTCGTCGGACCAGGACAGGCAGAGGTCGCCGAGCAGGATGGCGGCGCCCGCGCCGAAGCCCTCGGACGAGCCGAGCCACGCGTTCCCGCGGTGCAGGGCCGCGAAGCGCCGGTGCGCGGCGGGGATGCCGCGCCGGGTGTCGCTGCCGTCCATCACGTCGTCGTGGATCAGCGCGGCGGCCTGGAGCAGCTCGAGGGCGGTCGCCGCGGTGACGACCTCCTCGCAGTCCGCCCCGCCGGCGCCGCGCCAGCCCCAGTAGGCGAACGCCGGGCGCAGCCGCTTGCCGCCGCGCAGGAGGTCGGTCAGCGCGTCGGACGATCGGCGCGAGGTCCGGGCTCACCTGGTCGAGGAGGGCGACCTGCGCGGCGAGGAAGTCGTCGAGCCGCTTCTGGACGCGGGCGCGGAGGTCCTCGGCGTCCAGCGGCGCTGCGGACGCGTCCGTGGCGGTCATCCTCCGAGCGTAGGGGTGCTCGTGCCGGGCGGCACGCCCAGCGGTCGGCGCGCCGGTGCGCGGTGACCAGCATGCGGACCGCCTCGGTCCGACGGGTGGGACCCGCCGTACCCTCCTGCGCATGGTCTCCGCCCGTCGTCTCCCCGCGCCCGCAGCTTCGGCCGCGACGATCGGCGACCTGCTCACGTCCGGCGGGCACTCGTTCTCCTTCGAGTTCTTCCCGCCCAAGACGGACGAGGGCGAGCGCCAGCTGTGGCAGGCGATCCGCGAGCTCGAGGCGCTGCGGCCCACGTTCGTGTCGGTGACGTACGGCGCGGGCGGGTCGACGCGCGACCGCACGGTCCGCGTCACGCGGCGCATCCTCGAGGAGACGACGCTCCACCCGATGGCCCACCTCACCTGCGTGGGGGCGACCGTCGCCGAGCTGCGCTCGGTGATCGGCTCCTACGCCGACGCAGGGCTGCGCAACGTCCTCGCGCTGCGCGGCGACCCGCCCGGCGGTCCCGACGCCGAGTGGGTGCAGACCGAGGGCGGTCTCGCGCACGCGGACGAGCTCGTCCGGCTCGTGCGCTCGCTCGGCGACTTCTGCGTCGGTGTCGCGGCGTTCCCCGAGGGCCACCCCGAGTCGCCGTCGCTCGACGAGGACGCGCGCGTCCTCGCTGGCCAAGCAGGAGGCCGGCGCGGAGTTCGCCGTCACGCAGCTGTTCTTCCGGACCGAGGACTACGTCGCGCTGGTCGACCGCGCTCGCGCGATCGGCTGCACGATGCCGATCATCCCGGGACTCATGCCGCTCACGAACATCTCCCAGATCGAGCGGTTCGCCGTGCTCTCGGGAACGGCGTTCCCGGACGATCTCGCCGCACGGTTCCGCGCGGTGGGCGACGACCCCGCCGCGGTGCACGCGCTCGGGGTCGAGGCGGCCGCCGAGCTCGCGACCGAGCTGCTCGCGGCCGGTGCGCCCGGGCCTGCACTTCTACACGCTGAACCGGTCCACCTCGACGCGCGAGATCTACACCGGTCTCGGTCTCGCCGGACGCGCCTGACGGCTGCGCTCGCGTCCGACCCCGGGGGTCCTGCTCCACCGCGCGCGTGCCGGCAGTGGGCGGCGCCGTCCGCCATGCCGCGCTCGCCCGGGTCGCCCGGGCGTTGCCCGTGTCGTCGGATCTGGCGTCCGCACCCGTCCCGGCACGGGGTCGGGCAGGATCACGGGCATGGGCCGATCAGTGACCGTGACCGGACGGGGTCGGGCGACGGCGGCGTACGACGAGGCCACGCTGCGGCTCGCCGCGTCGGCGCGAGCCGCCAGCCCGAGCGACGCGACGGCGCGGGCGACGTACGCGATGTCGGTGATGCGCGAGGCGGTGCTGTCCGGCGGGGTGGACCCGTCGGCGCTGTCCACCACGAACGTGTCGCTCAACCCCGTGCACGACCCGTGGCCCACGGTGGTGGCCTACGAGGCGTCGCTCGGCCTCGCCGTACGGCTCGCCGACCTGTCGCGCGTGGGGACGCTGCTCGTCGCGGCCATCGACGCCGGCGGTGACGGGGCCCGGGTCGACGGCATCGCGTTCAGCCATCGCGACGCGGCCGCGCTCGAGCGCGAGGCGCGCGACGCGGCCTTCGTCGACGCGCGGGCGAAGGCGGAGCAGTACGCGGGGCTCGCCGGGCAGGCGCTCGGGGAGGTCCGGCACGTGCTCGAGGGGAACCCGGCCGGCGGACCGATGCCATGGCGCCTGGCCGCGGCGGCCGCGGACACTGGTAGCCCCGTGCCGATCGACGCGGGCGAGGGCACCGTCGCCGCGGTCGTCGTGGTGACCTGGACGCTCGGCCCGGCCGTCTGATGCGGCGTCGACGCGGTCGCGGCCGCCCCGGTCGTCGCCCTGACGCGGGTGAGCGTCGCCGCCACGTGATGCGGCCCCGGCGAGGTCGCGGCCGGTGACCCGAGACGTGCCCTCCCGGGACGCGTACCTGGACCGGTGGGCGGTGCTGCACGGGGGCTTCGACCCGCGCTCGTCGCGGTTCGTCGGCCCCTGGCTCGCGACGGTCTACGCCCTGGCCCGCCCGCTCGCGCGCCTGGGGATGCGGCCGGACGTCGTGACGGTGCTCGGTCTGGTGGTCTCGGCCGCCGTCGTGTGGCTGTCGACGCTGGGAGGTCGCTGGGTCCTGCTGGCCGCGCTCGTCGTCGGGGTGTCCGGCGTCCTCGACTCGCTCGACGGCGCGATCGCCGTCCTCACGGATCGGGTGACGACGTGGGGCGCGGTCCTGGACTCCGTGGTCGACAGGTTGAGCGACGCGCTGTACCTCGTGGCGCTGTGGGTCGTCGGCGCGCCGGCCTGGCTCTGCGCGGCGGCCGGCGTCGTGGTCCTCACCCAGGAGTACGCCCGGGCCCGCGCGACGGCCGTCGGGATGGACGACATCGGCGTCGTCACCGTGGGGGAGCGGCCGACCCGCGTCGTCGTCGTCGCGATGTTCCTCCTCGCCGCCGGCATCTTCGTGACCGCGGCGACGAGCTGGGCGACGCTCGGCGCCGCAGCCCTGCTGACCCTGAGCACGATCGGTCTCGCCCAGCTCCTCGTCGTGGTCCACCGCCGCCTGCACTGACCACCCACCCGCCCCACTTTCCGCATGAAGGTGCCCCAGAGCGCACTAGACGCACTCGCAGCGCCCCACCGAGTCCGCATGTTGAGATGCTGCGCCCGGAGCCGAGGCGCGGTCGTCGTCGTAGGTCTCGCGCCCACCCGAGTCGTAGCAGCGCGGCAGTCGACCGACGGCCGCCGCCCGTCGGCGACGGCTGATGAGGCACCGACGCTCCGACCTGCGCCGGCGTAGATGCGTGCGAGCCCCGGTCGTCGGTCCGGCGCGTGGGTCGACGTCCACCGGCTCGGGCGGTCGGCGCGCTAACGTCGGGGCAGCCGGTGCCGACCGGACCGCCTCCCCACGGCAGGACAGCGATGAGCAGCACCGATCCCTCGCAGCCCGACCAGCCGGACCAGCAGAGCCAGCCGGGTGAGCCGAGCCAGCCGGTCCAGCAGAGCCAGTCGACCGAGCCCGCCCAGCCGGCCCAGCCGGCCCAGCCGGTCCAGCAGAGCCAGTCGACCGAGCCCGCCCAGCCGGCCCAGCCGGCTACGACCGCCGAGGCAGCGGTTCAGTCGACTCCGGCGGCCGCCGCACCGGCCGGCTGGTACGCCGATCCCTCCGGCACCGGGGGCACCCGTTGGTGGGACGGATCGGCCTGGACGCAGAACGTGCAGCCACCGGCCCAGGCCGCGCCGGTGCCGCCGCCGCAGCCGACGTATCCGCCCGCGCCGACGCCCGCGCAGCCGGCGTACCCGCCCGCACCCGGCTACGGCACAGCGCCCGGATACGGCTCAGCCCCGGGCTACGGCACCGCCCCGGGATACGGCACCGCCCCGGGCTACGCGCCCGCGTACCAGGGCGGCTACGTCCAGCCGCGCAAGGTCGGTTTCGGCGAGGCCGTGCGCCGTGCCTTCGCCGGCTGGGGCGACTACTCCGGCCGCGCGACGGTCGCCGAGTACTGGTGGTTCGTGCTCTTCGAGATCATCATCGGGGTCCCCCTGTACATCCTGTTCATCATCGCGGCAGCGACGTCGTTCTCGGCGAGCACGAACTCGGACGGCACGGCCAACATCACCAGCACGGGTCTCTCCGGTCTCGGTATCCTCCTGCTGATCGCGATGCTCGTGGTGTACCTCGTGTTCTTCCTCGTCGGTCTGGCACTGTCGGTGCGCCGTCTGCACGACTCGGACAAGTCCGGCTTGTGGTACCTCCTCGTCTTCGTCCCGTTCGGCAGCCTCGTGCTGCTGGTCTTCTTCGTCATGGCGGGGACGCCAGGGCCGAACAGGTACGGACCGTTGCCCCAGTAGTACGGGACGCGCTCAGGCGCGGCCGACGAGGTCGGCGACGATCTCGGCGCCCATGCCGACCAGCGGCAGTCCACCACCGGGGTGCGCCGAGCCACCGACGAGGTAGAGCCCTGGCACGGGCGAAGCGTTCGCCGGACGCAGGAATGCGGCGCGCGCTCCGTTGCTCGACGTGCCGTAGATCGCGCCGCCGGGAGCGCGGGTGTCGCGCTCGAGGTCGGCCGGCGTACGGATCTCCGACCACAGCAGGCGATCTCGGACGTCGTACCCGCGGGAGGCCATGACGGCGAGGATGCGGTCGCGGTAGGACTCGGCGAGTCCCGGGGCCGTCCAGTCGACCGTGCCGCGCTCGCCGGTCGTCGCGTGACGCGGCGCGTTCACGAGGACGAACCACGGCTCGTGGTCGGCGTCCGGTCGCATCGCGTCGTCGTCCGGGGCGCAGACGTAGACGGCGGGATCGTCGACCGGCCGTGCGTGCCGTCCGAAGATCGCGTCGAACTCGGCGTCGTAGTCCTGGGGGAACCAGACGTTGTGGTGACGTAGCCCGGGGGTGCGGCCACGGACCGCGAGCAGCAGGACGAAGCCGGACAGCGACGGGGTCGCCCGGCCGAGCCGCCGCAGCGCTCCGGCCGCTCGCGGGTCGCGCACCAGGTCCCGGTACAGGTGCGTGGCGTCCGCGTTCGCGACGACGACGTCCGCCGGCAGGACCTCGCCGTCGGCCAGTCGTACGCCGGTGACGCGAGCGGCGTCGGTGCGGACCTCGACGACGTCGGTCCCCATGCGGTACGTGACACCGCGTTCGAGGCTGCGCGCGTGCAGGGCGTCGGCGAGTCGGCGTACGCCGCCGCGGACGTGGTGCGCGCCGAACGTCTGCTCGACGTACGGCACGGTCGCCAGCGCGGCCGGCGCCTTGCGCGGGTCGGAGCCGGTGTACGTCGCGTAGCGGTCGAGGAGCATGCGCAGCCGCGGGTCGTGCAGGTAGCGCTCGCCGAGGCCGCGGAGGCTGGTGAAGGGGGCGACCGTGCGGACGTCGGAGAGCTTGCGGGCCAAGGGGACGAGGTCGCGGAGGCCCGTGAGGGGGGACTCGAGGAAGGGCCGGCGGGTGACCTGCCAGATGTCCGACGCGCGCCGCATGAGCGCCCGCCAGTCCTCCTCCGCCGTACCGCCGAGCGCGGCGCCGAGCGCGACGGCGCACCTGGCCGCGTCGACGCCCGGCATGTCGACGGTCGTGCCGTCGGCGAAGCGGTAGCCGAACGCCGGCTCGAGCTCGACGAGGTCGACGGCGTCCTCGAGCGGCCCACCCGTCTTGTTGAACAGCTCGCGGTAGACGGCGGGCAGCGTGAGGAGTGACGGACCCGTGTCGAAGACGAACCCGTCGCGCTCGAAGGTGCCGACCTTCCCGCCGTACGCCGCGGACTGCTCGACGACGAGGACCTCGTGCCGCTTGACGGCGAGGCGCGCGGCGACGGCCATGCCGCCCATCCCCGCGCCGATCACCACCACCCGCGCCACGGGCCACGAGCCTAGGGTGCGGCCGTGGCGTCGGCCGTCGCCGCGTCCGTTCAAGATCACGGACTTGTGGACGGATTCGCCCAGTTGAACTGCGTGAATCTTCCCTAAGGGACGATCAAGGACGGGGGAGGGGGCGGGATCGCCAGGTGATCGTGCCGGCGCGTCTACGGCGCCAGGACTCGGCGACGAGGGCACCGAGGGCGACGACCGACGCGGGGTGCGCGGCGACGTCCGGCAGGAGGCGGGCGCCGGTACGGCGCGCGACGAGCGCGCGTCCGGTGACGCCGGCGGCGTAGCCGACGCGCGCCCCACGCCCGGGCCCGGGCGGTCGGCCCGGCGACCGCCGCGACCGGCGGGACGACGTACAGCCACGAGAGCAGCGCGACGACGCCGGCCGCGCCGGCGGGAGGGCCGAACGCGGACCACAGCGACTTCGTGTAGCCCGCGACGAGGTCGTCGGCGCCGTCGTACATCCGGCAGGTCGCGACGTCGGTCCCGTCGACGACGACACCGCGGCGACCGGCGCGCTTCAGCGCGCGCAGCAGCGCGACGTCGTCGAGCACCGCGCCGCGCACGGCCTCGTGGCCGCCGGCCTCGTCGTACGCGCGAGCGTCGACGACGAGCAGCTGCCCGTTGGCCGCGACGAGCGACTCGCGCGGTGAGGTCTCGGCGAGGCCGAGCGGCAGCAGCGTGGCCCAGGACCACTGCAGCAGCGGCTGGACCAGCCGGGGCAGCGGCCCGTCGGCCTCCTGCCGCGGGTACGGCGAGACGAGGTCCAGCCCGCTCCACCGCAGCAGCGCGACGCTCGCCGCGACGCCGTACGGCGCGAGGACGACGTCGGCGTCGACGAACACCAGCACCGACCCGGTCGCCGCGCGGGCCAGCCGGTGGCACGCCCACGTCTTGCCGACCCAGCCGTCCGGCACCGGGGCGGTGCCGCCGTCGATCACCCGCAGCCTCGGATCACCTTGAGCCGCACGGCGTACGACGTCGGCAGTGTTGTCGGACGAGTCGTCGTCCAGCACGATCACCTCGAGGTCGCGCAGCCGCTCCGAGGCGAGCAGCGCGACGATGCACGCACCGACGCGAGCCGCCTCGTCCCGGGCCGGCACCAGCACGCTGACCCGTTCGCCGACCACGGGCGGGTCGACCGGAGGAGTGCGCAGCCGGTGCAGGTTGTACGCCGTGTGCGCGGTCGCGACGCACGCGCCGAGGGCGCCGGTCGCGACCGCGGCCTCGACGCCCCGGGTCAGTCGCGTCCGGACCACAGCGCGACGGCGTAGGGGACCGCGACGAGACCCATGACCACGCCGCCCCAGAGCGCGACCCCGGGGCGGTGCAGGAACACCGCGTTGAGCAGGACGCTGGAGACGTAGGTCCACAGGTACATCAGCGCGGGCACGCCGTCGCCGACGCCGCCGTCCCCGCGCCGCCGGGGGAGCCGGTCGAGCACGAGCATGAGCACGAGCGCGACGAGCAGCCAGGCCACGAAGTTCTGCACCGGGACGTTCGTGATGCCGAGGAGGACCGGGGTCTGGTCGAGCGACCAGGTCCAGTTGCCCTCGCCGACCATCTGCGGGTCGAGGAACAGGTCCCACGAGGCCAGCGCCACCGCGGCCACCACCGGTGTCAGGAGCGGGCCGGTGACGAGGCGTCGCGCGGCGAGGAGCGCCGGGTAGCTCATCATCGCCCAGGCCAGCGGGATGACCACGGGCACGCCGCCGACCGTCGGTCCGAGGGTGTCGGCGTAGCGGTAGTCCCCGAACGGCAGGCCGGTGCGGGTGCCGAGGACCTCGACGGCGAACCCGGTCCCGGCGCTCACGACGAACCAGCCGACCGTCCAGAACAGGCCGCGGGCGAGCAGGGCGTGCGACGCGCTGGTGAGGAAGAAGAGCACGACAGTGACGACGGTGAGCGCGTCGCGGGTGTCGCCGTGGGTGAGCGGCCAGGCGATCTGCGCGAGGATCGTCGCGAGCGCGAGCAGCCACGGGAGCATGCGGGTGAACCCACCCGACCCGCCTCGGCGGCGGTCGGCGTGGGGTCCGGAGTACACACGCACGCTCATCGCGAGGGTGACCCTACGGGGTGACCTCGCCGACTCCCACATCCTTCCGCGTGGTCCGCGCGGATCACCGTCCCCGCACCGGGAGCCGTCGTCGCGGCCGAGGCGGCCTGATCCGACCGGGTGAGCGACGGGGGAGCCGGATTTCACCCGAGGCCGGTACCTGCCGATCCGACGTCCATGAGCGCACCGGATCTCCCACCCAGCGGGTCGAGCGGCGCCGTGCCGCTCCGGGCCGGGTCCGTCCCGACGGCGCCCGGCTCGGTCGTGGGACACGGTCTGCCGCCGCGCGCGGCGTCGACGCCGCCCCTCAGGTCCTCGGTGCTGCGCTCCTCGGCGACGAGCTTCGGGATCGTCGGCAAGACCGTCATCACGGTCGTCGTCCTCGCCGTCGGCGCCCTCGTGGCCTTCGGCAACCTGTTCGGCGTCCCCGTCTACCTGGTGTTCCTGGTGTGGGTGCTGCGCGACCTCTGGACCCGCGAGCGGAGGGCCGTGCTGCCCCGGCGTCCCGCGGCACAGGCGCGCACGGTGGCGCGGCCGGTCCACGGCGAGGTGCCTGGCCAGGCGCCGTCGGCGTACGACCGGAGATTCAGCCCTCCGGCGCCGTGACGTCGACGGCGCGGCCGTCGTAGCGACCGTGCGCGTCGACCACGGCGAACCGCGCGAAGAGCTCCTCGGCGTACCACCCGACGTCGTTCGTCCGGCGGACGACCTCCTGGTGCGGCGAGCGACGGTGCGCGAACTCGGAGAGCGCTGATCCCGTGCGCCACAGGCTGAACGTGCCCTGGAGCCCTACGGGTGCCTCGCCGATGCCGAGGGCGAGATCGAGGCCGTCGACCTCGCGCAGGTCGCCCGAGACGGCGGGCACGGCCGACCAGAACGTGCGCCACTGCGACGGTCTGATGCGCGCGCGCGTGATGGCCGCGACCCGGCCGTCCCACCGGTGCGGGACCGGGTCGCCGAACGGGGTGCGGCGAGCCCAGGTGCCGCGAGAGCTCAACGGCCGCAGCAGGATCCGGGCCTGTTCGTGGGCGAGGTGCGACCACGCCAGGTGGCTGCGCGAGGCCTCGTAGCGCGCCGGGCCGTCGGCGTCGCGCCAGCAGGCGAGCACGCCCCAGTGGCCGGGGTCCGCGTCGCGCGGGGTGAACGTGCGCCCCGACCCGGTGCCGAGCAGCTTGACGAACGTCGCGCCCGGGAGGCGTCGGACCGGACCGCGGTCGAGCGCCATCCGGAGCAGGGCGCGCGCTACGCCGGTGCCCTCGACGCCGTACAGGTGCAGGCTCACCACGGCCGGGACCGGTTCGGGCCCACCGGGTCGCGCGACGTCGCCGACCGGCTCAGGCACCGGCGCCGCCCGCCGGCGGCAGGGTGCGCAGGACGCAGAGCTCGTTGCCCTCGGGGTCGGCGAGGACGACCCGGCCGACGTCGATGCCGAGGCTCATACCGGCTGCTCCCCGACCTCGGCGGCCTCACCGGCGGTGATGCGCAGGAGCTCGTCGTAGGTCGTGGGGAACACGTAGTGCGGGTGACCACCCGCGGCCCACACGACGGGGAAGCGGGCGAGGTCGACGTCGACGATCGCGCGCAGCGGGGCGGGATGCCCGACCGGTGCGACGCCGCCGATCGGCTGACCCGTCGCGGCCCGGACGAACTCCGGCGTGGCCCGGCGCACCACGGCGGCGTCGACGAGGCCGGCGAGGGCGAGCACGTCGGCCCGGTGGGCGCCGGAGGTGAGGACCAGCAGCGGCCGCCCGTCGGCGTCGAACACGAGCGAGTTGGCGATCGCCCCGACCTCGACGCCGAGCTGGGCGGCCGCGGCGGCGGCGGTGGGCGCGGGCGCGGGGAGCTCGCGGACGAGGCCGGCGGCCCCGAGCCGCGCGAGGGTCTGCGCGACGCGGACGACACCGGGAGGCATGCCGGTGACGTCCGGCGCCGCCAGGTTCAGCGTGCCGTCGGCGTTGACGTGGGCGTGCTGCGCGGTGGTGTCGGCCTGCTGCGGGTCGGCGTCGGCGTGCTGCTGGTCCATGCGCGAAGGGTAGGGGGCGCGGCCCGCCCGTAGCGGCGTCACCACGGCCCCCGGGGCGTCGCCGGACCCCGTCCGTGGTGGGCGGGCGGTGGGCTTGACGCGCTGTCGGGGGTGGGGAGTACGGTGGCCGTGTTCGTACAGGTGTTCGACGAACGTTGATCGGGCACCGGCGGACGGCCCGGTGGGCCCGCGGGGTTCTCGCGGTCCCCACGGTCCCACCGGCCGTCCGCGGCGCGCGTGCACGACCGGTCCCGCCGGCCGAGCACGGTCGCGAGCGTGGGGAAGCGCTCCGACCGGCTCGGCCGCGGGTCCGGGTCCCGGGTCGTCTTCCCCCGACCGTCAGCCCGACGACGACAGGTCCGCCCACCGGGGCGGGGAGGAGGACGACCGTGCGCACCTACGGCGAGGTCATCGACGTCCGGACGGTCCGGCCGGACACCCGGCGGCCCGGCGGCCCGGCGGTCGAGGCGCCCGGCGCACCCGCGCAGTTCCTCTGGCGCGGCCGGCTCTACCTCGTCCGCGACGTCGTCGCGCACTGGGTCGAGCTCGGCGCGTGGTGGTCGCTCCCGAGGCGAGCCGGCGGGGTCCCGGCACGGGTCGCCGACCCGCGGCCCGGCACCGGGTCCGGACCCGGCACCGACGCGCCGCGGCCCCGCTCGGTGGCCGCCGACGTCGGCGCCGTCGAGCGCGAGGTGTGGCGGGTCGAGGCCGCACCCGGGCGCGGTACCTCGGCCGGGGTCTACGACCTCGTCCGCGACGTACCCGCCCACTCCGGTGCCGAGCCCGACGGGGCAGCCCGGTGGCGGCTGGCCCGCGCCCTCGACTGAGCGCGTCCGCCGCCGCCCGAGACCCGACCGACCGACACCGCACCGACCGCACCGACCGACACGCACCGACCGCACCGCATCGCATCGACCGAGCTGCACCGACCGCACCGCAACCGCACCGAGAGGAGCCCGACGTGCCCCCGCGCACCCTCGCCCCCGTCCCGTCCCCGACGGCGACCTCCTCGAGCGCGCCGTCGGCCGGGACGCGTCCCGGCGTCCCCGCGCAGAGCCGCGACCTGCTCGCCGGCTCGGCGCGCGAGCTGCTCGCCGCCGGCGCCGCCGACGACCCCGAGACCCGCTACGCCCGCGCGCACCTCGCCGCGCTGCGCGCGTCCGCCGCCGTCCTCGCCGCCCGAGCGGGCGCCCGGCCGGGCCAGCCGCGGCGCTCGGCCCGGGTGCGCAGCGCCTGGGTGCTGCTCGCCGAGGTCGCCCCCGAGCTCGCCGAGTGGGCGGCGTTCTTCGCCGCCGGCGCCGGCAAGCGGGCGGCCGCCGAGGCCGGGCTGCGCGGCGTCGTCACCGCCCGCGAGGCCGACGACCTCGTCCGCGAGGCCGAGGCCTTCCTCGCCCTCGTCGCCCGGGCCCTCGGCGTCGCGCACCAGCCGGCCCTCGGCGCGGACCCGGCCGCCGTCGGCATGCCGGTGCGCGAGACCCCCCGGTACGCCGACCGCGGCACCCACGGTGACCGCGCCGACCGCGCCACTCCCGCCGGCCGCGCCACCTGCGCCACCCCCGCCGGCCCCGCCGGCCGCGGCACCGACCGGGGTACCGCCGACCGGGGCCCCGCCGCCCCGGCGCCCTCCGCCGGCCGCGCGGCCACTGCGCCGGGTCGTCCCGTCCCGCGCGCGTCCTGACCACCCCGTCCGATCGCTGTCGTACCCGTGCCCGCCGATCCCTTCGTCCATCTCCACGTCGCCTCCGGCTACTCCCTGCGCCACGGCGCGAGCAGCCCGGCGGCGCTGGTGGAGCGGGCGGCGGGGCTCGGCCAGGAGGCGCTCGCACTGACCGACCGCGACGGGCTCTACGGCGCCGTCCGCTTCGTGCTCGCCTGCCGGGACGCCGGCATCGCGCCGATCCTCGGCGTCGACCTCGCCGTCCACCCCGTGCTCGACGCCGCAGGGTCCGGTCCGCCGAGCCCGCCGTCCGGCGGGCTCGGCGCTCGGGTGCGGCGTACCCCGGCCGGTCGGCTCGGGTCCGGCCCGACCCTCGCCGAGCGCATCGCGACGGGCGCCCGGCGCACCCCCGCGCGCGGGGGCGGCGACGTCGACCCTCGGCACCCGCGCGTGCTCCTGCTGGCCCGGGGGCGCACCGGCTGGGCCTCGCTGTGCCGGCTGGTCTCCGCCGCGCACCTCGGTCTGCGCCCCGACGACGTCGAGGGCCTCGCGCTCCTCGACCACGCGGCCGCCGACCCGCGGGCGCTCGACCCGCACGGCCCCGCGCCGGAGGTGCGCCGCGGGTCGCCGGTCACCTCGCTCGACGTCGTCGCCCGCCATGCCGACGGGCTCGTCCTCGTCCTCGGCCCCGAGTCCGAGGTCGGGCGGGCCCTGGCCCGCCGCCGCCCCGACCTCGCCGAGGCCGCGCTGGCCCCGTGGCGCGCGGTGTTCGGCCGCCGGCTCGCGATCGAGGTCGTGAGCCACCGCGCCCGTGACTCCGGGCTCGCGGTGAGCGACCTGTCCGGTGCCCCCGCGCGCGGCCTGCCCTACTCCTCGGCGTCCGCCGCCCGCGCCCTCGGCTTCGCCCGCGCCCAGGACCTGCCCGCGGTGCTCACCCACGCGGTGCGGCACGCCACCCGCGACCAGGCCCCCGTCGTCGACGTCCTCGACGCGATCCGCCGGCTCGTCCCGCTCGACTCCCGGCACCTCGACCGCGCGAACGGCGAGGGCTTCCTCGCCGACGGCGCGCACATGGAGCGGGTCGCGCGGGAGGTCGTGCACCTGTCCGGCCTCGCGTCCGGCGAGCACGGCGAGCGGCGCGAGGTCGACCGCCTGCTCGCCGACACCCGCGCCCTGGCCGACGCCTGCCGGCTCGACCCGGTCGCCGACCTCGGCATCGGCGAGGTCCACGTGCCCGAGCTCGACCTCCTGCTCCCGGCGGGCGCGGCGGCCCGCAGCAGCCTGGTCCGCGACCGCGGGCCGGCCGTCCTCGCGGCGGAGGCGGTCGAGGCCGACCGCCACCTGCGCGCCCGCTGCGACGCCGCGCTCACGGCCTACCTCGACCGCACCGGGGGCCGGCACGCGCGGCGCGACGTCCACGACCGGCTCGACGCCGAGCTCGCCACCATCGCCGCGCTCGGCTTCGCCGGCTACTTCCTCACCGTCGGGGAGGTGGTCGACCTCGTCCGCGGGATGGGGGTGCGGGTCGCCGCGCGCGGGTCGGGCGCGGGCAGCCTCGTCAACCACCTGCTCGGCATCTCCGGGGTCGACCCCCTCGCCCACGGTCTCGTGATGGAGCGGTTCCTCTCCCCGCTGCGCCGGGCGCTGCCCGACATCGACGTCGACGTCGAGTCCGCCCGGCGCACCGAGGTCTACGAGCGCGTCCTCGAGCGCTTCGGCGGCGAGCGCTGCGCGGCCGTCTCGATGCGCGACACCTACCGCGTGCGTCACGCGGTGCGCGACGTCGGCGCCGCGCTCGGCATGCCGCCCGGCGAGATCGACGCCTTCGCGAAGGCCTTCCCGCACATCCGCGCGCGCGACGCGCGCCAGGCGCTCGACGAGCTGCCCGAGCTGCGCTCGTCGGGCCTCGGGCGGCTCGCCGCACGCGGGGAGCTCGACGGCTTCCTCACCCTCGTCGAGGCGCTCGACGGCCTGCCCCGCCACATCGCGCTGCACCCCTGCGGCGTCCTGCTCTCCGACGCCACGCTGCTCGACCGCACGCCGGTCGAGGCGAGCTGGCTGGGCTTCCCGATGAGCCAGTTCGACAAGGACGACGTCGAGGAGCTCGGCCTGCTCAAGCTCGACGTCCTCGGCATCCGCATGCAGTCCTCGATGGCCTACGCCCTCACCGAGATCGAGCGGGTCGACGGCGTCGCCGTCGACCTCGACGCCGTACCGCTCGACGACGACGCGACCTACGCGCTGGTGCGGTCCGCGCACACCCTGGGCTGCTTCCAGATCGAGTCGCCCGGCCAGCGCGAGCTCGTCGGCAAGTTCGCGCCCGGAGACCTTCGACGACCTCATCACCGACATCTCCCTGTTCCGTCCCGGCCCGGTGAAGTCCGACATGGTCACGCCGTTCCTCCGGGCGCGGCAGGGCTGGAACGAGCCCGTCTACCTCCACCCCGACCTGCGCCCCGCGCTGGAGGAGACCTACGGCGTCGTCGTCTTCCACGAGCAGGTGCTGCGCGTCGTCGCGGTGATGACCGGGTGCAGCCTCGCCGAGGCCGACGAGGTACGCCGCAGCCTCGGGTCGCCCGACACCCAGCCGGAGGTGCGCGCGTGGTTCTACCCCGCGGCCCGGGCCCGCGGCTACGACCTCGTGACGATCGAGCGGGTGTGGGAGGTGCTGCGCGCGTTCGCGTCGTTCGGGTTCTGCAAGGCGCACGCGGCGGCGTTCGCCCTGCCGACCTACCACTCGGCGTGGCTCAAGGCCCACCACCCGGCGGCGTTCCTCGCCGGCGTCCTCACCCACGACCCGGGGATGTACCCCAAGCGGCTCATCCTCGACGACGCGCGCAACCTCGGCATCGCGATCCTCGGCCTCGACGTCAACGCGTCCGAGGGCGCCTACGCCGTCGAGCGCGTCTCGCCCTTCGACGAGCCGCCGCCGGAGGTGCTCGGGGAGCGGCCGCGCCGCGGGCCGGACGTGCCCGGTCTGCCCGACGGATCGGCGTACGGCATCCGGCTCGCGCTGGCCGACGTCAAGGGCATCAGCGCGGCCGAGGTCGAGCGCATCGTGGCCGGACGTCCGTACGGCTCGCTGTCGGACTTCTGGTACCGGGCCCGCGTCGCGCGACCCGTGGTCGAGCGGCTCGTCGTCGCGGGCGCGTTCGACTCGCTCTACGGCATCGGCCGGTCCACCCCGGTCCGGCGCCGCGGCCGGGTGACCCGGCGCGACCTGCTGCTGCAGGTCGCCGACCTCGACCGGCACACCCGCGCCACCGCCCGGGCCGCCCGCGGGACCGCCCGCGGGACGGCCTCCCGGGGCCGGCCGGCGCCGCCGGCCCGCTGTCGTCCGGCCCGACGGCGTCGGCGTCGACCGACGTCGTCGCGGCCGCGCGGCGCCAGGCCATGGGTCCGGCCGCGGCCACGGCGGCCGCCGACCTCGACGTCCAGCTCACCCTCGACCTCGGCGACGCCCCGGGCGAGGTCGCCCCGAGCGGGCTGCCGGAGATGACCGACGCCGAGCGGGTCCGGGCCGAGCTCGAGGTGCTCGGCCTCGACGCGAGCCGCCACGTCGTCGACTTCTACGTCCCGCTCCTCGAGGCGCTCGGCGTCACGCGCTCGCGCGACCTGCTCCGGCGGCGCAGCCGGTCCGAGATCCTCGTCGCCGGCGTCAAGGTCGCCACCCAGACCCCTCCGGTGCGCTCGGGCCGGCGCGTCGTGTTCCTCACCCTCGACGACGCCACCGGCCCGGTCGACGCCACGTTCTTCGAGGACGTCCAGGGTCCCTACGCCGCCACGGTGTTCGGGTCGTGGCTGCTGCTCGTGCGCGGCCTGGTCCGGCGTACCGGGCCTCGTGGCATCTCGATCCGCGCCACCGGCGCCTGGGAGCTCGGGGCGGTCCACGACGTCTGGCGGCGCGGCGGGCGGCCGGCCGTCGCCACCCTCCTCGGCACCGGCGCCGGCACCCGGTCCGACGACGACGGTGCCGTCGCCGGCCGTGCGGGCAGCCGCTCCTCGCGCCCGGTCGTGGCCCCGCCACCGTCGGCGGCGCCGGGCGGCTACGTCGCCGCGCGGCTCGGGGAGACCGGCGGGTCGGGCGCCGGAGGCATGGGCCAGCGGGGGAGCGAGCTGTCGGCCGACGAGCGGGCCGAGCGGGTGCGTCGAGTCCTCGTGCACGCGAGCGGGTTCCGCCAGTCGCCCTACGCCGACATCAAGCCCCAGGGCGTCGACGCGGCCGACACCCGGGGCCAGCTCGCCGCGCAGACCGCGGCGGCCCGGGCCGCGGCGGGCCGGGGACGGGACGACGACGACCCGGCGCCCGACGACGAGGCGGCCCGCCCGCGCCGGTCCGCGCCGAGCAAGCTCTGGCACTCGAGCCCGGGCAGCTCGGGGTGGTGACCGGGGAGCCGCGCGACGGCGCCGCCGGCACCCGCGGTCGTACCCCCTGTCGGTCCGGGAGCGGATGATGGCGCCGTGAGCCGCAGCCAGATCACCCGGGGCGCGCGCCTGACCCAGGCCGACGTCGCCCCGCACGCCGACGGCCGGCGCGACGACGACGGCTGCCCGGTCCTGCACGTCGACATGGACGCGTTCTACGCGTCCTGCGAGCTGCGCTCGCGCCCCGACCTCGTCGGGCTCCCGGTGATCGTCGGCGGCGACGGGTCGCGCGGGGTGGTCACCGCCGCCACCTACGAGGCGCGCCGCTACGGCATCCACTCCGCGATGCCGATGTCGCGCGCGAAGCGGCTGTGCCCCGACGTCGTCATCCTGCCGCCGGACTTCGCGCTCTACACCGAGGTCTCGGCCGGCGTCATGGCGGTGTTCCGCGACGTCACCCCGCTCGTCGAGCCGCTCAGCCTCGACGAGGCGTTCCTCGACGTCTCGGGCGCGGTCCGCCGGCTCGGCCCGCCGGCGGTCATCGCCGAGGACATCCGCTCGCGGGTCCACGACGAGCAGGGCATCACCTGCTCGGTGGGGGTCGCGTCGACGAAGTTCGTCGCGAAGCTCGCCTCGACCCGGGCCAAGCCCGACGGCCTGCTCGTCGTCCCGGCCGACCGCGTCGTGGCCTTCCTGCACCCGCTGCCGGTCGGCGAGCTGTGGGGGGTGGGGGAGAAGACCGAGGAGGCGCTGCTCCGGCTGGGGCTCGCGACCGTCGGCGACGTCGCGCACACGCCGGTCGACACCCTGGTCCGGGCGCTCGGCCAGGCGGCCGGCAGCCACCTCGCCGCGCTGGCCTGGGGGCGCGACCCCCGGCCGGTCGAGGCGCCCGAGGGCGAGAAGAGCATCGGCAACGAGGAGACCTTCCCGCGCGACGTCGACGACCCCGAGGTGATCCGGCGCGAGCTGCTGCGCCTCGCGGAGAAGGTCGCGGCCCGGCTGCGCACAGCAGGGCTACGTCGGGCGCACCGTCGTGCTCAAGGTGCGGTTCGCCGACTTCTCCACGATCTCCCGCTCGCGCACCCTGAGGTCGCCGACCGACGTCGGTCGCGACATCTACGCCACCGCGCGCGACCTGTTCGAGGCGCTGGGGCTGCGGCGCGCCCGGCTTCGGCTCGTCGGCGTCCGGGTCGAGGGCCTCCTCGACGCCGACGACGCGCCGCGCCAGATGATGCTCGACGAGCCCGAGCTCGGCTGGCGGGAGGCCGAGCAGGCCGTCGACCGGGCCAGCGCCCGGTTCGGCCGCGGTTCGGTCCGCCCGGCGCGGCTGCTCGGCACCGGTGGCGACGACGGTTTCGGCGGCACACCGGTGGCGCCCCGGCCCCGCGACTGACCGGGAACCCGGGACCCGCCCCGTTCGTCCTCCCAGCACGGGTGCGCCCCGGACCGTTCAGATCCGGGCCGTCCCGGCCGATGCAGATCGGCAGAGGATCACGCCACGACGACGACATGACCCGTCCGGGTTTCCTGATCGACGTTCGCTGCCTATCCTCAACTGTGGGACCCGGTGTGGACCGGTCCTCGACAGTGGAGACGAGGAGGAGCCGTGCCGCTTTCCGAGCACGAGCAGCGCCTGCTCGAGCAGATGGAGCGGGCCCTCTACGCCGAGGACCCGAAATTCGTCTCGAGCCTGAGGTCCACCGGCCCGCGCCTGGGCAGCCGACGCAAGGCCGCAGTCGGGGTCCTCAGCGCGCTCGCCGGGTTCGCGCTGCTCGTCACCGGTGCCGCCACCTCGCTCATCGTGGTCGGCGTCCTGGGCTTCCTCGCCATGCTGCTCGGCACGTTCCTCGTCGTCACCACGATGCGCCCGCAGGCCGAGGCACCCTCGGCGCCCGCTCCGCAGGCCAAGCCGGCGAAGGCCAGGAAGTCCGGCTTCATGGACCGCGTCGAGGAGCGCTTCCGCAAGCGTCGCGAGGGCGGCGACTGACACCCCGCTCCCGCACGCGCGGCCGTGGACCTCGGTCCGCGGCCGTCGTCATGCCCGGGCCGACCCGCCCGACCCGGCGGCGTCAGTCGTCGGAACGGCGCAGCGACGCCGGCAGCAGGAGCGCGCGAATCCGCGTCGGGCGGTCGACCCGCTCCAGCAGTGCGGTCCGCACGGCGCTGACGTCCTCGGCGAGACCCTCCGACGTGGGCGGGTCGGGCGCGTACCGCGACCGCTCGGTCACCCGACCGACGCGGGTCGCCGCCTCGGCGACCGGGCCGGTGAGGTGCTGGCCGGTGATGACGGTGGCCACCGCCTGACGTGGGGTGCGCGCGTCCGACCAGTCGAGCCCCAGGTCGCGCGCCGTGTCGCGCAGCTCCTCCCACGCGTCCTCGACCGAGGCCGAGGCGGACAGCCTCCGGCGTCGCCGGACCCAGCGCCGCACGGCCGGAACCGCCGCCAGCAGCAGGCCGGCGACGAGCAGGGCGAGCAGTGCGCGCACCCGCCACTCGTCCGGGTCGGCCGGCGCCGGGGTCGGGGTGTCCACGAACGGTACGTCGGAGCCGACGTCCTGCTGCAGGAGGGCGCCGACCTTTCCGTTGCCGCGAGAGGTGCCGGCGGACCGCGGTGGAACCCGGGTCGGTCGTCGAGGGCGGCAGCACCTGTGCGTACGTCGGCACCTGGACGCTGCCGCCGTCGCTCGCGGCGCGCGGCGTGGGTTCGAAGCGCACCCAGCCGATGCCGGGGAAGAACAGCTCGGGCCAGGCGTGCGCGTCCTTGCCGGTGACGACCCAGGTGTCGCCCTGCTTGGTGCCCGGCGTGTAGCCGACGACGACGCGGGACGGGATGCCCAGCGAGCGGGCCATGAGCGCCATCGTCGCGGCGAACTGCTGGCAGTAGCCGCTCCGGTCGTTGAGGAAGGACTCGATCGCCGACGCCGACTGGTCGGCCGCCGCCGCCGTCGAGTAGCGGAAGTTCTGCCGGAAGTAGTTCTGCAGCAGGATCGCCTTCTCGTAGTTCGTCGTCCCGGCGGCGGTCCACTCCCGCGCGTCCACCGTGACGACCTCGGGGACCGCTGCCGACGCGGCGCGCAGCTGCTCGACGTCGGGGGTGGACCCGAACGAGGAGGCCTGGAACTGGGCGCTGGTGGGTGCGGCGACCAGCGCGCGCACCGACCAGGAGGCGTCCTTCGTCGTGGAGTCGACCCCGAAGATCGTGCCGGTCGCGGAGTCGTCGTACCACTGTCCGGCGAGGCCCCGGACCGACGTCGCGTTCTCGGGCACCGGCGCGAACGGGTTGACGAGCTTGTCCGCCGTGAACTGGTAGTTCTGCGCCGTCGTCGCCACGCCCGGGGCCACGTCCGTCGTGAGCGTCACGTCGCCTGCCAGCCGGGTCGCGTTGGCCGGGTCGAAGGCGCGCGGCAGCCATTGCTCGCCCACGTACTGCTCGAGCACCACCGTGCGCAGGTACGACGGCCGTGCTGCGTCCGTCTGATAGCGCAGCACGACGACGTCGGGCTGCTGGAGCAGGTCGCGGCGCAGCGACACGAACGGGTTGAGCCCGACCTGGGTCGGGTCCGTCCCGGTGCCGTCGCCCGTGCCGAAGCCGGTGGGACGCCGGCCGAGCACGGCGTCGGCGAGGCTCGGGACGAGCACCGGCAGGGCCACCGCCGTCACCACCGCGATGACACCGAGGCGCAGCGCGGCCGACGACAGCCCCGACACGGCCGACGTCGTCGTCGCGCCGCCGCGACGCAGCACGCGGCCCCAGCTCGCCAGCCCGACCCGCTCGTCGCTGATGAGCAGCAGCATCCAGCCGGCCGAGACCGTCGCGAACCCCCACCACGGCGCGCCCTCGTCGAGCACGAAGGACGGGACGACGTAGACCGAGATGAGCGCGAGACCGGCCACGACGGGCATGCGCAGGTTGACCTGGAGGACGAACACGACGATGGCCACGCAGCCGATGCCGATCCCCGCCACGGCGGTGACACCGGGGGCGACCGGGACGGGCGGCGCGTAGCGGTCGATGTCCCCCATGCCGGTCGAGAGCACCTCCCGCAGCGACGACAGGGAGGTGGCCGTGGGGACGAAGCCGAGCGGCGCGTCGGTGGTGAACCGGGCGACCAGGACGGCGAACAGCCCGACCGCCTGGAGGACGGGGACGAGGAACAGCGGCAGTCGCGCCCAGGTGGCGGCGCCGCCGATCGCGGTCACGACCGCGATGACGAGCAGGGTCGTGCCGAACCAGTCCCCGGAGTCGAACAGCGGGCTCAGCGCCAACGCGGCGAGCGCCACGGCGGAGCCGCTCGCGACGCTCGGGCCGAGCAGGTGACCGGTCGCGAGGCGGTTCGGCGACCGGGGCGGAGGAGCGTCGCCGTCCGTGGCCCCGACCCGGGGCGGGGCGACGGCGGTCGTCATCGGACCCCCTCGGCGGTGACGCCCTCGCGGGCGAGCGCGCGCCACGCGCCGGCGAGGTCGGTCTGCGGCCCGCACAGGACGACGCGCCAGCCGGCGGCGGACAGCAGCGCGGCGGCGCGGGTGGACCGGCCGTCCTCCGGCGTGGTCGACCGCGAGGCCCAGCCGGCGGTGTCCAGGACCAGCGCGAGGGCGCTGGCGTTGCCGCTCCGCAGCGACGCGATGGCCTCGGCGTGGTCGGGGTCGAGGTCGCCGAGGACGGCGACGAGCAGACCGTCGCGCACCCGTGCCTTCGCCGCGGCGTCCCGCACGCCCGGCGCCGTCCCCTCGGTGAGGCCCACGGTCGCGAACACGTCGAGCAGCGGACCCTCGGCCTCGGCGCCCGACAGCGACTCGGAGCCGGCGATGCCCGGGCGCAGCCACGTGCCGTCGGCGTCGACCACGCGGACGGCGTACCCGCGCCGGGCGAGGTGGCAGGCCATGCTCGCCGCCGCCGACACCCCCCACTCGAACGAGGAGGTGGCCCCGTCGCCGCGGTGCGCGACGGCGCGCGTGTCGAGGAACACCGTCGCCCGGGTGCGCCACGGGTGCTCCTCCCGGCGCACCATCAGCTCTCCGGAGCGCGCGGTGGACTTCCAGTGCACGCGGCGCAGCTCGTCGCCGAACCGGTACTCGCGCGGGATGACGTCGTCCTCGCCGGCCGACGCGACCGCCCGCGCGCGTGCCTCGCCCAGCCCCGACCAGTCGCCGCCGATCGGGATCGCGGGCAGGGCGACGATGGCGGGAACGACGGTGAGGCTGTCGGTCGTGCTGAACTGCCGGGTGGCGCGGCAGAAGCCGAACGGGTCGACCAGCTGGACCGACACGGGCCCGATCGAGTAGCGCCCGCGCATCGCGCCGCGCAGCTCGTAGCGCACGTCGCGACGGCCTCCCGGCTCGAGCCGGTCGATGACGAAGCGCTGCGCGCGGCCCAGCAGCCACGGCACCGAGTCCTCGACGAGGAGCAGCCCGGTGGGCAGCCGCGACACGTTCTCGACCCGGACGACGGCGGTGGCCGGCTGGTCGACCGTGACCCGTGTGGGACGCAGGCCACGCGCGGACGCGAGCCGGTACCGGGTGCGCGCGACCAGCAGCGCCGAGAGCAGCGGCAGCACGAGGAGCAGGATCCCGACCCGCATGAGGTCGCGCTGCCCGAGCGCTGCCGAGACGACGACGCCGGCGACGCCGAGCCCGGCGACGACCCTCCCTCGCCGGGTGAGCAGGTGCAGCGCCGCGCGCATCGTCGACGGTCCGGTCACACTCGGGCGGTCGCCGGCACCGGGACGCGGCGCACGATGTCGGCGACGGCGGACTCCGTGGTGCGGCCGGCGATCTGCGCGTCGGCGGTGAGGATGAGCCGGTGCGGCAGCACGGACGGCGCGAGAACCTGGATGTCGTCGGGCAGCACGTGGTCGCGCCCGTCGAGGGCGGCGGCGGCCTTCGCGGCCCGCACGAGGTGCAGGGTGGCGCGGGGGGAGGCGCCGAGGCGGATGTCGGGGCTCTGCCTTGTGGCGTTCGACAGGTCGACGGCGTACTGGCGGACCGCGTCGGCGACGTGGATCAGCCGGACGACCGAGACGAGCCGGCTCACGAGGGCCGCGTCCGCCACCGGCCGCACGTCGTCGAGCGGGCTGGTGTGCGCGTGCCCTGCGAGCATGTCCATCTCCGACCTGGTGTCGGGGTAGCCGATGGCCACCCGGGCCATGAACCGGTCGCGCTGCGCCTCGGGCAGGGGGTAGGTGCCCTCCATCTCCACCGGGTTCTGGGTGGCCATCACCATGAACGGGGAGGGCAGCTCGTACGTCGTCCCGTCGACGGTGACCTGACGCTCCTCCATCGCCTCGAGCAGGGCGGACTGCGTCTTCGGCGACGCGCGGTTGATCTCGTCGCCGAGCACGATGTTGGCGAACACCGCGCCGGGCCGGAACTCGAACGTGCGGGTCTCCTGGTTGAAGACGCTGACCCCCGTGACGTCGCCGGGGAGCAGGTCCGGCGTGAACTGGATCCGCCGGACGGTGCAGTCGAGCGAGCGGGCGAGCGTCTTGGCGAGCATGGTCTTGCCGACGCCGGGGACGTCCTCGATGAGCAGGTGCCCCTCGGCGAGCAGGACGGTGAGCGCCGTACGCACGACGTCCGACTTGCCCTCGATCACCGTCTCGACCGAGGCCCGGATGCGAGCCGCGGTCTGCACCAGGTCGGCGACGTCGGCCGGGGCCGAGGGGGCCGCGTCGGTGGGATGGGTCGTCACGCGTTCTCCTCGGGTCGGGACCGGTCCAGGACGATTGTGTCCCGAAGCCGGGGGCTGCGCAGCGTCACTCCGCCAATCCTTCGACGTACGCCGGTGCCCTCCGGTTCACCGGAGTCCGGACCGGCTCGGGCCGGTCGGGACTCAGGCGGGGACGGCGACCAGCCGCTGCGCGTCGTCGAACATGGATCCCTGGGCCGCCCGGGCGGTCACCAGGGCCGACACGGCCCACGCCGCCAGCAGCATGTACATGACGATGATCTGGTAGCGGATCGCCTCCAGCGGGTCGACCCCCGCGATGATGAGGCCGGTCATGGTGCCGGGCAGCGAGATGAGGCCGACGACCCGCGTCGAGTCCACCGTCGGGACGAGCGCCGTCCGCACGGCCGTGCGCATCTCCCGCGCGAACGCCTGGTGGGCCGGGAGTCCGAGGCTCAGCGCCGCCTCGACCGCGGACCGGTTCTCGACGGCCGACCGACGCAACGACGTGAGGGTCAGCGACGCCGCCTGCATCGAGCCGCTCACGACCATCCCGCCGATGGGGATGAGTACCTGGGGCTCGGTCGAGATGACGCCGCCGAGGACCAGGACGCCGAGGGTCGACGTGGTGCCCACGACGATGCCGACGAGCGCGGCGGCGTACGCCCGAGGGATCCCGCGCCCGCGCCGGCGCGACTCGTTCGCCGCCACCAGCGTCATCGCGAGGATCCAGGCGAGCGCGCCGGCCACCCCCGCGTGCGCGAAGAGCCAGGCCAGCACGGCGCCGACGGCGACGAGCTGGACGAGCGCGCGCAGCGCCGCCACGACGACGTCGCGGGTGATGCCGAGCCGCTGCCAGGACGCGATGCCGACCGCGACCAGGACGAGCAGGCCGGAGACCGCGACGGCGGCCCAGCTCGGGATCTGCGTCATGCCATCTCCTGGGGGTCGGTCGTCGGTACGTCGGACGGGCCCGAGCCGCCGCGGCCCGGTCCGGGCGGGGCGCCGTGGTGGCCGCGCGGGTCGTCCACGTCGTGGACGTGCCCGTCGCTCGGTGGGCTCATCAGCTCGTGGTGCAGGTCCAGCCCGTGCGCGGGGCCGCGGGCCGTGACCCGGCCGTCGTGCAGGACGCGGACGTCGTCGGCGACGCGGCCGGCGCGCACCACGTCGTGGCTCACGAGCACCACCGCGAGCCCGGAGTCGACGAGCGAGCGGATCACGGCGTCGACCGCGTCCGCGCTGCGCGGGTCGAGCGCCGACGTCGGCTCGTCGAGGAGCAGGACGTCGGGACCGACCGCGAGCGCCCGGGCGAGGCACAGGCGCTGCAGCTCGCCGCCGGAGAGGCTGGCCGGCCGACGGCCGAGGAAGTCCGCGGGGTCGAGCGCCACGCGCGACAGCAGCGAGCGCACCTCGCCGTCGGACAGCCCGGGTGCGGCCACTCTCACCTCGGCGGCGACGTCCTCGGTGAGCGCCACCGCGCGCTGCGGGACGAGCACCGCGTGGCGGCGCAGCGAGAGGACGTCGAGGTCCCGGACGTCCGTGCCGCGGAACAGGATCCGGCCGGACGTCGGTTCGGCCAGCCGGTTGAGCAGGCGCAGCAGCGTCGACTTGCCCGAACCGCTCGGTCCCGCGACGGCGGTGGCGACGCCGTCGTGGATGTGCTCGTCGAGGCGGTCGAGGATCCGTCGCCCTTCGACGACGAGGGAGACGTCCTCGAGACGGAACAGGTCGGCGCGGTCCACCGGCACAACGTATGCGCCGTGGCCCGACGGCACCTGCCGTCCGGCTGGGGGAGCCGCCGTCACTACGCTCGCGGGAGATGGTCCGGCGCCGCGGCGCCGACGGCGAGGGAGAGGCAGCCATGACGGTCCACCCGGCACAGCTCGGACGGTTCTTCGACGACTTCGTCGTCGGCGACGTCTACCAGCACCCGTTCGGCCGGACGATCTCCGAGACCGACTCCACCTGGTTCACCCAGCTGACCTGCAACACGAACCAGAACCACTTCAACGCCCATCTCGCCGAGTCCAACCCGATCACCGGCGGGCGCATCATCGTCAACAGCGGCCTCACCGTGGCGCTCGTCCTCGGCCTGTCGGTCATCGACATGAGCCAGAACGCCGTCGCGAACCTCGGGTGGACCGACATCAGGCTCACCCACCCGGTCTACGTCGGCGACACGATCTACGCCGAGAGCGTCTGCACGGACAAGCGCGAGAGCTCCTCGCGTCCGGGGATGGGGATCATCACGATGGTCACCCGCGGCCTCAACCAGGACGGCGACGTCATCGTGTCGTGGACCCGCTCGGTCATGGTCCCCAAGCGCGAGACGGGCATCGGCCAGGACTACTTCCCACGGGCCAAGGCCGGGCCGCTCGCCGTCGACGGCGGCGGCACGGCCTGACGCCGCGGCCAGCCGGGATTCCCGCCCGGTTCCGGCACCGGTGCCCTAGCCTGGCGGCACGACCGAGGGGAGCTGGACATGGCGGACGACGCGCTCGTCGCGATGCTCGGTGCGGTCGACCTCTTCCACGGCCTCGCGCCGAAGGTGCTGGCACGGATCGCGGACAGCGGCCACGAGGCCCGGTACGCCGAAGGCACCGTCGTCCTCGTCCAGGGCGACGCCGTCACCGGCTTCAAGGCCTTCTCGCCGGCCGGCGTCGAGATGCACGTCGTCCTCGAGGGCAGTGCGCGGATCGACGTCGACGGGGTGACGCACACGGTGCTGGGCCCGGGCACGTACTTCGGCGAGATCGCCCTTCTCGACGGGCGGCCGCGTACCGCCGACGTCGTCGCGGGGGAGGGCGGGCTCCGCACGCTCGCCCTGTCGAAGTGGGCGTTCGACGGACTCCTCGAGCAGCACCCCGAGGTCGCGGTCCCGATGCTCCGGGTGCTCGCGGCCCGGCTCAGGGCTCAGGAGCCCGGCTCCCAGTAGCCGGATCCGTGGCTTCCGCATGACCTCCGTCACGCCGTCGTCGGTGGATCTTCGCGTCTCGTCCGACGGCGGCCTCGTGCGGGACGGCGGTGTCCGGGTGGTGACCGATCTTCGCCGGCACATCCCCCGGATCGGGCTCGAGTGGGACGGCGACGCCCCCGGCCGCGCCTGGCAGCAGGTCGACGCCACGATGGTGTTCGCCGACATCTCCGGCTTCACCGCCCTGACCGAGAAGCTCGCGCGCCGCGGGCGCATCGGTGCCGAGGAGCTGATCGAGACGCTCAACCGCATCTTCGGCGGCATGCTGTCCCAGGCGTCGATCCGGGGCGGCGAGCTGCTCAAGTTCGGCGGCGACGCGCTGCTGTTCGTCTTCCGCGGTGACGAGCACGAGGCGCGCGCCTGCCGCTCGGCGGTCGACATGCGCCAGGCGCTGCGCGAGGCCGCGAGGATCCCGACGTCGGTCGGCAAGCTGAAGCTCTCGATGTCGGTCGGCATCCACTCCGGCCCGGTCGACTTCTTCCTCGTCGGCGCACCGACGCGCGAGCTCCTCATCCTCGGCGACGCCGGTACGTCGACCGCGGAGGCCGAGCATGCCGCGGTCGCCGGCGAGATCCTCGTCACCGAGGGCACCGCGGCCCACCTGCCGGCGGGATCGACCGAGCGCCGCGAGGACGGGCTGCACCGGCTCAAGTGGCGCTTCACCTACCCGCCCGAGGGCGAGGGGCCGCCGCCCCCGGAGGTCACCGAGGAGGCCCTGCTGTCGCTCTTCCCGCACGCGCTGGGCGGGTACCTCGCCGACCGCATGCCCGATCCGGAGCACAAGATCGCCACGATCGGCTTCGCCCGGTTCTCGGGCACCGACCGCATGCTGCGCGAACAGGGTCACGACGCCGTCGCCCGCGCGTTGCACGACACGGTCTCGGTGTTCGAGGACGCGCTCATCGCGGCGGGCGTCACGCTGCTCGCGACCGACCTCGACAGCGACGGCGGCAAGCTCTTCATGGCCTCTGGCGTGCCCTACTCCAGCGAGGACGACGAGGGCCGGATGCTCCGCGCGATGCGCCACGTCCTCGACGTCGGGACGCCGTTGAAGGTCCAGATCGGCGTCAACCGTGGCCACGTGTTCGCGGCCGAGGTGGGCGTGCCGGCGCGCGCCGCCTACTCGGCGATGGGCGACACGACCAACACCGCGGCCCGGATCATGTCGAAGGCGCCGCACGGTGTTCTCTTCGCGCACCCGACGGTGCTCGAGCACTCGCGCACCCTGTTCGCGACGACCCCCGCCGGCCCCTACGCGATGAAGGGCAAGACGGTCCCCGTGCCCGTCCACGACGTGGGGGACGAGCTGGGCACCCGCGAGGCGGAGACCCGCCCGGAGCTGCCGCTCGTCGGCCGGGACGAGGAGCTCGCGACCCTGCGCGGTGCGCTCGACCGCGCGCTGGCGGGTGAGGGCGATGTGGTCACCGTTGCCGCGAGCACCGGGCTGGGCAAGAGCCGGCTCATCGCCGAGGCGATGAAGGGTCGCGACGCCACCATCGTGAGCGTGCGGGCCGAGCCGTACGGAATGACGTCGCCCTACCGCATGCTCCGCGACCCGGTGCGCCAGGCGTTCGGCGTGGAGCGCGGCGATCCCACGGAGATGGCCGCGGCGCTGCTCGTGTCCTACGAGCGGCTCATGCCCGAGCTGCTGCCGCTGGCACCTCTGCTCGAGGACGTCGCCAACCTGCCCATCCCGGCCACCCGCGAGGCCGACGCGATCGAGCCGCGGTTCCGGCCCGCGCGCATCGCCGACATCGTGCTCCGGCTGCTCGAGACCGCTGTCCGCGGGCCGCTGATCGTGCTCGTGGAGGAGGCCCACTGGGCCGACGCCGCGTCGATCGTCGTGCTGCGCCGGGTGGCGGCCGCGGTCGCCGGCCGACCCTGGGCGGTGATCGTGGCGCGCCGGGTCGACGGCGAGGGTCTCGACCCCGAGGAGGGGACGCGGATCACGCTCGAGCCGCTGGCGCCGGAGGTCATGCGTCGCATGGTGCTCGAGGCGACGCAGGACGCGCCGTTGCGCCCGCACGAGGTCGACGGCATCGTGGCGCGCGCGCAGGGCAACCCGCTGTTCGTCGAGGAGATCATCCGGGTGTTCCGCGAGGTGCGCTCGCTCGACGCCGTCCCCGAGAGCCTGCAGGCCGCACTCGACGCCCAGATCGACGCGCTGGACCCGCACTCGCGCCGGGTGCTGCGCTACGCCTCCGTGCTCGGTCGCTCGTTCCGCCGCGAGGTGCTCGACGAGACGTTGCGCCAGGAGGACCTGGTCCTCGAGGGGGCCACCCTCGACCGGCTCGCCGGCTTCCTCGAGGACGACGGACCTAGCCGCCTGCGGTTCCGTACCGGCATGATCCGCGATGCTGCCTACGAGGGCCTCGCGTACCGGCTGCGCGCCACCCTGCACGCCGCCGCCGGCCGGGCCGTGGAGCGGCTCTCGACCGACCTGGGGGCCGACGCCGACACCCTGGCACTGCACTTCGCGCGTGGCGGCGACGCAGAGGCGACCTGGCGCTACGCACGGATGGCCGGCGACCGCGCCGCGCGGGCGTACGCCAATGTCGACGCCGCCGAGCAGTACGAGCGCGCACTCGACGCCGGTCGGCGCCTCGCGGCGGTGACCGACGCCGAGCGGCTCGCGCTGTGGAGCCGGCTCGCCGAGGTGCGCAACGTCGCCGGCATGTACGACGCATCGCTGGAGGCCCTGCGCCAGGCGGCGAAGCTCGCGCGGGACGATCGCGACGCGACGGTGTCCATCATGCTCCAGCGGGCGCGGGCGCGGCTGCGGGCCACCTCCTACCGCCAGGCACTCGCCGACGTCTCCCGGGCCGAGACCCGGCTCGAGGGCGACGACTCGGACGGGGCGCGCGAGGCCCGGGTCCGGCTTCGGGTGGTACGGGGCTCGGTGCGCTACGACCAGGGGCGGCTGGCTGCCGCCGTCGCCGAGGCCCGCGCCGTCATCCCCGAGGCCCGGGCGATCCAGGACCGGGAGTCGCTCGCCACCGTCCTGGTGATGCACGACCTCTCCAGCGTGCAGCTCGGGGACCTGTCCGTCGGGGACAACCTGCACGAGGCGCTGCAGCTGAGCACGCAGATGAACAACCTGCGGCTGGTGTTCCGCTCGAACTTCGGTCTCGCCTCCCTCGCCATGTACTCCGGCCGCTGGATCGAGGCGATCGAGTACTTCGCCCGTGCGTCCGCGGCCGCGCTCGACTCGGGTGACACCGTGCTCGCGGCGCAGATCGCGGTGAACACCGCCGAGGTGCTGGTCTCGCTCGGCCAGCTCGACGAGGCCGAGGCGATCCTGGGTGAGGCCGTCCGCGTCCTGCGGGTCGCCGGTGTGAACACCTTCGCGGCCTACGGCGAGCTGCAGCGCGGCCGGCTGCTGCTGTCGCGCGGTGACCTGGCCGGCGCCGAGCGGCTGCTCGAGGACGTCGAGCTGGAGAGCCAGCTGCTCGCCGACCCTGGGACGGCGACGGAGGCCGCGCTCGTGCGCGCCGAGGTGCTGACGCGGCAGGGCCGGCCGGAGGCGGCCCTCGACGTGCTGGCGGTCGCGGACGGCAAGTCCGACGACATCGTGATCCAGCCACGGTTGCGACTCGAACGTGCCCGGGCGATGGTGCGGCTGGGACGGCGCGACGACGCCCACGCGCAGGTGCTCGAGGGCCTGAGCATCGCCCGCGAGCACGGCCTGCCCTACGAGGAGGCGCGCCTGCTCGAGGTGAGTGCCGAGGTCGAGCGCGCACGCGGCGACCTTCCGGCGTCGCAGCGGGCCTCGGCGGACGCGGCCGGGATGCTCCGACGCCTGGGCGTCCTCCCGGAGCGCTGAGCGCGGAGCCGTCGACGACGGCGGCCGCGTCACCCGACCACGCGGAAGGCCCGGACCCCCTGGGGGTCCGGGCCTTCCGCGAGCGTGCCCTAGCCCATGGTCCCCTTGAGGTCGTCGTAGTAGTACAGGGTCGCCGACAGGTTCCCGGCCGAGTCGCGGACGAACGAGTTCTGGTCGACGCACACCTGCCTGCCGCTGGGCACGGCGCTGAACGCCGGGATGGCAGGCCCGTACTCGTTGTTCTCGTTGCCCGGCTGGCAGGACGGGACCAGGCTCAGCGTCGACTCCGATCGACAGCTGCGCGTACGGCTGGTAGGCGTTGAAGTCGTCGACCTTCGCGTCCTGGCTGTTGCGGACGTCGGGCCCGGCGTCATCGTTGCTCTCCGGGCAGTTGGCCACCGTGCAGTGCAGCGTGAGGCTGGCCGGGGTGGTGGGGCCGTAGAGCTCGGTCGTGCCCACGGTGAGGAGCGCCGTGAGGTTGACGACGTTGCTGCCCCCGGCCCGCGCGCACACGCCCACGGTGACCCCGACGCACGGGTCGACCGTGATGGTCGCCTGGCCGTTGGCCCCGTGGGGGAACTGGCCGTCGCCGCAGGTGGTGTTCGCGAGGGGGTCGCACGCCGAGCTCGTGATCGACCCGGCGACGCCCGGGGTGAAGATCGCCGAGCCGGTGCTGACCGACGCGAACGTGACGTTGGTGGGGGAGGACGAGACCGTGCCCACCGACGCGGTCAGCTGGCGGGCGCCGGCGCCGGTGTAGTAGCCCGACACCGTCCCGTCGGCGGGCGGCGTGCCCGTCGGGGTGGGATCGGTCCCACCGGTCGCCGAGAAGGCGCCGGTCCCCCCGGTCACCGCGATGCTCACCGCGGAGTGCGGGGTCGGGACGTAGTTGCCGAAGCCGTCCCTGACCACGTACGTCGTGACGAAGACGGCGCCCGCGGACAGGGCGGTGGTGTGGCTCGCCTGGTCCAGGACGCTCGTGACGACGATGCTCGCCGGATCGCGCCGGGGTGACGGCGAAGCCACCGGAGTCGCCCGAGGCCGAACCGGTCGAGACGTCGAAGGACTGGTTCGTCGCGGCCGTCCGGAAGGTGCCGGTGAAGGAGTACGCCCCCGTCGCCGAGGCGGGGAGGCCGAACACGACGTTCGAACCGGAACCGCTCACCAGGGTGACGCCGGGGGTGCCGGCGACGATGCTGCCCTGGACGTCGTCGGTCAGGAACTTGACCGTGACGTCCGTGGCGCTGATGCCGGTCTTCTTGGTGGCCACGTTCAGGCACTGGTTGCCGTCGGACACGGCCTGCACCGAGAAGGCCACGGTCGTGCCGGCCGGGACCGTGCCCGGGTTCGGGGTCACGCAGAACGAGCCCGCGCTGCCGTAGACGACGTTGATGGTCGGCGTGTCGGTCGTCGTGAAGATGCCGTTACCGATGCCGATGAACCTGAAGGCGAACGTCGTCGGGGTCGCGGGTGTGGTGAACCGCACGGACGCGGTGACCGACTGACCAGGCCTCGCCAGCGAGGCCGACAGCGGCAGGCTGGCGTGCACGAGCACCAGTGACGAGCAGTTCGCCGTCGCGCCGCAGGGGAGGATCGACTCGCGCCAGCTGCCGGGACCGTTGACGCCCACGACCTGCAGCGGACCGACGCCTGGTGGCACCACGACCGTGAAGGCGCCGAGCAGCCTGCTCGCGGAGTCGTTCCGCACCGTGAAGTTGGCCACCACGGAGCTCGACACGAACGCGGTGTTCGAGTTCGTCGCATCCACCGTGACGGAGACCCCGGCGGGCTGTGTCGCCGCCTCGGACGGGGTCGCGACGGCGGCGAGTCCGACGGTGGCGACGGCGAACGCCGCGGCGGACGCGAGCGCGCGGCGACGCAGTCGCCGCTGGGACGTGGATGTCAGCATCAGCATCTCCGAAGGTCTCCGGCGCCCGGGCCCCGTGTACCCCAGGCACACGGCACAGACCCGCGACGGCTCCGAACGAGGATCCCCGGTCGCTGTCGGTGAGCGCAGCAGAATGCAAGGTTTGCCTAGCCTGATATCGAAACCTTTACCGCCGGGCGTGATCCACGGGGTGAGGAGCCATGTGCGGGGTGCCTGTGACGGAGGAGCAGCGAAGGGACCATCACCCGTTCGGCGGAAGGTGAGGCGCCTTGGCACACGACAGGTCACGCTGAGTGACGCCCGGGTGGCGGGCCCGGGAGCGGGTGCGCGGCAGGTCCGCGGCAGGTCCGCGGCGATCCGGTCGTCGTCCGCGCGTCGGGCATCCACGTGCGTGAGGATGAGCCGGTGACCCAGCCCCCGCCCGACGCCGCCGACGCGCGGGCGCTGCGGCCCGTCGTCCGTCGGGCCGGTCCGCGGCTCCCGGCCTCGGTCGAGGGGCCGGTCGACGTCGCGCTCGGGGCCGCGGTCACGGTCGCGCGCCCGGTCGTCGCGGCGGCCGTCGGCGCGGGTCGCGCCGTCGAGCCCCTCGTGCGCGGCGTCTGGTCGCTAGCCGCCCGCCCGCCGCTGGTGCCGGAGGCGTGGACGCCGGCAGCCCTGGCGACCCGGTTCGCCGACCGCGGTCGACAGGTGCGGTTCGCCGCGGGGGCCGACGCCACCGAGCTCACGGGGCAGACCCTCGACGTCCTCGTGCCGTCGGTGCTCGACCCGGTCCTCGACCGGGTCGACCTCACCGGGCTCGTCCTCGACCGGGTCGACCTCGAGCGGCTCGTCGGTGCCGTGCTCGACACCCTCGACCTCACCGAGCTCGTCCTCGACCGGGTCGACCTGCACCGGGTCGTGGAGGCTGCCCTGGACTCGCTCGACCTCACCGCGCTCGTGCGGGAACGCGTCGACGTGGCCGCGCTCGCGGAGGAGGTCGTCGAGGAGATCGACCTGCCCGACATCATCCGCGAGTCCAGCACGGGCGTGGCCGGCGACGTCGTCGACGGTGCCCGCCTGTCGGCCGTGGCCGGCGACGAGCTGGTCAACCGGTGGATCGACCGGTTCCTCCAGCGCCGGCAGGGCCGTCGTACGACCACTCCCGCGGCAGGGGACGAGGTGGGCGAGGATGCCTGAGCCCGGGACCGGACCGCAGATCAACCCCATCCCGCCGAAGGCGCGCGGCTTCCAGGGGCTGCGGGCGGGTGTGATCTCCCGCTCGCTCGCCGGCGGCATCGACTACCTCCTCGTCGTCACCGTCACGCTGGGCACCTACCTCGGCGGCGTCGTGCTGCTCTTCCTCCTCGACCCCAGGGCGTTCCAGCCGCCGACCTGGTCCTTCGCTACCTTCCTCGTCGTCGGCCTCGGCTACTTCGTCGTCTACCTCACCCTCGCGTTCGCGACGACGGGCCGCACGCTGGGCGGCCGGCTCATGGGGCTGCGGGTCGTCGGCGGCAAGGGCCGGCGGCTGCGCTGGTGGACCGCGTTCCTGCGCGCCGGGTTCTACGCCGTGTTCCCCATCGGCCTGTTCTGGTGCGCGCTCAGCCGGGAGAACCGCTCGATCCAGGACGTCGTGCTGCGCACCTCGGTGATCCACGAGTGGCCGGTGGCGCACGGCATCCCGAGCCTGCACGACACCGAGCAGCGTCGCCCGCAGGAGTAGCTGCCGGCCCCGCTCCACTTCGCTCCACGCCGCCCGCCGTCGCGCCCCGCGCGACGCCACTCGCGTGCGGTCCGGCCGCCCCGACCGGTCGTGGGCACCGCGGGACACGCCGGACCGGACCGCTCCGCGCGCGCTGCGGGGACCGCGTCCGTCGCCCGTCCTCCACTCCGCTCCACCGCTGCGACCTGCGGTGACACTCGCTCGGTCACGGACCTCCCCGGCGACGGTCGGCCGAACGGGGGAGCGTCGGTGGTTGACGGTGGAGGGAAGTGGAGTATGTTGGCGCGCATCGGAGCGGATCTGCCGCTCCGTCGGCGTCCGGGGAGGTGGTGGCGGTGTTCCTCGGGACCCACACGCCGCGCCTGGACGACAAGAACCGGGTGATCCTGCCGGCGAAGTTCCGCGAGGCGCTGGCCGACGGGCTCGTCCTGACGAAGGGCCAGGACCGCTGCCTCGTGGTGTGGACCCGGGAGGGCTTCACCGAGTACGCCGCGGCCCTGCGCGCGGCACCGCAGACCACCGAGCGGACCCGGGCCTACACCCGGGTCCTGTTCGCGAGCGCCTACGACGACGTCCCCGACAAGCAGGGCCGCATCACCATCCCGTCGTCCCTGCGCGAGTACGCCGGGCTGGCCCGGGAGTGCGTCGTGGTCGGGGCCGACACCCGCATCGAGATCTGGGACGCCACGGCCTGGGACGCCTACCTGGCCGGCTCCGAGCAGTCCTTCGCCGAGCTCGACGGGGAGGTGGTCCCACCCGGCTCGACGTCGTGACGCGAGGTCTCCGGTCCGTCACCGGCCACCTGGCACACCTTCCCCGGTGCCAGGCGGACTCCCACCCCGAGTGACGGACGGGGGACCTGGCCGCACGACGCCCGCCCGAAGCACGAGACCCGCAGCCCGACCTCCCCGCCCCTGCGAGACGCACCACCCGGCGCCTGCCGGCAGCACCGACGAGACCCCCACCGCGAGCGCCCCCGGGCGAGGAGGACACCGTCACCATGGCACTCACCGTGCAGCGCCCGCGGGCGCGCACCGCCCACCCGCACGGCCTGCGCGCCGTGGTCACCGTCTCGACCGGACCGGTCGGCGTCCTCACCGCCGCCTGCCTGCTCACGACCGCGTTCCTGCTCGCCGTCTCCGACCTCGTGACCCGGCTGGGCTGACACCGTGACCGACCCGACCGACGCGCCCCTCCCGGAGCCGGCCGGCCGCCCGCTCCAGGACGCGAGCGGCGGTCGCGCGGTCCACGTCCCCGTCCTGCTGGAGCGCTGCCTGTCCCTGCTCGCGCCCGCGCTCGAGCGCCCCGGCGCCGTCGTCGTCGACGCGACGCTCGGGCTCGGCGGGCACGGCGAGGCGCTGCTGCGCCGCTTCCCCGAGGTGGTGCTCGTCGGCATCGACCGCGACCCGGACGCACTGGAGCGCTCGGCCCGGCGGCTGGCCGAGTTCGGCTCGCGCACCGTGCTGGTGCACGCGGTCTACGACGAGCTGCCGCGGGTCCTGGCCGAGGCCGAGCACCCGCGCGTGGACGGCGTCCTGTTCGACCTGGGCGTGTCCTCGATGCAGCTCGACCAGGCCGTCCGCGGGTTCGCCTACGCGCAGGACGCGCCGCTCGACATGCGGATGGACCCGACGACCGGCATCACCGCGGCCGAGGTCCTCAACACCTACGACGTGAGAGAGCTGACCCGGGTGCTGCGCGAGTACGGCGAGGAGAAGTTCGCCCGGCGCATCGCCGAGGCGGTCGTGCGCGAGCGGACCCGCGAGCCCTTCGGCTCGAGCGCACGGCTGGTGGAGCTCGTGCGCGCGTCCATCCCGGCCCCGGCCCGGCGTACCGGCGGCAACCCGGCGAAGCGCACGTTCCAGGCGCTGCGGATCGAGGTCAACGCCGAGCTCGCGGTGCTCGAGCGCGCGCTGCCCTCGGCCATCGACGCGCTGACCGTCGGGGGCCGGATCGTGGTGCTGTCGTACCAGTCGCTGGAGGACCGGATCGTCAAGCGCGCGTTGACTTCCCGGGCGACGAGCGACGTCCCGCCCGACATGCCGGTCGTGCCCGAGGGGCACGAGCCTGAGCTGCGCATCGTGAGCCGCGGCTCGGAGAAGGCGTCGCCGGCCGAGATCGAGGAGAACCCGCGGGCCGCGTCGGTGCGGCTGCGCGCGGCCGAGCGGATGAGGGAGGCGGCGTGAGCGCCACCGCCCGCGCCGCGGCCGCGCGCCCCGCGACCTCCCGCCGTGGTACGTCGCCCGCGCGCGCGACCGCGCGACGTCGCCCCGTCCTCACCGAGGTGCCGCCGGCCCCCGCGGCCGTGGCCGGCAACGGCGTCTTCGCCCTGGTCGTCGTCGGGCTGCTCGTCGTCGGGATGGGCGTCCTGCTCGGCCTCAACACCTCGCTCGCCCAGGGCGCGTTCGAGATCAACGCCCTGACCCGCGTGCAGGACAACCTCGCCGTCCAGGAGCAGCAGCTGCTCCAGGAGGTCGCCGTCGCCGAGGCGCCGGAGTCCTTGCAGCGTCGCGCCGACGCGCTGGGCATGGTCCCGGTGGCCTCCCCGGTCTTCCTGCGCCTCGCCGACGGCGCGGTGCTCGGCGACCCGGTCCCCGCCGTGGCCGCGACCCGGGTCCGCGGGCTCACCGGCCTCCCGGTCACGGGCGGTCGGCCGGCGACCGTGCAGCCCGGCGCGGGCGGCACCTCGGCCACCTCGGCCACGTCGACCACCGCCGCCACGGCGGCACCGAAGGTCCCGGCCGCGGGCGGCGACGCGGCCGTGGCCGACCCGCCGGCGCCGCGCGCGCAGAGCGACGCGGCCGTGCCCGACCCGGTCGCGGCGAGGACCGGACGATGACGACGGTCGCGCCGCCCCCGCGCCGACCGGCGTCCCGCCCGGCCCGCCCCGGCACGGCACGTCCCGGGACCGCACGACCCGCCCCCCGTGGCGCGGGGCGGACCGCGTCCCCCGCACCGACCGTCGGGTCGTGGTCACGACTTCCGGCCCGGGGACCCGGTCCGCCGGCTGCGCGCGTGGCAGATCTCCCTGCTCGTCGTCCTCACCATCGTCGCGGCGCGGGTGGTCGACCTGCAGGCCATCCAGGGCCCGTCGCTGGCGGCCGCCGGGGACAAGGCCCGGCTCCGCACGGTCGTGCTGCCCGCCGTGCGCGGCCAGATCACCGACATCAACGGCGTACCGCTCGCGACGACGGTCGCCGCGAAGAACGTCACCGTGGACCAGACGCTCGTCACCGACCCGGCCGGCGAGGCCGCGCAGCTCTCGTCGGTGCTGGGTGGCGACGCGTCGGTCTACCGGTCCCGCATGACCGGGACGCGACGCTTCGTCTACCTCGCCAAGGGCATCACGCCGGAGGTGTGGTCGACCGTCTCCGCGCTCAAGCTGCCCGGCGTCTTCAGCGAGGACGCGTCCACGCGGGTCTACCCGGCCGGCTCGGTGGCCGCGAACGTCGTCGGCTACGTCCGCGCGGACGGGCACGGCGGCTCGGGTCTGGAGTACGGGTTCGACAAGGAGCTCGCCGGTACGCCGGGGTCGCAGACCTACCAGGCCTCGGCGGGCGGCACCGAGATCCCCACCGCCGACTCCTCGGGTGTCGACCCCGTCGCCGGCATGGGCGTACGGCTCACCATCGACCGCGACATCCAGTGGGTGGCGCAGGACGCGATCGCGAAGCAGGTCGCGGCGGCCAAGGCCGACAGCGGCACGGTCGTGGTCATGGACCCGAGGACCGGCCAGATCTACGCGCTCGCGACCGTGCCGACCTTCGACCCGAACAAGCCGGCGTCCGCGGCCCAGTCCGACATCTCCAACCGCGCGGTGTCCGACGTGTTCGAGCCCGGCTCGACGAGCAAGATCATGACGATGTCCGCGGTCATCGAGGAGCGCAAGGCCAACCCGCTCACCCGCATCGTGGTGCCACCGGTGCTCCGGACCCCGTACAAGACGTGGCACGACGACGTGCCCCACGGCACCCTCAAGCTGACCCTCAACGGCGTCCTGGCCCGGTCGAGCAACATCGGCACGATCCTCGCGGCGCAGAAGATCGGCGGCCCGAAGCTCTACAGCTACCTCAAGAAGTTCGGCATCGGCGAGCCGACCGGCCTGCACTTCCCGGGGGAGAGCCGAGGCTACGTCCCGCCGCCGGCCAAGTGGTCGGCCACCTCGTTCGGCACCATCGCGTTCGGCCAGGGCCTCTCGCTCACCGCCGTCCAGGCCGCCTCGGTCTACGCGACGATCGCGAACGGCGGCGTGCGCGTCTCGCCGACCCTCGTCGCCGGCTACACGGCGCCCGACGGCACGTACCAGCCGGCGGCGGCGCCGAGCAGCGTCCGGGTCGTCAGCCCGGCGACCGCGACCGCGGTGCGCTCGATGCTCGAGTCGGTCGTGTCCGACGACGGGACCGCGCCCAAGGCCGCGATCTCCGGCTACCGGGTGGCGGGCAAGACCGGCACGGCGAACCGCATCGACGACACGTGCGGCTGCTACCGCGGCTACACGGCGTCGTTCATCGGGATGGCACCGGCCGACGCGCCGAAGCTCGTGGTCGCCGTCTTCCTGCAGAACCCGCGCAACGGCCACTTCGGCGGCCAGCTCGCGGCGCCGGTGTTCAAGAAGGTCATGAGCTTCTCCCTCGAGCACCTGCGCATCCCCCCGACCGGCACGGTGCACCCGCGCATCCCGGTCTTCTGGTGAGCTGCGGATAGGGTCTCGTCGTGCCCGAAGGACCGCGCCCGAGCACCCCGCCGCTCCCGCTCACGGAGGCCGCCCGCATCGTCGGGGCCCGACCGTGCCGGCGCCGGTCCCGCGGACCCCGACCCGGGTGTGACCGGTGTCACGCACGACTCGCGCGCCGTCCGGCCCGGCGACCTCTACGCGGCGCTCCCCGGCTTCCGCACGCACGGGGCCGAGTTCGTCCGGGACGCCGCGTCCGCCGGTGCCGTCGCCGTGCTCACCGACCCGTCCGGCGCCGAGCGCGCGTCGGCCACCGGCCTGCCCGTGCTCGTCGTGGCCGACCCGCGCGACCGGCTCGGCGCGCTCGCGTCCGCGGTCTACGGCGACCCCTCGAAGGACCTGCTCGTGGTCGGCGTCACCGGCACGAACGGCAAGACGACCACGAGCTATCTCGTGGACGCGGGCTTCCGCGCCGCGGGCCACGTCACCGGCGTCATCGGCACGGTCGGCAGCCGGGTCGGCGACGACGTCGTGCCGACGGCGCGCACGACGCCCGAGGCGACCGACCTGCACGCCCTGCTCGCCGTGATGCGCGAGCGCGGGGTGACCGCGGTGACGATGGAGGTGTCGAGCCACGCGCTGCGGCTCGGGCGGGTCGACGGCGTCGGCTTCGACGTCGTGGGGTTCACGAACCTGAGCCCGGACCATCTCGACTTCCACGCCGACCTCGAGGACTACTTCGACGCGAAGGCGTCGCTGTTCACGCCGGCCCGCACCGGCCGCGCGGTCGTGTGCGTCGACGACTCGTGGGGTGCGCGCCTCGTCGCGCGGTCGAGCGCAGCGGGCCTCGCGCCCTCGACGTACGCCGTCTCCGTCCCGGCCGACTGGACGGTCGACGGCGTCGTCTCGGTGCCGGGCGGATCGGTGATGCGCGGGCACGGCCCGGGCGGTGTCGACGTGCCGCTGGAGGTGCGGCTGCCCGGGATGTTCAACGTCGCCAACGCTCTTGGCGCCCTGGCCCTGCTCGTCGCGGCCGGCGTCGACCCGCTGGTCGCGGCCGACGGCATCGCGACGTGCGCGGGCGTCCCCGGCCGGATGGAGCGGGTCCCCGACCCGCACGTCGGGCGCGGCCTGGTCGCGCTCGTCGACTACGCGCACACGCCCGACGCGGTCGAGCGCGTGATCGCCGCGGCGCGCGAGGGCGCCCGCGGCCGGGTGCTGGTCGTCCTGGGCGCCGGCGGCGACCGCGACCCGCACAAGCGGTTCGCGATGGGTGCGGCCGCGGCCCGCGGCGCCGACCGCGTGCTCGTCACGGACGACAACCCGCGCTCCGAGGACCCGGCCGCGATCCGGGCCGAGCTGATGCGCGGTGCCGCCAGCGTCCCGGGCACGTCGGCGACCGACGCGGGGGACCGGCGCCACGCCATCGAGCTCGCCGTCGGCTCCGCGCAGCCGGGCGACGTCGTCCTCGTCCTCGGCAAGGGCCACGAGCAGGGGCAGGAGGTCGCGGGCGTCGTCACGCCGTTCGACGACCGGCTCGTCCTCGCCGCGGCGCTCGCCGCCGACCCGGCGGACGCCCCGTGATCCCGCTGACGCTGGCCGAGGTGGCCGCCGCGGTCGGCGGCCGTCTCGCCGGAGGCGCCGCGCCGGGATCCGTGGTCACCGGCACCAGCACCGACTCCCGGACGGTGCGCCCGGGCGACCTGTTCGTCGCGGTCCTGGGCGAGCACCACGACGCGCACGACTTCGCCGCGTCGGCGGTCGGCGACGGTGCCGTGGCCGTCCTCGCCGCCCGCGACCTCGCGGTGCCGTGCGTCGTCGTCGACGACCCGGTGGCCGCGCTCGGCCGGCTCGCCCGCGCGGTGCTCGACCGGTTCCCCGACGTCGTCGTCGTGGGCGTCACCGGCTCGTCCGGCAAGACGAGCACCAAGGACCTGCTGGCCCTGGTGCTCCCGGCGTACGGCGAGACGCTGGCGCCGGAGGGGTCGCTGAACACCGAGGTCGGCCTGCCCACGACCGTGCTGCGGCTCGAGCCCTCGACCCGCGTCCTCGTCGCCGAGATGGGCGCGCGCGGCGTCGGTCACGTGCGCTACCTGTGCGGGATCGCGCGGCCGCGCATCGGCGTGGTGCTCAACGTCGGGTCGGCGCACGTCGGCGAGTTCGGCTCGCGCGAGGCGATCGCCGCGGCGAAGGGCGAGCTCGTCGAGGCGCTCCCGCCCGCGTCCGAGGGCGGCGTCGCCGTCCTCAACGCCGACGACCCGCTGGTGCGGTCGATGGTCGCGCGGACCACCGCGCGCGTCGTGACCTACGGCGAGGACGCCGGTGCCGACGTCCGGGCCGAGGACGTCGTGCTCGACGACGCCGGACGTCCGTCCTTCGACCTGGTGCACGGCGCGCACGCGCGCCAGGGTGTCGCTGGCCCTGCACGGGCGGCACCACGTGTCCAACGCCCTCGCCGTCGCGGGCGTCGCGCTGGCGCTGGGGATCGGGCTCGACCCGGTCGCCGACGCGCTCACGCGGGCCCGCCCGGCGAGTCGCTGGCGGATGGAGGTGGTCGAGAGCCGCCACAGGTGCCACGGTGGTCAACGACGCGTACAACGCCAACCCGGAGTCCGTCCGGGCCGCGCTCGAGGCGCTCGTCGCGATGGCCCGTCCCACGGCCACGCGCGGACGCCGACGCGCGGTCGCCGTGCTGGGGGAGATGCGCGAGCTCGGCGACCTGTCGGTGTCGGAGCACGAGGAGATCGGGAGGACCGCGGTGCGGCTCGGTGTGGCGCGGCTCGTCGCGGTGGGCGACTCCGTCGGCGTCCGTGCCCTCGCCGACGCCGCCCAACGCGAGCAGGTCGTCGGCGGCGCGCCCGTCGACGTCGTGCGCGTCGCGGGGGTCGAGGACGCCGTCGAGCACCTCGTCGCCACCGTGGACGCGTCCGACGTCGTGCTCGTCAAGGCGTCGCGCGGGATCGGCCTCGAGCGCGTCGTGGCCGGCCTGCTCGAGCGGACGGGGGCAGCATCGTGAGGCTCGTCCTCATCGGCGCCGGGCTCGCGCTCATGGTCGCGCTGCTCGGTACGCCGGTGCTCATCCGGTTCCTGCGCCGGCACGGCTACGCGCAGGCCATCCGCGTCTCCATCGAGGGGGAGAACTACCCCGAGCACGAGGGCAAGCGCGGCACGCCGTCGATGGGCGGGCTCGCGATCCTCGGTGCGCTGCTCGTCGGCTACTTCGGTGCGCACCTCGTCGCCTGGCGCGCGCCGAGCGTGTCCGGGCTGCTCGCGATCTACCTCACCGTCGGGCTCGGTGCCGTGGGCATCGCCGACGACTACCTCAAGATCTTCAAGCAGCGCAGCACCGGCGTACGCGCCCGCACGAAGCTGCTCGGCCAGGCCGCCGTCGCGCTCTCCTTCGCCTACCTCTCGGTGCACTTCCCGGACGAGTACGGCCGCAACCCCGCGTCGCACGCGATCTCGCTGTTCCGCAACACCGCGATCGTGCTGCCCACCGCGCTGGTGATGCTCTGGATCTGGTTCCTCGTCACGGCGACGACGAACGCGGTCAACCTGACCGACGGTCTCGACGGCCTCGCCGCGGGCGCGTCGGTGATGACGCTCGGCGCCTACACGCTGCTGTCGGTCTGGCAGTACGGCCAGAACTGCCAGTTCGGCGAGTTCGCCCGCTGCTACGACGTCCGCGACCCGCTCGACCTCGCGATCTTCGCCGCGGCCGCGGCCGGGGCCTGCTTCGGCTTCCTCTGGTGGAACACGGCACCGGCCAGCATCTTCATGGGCGACACCGGATCCCTGTCGCTCGGCGGCGCGATCGCCGCGCTCGCCATCCTGTCGCGCACCGAGCTGCTGCTCCCGCTGCTCGCCGGTCTCTTCCTCATCGTCACGCTCTCGGTGATCGGACAGGTGGTCGGCTACAAGCTCACCGGTAGGCGGATGTTCCGCATGGCACCGCTGCATCACCACTTCGAGATGATCGGGTGGGCCGAGATCCAGATCGTCGTGCGGTTCTGGATCATCCAGGGTCTGCTCGTCGCGTTCGGGCTCGCGCTGTTCTACGCGGAGTGGGTGCGCCAGTGACGTCGGTCGACGTCTCCGGGCACGAGCGCGGGTCGGACTGGAGCGGCGTCCACGCCGTCGTCGCGGGCGTCGGCGTCGCCGGGTTCGCCGCAGCCGACCAGCTGCTCCACCTGGGCGCCCGGGTGACGGTGATCGACGCCGCCGACGGCGAGCGCCAGCGCGAGCGCGCGCGCGATCCTCGAGGTGGTCGGCGCCACGATCCGCCTCGGCGACGGCGACACGCTGCCCGACGGCGCCGACGTCCTCGTCGTGTCTCCCGGCCTGCCGCCGCGCGCGCCGGTGATCGTCGCCGCGCGGGAGGCCGGCGTACCGGTGTGGGGCGAGCTCGAGCTGGCCTGGCGGCTGCGCGGCCCCGACGCGGCGCCCTGGCTCGTCGTGACCGGCACGAACGGCAAGACGACCACGACGCTCATGCTCGCCTCGATGCTCCGCGCCGCCGGCCTGCGCACCGCGGCCGTCGGCAACATCGGCGTCTCGCTGGTCGACGCGGTCATGGACCCCGACGGGTTTCGACGTGCTCGCCGTGGAGGTCGGGGCGCCGCAGCTGCCGTTCCTCGAGACCGCGAGCCCGCTGGCGTCGGTCTGCCTCAACGTCGCGCCGGACCACGTCGACCTGTTCGGCTCCTACGACGACTACCGCCGCGCCAAGGCGCGCATCTACGCCCGACACGCAGGTCGCCGCCGTCTACAACGTCGCCGACCCGGAGACCGAGCGGATGGTCGAGGAGGCCGACGTCGTCGAGGGCTGCCGCGCCATCGGCTTCACCCTCGGGGTGCCCGGACCGCTCGATGCTCGGCGTCGTCGACGACCTGCTCGTCGACCGCGCGTTCGTCGAGAACCGCGCAGGACAGCGCGCAGGAGCTGGCGTCCGTGCACGACGTGCGCCCGTTCGCCCCGCACAACGTCGGCCAACGCGCTCGCCGCGGCCGGCGCTCGCCCGGGCCTACGGCGTCCCCGCGGCCGCCGTCCGCGAGGGGCTGCGCTCCTTCGAGCCGGCGGGTCACCGGATCGCCGACGTCGCGGAGGTCGACGGCGTCCGCTGGGTCGACGACTCCAAGGCGACCAACGGGCACGCGGCCGAGACCTCGCTGCTGGCCTACCCGTCGGTCGTGTGGGTCGCCGGCGGCATGGCCAAGGGCCAGGAGTTCGACGACCTGGTGCGTGCGCACGCGCGACCGGATGCGCGCCGTCGTGCTGCTCGGCGTCGACCGCGACTCGGTCCGGGAGGCCCTCGGCACGACACGCGCCCGACGTCCCCGTCGTGGAGGTGTCGCGCACCGACACTGGGGCCATGGACGAGGTCGTGGACGCCGCCGCCGGCTCTCGCCCGGCCCGGCGACACCGTGCTGCTCGCCCCGGGCTGCGCGTCGTGGGACATGTTCCGCGACTACGCGCAGCGCGGCGACGAGTTCGCCGCCGCCGTCCTGCGGCGCGTGACGCCGTGGTGCGAGGACCGGTGACCCAGGAGGCCGTCCGCCGCGTCGAGTCGACCGAGCGTCGCAGGTCCGAGCACCCGCTCGCGACCTACCACGTGATCCTCGGCGCGACGCTGCTGCTGCTCGTCCTCGGCGTCGCGATGGTGCTCTCGGCGTCGACCGTCGAGAGCTATCGCGTCTTCGGGTCCGCGTACACGCTGTGGCTGCGCCAGGTGATGTTCGCGTGCTCGGCCTCGTCGCGATGATCGTCGCGCTCACGCCTGCCGGTGACGTTCTACCGGCGGATCGCCTACCCGACGCTCGTCTTCGCCTTCGTCACGCTCGCCGCGGTGCTCGTCATCGGCCACAGCGTCGCGGGCCAGCGCAACTGGATCGAGCTCGGCGGCCCGTTCCGCTTCCAGCCCAGCGAGTTCGCCAAGCTCGCACTCGTCCTGTGGGGCAGCGACCTGCTGGCGCGCAAGCAGGGACTGCTCGACCAGTGGAAGCACCTGCTCGTGCCGCTGGTGCCCGTCGTCGGCCTCATGGTCCTGCTCGTGCTGCTCGAGGGGGACCTCGGCACCGCGCTCATCCTCGTGCCGATGCTGGCCGCGATCCTCTACGTCAACGGCGCACCGGCCCGGCTGTTCGTCGCCGGCGGCGCGGTCGTGCTCGCCGGCGTCGCCGTCCTCAGCCTCGGCAAGAGCTACCGGCTGGCCCGGTTCGCCTCGTGGCTCGACCCGGGCAACGACGCGCTCGGCAGCGGCTGGCAGATCCTGCACGGCCAGAGCGCGCTCGGCGGCGGCGGCTGGTTCGGCGTCGGGCTCGGGGCCAGCCGCGAGAAGTGGGGCTGGCTGCCCGAGGCGCACACCGACTTCATCTTCGCCGTCGTCGGCGAGGAGCTCGGCATCATCGGGACCCTGCTCGTCGTCGGCGCTGTTCGCGGCGATCGGCGTCGCGGGCCTGCGGCTCGCGCGGGTGCACGACCGACCCGTTCGTGCGCACCGCGTCGGCGGCCATCGTCGCGTGGCTGCTCACGCAGGCGCTGCTCAACATCGGAGCCGTGCTGCAGCTCATCCCGATCACCGGCGTCCCGCTGCCGCTCGTGTCCTACGGCGGCTCCTCGCTCGTCCCCACGCTCGTCGCGCTCGGCATGCTCATGTCGTTCGCGCGGGCCGAGGCCGGTCGCCCGGCGCGCCCGGCCGCGCCGACGCCCGCCGGCCGCACGGGGGCGGTGACGCCGGTGCACGTCGTCCTCGCGGGCGGGGGCACGGCCGGGCACGTCGAGCCGGCGCTCAACCTCGCCGACTGCCTGCGCCGCCACGACCCGGACGTCGGCATCACGGCGCTCGGCACCGAGCGCGGCCTCGAGACCCGGCTCGTGCCCGAGCGCGGCTACGACCTGCGTCTCGTCACCGGCGACACCGATGCCGCGCCGACCGAACCTCGACGTGGCGCGGCTGCCCAGCCCGGGTCCGGCGCGCGGTCGCGGAGGTGCGGGCGGTGCTCGAGGACACCGGCGCCGACGTCGTCGTCGGGTTCGGCGGCTACGTCGCGCTGCCGGCGTACCTCGCCGCCCGCGGACGCGTCCCGATCGTGATCCACGAGGCCAACGCGACGCCCGGGGCTCGCGAACAGGGTCGGCGCCCGGTTCACCCGCTACGTCGGCTGCGCGGTGCCCGACGCCCTCCCGCGCTCGCGGCACATCGGCATGCCGCTGCGGCGGGCGATCGCGGAGCTCGACCGCGCCGGCGCGACGCGCGGAGGCCCGCGCGCTTCTTCGGCCTCGACCCCGACCGCCCGACGCTGCTCGTGTTCGGCGGGTCGCAGGGCGCGCGCCGGCTCAACGACGCCGCGATCGTCGCCGCGGCACGGGCTGACCGCGCAGGGGATCCAGGTGCTGCACGCGGTCGGCCAGCGCAACTCCGACCAGCGCCCGACCGGACCCGCTCGGGCGAGGCGCCCTACGTCGCCGTGCCCTACCTCGACCGGATGGACCTGGCCTACGCCGCCGCCGACGTCGCCCTCTGCCGCGCCGGTGCCATGACGTGCGCGGAGCTCGCCGCGGTCGGGCTTCCCGCGCTCTACGTCCCGCTCCCGATCGGCAACGGCGAGCAGCGGCTCAACGCCCTCCCGGTCGTGCGGGCCGGCGGCGGGCTGCTCGTCGAGGACGCGGCGCTCGACGCCGAGCGGGTGCTGAACGTGCTGGGGCCGCTGCTCCTCGACGACGACCAGAGACGCGAGATGGAGTCGGCCGCCGCCTCCCACGGTCAGCGCGACGCGGACGAGAGACTGAGACAGCTGGTGCTCGATGCCGTCGCCGGAACGACGGGTGCCGGCACCGACGCAGGAGGACGACCATGACCGCGCAGACCGCGCCGCAGGCGCACCCCGCCGACCTCTCCGGGCTGGGCCGCGTCCACGTCGTCGGGATCGGCGGCGCGGGCATGTCCGGGATCGCGCGCATCCTCGTCGCGCGCGGGGTCGCCGTCAGCGGCAGCGACGCCAAGGACTCGCGACGTATCACCGCGCTGCGCGCGCTCGGCGTCGACGTCGCTGTGGGGCACGACTCCGCGCACGTCGCCGACGCCGACACCGTCGTCGCGTCCACCGCCATCAAGCCCGACAACCCCGAGCTCGCCGCCGCCCGCGCGCGCGGCCTGCGCGTCATGGGCCGGGCCGAGGCGCTGGCCACCCTCATGGCGGGCTACCGCGGCATCGCCGTCGCGGGCACCCACGGCAAGACCACCACGACGTCGATGCTCACCGTGGCGCTCCAGCACTGCGGCGCCGACCCGTCGTTCGCGATCGGCAGCGAGCTCAACGAGAGCGGCAGCAACGCGCACCTCGGCACCGGTGGCGACTTCGTCGCCGAGGCGGACGAGAGCGACGGCGCGTTCCTCGCGCTCCCGGCGTACGCCGGCATCGTCACCAACGTCGAGCCCGACCACCTCGACCACTGGGGCACGTTCGAGGCGATCGAGCAGGCGTTCCTCGACTTCGCCACGGCGATCGCGGCGCGCGGCGGCTTCCTCACCGTGTGCGCCGACGACGCGGGCGCCGTCCGGCTCGCCGAGCGGGCCCGCGCGGCCGGCGTCGACGTCCGCACCTACGGCGAGTCCGAGGCCGCCGACTACCGCGTCGAGCTGCTCGGCCTGGGCGACACGGGATGGCGGTTCGACGTGCTCGACCACGGGGTGCGGCTCGGCGCGACCGAGCTCGCCGTCCCGGCGCGGCACAACGTCCTCAACGCCACGGCGGCGCTCGTCACCGGGATCGGGCTCGGGCACTCGCCGAGCGACCTGCGGGCCGGCCTCGAGTCCTTCACCGGCACGCGCCGCCGCTTCGACTTCAAGGGCAGCGCCGACGGCGTCCGCGTCTACGACGACTACGCCCACCACCCGACCGAGATCGCCGCCACGCTGCACGCCATGCGCGACCTCGTGGGGGAGGGGCGCCTCGTCGTCGCGTTCCAGGCGCACCACTACTACCGCACCGCGCTGTTCTCCCGGGAGTTCGGCGAGGCGCTCGGCCTCGCCGACGAGGTCGTGGTGCTCGAGGTGTTCGCCCCCGGCGAGGACCCGATCCCCGGCGCCTCCGGCGTCGCGATGGCGTCGAACGTCCCGCTGCCTCCGGAGCGGGTCGTCTTCGAGCCGTCGTGGAGCCGCGTCGCCGGCCGGCTGGTCGACCGGGCCCGCCCGGGCGACGTCGTCATGACCCTCGGCGCGGGCGACATCGCGATGATCGGTGTCGAGGTGCTCGACCTGCTGCGGTCCCGCGAGGGGACCGGACGGTGACCGTCGTCGAGTCGGCGCAGCGGTTCGGCGCGCGCGGCGCGGACCCGGCGAACCCGCCGGTGGCTCGTCCTCGGCGTGCTCGCGGCGCTCGTCGCTCTCGGCGTGTGGGTCGTCTGGTTCTCCTCCCTGCTGACGGTCCGCGAGGTGCGGGTGCTCGGCGCCGTCGAGGTGAGCGCCGACTCCGTGCGCCAGGCCGCGGCGGTCCCCGTCGGGATCCAGCTCGCGCGCGTCGACGCCGCCGGGATCGCCGCGCGCGTCGGCGCCCTGCCGCGCGTCGCCTCGGTCGAGGTCCGTCGTGGCTGGCCGGACGTCCTCGTCGTCGTGGTGACCGAGCGCGTCCCGCTGGCCGTCACGCGGGACGGCACGGCGTACACCTACCTCGACGTCACCGGCGCACGCTTCGGCACGCTGAACGCCGTGCCGAACGGCCTGCCGCTCGTCACCGCCGCCAGCGACCCGGCGCTGTCCTCCGCGCTCGGCGTCTGCGCGGCGCTGCCCTCCACGCTGCGGCCGCGCGTCTCGGCGGTGACCGCGAAGACCCGGGACGACGTCGTGCTCACCCTCTCCGACGGCACCGCCGTGCAGTGGGGCAGCGCGGAGGACAGCGCGCACAAGGCGGCGGTCCTGCTGGCCCTGCTCAAGGTCCGGGCCACGTCCTACGACGTCTCCGCCCCGGACCTGCCCACGACGCGCGGGACCGGCGTCGCGCGGCCGTGAGGCCGGTTCGCTCGCCGGAGATTCTCAGGAAGCCGAGATCGGCTGGGGGACAACGGGTTACGGCGGTGCAGTCGGGTCCGGGAGCCGGCGTCCGGTCCGGACCGTCTTGCCATCCGGCGTCCCGCGTCGTAGGTTCACCCGCACCTACAGGATGACATAACTCTGAGCCTCTACGTGAGGGTGAGAGTTGGGTGTCCTCGTGTCGAGCGAAAGGCTGGCGCCGTGGCGGCTCCTCAGAACTACCTCGCGGTCATCAAGGTCGTCGGGATCGGCGGTGGCGGCGTCAACGCCGTGAACCGGATGATCGAGGTCGGTCTCAAGGGCGTCGAGTTCATCGCCGTCAACACCGACGCCCAGGCGCTGCTCATGAGCGACGCCGACGTCAAGCTCGACATCGGCCGCGAGCTCACCCGCGGCCTCGGCGCCGGCGCCGACCCCGAGGTCGGGCGCCGCGCCGCGGAGGACCACACCGAGGACATCGAGGAGGTCCTCAAGGGCTCCGACATGGTCTTCGTGACCGCGGGCGAGGGCGGGGGCACGGGCACCGGCGGTGCCCCGGTCGATCGCCAAGATCGCCCGCCAGCTCGGCGCTCTCACGATCGGCGTCGTCACCCGCCCGTTCGGCTTCGAGGGCAAGCGCCGCGGCGTCCAGGCCGACACCGGCGTCGACTCGCTGCGCGCCGAGGTCGACACCCTCATCGTCATCCCCAACGACCGCCTGCTGTCGCTGTCGGACCGCAACATCTCGATGCTCGACGCGTTCCGCCAGGCCGACCAGGTCCTGCTCCAGGGCGTCAGCGGCATCACGGACCTCATCACGACGCCGGGTCTCATCAACCTCGACTTCGCGGACGTGAAGAGCATCATGGCCGGCGCGGGCAGCGCGCTCATGGGCATCGGCTCCGCGCGCGGCGACGACCGGGCGATGGCCGCGGCCGAGGCCGCGATCTCCAGCCCGCTGCTCGAGGCCAGCATCGACGGCGCGCACGGCGTGCTGCTGTCGATCTCCGGCGGCTCGGACCTCGGGCTCTTCGAGATCAACGAGGCCGCACGTCTCGTGGCGGACGCCGCGCACCCCGAGGCGAACATCATCTTCGGCGCCGTCATCGACGACACGCTCGGCGACGAGGTGCGGGTCACCGTCATCGCCGCCGGGTTCGACGGCGGGCTCCCGCCGTCCCGGCGCACCGGCAGCAAGCCGGTCACCCGCAACGACGTCGACGAGACGCCGCTCGCGGTCGACACCGCGCGCGCCACGGCGGAGGCGGGGCACCCCGCCGTCATCCCGGTGGCGCAGGACGACGAGCCGCGGCGCGAGCCGCGCAAGATCGTCTTCGACGACGCGGCCGACGACGACCTCGACGTCCCCGACTTCCTCAAGTAGCCGGTCGCGCCGGCCGCCGACGCGGCTGGCAGGGTGGGGGCATGGCGTTCGTCGACGGCTCGCTCGGCCCACGGGTGCGCTGGGCGTTCGCCGACCGCACCGACGGCGTGAGCCCCCCGCCGTACGACGCCTGCAACCTCGCGGACCACGTCGGTGACGACCCCGCGCTCGTCCACGCGAACCGGTCCGGGCTGGCCCGTGCCGTCGGCGTCGACGGTTCCCGTGTCGTGACCATGGCACCCGTGCACGGCAACGACGTCGGCACGGTCGACGGCCCGGCCACGGCACCGGTGCCCGAGGTCGACGCGCTCGTCACGACCGTGCCCGGTGTCGCCCTGCTCGTCATGGCCGCGGACTGCGTCCCCGTCGTCCTCGGCAGCAGCGACGACGGCGTGGTCGCCGTGGTGCACGCCGGCTGGCGCGGCGTACGGTCCGACGTCGTCGGCGCGACGCTCGCCTCGATGGCCGACCTCGGCGCGCGGCTCGACCGGGTGCGCGCGGTCGTCGGGCCCGCGATCTGCGGACGGTGCTACGCCGTGCCCCGAGAGCGGTTCGACGAGGTCGTGGCCGTGGCGCCCGAGGCCGCCGCGGTCGCGTCCGGCGGGCGTCCGGGACTCGACCTGCGCGCCGCCGTCGTCTCCCGACTGCGCGACGCGGGCGTGACGTCGACGCTGCACGGCGGCTGCACCGCCGAGACCCCGTCGCTCTACTCGTTCCGCCGCGACGGCGTGACCGGACGGCACGGCGGCGTCGTCACCCTCCTCGCCGAGGCGGCCCGGGCATGAGCGCGGACCGCAGGGCGCGAGCTCGCGGCCAACCTCGCCGTGGTCCACTCGCGCATCGCCGCGGCCGAGCTCGACGGCGGGTCGCGTGCCCGGGTCCGTCGCGCTCGTCGTCGTCACGAAGACCTGGCCGGCGTCCGACGTCCGGCTGCTCGCCGATCTCGGCGTCACCGACGTTGCCGAGAACCGCGACCAGGAGGCGCGCCCCAAGCACGCGGAGTGCGCCGACCTCGGGCTGCGGTGGCACTTCGTCGGACAGCTCCAGCGCAACAAGGCGCGCCACGTCGTCTCCTACGCCGACGTCGTCGAGTCGGTCGACCGCCCCGAGCTGGCCACCGCGCTCGACCACGCCGCGGGGGAGGCGGGGCGACGGGTCGACGTACTGCTGCAGGTGGACCTCGCCGACCCGCCCCAGCCGCACCGCGGCGGCGTGACCCCCGCGGGGCTGGCGGCACTCGCGGACCTCGTGGCGGACCGGTGCCCCGCCCTGCGGCTGACCGGTCTCATGGCCGTGGCGCCGCTCGAGGTGGACGCCCGCGCGGCGTTCGCCCGGCTGGCCGACGTCGCCGCGGACCTGCGCCGCGACGCACCCGGAGGCGGTCCAGCTGTCGGCGGGGATGTCGCACGACCTCGAGCAGGCGGTCGAGGCGGGCGCGACACACGTGCGCGTGGGGACGGCGGTGCTCGGTGGCCGACCCGCACTCGGGTAGCGTTTCCGCGACGGCGTCGAGCGCGAGCACGTGCCACGCCGTCGTACGCGACCGCGGCGTGGCGGGGCGTGACGAGCGCGTGACGAGGAGCAGGCATGGGCGCGATGCGCAAGATGGCGGTCTACCTCGGCCTGGTCGAGGACGAGGGCCTCGAGTACGCCGAGCACGACGACGACTACGCCGACCCTCGGCCCCGGCACGACGAGCCGCGCTCCTACTCCTCGGTGCGTGAGGTGCGTCCGGAGCCGGTGCGCTCGTCCGCGTCCCGGTCGGCCGAGCACGTCCCGGCCACCCGCGGCGCGCTCGCGACCGACACCGCCCTGGCGCCGAGCCTCGACCGCCCCCGAGGCCGTGGGGGTCAGCGACCTCTACCGCATCACCACGCTGCACCCGCGCACCTACAACGACGCCCGCCGCATCGGCGAGGAGTTCCGCGAGGGCGTGCCGGTCATCATGAACCTCACCGACATGGACGACGTCGACGCCAAGCGCCTCGTCGACTTCGCCGCGGGCCTCGTCTTCGGCTGCCGCGGCACCATCGAGCGGGTCACCAACAAGGTGTTCCTGCTCTCGCCCGTCAACGTCGACGTCGCGGCCGAGGCCCGTCGCCTCGCCCAGGACGGCTTCTTCAACCAGAGCTGAGCTTCCGCTCGGCACGACAGGAACGGACCGCGGTGACCATCGGCACCTCAGTCGTGGGACTCGCGATCGCCTGGGTCCTGCAGGTCTACATCATCGTGCTCATCGCACGCATCGTCGTCGACTACGTCTTCATGTTCGTCCGCGACTGGCGGCCCCAGGGCTTCGTCCTCGTCATCGTCGAGGCGATCTACACGCTCACCGACCCGCCCATCCGCCTGCTGTGCCGGGTGATCCCGTCGATCCGCGTCGGGATGTTCGACTTCCAGCTCACCATCGTCTTCCTCATCCTGTTCATCCTCGTGCGCATCCTGACGTCGTTCGCGTTGATGATCTGAATCCGCCCGCCCCGCACATAGACTCGACCCACGCCCGACCAGCTCCCAGACCGAGGTGACCTCATGGCACTGACTCCCGAGGACGTGCGCAACAAGCAGTTCTCGACTGCCAAGCGCAAGGGTTACGAGATGGACGAGGTCGACTCGTTCCTCGACCAGGTCGAGCTCGAGCTCGGCACGCTGGCGCGACAGAACGCCGAGCTCAAGGGCCGCGTCTCCGCGGCCGAGCAGGCGGCCGCGAGCGCCGCGGCTGAGCGCCGCGGTGGCCCCGCCGCCCCCGCCGGTCGCGGCGCCCGCCGCCCCCGACCACAACGAGCAGGCCGTCGCCGTGCTCGCCCTGGCGCAGAAGACGGCCGACGAGCACAAGTCCCGGGCCAAGGCCGAGGCCGACGCCATGGTCGCGGCGGCCCAGGCGAAGGTCGCCGACCTCGAGCGGGCCGGCCTGGCCGAGCGCGCCAGCCTCGAGCGTCGCGTCGAGGAGCTGCGCGCCTTCGAGCGCGAGTACCGCACGCGACTGCGCCAGCACCACGAGGCCGCGCTCAAGGAGCTCGACACTCGTGCCCCCGACGTCGCCGCGGCGTCCCCGGCCGCGCCGATGCCGGGCGGTGCCGCGGGCGCCCCGGTGCCGGCGACGGGGCCCACACCCCAGCTCGCTCCGCCGGCGCCCCCCGCGCCGCCGGCCGCACCCGTCGCGCCGGCCGTCCCGGTCCGGGTCCGGCGCCGGCGCACACCGCGCCCGCACCGGCGCAGCCGGCCGCTCCGCAGCCGCCGGCCCCCACCTCCCCGTTCTCCGTGCCCCCGCACGACGCGCCGCCGCGTCAGGCGTAGCCCCGGCTCCGACGACGGCCCGCACCGGTACGCCGGTGCGGGCCGTCGTGCGTCAGCGGGTCGGTCGGCGGACTTGGGGAGCGGCGGCGCGCCTCGTCGAGGGTCGTCGCGCACCGGCCTCAGGCTCAGCCGCGCGCCGTGTGCTCCGTCCAGGCGTGGCCGTCCCACCAGCGGTGGGCCGAGCCGTCGACGGGGTCGGCGTACCAACCCTCGGGGACCGGCGGCGTCGGCAGCCGGTCGAGCTGCTCCCGGCTGGGGGCGGACGTCGGCGTCGGACCGCCCTCGACGACACCCCGGAGGAACCTGATGTCGATGGCCGAGAAGCCCCGTGTGGCCTCGACGAACACCGCGAGGCGGAACGCCCGGCCGTCGAGCGCCGGCGCCCACCGGGCGACGTCGCGGTCGGACAGCCGACCCACCTCGAGCCGGCTGTGCGTGGGGCTCGGCTCCCCGGCCGTGAAGATCGCGACGACCCACCGTCCGTCGGCCGGGTCGAGCACGCCCCACCGCGCCCCGTGGGTGAAGCCGCCCGACTCGACGAGACCCAGCAGCCGCGCGACGTCGAGCGGCGGACGGGGCAGGGCGACGAGGGTCAGGCTCGTGACGTCGAGCGACGCGGCGGGCAGGTCGAGGCGGCCGGCGGTGGCGTCGATGTGGCCGTGGTCCGCCGGACCGAACTCCACCCGGACGACGTCGTCCCGGGTCGCGGTGACGGGGAGGTCGGACACGTCTCGAGTGTAGGCACCAGGCGCCCGGGGGGGAGAGGCTGCGGCGAAGCCTGACCTTACCTAGGAACCGGGATCCCGGTCGTCCGAGGCGTTGTAGCACCGTGAGCGACGATCGCTCCACCGTGCGCGGTCGACTGGGCCGTTCGCGTGAACGTCGCGGGCGCGTCCCAGTCGACGACCCGGGGGTCGCCGCGCCGTCGTCAGGCGGGGCCGGACCCGTCGCGCGACCCCGGTCGAGGCGCGGCATCGGTCGTCCACCGGCTGCCGTCCCACCAGCGCCAGGACGCGTCGTCGCTCGGGTCGACGTACCAGGCCGCCGGTGCGCTCGGCGGGACGAGCCGGCCGAGGTCGAGGGCGGGTGCCGGCTCCGGGACGCGCGCGACCGTCGGGACCCCCGGGGCCGCGGCCTCGGGGGTCGGCTCGACCGCCGTGGCGGCCGGTGCGGCCGAGACCGCGCCGAGGGCGGCGGCGAGGCCGTGCTCGACGGGCGACGCCGCGTCGACGTGGGTGACCGACTCGGGCACGACGTCGGCGCCGGCCTCGGGCGCGAGGTCGAACTTCGCCGTCGTTCCGGCGTACGAGGCGACCTCGGTGCTCGCTTCGGCGGGCCGGACCGCGTCGAGCGCGGCGGAGGGCGTGGGCGCGGGGGTCTCGCTCGCGCGCGGACCCAGGTCGAGCACGGTGGTCGCGCTGTCGGTCGCCGCGTTCGTGCGGAACCGCACCTCGAGGTCGAACAGCCCCGGGGTGGCCTCGACGAGCACCGAGACGCGCACCGCCCGGCCGCTCCACAACGGGCCCCACCGGACGACGTCCTCGTCGGACAGCCGCCCCGCGACCACACCGTCGCCGGCGAGGTCCGGCCCGTCACGACCCATGACGACCACGACCAGACGCGACCCGTCCGGGACGAGCAGGCCCCAGCAGAACCCGTGCCGGAACGAGCGGGTCCAGGGCAGGTCCAGCGCGTCGGCGAGCACGTCCGGGGACTCGACGAGGTCGACGACGGGGGCGTACGCGACACCGGGCTTGGGCACCTCGAGCGCGAGCATGCCGCCGGTGGCGTCGTACGCGGTCGCGAAGACCGGGCCGTAACTCACCGCCACGTCGCTGTCTCCCTCGTCGACGCCTGATCCGGTCCCGCTGGTCCCTCGAGTCTACGGACGGCCGGCCGTCGCCGGAGGCGCGCCGCGCGATCCGGCACGCGGTGTCGCGCGCGGTCTCACGGCCGGGTGATCCACCAGCGCAGCCCGAGATCGGGGTCCGCGCCGGACACCGTCGCCGCCGTCGCCGGCTCGCCCTCCGCGAACGACGTCGCGAGCACCTCGTCCGCGACGGGTCCGCCGTGCTCGCGCAGCGCTTCGGCCAGCTCGGGGTCGTCGGTCGCCCAGGCGACGGAGATGCGGTCGCTGACGGCGAATCCCGCGGTCTTGCGCGCCTCCTGGACCAGCCGGACCGTCTCGCGCGCGAGGCCGGCGCGACGCAGCGCCGGTGTGAGCTCGAGGTCGAGCGCGACCGTCTCCCCGCCGTCGCTCGCGACCGCCCAGCCGGCGCGCGGCGTCTCGGTGACGACGACGTCGTCGGCGGTGAGCTCCACCACGGCCTCGTCGACGACGACGCGCGCCGTCCCGTCGGACCGCAGCGCGGCGACGAGCGTCACGGCGTCGGCGTCCGCGATCGCTTGCGCCACAGGGGGAGTGCCCTTGCCGAACCGTCGGCCGAGGGAACGGAAGTTCGCCTTGACGCTGACGTCGACGAGCTCGCCCGCCGTCGCGCCGAGGTCGAGCAGCTCGCCGCAGTTGAGCTCCTCGGACACCTCGGCCCGCAGCGCCGGCGGGAGGGCGTCCCAGCCGGGGGCCGCGACCAGCGCGCGACCCAGCGGCTGACGGGTCCGCACGCCCGACGTCGCCCGCGCGGCCCGGCCCAGCTCCACCAGTCGCCGGACCAGCGCCATCTGGTCGCTCAGCTCGTCGTCGACGAGCGCGGCATCGGCCTCCGGCCAGGAGGCCAGATGGACCGAGTCCGGCAGCTCGGCGTCGGTCGCCGCGAAGAGGTCCTGCCAGACCCGCTCGGTGATGAACGGCGTGAACGGCGCCATCAGCAGCGTCACGATGCGCAGGCACTCGTGCAGCGTCGCGAGCGCGGCGGTGTCGCCGGCCCAGAAGCGGCGACGGGAACGACGCACGTACCAGTTCGACAGGTCGTCGACGTACGCCGACAGCAGGCGACCCGCGCGCTGCGTGTCGTAGACGTCGAGCGCCGCGTCCACCTCGCGCGCCAGCCGGTGCGCCTCGGACAGCGCCCAGCGGTCGAGCGGGGAGCGCTCGGCGGCGGGCGGCACGGACGCGGTCGTCGGCTCGAAGCCCGACTCGCGGGCGTAGAGCGCCTGGAACGACACGGTGTTCCAGTAGGTGAGCAGCGTCTTGCGCACCACCTCCTGGATGGTGCTGTGCCCGACCCGACGGGACTGCCACGGCGAGCCGCCGGCGAGCATGAACCAGCGCACGGCGTCCGCCCCGTGCTGGTCCATCAGCGGGATCGGCTCGAGGACGTTGCCGAGGTGCTTGCTCATCTTGCGGCCCTCCTCGTCGAGGATGTGGCCGAGGCAGAGCACCGTCTTGTACGACGACCGCCCGAACACGAGCGTGCCGACCGCCATGAGCGTGTAGAACCACCCGCGCGTCTGGTCGATCGCCTCGCAGATGAAGTCCGCCGGGTAGCGCGCCGCGAACTCCTCCTGGCCGCGGTGCGGATAGCCGAACTGCGCGAACGGCATGGCTCCGCTGTCGTACCAGGCGTCGATCACCTCGGGCACCCGCGTGGACGTGCCACCGCACTCCGCGCACGGGAACGTGACGTCGTCGACGAAGGGCCGGTGCGGGTCGAGGTTCGACAGGTCCTGGCCCGCGCGCGCGCCGAGGTCGGCGAGCGACTCGACGCAGCTGAGGTGCCCCTCGGCGCAGCGCCAGATCGGCAGCGGCGTCCCCCAGTAGCGGCTGCGCGACAGCGCCCAGTCGATGTTGTTGTGCAGCCAGTCGCCGTAGCGGCCCCACTGGATCGTCTGCGGGTGCCAGTCGGTCCGCTCGTTCTCGGCGAGCAGTGCGTCCTTCATCGCCGTGGTCCGGATGTACCAGGACGGCTGCGCGTAGTAGACGAGCGGCGTGTGGCAGCGCCAGCAGTGCGGGTACGAGTGCTCGTACGGCACGTGCTTGAACAGCAGGCCGCGCGCCTGCAGGTCGTCGACGAGGACGGCGTCGGACTTCTTGAAGAACATGCCGCCCACGAGCGGCACGTCCTCGTCGAAGCGTCCGTCGGGGCGCAGCGGGTTGACCACGGGCAGGCCGTAGGCCCGGCAGAGCGCGAGGTCCTCGGCGCCGAAGGCGGGCGCCTCGTGGACGATGCCCGAACCGTCCTCGGTCGTCACGAAGTCGGCGGCCAGCACGGTGTGCAACGGCGCCTCGGTGGCGGGGAACTCGACGAGGGCGAAGGGCCGGGAGTACGGCGTCCCCACGACGTCGGCGCCGCGCACGGTCTCGAGCAGCGTCGAGTCCGCGCCGAGCACCGCGACCCGCAGCGCCTCGGCGACGAGCAGCGTCTCGCCGTCGGCGGTCCGGGCCACGGCGTAGTCGACGTCGGGGTTCACGGCGCACGCGGTGTTGGACACGAGCGTCCACGGCGTGGTGGTCCACACCAGGAGGGCGAGTCCCGGGTGGCGCCCGAGCAGGTCGCCGCCGGTGACGGGGAAGCGCACGTAGACCGACGGGTCGACGACCGTCTCGTAGCCCTGCGCGAGCTCGTGGTCGGACAGCCCGGTGCCGCAGCGCGGGCAGTACGGCGAGACCCGGTGGTCCTGCACGAGCAGGCCCTTGTCGAAGATCTGCTTGAGCGACCACCACACGCTCTCGACGTAGTGCGGGTCCATGGTCCAGTAGGCGTCGCCCAGGTCGACCCAGTACCCCATGCGCTCGGTGAGGTCGGCGAACGCGTCGACGTGGCGCAGCACGGACTCGCGGCACTTCGCGTTGAACGCGGCGATGCCGTACTCCTCGATGTCCCGCTTGCCGGCGAAGCCGAGCTCCCGCTCGACGGCCAGCTCCACCGGCAGCCCGTGGCAGTCCCAGCCCGCCTTGCGCGGGACGTGGTAGCCCTTCATCGTCCGGTAGCGCGGGAACACGTCCTTGAAGACGCGCGCCTCCACGTGGTGGGTGCCGGGCATGCCGTTGGCGGTCGGCGGGCCCTCGTTGAAGACCCACAGCGGGCGGCCCTCGGTGGCGGCCAGCGAGCGGGCGAAGACGTCCTTCGCGCGCCACAGGTCGAGGACCTCGTGGTCGAGCGCGGCCAGGTCGACCTGGGGCGGCACCGGGCGGTACATGCATCCTCCGTCGTCGTGCGTCTGCTCGGCGGGCGACCGCCGGGCGGGCTCGGGACGGAGGGACGAGGCGATCGACCGGACTGCGGTCGGCACCCCGCGGTACCACCCTCCTTGGACCCGGTCGCCCCGCGGGGTCGACCAGGTCCCTCTCGCGTGTCCGGGCGTCGGTTCTACCCCGCGATACCGCGGCTCTTCCGAGAAGCTCGGGGGTGATCTTCACCCCGCGCACACCCCCGGGCTCGCACCGTCCCCGGGTCGCTCATGGCTGCGTGCGGGACTACTCGTCCCCGTCGTCGCCGTGCCTGGACCGGTCCAGGGTATCGGTCCCGAGCGGTGGCAGGCTTGCGCATATGTCCGAGTCGCGCCACGCCCCGGTGCGCATCGCCGTCCGGGTCCGTCCCGGGGCGTCCCGCGTCCGGGTCGGGGGGAGGTACGGCACCGGGCCCGGCTCGGCTCTGGTCGTGGCCGTGTCGGCGCGTGCGGTGGACGGCGCGGCCACGGCGGCGGTGCTGGGCGCGGTCGCCGCGGCGCTCGGGGTCCGACCCCGGCAGGTGACGCTCGCGCGCGGTCGGACAAGTCGGGACAAAATACTCGAAATCGCCGATCCACCCGCGGACCTCCCGGCCCGGCTCGAGGAGCTGCTCGGGACGACCGACGCCTGATTTCGGACGATCCGAACGGCGCGCCTTGTTGATCATGTGGCGAGGCGCACCTATCCTCGCGTGACTCGTGCTGCAGATCGGCGCTCCGATGTCTCCTGGACGTCGTCGGTCGGACGTCGGCACGGACGGCGGAAGGGGGCCGTGATGGCTGCGACGGCGAAGAAGGCCGCGCCGGCGAAGAAGGCCGCGGCGGTGACGGCCGCTCCGGGCCGGAAGGCGGCGCCGGCGAAGGCGCCGGCCAAGGTCGCGTCAGGGGCGAAGCCCGCGCGCAAGGCGCCCGCGACGAACGCTGCCGGGACGAAGCCGGCCGCGAAGAACACCACGCCGGCGAAGAACTCCACGTCGGCGAAGAAGGCCGCGTCGGCGACCAAGGCTGCCCCCGCGAAGAAGGCCGTGCCCGCGAGGAACACCTCGCCCGCGAAGAACTCCACGCCCGCGAGGAACACCTCGCCCGCGAAGAACTCCACGCCCGCGAAGAACTCCACGCCGGCGAAGAAGGTCGCGCCGGCGACCAAGGCGGCGACGAAGCCCGCACCCGCGAAGAAGGCCGCGACGAACCCGGCAGCGGGCAAGCCCGCACCCGCCACGAAGGCCGCAGCGACCAAGGCCGCCGCGACGAAGCCGGTAGCGGGCAAGGCTGCACCGGCGAAGGCCGCACCGGCGAAGGCCGCACCGGCGAAGGCCGCACCGACGAAGCCGGCCGCGGTGAAGGCCGCACCGGCGAAGGCGACCACCCGGCCTGTGGCGAAGGCGCCGTCCGCACCGAGGGCGACGGGCGCGGCCACCCGCGCCCCGGCCCTCGCGGTGCGTGAGGACGAGTCCCCGTGGACGCCCGCGGAGCTCGCCGAGGTGCGCACCGAGCTCGAGCTCGAGATCTCCCGGCTGCACTACCAGATCTCCGAGGCCGAGGAGGGCATCGCCGACCTGCTGCGCGACTCCGGCGACGGCGCCGGGCGACGACCAGGCCGACGCCGGCACCAAGACGTTCGAGCGCGAGCACGAGATGTCCCTGGCGAACAACGCACGTGAGCTGCTGCTGCAGAACGAGCGGGCCCTCGCCCGCCTCGAGGACGGCACCTACGGCGTCTGCGAGCGCTGCGGCAAGCCGATCGGGAAGTTCCGGCTGCAGGCGTTCCCGCGCGCCACGCTCTGCGTCTCCTGCAAGCAGCTCGAAGAGCGTCGCTGACGCACCGCCCGGTGCGGGCCGCCGGGCGATTCGTCCGGGACGGTGCGTGCCACGTACCCTCGCCTCTCGTGAGCGACGACGTCATCGAGGCCGACCAGGTGGTCGCCGGCAACCGGCACCTCGTGCGCGTGACGTTCGCCGTGGCGGCGCTCGTCGTCCTGCTCGACCAGGTGACGAAGTACCTCGCGGTGAAGCACCTCGAGGGCCGGCCGCCCGTCGAGGTGATCGGCACGTGGGTCCGGCTGGTGTTCCTGCGCAACTCGGGCGCGGCGTTCAGCCTCGGCGAGAGCTACACCGTTCATCTTCACCGCGATCGCGATCACCGTGGTCGTCGTCATCGTGCGGACGTCGCGGAAGCTCGGCAGCCTCGGCTGGGCGATCGCGCTCGGCGGGCTGCTCGGCGGCGCCGTCGGCAACCTGCTCGACCGGATCTTCCGCGAGCCCGGGCTGCTGCGCGGCCACGTCGTCGACTTCATCGCACTGCCGAACTTCGCCGTGTTCAACGTCGCGGACTCCGCGATCGTGTGCTCCGCCGTGCTCATGGTTCTCCTCGCGCTGCGCGGCGTCGAGATCGACGGCCGGCGGTCCTGACCGTGGGCGAGCTGCGCAGCCTGCCGGTCCCCGACGGGCTCGAGGGCGAGCGGGTCGACGCGGCTCTCGCCCGGCTGTTCGGGCTGTCCCGGACGAAGGCCGCCGACCTCGCGGCCGAGGGGCACGTGCTGCTCGACGGCGTCGCGGCGGGCAAGTCCGCACGGGTCACCGCCGGCGCCTGGCTCGAGGTCGAGCTGCCGGACCCGCCGGAGCCGGTGCGCGTCGTCGCCCAGACCGTCGAGGGCCTGCGGATCGTGTTCGACGACGACGACGTCGTGGTCGTCGACAAGCCGGTCGGCGTCGCCGCCCACCCGTCCCCGGGCTGGGCCGGTCCGACCGTCGTCGGGGGACTGGCCGGTGCGGGCTACCGCATCTCGACGTCCGGCGCCGACGAGCGCCAGGGCGTCGTGCACCGGCTCGACGTGGGCACCACCGGGCTCATGGTCGTCGCGAAGAGCGAGCGCGCCTACACCGTCGCTCAAGCGGCAGTTCAAGGAGCGCACGGTCGACAAGACGTACCACGCGCTGGTCCAGGGGCAGGTCGACCCGCCGCGAGGCACGATCGACGCACCGATCGACCGGCACCCGCAGCACGAGTACCGCTGGGCGGTCGTGAGCGCGGGCAAGCCGAGCGTCACGCACTACGAGACGGTCGAGACGTTCCGCCACGCGTCGCTGCTCGAGATCCACCTCGAGACGGGACGCACGCACCAGATCCGCGTGCACATGTCCGCGCTGCGGCACCCGTGCGTGGGGGACCTCACCTACGGCGCGGACCCGGTGCTCGCCAAGCGGCTCGGGCTGCACCGGCAGTGGCTGCACGCGGTCCGGCTCGCCTTCGACCATCCCGGCAGCGGGGAGCGGGTGGCGTTCAGCTCGCCGTACCCGGCGGACCTGCAGCACGCCCTCGACGTGGTCTCGAGCGGCTGACCTCGTAGGGCGCCCGGCACTCGCGCGGCCGTGACCGTCCGGGTGCGCCGGGCTGGTTGACTCCGGGCATGGACCTCGCTGCCGAGCTGGCCGACGACCTGATCGCGCGGTTCCGCGCCGAGTCCGACGTCCCGGGATCGCCTACGGGCTCGTCAAGGACGGCGAGCTGGTCCACGCGGCCGGCGCCGGGGCGGTCGCCGATCGGGTCGGACCGGGTGCCCGGTCCGGACGACGTGTTCCGCATCGCCTCGATGACGAAGAGCTTCACCGCCGCGGCCGTGCTGCTGCTGCGCGACCGCGGGACGCTCCGCCTGGACGACCCGCTCGCCGTCGTACCTGCCCTGGACGGAGGCGCTGCGCCCGCCCGACGGCGGACCGGTCATCACGATCCGCGACCTGCTCGCGATGGACGCCGGGTTCCCGACCGACGACCCGTGGGGCGACCGGCACGAGAGCCTGCCGGTCGAGGCGTTCGACGCGCTCGTCGGCGCACGGCATCACGTTCGCCCGCGCGCCCCGGACCGGGTTCGAGTACTCCAACCTCGGCTACGCCCTGCTCGGGCGCGTCCTGACCGTCGCGAGCGGGACGGACTACCGCGAGCTCGTGCAGCCGCGAGCTGCTCGCGCCGCTCGAGATGGGCTCCACCCGGTTCGACCGCGCGCGAGGTCCCGGCCGATCGCCTCGTCCCGGGCTACGCCCCCGTCGACGCCGGCCTCGTCCCGGAGCCGGTCACGGGTCCGGGCGCGTTCAGCCCGATGGGCGGGCTGCACAGCACGGTCCGCGACCTCGCGGCGTGGGTCGCCGGGTTCCAGGCGTCGCTGGCGCGGCGCGCCGGAGCACCCGCTGTCGCGGTGGAGCCTGCGCGAGATGCAGCAGCAGCACTCCTACGTCGGAGCGACGACGGCACCGGCCGACGGCGACGTGCCGGAGCGGATCGTGTCGACGTCGTACGGCTTCGGGCTCTTCGTCGAGGACGACCGACGGCTCGGCCGCTTCGTCTCGCACTCCGGCGGCTACCCGGGTACGGCTCGCACATGCGATGGCACCCGGACAGCGGCTGGGGCATCGTGCTGCTGGGCAACCGCACCTACACCCGGGCGAGCAGGGTCGGTGCGGCGGTGCTCTCCGCCGTCGTCGAGCGGCACCGCGCCGAGCACCCCGTCGACGTCGCGGCCACGCTGTGGCCGCGGACCCGCGAGGCGATGACCGTCGTCGAGTCGCTGCTGGACTCGTGGGACGACGCGCTCGCCGACGCGTGGCTGGCGCCCAACGTCGACCAGGACCGCCCGCGGGCCGACCGCCGTGCCGCGCTCGAGCTCGTGCGCTCGCGGATCGGTACCTTCACCCGGGCCGCGCGCCCTGGGAGTCGACGTCGCCCGCCCAGGTGCGCTGGTGGCTCGACGGTACCGAGGGCCCGTGCTGGCGCCGAGGTGCTGCTCTCGCCCGACCGCGAGCCGCTGATCCAGTCGTTCACGCGTCTCGACCGACCCGGCGCCCGCGACCGCACTGACGGCGCGACGTGCGAGCCCGCGGCCGGGGCCGGCGACGGGTCGGGTTGGATGGGGCCATGACCGACTCCACGCAGCCCGCCCGCGCGTCCGGGACGTTCGCCGCTCGGCGGCGAGATCGAGGTCCACCGTCTCGGCTACGGCGCCATGCAGATCACCGGCCCCGGCGTCTGGGGCGAGCCGCTCGACCGGGACGAGGCGATCGCCACGCTGCGCCGCGCCGTCGAGCTCGGCGTCGACTTCGTCGACACCGCCGACAGCTACGGCCCGTTCGTCTCCGAGGACCTCATCCGCGAGGCGCTGCACCCCTACGGGCACGTCCGCATCGCGACCAAGGCCGGGCTTCACCCGGCAGGGACCGGGCGTGTGGCGCGTCGTCGGCCAGCCGGCGTACCTGCGCCAGTGCGCCGAGATGTCGCTGCGGCGCCTCGGCGTCGAGGCGATCGACCTCTACCAGCTGCACCGCATCGACCCGAAGGTGCCGCTCGAGGACCAGCTCGGCGTGTTCGCCGAGCTCGTCGCCGAGGGCAAGGTCCGGCAGGTCGGGCTCTCCGAGGTGACGGTCGACGAGCTGCGCGCCGCCCAGGAGATCGTGCCGATCGCGACCGTCCAGAACCTCTACAACGTGGCCGACCGGCGGAGCGAGGCGCTGCTGGACCACTGCACCGCGCACGGCATCGGCTTCATCCCGTGGTTCCCCATCGCCACGGGCGAGCTCGTGGCGCCGGGCGGCCCGCTCGGCGCCGTGGCCGAGCGAACCGGCCACACCGCGGCCCAGCTCGCGCTGGCCTGGCTGCTGCGCCGCTCGCCGGTGCTGCTGCCCATCCCGGGGACCAAGAGCGTGCAGCACGTCGAGGAGAACTGCGCGGCCGCGCTCGTCGAGCTCGACGACGCGACCTACGCCGAGCTGGACGCGCTCGCGGCACCGTGACGCACGTCGTCGGGGGCCGCCTCGCGAGGTCGCGGTCGCGGTGCGGCACACTCTCGGCGTGACCACGACCCGGCTCCCGACGACGGCCCTCGCGGTCCCCGCCCTCCTGCTCGTCGGCGCGGCCCTCGCCGGCTGCTCGGTGTCGACGACGTCGACCCCGGCCCAGGCGTCGGTGGGCCCCACCATCTCCGCGTCGCCGACGCCCGAGCTCGACCTGCAGCTGCGTCCGGTGCTGGACATCGGCAACGCCCAGGCCGGTCAGTGCGGCGCGACGCCGCCCCCCACGCCCGATCCCGGGCAGGCGGCCCGGCTGTGCTCCCAGGACCGGATCCTGCTCTACTCCCTCGGACCGGCCGGCGTCAGCGGGGCCCGGGTCACCAGCCTCGACGCGACGATGACCTCGCGGACCCCGCAGGTGCAGGTGAAGCTCGACGCCCAGGGCGGGGCGTCCCTGACCCGCATGACGGTCGAGGGGATGCTCGAACCGGCTCCCCGCAACCGGCTGGCCATCGTGAGCCACGGCCGGGTGCAGTCGGCCCCCACGATCACCGAGCCCATCGACACCTCGGTCCTCGTCATCACCGGCTTCGGCACGGTCGCCGACGCCCAGACCGCGGTCGACTTCCTCGTCGGCTGACCCGGCCGCCCGCCCGGTCCCGGACCAAGATCACCGACACGCCGCGCAGCCGTGTTCATCGGATCGTTGGCCGATTGTCGGTAGGCGAACCCCGTCCGTGCCGGGTCCGCGACCTGGCGGCCGCGGACCCGTCACGGACGAAGATCACCGACACGCCGCCGGACCTGCACCCCTTCGCTCCGCGGCCGGGGGTGTCGGTCCCGAGGGTTAGGGTGAAGCCTCCCGAACGGCCGACTTCCCCCGGTGCGTCCGGGGCGACGAACCCGTCCGCGGCGGCGGGTGCAGGCACCACCGGCGGCCGGTCCGCCGGTGCCGACGACGAGGGGAGCGCACGTGTCGGGCGACTCGTTCGTGCACCTGCACGTGCACACCGAGTACTCCATGCTCGACGGCGCCGCCCGCCTCGACGACCTGTTCACCGAGGCCGCCCGTCTCGGCATGCCGGCCCTCGCGATGAGCGACCACGGCAACGTCTACGGCGCCTACGACTTCTACAAGCGCGGCAAGGCCGCCGGCGTCAAGCCGATCATCGGCATCGAGGGCTACTACGCCCCGCAGGGCCGGTTCGAGCGCAGCCCGTTCGACTTCGGCGGTGGCTACGACGAGGGCACGGGGGAGGACGGCGAGAGCACGGGCAAGGGGCGGCAGGCCTACACCCACATGACGATGTGGGCGGAGACCACCGAGGGGCTGCACAACCTGTTCCGCCTCTCCAGCCTGTCCAGCCTCGAGGGCTTCTACCGCAAGCCGCGCATCGACCGCGACCTGCTGCAGACCTACGGCAAGGGCATCATCGGCACGACCGGGTGCCCCTCGGGCGAGGTCAACCGCTGGCTGCAGGCCGGCAACTACGACCGGGCCCTCGCCGCGGCGGCCGACTTCCGCGACATCCTCGGCAGGGACAACTACTTCGTCGAGCTGATGGACCACGGGCTGGGCATCGAGCGCCGGCACCGCGAGGACCTGCTCCGGATCGCCCGCAGCCTCGACATCCCGCTGCTGGCCACCAACGACCTGCACTACGTCTACCCGGGCGACGCCGAGTCGCACGACGTCCTGCTGTGCATCGGCACCCGCACCACCATGGACGACCCGAAGCGGTTCCGGTTCGACGCCCGGGACTTCTACCTCAAGTCGGCGGAGGAGATGCGGGCCGTCTGGGCCGAGCTGCCCGAGGCCTGCGACAACACGCTGCTCGTCGCCGAGCGCTGCAACGTGGAGTTCAACGAGGGCGCGAACCTCATGCCGCGGTTCCCGGTGCCCGCAGGGGGAGAGCGAGGAGTCCTGGCTCGTCCGCGAGGTCGAGCGCGGGCTCGCGCAGCGCTTCCCGACCGGCGTGCCCGACCAGCACCGGGCCCAGGCCGAGTACGAGGTCGGCGTCATCTGCCAGATGGGGTTCCCCGGCTACTTCCTCGTCACCGCCGACCTCGTGCGGCACGCGAAGGAGAGCGGGATCCGCGTCGGCCCGGGCCGCGGCTCGGCGGCGGGGGCGCTCATCGCCTACGCCCTCGGCATCACCGAGCTCGACCCGATCGCGCACGGCCTGCTGTTCGAGCGGTTCCTCAACCCCGAGCGGGTGTCGATGCCCGACATCGACATGGACTTCGACGAGCGCCGGCGCGGCGACATGATCCGCTACGCCACCGAGAAGTACGGCGAGGAGCGCGTCGCGCAGATCATCACCTACGGCTCGATCAAGGCGAAGGCCGCGATCAAGGACTCCGCGCGGGCGCTGGGCTACCCGTTCCAGATCGGCGAGCGCATCACCAAGGCGATGCCACCGGCGGTGATGGGCAAGGACATCCCGCTCGCCGGGATCTTCGACAAGAACCACGCCCGCTACAACGAGGCGGCGGAGTTCCGCACGCTCTACGAGGCCGACGCCGACGTCCGGAAGGTCGTCGACACCGCGAAGGGACTCGAGGGCCTCAAGCGCCAGCCCGGGGTCCACGCCGCCGGCGTCATCCTGTGCTCCGAGCCGCTGCTCGACGTCATCCCGATCTGGCGGCGCGACCAGGACGGCGCGATCATCACGCAGTTCGACATGGGCGTCTGCGAGACGCTCGGCCTGCTCAAGATGGACTTCCTGGGCCTGCGCAACCTCACCGTGCTCGACGACTGCCTGCGCAACATCGCGAGCAACCGCGGCGAGACGGTGGTGCTCGAGGACCTCACCCTCGACGACCGCGCCACCTACGAGCTGCTCTCGCGCGGCGACACCCTCGGGGTGTTCCAGCTCGACGGCGGACCGATGCGCGCGCTGCTGCGCTCGATGGCACCGGACAACTTCGAGGACATCTCCGCGGTCCTCGCGCTCTACCGCCCCGGTCCCATGGGCGCCAACGCGCACAACGACTACGCCGACCGCAAGAACGGGCGCAAGCCGGTCGAGCCGATCCACCCCGAGCTCGCCGAGCCGCTCGCGGAGATCCTGGGCGACACCTACGGGTTGATCGTCTACCAGGAGCAGGTCATGGCGATCGCCCAGAAGCTCGCGGGCTACAGCCTCGGCAACGCGGACCTGCTGCGCCGCGCGATGGGCAAGAAGAAGAAGGAGATCCTCGACAAGGAGTACGTCCCCTTCAGCGACGGCATGAAGGCCAACGGCTACTCCGAGGCGGCGATCAAGAAGCTCTGGGAGATCCTCGTCCCGTTCTCGGACTACGCCTTCAACAAGGCGCACACCGCGGGCTACGGGCTCGTCTCCTACTGGACGGCGTTCCTCAAGGCGAACTACCCCGCGGAGTACATGGCCGCGCTGCTGCAGAGCGTCAAGGACGACAAGGAGAAGTCGGCGGTCTACCTCGGCGAGTGCCGGCACATGGGCATCAAGGTGCTGCCGCCCGACGTCAACGACTCCGACTTCGACTACACCCCGCGCGGCACCGACATCCGGTTCGGCCTCTCCGCGGTGCGCAACGTCGGCACCAACGTCGTGGAGAGCCTCATCGAGGCGCGCACGACGAAGGGCCGGTTCGGCGGGTTCGACGACTTCCTGGAGAAGGTGCCGATCGCGGTCGTCAACAAGCGGGTCGTGGAGTCGCTCGTCAAGGCCGGCGCCTTCGACTCCCTGGGCGAGAGCCGCAAGGGCCTGCTCCTGGTGCACGAGCAGCGGATCGACTCCATCCTCGACATCAAGCGCAACGAGGCGATCGGGCAGGACTCGCTGTTCGGCGGGCTCGACGACGACACGTCCGCGGTCACCTGGTCGCCGCCGCCGATCCCCACGGCGGAGTGGGACAAGGGCACGCTGCTCGGCTACGAGCGCGAGATGCTCGGGCTCTACGTCTCCGACCACCCGCTCAACGGCGTCGAGCACGTGCTCTCGGCGTCCACCGACGTCCCGCTCTCCGCCGTGCACACCGACGACGTGGCCGACGGACGCACGCTCGTCGTGGGTGGCCTCGTCACGAGCGTGCAGCGCAAGGTGACCAAGCAGGGCAACGTCTGGGCCATCGCGACCCTCGAGGACCTCGAGGCCTCGATCGACGTCATGATCTTCCCCGCCACCTACCAGCTCGTCGGGCCGCACGTCGTGCCCGACGCCGTGCTGCTCGTCAAGGGCCGCGTCGGCAAGAGCGACGAGGAGGCCACGAAGATCATCGCGATGGAGATCACCGTCCCCGACCTCTCCACCGGCGAGGCCGGCCCGGTCGTCGTCACCATCCCCGCCGCGCGCTGCATCCCGCCGGTGATCGAGCGGTTCAAGGACGTCCTCGGCGCGCACCCCGGGGTCACCGAGGTGCGCCTGGCGATGCAGAACGGCCCGCGCACCACCGTCGTACGGCTCGACGACCGGCTGCGGGTCACGCCGTCGCCGGCGCTCTACGCCGACCTCAAGGCCCTGCTCGGGCCGTCCTGCCTCCAGTGACGCACGTCGCCGACCTGCTCGCGGCCAACCCGCTCGTCCTGCTCAGCCTGCTGCTCGCGTTCGGCAGCATGATCGGCGCGATCGCCGTCGGCCGGATCTCCCTCGGCCCGGCGGCGGTGCTGTTCCTGGCCCTCGCGCTGTCGGCGTACGACGAACGGCTCAAGCTGCCCGGCCGTGGTCGGCCAGCTCGGTCTCGCGCTGTTCGCCTACTGCATCGGCGTGTCCGCCGGGCCGTCGTTCTTCGCGGCGCTGCGCACCGGTGGCCGCGTCCTCGTCGCCGTCGTCGCGATCCTGCTCGGAGCGGCCGCGGTCACGCTGGCGGTCGGCACGGCGCTCGGCCTGTCCGGACCGGTGCTCTCCGGCGTCTACGCCGGGTCGCTCACCAACACGCCCGCGCTCGCGGCGAGCGTCGAGCAGTGGTCCTCGCAGCAACCGGTCGTCGGCTACTCCGTCACCTACCTCGGCGGCGTGCTCGGCATGCTGCTGGCCGCGGGGATCGCCGCGCGGACGAGGCGCCCGGCCGGCGCCCCGCCCGAGCCCGCGGGCGCGCCGAGCGAGCTGGGTCGCGCGACCGTGCGGGTCGACGTCGCCGGGCTGCCCGACCTGCACACCCTCGCGGCGCGCTACGGCGACCGGGTGGTCTTCTCCCGGCTCATGGTCGGCGACGAGCCGGGCCACCCCGGGACGATCGACCTCCCGTCGGCCGACACCCGCCCGCGCCCGGGCGACATCCTCACCGTGGTCGGCGACAAGGACACCGTGGCGCAGGTGGTCGTCGACCTCGGGCACACCTCGTCGGTCAAGCTCGTGCTGGACCGCTCGCACCTGGACTTCCGGCGGATGGCGGTCTCCAACCACGAGGTCGCCGGGCGGTCCCTCGGGGACCTCGACCTGCCGGGCCGGTTCACCGCCACCGCCACCCGGGTGCGCCGCGGCGACGTCGACCTGCTCGCCACCGACGACCTCGTGCTCGCGCTGGGCGACCGGGTCCGCGTCGTCGCCCCGCGCGAGCGGCTGACCGACGTCGCCGCCTACCTCGGCGACTCCGAGCGCGGGGCCAGCGACATCAACCCGATCGGCCTGTTCCTCGGGCTCGGGATCGGGCTGCTCCTCGGGCTGGTCGTCGTGCCGCTGCCCGCGGGTCTCGAGATCTCGCTCGGCATCGCGGCCGGCCCGCTGCTCGTCGGGCTGGTCCTCGGGCGGCTGCAGCGCACCGGCCCGGTCCTCTGGTCGCTGCCGCACTCGGTCTCCTCGACCCTGGCGCAGTTCGGCATGCTCGCCTTCCTCGCCTACGCCGGGTCCAACTCCGGTGCCGCGCTCGCGCACGCGCTCGCCACCGACATCGGCCCCCGGCTGCTCCTCGCGGGGGCGGTCGTCACGGTGCTCACCGCCGCGGCACTGGTCGTCTCGCGCCGCTTCTCCGGTGCCTACGGCGCCACTCTCGCGGGCGTCGTCGCCGGCGCCCAGACCCAGCCCGCGGTGCTGGCGTACGCCAACGACGTCACCGCCGCCGACCCGCGGGTGAACCTCGGCTACGCCCTCGTCTATCCGGTCGCGATGATCGTCAAGGTCGTCCTCGCGCCGCTGCTCGGCGGGCTCCTCTAGCCCTGTCTCCTCGCCGTCGCGCGACTGGGCGCGGTGCTGGCGCGCGGTCGCGGCTGAGGAGGTCCTGCGGGCGAGAGGCCGAGGTCGAACGCCACGTCGGCCGCCGCTCACGTACACCGTGCCGAAGTCGAGCGCGGACTCGTCCACCACCGTGCGCAGGGCGCGGCGCTGCCCGAGCGGGCTGATGCCGCCGAGGACGTAGCCCGTGGCCCGCTCGGCGACCGCGGGGTCGGCCATCGCCGCGCGCTTGCCGCCGACCGCGGCGGCGAGCGCCTTGAGGTCGAGCCGGCCCGCGACCGGCACGACGGCGACGACGAGGGCGCCGTCGACGTCGGCGAGGAGGGTCTTGAACACCTGCTCCGGTGGCAGACCGAGGACGTCGGCGGCCTCGAGGCCGTACGAGGGCGCGGTCGGGTCGTGGTCGTAGGAGTGCGTCGTGAACGCGACACCGGCGCGGGTCAGCGCCACGGTCGCGGGCGTGCCGCCGCCGGGACCCCTCTTCGCCACCCGCCGATCCTCGCGCACCGGGGCCGGCTCGACCGGCCCCGGGTCAGTTCGGAGCCGCTCGGCGTCCGGGCGAGGTCGATCGCGGGCAGCGACGGGACCTGGCGCACGAGCATCGTCTCCCGGCCGAGCAGCGCCACCTCCCGGCGCAGCCGGTCGGTCGTGGTGGCCGCCTCGAGCAGCAGCTGCCGGTCGGTCAGGTCCAGCACCATGGCTGCCGCGACCAGGTAGGACAGGATCCGCGGATCGTCGGGCAGCTCCAGCATGTGTGCGGCCTCGACGGCTCCGGCGGCCGCCACGGCGGCAGCGGTAGCCGTCGAACCGGCGGCGTACGCCGGCGGCGAGCAGCATCGCCTCGGCGGCGTCGGCCGGCTCGTCCTCGGCGAGCCACGTCACCTCCGCCATGGGGTAGGGCGCGTCCGAGCCGGCCGGGCCGACACACGCGGAAGCGCGCGTCCCCGTTCGTCATCGAGGTCGTACCGGCCGTCCGCCCGGGGTGAGATGTCGCGTACGACGGCGAGCGTGCCGACGTCGTACGTCGAGGTGACCGCGTCCTCGCCCACCTCCCACCCCTCACGGATGGCCACCACGCCGAAGGACCGGTCGTGCTCGGGGCGGGCCAGCAGGTCGTGCACCAGACGCCGGTAGCGCGGCTCGAAGACGTGCAACGGCAGCACGAGCCCGGGGACGAGCACCGTGCGGAGCGGGAACAGGGGGATGACCGCTCGGGCGCCGACCTGCCGGGCTGTCACAGGGGCAGCCTGGCGCACGGGCGGCCGCCGCGCATCCGCTGTCGGCCCGGTCCGGCCGGATCCCTAGACTGGTCGCGTGATCCGCCGCATCGACCTCCGCGGGTCGTCCGTCGACCCCCGCGACGTGCTGCCGCGCGCCGCCGTCGACGTGGAGAGCGTGCTGGCCACCGTGCGCCCGATCGTCGAGGACGTCCGCGACAGGGGGACCGAGGCCGTGCTCGCGTGGGGCGAGCGTCTCGACGGCGTACGCCCGCCCTCGCTACGGGTTCCCCGCGAGGCGCTCGACGAGGCGCTCCGGGCGCTCGACCCCGTCGTGCGGGAGGCGCTCGAGGAGTCGATCCGCCGGGCCAGGCTGGTGCACGCGGACCAGCGCCGTACCGACACCACGACGCACGTCGTGCCCGGCGGGACGGTCACCGAGCGGTGGCTCCCGGTCGACCGGGTCGGCCTCTACGTGCCCGGCGGGCGCGCGGTCTACCCGAGCTCCGTGGTGATGAACGTCGTGCCGGCGCAGGTGGCGGGGGTCGGGTCGTTCGCGGTCGCGAGCCCGCCGCAGCGCGACCACGGCGGGCTGCCGCACCCGACCATCCTCGCCGCGTGCGCGCTGCTCGGCGTCGACGAGGTCTACGCCGCCGGCGGTGCCCAGGCCGTCGCGATGTTCGCCTACGGCACGGCGCGGTCCGGACGGCTGCCGCCGCAGCCGTGATGGTGACCGGCCCGGGCAACATCTACGTGACCGCCGCCAAGCGCCTGCTCAAGGGCCGCATCGGCATCGACTCCGAGGCCGGCCCGACCGAGATCGCGATCCTCGCCGACGACACCGCCGACGCGGCGTTCGTCGCCGCCGACCTGATCAGCCAGGCCGAGCACGACGTCATCGCCGCGTCGGTGCTCGTCACGACGAGCGCCGAGCTCGCCGACGCGGTCGACGCCGAGCTGGCCGTGCAGGTGCCGGCCACCAAGCACAGCGAGCGGATCGCCGAGGCGCTCGCCGGCCCGCAGAGCGGGATCGTCCTCGTCGACGACCTCGACGCCGGGCTCGACGTCGTCAACGCCTACGCCGCGGAGCACCTCGAGATCCACACCCGCGACGCCCGCGCGGTCGCGCTGCGGGTCCGCAACGCCGGCGCGATCTTCGTCGGCCCGCACGCGCCGGTGTCGCTCGGCGACTACGCCGCCGGCTCGAACCACGTGCTGCCCACCGGCGGCTGCGCCTGCCACTCGTCCGGCCTGTCGGTGCAGACCTTCCTGCGCGGCATCCACGTCGTCGACTACGACGAGGCGGCGCTGCGCGACGTCGCGCACCACGTCGTCGCGCTCGCGAACGCCGAGGACCTGCCCGGTCACGCGGCGGCCGTCGAGGTCCGCGTCCACCGTCGTACCGGGGGCTGAGGTGAGCCGCCTCGACGACCTCCCGGTGCGCGACGACCTGCGGGGGCAGGTGCCCTACGGCGCCCCGCAGATCGACGTGCCCGTGCGGCTCAACGTGAACGAGAACCCCTACCCGCCGTCGGAGGCGCTCGTCGCCGACGTCGCGGCCGCGGCCGCGGTCGCCACGCGCACGCTCAACCGCTACCCGGACCGCGACGCGCGGGCGCTGCGCGCCGACCTCGCGGCGTACCTCGGTCGCGAGTCGGGCGTGACCCTCACGGCCGACCAGGTCTGGGCGGCCAACGGCAGCAACGAGGTCATGCTGCAGCTGTTCCAGACCTTCGGCGGCCCGGACCGCACGGCGCTCGGCTTCGCGCCGACGTACTCGATGTACCCGGACTACTGCCGCGACACGTTCACCCGCTACGTCACCGTGCCCCGGCGCGCCGACTTCGGCATCGACGTCGACGCCGCACGCGCCGCGGTCGCCGAGCACGAACCGGCGATCGTCCTGCTGGCGTCGCCGAACAACCCGACGGGCACGGCGCTGCCGCTCGACACCGTCCGGGCGGTGCTCGACGTCGCCCCGGGGATGGTCGTCGTGGACGAGGCCTACGCCGAGTTCCGCAAGGCAGCCACGCCGAGCGCCCTCGAGCTGCTCGACGGGCACCCGCGCCTCGTCGTCACGCGCACCATGAGCAAGGCCTTCGGCCTCGCGGGTGCTCGGCTCGGCTACCTCGCGGCGTCGTCCGCGGTCGTCGACGCGGTCCAGCTCGTGCGGCTGCCGTACCACCTCTCCGCCGTCACGCAGGCCGTGGCGCGCACCGCGCTCGCGCACGCCGACGAGCTGCAGGCCCAGGTGGCGCTGCTGCGCGACGAGCGCGACGCGCTGGTCGCGTGGCTGCGCGAGCGCGGCCACGCCGTCGCGGACAGCGACGCGAACTTCGTGCTGTTCGGGCTCTTCGACGACCGGCACGCGGTCTGGCAGGCACTGCTCGACCGCGGTGTGCTGATCCGGGAGACCGGGCCCGAACGTTGGCTGCGGGTGAGCGTCGGCACGCCCGAGGAGAACGCGGCGTTCCGCGCCGCGTTGGAGGAGGTCACCGCATGAGCAGGTCCGCGCGCGTGCAGCGCACGACCAAGGAGAGCGACGTCCTCGTCGAGCTCGACGTCGACGGCACCGGCCGCACCGACATCGACACCGGCGTGCCGTTCTTCGACCACATGCTCGAGCAGCTCGGCAAGCACGGCGGGCTCGACCTCACCGTGCGCACGAAGGGCGACCTGCACGTCGACGCCCACCACACGGTCGAGGACACCTCGCTCGCGGTGGGCCAGGCGCTGCGCGAGGCGCTCGGCGACAAGGCCGGCATCCGCCGGTTCGGCGACTCCCTCGTGCCGCTCGACGAGGCGCTCGTGCAGGTCGCCGTCGACCTGTCCGGCCGCCCCTACCTCGTGCACGACGAGCCCGAGATCGTCGAGCTGATCGGCAGCTACGACACCACGCTCACGAAGCACATCTTCGAGTCGCTCGTCGCCTCGGCCCAGATCTGCGTCCACGTCCGCGTCCTCTCCGGACGCAACGCCCACCACGTGGTCGAGACGGAGTTCAAGGCGTTCGCCCGCGCGCTGCGCGACGCCGCCGCCCTCGACCCGCGCGTCGTCGGCATCCCGAGCACGAAGGGCACGCTGTAGCGCCGTGTGGATCGCCCTGCTCGTCCTCGCCGGCCTCCTGCTCGGTGGCGTGGTCTCCTTCGCCCGCGCCCGGCAGTGGCTCGTCGCCGTCGTCCTGCTCGCGGCCGCCGGGCTCGCGTTCGCCGGTGCCATGGCGTGGGTGCCGCGGTGAGCCCCCGCGTCGTCGTCCTCGACTACGGGTCGGGCAACCTGCGCTCGGCCGAGCGCGCGCTCGTGCGTGCGGGCGCCGACGTCACGGTGACGGCCGACCGGCACGCGGCGACGGAGTGCGACGGGCTGGTCGTCCCCGGCGTCGGCGCCTTCGCGGCGTGCATGGCCGGCATCTCCGACGTGCGCGGCGGCGAGATCGTCGACCACCGGCTCGCGGGTGGTCGACCGGTGCTCGGCATCTGCGTGGGCATGCAGGTGCTCTTCGAGCGCGGCGTGGAGCACGGCGTCGACACCGCGGGGCTGGGGGAGTGGCCGGGCACGGTCGACGAGCTGCACGCGCCGGTGCTGCCGCACATGGGATGGAACACCGTCGAGGTGCCCGAGGGCTCGCGGCTGTTCCGCGGCGTCGAGCACGAGCGGTTCTACTTCGTCCACTCCTACGCCGTGCGCCGCTGGGAGCTGACGGTCGACGCCGAGAACCCGATGCCTCCGGCGCACGTCACGTGGGCGACGCACGGGGAGCCGTTCGTCGCCGCCGTGGAGAACGGCCCGCTGTGCGCCACGCAGTTCCACCCGGAGAAGTCCGGTGACGCCGGAGCCGTGCTCCTCGCGAACTGGGTCGCGTCGATCGCGTGAGCAAGGAGCGCGCGCGGCGGCGCGCCGAGCGCGAGGCGGCGGCGGCCGAGGAGCGTCGCCGCCGGGAGAGCCGCCGGCGTAGGGCCGACACCCGGGCCGCCGTGGTCGGCTCGGTCACCGCCCCGGCGGCCAGGGCGCAGAACCGGTTCGCCCGGTGGTGGCGGCGCACCTACCCGCCGCAGGACCCCTTCGCGCGTCGTCGGCGGCGCCGCGCGTTCGTGCTGGCCGGCCTCTTCCTCGTCGTCCAGGTGCTGACCTGGTGGCTGGTCCCGTCCTGGGCGGTGCGGCTCGCCGTCCTCCTGCTGTCGGTCTTCCTGCTCCCGGTCGTCCGCGTCCTGCTGTTCGACCGGCGCTGACGACGCCGTCGCTAGGGTTGAGCACATGACGGACCAGACGCGAACCCTCGAGCTCCTCCCCGCGGTCGACGTCGCGAGCGGCCAGGCGGTGCGGCTCGTCCAGGGTGCCGCGGGCAGCGAGACGTCGTACGGCGACCCGCTCGAGGCGGCGCTCGCGTGGCAGGAGCAGGGCGCCGAGTGGATCCACCTCGTCGACCTCGACGCCGCGTTCGGCCGCGGGTCCAACCGTGAGCTGCTGGCCGAGGTCGTGGGGCGCATGGACATCCAGGTGGAGATGTCCGGCGGCATCCGCGACGACGAGTCGCTGCGCGCCGCGCTCGCGACCGGGTGCACGCGGGTGAACATCGGGACCGCCGCTCTGGAGGACCCCGAGTGGTGCGCCCGCGCGATCGCCGAGTTCGGCGACCAGGTGGCCGTCGGCCTCGACGTGCGCGGCACGACCCTCGCGGCTCGCGGCTGGACGCAGGAGGGCGGCGAGCTGTTCGAGGTGCTCGCGCGGCTCGACGGCGAGGGCTGCGCGCGCTACGTCGTCACCGACGTCGCGAAGGACGGCACCCTGTCCGGCCCGAACCTCGACCTGCTGCGCCGGGTGTGCGACGCGACCGACCGGCCGGTCGTCGCCTCCGGCGGCGTCTCGTCGCTCGCCGACCTGCACGCCCTCGCGCAGCTCGTCCCGATCGGCGTCGAGGGCGCGATCGTCGGCAAGGCGCTCTACGCCGGCGCGTTCACCCTGCCCGAGGCGCTCGCCGCCGTCGCGCCGCGCGTCGAGGGCTACGAGTCGCCGTTCCGTCGCGGCGACGAGATCCCGGGCGTCATGCCGTGAGCGCCGACCGGCGTATCTCCTCCGGCGGTCCCTGGGAGGACGTCGTGGGCTACTCGCGCGCGGTCGTCGCCGGTCCGTGGGTGCTGGTGTCGGGCTCGACGTCGACCGTCGACGGCGAGGTGCGCCACGAGGGCGACGCCTACGCGCAGACGATCGAGGCGTTCGGCGTCGTACGCCGGGCGCTCGAGCAGGCGGGTCTCACCCTCGACGACGTCGTGCGCACCCGCCTGTACCTCGCCGACATGGCGCACGAGGCCGACGTCGCCCGCGCGCACAAGGAACTCTTCGACCACGTCCGTCCCGCCGCGACGATGGTCGAGATCTCGCGCTTCGTCGACCCGCGCATGCTCGTCGAGGTCGAGGTCGACGCCTACCGCGCCTGATCGTCGGCCCCGCTGTCGTTGCTCCCGGATCGGTTCGCCCTGGATTCCGGCAAACTTCGTGCCTCCGCTGAAGGGTCGGTTGAGCCGTCCGACGAGCCGTACGTCCGACCCGACGATCGCGTCCTGCGGTTGCTCTCGGGCCGTCACAGAGGTCGCGCGTCCTGCAGGTGTACCGCGTTCGGTTCGCCGAGTCGTTCGTCGGTCCGACGACCGCCTTCCAGGTCGCCAAGATTCGCGGATTTCCTGTGATTGCAACGGTTTTGGGCTTGACAGCGAGTAGCACAGGTGTATCATTTGGGCATGAGCTCAGCTCCGTGTCCGTCGGCCTCCCGGGTCGAGGTCGGGGTGCGTGGTGTGGTCGCGCGGGCCGAGGCCAGGTCGTGGAGCGAGGGTCGTGCGGTGGGTCGGGTCCAGGTCCGCGAGCCCGAGGTCGGGGTGGTGCTGGCGGGTCCGTGGTCGCACGCGGACTCTGCGCTGTCCCGGGAGCGGGCGACCCGGTTCGCGGATCGGGTGGTGGCGCGGGAGCGGTTGCGGGCGGCGTTGGAGGTCCCGGTCACCGACGAGTCGGTGCCCGGCCTGGTGGCCGAGCTGGTCGCGCTGCAGGTCGCGGCGGACGCGGGTGTGCTGCGTGCCGGCGGACCTGCTGGCGCGGGTGCGGCTGGCCGACCGGGTCGCGGCGTGGGCGCAGGCCGGCGCCGCGGCGGCGCTGGCCGACTACGCCGGTCCGGCGGTGCCGGAGGACTGTTCGGGCCGGGTCGCGCAGGCGCGGGTGCGCCGGGACCGGGCGCTGCGCCTGGAGGTGCGGGTCGCCCGGGGGATCTCCGATGACGCGGCGGGTCGTGACATCGACGCGGCGCGCCGGCTCGCCGCCGAGCTGGCCCCGGTGCGGGCGGCGTGGAGCCGCGGGCAGGTCTCGTTCCGGCACGTCGCGGTGCTGCTGGACCGGACCCGGGGGTGCAGCGCGGAGCTGACCGCGGCGGTGCTCGACCGGGTCGGGGCACCGGCTGGTGTCGACGTCGGCGAACCGGGTCGGTGCGGTGGTCAGCGGGGCGCTGGCGGGGCTGGACCCGGCGGGTCAGGGCGACCGGGCCCGGACCGCGCGCCGCCACGACGTCGGGGTGGCCTACCGCGGGCTGCCCGACGGGCTGGCCCAGGTGGTGGCGACCCACCGGGTGGAGGACGCCCGGGCGATCATGGAACGGCTCGACGACGACGCGGACCGGCTGCTCGCGCACCGCCGCGACTGCGACCCGTGCGCCGCGTCGCTGCCCGACGAGATCGGCCCGGCCCGGGCCGCCGCCCACGTCGGGCTGGTGCTGGGCGGTGAGGCCGAGCCCCCGGCGTCCCACGACGCCGATGCCGACGAGATCGGCGACGCCGCTTCCGATTCCGATGACCAGGCCCAACGTGGCTACGTCGCCGCGGGCACCGACCCGTCCGCCCCGATCCACCCGGCACCGGCCGTGGTGCGCGCGGGTGGCCGCGGGCGGCGGGCCGGTCGCCGGTCGCGGCGCGGCGAGCTGCAGGTCGTGCTGGACCTGGCCACCCTGCTCGGCCTGGCCGAGCACCCGGGCCTGCTCGCCGGCGCAACCGGTGCCGGCGGCGATCGCCCGGGAGCTGGCCGGTGAGTGCGGGTCGCTGCGCCGGATCGTCACCGACCCGGTCGACGGGCACCTGCTCCACTACGGCACGAGGGTCTACCTGCCCGACCCGCTGCGGGAGTTCGTCGCGGCCCGCGACGGCACCTGCCGGGCACCCGGCTGCGGGCAACCCGCGGCCAGGTCCCAGCTCGACCACGTGGTCCCGTTCCCGCACGGGCCGTCCGACCCGGGGAACAGCCACGCGCTGTGCAAACGCGACCACGACGCCAAGACCGACGGCGACCTGCAGGTCCTCGACCACCGCCCCGACGGGGCCGCGACCTGGCGCACCCGCCACGGCCAGACCGGGAGCACCCCACCACGCCCGTATCTCCCCGAGACGGGCAACGACCCACCCGGCGACGACCCCTGCCCGTTCTGACCACCCACGCCAGGCGTCGTGATCGCGTCAGCGCGTCGCAGAGCGCGCGCTGACACGAACACACCGTCCTGGCGTTCGTGGAGCGCGACTGTCGCCGGCGCCAGGCCCGTTCGTGTCGGCGTGTGTGGCGCGGACCCTCAGGTGGGACTCACGGGCCTGAGGTGACCCGTCGCGCGAGCGCCGCGACGTCGACCCGGCCGCCAGTGTCGACCTCGACTACGTCGCCGATGCCGAGCGGCGCCGCCGTCGCGAGCCAGGCGTCGAGCTGGGCCAGGTTGTCGACGTCGAAGTGCCCGGGATGCCGTGCGCGATCCCGGAATCGAGACCGCACGACGTCGTCGTCGGCGCGGCACCAGACCTCGACGAGCCGGTCGATCCGCGCGCGGGCCAGCCCCGTCTCGACGACCGCGCGGTCCGGCAGCCAGGTGTCGAGGACGACTGGTTCCGGCGACGACGCGATCACGGTCCAGCAGATCTCGCCGGCGGCCGCGCCGAGCCGGCGCGAGGCATCACGGTCGGACCACCCGAGCGCGTCGAGCAGGGTCTCCTTGACCGCGTCCTTCGACAGCAGCGACCCAGCCCAGCTCGGCGGCGAGCGCCGTCGCGAGCGTGGTCTTGCCCGACGCGGGTACGCCGTGCACGAGGACGAGGCGTCTCGGCGTGCCGGTCGTCCGGTCGCGATCGGGCGCGCTCATGTCCGCAGTCTGCCGGTGCTCTCACCGCGCAGCGACGGACCGGCTTCCTGATCGCGCCAGCGCGTCGCAGAGCGCGCGCTGACACGAACACAAGGCGCGCCACCACGTCGAGAGCGCCTGACACGAACAGCCATCGCGGCCCTGCGGGCCGACACGACGTGGTGTGACCCGGCATCGACCGGGCGGCTCTGTCACGATCCGGAGAGGACGTCCGGACGGACGGGGGAGCGGCCATGCGTGTGTTCGCACCGGTGCCCGCCCGGCGCGCCGTCGAGGCGACGCCCCCGGACCGGGACCGCGTCGTCGACGCCGCGCGGGCGGTGAGTCTCGTCGTCGTGGTGGCCGGGCACTCGATCATGGCGGTCGTCGCGTGGCCGGACGACGTACCCGTGCTCGGAAACCTGCTGGCGGCGTTCCCGTGGACACAGGCGCTCACCTGGGTCGTCCAGGTCATGCCGCTGTTCTTCGTGGCGGGTGGCGCGGCGAACGCGCTCTCCTGGCAGCGGCACCGGACGCGCGGCGGCAGCTACGCGAGCTGGCTGTGGGCGCGGGCCGACCGGCTGCTACGTCCGGCCTGGGTCTACCTCGCGGTCATGAGCGTCATCGCGACGGTCGTGACGGTCCTGGCGCCGGCGCGGACCGCCGAGCCGCTCATGCTCCTGGTCACCCAGCTGCTCTGGTTCCTCGGCGCGTACCTCCTCGTCACCGCGCTGACCCCGTTGTCCCGCGTCACGACGCCAGGGCGGGCCGCCCTCGTGACTCTGGGGCTGATCGCCGCCTGCGGGCTGGTCGACGCCGCGCGCTTCCTCTGGGGGCTGCCGGACGCGATCGGGCTGGTCAACTTCGTCCTCGTGTGGACCGTGCCGGCGTACCTCGGGACCCTGCGCGCGCACGGGATCGCCGCCAGGTACCGGCCGTGGCAGGTCGTCGTCGTGATCGGTGTCGCGCTCGGTACGAACGCGTTCCTGATCCGTCAGGGACCGTGGCCGGTGTCGATGGTCGGGATGCCCGGCGAGCCGGTGAGCAACATGGCACCGCCGACCGTGGTGCTGGCGATCCACTCGCTCGTCCTCGCCTGCGTCCTCACCCTGCTCAGCGCGCCGCTCGCCCGCCTGCTGCAGCGGCCGGCCGTCTGGCGCCCGGTCACCGCGGTGAACCTCGCCGCGATGACCCTCTACCTCTGGCACCTCCCGGTGCTCGTCGCCGTCACCGTGCTCGGTCACTCGCTGCGGCTCGACCGCCCCGTGGGTCTCGACGACAGCGGCTTCCCGGTCCCGGACGGCTGGGGCTACGGCGTCGGGAGCGTCCTGTTCTGGACGGCGTACGGCGTCGGCGTGTGGGCCGTCGTCCGGCTCATGTGGCCGTTCGAGCACGTCCCGCTGTGGTGGTGGGACTCACCACCGCGTACGCCGGCGCCGTCCCGGAGGGTCGCCGCGTGGTGCGCCGCGGTCGGCACCGCCGGCGTGGGTGTCGCGACGCTCGTGCTGTCGGCCACCGGTCTCGCCGGCTTCCCGGCCCGGGTGATCGACTACGCCGGGCTGCCGCTCAACGCCGCCGCGGCGATCGCCGTCCTCGTGGTCTCCGGCGCGCTCATCCGCTGGGCCGGCTCGCCGCGGGTCACGGGACGCTGATCCCGATCGCGACGATGTGCCGCCGGAGCAGGGCCGCACCGAGGTCGAAGGCGCGGAACTGCACGCCGTACTTCGACCGGTGCAGCGCCCGCACGCGATCGAGGGCGCCGGACTCCTCGAGCAGGCTGCCGGTGCCCTCGACGTACGCCCCCTGCGGCCGGCCGCGCCCGTCGCACGGTGCGAGCATGACCCGCGCGTCCGCGCGCAGCCGCGTGACCTTGCCGGACCCGGCGTCGGTCCACACGTAGAGCCGGTCGCCGTCGCTGCTGACCCAGACGGGAGTCGCGACCGGCTCGCCGTTCCGGCGGAACGTCGTGAGCGACACGTACGCACCGGCGGCCAGCCGCTCGACCTCCGCGTTCGTGGCTGCGTTCATGCCTCCACGCTACGTCGGCACCGCGGGCGCGGCGCGCCGGCGGGCCCTCCGTAGGCTGGTCGCATGCCAGTTGCGGTCCGGGTGATCCCGTGTCTCGACGTCGACGCCGGTCGCGTGGTCAAGGGCGTCAACTTCGCCGACCTGCGCGACGCGGGCGACCCGGTCGAGCTGGCCCGCGCCTACGACGCCCAGGGCGCCGACGAGCTCGTGTTCCTCGACATCTCGGCGAGCAGCGGCGACCGCGAGACGACGTACGACGTCGTCCGGCGTACGGCGGAGCAGGTCTTCATCCCGCTCACGGTCGGTGGCGGCGTGCGCGAGACCGACGACGTCAACCGGCTGCTGCGGGCCGGAGCCGACAAGGTCGGCGTGAACACCGCGGCGATCGCCCGGCCCGAGCTGCTGCGCGAGGCGGCGGAGCGGTTCGGCTCGCAGTGCGTCGTCCTGTCGATCGACGCCCGGCGCTGCCCGGACGGCGTCGTCACGCCCTCCGGGTGGGAGGTCACGACGCACGGCGGTCGCCGCTCCACCGGCATCGACGCGCTCGAGTGGGCCGTCCGCGCGACCGGCCTCGGGGCGGGGGAGATCCTGCTGAACTCGATGGACGCGGACGGCACGAAGGACGGCTACGACCTCGCGCTGATCCGCGCGGTGCGGGCCGAGGTGTCCGTCCCGGTCATCGCGAGCGGCGGTGCCGGACGCCTCGAGCACTTCGCTCCCGCGGTCGACGCCGGGGCCGACGCCGTGCTCGCCGCGAGCGTCTTCCACTTCGGCGACCTCACGATCGGCGCACGTGAAGCGGGCGCTCGCGGACGCCGGCCACCCGGTGCGCCGCACCGCCGCGGCCTCCTAGCGCGGGAACGCGCGGAACGCCTCGACGTCGGCCTCGAGGCCCTTGATCTCGAGGCCCTTCGTCGGCCGCCCGTAGACCGCGAGCACGATCTCGCCGACCGGGCCGGCGAGCACCACCCGGGGCTCGCCGGCGCGCAGGGTGCGCTCGCTCCCGGCCGCCGGTCCGTCGGTCGGCGCCGCCACCACACCGACGCTGGAGTTGCGCAGCACGTGCGGGGCGAGGCGACCGCCCCTGGCCCACAGGGTGGCGACGTCCTCGGGCTCGAGCACCCGGGGCTCCCACGGCTCGATCGCCCGGCGGACGTCCTCGTGGTGGACGAAGTACTCGATCGTGTTCGTCTCCGAGTCGAGCACGGCGAGCGACTGCGGCGACCAGCGCGGCGGTCCCTGGCGCACCTCGGCGAGCAGCGCCGTCCAGTCGCGCCGGGCGACGGCCGCCATGACGCGCGCGTTCCAGCCGGCCAGCGGCGAGAGCAGGATCCCGGCGGCCGCGTCGGGTCGGGTCGCGCGCACGACCAGGTGCGCCGCGAGGTCGCGCGTCGTCCAGTCGCCGGACAGCGTCGGGGCGTCGGGACCGACCCGCGCCATGAGATCGGCCAGCGCGGCGCGCTCGACCACGGCGAGGGCGTTGACGGGACGGGCCGCAGGGGGGATCACCTGCTCGAGCCTAGGCGTGCCACGCGGGGACGCATCCCGGCGTCGCCCGTCCATCGGGTCAAGGAGCGGACCGAACGTGTCGAACCAAGGTCATCGGGGCCGAGGGGTCCGTGCGGGAGGACGGGGTCATGCCAGAGCCGAGCTACGACTTCTTCGCGACCGGCCGCGCCGCCGGCGTGACCGAGCCGCACGTCCCGCCGGTCCCCGACGTCCCCGTGCCCGCCCTCGCACCGGTCGACCGGCTCGTCGCCACCGAGGCCCCGGCGCCGGCCGCGTTCCCGGTCGCCCCCGGGTCCGGCTACGCGCCGGGCGGCGTCAACCAGTTCGGCACCCCGGTCGACGTCGTCGCCGTCCCGACCGGCCCGCTGGCCGCACCGGGCATCGGCGCGGCCCCGATCGCTGTGCCCGGAATGGTGTCGACCTGGGGCGAGCCGGTCGCGCCGGCCGCCCGGGCCGCGCACGCCGCGCCGGTGGTCGACCGGCGGTCCGTGCCGCGCAACGTGCGCGCGGTCGCGCTCCTGTCGATGTTCTTCGGGCTGCTGATCGCGTTCGGCACGTCGATCGCGATCTCGCAGTACCTCGCGCTGAGCGACATGGTCGGTCGTGCGGGTTCGGGTGCCGCTGCGGGCGCGATGGCCGGCGCCGTGCTCGGCGTGGCGCTCGTGGCGATCGTGCTCATGGTCGTGCAGGTGCTGCTGTTCCTGGTCGGGGGCGGAGCGACGCTCGCGAACCAGCGATGGGGCGGCTGGCTGCTGGTCGTGGCGATGGGCCTCTACGTGCTGGCCGAGTTCCGTCAGGTCGGCGAGACCGGACCCGCCCTGATCCCGCTGCTCACCGCCGCTGCGGCGGTCGCGCTCTTCCTGACCCTCGTGACCGGCGACGGCAGGCGTTGGCTCCTCGGCCGGTGATCACCTAGCGGGACGTCAGGCGGCCGCGCCGGTGGTCCACGACCGGGTGAGGCCGTCGGCGTCGTCGGACTCGATCACGCAGGTGGCGACGTGCGGGCTCTCGGCCCAGTCGGCCTCGAGCGGCGCGTACCAGGTCGGCGAGATCGTGTCGACGGCGTCTACGGCCGGGTCCAGCGCCGCGGCGTCCTGGTCGGCGCACCCGGCGTCGGCGGTGGAGGTGAGTTCGATGTCCGCCGGGTAGGCGGCGAAGTCGAGCGGGACCTTCGCATAGACCTGGCCGTCGTGCGGCGTGGTGCAGGCGACGGCGTCCACGCCGCCGACGCTGTCCGCCGTGCGGTCCTCCGGCCGCAGCCGGTAGCAGGTGCCGACGGTCAGGTCGCCGACGGAGGCGGTCGCCGCGGTCGCGTCGGGTCCGGCCGTGCCGATCCCGAGCGCCCGGAGTCCGACGAGCACGGCCGCGGCCAGGACGACCAAGGTCGCGACCGCGGCCAGGACGACGACCCACCGGGACCGGTCGCCGCCGGACGCCGGGGTGCCCGGTTGCCAGGCGCCGTCGGCCGGTGCGGGGAACATGAGGTCCGCGGTCTGCGCGGGCGGCGCCGCGGCCGATCCGGGCGTCCGAGGTCCCGCCGGTGTGCTGCCGTCCATGTCCCGCCCGTCGCTCGACTGCGGCGGATCATCCCACGGCCGGGCGAAACCCCGTGGCCGACGCACGGCAGAATGACGTGCGTGCAGCAGGAACCCGGCGCCGAGTCCCGGCCGACCGCGTCGCTCGACGCGGAGCGGTGGCGTGCCGTCGAGGACCGGCTGCGGCGCGACGAGCACGGCCTCGTGGCCGCCGTCGCGCAGCAGTGGGACACCGGCGAGGTGCTCATGGTCGCCTGGATGGACGCCGAGGCGCTGCGCCGCACGCTGGAGACCGGCAGGGCGACGTACTGGTCGCGGTCCCGGCGGGAGTACTGGGTGAAGGGCGACACGTCCGGGAACGTGCAGCGGGTGCGCTCGGTCCGGCTCGACTGCGACGGGGACGCCGTCCTGCTCGCCGTCGACCAGGTCGGCGCCGCCTGCCACACCGGCGAGCGCACCTGCTTCGACGCCGACCTCCTGCTCGACCTCGCGCCCGCCAGCGACGGAGACACCGCATGACCGCCACGCCGTACGCCCCCACGTTCGCGGGGTCGGCGACGCCGGACCTCGCGGGCTTCCGCGAGCTCGCGCGCGACCGCCGGGTGATCCCTGTCGTACGCCGGCTGCTCGCCGACGGCGAGACGCCGATCGGGCTCTACCGCAAGCTCGCCGGCGAGCGCGCCGGCACCTTCCTGCTCGAGTCGGCCGAGCACGGCCGCTCCTGGTCGCGCTACTCCTTCGTCGGGGTGCGCAGCGCGGCGATGCTGAGCGAGGTGGACGGCCGCACCCGGTGGTTCGGCAACGCCCCCGTCGGCCTGCCGACCGGGGGCGACCCGCTCGCCGCGCTGCGCGACACGATCTCCGCGCTGCACACCGAGCGGCTGCCGGGCCTGCCCCCGCTCACCGGCGGCCTGGTCGGCTACCTGTCCTACGACGTCGTCCGGCACTGGGAACGGCTGCCCGACGAGAATCCCGACGAGCTCGGGGTGCCGGAGCTGGCGATGCTGCTCGCCACCGACCTCGCGGTGCTCGACCACCACGACGGCTCGGTGCTGCTCATCGCGAACGCGATCAACTACGACGCCACCGACGAGCGCGTCGACGACGCGTGGGCCGACGCCGTACGCCGGCTCGACGCGATGCAGGCCGACCTCGCGCGGCACGCCGTGGCCTCGGCCTCGACGTACGACACCGGTGCCCAGGTCGAGGTGACCGCACGGACCGAGCGCGCCGGCTACCTCGCCGACGTCGAGACCTGCAAGGAGTACATCCGCGCGGGCGACGCGTTCCAGATCGTGCTCTCCCAGCGGTTCTCGGCACCGTGCCCCGCGTCCGCCCTCGACGTCTACCGCGTGCTGCGGGTGACGAACCCGAGCCCGTACATGTACCTGCTCCGGGTGCCGGCGCTCACCGCGGACGGCTCGCTGTCCGACGAGGTCGCCTTCGACGTCGTCGGCTCGTCGCCCGAGGCGCTCGTCAAGGTCGAGGCGGGGCGCGCCCTGCTGCACCCGATCGCCGGGTCGCGGCCGCGCGGCGCCACGCCGGAGGAGGACAACGCGCTGGCCGAGGAGCTGCTCGCGGACGAGAAGGAGCGCGCCGAGCACCTCATGCTCGTCGACCTCGGCCGCAACGACCTCGGGCGGGTGTGCGCGCCGGGCACGGTCGAGGTGGTCGACTTCATGTCGGTCGAGCGCTACAGCCACATCATGCACATCGTCTCGACCGTCGTCGGCCGCCTGGCCGAGGGCCGCACGGCGTACGACGTGCTGGCCGCGACCTTCCCCGCCGGGCACGCTGTCCGGGGCGCCCAAGCCGCGCGCGATGGAGATCATCGACGAGCTCGAGCCGGTGCGCCGCGGGGTGTACGGCGGCGCCGTCGGCTACCTCGACTTCGCCGGCGACCTCGACACCGCGATCGCGATCCGCACCGGCGTCATCAAGGACGGCGTCGCGTACGTGCAGGCCGGCGGCGGCCTGGTGGCCGACTCCGTGCCGGAGCCCGAGGACCAGGAGTGCCGCAACAAGGCGGCCGCGGTGCTGCGCGCCGTCGCGATGGCCGCCACGATGCGGACGGCCGGCGCGTGAGCGATCGCGCTCCCGCGACCCCCTCTCGCCGCGGGTACGCCGTCGCCCTCGTGCTCCTCGTCGCCGGAGGCGCGCTGCTCCTGCTGGCCTACGGCCGGGTGTGGGTGTCGGTGACCGTGAGCGACGCGGGGCTGCCGTCCCTGCACGTCGAGCTCACCGGCCACGACCTGCAGCCGGAGGGCACGGCCGCCGCTCTCGTCGCCCTCGCGGGCGTGGCCGGCGTCGTCGCCACCCGACGCGTGGGCCGCCTGGTCTCCGGAGCCCTGCTGGTGATCGTCGGGCTCGGCGTCGCGGCCCGCACCCTGCAGTTCGGGCTGACCCGGACGTCGCGACCGGGGTACGGCGACACCATCGCGTCGATCGTCGCCGAGCGGACCGGCGTAGACCTGCCGCAGCTCAGCGCGACGGCGTCGCCCTGGTGGGTGGCCGGGCTGGCCGGGGCCCTGCTCGTGGCCGGTGGGGGAGCGGTCGTCCTCCTGCGCGGCTCGTCCTGGCCGGAGATGGGCCGGCGCTACGAGCGCGGTGGTGGCGACGGCCCCGAGCCCGCGCCCGCCACTGCTGATGGCGGCGCCGGCCGGCGCGCCGAGTCCGCCTGGGACCAGCTGGACCGAGGGGTCGACCCGACGTCCGACGACGAGCCCGTCGGCGGCCGACACGACCGCGGACCCGGCGCTGGGCCGCGACACCGACGCCTGACACAATGACGCCGACGCCCGCCGAGGAGGACCCGCGATGACCGCCGAGCACGAGTACCACGGCAACACGCCCGCTGCCTGGACCACCGTGACGATCGTGATGATCGCGTTCGTCGTGGGCGCCATCGCCGTACTCACCGCGAACTGGCCGCTGTTCTGGATCGGTGGCGTCGGCCTCGCCGTCGCCGGGGCGATCGTCGGCAAGGTCATGGGCATGATGGGCATGGGCGCCCCGGCTGAGTAATTGCGCCTCCAAGCGGTCGGGCTCGCGCCCGACCGCGTCGGCGACGCCTCCGCTCCGCGGCCTGGTCGGCGCCTTGCGGCGCCTCCCGCTCGGCCTCGCCGACCCCCTGCGGGGGCCGGACTCCGGCCTCGGGCCGCTCCGCTTCGGCGTACTTCGGGTCTGCTGCGCCTCCCAGCAGCACGGCACCGTCTCACCCCTTCTCACACGACTCGTACGTTGGCGTCACCGGATCCTTGCGGTCGCTCTGGGACGCTTTCGGCATGACGGCGGTGCGCGGTGGCGCGGAGCGCGGGCTCGTGCTCGTCGTGGAGGACGAGTCGTCCATCGCCGACCTGCTCCGGCTCTACCTCGCCCGGGAGGGGTACGGCGTCCAGGTGGAGCGGGACGGCCGCGCCGGGCTCGCCGCGGCCCGCTCGCTGCGGCCGGTCGCGATCGTGCTCGACGTCGGTCTGCCGGAGCTCGACGGCACCGAGGTGTGCCGTCGCCTGCGGGCCGACGACGACTGGACGCCCGTGCTCTTCTGCACCGCGCGCGACGACGAGATCGACCGGGTCCTCGGCCTCGAGCTCGGTGCCGACGACTACATCACCAAGCCGTTCTCCCCGCGCGAGGTGGTCGCTCGGGTGAAGTCGGTCCTGCGCCGCGCCGACGGGCCGCCGTCCACGTCCGCGCCCCTCGTCCTGGGCCGGGTCGCGGTCGACCGGATGTCCCACCGGGTCACCGTCGACGACACCGAGGTCGAGCTCACCGCCACCGAGTTCGACCTGCTCGTGCACCTCATGCGCTCGCCCGGGCGGGTGTTCACCCGCGAGCAGCTGCTGAGCGAGGTCTGGGGCTACGCCGCCGCCCTCGGGACCCGCACCGTGGACGTCCACGTGGCCCAGGTCCGGTCGAAGCTCGGCGACGCCAGCCCGGTGCGCACCGTGCGCGGCGTCGGCTACAGCGCCGACGACCGGCCGGCCCGCGGGTGACGAGGACCACCGTGACGCAGCCGCCCCTGACCCGGTCCCCGGAGACCCCGGCCCCCGTGGACCCGACCGTCCCCGCTGCGTCCGCGCCGGTCCGGCCACGCGGCCGGGCGAGCCTCACCGCGCAGCTGACGCTCGTCGCGGCCCTCGTGGCCGTCATCGCCGTCGTCGTCACCGGGCTGGTGTCCTACCCGCTGGTCGCGAACGCGTCCGAGGCGCAGGCGCGCGAGCAGCTGGGCCGGGAGGCCGACATCGTCGCCGACGTGGTCGCCCGCACCGAGAGCGGCGCCACCACCAGCGGGCTGGTGCGGCTGCGGGCGCTCCTCGCGGCCCAGGGCGTCGCGGTGCAGGTGGTGCGACGCAGGCCGCCGGCCGCACCCGTCACCGAGGCCGACGTCGCCGTCACCTCCGCCGGTGGCACCGTGAGCGACGTCCGGCCGGGCACTGAGGGCTGGGTGTTCGTCGAGGGCCGCCAGGCCTCGGCCGACACGTCGGTGTTCCTCGTGCAGAGCGCGTCGGTGGCGAGCTCCCAGACCGGGCTCGCCCTCCGCCGGCTCGCCCTCGCGCTGCTCGTCGGCCTCCTGCTGGCCGTGGCCGTCGGCTACCTCGCCGCGCGTCGGGTCGTGCGACCGCTGCGCCACGCGGCTCGCGCCGCCGAACGGATGGCCACCGGCGCCCGTGACGTGGCGCTCGTGCCCGAGGGCCCGGCGGAGGTGGCGACGGTGTCGGAGTCGCTCAACCGGCTCGCCGCCGCCCTCGCCGTGAGCGAGGGACGGCAGCGCGACTTCCTGCTCTCGGTGTCCCACGAGCTGCGCACCCCGTTGACGGGGATCAAGGGCTACGCCGAGGCCCTGGCCGACGGGGTCGTCGCGCCGGGCGACGTCGGCGCGACGGGCAGCACCGTGCTGGCCGAGGCGGAGCGGCTCGACCGGCTCGTGGCGGACCTGCTCGACCTCGCCCGGCTCGGCGCGGCCGACGTGCGGCTCGCCCCGGTGGACGTCGACCTCGCCGCGCTCGGCGCGGAGGCGGCCGCGGTGTGGGCGACGCGGTGCGAGCGCGCGGGCGTGCTCTTCTCCGCCGAGCTGCCGACGGCGCCGGTGATCGTGCGGACCGACCCGCTGCGCGTCCGTCAGATCCTGGACAACCTCGCGGAGAACGCGCTGCGGGTCACACCCGCTGGCCGGCCGCTCGTCCTCGCGGTCCGCCCGGAGGTGTGGGGCGCGACGCTGGAGGTGCGCGACGGCGGTCCGGGGCTCACGCCGGACGACGTCGTGGTGGCGTTCGAACCGGCGGCACTGCACGAGCGCTACCGCGGAGTGCGCCAGGTCGGCACCGGTGTCGGCCTGGCCCTCGTCGGCCGGCTCGCCGCCCGCCTCGGCGGGCGGGCCTTCGCGGGGAGCGCACCCGAAGGCGGTGCGCGGTTCGGTGTGGCGCTGCCGCGTGACGGCGTCCCGGCCTAGGCTCGACGTATGACCCCGCGAGCCCATCGGCTGCGCGCTCCGCTCGTCGTGGGCGCGAGCGCCCTGGTCGCCTCGGTCTACGTGGGGCTGGTCGATCCCAACGTGGCCGGCCACTACCCGCTCTGCCCGACCAAGGCGTTCACCGGTCTCGACTGCCCCGGCTGCGGCGGTCTGCGCGCGGTCCACTCGCTGCTGCACGGTGACGTCACCGGTGCGCTCGACCACAACGCGTTCGTCGTCCTCGTGGTGCTGCCCGGCGCCGTCGTGCTCTGGGCGCGGTGGCTGTGGCGCGCCTGGAAGGGGACGACGGCGACCGCGCCGTCCGACGTCCGGCTGCCCTCCCCGGCGCTGGTGTGGTCGCTCGTCGCGATCACGGTCGCGTTCACCGTCGCGCGCAACATCGGCGGCGTGCCCGCGCTCGCCTGGCTCGGGGCGGCCGCGAGCTGACCAGGGCGGACGCCCACGCCGGACGCCCACGCCGGACGCCCACGCCGGACGTCGCCGCCCCCCGGGCCGGGGTCCGCCAAGCCCCGGCTAACCTGTCGGGATGACGGTCCTCGACGACATCCTGGACGGCGTCCGCGCCGACCTCGCCGAGCGCCAGGCCCACACGTCCCTGGACGAGCTCAAGGAGCTCGCCGCCGCCCGGCCGGCCGCCCTCGACGCGGAGGCCGTGCTGCGCGGCGACGGCGTCAAGGTCATCGCCGAGGTCAAGCGCTCGAGCCCGAGCAAGGGTGCGCTCGCCGCGATCGCGGACCCGGCGGCGCTCGCCGGCGACTACCAGTCCGGCGGCGCGCACATCGTCAGCGTGCTCACCGAGGGTCGTCGGTTCGGCGGATCGCTCGCCGACCTCGCCGCGGTCCGCGCCGCCGTCGACATCCCCGTGCTGCGCAAGGACTTCATCGTCTCGAGCTACCAGCTGTGGGAGGCCCGGGCCTACGGCGCCGACCTCGCGCTGCTCATCGTCGCGGCGCTCGAGCAGCCGGCGCTGGTCTCGCTCGTCGAGCGCGCCCGCAGCCTCGGGCTCACCCCGCTCGTGGAGGTCCACGACACCGAGGAGGTCGCGCGAGCGCTCGACGCCGGTGCCTCGGTGATCGGTGTCAACGTGCGCGACCTCAAGACCCTCGAGGTCGACCGGGAGACCTTCGCCCGCGTCGCGCCCTCGATCCCCGCCTCCGTCGTGCGCATCGCCGAGTCCGGAGTCCGCGGCCCGCACGACCTCATCGCCTACGCCCACGCCGGTGCGGACGCGGTGCTGGTGGGGGAGAGCCTGGTGACCGGCGGCGACCCGCGCACCGCGGTGCACGACCTCGTGACCGCCGGCGCCCACCCCGCCGTGAAGCACGCCCGCGGCTGACGGAGGCACTGCCGATGACGACCACGGACAGCGCGCGGACGAGCGCGACGCCGCACGTGCCGGACGCGTTCGGCCACTTCGGCCGTTACGGCGGCCGGTTCGTCCCCGAGGCCCTCGTCGTCGCGCTCGACGAGCTCGACGCGGCGTTCCGGGCGGCCCAGGCCGACCCCGCCTTCCACGCCGAGCTCGACCACCTGCTCACGACGTACACCGGTCGGCCGAGCCCGCTCACCGACTGCCCGCGCTTCGGTGCGCACGCCGGCGGCGCGCGCATCCTGCTCAAGCGCGAGGACCTCAACCACACCGGGTCGCACAAGATCAACAACGTCCTCGGTCAGGCGCTGCTCACCGTGCGCATGGGCAAGAAGCGGGTGATCGCCGAGACGGGAGCCGGCCAGCACGGCGTCGCGACCGCGACGGCGGCGGCCCTCATGGGCCTCGAGTGCGTCGTCTACATGGGCGAGGAGGACACCCGGCGCCAGGCACTCAACGTGGCCCGGATGAAGCTGCTCGGCGCCGAGGTCGTGCCCGTGACGGCGGGCAGCCGCACGCTCAAGGACGCCATGAACGAGGCGATGCGCGACTGGGTCACGAACGTGGACAGCACGCACTACCTCATCGGCACGGTGGCCGGCCCGGCCCCGTTCCCCGAGATGGTCCGTGAGTTCCAGAAGGTCATCGGCATCGAGGCGCGGGCCCAGGTGCTCGACCTCCTCGGCCGGCTGCCCGACGCGGTGACCGCCTGCGTCGGCGGTGGGTCCAACGCGATCGGCATCTTCGCCGGCTTCCTCGACGACCCGTCGGTCGCGCTGTACGGCTACGAGGCCGGCGGCGACGGCGTCGAGACCGGCCGCCACGCGGCCACCATCACCGGTGGCACCGTCGGCGTCCTGCACGGCACCCGGTCCTACGTCCTGCAGGACTCGGACGGCCAGACGATCGAGTCGCACTCGATCAGTGCCGGCCTGGACTATCCGGGCGTCGGACCCGAGCACGCCTACCTCGCCGACATCGGGCGGGCCGCCTACTCCGCGGTCACCGACGCCGAGGCGATGGAGGCGTTCCGGCTGCTCTGCACCACCGAGGGGATCATCCCGGCGATCGAGACGGCGCACGCGCTGGCCGGCACGATGCGCCTGGGCCGCGAGCTCGGCCCGGACGCCGTCATCGTGGTGAACTGTTCCGGCCGCGGTGACAAGGACGTCGAGACGGCCAGCCGCTGGTTCGGGATCCTCGAGGGCGCCCGCGCCCCGGAGGGGCGCGCGTGAGCCGGCTGCACGAGGCCTTCGCCACCGCGCGGGCCGAGGACCGGGCCGCGCTCATCGGCTACCTCCCGGCCGGCTTCCCGAGCCTCGACGGCGCCGTCGACGCCATCCGCGTGATGGTCGAGAACGGGGTCGACGTCGTCGAGATCGGCCTGCCCTACTCCGACCCGCTCATGGACGGGCCGACCATCCAGGCCGCCTCGGAGATCGCCCTGCGCGGCGGCATCACGACCCAGGGCGTCCTCGCCACGGTCGAGGCCGTCGCCGCCACCGGCGCCCCGACGCTCGTGATGACCTACTGGGCGCCGGTCGAGCGCTACGGCGTCGACGCGTTCGCCGCGGACCTGGCCGCGGCCGGCGGCGTCGGCGTCATCACGCCCGACCTCACGCCGGAGGAGGCCGGACCGTGGATCGCGGCCACCGACGCCGCGGGTCTGGACCGGGTCTTCCTGGTGGCACCGAGCTCGAGCCCGGAGCGCATCGACGTCGTCTGCTCGATCACGACCGGCTTCGTCTACGCCGCGTCCCTCATGGGCGTCACCGGCGTGCGGTCCGTGTCGGCGGCGGCGCCGGAGCTCGTCGAGCGGACCCGCCCGCACACCTCGCTCCCCGTCGCCGTCGGCCTCGGCGTCTCCACCGCCGCTCAGGCCGTCGACGTGGCGCGCTACGCCGACGGCGTGATCGTCGGCTCCGCGTTCGTCCGGCTGCTGCTCGACGCCGCCACGCCGACCGAGGGGGTCGCGGCGGTGGGCCGCCTGGCGGCCGACCTCGCCCGCGGGGTGCGCGGCGGGTGACCGCCGGCCCGCCGGTCGCCGCGGGAACTCGTCGCGGCGCCCGGCCGTCGGACACGCCGGGGACCGGCACCTGGTCACCAGCCGCTCGCCGACGTGAGGGATGATCCACCCGTGACCAGCGACGCCCGTGCGTGGATCGGCACCGCCTTCCGGCTGGTGCTGTCCGGCATCCTCTTCTGGTCCGGGCTCGCCAAGCTGCTCGAGTCCAACGACGCGCGCCGCGAGGCGATCCTCGCCTACCGCGTGTTCCCGCCCTCCTGGGTCGACTTCCTGGGCTGGGCGCTGCCGGCGTTCGAGGTCGGTCTGGCCGCGCTGCTGCTCGTCGGCCTGTTCACCCGCGTCGCGGCCCTGGCCACGGCCCTGCTCATGCTCGGGTTCATCGTCGGCATCTCCAGCGTGTGGATCCGTGGCTACTCCATCGACTGCGGCTGCTTCGGCGGCGGCGGCAACGTGGGCGAGGAGGGGAAGGTCTGGCGCTACACCTCCGAGCTGCTGCGCGACTTCCTCTTCATGGGCATGGCCGTCTGGCTCGTGGCCTGGCCCACGACCCGCTTCGCCCTCGACCGCCCGCCGCTCGAGCTCGACGACGACTACGACTACGACGACACCGATGACGAGAACGAGACGCTCGAGGAGCAGTCCCGATGAGCAACGCGCCCAAGGAAAGCAAGCGGACGACCAAGGAGAAGGCCGCCGCGGCGCGGGCCGCGGCCGAGGCCGAGCAGCGGCGCCGCGACCGGCGGGTCCGGCTGATCGGCGGCACCGCGATCGTCGTGGCCGTGGCGGTCATCATCGGCTTCGGCTACTGGGGCTCGAAGCAGAACTCCCCGTCGAGCGCCGGGACCGTCGCCGACGCCAAGGTCCCCACGGGGGTCAACGGCAACGACGGCAGCTACGCGTGGGCCGTGCCCTACAACAAGGTCTCGGGCAAGCCGACACTGGCGATCTGGGAGGACTTCCAGTGCCCCAGCTGCGCCGAGTTCGAGAAGACCTACGGCGCCGCCGTGGTCAAGCTGGCCGATGACGGCAAGGTCAACCTCGTGTGGCGCCCGACGACGTTCCTCGACGACCGCTTCGCCGCAACCAGCCCCAACCCGTACTCCTCGCACAAGGCGGCCATGGCGTGGGGCTGCGCCATCGACGCGGGCAAGACGAAGCAGTTCCACTCCACCGTCTTCGCCAACCAGCCGACGACCGAGGGCGACGGCTACACCGACGCGCAGATCACCCAGTTCGCGCAGACGGCCGGCATCACCGGTGCCGCGCTCACGACGTTCCAGTCCTGCGTGACCGCCAAGACCTACGACCAGTGGGTGTCGAACTCCTACCAGGCGTTCGTCGACGCGGGCGTCCCCGGGACGCCGACGGCGTACCTCAACGGCACCGAGGTGCCCGCCGCCACGCTGCAGGACATGGCGGCGCTGGAGAAGCTCATCGCCTCGACCCCGGCCTCGTGACCGCCCCGCTCCCGCGCCGACCCTCCCGGACGGCGTGACCCGATGGATCTCCTCGCGTTCATCCCGAGCCCGTCCCAAGGGGTGTGGAACCTCGGGCCGTTCCCCATCCGCGCGTACGCCCTGTGCATCCTCGCCGGCATCTTCGTGGCGATCTGGATCGGCAGCCGCCGCTGGGTCGCGCGTGGCGGTTCGCCCGGCCTCGTCGCCGACGTCGCGATCTGGGCGGTTCCGCTCGGCATCATCGGGGGCCGGCTCTACCACGTCATGACCGACTGGCAGCTGTACTTCGGCGCGACCGGCAGCGGCTGGGTCAACGCGTTCAAGATCTGGGACGGTGGGCTCGGCATCTGGGGCGCGGTCGTGCTCGGCGGCGTGGGCGCCTGGATCGGCGTACGCCGCAGGGGCATCCCGCTCCCGCCGTTCGCCGACGCCATCGCGCCGGGGATCGCCGTCGCGCAGGCGATGGGCCGGTTCGGCAACTGGTTCAACCAGGAGCTGTTCGGCCGTCCCACCGACCTGCCGTGGGGGCTCGAGATCGACGTGGCGCACCGCCCCGCCGGCTACGAGCAGTTCGCGACGTACCAGCCGACGTTCCTCTACGAGTCGCTGTGGTGCCTCGCCGTCGCGGGGATCGTCGTGTGGGCCGACCGGCGCTGGCGGATGGGCCACGCGAGGGTGTTCGCGCTCTACGTGATGCTCTACGCGATCGGCCGCGGCGTGATCGAGAGCCTGCGCATCGACGAGGCGCACCACTTCTTCGGTATCCGGCTCAACGTGTTCACCGCGATCCTCGTGGCGCTCGGGGCGCTCGTGTATCTCGTGCTGAGCGCCCGGCTCCGACCCGGTCGTGAGGCGCCCGAGCTGCTCGACCCGGAGCGGCCCGCGGTCGTCGCCGCGGACGCGGACGCCGCGCCCGACGCGGACGCGGACGGCGCGGAGGTCCCCGCCGAGGCGACTGACCGGGGCCGCGGACACCGCCGCGGACGCCGACGTCGGGCGGGGCGATACCGTCGACCCATGAGCGGCACCCCACCTCCGGCCGACCACCATCGTGACGTCACCGGCGGATGGCTGCGGCCGGCGGTGTTCGGCGCGATGGACGGGCTCGTCTCCAACTTCGCCCTGATGGCCGGTGTCGCCGGCGGTACCGCGGCGATGGGGGAGGGCCGGACGGCGGTCGTGCTCGCCGGGCTCGCCGGGCTCGCCGCCGGCGCGTTCTCCATGGCCGCGGGGGAGTACACCTCCGTCGCGTCGCAGGCCGAGCTCGCCGAGCAGGAGTTCGAGAACGAGCGGCTTGAGCTGCACCGCAACGCCGAGGGCGAGGCCAAGGAGCTGGCCGAGATCTGGGTCCGGCGCGGCGTCGACCTCGAGCTCGCCGAGGAGGTCGCCCGCCAGCTCGGCCGGAACCCGGAGGCGGCGCTCGAGGTGCACGCCCGCGAGGAGCTCGGGCTCGCGCCCGGCGAGCTGCCCAACCCGTGGCTCGCGGCGGCGTCGTCGTTCCTCGCCTTCGCCGTCGGCGCGGTGATTCCGCTGCTGCCCTACATGTTCGGTGCCCAGACCCTCGTCGCCGCGGCCGTGCTCTCGGTGATCGGGCTCTTCACGGCCGGTGTCCTCGTGTCGCGGGTGACCGCACGCTCGTGGTGGTTCGCCGGCCTGCGCCAGCTGTTCGTCGGCGTGCTCGCCGCGGTCGTCACGTTCGGGGTCGGGCACCTGGTCGGCACGTCGCTCGGCTGACCCCGGCCGGACACCCGTCGGCCTCGTCCACCCGCGTACCCGCGTCGCGCGGGTCGTCCGATACGCTGCGTCCAGCAGAGCGGCCAGCGTCGTCCCCCTGCTCGACCCCCCGGAGCACGTGAGCCGGATCAGGCGAGCACCGACGGGAGTGACCAGATGCGGTCGGCCATCCCCGCCCCCCAGGGCCTCTACCACCCCGAGCACGAGAAGGACGCCTGTGGCGTCGCCTTCGTCGCGCGGCTGTCCGGGGAGCCGTCGCACGACGTCGTGCGCCAGGCGATCACCGCCCTGGAGAACCTCGAGCACCGCGGGGCGTCGGGCTCCGAGCCGGACTCCGGCGACGGGGCCGGCATCCTCACCCAGGTCCCGGACGCGTTCCTGCGCGCCACCCTCGCCGCGCAGGGCGTCGACCTGCCGGGCCAGGGAAGGTACGCCGTCGGCATCGCGTTCCTGCCCGTGGACGACGAGGAGCTCGCCTCGGCGGTCAAGACGGTCGAGTCGATCGCCGCCGAGGAGGGACTCACCGTCCTCGCCTGGCGCGACCTGCCGACCGACCCCACCGGCGTCGGCGCGACGGCCCAGGGGGTCATGCCGCGGTTCCGTCAGCTGTTCGTCTCCGCCCAGGGCGGCCGTGTGGTCGGGCTCGCGCTCGAGCGCCTCGCGTTCGTGCTCCGCAAGCGCGCGGAGCACGAGGCCGACGTCTACTTCCCGTCGCTGTCGGCGCGCACGATCGTCTACAAGGGGATGCTCACGACCGGCCAGCTGGCGCCGTTCTTCCCGGACCTCGGCGACCCGCGCTACACCTCCGCGCTCGCCCTCGTGCACTCGCGGTTCTCGACCAACACCTTCCCCAGCTGGCCGCTCGCGCACCCGTACCGGCTCATCGCGCACAACGGCGAGATCAACACGGTCAAGGGGAATCGCAACTGGATGAAGGCGCGCGAGGCGCAGCTCGCCTGCGACGTGATCCCGGGTGACCTGTCGCGGCTGTTCCCGATCTGCACCGAGGGCGGCAGCGACTCCGCCTCGTTCGACGAGGTGCTCGAGCTGCTGCACCTCGGTGGCCGCAGCCTCCCGCACGCGGTCCTGATGATGATCCCCGAGGCGTGGCAGAACCACACCGAGATGGACCCCGCGCGGCGCGCGTTCTACGAGTTCCACGCGACGCTCACCGAGCCGTGGGACGGACCGGCCGACGTCGCCTTCACCGACGGGACGCTCATCGGGGCGGTGCTCGACCGCAACGGCCTGCGCCCGGGGCGCTACTGGGTCACCGACGACGGACTCGTCGTCCTGGCCTCCGAGGTCGGTGTGCTCGACATCGCGCCGGACCGGATCGTGCGCAAGGGCCGGCTCCAGCCCGGGCGGATGTTCCTCGTCGACACCGAGCAGCACCGCATCGTCTCCGACGAGGAGATCAAGGCCGAGCTGGCCGCTGAAGCGCCGTACGACGAGTGGCTGCACGCGGGGGTGATGCACCTCGACTCGCTGCCCGAGCGCGAGCACATCGTGCACACCCACGAGAGCGTGCTCCGTCGCCAGCAGACCTTCGGCTACACCGAGGAGGAGCTGCGCGTCATCGTCGCGCCGATGGCGCGCACCGGCGCCGAGGCCATCGGCTCGATGGGCACCGACACCCCCATCGCCGTGCTGTCCGACCGCCCACGGCTGCTCTTCGACTACTTCCAGCAGCTGTTCGCGCAGGTGACGAACCCGCCGCTGGACGCGATCCGCGAGGAGCTCGTGACGTCGCTGTCGAGCCACATCGGCCCCGAGGTCAACCTGCTCGCGGCGACGCCGTCGCACTGCCGGCAGCTCGTGCTGCCGTTCCCGGTGATCGACAACGACGAGCTGGCCAAGATCCTCAAGATCAACGCCGACGGCGACCTGCCGGGCTTCGCCGCGGCGAAGGTGTCCGGCCTCTACCGCGTCGACGGCGGGGGCGCGGCGCTCGAGGCGCGGCTCGACGAGATCTGCGCCGAGGTGTCCCGGCTGATCGCGGACGGCAAGCGGTTCGTCGTCCTCTCCGACCGCGACAGCGACGCCGACCTCGCGCCGATCCCGTCGCTCCTGCTCACCGCCGCCGTGCACCACCACCTGGTGCGCCAGAAGGAGCGGACCAAGGTCGGGCTCGTCGTCGAGGCGGGTGACGTCCGCGAGGTGCACCACGTCGCGCTGCTCATCGGCTACGGCGCCGCCGCGGTCAACCCCTACCTCGCGATGGAGTCGGTCGAGGACCTCGTCCGCCTGGGCGCCGTCACCGGCATCGCCCCCGAGAAGGCCGTGCGCAACCTGGTGAAGGCGCTCGGCAAGGGCGTCCTCAAGGTCATGAGCAAGATGGGCATCTCCACCGTCGCGTCCTACCGCGGCGCGCAGGTGTTCGAGGCGGTCGGGCTGGCGCCCGACGTGGTGGACCGCTGGTTCACCGGGACCACGTCCAAGCTCGGCGGCGTCGGCATCGACGTCATCGCCGAGGAGACCTCGCGCCGGCACGCGATCGCCTACCCGCACAGCGGCATCTCGCCCGCGCACCGCCGGCTCGACGTCGGCGGGGAGTACCAGTGGCGCCGCGAGGGCGAGGCGCACCTGTTCGACCCGGAGACGGTGTTCCGGCTCCAGCACTCCACGCGGGCCGGCCGCTACGACGTCTTCAAGCAGTACACCGCCCGCGTCGACGAGCAGTCCGAGCGGCTGATGACGCTGCGCGGGCTGTTCCGCCTGCGCGACGACGTCCGACCCCCCGTACCGATCGAGGAGGTCGAGCCGGTCGACGAGATCGTCAAGCGGTTCTCGACCGGCGCGATGTCCTACGGCTCCATCTCGGGCGAGGCGCACGAGACCCTCGCCGTCGCGATGAACCGGCTGGGCGCCAAGTCGAACACCGGCGAGGGCGGCGAGGACGCCGAGCGCTTCGAGCCGCTGCCGAACGGTGACTCCCGGCGGTCGGCCATCAAGCAGGTGGCGTCGGGCCGCTTCGGCGTCACGAGCCACTACCTCGTCAACGCCGACGACCTGCAGATCAAGATGGCGCAGGGCGCCAAGCCGGGCGAGGGCGGTCAGCTGCCCGGTCACAAGGTCTACCCGTGGATCGCCCGGACCCGGCACTCCACACCCGGGGTCGGCCTCATCTCGCCGCCGCCGCACCACGACATCTACTCGATCGAGGACCTGGCCCAGCTCATCCACGACCTCAAGAACGCCAACCCCCGGGCCCGCGTGCACGTCAAGCTCGTGGCCGAGGTCGGCGTGGGCACGGTCGCGGCCGGTGTGGCGAAGGCGCACGCGGACGTCGTGCTCATCTCCGGGCACGACGGCGGCACCGGCGCGTCGCCGCTGACGTCGCTCAAGCACGCCGGCGGCCCGTGGGAGCTGGGTCTCGCCGAGACCCAGCAGACCCTGCTGCTCAACGGCCTGCGCGACCGCGTCGTGGTGCAGACCGACGGTCAGCTCAAGACCGGGCGCGACGTCGTCGTCGCGGCGCTGCTCGGGGCCGAGGAGTTCGGCTTCGCCACCGCGCCGCTCGTCGTCATGGGCTGCGTGATGATGCGGGTCTGCCACCTCGACACCTGCCCGGTCGGCGTCGCCACCCAGAACCCGGTCCTGCGCGAGCGGTTCAGCGGGCGAGCCCGAGTTCGTCGAGAACTTCTTCACGTTCCTGGCCGAGGAGGTCCGCGAGCACCTGGCGGCACTCGGCTTCCGGTCGATCGCCGAGGCGGTCGGCCACGCCGAGCTGCTCGACACCAGGTGCCGCCCGGTCGCACTGGAAGACCCAGGGGCTCGACCTCACGCCGATCCTGCACGTGCCCGAGCTCCCGCCCGGCACCGCGCTGCGCAACACCACGGCGCAGGACCACGGCCTCGACCGGGCGCTCGACAACGAGCTCATCGCGCTCTCGGCGGCGGCGCTCGAGCGCGCCGAGCCGGTCCGCGCGAGCCTGCCCATCCGCAACGTCAACCGCACGGTCGGCACGATGCTCGGGTCCGAGGTCAGCCGGCGCCACGGCGCGGACGGCCTGCCCGACGGCACGATCGACCTCACCTTCACCGGGTCGGCCGGGCAGTCGTTCGGCGCCTTCCTGCCGCGAGGGATCACCCTGCGCCTCGAGGGCGACAGCAACGACTACGTCGGCAAGGGCCTGTCCGGCGGCCGCATCGTCGTCCGGCCGGACCGGGCGGCCGTGCTCGTCGCCGAGCAGAACGTCATCGCCGGCAACGTCATCGGCTACGGCGCGACCTCCGGCGAGCTCTACGTCCGGGGCGTCGTGGGGGAGCGGTTCTGCGTGCGCAACTCCGGCGCCACCGCCGTGGTCGAGGGCGTCGGCGACCACGGCTGCGAGTACATGACCGGCGGGCGCGCCGTCGTCCTCGGCCCCACCGGGCGCAACTTCGCGGCCGGCATGTCCGGTGGCGTCGCGTTCCTGCTCGACGCCGTACCGGGACGCGTCAACACCGAGATGGTCGACCTGCTGCCGCTCGACCACGACGACGTCAGCTGGATGCGCGACCTGCTCGTGCACCACCGGGACGAGACCGGCTCGACCGTGGCCGCGGCGCTGCTCGCCGAGGACGAGCTCCGGGCCCGCTTCACCAAGGTCATGCCCCGCGACTACGCGCACGTGCTCGCGGCCCAGGCCGCGGCCGAGCGCGAGGGCCGGGACGTCCAGCTCGCAGTGATGGAGGCGACCCGTGGCTGACCCGAAGGGCTTCCTGACCACAGGTCGCGAGACGCCGACCCGTCGGCCGGTCGACGTCCGGATCCACGACTGGCGCGAGGTCTACGAGCCGTTCCCGCCCGAGCATCTCGAGAAGCAGGCCGGGCGGTGCATGGACTGCGGCATCCCGTTCTGCCACAACGGCTGTCCGCTCGGCAACCTCATCCCCGAGTGGAACGACCTCGTCCACCGGCAGGACTGGCGCGCGGCCGGCGAGCGCCTGCACGCGACGAACAACTTCCCGGAGTTCACCGGGCGGCTGTGCCCCGCGCCGTGCGAGACCGCGTGCGTCCTGGGGATCAACCAGGACCCGGTGACGATCAAGCAGGTCGAGGTCGAGATCGTCGACCGCGCCTGGGACGAGGGCTGGGTCACCCCGCAGCCGGCCCCCCGCCAGAGCGGCAAGACCGTCGCGGTGATCGGGTCCGGTCCCGCGGGGCTCGCCGCCGCCCAGCAGCTGGCCCGCGCCGGCCACACGGTCGCGGTGTTCGAGCGCGCCGACCGCATCGGCGGCCTGCTGCGCTACGGCATCCCCGAGTTCAAGATGGAGAAGCGCCACCTCGACCGGCGGATCGCGCAGCTGCAGGCCGAGGGGGTGAAGTTCCGGTCCGGCGTCGACGTCGGCACCGACGTCACCGGGTCGGACCTCAGGCGGCGCTACGACGCGGTCGTCGTGGCCGTCGGGGCCACCCAGTGGCGCGACCTGCCCGTGCCGGGCCGCGAGCTCGCCGGGGTGCACCAGGCCATGGAGTTCCTGCCGGGGGCCAACCGGGTGCAGGAGGGCGACCTCGCGGTCGCGCCGATCGACGTCGCGGGCCGGCACGTCGTCATCATCGGCGGCGGCGACACCGGGGCCGACTGCCTCGGGACGTCGCACCGTCAGGGCGCGGCGTCCGTGACCCAGCTCGAGATCCTGCCCGAGCCGCCCGAGACCCGGCCGGCCGGCCAGCCGTGGCCGACGTACCCCATGACCTACAAGGTGACGAGCGCCCACGAGGAGGGCGGCGACCGGGTCTACGCGGTCTCCACGAACCGCTTCCTCGACGACGGGCAGGGGCGGGTCCGGGCGCTCGAGATCGTCGACGTCGAGCTGCGCGACGGGCGCTTCGAGCCGGTCCCGGCCACCGAGCGCGAGCTCCCGGCCGACGCGGTGTTCCTGGCCATGGGCTTCACCGGTCCCGAGCGCGGTCCGCTGCTCGACCAGCTCGCGGTCGAGCTGGACGAGCGCGGGAACGTGCGCCGCGACCACCGGTTCATGTCCAGCGTCGACGGCGTGTTCGTCGCGGGCGACGCCGGCCGCGGACAGTCGCTCATCGTCTGGGCGATCGCCGAGGGCCGCTCGGCGGCCGCCGGCGTCGACGCATGGCTCTCCGGATCGACCACCTTGCCCGCCCCGATCCCGCCCACGGCCCGACCGCTCGTCGTCTGACGACGGACCGCCGCGAGGCCGAACCGTCACCACCACCCACACCGCCTGCAACCGCTTCCAGATAGGGTCATCCCCGTGCGCCGCGCAAAGATCGTCTGCACCCTCGGTCCCGCCGTCGCGAGCCAGGAGGGGATCACCTCGCTCGTCGAGGCGGGCATGGACGTCGCCCGGATGAACCTCTCGCACGGCGCGTACGCCGACCACGAGCGGATCTACGAGTGGGTGCGCACGGCCGCCGACGAGGCCGGCCGCGGGGTCGGGATCATGGTCGACCTGCAGGGTCCGAAGATCCGGCTCGGCACGTTCGCCGACGGACCGGTGGTCCTCGATGTCGGGGCCGAGTTCACCATCACGACCGACGACGTCCCCGGCGACGTCCACGTCTGCTCCACGACGTACCACGGCCTTCCCGGCGACGTGCACCCCGGCGACGCGATCCTCATCGACGACGGCAAGGTCGCGCTCGAGGCGGTCGAGGTCACCGAGCGCTCGGTGGTCACCCGTGTCGTCGAGGGCGGCCGGATCAGCGACCACAAGGGGATCAACCTGCCCGGCGTCGCCGTGAGCGTCCCGGCGATGTCGGAGAAGGACGTCGCCGACCTGCGCTGGGCGCTGCGCCTCGGCGTCGACATGATCGCGCTGTCGTTCGTCCGCAGGGCCGACGACCTGCTCGACGTCGTGCGCATCATGGACGACGAGGGCGTGCGCCTCCCGGTGCTGGCCAAGATCGAGAAGCCGCAGGCGGTCGACAACCTCGAGGCCATCATCGACGCCTTCGACGGCATCATGGTGGCCCGCGGCGACCTCGGCGTGGAGCTCCCGCTCGAGCAGGTCCCGCTCGTGCAGAAGCGTGCCGTCACCCTGGCGCGGCGCCGGGCCAAGCCGGTCATCGTGGCCACGCAGATGCTCGACTCGATGGTGTCGATGACCCGGCCGACCCGCGCCGAAGCGAGCGACGTGGCCAACGCCGTCCTCGACGGCGCCGACGCCCTCATGCTCTCCGGGGAGACGTCGGTCGGGTCGCACCCGGCCCACGTGGTACGGACGATGGCGCGGATCATCGAGCAGGTCGAGGGCGAGGCGCTCGACCAGCTGCCCGCAGATCCTCGACCGCAACGACTCCACGTCGCGCTCCATCACGCACGCGGCGGTCACGGTGGGCACCGACGTCGGCGCCACCGCGGTCATCGCGTTCACCGAGACGGGCCGCTCCGCGCGGCTCGTCGCCCGCTACCGCCCTGACATCTCCCTGCTCGCGTTCACGCCCAACCCGCGCGTGCGCAGCCAGCTGGCGCTGAGCTGGGGCGTCGAGACGTTCCTCGTCCCCAAGGCGGCCAGCACCGACGAGATGGTCCGGCTCGTCGACGCGGCCCTGCTGGACATCGGCCGGGCCAAGGTGGGCGAGCTGATCATCGTCATCGCCGGTGTGCCGCCGGGCATACCCGGCACGACGAACGGCATGCGGGTCCACCGCGTCGGCACGTCGGTCGCGAGCGGCATCTGACGAGCGGCAGTCGGCCCGGCGTGACGTGATCCGCCATGCCGGGCCGACTCCTGGGACGCCTGCCGCTCAACCGACGGCTGACCTACCCGGTCACGACGTGGGTGGGCACGTGGTGGAAGTGGTTGGCCGCGAGGCCGTGGGCCGTGACGGTGGTGCTCAGCCAGATGCCGATCGCGTTGTCACGGATGTGGTTCCCGCGGATCGTCATCTCGACCGTGGGCGCCGAGTAGACGGCGATGGCCGTGGTCGCGAAGTCCATCGGGCCTGGGGGTCCGTCGAAGCCGTCGCCACCGAGGTTGTTGGTGCCGAAGTCGTTGTCGACGACCTTGTTGCCGTTGACGTCCTCACCGCCGGGCAGGTGGGCGTGGATGGTGAAGCCGGCCATGCCGCTGCCGGAGATGTAGTTGTCGCGGACGACGTTGTCGTAGGCGCCGGTGCCGGGACCGGAGCCGAAGATCCCGACCCCGGCGCCCGAGCCGCCGCCTCCGAACTGAGGCGGGGCCTTGTCGGTGCCGTTGCGGAGCACCACGTTGTCGGTCACGACGTTGTCGAACACGCCTCCGACGTCCGGGTGGCGCCCGGTCACGGCCATCGTCTGGGGGTCGAAGCTGACGGCCCCGGGGTTGTGCGACGGCAGGACGATCCCGCACTCGTGGGTGTTGTCGGCCACGTAGTTCTCGGATACGACGTTGTGCGAGTTGGGTCCGTAGTCGTCGGTGAGCAGGATGCCGTCGGCGTTGCCCACGACGTGCGAGTCGGTGATCTCCGAGGATGTCACGACGTTGAAGTGGATCCCGCCCCCGCAGTCACCGGGGTACTTGCAGCCGCCCTGCTCGGTCCCGTTGAAGCCCTTGTCGTTGTTGGTCGCGCGGACCGCGTCGACGGAGATGTCGCGCAGCACGGGTGACCCGGGCGGGAGCATCCCGATGTCGGCGAACGAGTCGATCCCGGCGAGAAGGCCCTCGCCGTTGGCGTTCTCGAGCGTCAGCCCACGTACGGTCACGTGCGACGCGACCACCTGGACCGCGTTCTCCAGCCCGGTGGCGTCGATCGTGGCGCGCTGGCCGACCAGGGTCAGGGGTTTCGAGATGACGACGTCCTCGGCGTACGTTCCGGGGCACACCACGACCGTGGACCCCGCATGGGCCGCCGCGACCGCGGCGTTGATCGACGTGAAGGTGGCGGTGTGGCACGACCGCCCGGAGTCGGACGACGAGCCATCCGCTGACACATACAGCCGGTCGTGCGAGTCGTGCCCGTCATCGGCGGATGCCGAGGCGGCACCACCGACGATCCAGAGCGCCGTGGTCACCGCGGCGATCGACGCGAGCATGGTGCGTCGTGATCCGCTACCTGTCATGCGTCCCTCCTGCTGAGCCTGGTTCGCCAGTGGCACAGGGGCGCAGACCGTTGATGGAGCACATCGATGTCAGCGCGATGGCGCCCCTACCCCGAGCGAGCCGCCTGGGACACCCTGCCCCAGGGTGCCATGGTCGAGAAGGTAACCCTCACCTGGGCAATCGTCAATGCGGCCAAGGGGTTTCGGAGTCAAGGCTTTGTCAAGAAGAGCCGGGCTGCCTCGGATGCGCCGGGAATGCCGGTGGCGGGCGCCGCTGCGACCGCACGCGATGTGTCCGGAGACGCCCCGGTCTGCCGCCGTCCCGGGCCGGGAAATCGGGACACACCCACACAACCGCGATGAATCGCGCGCGTCCCGACGGAGCGTTCCCTGGAGAAACCGGGTCCGACCTTGGACATCCCTTGGATCAGCCCGACCCATAACCGGACGAAGGCATGGCTAACGTCGTGATCGACATCCTTCGTCCGGAAGAGAGCCCGTCATGAAGCTCAAGCTCGCGGTTCCGCTGGCCGTCGCAGGCGTGTTCATGGGCACGACCGCCGCCTTCGCGTCGGGCCACATCGCCGCGCCCACCACCGCCCCCGCCGCAGACACCCTGATCACCCCCTCGGTCAGCGAGACTCCTGAGGCCATCGAGACCCCTGAGGCGACCGTGACCCCGGAGGCCACCGAGACGCCGGAGGCCACCGAGACCCCGGAGGCGACGGTGACCCCGGGCGCGGTGGAGATGCACTCGGCCGAGCCGAGCGAGACCCCAGAGAGCCACGCCGCCGAGCCGAGCGAGGCGCCGGAGACGCACTCGGCCGAGCCGAGCGAGACCCCGGAGAGCCACTCGGCCGAGCCGACCGAGTCGCACAGCCCCGAGGCCGACGACCAGAGCGGCGACGACCAGGGTCAGGACTCCCAGACGGGGAGCCCCGACAGCTCGCACAGCGACACCCCGCAGCCCGGCGACACGTCCTCCGGCACGAGCAACGGCTGATCCCTGCCCCGCCCGCGGTCGCTGCACGACCGGTGCCCCGCCAGCCTCGCTGAGCGGGGCACCGTCACGTTCCGGCGCCGACCTCGAGGAGCGGGCGGTGCCGCGCAGGACGAGCCGGTGGCCGTGGTGGACAGACGCGTCTGGACCGGTGCTCGCCTGTGCCCGAGCGCCTCGCCGAGATCGCCGCCGTCTGCCGCCGCGGAACCTCTCCGGCACGACTCGCGCGAAGGGTCGGCGTACGTTCGGGACGAGTCGTTCCTGAGTGGGCACCCACTGGCGGTGCCGGCGGATGCCGCCCGAGAACGAGGACCCGATCCTCGAACGGAAGAGGGAAGCTCATGAAGTATGTCCCGCCGGGCCGACCCGGCAGCATCGTGACCGTGAAGCCGCGGTACGAGAACTTCATCGGGGGGAAGTGGATCGAGCCGACCGCCGGGAAGTACCGCACGGACCTGAGCCCGGCCACCGCCGGCCCGATCACCGAGGTCGCGGAGTCGACCCCCGCGGACGTGGAGCTCGCGCTCGACGCCGCGCATGCCGCGAAGGACGCCTGGGGCGAGGCCTCGGCCACCGAGCGCGCCGCCGTGCTGAACAAGGTCGCCGACCTAGTCGAGGCGAACAAGGAGATGCTCGCCGTCGCCGAGAGCTGGGAGAACGGCAAGCCGGTCCGCGAGACGCTCAACGCCGACATCCCGTTGGTGGTGGACCACTTCCGCTACTTCGCCGCGGCCATCCGCTCGGAGGAGGGCCGGTCCACCCAGATCGACAAGGACACGGTCGCGTACCACTTCCGCGAGCCGCTGGGCGTGGTCGGCCAGATCATCCCCTTCAACTTCCCGCTGCTCATGGCGGCGTGGAAGCTCGCGCCGGCTCTTGCGGCCGGAAACTGCTCGGTGATGAAGCCGGCGTCACCGACGCCGTGGTCGATCCTCAAGCTCCTCGAGGTGATCGAGGACGCCGTACCGCCGGGCGTCATCAACGTCGTCACCGGTCCCGGTGCCGAGATCGGCAAGGCCCTCGCCACGAACACGCGGATCGCGAAGATCGGCTTCACCGGTGAGACCGTCACCGGCCGGCTGATCATGCAGTACGCCGCGCAGAACCTGATCCCGTCGACCACCGAGCTCGGTGGCAAGTCGCCGAACATCTTCTTCGCCGACGTGATGGCGCACGACGACCAGTTCCTCGACAAGGCCATTGAGGGCCTCGTGCTCTACGCCTTCAACAAGGGTGAGGTCTGCACCGCGCCGTCGCGCGCGCTGATCCAGGAGGACATCTACGACGAGTTCATGGCTCGCTGCCTGGCCCGCATCGACGCGATCAAGCAGGGTGACCCGCTCGACACCGACACGATGATGGGTCCGCAGGTCTCCGCGCAGCAGCTGGCGAAGATCTCGTCCTACGTCGACATCGGCCGGGACGAGGGCGCCGAGGTCCTCATCGGCGGCAAGCGCGCGACCGTCGAGGGCGAGTTCAAGGACGGCTACTTCTTCGAGCCGACAGTTCTCAAGGGCCACAACAAGATGCGGGTCTTCCAGGAGGAGATCTTCGGACCCGTCCTGGCCGTCACCACGTTCAAGGACGACGACGAGGCCCTCGAGATCGCCAACGACACCCTCTACGGGCTCGGCGCCGGCGTGTGGACCCGCGACGGCAACCGTGCCTACCGGATGGGCCGCAAGATCCAGGCCGGCCGGGTGTGGACGAACTGCTACCACGCGTACCCCGCAGGGGCGGCGTTCGGCGGCTACAAGATCTCCGGCGTCGGCCGCGAGAACCACGCGATGATGCTCGACCACTACAGCCAGACGAAGAACCTCCTCGTCAGCTACAGCACCGCCCCGCTCGGGTTCTTCTGAGCCATGCCCGACGTGACCGTTCCCGCGCGTGTCACGGCAACCCCGGCGGCACGCAGCGCGCTCTCGGCGCTGTGTGCCGCCCGGGGCGGCCCGGTGATGTTCGTGCAGTCCGGCGGCTGCTGCGCCGGCAGCACGCCCATGTGCTTCCCCGACGGTGAGTTCCTCGTCGGGGACGTCGACCTGCTCCTCGGCGACATCGACGGCTGCCCGTTCTACATCGACAGCAGGCTCGACGAGGCCTGGAACCAGACGCTGTTCGTCCTTGACGTCGAGCCGGGACCACCCGAGGACTTCTCGCTCGCCGCCGGCGAGGACCTGCACTTCGTCACCCGTTCCGCCGGTTGTCTCGTGCCCGCTGAGCCGAAGGGGAGCCCTGGCGCGACCGGTTAGGTGCTCTCCAGCGTGGTGGGACGGGGTCCGGTGGCGTGCGGGTCGACGCCGTCGTCGTGCGATGCCCAGTCTCGGGTCGGGCAGCACAGGGCTGTTCCGGACCTGTGGCACGTGTTCCAGGTCCAGGCCCAGCGACCGGCCGTCGGCATGCCTCTCCGGAGCCGCACGACGACGCTGAGTCACCTCGGCGCAAGGGGCTGCGGGACGTGGTCGGATGCGCGTACTGTCGCCGCAGCCCGTGGGGCGGGGGCCCCGCGATCGTGCGGCGGGGAAGTTCGATGCTGTCAGTACGAGTCCGAGTCCTGGTCGTCGTGGGTGTGCTGCTGGCTCCGGCGGTCGTGCACGTCACGAATGCGGTCGGAGCGACAACGGCGCTCGCGCGCTACCCCTACCTCACCGACCTCACCTCGTCGTCGGTGGCGGTCACCTGGTCGACCTCGTCGCTCGACAAGTCACCCGGTGTCGTGACGTATGGCGTCGCCGGGAGCAGTTGCACCACGACATCGGTGCCCGCGGCGAAGTCCCCGTCCACCTACTCGGCGTTCGGGGAGACCACCTCCTACTTCCAGCACTCCGTGCAGCTGACCGGGCTCTCACCCTCGACCGCCTACTGCTACCGCGTCTGGTCCGGGACGACGAGCCCAGGCTCGGCGCTCCTCACCGAGCCGCCCGTGTTCCCCACGACCTTCACCACGCTGCCGGTGGCCGGCTCGACGGCACCGTTCAGCTTCGACGTGCTCGGCGACTTCGGCGAGACGTCGCTGACGAACGGGTCACCCCTGGGTACCTACAACCCTTACCAGGACGCACTCGACTCCCAGCTCGCCGCGACGACCAGGCTCGCCATCGACCCCGCGACCTTCGCGGTGTCGACCGGCGACATCGCCTACAGCAACGGCACCCCGACGAACTACGGGGACCTCAACCACGCGGCGGACCGGGTCGGTGGCGCCGCGGAGCAGAGCAACGTGTTCGACGGCCGCTACTGGGGCAAGGTCGGCGGCAGCCTCCCGCTGTTCGCGACCACCGGGAACCACGGGCGCAACAACACCTTCTTCTCGACCTGGCCCACCCCGACGAACGTCGCCGCCTCCTCCGGCGCCTACGGCACGAACGTCTCGTACCCCTCGGTCGACGGGCTCCCCGCGGGCAACTACCCCAGCGACTGGTACGCGTTCACGGTGGGCAACGTGCGGTTCTACATCCTCGACGCGGACTGGACCGACCTCTCGCCGACCGCCTACCCGACTCTGGGCACGGCCTGCAAGAACGGCACCTGTCCGACCTACCAGGCCGACCGGGACCAGCACTGGCAGCAGCAGAGTGCCGAGTACAAGTGGCTCGCGAACGACCTGCAGCACGACGCCACGGCCCGCGGAGCGAGCGCGCTGCGGTTCGCTTTCTTCCACTACCCGCTCCGGGTCGACCAGAACAACTGGACCACCCAGCAGGACGTCTACCTGCAGAACAGCCCCGCCAACCCGAACGGCGGCGCCGCGAGCCTCGAGGCCCTCCTGTCCGCGGGCCACGTGAACCTGGCGTTCAACGGCCACGCCCACCTCTATCAGCGCAACGTGCCCCCCGCCGGCGGAGTGATCAGCTATGTCACCGGGGGCGGCGGCGGGGTTCCCACGAACGTCGCTGCGACGTCGGCCTGCTCGAGCACCGACGCCTACGCCCGCGGTTGGGACCCGACCCATGCCGTCGGATCCTCTTGCGGCACACCGGCAGGCGGCGGCGCGGCCAAACCCGCCACGGCCGCGCAGGCCTACAGCTTCCTGAAGGTGACGGTCGCCGGCACCGACATCACCGTCAGCCCCACCGACTCGACCGGCGCGGTGTTCGACCAGGTGACCTACCACTTCGCACCCGACAGCACCCCGCCGAGCACCCCCGGGCCACCGTCGGCGGCCCGGGTCAGCCAGACCTCGGCCGACGTCACGGTGACGCTCGGAGCAGCGTCGGCGGACGGCGTCGCCGTCATGGCCTACGACGTGTACCGCGACCACGTGTACCAGGCCACCGTTCCGGCGGGGGTCTCGAAGTGGATCGACCGGGCCGTGCCTGCGGGAGCTCACACCTGGACCGTGGTGGCACGGGACCTCCGCGACAACGCGTCCGGCGAGAGCCCATCGTCCGCCGCGGTGACAATCCCAGACACGGCGGCACCGTCGGCGCCGACCCTCTCGGCCGCGGCGCGCACCGGCGCTATCGACCTGGCCTGGACCGGCGCCACGGACAACGTGGCCGTCACTTCCTACGATGTCTACCGCGACGGCGGCGGCACACCTGTCGCGACCGGCGTGACGGGGTCCACCTGGTCCGACTCCGGGGTATCGGCGGGGAGCACCCACTCCTACGCAGTCGTCGCGAGGGACGCCGCGGGCAACTCCTCGCCACCCAGCAACACCGTGTCGGCGACCGTGCCCGCGACCGCAGCCCTCGGACCGCCCACGGCTCTCCTCGCCGCTCAGCTGCCGGCCGCGGGTCAGGTCGCCCTGACGTGGTCCCCTCCGACGACCGGCACGGCCGTCTCCTACGACGTCTGGCGCGACGGCTCGCCGCTCGCGACCGGAGTCACCACCACGGCGTTCACCGACACCACGGCGCCGGACAGCACGCCAACGACGTACGCCGTCACCGCACGGGACTCCGCCGGCAGCACGGCGACCACGACGGTCGTGCTGACCGCCGACTGGACCGCTCCGACCCCGCCGTCGAGCCTGGTCGCGACCGCACGCGGCGCGTCCGCCGTCAGCCTCGCGTGGGCCGCCTCGCTCGACGCCGTCGGCGTGGCGACGTACACCGTCACGCGGACGGACTCCACCGGCGCGATGACGCAGGTCGCGGTCATCGCGGGCGACGCACCGACGAGCGTGGTGGACCAGGGCCTTTCCCCGGGCGCGACCTACACGTACACGGTGACGGCGCGCGACGCCGTCGGCAACGCCTCCGCCGCCACGGTCGCGACCACGCTGCCGGTGTTCTTCGACGACCTGGAGTCGGGGCTGCTGAGCGGTGGCGCCAACGCCTGGACCGTCCCGACCGCCGGGCTCAGGACCGAGCAGTCGCTCGTCCACCGGGGCGCCTGGGCGACCGAGGAGACGTCGACCGGCTCGCCCACGTGGTCGTCGATCCAGCTGCCCGCCACCTACCGTGCACTGCACGCGTCGGCGTGGGTGTTCGTGCGGAGCCGGAGCACCTCGGCCGGCTTCCTCAAGCTGCGCAGCGCCACCGGCGCCTACCTGGCCTACCTCTACGTGAACGCGGCCGGCTACCTCTCGGTGCGCAACGACGCCGGCGGTGTCACGCACGTGAGCACCTCGCCGGTCAGCAACGGTGCCTGGCACCAGGTCGAGATGTGGCTCGACACCAATCCGGGCGGGCCGATCACGATCACCGCGGCCCTCGACGGGACGCCGGTCACGTTCAGCACGCCCGTCGGAGCCACCGAGACCCTGGGGACGTCGCAGATCGGGCGCCTCACCCTCGGCGACGACGTCGCGGGCCGGACCTACGACATCGCCATCGACGACGTGTCGCTCGACACGACGTCGTAGCTCACCCTCCGCAGCGTGGCGGAACGCTAGTCGAGGGCGCGGCGGGCCTCGGGGTTGAGGACGCCCCAGGAGATGAGCTGGTCGGCGAGCTGGCTGGGTGCCTCGTCGTAGATGACGGCGAGCGTGCGCAGGTCGTCCTGCCGGATCGAGAGCACGCGGCCGTTGTAGTCGCCGCGCTGCGCCTGGATCGCCGCGGCGTAACGGGCGAGCGGTCCGGCCTTCTCCGCGGGCACCTGGCCGAGCCGCTCGAGGTCGAGGATGAGGCGCTGCGGCGGCTCGGCCGCCGCGGCGGGCGCGGAGTCGGGCAGCAGCTCGGCGACGGGGACGGTGTAGAAGTCGGCCAGCTCGGCGAGCTTCTGCACGGTGATGGCGCGGTCGCCGCGCTCGTAGGAGCCGACCACGACGGCCTTCCAGCGGCCCTGCGAGCGCTCCTCGACGCCGTGGAGGGAGAGACCCTGCTGCTGCCGGATGGCGCGCAGCCGCGCGCCGAGCGCACGGGCGTAGTCGCTGGCCATGCTGGATCCTCCCCGGGGACCCGGCTCCGACCGGGGATGCTCCGGTCGCTCCGAGTGCACCCCGATGTTACAGAGCGTGACCCTCCGCGCGCGCCTGTCCGGGATGGGCCATTCGGTGGATGTTTCCGTCCGCGCAGCGCACTCGAGCGGCTCCGGAGCGTGCCGGCCCTCCGCTCCCGGGCACGGTGCGTGACGAGACGCAGGTCATGTCCGCGGGGCGTGGCCGGTCGCCGCCGGCGCGTCCGGGTCGGGTAGGGTCGGGGACGCCCGACGTCCTTTAAGTCCGTCCTGTGAGGCGGGGAAGGGGGTCGCAGAGATGTCCGCTGCCAGGACTCCTGACGACACGCGCACCGTTCTCGACGGTGCAGAGATCACCCGCGCGCTGACCCGCGTGGCCCACGAGATCGTCGAACGCGCCAAGGGCGCCGACGACCTGGTCCTGCTCGGGATCCCGACCCGCGGGGTGTTCCTCGCCCGTCGGATCGCCGAGCGCATCCGCGCCATCGAGGACCGCGACGTCCCGATCGGCTCGCTCGACATCACGATGTACCGCGACGACCTGCGCCGAGGTCCCGCTCGCGCGCTGCTGCCGACGGAGATCCCGCCGGGCGGCATCGACGACCGGGTCGTCGTCCTCGTCGACGACGTCCTCTACAGCGGCCGGACCATCCGGGCCGCCCTCGACGCCCTCAACGACATCGGGCGCCCGCGCGCCGTGCAGCTCGCCGTCCTCGTCGACCGCGGGCACCGCGAGCTGCCGATCCGGGCCGACTACGTCGGCAAGAACATCCCGACGTCGAAGTCGGAGACGGTGCACGTCCTCGTGACGGAGCACGACGACGAGGACGCCGTGGCCATCAGCGGGCACGCGAACGAGGAGACCCTGTGAAGCGCCACCTGCTGTCCGCGGCGGACCTCGACCGCGACGACGCCCTGCTCGTGCTCGACACGGCCGCCGAGCTCGCCCAGATCACCGACCGGGCGGTCAAGAAGCTGCCGACCCTTCGCGGCCGCACCGTGGTCAACCTCTTCTTCGAGGACTCGACGCGCACCCGCATCTCCTTCGAGGCGGCCGCCAAGCGGCTCTCGGCCGACGTCATCAACTTCTCCGCCAAGGGCTCCAGCGTGTCGAAGGGGGAGAGCCTCAAGGACACGGCGCTCACCCTCGAGGCCATGGGCGCCGACGCCGTCGTGATCCGCCACGGGTCCAGCGGCGCCCCGCACCGCCTCGCGCACTCGGGCTGGATCCAGGGCTCGGTCGTCAACGCCGGCGACGGCACCCACGAGCACCCGACGCAGGCGCTGCTCGACGCGTTCACCATGCGGCGTCACCTCGCCGACGGCAAGGGCGACCTCGAGGGGCGCCGCATCACGATCGTCGGCGACGTCCTGCACAGCCGGGTCGCGCGCAGCAACGTGCTGCTGCTCGCCACGCTCGGCGCCGAGGTCACGCTGGTGGCGCCGCCGACGCTGCTCCCGGTCGGCGTGGAGTCCTGGCCGTGCGCCACGTCGTACGACCTCGACGGCCACCTCAAGGGCGCCGACGCCGTGATGATGCTGCGGGTGCAGCGCGAGCGGATGAACGCCGCGTTCTTCCCGAGCGCGCGCGAGTACAGCCGGCGGTACGGACTCGACGCGCGGCGCATGGCGCAGCTGCCCGACCACGCGATCGTCATGCACCCCGGCCCGATGAACCGCGGCATGGAGATCGCCGCGGAGGTCGCCGACGCCCCGCGCTCGGTGATCGTCGAGCAGGTCGCCAACGGCGTGAGCGTCCGGATGGCCGTGCTCTACCTGCTCCTCGGCGGAGCGACCCTCGGCGACGGCTCGGAGGCCTGACATGAGCAACGACACGTACGTGATCCGGCACGCCGCGGTGCTCGGTGGCGACCCGCGCCGACCTCGTCCTGCGCGACGGCGTCATCGCGGAGGTCACCGCGGCGGGCGCCGCCTCGGCCGAGGGTGCGATCGAGATCGACGCCACGGGGCTGGTCGCCCTGCCCGGCCTGGTCGACCTGCACACGCACCTGCGCGAGCCGGGCCGGGAGGACGCCGAGACCGTCGAGACGGGCAGCCGCGCCGCGGCGGCCGGCGGGTTCACCGCGGTCTTCGCCATGGCCAACACCGACCCGGTGGCCGACACCGCCGGCATCGTCGAGCAGGTCTGGCGCCTCGGGCACGAGGCGGGGCTCGTCGACGTCCAGCCGGTCGGCGCGGTCACCGTCGGCCTCGAGGGCCGGCAGCTCGCCGAGCTCGGCGCGATGGCGACGAGCGCGGCCCAGGTCCGGGTCTTCAGCGACGACGGCCGCTGCGTGCACGACGCCGTCATCATGCGGCGGGCCCTGGAGTACGTGAAGGCGTTCGACGGCGTCGTCGCCCAGCACGCGCAGGAGCCGCGGCTGACCGAGGACGCGCAGATGAACGAGGGCGCGCTGTCCGGGGTCCTCGGGCTGCGCGGCTGGCCCGCGGTCGCCGAGGAGGCGATCATCGCGCGCGACGTGCTGCTCGCCGAGCACGTCGGCTCGCGCCTGCACGTCTGCCACGTGTCCACCGCCGGGTCCGTGGAGATCATCCGCGGGGCCAAGGCACGCGGGGTCGACGTCACCGCCGAGGTGACGCCGCACCACCTGCTGCTCACCGAGGACCTCGTGACGTCCTACGACCCGGTCTTCAAGGTCAACCCGCCGCTGCGGTCGGAGGCCGACGTCGCGGCGGTGCGCGCCGCCCTCGCCGACGGCACGATCGACGCCGTCGCCACCGACCACGCCCCGCACCCGGTGGAGGACAAGGACTGCGAGTGGAGCGCGGCCGCGATGGGCATGCTCGGGCTCGAGACCGCGCTCGGCGTCGTCGCCGAGGCGATGGTCGAGACCGGCCTGCTCGACTGGGCCGGCGTCGCCGACCGGATGTCCGTGCGCCCCGCGCGGATCGGGCGGCTCGAGGGCCACGGCCGCCCGATCGCGGTCGGCGAGCCGGCCAACCTCGTCCTGCTCGACCCGGCGGCTCCGCGCACGGTCGACGCGGCCGCGCTGCAGAGCCGCAGCCGCAACACGCCGTACGCCGGTCGCACCCTGCCCGTGTCCGGTCGTGGCCACGTTCCTGCGCGGTCGCGCGACGGTGCTGGACGGGGTCGTGGTGGCCGGAGCGGCGGTCGGCGCATGACGGCGCTCACCGACGTCGAGCCGGCACTGCTCGTCCTCGAGGACGGCACCGTCTACCGCGGCCGGGCCTACGGCGCCGTCGGCGAGACGTTCGGCGAGGCGGTCTTCACCACCGGCATGTCCGGCTACCAGGAGACGCTCACCGACCCGTCGTACCACCGGCAGGTCGTCGTGCAGACCGCGCCGCACATCGGCAACTACGGCGTGAACGACGACGACGCCGAGTCGCGCCGCATCTGGGTCGCCGGCTACGTCGTGCGCGACCCGGCCCGGATCCCGTCGAACTGGCGCGCGCAGCGCAGCCTCGACCACGACCTCGTCGAGCAGGGCGTCGTCGGGATCTGCGACGTCGACACCCGGGCGATCACGCGGCACCTGCGCGAGCGCGGCGCGATGCGCGCGGGCGTCTTCAGCGGCGCCGCCGCACGGCGACCCGTCGCCGAGCTGCTCGACCGCGTCCTCGCGAGCCCGATGATGATCGGCGCCGACCTGGCCGACGAGGTCAGCCTCGACGCCGAGGAGGTGATCCCGGCGGTCGGGGAGCGGCGCTTCACCGTCGCCGCGGTCGACCTCGGCATCAAGGGCGCGACGCCACGGCACATGGCCGAGCGCGGCATCGAGGTGCACGTCGTCCCCTCGACCACGACGCCGGAGCGGCTGCTCGAGGTCGGCGTCGACGGCGTGTTCTTCAGCAACGGCCCCGGCGACCCGGCCACGGCCGAGCACGCCGTCGCGCTCGTCCGCGCGGCGCTCGACGCGCGCCGACCGCTGTTCGGCATCTGCTTCGGCAACCAGGTCCTCGGCCGCGCGCTCGGGTTCGGGACCTACAAGCTGCGCTACGGCCACCGCGGGATCAACGAGCCGGTGCTGGACCGGGCCACCGGCACGGTGGAGATCACCGCGCACAACCACGGCTTCGCCGTCGACGCCCCCGCGGACCGGACGAGCGAGACGCCGTACGGTCGCGTCGAGGTCAGCCACGTGTGCCTCAACGACGACGTGGTCGAGGGGCTGCGCTGCCTCGACGTACCCGCGTTCTCCGTGCAGTACCACCCGGAGGCGGCGGCCGGCCCGCACGACTCGGCCTACCTGTTCGACCGGTTCTGCGACCTGATGGAGGCCGCCCGTGCCCAGGCGTGAGGATCTGCGGTCGGTGCTGGTGATCGGGTCCGGCCCGATCGTCATCGGCCAGGCGTGCGAGTTCGACTACTCCGGCACGCAGGCCTGCCGCGTCCTCAAGGCCGAGGGCCTGCGCGTGGTGCTGGTCAACAGCAACCCGGCGACGATCATGACCGACCCCGAGTTCGCCGACGCCACCTACGTCGAGCCGATCACGCCGGAGTACGTCGAGAAGATCATCGCGAAGGAGCGCCCCGACGCCCTGCTGGCGACCCTCGGCGGTCAGACCGCGCTGAACTGCGCCATGGCGCTGCACGCCAACGGCGTGCTCGAGCGCTACGGCGTCGAGCTCATCGGCGCCAACGTCGACGCGATCGAGGCCGGCGAGAACCGCGAGCGGTTCAAGGAGGTCGTCGCCCGGATCGACGCCGGCGGGCTGGCCGCGGCGTCGGCGCGGTCGGCCGTCTGCCACTCCATGACCGACTGCCTGGCCGCGGTCGAGGACCTCGGCTACCCGGTCGTGGTCCGGCCCTCGTTCACGATGGGCGGCTCCGGCTCGGGCATCGCCTACGACGAGGCCGACCTGCACCGCATCGCGGGCGCGGGGCTGCACGCCTCGCCGACCACCGAGGTCCTCCTCGAGGAGTCGATCATCGGCTGGAAGGAGTACGAGCTCGAGCTGATGCGCGACAAGAACGACAACGTCGTCGTCATCTGCTCGATCGAGAACGTCGACCCGATGGGCGTGCACACCGGCGACTCGATCACGGTCGCGCCCGCCCTCACCCTCACCGACCGCGAGTACCAGCACCTGCGCGACGTCGGCATCGCGGTGATCCGCGCCGTCGGCGTCGACACCGGCGGGTGCAACATCCAGTTCGCGATCAATCCCGACGACGGCCGCATGGTCGTCATCGAGATGAACCCGCGCGTCTCCCGCTCGTCCGCACTCGCGTCCAAGGCGACCGGCTTCCCGATCGCGAAGATCGCGGCGAAGCTCGCGGTCGGCTACACGCTCGACGAGATCCCCAACGACATCACCCGGGAGACGCCCGCCAGCTTCGAGCCGGCGCTCGACTACGTCGTCGTCAAGGTGCCGCGGTTCGCGTTCGAGAAGTTCCCGCAGGCGGACCCGACGCTGACCACGACGATGAAGAGCGTCGGCGAGGCGATGGCGATCGGGCGCAACTTCACCGAGGCGCTGCAGAAGGCGCTGCGGTCGGTGGAGCGCAAGGAGGCGCCGTTCTCCTGGACCGGGGAGCGCAGCGTCGTCGACGTGCCCGCGCTGCTCGAGTCGGTGGCGGTGCCGCACGACGGGCGGCTCAAGGAGGTGCAGCAGGCGCTCTGGGCCGGCGCGTCGGTGGCGCAGCTGCACGAGGCGACCAACATCGACCCCTGGTTCCTCGACCAGATCGTGCTGCTCAACGAGATCGGCGACGCGCTGCGCGAGTCGCACGAGCTGACTCCCGAGCTGCTCCGTCTCGCCAAGCGGCACGGCTTCTCCGACGCCCAGATCGGCGCCGTGCGCGGTATGCCCGAGGACGTCGTCCGCGGTGTCCGGCACGCGCTCGGGATCCGGCCGGTGTTCAAGACCGTCGACACCTGCGCGGCCGAGTTCGCCGCGCGGACGCCGTACCACTACTCGTCCTACGACGAGGAGACCGAGGTGGAGCCGCGCACGACGCCGGCGGTCCTCATCCTCGGCTCGGGCCCGAACCGCATCGGTCAGGGCATCGAGTTCGACTACTCGTGCGTGCACGCGAGCCTCACCCTGCGCGAGGCCGGCTACGACACGATCATGGTCAACTGCAACCCGGAGACGGTGTCGACCGACTACGACACGTCGAGCCGGCTGTACTTCGAGCCGCTGACGCTCGAGGACGTGCTCGAGGTCTACCACGCGGAGCTCGCCGTCGGTCCGGTCGCCGGGGTCGTCGTCCAGCTCGGCGGCCAGACGCCGCTGGGCCTCGCCCAGCCGCTCAAGGACGCCGGCGTGCGCATCGTCGGCACGAGCCCCGAGGCGATCCACCTGGCCGAGGAGCGCGGCGCGTTCGGCCGCGTCCTCGCCGACGCCGGGCTCCCGTCGCCGGCGCACGGCATCGCCACGAGCTACGACGAGGCCGTCGAGGTCGCCGCGCGCGTCGGCTACCCGGTGCTGGTGCGCCCGTCCTACGTGCTCGGCGGCCGTGGCATGGAGATCGTCTACGACGAGCCGATGCTGCACGACTACATCGCGCGGGCCACCGAGGCGACGCCCGAGCACCCCGTGCTGGTCGACCGCTTCCTCGACGACGCGGTGGAGATCGACGTCGACGCCCTCTTCGACGGCGAGGAGCTCTACCTCGGCGGCGTGATGGAGCACATCGAGGAGGCGGGCATCCACTCCGGTGACTCCGCGTGCGCCCTGCCCCCGATCACGTTGGGGCACATGGAGATCGACCGCATCCGACGCAGCACCGAGGCGATCGCACGTGGGGTCGGCGTCCTGGGTCTGCTCAACGTGCAGTACGCGCTGGCCGGCGACGTGCTCTACGTGCTCGAGGCCAACCCGCGCGCGTCGCGCACCGTGCCGTTCGTCTCCAAGGCCACGGCCGTGCCGCTCGCGAAGGCCGCGGCGCTCGTCACGATGGGCGTCACGATCGCGCAGCTGCGGGCCGACGGCGTGCTGCCCCGCGTCGGCGACGGCGGCACGCTGCCCATCGGCGCGCCGATCTCGGTGAAGGAGGCGGTGCTGCCGTTCGGCCGCTTCCACGGGGTCGACACGATCCTCGGGCCGGAGATGCGCTCGACCGGCGAGGTCATGGGCATCGACTCGGTCTTCGGCACCGCGTTCGCGAAGTCGCAGACCGCGGCGTACTCCTCGGGTCTGCCGACCAGCGGGCGCGCGTTCGTGTCGGTGGCCAACCGGGACAAGCGCTCGATGGTCTTCCCGGTGAAGCGTCTCGCCGACCTCGGCTTCGAGATCCTCGCCACCGAGGGGACCGCGGAGGTGCTGCGGCGCAACGGTCTCAAGGCCACCGTGCTGCGCAAGCAGCACGACGGACGCGGTCCGGCGGGGGAGCCGACCACGGTCGACGCCATCCTCGCCGGCGACGTCGACCTCATCGTGAACACGCCGCACGGCGTCGGCCCGCGCCTGGACGGCTACGAGATCCGCACCGCCGCGGTGACCCGCGGCGTGCCGTGCATCACGACCGTCCAGGGACTCGGCGCCACGGTCCAGGGCATCGAGGCGCTGATCGCCGGGGAGATCGGCGTACGGTCCCTGCAGGAGTGGGCGGCCGACCTCGAGGCCCTGCGTGCGGCGCAGGCGACGACGGGTGCAGGATCGTCAGACACCCACGGGGCCACCACGAGCGAGGGCGGGACGCGTTGACGACGTCAGGTCACGGCAGGTCCGGGGCTGTTCAGGTCACGGGTGAGGTGCTCGGGCTGCGCCGGGCGGGCGACTACCACGTGCTCACGCTCACCGCCGGCGGCATCCCCGAGCTCACCCGGCCGGGGCACTTCGTCGCCCTGTCGGTCGGCGGGCGCGAGTCCTCGATGCTCCTGCGCCGCGCGTTCTCGATCTACTCCGTGCAGAGCCGAGGTGTCTACGGCGGAACGCTCGAGGTCGTGTTCGCGACGCGCGGCAAGGGCACCGAGTGGCTGTCCCGGCTGCACCGGCACGACGCGGTCGACATCGTCGGCCCGCTCGGCCGGCCGTTCGCGCTGCCCAAGGAGCCGGTCTCCTGCGTGCTCGTCGCGGGGGGCTACGGCTCGGCGCCGATGTTCTCCCTCGCCGACGCGCTGCGGGCGCGCGGCTGCCGCGTCGACGTCGTGCTCGGGGCGTCGACGGAGAGCAAGCTGTTCGGCGTGCTGGACGCCAAGCGAATCGCGGCGTCCCTCACGATCACGACCGACGACGGCTCGCTCGGCGAGCGCGGCATGCGTCACCGACGCGCTGCCGGCGGTGATGAAGCGGACCGACGCCGACGTCGTCTACGCCTGCGGGCCGATGCCGATGCTGCGCGCGGTGGCCAAGGTCGCGACCGAGCACGGCGCCTACTCCCAGTGCGCGGTCGAGGAGTCGATGGCCTGCGGCATCGGCGTATGCATGACCTGCGTCCTGCCGGTGATCGGCGACGACGGCGTCACGCGGATGCTTCGCTCGTGCGTCGACGGCCCGGTGTTCCGCGGCGACCGGGTGCGCTGGGACGAGGTCGGCACCATCCCCGAGGGAACCCTCGGGGCGCCCGTGAGCGGAGGCCACTGATGACTCGAGCCGTGATCACGCACGGGCCGCGGCCCGACGCGGCGGCCGACGTACCCGACGTCGACATGACCACCTGGCTGGCCGGGCTCGAGCTCCCCTCGCCGGTGCTCACCGCGTCCGGCTGCGCCGGTGCGGGCCGGGAGCTCGACCAGTTCTTCGACATCACCGAGATCGGCGCCGTCGTCACCAAGAGCATCATGCTCAACCCGCGCTCGGGACGTCCCACCCCGCGGATGGCCGAGACGCCGAGCGGCATGCTCAACTCGATCGGCCTGCAGGGCCCGGGGATCGACGTGTTCCTCGACACCGACCTCGAGTGGCTGCGCGCCCGAGGCGCCCGCGCCGTCGTGTCGATCGCCGGCGGCTCGGTCGACGAGTACACCCGGCTCGCCTCGAAGCTGCGGCACGTGAGCGACGTCGCGGCGATCGAGGTCAACATCTCCTGCCCGAACGTCGAGGACCGCGGGCTCGTGTTCGCCTGCCAGGCGGCGTCGGCGGCCGACGTCGTGTCCGCGGTGCGGCGTAACACGAACCCGGGTGTGCCGGTGCTGGCGAAGCTGTCGCCCGACGTCACCGACATCGTCGAGATCGCCCAGGCGGTCGTCGACGCCGGCGCCGACGGGCTGTCGATGATCAACACCCTGCTCGGGATGGTCATCGACACCGACACCATGCGCCCGGCCCTCGCCGGGATCACCGGGGGTCTGTCCGGTCCGGCGATCCGTCCGGTCGCGGTCCGCTGCGTCTACCAGGTGCACGCGGCGATGCCGGACATCCCCATCCTCGGCATGGGCGGCATCCGGACCGGCCTCGACGCCCTCGAGTTCGTCCTGGCCGGGGCGAGCGCGGTGAGCGTCGGCACGGTGACGTTCCACGACCCGAGCGCGCCCGCCCGCGTCGCGCGCGAGCTCGCGGTGGCGCTGGCGGAACGCGGGTTCGAGCGCTTCGAGGACGCCGTCGGCCACGCGCACCGCGCACCCGATCCGGTTCCCGCCGCCGGGGGACCGGTGGCCGGCCACGGGCACGCCACCGACGACCTCGAGCCGGACACCGCGGTCCAGGCGGGGGTGGAGGGATGAGCGCGCTCGCCCCGGTCGCGGTCGCGCTCGACGGCCCCGACCTCGCCACGGTCACCGCCTGGGCCGGCGCCGCCGGACCCTACGTCTCCACCGTGAAGGTGGGGCTCGAGACGTTCCTGCGCGACGGCGACGCCTCGGTGCGCGCCGCGCGCGAGGCGTCCGGCGGCCGGGACGTGTTCCTCGACCTCAAGCTGCACGACATCCCGCACACCGTCGCGGGGGCGGCGCGGTCCGTCGCGCACCTGGAGCCGACGTACCTCACGGTGCACGCATCCGGGGGGGCGGCCATGGTCCGCGCCGCGGTCGGAGAGCTGCCCGGAACCCTGATCGCGGCCGTGACGGTCCTGACCTCGATGTCCGAGTCCGACCTCGCGGCCGTCGGGTTGCTCGGCCCGTCGCTCGACGCGGCCCGACGGCTCGCCGCGCTGGCGGTCGGCGCGGGCGCGCGCGCCGTCGTGTGCTCGCCGCAGGAGGTGGCAGCGGTGCGCGCGGAGGTCGGCGAGGGCATCGTCCTCATCACGCCGGGTGTCCGCCCTGCCGGCGCGGCGCTCGGCGACCAGTCCCGCGTGGCGACCCCGGAGCAGGCGCTCGCCGACGGCGCCGACCTGCTCGTCATCGGACGGCCCATCACCGCCGCGGCCGACGTCGCCGTCGCCGCCGCCGCGATCGCCGGCGCCCTCGCGGTGCGGTAGCCGGTCGGCGCGTCGGGATCGCGGGTCCGCTGTCGCGTTCGGATCCCGTGTCGGCGGCGCATCGTCCGGTGTCGTGATCGTGTGAGCGCGTCGCGGAGAGCGCGCTGACACGATCACGTCCGCCGGGATGAGACGACTGCGACCGATTGTCGTGACGCACGTCCATTGCGGTGGCACGGAGTGACGACGTTTCGCTGAAAGTAGTTGTCGTTCAGGGGATTTGGACGGGTCGGACTGTCAGACCCCCTGAGTAGCGTGCTGGTGTGAGCACGACGGACCACACCTCGCTCCGGCACCCGGCAGCGCCCCGCGCGACCGCCGTCGCGCGGACCGCGCCGTCCGCCGGATCGCCGGCCTTCGCCGACCTCGTCGCCGGTCCCGCCGGTGCGGGCGGCGGGAGTCGTGGCGGCAGAGGCTCTGGCGCAGCTGCGGTCGTCGGTCGCGACCTTGGCCGACCTCGCCGCCGACGGCTCGCTGGCAGGCATCCCCGCGGCCGGGCTCGTCGAGCTGGCAGAGGGCGTCCATCGTTGTCACGACCGGCTCGGGGCGGTCGCGGCCGCGGCGACGCGGACCGTGCACGTCTCCGACGCCCTGTCCGTGGGCCGGCAGGTGTCGACGTCGAGGTGGTTGCAGGTTCGGTGCGGGAAGTCCCCGGCCGAGGCGAGGGCCCTCGTCGCGCGGTCGTACGACGTCAGCGGCCGGTTCGCCCGCACCGAGGCGGCGTGGCTCGCCGGCGAGGTGTCGGCCGGGGCGGTGCGGGAGATCACCCACGGGATCACCCGGGTGGTGCGCGGCCGCAGCCTGGCGGACTCCGCCACGATCACCGCGCAGGCTCAGGAGACGCTGCTCCAGGTCGCGAGGACCGGGACGGTGGCCGATGTCGCGACCACCGTGAGGCACCTGCGGTTCGTGCTCGACCCGGACGGGGCCAGCCAGGCCCAGGTCGACGCCTACGACGACCAGCAGCTCACCTTCCGCGAGGTCGGGACCATGGTCGAGCTGACCGGCTACCTCAGCCAGGAGACCGCGGCCAAGGTGCGCACCGCGCTGGAGGCGACGGTCGACGGCTGGTACCGCACCGGCTCGCTGCCGGGGGAGGACACCGCGCCCGCCGGCAGCGAGGACGCGGACACCCGCCGGCGCCGCTACCGGCGGCCGCACCTGCTCGCCCTCGCGCTGGCCGACCTCGCCACCCGCACCCTCGACGCCGGTGCGCTCGGCACGCGCCACCGCGTTCGCCCGCACCTCACCGTCAACGTGGACCTCGAGCGGCTCCTCGCCGGGTGGGGTGGCGAGCTCGCCGTGCCCGGCGACGATCGGGTGCCGCTCCCGCCGGAGACGGTCCGCCGGATCATGTGCGACGCCGACCTGCACCCCGTCATCACCACCGGCGCGAAGCGCCACCCCGCTCGGCAACGATGCGACAGGTGGGTCGGACGGGCACGGGGTCGACGGCGAGCTCCGACCCGACGGCGATGGCGTCGTCGACTGGCGCGACAGCCTGCGCGCCGGCCTTCGGCGACGGGCGGCCACGGTGCTCTGGGTGGGGCGCACCTACCGGACCCTCCCGCCGCGGCTGCGCCGCGCGCTCGAGGTCCGCGATGGACACTGCGCGTTCCCTGACTGCCGCGTGGACATCGCTCGGACTGTCGGCCACCACGTCATCCCGTGGGAGCAGCGCGGCACGACCGATCCCGCCAACACCGTGCTCCTCTGCGACCGGCATCACCATGCCGTGCACGAAGGTGGCTGGACCATCACGCCCGTCGACGGCGGGGATCCGCTGACCACCGGGTACTGGCAGTTCGACCCACCCGCGCGACGAGCCCGGCCCTGACGAGCAGGGCGTACCACCCGTGAGCCCACCGGCACGACCCACCGTCCGGAGTCGCGCCGCGCCCGTCGAGCAAGGCCTCGTGTCGTAGCGGCGCAGGAGCCGGATCGACCTCGGCGACATGACGAGTTCTCTGAACGTCCTCGACCTGCTCGGCGGGTTTCCGGCCGCCCCGATCAGTATCCGGCGACGGGCATCACCCTGCGGAGGGTCCACTCCCGCCGACGACGTCGGCGATGGTCGGACCTGCAGCGTCACCTGGCGTTGCCGGTATCCACTTTCCGCAGCCTGCGTCGTTGGTGAGGTCGTCAGCGAGGTCCTTGATGTGACCGGCTCTCATGTGCGACCCGTAGAAGGCGTAAAGCGTCGTGAGGTCCTTGTACGACGGCTGCAGTGGGTGGGTCGGCGTGACGATCCTGAAGTCCGCCGTCGGCGGCGTACCCGTCTGCTGCCATGTCGTGTAGACGTGCAGCATCTGGCGGCACATGACGAACGCGCCAACCATGCCCTGCCACATGCTGTCGCGGTCATCGGCGGACAGTGGCATCCCGATGTTGGCTTGCGCGGCAGGGTTGCTCAGGACCTCTGTCACGACGTCTGACGGCAGCCCAGCAAAGATCGAATCGGTGGCTGCGGGTCGGGTGCGATCGTCTGCTGCCGTAACGGCCGCCTGGCCGATTGTTGACGGTCCTCCGATGAGCCCGCGCGGCCAGCCAGAGACCGAGAAGGCCAGTGTCGCCACGAGGAGCACGACAGCGGCGGTAGCGCCGATGACGGATGAACGTCGCACCGTGCGCCGCCTACGGCCACCGCGAATCGCTGCGTCCACGTCAATGACGTCGACGGGCGGCTCACTCATGGAGGCGCGGAAGACTTCCTTCGCCTGGGTCTCAGTCACGTGGGCTCCTTCATGGACGCGTGGATTTCAGTCAGTCCCCGAGCGAGGAGTGCCTTGCGCAGCGTCTCGAGCCCTCGGCTGGACTGGCTCTTGACATTGCCGACGCTGGTGTTGAGCGCGGCCGCCGTCTGTTCGACTGATAGGTCGTCCCAGAAACGAAGAACCAGCACGGCTCGCTGACCCGGCGGGACCACTCGCAAGGCCGCGATGACTTCGTCCCGCAGCCCGTCAACGCCGGGTGGACCCTCATGCGCGACCTGCTCCGGAAGCACTTCCCGGAGAACCTCCCGACGGCGCCAGGGACGACGCTGATGGTCGAGATAGAGATTGACCAGCACGCGCCGGGCGTAGGCGTTCGGGATCCCCCGAGGCCGTGACCCTGTCCCAGATGGCGTACAGCCTCGTGAGCGCGTCTTGAACAAGGTCATCAGCGAGGTGCCAGTCGCTACTGAGCATGTAGGCGGTGGCCCTCAGATCCACCCGTTGGCTAGCGACCCACCCCCGGAAGTCGGACTCCACGCTGTCACTCACCTGGCCATCCTCCCGTGGACCAGGCTGGCCCTCATGCATTACACGGATGCGGAGGCTTGTGAGGTTGCATCGGGCGCGGCCGCCCTCTGCCTGCCGGGTCGGAGACTCCGCTCGCCTGGCAGACAAGACCGAGCAGATGTGCCATCGCTCGCCTGACCCGGTCGCATGGGCAACCGAAACGCGGTCTCGCTCGGCATCCTGTTTGCCGTGACGCACTGCGGCCCGGACGACCCAGTAGACGGCAGCGAGGATCAGCAGGGCAGCAGGATCAGAACGAGCGCCTCGCCCACGCCGGTGTCGAACAGCATGGTTCCGGGGTAGGCCGAGACTGTGGGCTTCGGCGGGTCCCAGCCGCACCGACGTGCCGCTACAGCGCGGGTCGCGAGCGCACAACGTGCGGCGGAACTCCGGTCTACGCGCGCGCTCGGACTCAGACGACCGTGACGAGCTCGGCGCCGACGGACTCGGCGACCCAGGCGCCGTACGCCGCACGCTCGGCGTCGGTCGGCGCCGGGATGTGGCGCGCCGCGGCGCGCACGCCGTGCGGCCGGAACCCGATGACCCGCACGGGGATGCCGGGCGCGTGCCGTGCGACGTAGTCGGCCGTGCGGCGCAGGACGTCGGCCGAGTCGTTGAAGCCCGGGACGACGAGGAGCCGCACCTCGGCGAGCCGCTGCTCCGCGAACAGCCGGTCGAGGCTGTGCAGCACCTGCGCGTTGCCGAGCCCGGTCAGCTCGCGATGGGTCGCCACGTCGAGCGCCTTGAGGTCGAGCATGACGCCGTCGGTCACGGGGAGCAGGAGGTCCCAGGTCTCGTCGTCCGCGCAACCGTTGCTGTCGACGAAGCGGGTCAGCCGGGCGGTGTCCGGGTCGTCGCGGAGGGCGGCGAACCAGGCCGCGACGAAGGGTGCCTGCAGCGTGGCCTCCCCGCCGGAGACGGTGACACCGGAGAGGAACGGCGCGACGCGGCGTACCTCCTCGAGGAGCTGCTGCACCGTTACCCGACGCGCCAGCGGTGTCTCGCGAGGCATCGTGTGCGGGTTGTGGCACACGAGGCAGTCGAGGTTGCAGCCCTGCAGGAACGCGGCGAACCGGTTGCCCGGCCCGTCGACCCAGGAGAACGGGACCGTGTCGGCGAGCAGGGCCACGGGCTCGTCGTCGGCGGCGTCCGATCGCACCGACGGGGTGGGGTCAGCCGGAGACCCGAGGGGCCGACTCACTGCTGATCACCCGCTTCACCGCGCGGTCGGTGACGTGCGAGTTGGCCACCGATCCCGCGGCGAGGACGTCGCTGCCGTGGCGTGCCACCCCCGTCGCCTCGAGCCGGGCGAGGTCGGACTTGCGGACGAGGTAGCCGGTGATCCGGATGAAGTCGTTGCTGTCGAGGTTGAAGGTGACGTCGCGCATGCCCGTGGCCATCGCGCCGCGGATCACGTCGACGACGGCCTGCGGGTTGCGCGTCGCCGTGTCGTCGAACTGCACGATGTCGCTGACGCCGGAGGCGAAGTACCGGTGGTTCGGCGCCACCGCGAGCAGGTGCTCGAGCAGCGGCGGCTCGTCGCCGATCGGGATGCGGGTGCCGGCGGTGACCCCGAGGTCGGAGTCGATGCCGGACTGCGAGTGCAGGAAGGCGACGCCGTGGTTGCCCTCGCAGTACGGGAGCGGGGTGGCCGCGACGAGCTCGGCGATCCGCTCGACGATGCGCCAGCCGAGCGCGGTGGCGTCGGCGTCGTGCCCGTAGCGACCGGTGCCCCCGGACCGCGCGACGAGGTGGTCGACCGCCTCGGCGAGCCCGTAGACGCCGAACATCGCGGCGAACCGGTCGAGGGACAGCAGACCCTCGTCGACGAGCCAGCTGTGCTCGAAGAACCGGGCCTCCTCGACGAGCGAGGTGATCCGCGCGGCCATCAGCTCGGCGTTGAGCGCCACGTGCGCGGGCAGGGTGGTCGACAGGTAGTCCTCGACGTCGCCGCCGTGCCGTCGCGCCGACTCGGCGAGGTTGAGCCGCACGAGCGTGTGCGACCCGCCGCCGACCCGCAGCGAGTTGTAGCAGGACACCACGCCGTAGTCCGGTCCGAGGTCGCCGGTCATCATCGCGTGGTTGACGAAGTGCGGCTTGCCGCAGGCGAAGACGGTCCGCACCGCGTCGAGCACGAGGCTGTCCGGCGTACGCGTCGCGTCGACGCGCAGCGTGAGGTTCGGGACGGTCTGGAGCAGCTCGCGCTCCAGCGCGAGGACGGTGCGCCCGACCCTCGTGTCGTCCGGGCCGAGGTTCGCGTGGGTGAACGCGTCGGGCAGCGCCCGGTCGATCGTGACCCACATGAGCCGCAGCAGCCTGGTGAGCGTCGCGTCGTCGACGTCGGCGCCGTACGGCTCGAGCAGGCGGTCGACGTCGCCGAGGTAGACCGGGTAACCGGTGATCGACGGCACCTGGGAGTACATCGAGAGCAGGAACGCGACCGCCTCGTACAGGTCGGTCGGCGCGGGCAGACCGAGGAACTCCGAGCCCTGGTCCAGCGCGCGGGCGTAGTCGGGCAGCAGGTAGCGCGGGCGGTACGGCGCATTGCCCTCGGCCAGGTCGCTCACGAGGCCGGACGCGAGCGCGTCGGCGCACGCGGCGGAGACCTTCGGCGGGTCGAGCGACTCCTCGGCCAGGCCGGCGAGGGCCTGGACCCGCTGGCGGTAGGTCAACGCGGGGGAGTCGACGAGGGTGCGGGCGCGGTCACGGAACTCGGGCATCTCCACGCGTCCACGCTACGCCGGTCACCGCCGCACCGTCCCCGTCGCCGGACGTGACGTGCGCCCGGAATCGCCACGGAAGTAAGGGAAACCTGGCCTTAGCCACGACCTGGACCGGCGCCGGACCGCCCGGCCGGCCGAGCCGCATCCTTACCCACCTCTTACCGGATGCCGACCTCGCCGGAACCGAACACCGGCACCGTCGGACGCGTTGGAGCACCGGGACCGCCCCGGTGCCGACGTCGGAGGGGAACACCATGACCATCACGACCCGAACCGCCCGCACCCCGGGCCGTCGCGCGCTGGCCGGGGCCGGCGCGCTCGCGCTCGCGGGGTCGCTCGCGGTCGCCGCACCGGCGTCCGCCCAGGTCGCCACCACGGCCCCGGCCACGGCGCCGACCACCGCGCCGACGACCACCTCGTGCCCGACCGGCACGCTGCCGGCCGCCGTGCAGGGTGCCCCCGCGAGCTTCCGGGCGGGACGCCCGGCCGGCTACTGGGTGTGGCACGACGCGCACGGCTGGCACCTGCGGGTCACGCACAACACGAGGACGCGACTGGTGTTCACCGGCGTCGTCACCGCGACGAACCCGATGACCACCGTGCGGGTCCGCGACGAGGCGCACGACCGCGTGGTGCGCAGCGCGGACCGGCGTACGACGACGTTCCGGTTCACGAACTACGGCGGGGTCGACGGCATCGACGTCACCGCGGCCTGTGCGACGACCGTCTCGTTCCGGCTCTACGCCGCCGGGCACCTCGTCTCACCGAGCCGGATCCACCTCGGGGCGAAGGCGGCCGCCGCCACGTCCAACCCGTTCGGCGTCACCCGGATCCCGGCGGCCTGACCCCGCCGGCCAGGTCTGCGGTCCCGGGCCCGGCGGCGGCGCCCGGGGCCGCGCTGGTGGCGGCTCGCCGATCCTCGCTAGGGTCCTGACCAGACCCCGACGAGAGGACCGATCGTGGCCCTGCCGCCCCTGACCCCCGAGCAGCGTTCCGCCGCGCTGGCCAAGGCCGCCGAGGCACGACGCATCCGGGCCGAGGTGAAGAACCGGCTCAAGCGCTCCGGCGCGTCCATCGGCGAGGTGATCGCGGCCGGCCAGAGCGACGAGATCATCGGCAAGATGAAGGTCTCCGCGCTGCTCGAGTCGATGCCGGGGGTCGGCAAGGTCCGCGCGGCCGAGATCATGGAGCGGCTGCAGATCGCGGAGAACCGTCGCGTGCGCGGCCTGGGCACGCACCAGATCGCCGCGCTCGAGAAGGAGTTCTCCGCCTGAGCGGGCGCCTGACCGTCCTGTCCGGCCCCAGCGGCGTCGGCAAGAGCACGGTCGTCGCGGCGCTCCGGGCCACCCGTCCGGACGTCTGGCTCTCCGTCTCGGCCACCACCCGCCGGCCACGGCCGGGAGAGACCCAGGGGGTCAACTACTACTTCGTCGACCACGCCGAGTTCGCCCGCATGGTGGAGCACGGCGAGCTGCTCGAGTACGCCGAGTTCGCCGGCAACTTCTACGGCACGCCGCGCGCACCCGTCCTGGAGCACCTCGTGGCCGGCACACCCGTCGTCCTCGAGATCGAGCTGCAGGGTGCCCGCCAGGTGCGGGCGAGCATGCCCGAGGCGCAGCTGGTGTTCCTGGCGCCGCCGTCGTGGGAGGAGCTGGTGCGCCGGCTGGTCGGCAGGGGGACCGAGCCGGCCGAGGTCATCGCGCACCGGCTGGAGACCGCCAAGGTCGAGCTGGCGGCGGAGTCGGAGTTCGACGCGACCGTCGTGAACGCGTCGGTCGAGGAGGCCACCGCGGCCTTGCTAGCATTGATGGGTCTGAACCCGTCCTGACGTCCTGAATCCGGTGAGCACGACCCGCCCCGGAGCTCGTCGACGAGCACGGCGGACGACGTCCGCGTGGGCAGCAGCCCGCGGTTCCCGTGAACTGAGAGGCGCCCGCGTGTCCGGCACCGTTTCCTCGCCCGAGGGCATCACCAACCCGCCGATCGACGAGCTGCTCGAGGCCACCGACTCGAAGTACTCGCTGGTCATCTACGCGTCCAAGCGCGCCCGTCAGATCAACGCCTACTACTCCCAGCTGGGCGAGGGCCTGCTCGAGTACGTCGGCCCCCTGGTCGAGACGCACGTGCAGGAGAAGCCGCTGTCGATCGCGCTGCGCGAGATCAACGCGGGGCTGCTCACCTCGACCGCCTACGACCCCGAGGCCGAGGCCGCCGCCGGTTCCGCGGTCTGACCTCGGTGGGCGGCGCGAGCCCCGCCGAGGGGGCCGAAGGGACCGGACCCGTCGACGGTGACCCGGCCCCCGGCGCGCCCCGGGTGATCCTCGGCGTCGGCGGGGGCATCGCGGCGTACAAGGCGGCCGACCTGCTGCGCCGCCTCTCCGAGTCCGGCCACGACGTCACCGTCGTCCCGACCCGCGCCGCGCTGCACTTCGTCGGCGCCGCGACCTGGTCCGCCCTGTCCGGCAAGCCGGTGTCCTCCGAGGTCTGGGACGACGTCGCGGACGTGCCGCACGTGCGGCTCGGCCAGCAGGCCGACCTCGTGGTCGTCGCCCCGGCCACCGCCGACCTGCTCGCCCGCGCGGCCGCGGGTCTGGCCGACGACCTGCTCGCCAACGTGCTGCTCACCGCGCGCTGCCCGGTCGTGATGGCGCCGGCGATGCACACCGAGATGTGGCTGCACCCCGCGACCCAGGCCAACGTCGCGACGCTCCGCGCGCCGGGGCGTCGTCGTCCTCGATCCCGCCGTGGGCCGGCTCACCGGCGCCGACTCGGGCCCCGGCCGCCTGCCCGAGCCGGCGGCGATCTTCGCGGCGTGCCGCGAGGTCCTCTGCCGGCCGCTCCGCCGACCTGCTCGGCCGCACCGTCCTGGTCTCCGCGGGCGGGACCCGCGAGCCGCTCGACCCGGTGCGCTTCCTCGGCAACCGCAGCAGCGGCAAGCAGGGCTACGCCCTCGCCGCGACCGCCGCGGCGCGCGGCGCGCGCGTCCTGCTCGTGTCCGCCAACGTCGCGCTGCCGGACCCCGCCGGGGCCACGGTCGTGCGCGTGACGTCGGCCGAGGACCTGCGCGAGGCCGTGCTCGCGCGACGCCACCGAGGCCGACGTCGTCGTCATGGCCGCCGCGGTGGCCGACTTCCGCCCGGTCGCCGTCGACGGCCCACAAGATCAAGAAGGACGACGCCGGAGGCGTGCCCGCTCCGATCGCGCTGGAGCGCACCGCCGACGTGCTCGCCGAGCTGGTCGCGCGGCGCGACGCCGCCGGCAGCGCGCAGGTGGTCGTCGGGTTCGCCGCCGAGACCGGCGACGCCGGGGCCGACGTGCTCGACCACGCCCGGGCCAAGCTGGCCCGCAAGGGCTGCGACCTGCTCGTCGTCAACGAGGTGGGGGCCGGTCGTGCCTTCGAGACCGACGACAACGAGGTCGTGATCCTGCGGCGCCGACGGCTCGGCGACCGACGTACCGCCGGGCGTCCAAGCACGCGGTCGCCGACGCGGTCTGGGACCGCGTCGTCGCGCTGCTGCCGCCGGCGACCCGCGGGTGAGCACGCCGTACGCCGGCCGCATCCGCCCCGTCGCCCCGCACGGATAGACTCCACCGAACGCAAGCCCACCGCACCTGGAGCGTCTGCCTTGGCCCGTCGCCTGTTCACGTCCGAGTCCGTCACCGAGGGGCACCCGGACAAGATCGCTGACCAGATCAGCGACTCCATCCTCGACGCCATGCTCAAGGAGGACCCGCGCAGCCGGGTCGCCGTCGAGACCCTCATCACCACCGGCCAGGTGCACGTCGCCGGCGAGGTGACCACGAGCGGCTACGTCGACATCCCCACGCTCGTCCGCGAGCGGATCCTCGAGATCGGCTACGACTCGAGCAAGAAGGGCTTCGACGGCGCGTCCTGCGGGGTCTCGGTCTCGATCGGCTCGCAGAGCCCGGACATCGCCCAGGGCGTCGACGACGCGCTGGAGGACCGCGGCGGCGACGCCCGCGACCCGTTCGACCGTCAGGGCGCCGGCGACCAGGGCCTCATGTTCGGCTACGCCTGCGACGACACCCCGGAGCTGATGCCGCTGCCGATCCACCTCGCGCACAACCTCGCGCGCCGGCTGGCCAAGGTCCGCAAGGACGGCGCCATCCCCTACCTGCGCCCCGACGGCAAGACCCAGGTGACCATCGAGTACGACGACGACGACAAGGCCGTGCGCCTCGACACGATCGTCGTGTCGACGCAGCACGCCGCCGACATCGACCTCGCCACGCTGCTCGCGCCCGACATCGAGGAGCTCGTCGTCCGCCCGGAGATCGCCGACCTGAACATCGAGACGGCCGACTTCCGGCTGCTGGTCAACCCCACCGGTCGGTTCGAGATCGGCGGCCCGATGGGCGACGCCGGCCTCACCGGTCGCAAGATCATCGTCGACACCTACGGCGGCATGGCCCGCCACGGCGGCGGCGCCTTCTCCGGCAAGGACCCGTCGAAGGTCGACCGCTCGGCGGCGTACGCCATGCGCTGGGTGGCCAAGAACGTCGTCGCCGCCGGGCTCGCCCGCCGCTGCGAGGTCCAGGTCGCCTACGCGATCGGCAAGGCGCACCCCGTCGGCGTCTTCGTCGAGACGTTCGGCACCGGCGTCCGCCCCGACTCCGCGATCCAGGCGGCCGTCCTCGAGGTGTTCGACCTGCGCCCCGGCGCGATCATCGCGGACCTCGACCTGCTCCGCCCGATCTACGCCCAGACCGCGGCGTACGGCCACTTCGGCCGCGGCGTCCCGGACTTCACCTGGGAGCGCACCGACCGCGCCGAGGCGCTGCGGTCGGCCGCGGGTCTCTGAGCCCGCGCCCGACGACCGTCGCCGGGGCGTCCGCATGACTCGACACGAGCTGCGGACGCCCCGGCTGTCGTTGCGCGCGTGGCGCGACGACGACCTCGAGCCGTTCGCGGCGCTGAACGCCGACCCGCGCGTGATGCGCTGGTTCCCCTCGACGCTGGACCGCTCCCGGTCCGACGCCACCGTGGCCAGGTTCGACTCGGCGCACACCGAGCTCGGCTACACCGCGTGGGCGGTCGAGGTGCTGCGTTCCGAGCGGGGTCCGGCGTCGTTCGTCGGCTTCGTCGGTCTGGTCCCGCCGACCTTCGACCCGCCGTTCGACCACGCCGTCCCGTGCGTCGAGATCGGCTGGCGGCTCGCGGCGGACTGGTGGGGCCTCGGCATCGCCACCGAGGCCGCGGCCGCGGCTCTGCGCCTCGCGTTCCTCGACCTCGCGCTGCCCGAGGTCGTGTCCTTCACCGTGCCCCCGAACCTGCCGTCGCAGGCGGTCATGCAGCGCATCGGCATGCGCTACGCCGGCGTCTTCGACCATCCGCGCGCCGAGCCCGGCGACTGGTGGAGGACGCACGTCCTGTACCGCGCCACCGCCGACGACCTGCCCGGACCGACGGTCCGCTCCGGTAGAACTCAGCCGTGACCTCAGCCGGTGCCGACGAGCAGCTCGCGCTCGTGGTCGGGCAGGTGCGTCGGACGCGGGTGAAGCCGCCCCCCGGGCCGGCCGCCGTGGACCCGGTCGCCCGGGTCGCCGTCGACGTCGCCCTCCCGCACCTCGACCGTCCGTTCGACTACGTCGTCCCCGAGCCGCTGTCGGTCTCGGCCGTCCCGGGAACGCGGGTGCGCGTCCGGTTCGCCGGCACGCTCGTCGACGGCTGGGTGCTGGAGCGGACCAGCCACACCGAGCACACCGGCCGGATGGAGCGGGTCGCGAAGGTGGTGAGCCCCGACCCCGTCCTCACGCCGGAGAGTGGTCGCGCTCGCTCGCGCCGTCGCCGACCGGTGGGCCGGCACGCTCGCCGACGTCCTGCGCGCCGCCGTCCCGCCCCGGCACGCCGCCGTCGAGCGCGCGCTCGACGCCGCGGGCCGACCCGAACCGGAACCGCCGGCGTCCGCACCGGAGGACTCGGCCGGATGGTCGGCGTACTCCGGCGGGACCGCGCTGCTCGCGCGGCTGGGCGACGCGTCGCTCGCCTTCGTCCCCGAGACCCCCGGCCCGCGCGCGGTGTGGACCGCGGGACCCGGTGAGGACCCGGCCGTCGCCGTCGCGGGGCTGGTCGCCACCGCGGCATCGGCGGGGCGCGGCGTGCTGGTCGTGGCGCCCGACGCACGCGACGTCGCGCGCCTGGACGCCGCTCTGACAGCGCGGCTCGGGGCCGGGCGGCACCGGGTCCTGTCCGCCGACCTCGGCCCGGCCGCGCGCTACCGCGCCTTCCTCGAGATCCGCCGCGGGCACGTCGCCGTCGCCGTCGGCACCCGCGCCGCGGTGTTCGCCCCGGTGCGCGACCTCGGCCTCGTGGTCCTCTGGGACGACGGCGACGACTCGCTGGCCGAGCCGCACGCGCCCTACTGGCACGCCCGCGAGGTGCTGGCGCTGCGCGCCGCGCACACCGGCGCCGCACTCGTCCTGGGAGCGACGGCGCGCTCGGTGGAGGCGGCGGCGCTGGTCGCCTCCGGCTGGGCGCGCGAGGTCGTGCTGCCGCGGGCGGAGCTGCGTCGGCGCGGCCCGCGGGTGCTCACGTCCGGCAGCGACGTCGACCTCGCACGCGACGAGGCGGCGCGCGGGGCCCGTCTCCCGCACGTGGCGTGGGAGACGGCGAAGACCGCGCTGGAGCGGGGCCCGGTCCTCGTCCAGGTCCCGCGCCGCGGCTACGTGCCGTCGCTGGCCTGCCAGACCTGCCGCGCCCCCGCCCGGTGCGCGCACTGCCACGGGCCGCTCGGCGTGACGAGCGGGCACGCGATCCCGGCGTGCGCCTGGTGCGGCCGGCTCGCCGGCGGCTGGGCCTGCGACCGGTGCTCCGGAACCCGCCTGCGGGCGACGTCGGTGGGGGAGCGGCGTACCGCCGAGGAGCTCGGCCGCGCGTTCCCCGGCGTCGCGGTGCGGGTGTCCGGTCGCGACCGCGGCGCGTCGGGCGTGCTCGACACCGTGGGCTCGCGGCCGGCGCTGGTCGTCGCGACGCCCGGTGCCGAGCCGCGGGCCGAGGGCGGGTACGCCGCGGCGCTCCTCCTCGACGGCCGGTCCATGCTCGACCGCGCCGACCTGCGCGCGGCCGAGGAGACCGTGCGCCGATGGGTCGCCGCCGCGAGCCTGGTGCGGCCCGCCGCCGAGGGCGGGACCGTCGTCGTCCTGGCCGACCCGGCCCTCGCCGCGGTGCAGGCCGCTCGTCCGGTACGACCCCGCGGGGTTCGCCGCCCGCGAGCTCGCCGAGCGCGAGGCGCTGCACCTGCCGCCCGCGTGGCGGCTGGCCGAGCTCACCGGCCAGCCGTCCGACGTCGCCGACCTGCTCCGGCGCTCGCCGGTGCCGCCGGGAGCCACCGTGCTCGGCCCGGTGCCCGTGCCGGCGCCGCGACGCGGCCTCGAGGCGGACACCCGGGTGCGGGCCCTCGTCGTGGTCGACCGCGCCGCGGGCGCCGGGCTCGCGGCGGCGCTGCACGCGGGGACCTCGGTCCGCAGCGCGCGCAAGGAGGGCGGCCCGGTCACCGTCCGGATCGACCCCGTGGTCCTCGGCTGACCGAGCGTCGGCCGGTGGCCCAGCGCATCCCTAGACTGTCCCCACCCGTACGTCGACGAAGGAGCTCCCCGCGTGGCCGTCAAGCCCATCCGCCTGTTCGGCGACCCGGTGCTCACCACGCCGGCCGCGCCGGTGGAGACCTTCGACAAGGAGCTGCGCAAGCTCGTCAAGGACCTCACCGACACGATGGTCGACGCCCCGGGCGCCGGCCTGGCCGCCCCGCAGCTCGGCGTCAGCCTGCGGGTGTTCGTCTACGACGTCGACGACGTGATCGGCCACCTGATCAACCCGGTGCTCGACCTCTCCGAGGAGATGCAGGAGGGCGACGAGGGCTGCCTGTCGGTGCCCGAGCTCGCGTTCAACACCCGTCGGGCGATGCGCGTCGTGGCCAAGGGCATGAACGAGTTCGGCGAGCCGATCGTCGTCGAGGGCTCCGAGCTGCTGGCCCGTGCGGTGCAGCACGAGACCGACCACCTCGACGGGATCATGTTCATCGACCGGCTCGACCCGGAGACGCGCAAGGAGGCCATGCGCGCGATCCGCGCGGCCGAGTGGTTCGGCCAGCCCGAGCCCCAGGTGAAGCTCTCGCCGCACCGCATCTCCTCGCGCTGGCTCTGACCGGTGCGCCTGGTCTTCGCCGGCACGCCCGAGGTCGCGCTGCCCTCGCTGCGCGCCCTGCTCGCCTCCCGCCACGAGGTCGTGGCCGTGGTGACCCGCCCCGACGCGCCGGCCGGTCGTGGCCGGGCGCTGCACGCCTCGCCGGTGGCCACCCTCGCGCGGGAGCACGGTCTCGAGGTGCTCACGCCGGAGCGCCCGGGTGATCCCGCGTTCCTCGACCGCCTGCGCGAGATCGCGCCCGACTGCTGCCCCGTCGTGGCCTACGGCTCCCTCGTGCCGCGCGCCGCCCTCGGCATCCCGCGGCACGGCTGGGTCAACCTGCACTTCTCGGTCCTGCCCGCGTGGCGCGGGGCCGCGCCCGTCCAGCACGCCGTGTGGCACGGCGACGACGTCACCGGGGCCACGACCTTCCTGCTCGAGGAGGGCCTCGACACCGGCCCGGTGCTCGGCGTCGTGACCGAGGCGATCCGCCCGGCGGACACGAGCGGCGACCTGCTGGAGCGGCTGTCGGTGTCGGGCGCCGGCCTCCTCGTCGCGACCATGGACGCGCTCGACGACGGGATCATGGCCGCCGCGCGCCAGCCGGCCGACGGCGTCTCCTACGCGCCGAAGCTCACCGTCGAGGACGCCGAGGTCGACTGGTCCCAGCCCGCCGTCCGTGTCGACCGCCAGGTCCGGGCGTGCACGCCGTCCCCAGGGGCGTGGACCACGCTGTCCGGCGTACGACTCAAGCTCGGACCGGTCGCCCTGCTGGCCGACGACGCGGGCCTGGCGCCGGGCGAGCTCGGGGTGGACAAGGACCGGGTGCGGGTCGGCACGGCCACCCACGCCGTGGTCCTCGGCGAGGTGCAGGCGCCGGGCAAGCGGCCGATGGCCGCGGCCGACTGGGCCAGGGGCGCGCGCCCCGCGGCCGGGACGAGGCTCGGCGCATGAGCGACGGTCCGCGCGGCCATCGCACCCGCCCGGTCCAGTGGCGCCCGGACCGCAAGGCGACCGATCCGGCGCGCCTCGCGGCGTACGACATCCTGCGCGCGGTCGACACCGAGGGCGCCTACGCCAACCTGGTCGCCCAGCGCGTCCTCGCCGAGGCCGGGCTGCACGGCCGCGACGCCGCGTTCACCACCACCCTCGCCTACGGCACGCTGCGCTGGCGCGGGCTCCTCGACGCCGTGCTCGAGGCGTGCAGCGCCCGGCCGCTGGACGAGATCGACCCGCCGCTGCTCGACGTCGTACGCCTCGGGGCCATGCAGATCCTGTTCCTGCGCACGCCGCCGCACGCCGCGGTGGGCGAGACGGTGCAGCTCGCCCGGCTCGTCGGCGGCGAGGCCCGGTCGAAGTTCGCGAACGCGGTGCTGCGCCGGGTGGGCGAGCGCGACCTGGACGCCTGGGTCGAGCAGGTCGCCCCGGACCCGGCGACCGACCCGGCCGCCCATCTGGCCGTGGCGCGGTCGCACCCGCGCTGGATCGTCGACGCCCTGCACGACGCCCTGTCGTCGTGGACCGGTGCGCCCTCGTGGGCGGAGACCGAGGACCTGCTCGCCGCGGACAACGAGCCGGGTGGGGTCACGCTCGTGGCCCGGCCGGGCCGCAGCGACGTCGAGGACCTGCTCGAGCTGCGCGGAGCGGCCCCCGGCCGGTGGTCGCCGTACGCCGTGACGCTCGACGCCGGGAACCCCGGCGACATCGCCGCGGTCCGCTCCGGGGACGCCGGCGTGCAGGACGAGGGCAGCCAGCTCGTGGCGCTCGCCCTGAGCCGCGTGCCGATCGACGGTCCCGACACCAGCTGGCTCGACATGGCGGCCGGGCCGGGAGGCAAGGCGGCGCTGCTCGCCGGCCTGGGCCTGGACCGCGGCGCCGCCCTGCTCGCCGCGGACCGCGCCCCGCACCGCGCCGGGCTCGTCGCGCAGGCCCTGCGCGGGGCCCCGGGGCACCACCTGGCCGTCGCCGCCGACGGGACCCACGGTCCGTGGCGGCCCGCCACGTTCGACCGGGTGCTGCTCGACGCCCCGTGCACCGGGCTCGGCGTGCTGCGCCGCCGGCCCGAGTCGCGCTGGCGCCGGTCACCGGCCGACGTCGCCGACCTCGCCGCCCTGCAGCACCGGCTGCTCGCGGCCGCGATCGACGCCGTCCGGGTGGGCGGCGTCGTCGGCTACGTCACCTGCTCGCCGCACGTCGCCGAGACCGACGTCATCGTCGACGCCGCGCTGCGCCGGGGCGGCGTCGAGCAGGTCGACGCCCGGCCGCTGCTGCCCGAGGTCGAGCACCTCGGCGACGGTCCGAGCGTGCGGCTGTGGCCGCACGTGCACGGCACCGACGGCATGTTCCTCGCCGTGCTGCGCCGTACGTCCTGATCCGGTCCGCGACGACGAGGGCGCGGCGCACGGGACCGGCCGGACGCCGGGATAGCCTTCGCCCCATGGGCGTCCAGATCTCCCCGAGCATCCTGTCGGCCGACTTCGCGCGCCTCGCCGAGGAGTGCGAGCGCGTCGCCGGTGCGGCCGACTGGCTGCACGTCGACGTCATGGACAACCACTTCGTCCCGAACCTCACCCTCGGGCTCCCCGTCGTCGAGGCGCTGCTGCGCACGGTGACGACGCCGGTCGACTGCCACCTCATGATCGAGGACCCGGACCGCTGGGCCCCGGCGTACGCCGAGGCCGGTGCCGGCTCGGTCACCTTCCACGTCGAGGCCGCCGCGGCGCCGGTGCGGCTGGCCCGCACGATCCGCGCGGCCGGGGCCCGCGCGGGCCTGGCGCTCAAGCCGGCCACGCCGGTGGACGGCTACGCCGACCTGCTGCCCGAGATCGACATGCTGCTGCTCATGACCGTGGAGCCCGGCTTCGGCGGGCAGCGGTTCCTCGACGTCGTCGTCCCGAAGATCCGGCGCGCCCGCGAGCTGGTGAAGGGCCGCGACCTCGACCTGTGGATCCAGGTCGACGGGGGCGTCTCGGCCGAGACGGTCGAGCGGTGCGCCGACGCCGGGGCCGACGTCTTCGTCGCCGGGTCCGCGGTGTACGGCGCGGCCGACCCGGCGGCCGCGGTCCGGTCCCTCGCCGCCGCGGCGGCGTCGGCCACCGCCGCGTCGTGGTGGTGCCCGCCCGCGTAGACTCACCGGCGTACGAGCACACCAGCTCGCGCGTCCCGGGGTCGGTGCAACTCCGAACCGGCGGTGTCAGCCCGCGACCCGGCCACAGCCAGTGGCCGGTTGATCCGGTCAGCCCGCGCCCGCTGCCGTCCACGGCAGCGGCGTGCGCCATCCGGAGCCGACGGTCAAAGTCCGGATGGGAGGCGACGCGCGCGGTCGGTCGCCGTACGCCGGGACCTCGCCGTCCCGGCGTCGCGCGTCGCCGTGTCCGCCTCCCGACCCAGCCCTCCGGGCCGCGCCGGCGCCGACACCTCCGAGGCGGTGAGCGCGATGACGACCGAGGCCGACGCGATGCGTCGCGCGCTCGAGCTCGCCGCCACGCCCGGGGTCCCGACCGGCCCCAACCCGCGGGTCGGCTGCGTGCTGCTGCGACCCGACGGCTCCGTGCTCGCCGAGGGCTTCCACCGGGGCGCGGGGACCCCGCACGCGGAGGTCGACGCGCTGGCCCGGGCCGGCGCCGAGGCCCGCGGGGCGACCGCCGTCGTGACCCTCGAGCCGTGCAACCACACCGGCCGGACCGGGCCGTGCGCGCAGGCGCTCGTCGACGCCGGTGTCGGGCGCGTCGTGTTCGCCCAGGCCGACCCCAACCCGGTCGCGGCCGGGGGAGCGGCGCGGCTGCGCGCCGCCGGCGTCGACGTCAGCGGCGGGCTGCTCGCGGACCGGGCCGCGGCGCTCAACGAGGCCTGGACCTTCGCCGTCACCCACGGCCGGCCGTTCGTCACGTGGAAGGCGGCCACCACCCTCGACGGCCGGGTCGCCGCGGCCGACGGCACGAGCCGGTGGATCACCTCGCCCGAGGCGCGCGCCGACGTCCACGACCTGCGCGCCTCGGTCGACGCGGTCATGGTCGGCACCGGCACCGTGCGCGCCGACGACCCGCACCTCGCGGTGCGCCGCGACGGCGCGGTGGCCGGGGGCCACCAGCCGCTGCGGGTCGTCGTCGGGACTGAGCGACGTCCCGCCGGGGTCGCGCGTGCTCGACGGCGCGGCGCCGACGCTGTGCCTGCGCACGCACGACCCGCGGGAGGTGCTCGCCGAGCTGGCCGGCCGCGACGTCCAGCACGTCCTGCTCGAGGGCGGGCCGACCCTCGCCGCGGCGTTCGTCCGCGCCGGTCTCGTCGACGCGGTGCGCTGGTACGTCGCCCCCGCCCTGCTCGGGGCCGGGGCGGGCGCGCTCGCCGACGCGGGCATGTCCACGATCACGGACGCGTTGCGTCTCACGGTGACCGGTCTCGCGCTCGTCGGCGCGGACGTACGCATCGACGCCCGGGTCGTCCGGGTCAACGAGGAGGACTGAGTGTTCACCGGCATCGTCGAGGAGCTCGGCAGCGTCGTGGCGGTGGAGCCGCAGGGCGACGCCGTACGGCTGCGCATCCGCGGCCCGCTCGTCACCAGCGACGCGGTCCACGGCGCGTCCATCGCCGTCAACGGCGTCTGCCTCACCGTCGTGGACCGGACCGACGGCGAGTTCACCGCGGACGTCATGCAGGAGACCCTCGACCGCTCGTCCCTCGGCGCACTCGTCCCGGGGTCCCCGGTCAACCTCGAGCGTCCGGTGACCCTCGACGCCCGGCTCGGCGGGCACCTCGTCCAGGGGCACGTCGACGGCACCGGCACGATCCTCGAGCGCACGCCCAGCGAGCACTGGGAGGTCGTGCGCGTGTCCCTGCCCGACGACCTGGGCCGCTACGTCGTGGAGAAGGGGTCGATCACGGTCGACGGCGTCTCGCTCACGGTCGTCGAGGCGGCCCGCGACTCCTTCACGGTGTCGCTCATCCCCACCACGCTCGGGCTCACGACGCTCGGGTCCAAGTCCCCAGGCGATCCCGTCAACCTCGAGGTCGACGTCGTCGCGAAGTACGTCGAGCGGATGCTCGGGTGGAGGGCCTCATGACCACTCACGACGCCAGTCTCGCTCCGGTGGACCCCGCGTCCCGCGACGGCGTGCGCCTCGACCCGGTCGAGGACGCCGTGGCGGCCATCCGCGCCGGCCGTCCGGTCGTCGTCGTCGACGACGAGGACCGCGAGAACGAGGGCGACCTGATCTTCGCCGCGCAACGGGCGACGCCGGAGCTCGTCGGCTTCATGATCCGGTGGACGAGCGGCTACATCTGCGTCGCGATGCCCGGTCGCGACCTCGACCGGCTCGGGCTGCCGCCGATGACGCTCGTGAACGAGGACAAGAAGGGCACGGCGTACGCCGTCACCGTCGACGCCCGCGACGTGAAGGCCACCGGCATCTCCGCCGAGGACCGGGCGCGCACGATCAAGGTCCTCTCCGACTCCGCGACCGAGCCGTGGGAGCTGACCCGGCCCGGCCACGTCGTCCCGCTGCGGGCGATGGAGGGCGGCGTGCTGCGCCGGCCCGGGCACACCGAGGCCGCCGTCGACCTGGCCCGGCTCGCCGGCCTCACCCGGGCCGGCGCGCTGTGCGAGCTGGTCAACGAGGACGGCTCGATGATGCGCGCGCCGCAGTGCCGCGCGTTCGCCGACGCGAACGGCCTGGTGATGATCTCGATCGCCGACCTCGTCGCGCACATCCGGCACACCGAGCGGCAGGTCGAGCAGGCCGCCGACACGCGCCTGCCGACCGAGTACGGCGAGTTCCGCGCGGTGGGCTACCGGTCGAGGCTCGACGGCGTCGAGCACGTCGCGCTCGTCTACGGCGACATCGGCGACGGCGAGGACCTGCTCGTGCGGGTCCACTCCGAGTGCCTCACCGGCGACGTGTTCGGCTCGCAGCGCTGCGACTGCGGACCGCAGCTGCAGGCGGCGCTGCGCCGGGTGGCCGACGAGGGCCGCGGCGTCATCCTCTACATGCGCGGCCACGAGGGCCGCGGGATCGGGCTGCTGCACAAGCTGCAGGCCTACGAGCTGCAGGACGGCGGCTCCGACACCGTCGACGCCAACCTCGAGCTCGGCCTGCCCGCGGACGCCCGCGACTACGGCACCGGCGCGCAGATCCTCGCCGACCTCGGGGTGCGGACCATGCGCCTGCTCACGAACAACCCCGCGAAGCGGGCCGGCCTCGAGGGCTACGGCCTGGCGATCACCGCGCGCGTGCCGCTCGAGATCGCGCCGAACCGGCACAACGTCGACTACCTCCGCACCAAGCGCGACCGCATGGGCCACGACCTGCCCGACGACCTCGACACACCGGAAGGGAACCCCACATGAGCGGCTCCGGAGCGCCCTCGCTCGACATCGCGGGAGTGGCCGGCCTGCGCGTGGCCGTGGTGGCCTCGTCGTGGCACGAGGCGGTGATGGACGGGCTCGTCGCCGGTGCGGTCCGCACCCTCGACGGGCTCGACGTCCGCTACGACCTCGTCCGCGTCCCAGGGGCGTTCGAGCTGCCGATCGTGGTGCGGGCCTCCGCCGTCGGCCGGCTACGACGCCGTCGTCGCCCTCGGCGTCGTGATCCGCGGCGGCACGCCGCACTTCGAGTACGTCTGCCAGGCCGCGACGGACGGGCTCGCCCGGGTCGCGCGCCGACACCGGCGTACCCGTCGGCTTCGGCCTGCTCACCTGCGACGACGAGGCGCAGGCGCTCGCCCGCGCCGGTCTCCCCGGCTCGACCGAGGACAAGGGGCGTGAGGCGACGGAGGCCGCGCTGGCCACGGTCGTGACCCTCCGTGGGCTCGCGCCGAAGGGTTCCGTAGGCTTCGCGTCGTGAAGACCTTCGAGCAGCTGCACGCCGAGCTCGTCACCAAGTGGGTCGAGCACGACGACCGCTCCGGCACCGTCGCGCGCCTCGACCAGGGCGTCCACGCCGCCGGCAAGAAGGTCGTCGAGGAGGCCGCCGAGGCCTGGATGGCGGCCGAGTTCGAGGGCACGGAGCGCACGGCCGAGGAGATCGCCCAGCTGCTCTACCACGTCCAGGTGCTCATGCTCGCCGCCGACGTGTCGCTCGAGGACGTCTACCGGCATCTGTAGGGGAGCCCCGGTCCGTCCCACTCGCCCCCTGGAGCCGCTGTGCTGCGCGTCGCCCTGCCCAACAAGGGCCAGCTCGCCGATCCCGCCCGCGAGATGCTGCGCGAGGCGGGCTACCCCGCCGCCCACGCCGCGCGCGAGCTCGTCGTGCAGGACCCGGACAACGACGCGGAGTTCTTCTTCCTCCGTCCGCGCGACATCGCCACCTACGTCGCCACGGGGCAGCTCGACATCGGGATCACCGGCCTGGACCTGCTGCTCGACTCGGGCTCGCAGGCCGAGACCCTGCTCGAGCTCGGGTTCGCCCCGTCGACCTTCCGCTTCGCGGTGCCGGTCGGCACGGCCACGACGGTCGCCGAGCTCGCCGGGCGGCGCATCGCGACGTCCTACGCCGGGCTGCTCTCGGCCCACCTCGCCGAGCTCGGCATCGAGGCGAGCATCGTCAAGCTCGACGGCGCGGTCGAGAACTCCGTGGCGCTCGGCGTCGCGGACGCCGTCGCCGACGTCGTGGCCACGGGCACCACGCTCAAGCAGGCCGGCCTCGCGGTGATCGGCGACCCGATCCTGGTGAGCCAGGCGCTGCTCGTGCGCCGCACCGGCGCACCGCACGACCCGGCCGTCGACACGTTCGTCCGGCGGCTGCAGGGCGTGATCGTGGCCCGCGCGTACGTGCTCGTCGACTACGACATCCGCGCCGAGCGGGTCGAGGACGCCTGCCGGATCACGCCGGGGATCGAGTCGCCCACCGTGTCGCCGCTGCACGACCAGGGCTGGGTGGCCGTGCGCGCGATGGTCCCCAAGCGCGACGTGCACCGGATCATGGACGAGCTCTACGACATGGGTGCCCGCGGGATCCTCGTCACCGACATCCACGCCTGCCGGCTCTGACCCGTCCGGCCGGTCAGCGGTCGCGAGCGCGCACGCTGAGCACCGGGCACGGCGCGTTGAAGAGCACCGCCTGGGCCGTGCTGCCGAGCAGCATCTTCCCGACGGGGGAGCGACGGCGCAGCCCGATGACGATGAGCCGGGCGTCGTTCAGCTCGGCCTGCGACACGATGAGGTCGGCCGGCTCGTCGCCGGCGTAGAGGCTGATCACCTCGGCGTCGACCCCCCTGCCGGCGAGCAGGTCGCGCAGCCCGTCGGCGTCCTGCTCGGCGGAGAACTCCTCGAGCTCGGACGGCTCGGACTTGTTGACGACGACGAGCCGCTCGCCCGCGCCCAGCAGCTCCGTCGCCGCGGCCAGCGCCGCCTCGCCCTCGTCGGTCCGGACGTACCCCACCACGACCGTCATGTCGCCCCGCTCCCGTTCGTCCGGACGGCGGCCGCCGTCCCGCGTCGGTTATAGCAGCGGCGGCGGACCCGGCGGAGCACCCGGCCGGAGGCTGGGCGAGGATCGGGGCGTGACCGACGACGCGGCCGACCGGCGATTCGCGGGCGCCGAGGTGCCCGATCCCGAGTTCGCGGGCGACGACGGCGGCGCCCAGGCTCCGCTGGCGGAGGTCCTCGCGGCGTACGACGCCGGCACCGCCTCGGTGCGCGACGTGGCCGCCGTGCTCGTCACCTCGCGCCTCATGACCCCGCTCGTCGCGGTCCTCGACGAGGAGGAGGAGACCCCGGACGGTCTACGCCGGGAGAAGTCGAGCCACCTCGCGTCGGTGAGCCTCGTGGCGCCCGACGGGCGGCGCGGGCTGCTCGCGTTCACCTCCGTCACATCGATGGCCGCGTGGGACCCGGCCGCCCGCGCCGTCCCCGCGCTCGGACCGCGCGTCGCGGCCGCCGTGCTCGAGGAGGGTGCCGACGCCCTGCTGCTCGACCTCGCCGGACCGGTGCGCGCGGCGGTCGACGGCCCGCTGCTGCGCGCGCTCGCGACGGGTGCTCCGCTGCCGCGGCCCTGGGCCGACGCGTCGGTGCACTCCGCCGTCGCCGCCGCGGTGGCCGGCGTGACCGGCCTCGAGGGGTTCGTGCTCGAGGGCCCGCCGCCGGGGGAGGAGCCGGTCGCCGACCTCGTCGTGCTCGTCACGGCGGCCCCGGGCACCGATCCGGGGGCGCTGGCGCACGCCGTCGCCGAGGCGCTCGTCGCGCACCCGACGGTCGCCGCCGCGTGCCCCCGTGGCGTCGCCGTGGGGCTGGCCGGCGACCCGGACTGAGCGCCGGGCCCGTCGAGCCGCTCGACGGTTCCGCGTGCGTGTCGACTGGCCGTGCGGGGAGTCGTCGGGATAGTGGCGGCGTCAGCATGCCGTCGATCGGGGGATCCCATGCAGAGTCGCAAGCTCGTGGCCGAGTTCGTCGGGCACGTTCCTGCTCGTGTTCATCGCGGTGGGGGCGGCGGTGTCCGGTCTGAAGTCGGCGGGGGTGATCGCGGTCGCGGTGGCGTTCGGCTTCGTGCTGATCTTCGTGGCGTACGCCTTCGGCCCGGTCAGCGGCGCGCACGTGAACCCGGCGGTGACCCTGGCGATGGTGATCGCGCGCAGGCAGCCGGTGACCGAGGCGGTCGGGTACTGGGTGGCGCAGTTCCTGGGCGCGATCGTCGCGGCGGGGGTGCTCAAGTTCCTGGTCAGCTCGGGTGGGGTGACCGACGAGACCGGCGGCGCTGGGCTCCAACGCCTATGACAACGGCGCGATCAACCTGCACCGGGGCGTTCGTCTTCGAGGTGCTGGCCACCGCGGCGTTCGTGCTGGTGATCCTGCTGGTCACCGACCGGTTCGCGACGGCCGCGGCGGCCGGTCTGGCGATCGGCGCGGCGCTGACCGCGATCCACACCTTCGGCATCCCGCTGGACGGCACCTCGGTCAACCCGGCGCGCTCGTTCGGCCCGGCGCTGTTCGCCGGTGGCACGGCGCTGTCCCAGGTGTGGCTGTTCATCCTCGCCCCGCTCGTCGGCGGCGCGCTCGGGGCCCTGGTCTACCCGCTGACCCGCGGTGGCGGCGAGGAGGTCGGCCAGGCCGACGAGGCCTGACCGCACCGCGGCCCGGGCGACGCGCCCGGCCGGTCGGCGTATCCCGTCGTCGTTTGGGGGACGTCCGCCGGTCCGGCTACACTGTCCCGGACCGACCGCCCCGATCGTGGGGGAGGGTCACACAAGCGGAGTTCTCGCTCCCACCCGCACGGCCTCCGGGTCGTCGGGTCCAGGTCGCGGCACCCCGGCAGGGGCGCCGAAGGTGCGTCGTCCTCGCGGGCGCGGTGCCGACGACCGGCGAGGCCTCGCGCGTGTGCGCGGGGCCTCGATCCATGTCGGGGGCCCGAGCGGTGAACGCACCAGGACGACCCGAGGAGAGCCCATCAGCGTCGAGCCCCGCATCAACGAGCGGATTCGCGTCCCCGAGGTCCGGCTCGTCGGACCCAACGGGGAACAGGTCGGCATCGTGCGCATCGAGGATGCGCTGCGCCTGGCCACCGAGGCCGACCTCGACCTGGTCGAGGTCGCGCCGATGGCGAAGCCGCCGGTCTGCAAGCTCATGGACTACGGCAAGTTCAAGTACGAGTCCGCCCTGAAGGCGCGTGAGGACCGCAAGAAGCAGGTCAACACCGTCATCAAGGAGATGAAGCTCCGCCCCAAGATCGACTCGCACGACTACGAGACCAAGAAGGGTCACGTCGTGCGGTTCCTCAAGGCGGGGGACAAGGTCAAGATCACGATCATGTTCCGCGGTCGTGAGCAGTCCCGGCCCGAGCTCGGGTTCCGGCTGCTCAAGAAGCTCGCGGACGACGTCGCCGACCTCGGCTTCGTGGAGTACTCCCCGAAGCAGGACGGTCGCAACATGATCATGGTCCTCGGCCCGATCCGGAAGAAGGCCGACGCGATGGCCGAGGCCAAGGCCGAGAAGGACGAGGCGAAGGCGACCCGCCGCGCCGCGTCGCACGACGAGGAGCCCGAGGCCGTGGAGACCCGAGGTCGCCGCGGTGGAGGAGCCGACCGCCGAGCACGGTGCCGCCGGCACCGCGGCCGAGGCCTGAGCACCCGCACGACCAGGGTCACCTGACCCGCTACGACGACCCGCCCGACCGACGTACGAGGAGAACGGCGACATGCCGAAGCAGAAGACCCACAGCGGCGCCAAGAAGCGCTTCAAGGTGACGGGCTCGGGCAAGATCATGCACGAGCGGGTGAACCGCCGGCACCTGCTCGAGGTCAAGTCGTCGCGGCGCACCCGTCGCCTCGCCGGTGTCGCCGAGCTCGCCCCGGCCGACACCAAGAAGGTCAAGAAGCTCCTCGGCCGCTAGCGCGCCGACCCCCGACGTCCATCGCCGGGCCGGTGCGGCCCGATCGTGAAGCAGGAGAAGACCCATGGCACGCGTCAAGCGGGCGGTCAACGCCCACAAGAAGCGCCGCGAGATCCTCGAGCAGGCCAGCGGCTACCGCGGACAGCGTTCGCGGCTCTACCGCAAGGCCAAGGAGCAGGTGCTCCACTCCGAGGTCTACGCGTTCAACGACCGGCGCAAGCGCAAGGGCGACTTCCGTCGCCTCTGGATCCAGCGGATCAACGCCGGGGCCCGGGCCAACGGCATGACCTACAACCGCCTCATCCAGGGGCTCAAGGCCGCCGGCGTCGAGGTCGACCGTCGCATGCTCGCCGAGCTCGCGGTCAACGACGCCGCCGCGTTCACCTCGCTCGTGGAGACCGCGCGGGCGGCCCTCCCGGCCGACGTCAACGCGCCGGTCTCGGCCGCCTGAGCCGAACCGCTCCCGACCGTCCCGGTCGCGACGCCGCCATGAGCAGTGCCGAGCTGACGTCCACCCGCGCCCCGCGGGTGAGCGCCGCTCGACGCCTGGTCAAGCGGGCGTTCCGCGACCGGGACGGTCGCTTTCTGGCCGAGGGGCCGCAGGCCTGCCGCGAGGCGGCCGCGACCCCGGGCGTGCTGCTCGAGCTCTACGTCACGGCCGAGGCGGCCGCCCGCCACCCCGGCATCGTCGCCGCCGCGATCGCGGCCGGTGCCGACGTCGTCCGCGCGTCGGGCGAGGTGGTGGCCTCGCTGTCGGGGACGGTCACCCCGCAGGGCATGGTCGGCGTCTGCGCGCGGGTCGGCGCCACGCTCGACGACCTCCTCGCCACCGCGCCCACGCTCGTCACGGTGCTGGCGCACGCCCGCGACCCGGGCAACGTCGGCACCGTCATCCGCTGCTCGGACGCCGCGGGCGTCGGCGGGGTCGTGCTCACCGAGGCCAGCGTCGACCCGCTCAACGCCAAGGCGGTGCGCGCCTCCGCCGGTTCCCTGTTCCACCTGCCCGTGGTCACCGGGCCGAGCGTGGCCGAGCTCCTGCCCGCGCTGCGGGCCGCCGGGCTGCGGGTGCTCGCCGCCGACGGCGCGGGGGAGCGCGACCTCGACGACCTGCTCGACGACGGCTCGCTGGCCGGCCCGACCGCGTGGGTCTTCGGCAACGAGGCCTGGGGACTCCCGGCCGAGACCCGGGAGCTGTGCGACGACGTCGTACGCGTCCCGATCCACGGACGGGCGGAGAGCCTCAACCTCGCCGCGGCGGCCGCCGTCTGCCTCTACGCCTCGGCCCGGGCCCAGCGTCGTCGCTGAGCGGCCCGCGGCGGTCGGCCCGCGGCGCTCGGGTGAGTGCAGGCTTGCCTTACCTGGCGATGTGACGAAAGACCAACGCGCCCAGCGCCTTTCGCCCGACGACGGGCATGGAACACTGGGTCCACGTCCACCGTCCACGCGTCGCGGCCCGGCAGTGCCGCGTCCAGCCAGGAAGGCCTCCCGATGGCGCGTCACCTCCACCTCCCGATCCTCGAGGAGACCGGCTACGTGGTGCTCGACAGCTACCAGCAGCCGATCGACCCGGCCGAGTGGATGAACCTGGAGTACGTCGACTGGAAGTCGTCGGGCGACACCCGGTTCGCGCCGCTGGCCTCGGCGTACGGCCAGATCGAGTGCAACGGCTTCTGGCACTTCGACCCGCCGAAGGCCGACAAGGACGGCGTGTGGATCGACGCCCAGACGGCGGTCGCGCCGACCCTGACCGAGCGGGTCCGGGCGATCGGCTGCGACGTCGGCCGCGTCCGCGTGATCGAGCTGCAGCCCAACAGCTACGCCGATGCCCTCTACAACAGCCACCTCGACGACAACAACCGGCTCAACCCCGACGGCGAGGGGTGGGTCCTGCGCTGCTTCATGCAGCTCACCCACAACCCGGACAGCGTCATGGTGCTGCGCGAGGACATCGACGACCCGTCGACCGAGACGCGGATCTCCCTGCCGGCCGGCGCGCAGCTCGTCGTCGACTCGCAGCGCATGTGGCACTCCGTGTGGCACCAGGGCGACGAGCCGCGCTACTGCCTCATCACCTCGGTCGAGTCCGGGCCCGCGCTGGAGAAGTGGCTCTGGGAGAACAGCCCGCGGACGACCGTCGAGAGCGCGCCGCTCGACCAGGGCGTGGCCGTGGCGGGGGAGGCCACCGCGCAGGAGCGGCGCGCCGCGCGCACGGCGTACTACGGCTACGACCCGACGACGGTGATGTCGGAGGCCTGACCGGCGGCGTGAGCCGGGACACACCCCTAGTTAGGGTTACCTAACCAGGGGTCCGGGTGCGGCATGATGGAGCGGCACCGCAACCCCGACGTGTGAGGACCAGATGTCGTACCGCGAGAACGGCTACACCAAGCTCGAGGCCTTCCGGGAGAACGGCTACGTCGTGCTCGACCGCTACGACCAGGCCGCCGACCCCCAGGAGTGGCGCGACATCGAGTTCGTCGACTGGAAGTCCTCCGGCGAGACCCGGTTCGCCCCGCTCGCCTCGGCGTACGGCGACCTCGAGTGCGACGGGTTCTGGAACCACACACCGCCGAAGACCGACAAGGACGGCGTCTGGGTGCCGGCCAACGCCGACAAGGCGCCGCGGCTGGTCGCCCGGGCCATGGAGCCGGGCGCGAACATCGGCCGCTGCCGGGTGATCGAGCTCCTGCCCAACCGCTACGGCGAGACGCTCTACAACTTCCACCGCGACGACAACAACCGGCTCAACCCCGAGGGCACCGGCTGGATCGTCCGCGGGTTCTTCAACCTCACCGACGACCCGGACTCGGTCATGGTGCTCCGCGACGACAAGGACGACCCGGCCACCGAGACGCGCATCGCGCTGCCGGCCGGTGCCCAGCTCATCGTCGACACCCAGCGGCTCTACCACGCGGTCTGGCACCAGGGCGACGAGCCGCGCTACTGCCTCATCACGTCGTGGGAGTCCGGGCCCGAGCTCGAGGCCTACATCGAGAAGTACCACGGGCGGTCCTACGTCGAGTCCTACCCGCTCACCGACGAGGAGCTCGCCGAGGGCGAGCGCCTCGCGGCGGAGAAGCGGGCCGCCCGAGCCGCCGCGCTCGCGGCCCGCGGCCAGGACCCGACGTTCGGCGACGGCACCCTGCGCGTCCTCGAGTCGTCCATGGGCGGCATGGAGATGGAGCAGCTCTCCGAGGCCTGAGTTCTCACTGAAGGTGGCCCTGGTTGCTTAGAGCGCGCCAAACTCCGCCCTCATCGTGACCCGTGCTCGACGCCGGACCGCCTCAATGAGGGTGACGAATGTTGCTCTCTTGGCAACCAGGGCCACCCTCAGTGATATCGCCGGGAGAACCGGGGCGGTGGTCGGCCGGGGTCCCGCCTAGACTCCTCGCGTCCGCAACGAGAGGGAGCGCATGTCCGCGCCGAACAAGTCCTTCGACCCCGTCGAGGTCGCCGCGCTGAGCGCGGAGAACCTCGAGGCGGCGGTCGCCGACGCGCTCGCGGCGGTCGCCGCGGCCGGCGACCTGGACGCGCTCAAGGAGGCGCGGCTCGCGCACGACGGTGACCGCAGCCCGCTCGCGCTGGCGAACCGCGAGATCGGCGCCCTCCCGCCCCAGGCCAAGGCCGAGGCCGGCAAGCGGGTCCACGAGGCACGAGGGAGGGTCCGTGCGGCCCTCGCGAGCCGTCAGGTCGAGCTCGAGGACGAGCGCGACGCCCGGGTCCTCGTGGAGGAGGCCGTCGACGTCACGCTGCCCTACGACCGCTGGCCGGCCGGGGCGCGTCACCCGCTCACCACGGTCATGGAGCGGATCGAGGACGTCTTCGTCGCGATGGGCTGGGAGGTGGCCGAGGGTCCCGAGGTCGAGGCCGAGTGGCTCAACTTCGACGCGCTCAACATCGGGCCGGACCACCCGGCTCGCACCATGCAGGACACGTTCTTCGTCGGCTCCGAGGACTCCGGCGTCGTGCTGCGCACGCACACCTCGCCGGTGCAGATCCGCACGATGCTCGACCGCCCGCTGCCGATCTACGTGATCTGCCCGGGTCGCGTCTACCGCACCGACGAGCTCGACGCGACGCACACGCCCGTCTTCCACCAGGTCGAGGGCCTCGTCGTCGACGAGGGCATCACGATGGGCGACCTCAAGGGCACGCTCGACCACTTCGCCACCGCCATGTTCGGGCCCGAGGCGCGCACCCGGCTCCGCCCGTCGTACTTCCCGTTCACCGAGCCCAGCGCCGAGCTCGACCTGTGGTTCCCCCAGGCCAAGGGCGGCCCGCGCTGGATCGAGTGGGGCGGCTGCGGCATGGTCAACCCGCGGGTGCTGCGGGCCTGCGGCATCGACAGCGAGCGCTACTCCGGGTTCGCCTTCGGCATGGGTGTCGAGCGCACCCTGATGTTCCGGCACGACGTCACCGACATGCGCGACATGGTCGAGGGCGACGTGCGCTTCGCCACGCAGTTCGGCATGGAGGTCTGATGCGGGTCCCGCTGTCCTGGCTGCGGGAGTACGTCGACCTCCCGCGCGACGTCGACGTCGCGGACGTCGGCGAGCGCATGGTCGACTCCGGGCTCGAGCTCGAGGAGATCCACTCCGTCGGCGGCGACGTCACCGGGCCGCTCGTCGTCGGCCGGGTCCTCGACGATCGAGGAGCTCACCGGCTTCAAGAAGCCGATCCGCTGGTGCCAGGTCGAGGTCGGACCGGCACACGGCCACCCCGACACCCCCGGGATCCGCGGGATCGTCTGCGGCGCGAGCAACTTCGTCGTGGGCGACCTCGTCGTCGTGGCCCTGCCCGGCGCGGTCCTCGCCGGCGGCTTCGCCATCGCGAGCCGCGAGACGTACGGCCACGTGTCGGACGGGATGATCGCCTCCGAGCGCGAGCTCGGCCTCGGCGACGACCACGACGGCATCATCGTGCTGCCGGCCGGGACCGCCGAGGTCGGTGCCGACGCCGGTCCCGTCGTCGGGCTCGGCGACCACGTCCTCGACGTCACGGTCACGCCGGACATGGGGTTCTGCCTCTCCATGCGCGGGGTCGCGCGCGAGCTGGCGCACCGCTACGGCGTGCCCTTCCGCGACCCGGGCCTCGAGCTCGTCGACCTGCCCGCTCCCGTGACCGGCGAGCCGCACGGGTGCGCCGTCGACGACCTCGACGGCTGCGACCTGTTCACGCTGCGCACGATCGTCGGCTTCGACCCGTCGGCGCCCACGCCGTACTGGATGCGACGCCGGCTCGCGATGAGCGGCGTGCGCCCGGTCTCCCTCGCGGTCGACGTGACCAACTACGTCATGCTCGAGACCGGCCAGGCGCTGCACGCGTTCGACCGGGGCAAGCTGCGGGGTCCGATCGTCGTACGCCGGGCCCGCGCGGGGGAGACGCTCGAGACGCTGGACCACGTCGAGCGGACCCTCGGCGCGGACGACCTGCTCATCACCGACGACCGCGGGCCCGATCGGCCTCGCCGGGACCATGGGCGGTCTCGAGACGGAGGTCGACGCCGCGACGAGCGAGATCGCGCTCGAGGCCGCGCACTTCTCGGCCCGCGTCGTGGCGCACATGTCGCGCCGGCACAGGCTGTCGAGCGAGGCGTCGCGCCGGTTCGAGCGCGGCACCGACGTCGTGCTCGCGCCGTACGCCTCGGCCAGGGCCGCCGCGCTGCTGCTCGCCCACGGCGGCGGGAGCTACGTCGGCATGACGGCGGTGGAGGCGCCGCACGAGCCGGTCGTGGTCGCGCTGCCCGTCGACCTGCCCGGCCGGGTCGCCGGGATCGCCGTCGAGCGCGACGCCGTCGTCTCCCGGCTCGAGGCGGTCGGCGCGACCGTCGCCGACCCGGCCGCCGACCCCCTCGTCGTGACGCCGCCCTCGTGGCGCCCCGACCTCACCGACCCGGCCGACCTCGTCGAGGAGGTGCTGCGGCTCGGCGGCTACGACGCCGTCCCCGCGACCCTGCCGCGGGCCCGCGCCGGGTTCGGCCTCACCGAGGCGCAGCGGGCCCGCCGGCGCGTCGGCCGGGCGCTGGCCGCCGCCGGCTACGTCGAGGCCCTGGCCTACCCGTTCGTCGGTCCGGCCGAGCTCGACGCGCTCGGGATCCCCGCCGACGACGTACGCCGCAACCTGCTGCTGCTCGCGAACCCGCTGTCCGACGCTCAGCCGGCGATGCGCACCACGCTCCTGCCCGGGCTCGTGTCGACCCTGCGCCGCAACGTCGGCCGAGGGGCGGCGGACGTCGCCGTCTTCGAGGCCGGGTCGGTCGTCCGGCTCCGCGACGGGCAGCAGCCGCGCGGGGGCACCGAACCGCCGCGGCCCTCGGTCGACGGGCGGCCCAGCGACGAGGACCTCGCCGGTCTGCGCGGGCTGCTCCCCGACCAGCCCTGGCACGTGGGCGTCGCCCTGGCCGGCTCCCGGACGCCGGCCGGCTGGTGGGGGCCGGGCACGGCCTCGTCCTGGGCCGACGCCGTCGAGGCGGCGCGCGTGGTGGCCGCCGCGGTGGGCGTCGCGCTCGAGGTGCGCCGCGGGGCCACCCCCGCGCCGTGGCACCCGGGGCGCTGTGCCGAGCTCGTCGTGGACGGCGCCGTCGTCGGCTACGCCGGCGAGCTCGCCCCGCGCGTGTGCGAGAGCACCGGGCTGCCGCGTCGCTCCTCGGCGATGGAGCTCGACCTCGGTGCGGTGATCGCGGCGAAGTCCGGCACCGTGACCCCGCTCGGCCTGTCGTCCTACCCGGTCGCGAAGGAGGACGTCGCCCTCGTCGTCGACGCCGCGGTCCCGGCCGCGGCGGTCGAGGCGGCGCTCGCCGCGGGCGCCGGGCCGCTGCTCGAGGCCGTGCGGCTCTTCGACGTCTACACCGGGCGAGCAGGTGGGCGCCGGGCGCAAGTCGCTCGCGTACGCGCTGCGCTTCCGCGCGCCCGACCGCACCCTCACGGTCGACGAGGTGTCCGCGGCGCGCGACGCCGCCGTCGCGGCGGCCGCGGCCGCGGTCGGGGCGGTGCAGCGGGTCTGACGGCGCTCGCGAGGCACTATCGGAATATGTGTATAGTGCTCGCGTGATCCCGTCCACGACCCCCGTCGCCGCGGTCGTCGGCGCGTCCGGCTACGCCGGCGGGGAGGTGGTCCGCCTGCTGCTCGGCCACCCCGGCCTCGCCGTCGGACCGCTGCTCGCCGGCGGGAGCGCGGGCGCCCGCGTCACCGACCTGCACCCCGGCCTCACCGCGCTCGCCGACCGGACGTTCCTCGCGACCGACCTCGACACCATCGGCACCGCCGACGTCGTGTTCCTCGCGCTGCCGCACGGCGAGTCGGGTGCCATCGCCGCGGCGCTGCCGGCGGGGACGCTCGTGGTCGACCTCGGCGCCGACCACCGGCTCGAGCGGGCCGACGCGTGGAGCCGCTACTACGGCGGCGACTGGTCCGGGCACTGGACCTACGGCATGCCCGAGCTCCCCGGCCGCCGGGCCGAGGTCGCCGCGTCGCGGCGCATCGCGAACCCCGGCTGCTACCCGACCGGGGTGGTCCTGGGGCTGTCGCCGCTGCTCGCCGCGGGGCTCGTCGAGCCCGCGGACGTCGTGGTGGTGGCCGCGAGCGGGACGACCGGGGCCGGCCGGAAGCCGAGCGACGCGCTGCTCGCGAGCACGGTCATGGGCCAGCTCTCGACGTACAAGGCCGGCGGCACGCACCAGCACATCCCCGAGATGGAGCAGGCGCTCGGCGCGGCCGCGGGGGAGCCGGTCACGTTGTCGTTCACGCCCATGCTCGCGCCCATGCCGCGCGGCATCCTCGCGACGACGACCGCGCGCCTCGCGCCCGGCGTCACGACCGAGGTGCTGCACGAGGCGCTGCGGGCGGCCTACGCCGAGGAGCCGTTCGTCTCGGTCCTGCCGCCCGGCTCGTGGCCGCAGACCGGCGCCACGCTCGGCGCGAACTCCGTGCACCTGCAGGTCGCCGCGGACCAGCACTCCGGTCGCGCCGTGGTCGTCTCGGCGATCGACAACCTGGTCAAGGGCGCGGCCGGTCAGGCCGTGCAGAACGCCAACATCGCCCTCGGTCTCGACGAGACCGCGGGGCTGACCGCCATCGGGGTCGCGCCGTGAGCGTCACCGCGGCCCGAGGGTTCCGGGCGGCCGGCGTGGCCGCCGGGCTCAAGTCGACCGGGGCCGCCGACGTCGCGCTCGTGGTGAACGACGGCCCGCTGTCCGCGGCCGCAGGAGTGTTCACCCGCAACCGGGTGCAGGCCGCGCCGGTGCTCTGGAGCCGCCAGGTCCTCGCCGCGGGCGTCGTGCGCGCGGTGGCGCTCAACTCCGGCGGGGCCAACGCGTGCACGGGTCCGGACGGCTTCCTCGACACGCACCGCACGGCCGAGCACGTCGCGGGCCTGCTCGGGATCGGCGCCGGCGACGTCGCCGTCTGCTCCACGGGACTCATCGGCGTACGACTGCCCACCGACCGGCTCTTCGCCGGGCTCGACGCCGCGCACGGCGCACTGGCCGACGACGGCGGCGCCGCCGCGGCCGCGGCGATCATGACCACCGACTCGGTGCCGAAGACCGCCGTGGCCCACGGGGAGGGGTTCACCGTCGGCGGGATGGCGAAGGGCGCGGGGATGCTCGCGCCGTCCCTCGCGACGATGCTCGTGGTGGTCACGACCGACGCCGTCGCCGACGCGGCCGAGCTGGACTCCGCGCTGCGCGCCGCCACGCGCGTGACGTTCGACCGGGTCGACAGCGACGGCTGCACGTCGACGAACGACACGGTGCTGCTGCTCGCGAGCGGGGCGTCCGGCACCCGTCCGTCCTACGCCGACCTCGCGGCGCGGGTCGCCGAGGTCTGCGCCAGCCTCGCCCGCCAGCTCGTCGCCGACGCCGAGGGCGCGAGCAAGGAGATCCGGATCGACGTCGTCCACGCCGCGACCGAGGACGACGCCGTGGCCGCCGGCCGCTCGATCTCGCGGGCCAACCTGGTCAAGTGCGCGATCCACGGCGAGGACCCGAACTGGGGACGCATCCTCGCCGAGCTCGGCATGACCGACGCCGCGTTCGAGCCCGACGCGGTCGACGTCGCGATCAACGGCGTCTGGGTCTGCCGCGACGGCGCCACCGGCGAGGACCGCGACCTCGTCGACATGTCCGGCCGCGAGGTCACGATCACGGTGGACCTGCGGGCCGGCGACGCGTCGGCGACGGTGTGGACGAACGACCTCACCGCGGAGTACGTCCACGAGAACTCGGCGTACTCGTCGTGACCGGCATCCTGCGCACGGCGCCGGCCGACCGCGACGCGGCGCTGGCCAAGGCCGCGGTGCTCGCGGACGCGCTGCCCTGGCTCGAGCGGTTCCACGGCGCCACCGTCGTCCTCAAGTACGGCGGCAACGCGATGGTCGACGAGGCGCTCGGCACCGCGTTCGCCGCCGACGTCATGTTCCTGCGGATGGCCGGTCTGCGCCCCGTCGTCGTGCACGGCGGCGGCCCGCAGATCAGCCGGATGCTCGACCGGCTCGGGGTCCAGGGGGAGTTCCGCGGCGGCTACCGCGTGACCAGCCCGGAGGCGATGGACGTCGTGCGCATGGTCCTCACCGGTCAGGTGCAGCGCGAGGTCGTCGCGCTGCTCAACGCCCACGGCCCCTACGCCGTCGGGCTCTCCGGCGAGGACGCGCACCTGTTCACCGCCGAGCGCCGCGACGTGCTCGTCGACGGCGAGCCGGTCGACGTCGGACTGGTCGGCGACGTCGTCGAGGTGCGCGCCGACTTCGTCGAGCAGCTGCTCGACGACGGCCTCGTGCCCGGTGGTCTCCTCCGTCGCCCGCGGCGCCGACGGCGCGGTCTACAACGTCAACGCCGACTCCGCCGCGGCGGCGCTCGCCGTGGCGCTCCGCGCGGAGAAGCTCGTCGTGCTCACCGACGTCGAGGGCCTCTACGCCGACTGGCCGGCGAGCGACGAGGTGATCCGCACGATCGGCGTCTCGGCGCTCGAGGAGCTGCTGCCCGCCCTCGAGAGCGGGATGGTGCCGAAGATGGAGGCCTGCGTGCGGGCCGTGCGCGGCGGCGTACCGCGGGCGCACGTGATCGACGGCCGCCTGGCGCACGCCGTCCTGCTCGAGGTCGTCACGAGTGCCGGCGTCGGGACCATGGTGCTGCCCGACGAGGCCCCGCTGTTCGAGGGCGAGGTGGCGGCGTCGTGACCACGACCGACGGCCCAGGCCCGGCCACCCAGGAGCTGCAGGCCCGGTGGGACGCCGTGATGATGCGCAACTACGGCACGCCGCCGGTGGCCCTGTCCCACGGCGCGGGCGCCCGCGTGTGGGACGTCGACGGCGCGGAGTACCTCGACCTGATCGGCGGCATCGCGGTCTCGTCGCTCGGCCACGCGCACCCGGCCGTCGTCGAGGCCGTCTCGCGCCAGGTCGCGACCCTCGCCCACTCCAGCAACCTCGCGATCCACGAGCCCGGGGTCGCGCTGGCCGAGCGGCTCGCCGCGCTCGTCCCCGGCGGCGCCCGCGTCTTCCTGTCCCAGGACGGCGCGACCGCCAACGAGGCGGCGCTGAAGATCGTGCGCAAGCACATGCAGGGCCGGCGCACCGAGGTGGTGAGCGCCGAGGGCGGCTTCCACGGCCGCACGCTCGGCGCGCTGTCGGTGACCGGCACCGCGGCGAAGCGCGCTCCGTTCGAGCCGCTGCCCGGACCGGTCACGTTCGTCCCGTACGCCGACGTCGAGGCGCTGCGCGCCGCCGTCAGCGAGCGGACCGCCGCCGTGGTCCTCGAGCCCGTGCAGGGCGAGGGCGGCGTCGTCGTACCGCCGGCCGGCTACCTCGCCGCCGCGCGGGCGGTGTGCGACGACGCGGGCGCGCTGCTCGTCGTCGACGAGGTCCAGTCGGGGATCGGCCGCGCGGGGGAGTGGCTGCTCAGCGTGGCGCAGGGCGTCGTGCCCGACGTCATCACCCTGGCGAAGGGGCTCGGCGGCGGCCTTCCGATCGGCGCCGTGCTCGCCACCGGCGCCGCGGCCGACGTGCTGCAGCCGGGCGACCACGGGTCGACGTTCGGCGGCAACCCGGTGTCGTGCGCCGCCGCGCTCGCCGTCCTCGACACGATCGAGCGCGAAGGCCTGCTCGAGCACGTCCGGGCCCTCGGGGAGCGCTGGGCCACGTCCTTCGACGCGGTCGGGAGCCCGCTGCTCGTGGCGCACCGCGGGCTGGGCCTGTGGCGGGCCCTCGAGCTGGGCGCGCCGGTCGCGCCGGCGTTCGAGGCAGCGGCCCGCCGGGCCGGCTTCCTGGTGAACGCCGTGCGCCCCACGACGATCCGGCTCGCCCCGCCGCTCGTGCTGACCCCGGCCGACGCGGACCGGTTCGGCGCGGCGCTGCCCGGCCTCCTGGGGTCGGTGTCATGACCACGCCGAACACGAAGGTCGCGCGGCACGCGCGGATCCTCGAGCTGCTCGAGCACAACGCCGTCCCGAGCCAGGCCCGGCTGGCCGACCTGCTCGCCGCCGACGGGCTCACGGTGACCCAGGCGACGCTGTCGCGCGACCTCGACGAGATCGGCGCGACCAAGGTCGTCGCCGCCGACGGCGTCGCGGTCTACGCGGCCCCCGGCCAGGGCGGCGACACCTCGCTCGTCGCCGCGGTCGGGGTCGAGGCGGCCGTCGCGCGGCTGGCCCGCGTGTGCGGCGAGGTGCTCGTCTCCGCCGACAGCTCGGCCAACCTGGTCGTGCTGCGTACGCCGCCCGGCGCCGCGCAGTACCTCGCGTCGGTGATCGACCACACCGTGCTGCCGACGGTGATCGGCACCGTGGCCGGCGACGACACCCTCCTGCTCGTCACCCGGGACCCGCAGGGCGGCACCGAGGTCGCCGCTGCGATGCTCCGCCTGGCGGAGAACGGCCGATGAGCCCCGCGTCCCCACACAGCCCCCGCACGAGCCCGCCCGCCGTACGCCGTACGGCTCGAAGGAACGAAAGAGGAACGACCGTGACTGAGCGCGTGGTACTCGCCTACTCCGGTGGACTGGACACGTCCGTGGCCATCGGCTGGATCGCCGAGGAGACCGGGGCCGAGGTGATCGCCGTGGCGATCGACGTCGGCCAGGAGGGCGAGGACCTCGAGGTGATCCGCAAGCGGGCGCTCGCCTGCGGGGCGGTCGAGGCCTACGTCGCCGACGCCCGCGACGAGTTCGCCGAGGAGTACTGCCTGCCGGCGCTCAAGGCCGACGCGCTCTACATGGACCGCTACCCGCTCGTGTCGGCGCTGTCCCGGCCGGTGATCGTCAAGCACCTCGTGACGGCGGCCCGCCAGCACGGCGCGACGGTGGTGGCGCACGGCTGCACCGGCAAGGGCAACGACCAGGTGCGCTTCGAGGTCGGCATCGCGAACCTCGCGCCCGACCTCACCTGCATCGCGCCGGTGCGCGACTACGCGATGACCCGCGACAAGGCGATCGAGTTCGCCGAGCGCAACAGCCTGCCGATCGACCAGACCAAGAAGTCGCCGTACTCCATCGACCAGAACGTGTGGGGCCGTGCGGTCGAGACCGGCTTCCTCGAGGACATCTGGAACGGGCCGATCGAGGACGTCTACAGCTACACGCAGGACCCGAGCGTCGCGCGCGAGCCGGACGAGGTCGTCATCACGTTCACCGAGGGGACGCCGGTCGCGATCGACGGCCGTCCGGTGACGATGCTGCAGGCGATCCAGGAGCTCAACCACCGCGCCGGCGCGCAGGGGGTCGGCCGGCTCGACCTCGTCGAGGACCGGCTCGTCGGCATCAAGAGCCGCGAGGTCTACGAGGCACCGGGCGCCATCGCGCTGCTCACCGCCCGCGCCGAGCTCGCGAACGTCACGGTCGAGCGCGACCTGGCCCGCTTCGGCCGCGGGGTCGCCCAGCGCTGGAGCGAGCTGGTCTACGACGGCCTGTGGTTCTCCCCGCTCAAGCGCGCCCTCGACGGCTTCGTCGGGGAGCTCAACGCCACGGTCACCGGCGACGTCCGGCTCACCCTGCACGGCGGCCGCGCCGTCGTCACGGGTCGGCGCAGCGCGGAGTCGCTCTACGACTTCAACCTCGCGACGTACGACACCGGCGACACGTTCGACCAGTCGCTCGCCAAGGGCTTCGTCGACCTGTGGGGCCTGCCCAGCAAGATCGCCGCGACGCGCGACGAGCGACTCGGCCGCGACCTTGGCTGAGCCGGGCGGAGGCGGCCAACGCCTGTGGGGCGGCCGGTTCGAGGGCGGGCCGTCCGACGCGATGGCGGCGTTGTCGCTGTCGGTGCACTTCGACTGGCGCCTCGCGCCGTACGACCTGGCGCAGAGCCGGGCGCACGCGCGCGTGCTGCACCGCGCCGGGCTGCTCGACGACGAGGAGCTCGGCGCGATGCTCGGCGCGCTCGACGGGCTCGAGGCCGACGTGCGCTCCGGCGCGTTCGTCGCGCAGCCGGCCGACGAGGACGTGCACACGGCGCTCGAGCGCGGACTCACCGAGCGGCTCGGCGTCCTGGGCGGCAAGCTCCGGGCGGGCCGCTCGCGAAACGACCAGGTGGCCACGGACTTCCGGCTCTTCCTGCGCGACCACGCGCGGCTGGTCGCCGCGGCCGTCGTCGACCTGCAACGGGCCCTGGTGGAGCAGGCGGACCGGCACGTCGACACGGCCGCGCCGGGCTTCACCCACCTGCAGCACGCCCAGCCGGTGTCCTTCGGGCACGAGCTGGCCAAGCACGTGCACGCGCTCGGCCGCGACGTCGACCGGCTGCGCGACTGGGACCGGCGTACCGCGCTCTCGCCCATGGGCGCGGGGGCGCTGGCCGGCTCGTCGCTCCCGCTCGACCCGCGTGCGGTCGCGCACGAGCTCGGGTTCCGCGACGCGGTCCCCAACTCCATCGACGCGGTGAGCGACCGCGACTTCGCCGCCGAGTTCTGCTTCGTCACCGCGATGATCGGCGTGCACCTGTCGCGGCTGGGCGAGGAGATCTGCCTCTGGGCGTCGCGCGAGTTCGGCTGGGCGCGGCTCGACGACGCGTGGTCGACCGGCAGCTCGATCATGCCGCAGAAGAAGAATCCCGACGTCGCCGAGCTCGCCCGGGGCAAGGCGGGTCGGCTCATCGGCGGCCTCACCGGCCTGCTCACGACCCTCAAGGGGCTGCCGTTCGCCTACAACCGCGACCTGCAGGAGGACAAGGAGCCGGCCTTCGACGCGATCGACACGCTGCTGCTCGTCCTGCCGGCGATGACCGGGTCCGTCGCGACCCTGCGCTTCGACGTCGAGCGCATGGCGGAGTCGGCACCGCAGGGCTTCGCGCTCGCCACCGACATCGCCGAGTGGCTCGTCCGGCAGGGCGTCCCGTTCCGCGAGGCGCACGAGGTCGCTGGCGGGTGCGTCCGCCGGGCCGAGGCCCGCGGCGTCGAGCTCTGGGACCTCTCCGACGACGAGCTGCGCTCGATCAGCGAGCACCTGACCCCGGCGGTCCGCACGGTGCTGTCGGTGCGCGGCGCGCTCGACGCGCGATCGGCGTACGGCGGGACCGCGCCGGTGCGTGTGCGCGAGCAGCTCGCGGCGCTCCGCGCCGCGGTCGACGAGGCCGCGGCCTGGGCGGCACAGCGCCCCGGTACCTGAGCCGCGCGCCGGCGACTAGCCTCCGGGCGTGACCACGTCCCCGGCCACCCGCGCGTTCTTCCGGCGGCCGTCCCCCGTGGTCGCGCGCGACCTGCTCGGCCGGGTGGTGGTGAGCACCACGCCGCAGGGCGTGGTGGCCGTGCGGCTCGTCGAGGTCGAGGCCTACGCCGGCGAGGACGACCCGGCGTCGCACGCCTGGCGGGGCCCCACCCCGCGCACCCAGGTGATGTACGGGCCTCCGGGCCACGCCTACGTCTACTTCAGCTACGGCATGCACTGGTGCCTCAACCTGGTGTGCGAGCAGGAGGGTCGGGCATCTGCCGTCCTGCTGCGGGCGGGGGAGGTCGTCGCGGGGGAGGACCTCGCCCGGCACCGGCGCCCGGCGGGCACCGGCTTCGCGCGGCTCGCCTCCGGCCCGGCCAACCTCGCGGCCGTCCTCGGCCTCGACGGGTCGTGGGACGGCGTCGACGTCGTGCCGCGCGGCTCCGCACTGCGGCTGCGGCCGGGCCGGCCGGTGGCCGAGCCGGACGTGGTCGCGGGTCCGCGGGTGGGCATCTCCCGGGCGGCCGACTGGCCCTGGCGCTTCCACGTGGCCGGGAACCCGTGCGTGAGCGGCTCGCGCCGTGCGCGAGGATGACCGGTGTGACTCAGGAGACCGCGAGCAGCCTCGACCCGAGCGAGCTCGACGCCGCCGCCCAGGCCCGCGTGGCCGTCATCGACGACCTCGTCTGGCGCGGGCTCGTCGCCGACTCCACCGACCTCGGGGCCTTGCGCGCCGCCGCGGCCGAGGCGCCCCTGACCCTCTACTGCGGCTTCGACCCGACGGCGCCGAGCCTGCACTTCGGGAACCTGCTGCAGATCCTCACCGTCCGCCGCTTCCAGCTCGGCGGCCACCGGCCGCTGGCCCTCGTCGGCGGCGCCACCGGTCTCATCGGCGACCCGAAGGACACCGGCGAGCGCACGCTCAACGAGGTCGACGTCGTCACCGAGTGGGTGGCACGCATCCGCGCGCAGCTCGAGCGGTTCTTCGACTTCGAGGACGTCGCCAACCCCGCGGTGATGGTGAACAACTACGACTGGACCCGCGGGCTGTCGACCCTCGACTTCCTCCGCGACGTCGGCAAGCACTTCAGCGTCAACCGGATGCTCGACCGGGAGGCGGTCGCGGCGCGCCTGGCCGGCGCCGGGATCTCCTACACCGAGTTCAGCTACCAGCTGCTGCAGTCCTACGACTACCTCCAGCTGCACCGGCAGTACGGCTGCACGCTGCAGACCGGCGGCTCGGACCAGTGGGGCAACATCGTCGCCGGGGTCGACCTCGTCCGGCGGATGACCGGGCGCACGGGTGCACGCGCTCACCACCCCGCTGGTCACCAAGGCCGACGGCACGAAGTTCGGCAAGACCGAGTCCGGCACCGTGTGGCTGGACCCCGGCCTGACCTCGCCGTACGCCTTCTTCCAGTTCTGGCTCACGACCGAGGACGCCCTCGCGGGCACGCTGCTGCGGATGTTCTCGTTCCGCCCGCACGACGAGATCGAGGCCCTCGAGGCCTCGTTGCGCGAGCGTCCCCAGGCGCGGGAGGCCCAGCGCGCGCTCGCCGAGGAGCTCACCGACCTGGTGCACGGCCGGGCGGAGCGGCTACGGGTCGAGGCCGCCGCCGCGGCCCTGTTCGGCCGCGGGGAGCTGGCCGAGCTCGACGCCGCCACGCTCGACGCCGCGCTGGCCGAGACGCCGCACGCGGTCGTCCCGGCCGCGGAGTGGGCGGCCGGGATGACCGTCGCCGACGCCCTCGCCCGGGCGGGCCTGGTGGACAGCAAGGGGGCCGCGCGGCGGACCATCGCCGAGGGCGGGGCGTACGTCGCCAACGTCCGGGTGACCGACGAGTCGGCGCAGCTCACCGACGCCGACCTCCTGCACGACCGGTGGGTCCTGCTCCGACGTGGTCGGCGTCACATCGGCGGGATCCGCGTCGACGGTGCCTGATCGGCGCCGTCGGCCGGGCCAGCGTCGTTCGGCGTGGCACCGAAAACCCCTGGGCCACATGCCGTCTCGGCGTTCGGCCGGCTCGATCCGGCGGCGCGAGATGCCCGATTTGACCTGACGTCCCCGTCCCGCCTAATGTTCTCGACGTCAGCCCGTCAGGGAGGAACGGACACCGCGAAGGTGGCCGGTCCCGGGGCCCGACTCCCAGCCGAAACATCAAGCCCCACAAGGGTTTGCGACATCGGCGTGCCCGCTCCGGCGGGCGGGGAGGAACCCGGTACGGATTTGACCGTGCCCACCGGTTCCGCTAAGTTAGGCGAGTTGCCCCGGACGGACTTCACCGAGAGATCGGTGTGGCCCGATGGTGCGCGCCCGCTCCTTGAGAACTCAACAGCGTGTCAAAAATCGATGCCAACAAACCCCGTCGGATGGGTCGGCACCGCGACAATCGTCGTAGGGCGCCATCGGACAGGTAGTAATTTCCTTTGGTATTGATCGAGCACAGCTCGATCCATGCCAGGAACTCTTCAGTCGGTCACTGCCGGACTATTCCTCCGGCGTACCAATAGACATCAACGGAGAGTTTGATCCTGGCTCAGGACGAATGCTGGCTGCGTGCTTAACACATGCAAGTCGAACGGTGATGGAGGGCTTGCCCTCCGGATCAGTGGCGAACGGGTGAGTAACACGTGGGCAACCTGCCCCTCACTCTGGGATAACACCGGGAAACCGGTGCTAATACCGGATACGACCAGGCGCGACATCACGCCTGGTGGAAAGAACTTCGGTGAGGGATGGGCCCGCGGCCTATCAGCTTGTTGGTGAGGTAACGGCTCACCAAGGCGACGACGGGTAGCCGGCCTGAGAGGGCGACCGGCCACACTGGGACTGAGACACGGCCCAGACTCCTACGGGAGGCAGCAGTGGGGAATATTGCGCAATGGGCGAAAGCCTGACGCAGCGACGCAGCGTGAGGGACGAAGGCCTTCGGGTTGTAAACCTCTTTCAGCGGGGACGAAGCGAAAGTGACGGTACCCGCAGAAGAAGCACCGGCTAACTACGTGCCAGCAGCCGCGGTAATACGTAGGGTGCAAGCATTGTCCGGATTTATTGGGCGTAAAGAGCTCGTAGGCGGCTTGTCACGTCGGGTGTGAAAACTCGGGGCTCAACCCCGAGCCTGCACTCGATACGGGCTAGCTAGAGTGTTGCAGGGGAGACTGGAATTCCTGGTGTAGCGGTGAAATGCGCAGATATCAGGAGGAACACCGGTGGCGAAGGCGGGTCTCTGGGCAACTACTGACGCTGAGGAGCGAAAGCGTGGGGAGCGAACAGGATTAGATACCCTGGTAGTCCACGCCGTAAACGTTGGGCGCTAGGTGTGGGGAACCTTCCACGTTCTCCGTGCCGTAGCTAACGCATTAAGCGCCCCGCCTGGGGAGTACGGCCGCAAGGCTAAAACTCAAAGGAATTGACGGGGGCCCGCACAAGCGGCGGAGCATGCGGCTTAATTCGATGCAACGCGAAGAACCTTACCTAGGCTTGACATATGCCGAAAACTCACAGAGATGTGGGGTCCGCAAGGGCGGTATACAGGTGGTGCATGGTTGTCGTCAGCTCGTGTCGTGAGATGTTGGGTTAAGTCCCGCAACGAGCGCAACCCTCGTCCTATGTTGCCAGCGAGTAATGTCGGGGACTCATAGGAGACTGCCGGGGTCAACTCGGAGGAAGGTGGGGATGACGTCAAATCATCATGCCCCTTATGTCTAGGGCTGCACGCATGCTACAATGGTCGGTACAAAGGGCTGCGATACCGCAAGGTGGAGCGAATCCCAAAAAGCCGGCCTCAGTTCGGATTGGGGTCTGCAACTCGACCCCATGAAGTCGGAGTCGCTAGTAATCGCAGATCAGCAACGCTGCGGTGAATACGTTCCCGGGCCTTGTACACACCGCCCGTCACGTCACGAAAGTCGGTAACACCCGAAGCCGGTGGCCTAACCCTTGGGAAGGAGCCGTCGAAGGTGGGATCGGCGATTGGGACGAAGTCGTAACAAGGTAGCCGTACCGGAAGGTGCGGCTGGATCACCTCCTTTCTAAGGAGCACCTGACGCCCGGTCCGCCGGGCGTACAGAGCCTCACGTGCAGGCGTACGTCCTGCCGAGGTAGCTCATGGGTGGAACATCGATTACTTGGCACCGGATCACGTCGACCGCCAGTACTTCCCCTCGGGGAGTGGACCGCGGAACACGGACCGGTGCCTGACACGCTGTTGGGTCCTGAGGGAACGGGCAACCGATCCTTCGAGACCGACGCCCGAGAGCCTTGCGCTCCCGGGCGTTTCGGTCGGGGCCAGGTCTGCGGTTGTACTGCCCGGCGTGCCGGCGTCAGCACCGCGTCCGACCTGGAACCCGCCCGTACCTTGAGAACTGCACAGTGGACGCGAGCATCTAGTTTTTGTGTTCAAGTTACTAAGGGCACACGGTGGATGTCTTGGCACCAGAAGCCGATGAAGGACGTTGGAGCCTGCGAAAAGCCTTGGGGAGCTGGCAACCGAGCTGTGATCCAGGGATGTCCGAATGGGGAAACCCGGCTGGAGTCATGTCCAGTCACCTCCGCCTGAATATATAGGGCGGTTGGAGGGAACGTGGGGAAGTGAAACATCTCAGTACCCACAGGAAGAGAAAACAACAGTGATTCCGAGAGTAGTGGCGAGCGAAATCGGAAGAGGCCAAACCAGTACTGCGTGATAGCCGCCAGGCGTTGCAGTACCGGGGTTGAGGGACCTTTCAGTCCGTTCTGGCGAGCGGACAGACAGTAAAAAATCGATGAGGTAGGCGAAGGCCATGCGAAAGGGCCGGCATAGAGGGTAACGCCCCCGTAGCCGAAACCGCATCGACTGTCGAAGGGGATCCCAAGTAGCTCGGGGCCCGAGAAATCTCGAGTGAATCTGGCGGGACCACCCGCTAAGCCTAAATACTCTCTGGTGACCGATAGCGGACAAGTACCGTGAGGGAAAGATGAAAAGTACCCCGGGAGGGGAGTGAAATAGTACCTGAAACCGTGTGCCTACAAGCCGTTGGAGCGTCTTGAGTCCTTGTGGCTCTCCGTGACAGCGTGCCTTTTGAAGAATGAGCCTGCGAGTTAGCGATATGTGGCGAGGTTAACCCGTGAGGGGCAGCCGTAGCGAAAGCGAGTCCGAATAGGGCGATTCAGTCGCGTGTCCTAGACCCGAAGCGGAGTGATCTACCCATGGGCAGGGTGAAGCGCCGGTAAGACGGCGTGGAGGCCCGAACCCACCTAGGTTGAAAACTGGGGGGATGACCTGTGGGTAGGGGTGAAAGGCCAATCAAACTCCGTGATAGCTGGTTCTCCCCGAAATGCATTTAGGTGCAGCGTCACGTGTTTCTTTCCGGAGGTAGAGCACTGGATGGCCTAGGGGGCCTACAAGCTTACTGAAGTCAACCAAACTCCGAATGCCGGAAAGTGAGAGCGTGGCAGTGAGACTGCGGGGGATAAGCTCCGTAGTCGAGAGGGAAACAGCCCAGAACACCAACTAAGGCCCCCAAGCGTATGCTAAGTGGGAAAGGATGTGGAGTCGCACAGACAACCAGGAGGTTGGCTTAGAAGCAGCCACCCTTGAAAGAGTGCGTAATAGCTCACTGGTCAAGTGATTCCGCGCCGACAATGTAGCGGGGCTCAAGCATACCGCCGAAGTTGTGTCATTCACACCGATTACTCGGCCGGCAACGGTCCAGGTGTGTGGATGGGTAGGGGAGCGTCGTGTGGCGAGCGAAGCGGCGGGGTAACCCAGCCGTGGACGCTACACGAGTGAGAATGCAGGCATGAGTAGCGAATGAGGAGTGAGAAACTCCTCCGCCGAATGATCAAGGGTTCCAGGGTCAAGCTAATCTGCCCTGGGTAAGTCGGGACCTAAGGCGAGGCCGACAGGCGTAGTCGATGGACAACGGGTTGATATTCCCGTACCCGTGGTAGAGCGCCCATGCTGACCCCGGTGATGCTAAGCGCCTGAAACCTGAGGACGTCTTCGGACCGATCCAGGCGGAGCGCGCGAACCGAACCGGTAGTAGGCAAGCAATGGGGTGACGCAGGAAGGTAGCTCAGCCCGGGCGATGGTAGTCCCGGGGTAAGGATGTAGGGCGAGACGTAGGCAAATCCGCGTCTCACGAGCCTGAGATCCGATGCCGAGCCGATTGTGGCGAAGTGAGTGATCCTATGCTGCCGAGAAAAGCCTCTAGCGAGCACTACCGCGGCCCGTACCCCAAACCGACACAGGTGATCAGGTAGAGAATACCAAGGCGATCGAGTGAACCATGGTTAAGGAACTCGGCAAAATGCCCCCGTAACTTCGGGAGAAGGGGGGCCAGGGCTGGTGACAGGACTTGCTCCTGAAGCTGGCTCCGGCCGCAGAGACCAGGCTGAAGCGACTGTTTACTAAAAACACAGGTCCATGCCAAGTCGCAAGACGATGTATATGGACTGACGCCTGCCCGGTGCTGGAACGTTAAGGGGACGGGTTAGCGCGCAAGCGCGAAGCTCAGAACTTAAGCGCCAGTAAACGGCGGTGGTAACTATAACCATCCTAAGGTAGCGAAATTCCTTGTCGGGTAAGTTCCGACCTGCACGAATGGCGTAACGACTTCAGCGCTGTCTCAACCGTGGACTCGGCGAAATTGCACTACGAGTAAAGATGCTCGTTACGCGCGGCAGGACGGAAAGACCCCGGGACCTTTACTATAGCTTTGTATTGGTGGTCGGTTCGGCTTGTGTAGGATAGGTGGGAGACTTTGAAGCATGGACGCCAGTTCATGTGGAGTCGTCCTTGAAATACCACTCTGGTCGTACTGGCTGTCTAACCTAGGTCCGTGATCCGGATCAGGGACAGTGCATGGTGGGTAGTTTAACTGGGGCGGTTGCCTCCTAAAGAGTAACGGAGGCGCTCAAAGGTTCCCTCAGCCTGGTTGGCAATCAGGTGTCGAGTGCAAGTGCACAAGGGAGCTTGACTGTGAGACCGACGGGTCGAGCAGGGACGAAAGTCGGAACTAGTGATCCGGCGTCGGCATGTGGAAGCGACGTCGCTCAACGGATAAAAGGTACCCCGGGGATAACAGGCTGATCTTCCCCAAGAGTCCATATCGACGGGATGGTTTGGCACCTCGATGTCGGCTCGTCGCATCCTGGGGCTGGAGTAGGTCCCAAGGGTTGGGCTGTTCGCCCATTAAAGCGGTACGCGAGCTGGGTTTAGAACGTCGTGAGACAGTTCGGTCCCTATCCGCCGTGCGCGTAAGAGTCTTGAGAAGGGCTGTCCCTAGTACGAGAGGACCGGGACGGACGAACCTCTGGTGTGCCAGTTGTCCTGCCAAGGGCACGGCTGGTTGGCTACGTTCGGAAGGGATAACCGCTGAAAGCATCTAAGCGGGAAGCCTGCTTCAAGATGAGGACTCTCACCGGGTTGACCGGGTAAGGCCCCCAGCTAGACCACTGGGTTGATAGGCCGGAGGTGGAAGTGCAGCAATGCATGCAGCTGACCGGTACTAATAGGCCGAGGACTTGACACTTTTACAAACTTTGCTACGCGTCCACTGTGCGGTTCCCGAGATACGGTCGGGAACGATCACATCTCCATAGAGTTTCGGCGGCCATGTCGAAGGGGAAACGCCCGGTCCCATTCCGAACCCGGAAGCTAAGCCCTTCAGAGCCGATGGTACTGCGCGGGTGACTGCGTGGGAGAGTAGGACGCCGCCGGACATTCTTTCGAGACGAGGTCGCCCCTTGATGGGGCGGCCTCGTTCTCGTTTACGGGGTTGTCGTCGTACCGACCGGGATTCCCGGACCACACGCGCGGGACCGCTCGCGGCGTGACTACAGGAGCAGAGATGACCCCAGCACCCCACCGCGGCAGCAGCGGCGGCGACCGGAAGAAGCCGCGCGGCGGCTCGAGCGGCGGGTACGGCCGGCCGTCGGGCTCGCGTCCCGGCCAGGGCGGGAGCGGCGGCCAGCGGCCGCCCTACGACGACCGTCCGGCCCGCCCCGCCGACGATCGTGGCGAGCGGGCACCGCGCCGCAGCTTCGACGACCGCCCCGCGCGCTCCTACGACGACCGTCCGCCGCGCACGGCGAGCTCGAGGATCGTCCGCAGCGCTCGTACGGTGATCGCCCGCAGGGTGGGCGGGTCGTCCCTCGGGTGACCGGGGACCGCGCTCCTACGACGACCGTCCGCCGCGCTCCTACGGGGACCGCCCGCAGGGTGATCGTCCGCAGCGCTCGTACGGCGACCGCCCGCAGCCGGGGTCGGGTCGACCGCAGGGTGACCGTGGACCGCGGTCCTACGACGACCGCCCGCCGCGCTCGTATGGCGATCGCCCTCAGGCTGGGTCGGGTCGTCCCTCGGGTGACCGGGGACCGCGCTCCTACGACGACCGCCCGCCGCGCTCCTACGGCGACCGCCCGCAGGGTGATCGTCCGCAGCGCTCGTACGGTGATCGCCCGCAGGGTGGGCAGGGTCGTCCCTCGGGTGACCGGGGACCGCGCTCCTACGACGACCGTCCGCCGCGCTCCTACGGCGACCGCCCGCAGGGCGACCGTCCGCAGCGCTCGTACGGCGACCGCCCGCAGGGCGACCGTCCGGAGCGCTCGTACGGCGACCGTCCGCAAGGTGATCGTCCGCAGGGTGGGCAGGGTCGTCCCTCGGGTGACCGTGGACCGCGCTCCTACGACGACCGTCCGCCGCGCTCGTACGGGGACCGCCCGCAGGGTGATCGTCCGCAGCGTTCGTACGGGGATCGTCCGCAGGGCGGGCCCGGTCGTCCCTCGGGGGACCGTGGGCCACGCTCCTACGACGATCGTCCGCCGCGCGGGTACGGCGACCGTCCGCAAGGTGATCGTCCGCAGCGTTCCTACGGGGACCGTCCGCAGGGTGATCGGCCGCAGCGTTCGTACGGCGATCGTCCCCAGGGTGATCGTCCGCAGCGTTCCTACGGGGACCGTCCGCAGGGTGGGCCGGGTCGTCCCTCGGGGGACCGTGGGCCACGCTCCTACGACGATCGTCCGCCGCGCTCCTACGGCGACCGCCCGCAGGGTGATCGTCCGCAGCGCTCGTACGGTGACCGTCCGCAGGGTGGGCCGGGTCGTCCCTCGGGGGACCGTGGGACCGCGCTCCTACGACGACCGTCCGCCGCGCTCCTACGGCGACCGTCCCGCAGGGTGACCGGCCGCAGCGTTCGTACGGTGACCGTCCGCAGGCTGATCGGCCGCAACGCTCCTACGGCGACCGTCCGCAGGGCGAGCCTGGTCGTCCCTCGGGGGACCGTGGGCCGCGGTCCTACGACGACCGTCCGCAGCGTTCGTCCGGCGACCGGCCCGACCGGAGCGGCTCGCGCCGGTACGACCAGCGCGGCGGAGCTCCGCGGGACAACCGCGGGGGCGGCCGCGACGACCGTGGCCTCCGCCCGGTCCGCCCGATGGGTCCGTCGGTCCCGGACGACGTCACGGGTCAGGAGCTCGACAAGGCGATCCGTGGCGACCTGCGCACGCTTGTCGCTGGAGGCCGCGGAGATCGTGTCGCGGCACCTCGTCATGACCGCGCGGCTGCTCGAGGACCGCCCGGACCTCGCCTGGGAGCACGCGAAGGCGGCCGTCGCCCGAGGCGGGCGGCTCGCCGTCGTGCGCGAGGCGGCCGGCGTCGCGGCGTACACCGCCGGGGAGTACGCCGACGCCCTCGCCCAGTTCCGCGCCGCCCGACGGATCTCCGGCTCGGACAGCTACTGGCCGATCATGGCCGACTGCGAGCGCGGGCTCGGCCGGCCCGAGCGCGCCATCTCGATGGCCGGCGCGGACGAGGTCGACCGGCTCGACCGGGCCGGCCGCGTGGAGATGCGCATCGTCGCCTCGGGCGCCCGGCGCGACCTCGGCCAGCTCGACGCGGCCGTCGTCACGCTGCAGTGCCCGGAGCTGTCGTCGTCGAGCTCGGAGTCGTGGTCGGCACGGCTCAAGTTCGCCTACGCCGACGCGCTGCTGGCCGCCGGCCGCGAGGACGAGGCGCGCGAGTGGTTCGCCCGGACCGTCGACGTCGACGAGGCCGACGAGACCGACGCGGCCGAGCGCCTCGCCGACCTGGACGGCATCGTCTGGGTCGACACCCTCGACGGCGCGGCGGACCAGGACGAGCTCGATGACGACGAGTCGACGACGAGCTGACGACGACGAGGCCGACGAGCTCGAGGACGACGGGGCGAGACGGTGCCGACTCGCCTTCCGACGCGCTCGCGGTCCTGCGCACCGGCGACGCCGACGAGGACGACGTCCGGGTGGACGAGCTGGGTGACGACGAGGACGACGTCCGGGTGGACGAGCGGGGTGACGACGAGGACGACGTCGACGAGGACAACCTCGGCGAGTTCGCGCCGCCCCTTCTCGAGGACGAGCCGACCAGTGCGCCGCGGGACGGCGTCGCGATCGAAGATGTCGACATCGAGGATGACGACGTCGAGGACCTCGACATCGAGGACCTCGCGCTGGCCGGCGACGACCCGACCGGAGGGTACGGCGACGGGTCGGTCACCTCTGGTCAGGACGTGCCGGACTCCAGCTCCGACTGACGGTCGAGCCAGCGCCAGATGCCGGCCACGTCGGCCTCGGTGCTGGAGAGGACCTCGATCTTGTCGTCCAGCTCGGGGACGGACCGCAGGGCGTAACGCTCGGCGGTCCGTTCCCTGACCCGTGCCACGGCGTGGTCGAGGTCGAGTCCGTCGGTCCGCGCCTCCCGGACGAGCTCGACCCACAGCCGCAGCTCCTCGATGGAGCGGTCCAACGTCGTGTCCACGTCGGTGACCGGCCCGAAGTGGCTGAAGAGCAGCCTCGTCGGGCGTCGCTCCCGCATGCGGTCGAGCGAGGCGAGGGCGGCGTCGAGGTCGAAGTCCGGCGGAGGGGTCGCGGGCCGAAGGTCTCCCGTCTCCGGCGTCCAGACCCCGGCGGCGTCGCCGGTGTAGAGGTCGCCGCTCAGCGAGTCCAGCAGCCCGACATGGTGCCGCGCGTGACCGGGGGAGTCGAACGAGTGCAGCCGGCGCCCGCCGCCGAGGTCGACCGAGTCGCCGTCGGCGAGCACGCGGATCCGGGCGGCGTCGGTGGGGCGCAGGTCGCCGAAGATCTCGTCGAGGACGTCGCCGAAGACCAGCCGCGCGCTGCGCATGAGCCGGTCCGGGTCGGCGAGGTGCCGGGCACCGGCCTCGTGGACCACGACCTCGGCCCGGGGGAAGGCCGCGGCCAGGTCCCCGACGCCGCCCGCGTGGTCCAGGTGGATGTGGGTCACCGCGATCGTGGCCAGGTCGTCCGGACCGACGCCGAGCGCGGCCAGCGCGCGCACCACGTCGTCGGCCGAGCGCGCCGCGCCGGTCTCCACCAGGCAGGGCCGCTCACCGCGGATGAGGTAGCCGGCGGTGATGCCGTCGTAGCCGCCCATCCGGGTGTCGACGAGCCAGACGTCGTGGCCGAGGTCGAGCGGTGCGGGTGTGGTGTCCACAGCAGAGCCCTTCGCGTGCGCCGTCCCCCGCGTCGCCGGCTCGGGGGCGTTCCGTCGTCGTCCGTCGCTCGCAGGGTACGACGCAGGCGGATGCCGTCGGGGCATCCCTCCGGAGGAGGATCCATGACCGCACCAGCAGCCCGACGGCCCAGCGCCCACACCTCGGCCGCCGCCACCGCCGCGGACGACGTCTCCGCGGTCAACGAGGTCCGGCTGCGCGGCCGGCTCGGCGCCGCGCCCCAGCAGCGCCAGCTGCCCTCGGGCGACCTCGTCGTCTCGTTCCGCGTCGTGGTCGACCGGCCCGCCCGTCCCCAGGGCGCCGGGTCGACGGCTCGCGTCGACACGCTGGACTGCTCGGCGTTCCGCGCCGACGTCCGGCGACGGTGCCTGCGGTGGGAGGCGGGCGACGTGGTGGAGGTCGACGGGAGCCTGCGTCGACGCTTCTTCCGGGCGGCCGCCGGAGCGGCGTCGCGCTACGACGTGGAGGTGCTCGCCGCGTCGCGCGTCGCCCGGGCGCCCGCGGACCGGCGTGCGACCATGGCGGGGTGACCGCAGCGACCGAGCGGCCTGATCCCCCTGCGGGTGACGCCTACGACTGGTTCCGCCGGGGGACCGCGTTGCTCGAGAGCGGCCACCCCGCCGCCGCGGCCGAGCTGCTGGCCTGGGCGGTCGAGGCGGAGCCCGCGGCCCGGTCGGTCCGGGAGGCGCTCGCCCGTGCCCTGTTCGACGCGCGCCGATTCGAGGACGCCGCGCTCGAGTTCGGGCTGCTCGTCGAGGTCGCCCCCGACGACGACTACGCCCAGTTCGGCCTGGGGCTCGCCCTGTGGCGGCTGCGGCGGTTCCCGCAGGCCGCCGACCACCTCGCCATGGCCACGGTGATGCGGCCGGACCGGACGGAGTACGCGTCGGCGCTGCACCAGGTCCGGGCGACGCTCGCGGCGCGGGAGGAGGCCGGGCTCGACCCGGTCGGTCGCCCGGAGGAGCGGCTCGGGTGACCGGTCCCGACCCCCGCTCCGTCGGTCGCGCGCTCATCGACGACCACGACGCGCTGCTCATCGACCTCGACGGTGTGGTCTACGTCGGCCCCGCCGCCGTGCCGCACGCCGTCGAGTCGATCTCCGCGGCCCGGGCCCGCGGCCTGTCCACGGCGTACGTCACCAACAACGCGGCACGCACGCCGGCCGTCGTCGCCGGGCACCTGCGCGACCTCGGGCTCGCGGTGGACGAGCACGACGTCGTGACCTCGGCGCAGGCGGGCGCCCGCGAGGTCGCCGTCCGCGTGCCGCGACGGGAGCCGGGTCCTGGCCGTCGGCGGACCGGGAGTCGCCGCGGCGCTGCTCGAGCGCGGCCTCGAGCCGGTGACGCGGGCGGCCGCGAAGCCCGCGGCGGTGCTCATGGGCTACGGGCCCGAGGTCGGCTGGCGCGACCTCGCGGAGGCGTCGTACGCCGTCGCCGCGGGAGCGCTGTTCGTCGCGACGAACACCGACATGTCGATTCCGACGCCGCAGGGCAGTGGCCCCGGGCAACGGCGCGCTCGTCGCCGCGGTGGTGGCGGCCACCGGACGCCACCCGCTCGTCGCGGGCAAGCCGGGCGTACCGCTCATGGCGGAGTCGGTCGAGCGGGTCGGCTCCCGGTCGCCGTTGGTCGTGGGGGACCGGCTCGACACCGACATCGAGGCCGGCCACGCGAGCGGCATCCCGAGCCTGCTCGTGCTCACCGGTGTCACCGACGTCGAGACGCTGCTGGCCGCCCCGCCGCGGCGGCGGCCGACGTACCTCGCCGTCGACCTCCGCGGGCTCCTCGCGCCGCCAGCAGCACTGGCCCTCGCCCTCGACGGACTCGAGACTCCGAGCGCCGACGACGGTCTGGCCGCGCTGCGCGGCGGTTGCCGGCGGGCGTGGTCGGCCCGGGACGAGGGCCGACCCGACCCGACGACGACGGACGAGCTGGCCCGGTGGTCGGACGACGTGGCGGCGGCGCTGGCTCGTTGAGCCGGGCGGTTCAGAGGAACTTGCGCAGCTCGAAGACGTCGCGCAGGCGGGCGTCCACCTTGATCCGGCCGTGCGCCCAGCCGCTGCCGAAGTGCAGCCGGCCCTCGACGAGCTCGATGAGGTCGTCGCTGCTCAGCGTCAGCCGGAGGTGTGCCGTTCGGCGTTCCTCGGGGTCGATCTCGTGCACGTCGACGAGGTCGCCCGACTCGAGCCGGGCCGCGAACGCGACGTCGAGATCCTTGATCCACGCCGACACGGAGCGGTCCGGGATCTTGCGCCGGGTCCCGGGATCGGCGTCGTCGAGGATCACCCCGAGCCGCGAGATCGCGTGCCGGACGGCGTCGATGTCGGCCATGGTCACCTGCGTCCCTCGCTGCGGCGGTGGCACTGACGTCGGGGACGCTATCGCAGGGCCGCGCGATAGCGTGGGCACCGACGGCACGCCTCCCGGTGCGCCGCGACGTGAATGGGGTGACGAGCGTGCTCGACGCGCTGCGCGGCTACGTCCAGCTGGCCACCGGACTGACCGAGGTCACCGTGCACCGGGCGCGCGAGGCGGCCGCCGCCCTGCTGAGCCAGGGGCTCGACCTCGACCGGGTGCCCGACGTCCCCGGGCGCGACTCGGCGGTGAGCGCCGCGACGGTGGCCGCATCGCAGGTCCAGGGACTGGCCGACGACCTGCTCGAGACGAGCAAGCAGAACCGCGAGATGCTCACCGGACTCGTCCGCGCCGAGGTCGACCGCGCCGCCGGGCGTCTCGGGTTCGTCCGCGAGGAGGAGCTCGCCGCCGTACGCCGGCACGTCTCGCGGCTGGAGACGCAGCTGGCCGAGATCCGCACCCAGCTCGGCACCGGCACCGGCACGGTCGCTGCCGCTGCCGCTGCCGCCGCGACGCCCGCGCCGGCGGCGCCGAAGAAGAAGGTCCCCGTGGCCAAGCCCGCGGCCCAGACCGCCACCGCGACCGACGCCGGGACCGACGCATGAGCGAGCAGCACGCCTCTGGGGTCGACGCCGAGGTCGAGCCGATCTACGCCGAGACCGCCGGCATCGACATCGACGCCGACCAGGCGCCGGACGGCGACACGGACATCGACGAGGCGGCCGGGATCGACATCGACGACCGACCGCGGCATCGACGTCGACGCCGAGCAGGTGCCGGACGGTGGCGCCGACGTCGACGACGGGCCCTCGCCGGACGGCGACACCGACACCGACGGCCCGGCCCGCCACGACGAGCGGGTCGATGCCGAGATGGACCGGCTCGACGACGGCGGCACCGTCATCGGCGCCACGCGTGGTACTTCGGGCTCCGACGCCCTCCCGTTCGTGCTGGCGGCACGCGAGCACTTCGCCGCCGTCGGCGACGTCGGGATCACCGGTGACGCCCGGGTCGACGCGGCGACCGCACGGCTCGAGGAGATCCCCGACCTGCCCACCGCGGACCACGTCGCGGTCTACGACGACGTGCACCGCCGGCTGCAGGACGCCCTGTCCGACGCCGACGTCCGCTGAGCCGTCGTGGCGCGTCGTCGCCTCGACGCCGAGCTCGTGCACCGCGGGCTCGCCCGGTCCCGTGAGCAGGCCCGGACGCTCGTCGAGCAGGGCCGGGTCGTGCTCGGCGGAGTCGTCGCGACCAAGCCCGCGACACAGGTCGATCCCACGGCGAGCATCGCCGTCCGCGAGAGTCCCCACGGACCGGACTACGTGTCGCGCGGGGCGCACAAGCTGGTCGGCGCGCTCGACGCGTTCGGGCTCGACGTCGCGGGACGGCACGCGCTCGACGCCGGTGCCAGCACCGGCGGGTTCACCGACGTCCTGCTGCGCCGCGGGGTGGCCGCCGTCCTGGCCGTCGACGTCGGCTACGGCCAGCTCGCCTGGCCGATCCGGTCCGACGCGCGGGTGACCGTCCTCGAGCGCACCAACGTGCGCGACCTCACCACGGGCCTGCTCCCGTTCCGCCCGGACCTCGTGGTGGGCGACCTCTCCTTCATCTCCCTCGCGCTGGTGCTGCCGGCCCTCGCGGCGGTCGCCACCGACGAGGCCGACCTCGTCGTCATGGTCAAGCCGCAGTTCGAGGTCGGGAAGGAGCTCGTCGGCGCGGGCGGTGTCGTGCGCGATCCCGCGCTCCGGTCCGAGGCCGTCCGTAGGATCGCGGGTGCGGCCCTCGAGCTCGGTCTCGGGACCGTGGGCGTCGTCGCGTCCCCGCTGCCGGGGCCGAGCGGCAACGTCGAGTACTTCCTGCACCTGCGCCGGGGGGCCGGGCCCCTCGACGAGTCCGAGCTGGCCCGCGCGATCGAGGAGGGACCGCAGTGACCGTGCCCTCGTCCGACGTACGGCGCGTCCTGCTTGTCGTGCACGGCGGGCGGCCCGACGCCGTGCACCTGGCCCGTGAGGTCGCGCAGGACCTGTGCGACGCGGGCATCGAGGTCCGGGCCGAGTCCGAGGAGGCGGTGCGGCTCGTCGCCTGCGGCGTCGTGACAGTGGGTCCCGAGCGGGCGGCCGAGGGCTGCGAGCTGGTCGTCGTACTCGGCGGTGACGGCACGATCCTGCGCGGCGCCGAGCTCGCCCGCCCCTACGACGTCCCGCTGCTGGGGGTGAACCTCGGGCATGTGGGGTTCCTCGCCGAGGCCGAGGTGGAGGAGGTCAGCAGCGTCGTGCGCGCCGTCGTCGACCGCACCTGGTCGGTCGAGGAGCGCACCACCCTCGAGGTCGTCGTGACCCTCGACGGCGTCGAGTGCGCGCGCACCTGGGCGCTCAACGAGGCCTCGGTGGAGAAGTCCAGCCGCGACAAGATGCTCGAGGTGCTCGTCGAGGTCGACGCGCGGCCGCTCTCCCGCTGGGGGTGCGACGGTGTCGTCGCCGCGACTCCCACCGGGTCCACGGCGTACGCCTTCTCCGCCGGCGGCCCGGTCGTGTGGCCCGAGGTCGAGGCGCTGCTCGTCGTGCCGATCAGCGCCCACGCCCTGTTCGCCCGCCCGCTCGTCGTCTCCCCGTCCAGCCGCATCGCCGTCGAGCTGCTGCCGAGCAAGACCGGCGGGGTCCTCTGGTGCGACGGCCGGCGGCTCGTGGAGCTCCCGGCGGGCTCGCGGGTCGAGATCACCCGGCACCCGACGCCCGGTGCGGCTGGCCCGGGTGCAGAAGGCGCCGTTCACCGACCGGCTGGTGGCCAAGTTCGACCTCCCGGTGGAGGGCTGGCGCGGCACGCGCCGCCGCGCCGAGAACGGGGACCACCCGTGATCGAGGAGATCCGGATCCGCGGTCTCGGCGTCATCGACGACGCGGTCCTCGAGCCGCACGCCGGCTTCACCGCCGTCACGGGCGAGACCGGCGCGGGCAAGACGATGGTGCTCACCGGGCTGGGCCTGCTGCTCGGGGGTCGGGCCGACGCCGGGGTGGTGCGCGCGGGGCACGCCCGGGCGGAGGTGGAGGGACGCCTGGTCGACGCCCCGGCCGGCCGTCGTCGACCGCGTGCTCGAGGCCGGGGGAGACCTCGACGACGGTGCCGTCCTGCTGGCCCGCACCATCGCCGGCGAGGGTCGCAGCCGGGCGTTCCTCGGCGGCCGGTCGGTGCCGGCCTCGGTGCTCGTCGACCTGGCCGACGACCTCGTGGCCGTCCACGGCCAGAGCGACCAGCAGCGGCTGCTCGCCCCGGCCCGGCAGCGGGCGGCGCTCGACCGCTACGCCGGTGACGCGGTGGGCGAGCCGCTGGCGGCGTACCGGCGCGGCTTCGACCGGCTGCGCGCGCTGGAGCGCGACCTCGAGGAGATCACCGTCCACGCGCGGGAGCGGGCGCAGGAGGCCGACCTGCTGCGGCACGGGCTCGAGGAGATCGAGGTCGTCGCGCCGCATGTCGGCGAGCACGAGGCGCTGGCCGCCGAGGCGGACCGGCTGTCCTACGCCGAGCAGCTCGGCGCGGCCGCGGCCGGCGCCCACTCGGCGCTGCGCGCGGACGAGGGCTCGGCGTCCGACGTCGACGCGCTCGGCCTGCTCGGCCTGGCCCGCCGCACGCTCGACCAGCAGCGCGACCACGACGCCGAGCTCGGCCGCCTCGCCGACCGGCTCGCCGACGCCGCCGCCCAGATCGCCGACGTGTCGGCCGACCTCGCGTCCTACGCCGCCTCGCTCGAGTCCGATCCCGCGCGTCTCGCTCAGGTCGAGGACCGTCGGGCCGCGCTCGCGTCCCTCACCCGCAAGTACGGGGCGACGGTCGACGAGGTGCTCGTGTGGTCGGAGGCGGCGGCGCGCCGCCTGCTCGAGCTCGACGGCGACGACGAGCGGCTCGAGGCCCTCGCCGCCGAGCGCGCGGCGCTGCGCACGGAGCTCGGCCGCCTGGCCGGCGAGGTCAGCGCGGCCCGGGCCGAGGCCGGCCGGCGCTTCGCCGCCGCCGTCTCGCGCGAGCTCGTCGAGCTCGCGATGCCGCACGCGCGGCTCGACGTCGAGCTGCGCCAGAGCGAGTCGGCCGACGGCCTCGACGTCGCGCTGGAGCACGGCCGGCGGCGCGTGGCGTTCGGCGCCTCGGGCGTCGACGAGGTGGAGCTCCTGCTCACCCCGCACGCCGGCGCGCCGGCGCGACCGATCGCGAAGGGCGCCTCGGGCGGTGAGCTGTCCCGTGTGATGCTCGCGGTGGAGGTCGTGTTCGCCGGCGCGGACCCGGTGCCCACGCTCGTCTTCGACGAGGTCGACGCCGGCGTCGGCGGGCGGGCCGCCGTCGAGGTCGGCCGCCGCCTCGCCCGGCTCGCGCGCACGAGCCAGGTCCTCGTCGTGACCCATCTGCCCCAGGTCGCCGCGTTCGCCGACCGCCAGGTCGTCGTCGAGAAGTCCGACGACGGCCGCGTCACCACGTCCGGGCTCCGCGTCCTCGGTCCCGACGACCGGGTTCGCGAGCTGGCGCGGATGCTCGCCGGTCTCGAGGGCTCGGAGTCCGCCGCCGCGCACGCCCAGGAGCTGCTCGACCTCGCCCACGCAGACCGCGACACACCGACCGGGGCCCGGCCCCGCAGGAAGGCAGCCCGATGACCCCCGTATTCGACCTGGCCAGCCGCATCGTCGACGAGAACGCTGCGTCGCACCCGATCGTGGCGACCTACCAGGGCGTCCCCGGGCACGACCACCTGATGAGCGACTGGAGCCCCGCGGCCGAGGACGCCCGGCACGCGCAGACCCTCGGCTGGCTGGCCGAGCTCGACACCCTGCCGGTCGAGAACGACGACGACCGGCTGGCCGCGGCCGTCATCCGGGAGCGGCTCGGGTCCGACCTCGCGCAGTACGAGACGTCCGAGCACCTGCGCACCATCAACGTGCTGTGGAGCCCGGTGCAGCTCGTGCGCAACGTCTTCACCGTCATGCCCACGGCCACCGACGAGCACTGGCGCACCATCGCCGAGCGGCTCGAGGCCGTCCCGTGGTCACTGGGGACCGCGATCGCGGCGTACGCCGAGGGCATCGCGCGCGACATCCTGCCCGCACGTCGCCAGGTGCTGGGCGCGGCGAAGGTCGCGGCCGTCTGCGCCGGCCTCGAGCCCGCACCGGACGACTCGACGACGCCGTGGTTCGAGGGCTTCGTCGCGGCCTACGCCGGGTCCGACGCCGCCCTCGCCGAGCGGCTGCGCGCGGCCGCGGCGGGTGCCACCGCGGCGTACACCGACCTCACGACCTGGCTGCGCGACGTCTACGCGCCGGCCGCGGCCGAGGCCGACGGCGTCGGGCGGGATCGCTACGTCCGGATGGCCCGGGTCTACCTCGGTGCCGACATCGACCCCGAGGAGACCTACTCCTGGGCCTGGGGCGAGCTGGCCGCGATCACCCGCCGCATGTCCGCGTGCGCGGCCGGTCTCTACGGCGGGGTCACGCCCGCAGGAGGCCCAGGCGCGGCTCGACGTCGACCCCGAGCACACGATCGTCGACGCCGAGGAGACCCGCGCCTGGTTGCAGCAGGTCACCGACGAGACCACCGCGTCGTTCAACGGCCGGTTCTTCGACATCCCGGAGCAGATGCTCACCTGCGAGGCGGTCCTGGCGCCGGCGGGATCCGCGGCCGCGCCGTACTACACCGGTCCGAGCGAGGACTTCAGCCGTCCCGGTCGCACCTGGCTCCCGCAGATCGGGGAGGCCCGCTTCCGCACCTGGTGGCTGCTGTCGGTGTGGCACCACGAGGCCGTGCCCGGCCACCACCTGCAGATCGGCTACGCGAAGCTGCAGCGCGACCGGCTCTCCCGGTTCCAGCGGATGACCGGCGTGTCCGGTCACTCCGAGGGCTGGGCGCTCTACGCCGAGCGGCTGATGGACGAGCTCGGCTACTACGCCGACCCGGCCGACGAGCTCGGGTTCCTGTCCAACCAGGCGATGCGCGCCGTGCGCGTCGTCATCGACATCGGGCTGCACCTCGGCCTGGCGATCCCCGACGACGTCGATCCGGTGCTCCTCGAGGGCGTCGACGGGCGCCGCGCCCGGCGTCGTGTGGGACCCCGCGCTGGCCCGCGAGTTCCTCCGGGTCCGGGCGCTGCAGACCGAGGGTTTCGCCGCGAGCGAGGTGGATCGCTACCTCGGTCTGCCCGGACAGGCGATCTGCTACAAGGTCGGGGAGCGCGAGTGGCTCGCGGCACGCGAGGACGCCCGGACCAGGGCGGGGGAGGACTTCGACGTCAAGGCCTGGCACATGAAGGCGCTGGCGCTGGGCTCGGTCGGGCTCGCCGTCCTGCGCTCGGAGCTGGCGTCCGCGTGACACGCGGTCCGCGGTAGCCGTCGATGGCGACCCGGACCTCGTAGTGTCGAGCGGGTGACGTCGTCCCGGGTGCGCGCCGTGGTTCTCGCCGCCGTGTCCGTCCTCGGGCTGTCACTGCTCCCGGCCGCTCCCGCCCGGGCCGGGGAGCCGTCCCCCGTCCCCGCGCCGTCGGCACCCACCGCGCGCAGCATCGACGACGTCGTCCGTGCCTGGCGCGCCGCCGCGCCGTCCACGGTCGTGGTCGGCCGCTCGGTCCAGGGCCGGCCGATCCTCGCGCACCGGCAGGGTCCCGCGACCGCGCCGTACGTCCTGCTCGTCCTGGGCCAGATGCACGGCAGCGAGCCGCGCGGCCGCGACGTCGTGCGGTCCATGGCCGCGCTGACGCCCCCGGCGCAGCTGCAGGTGTGGACCATCAGCACGATGAACCCGGACGGCGCAGCGCGCGGGCGGCGCACGAACGCCCGCGGCGTGGACCTCAACCGCAACTTCCCGTACGCCTGGAGCTCCCGGGACTCCGACCCCTACCTCTACTACCCCGGCCGGAGGCCGGCCACCGAGCCCGAGGTCCGGGCGATGACGGCGTTCCTCGACCGGCTGCGCCCCGACCTGATCGTGTCGCTGCACCAGCACTACCGCGCCGTCGACCTCGGGACCGGCAAGGTGCGGGTCTGGTCGCTCCGGCTCGCCTCGGCGATGCGGCTGCGCAGCCTGGTCGTGCCCTGCCGGTCCGGACCGTGCAGCGGGACGATGACCGCCTGGTTCAACCACGGGCACCCGGGGTCGGCGGTCACGGTGGAGCTGCCCCTGTCGGTGCCGCCCGTCCTCGCGGCGGCGTACGCCCGCTCCATCCTGCGGGTCGGCGCGATGCTCGTGCCCCGCACGTCCTGACCGGCGGACCCGCCGCGTCGGCGTCGACCGCCGTCGGGGCGTCCTGATAATCTGGACCCCCGTGAGCAACCCGCAGACGACCAAGCACCTGTTCGTCACCGGAGGAGTCGCCTCCTCCCTGGGCAAGGGGCTCACCGCCTCGTCGCTCGGCAACCTGCTGACGGCGCGCGGTCTCCGCGTGACCATGCAGAAGCTGGATCCGTACCTCAACGTGGATCCGGGCACGATGAACCCGTTCCAGCACGGCGAGGTCTTCGTCACCAACGACGGCGCCGAGACCGACCTCGACGTCGGCCACTACGAGCGGTTCCTCGACGTCGACCTGCACGGCTCGGCCAACGTCACGACCGGCCAGGTCTACTCCACGGTGATCGCGAAGGAGCGCCGCGGCGAGTACCTCGGCGACACCGTCCAGGTGATCCCGCACATCACGAACGAGATCAAGGCCCGGATCCGGCGGATGGCCGGCTCGGACGTCGACGTCGTCATCACCGAGGTGGGCGGCACGGTGGGCGACATCGAGTCCCTGCCGTTCCTCGAGGCGATCCGCCAGATCCGGCACGAGATCGGGCGGGACAACGTCTTCTTCCTGCACGTGTCGCTGCTGCCCTACATCGGGCCCTCGGGCGAGCTGAAGACGAAGCCGACCCAGCACTCGGTCGCCGCCCTGCGCAACATCGGCATCCAGCCCGACGCCATCGTGCTGCGCGCCGACCGCGAGGTCCCGACGAGCATCAAGCGCAAGATCTCGCTCATGTGCGACGTCGACGTCGAGGCCGTCGTGGCCGCCGTCGACGCGCCGAGCATCTACGACATCCCCAAGGTCCTGCACGGCGAAGGGCTCGACGCCTACGTCGTACGCCGCCTCGGTCTGCCGTTCCGCGACGTCGACTGGACCGCGTGGGACCAGCTGCTCCGTCGCGTCCACCACCCGAAGCACGAGGTCACCGTCGCGCTCGTGGGCAAGTACGTCGACCTGCCCGACGCCTACCTCTCGGTCACCGAGGCGCTGCGGGCCGGCGGCTTCGCGAACGACTGCCGGGTCAACATCCGCTGGGTCACCTCCGACGACTGCGTGACGACCGAGGGGGCCGAGCGGCTGCTCGGTGACGTCGACGCCGTCTGCGTCCCGGGTGGGTTCGGCGTGCGCGGCATCGAGGGCAAGCTCGCGGCCCTGCGCTTCACCCGCGAGCGCGGCATCCCCACGCTCGGGCTCTGCCTCGGCCTCCAGTGCATGGTCATCGAGTACGCGCGCACGGTCGCCGGTCTCGACGGCGCCGGATCGGCCGAGTTCGACGAGGCCACGCCGTATCCCGTCATCGCGACCATGGCCGACCAGCGCGACGTCGTCGCGGGGGAGCGGGACATGGGCGGCACCATGCGCCTCGGCCTCTACCCGGCGAAGCTGGCCGACGGCTCGCTGGTGCGCGAGGTCTACGGCGAGACCTACGTCGACGAGCGGCACCGCCACCGCTACGAGGTCAACAACGACTACCGCGGCCGTCTCGAGGAGGCGGGCCTGTGGTTCTCCGGCACCTCCCCGGACGGACGGCTCGTCGAGTTCGTGGAGCTGCCGCGCGACGTGCATCCGTACTACGTCGGCACCCAGGCGCATCCCGAGCTGCGCTCGCGTCCGACGAAGGCGCACCCGCTGTTCCGCGGCCTCGTCGAGGCCGCGCTCGCGCGCCGCTCGACGCCGTCCGCGCTCGCGAACGTCTGACCGTGGCGGAGTTCGTCCTCGAGCCGACGTGGCCGGGGGACGTCGCGGCGCTCGCCGACGAACCGGACCCGCGCGACGTCGTCGCGTCCGAGGTCGTCATGCACGGGCGCGTCTGGGACCTGCGGCGCGACACGGTGGACCTCGGCGACGGTCAGACCGTGGTGCGCGAGTACGTCGCGCATCCCGGGGCCGTCGCCGTGCTGGTGCTCGACGCGCACGACCGGGTGCTGCTCGTGCGGCAGTACCGCCACCCGGTCGGGCTCATGATGTGGGAGCCGGTCGCCGGGCTGCTCGACGTCGCCGGCGAGCCGCCGTGGGTCGGCGCGGCACGCGAGCTCGTCGAGGAGGCCGGGCTCGTCGCGGCCCGCTGGGACGTGCTCGTCGACCTGGAGAACTCGCCCGGCGGCTCGAGCGAGACGATCCGGTGCTACCTCGCCCGCGACCCGGCGCCCGCGCCGGACGGCCGCCCGCACGGCGACGGCGAGGAGCGCGACATGCCGCACACGTGGGTGCCCCTCGACGACGCGGTGGCCGGGGTGCTGTCGGGGCGGCTCACCGCCCCGCTGACCGTGGCCGGCGTGCTGGCGGCGTACGCCTGCCGGGACGCCGGCTGGTCGACGCTGCGACCGGTCGACGCGGAGTGGCCCGCGCGCACGTGGGTCACCGGCGCGGGCCGCGCCCGGGTGTACGGATCGTCCAGTCACGAGCACGGCCTCTGACAGGTTGGCGGGGCGTACCACCCCCTGCACCCCCTACCGTGGGTGCATCCCGCCGCCCGGCGGGCGGTCCGTCGTGCCCCGAGCACGGAGCCGTCCGACGGGCGCTCCCCCCGCGGCGCCACGACGTGCCGCGCACATGCGAAGGACCTGACGTGAAGGTCGGAATCCCCCGCGAGGTCAAGAACCACGAGTACCGCGTCGCCATCACCCCGGCCGGCGTGTTCGAGCTCGTGCGTCACGGCCACGAGGTGTACGTCGAGCACGACGCCGGAGTGGGCTCCTCGATCACCGACGAGGAGTACGTCAACGCCGGTGCCACCATCCTCCCCACGGCCGACGACGTGTGGGCGACCGGCGACCTCATCCTCAAGGTGAAGGAGCCGATCGCGGAGGAGTACCACCGCATGCGGAAGGGGCAGACCCTCTTCACCTACCTGCACCTGGCCGCCTCGCGCGAGTGCACCGACGCGCTCATCGCCTCCGGCGTCACCGCGATCGCGTACGAGACGGTCGAGCTCCCGGACCGGTCGCTGCCGCTGCTCGCCCCCATGTCGGAGGTCGCCGGCCGGCTCGCCCCGCAGGTCGGCGCGAACGCGCTCATGCGCGCCAACGGCGGCCGCGGCGTGCTGATGGGTGGTGTCTCGGGCACCTACGCCGCGAAGGTCGTCGTCCTCGGCGCCGGCGTCTCCGGGCAGAACGCCGCGGCGATCGCGCTCGGGATGCAGGCCGAGGTCCTCCTGCTCGACCTCAACATCGCGCGACTTCGTCAGATGGACGCGATCTACCAGGGCCACATGCAGACCGTCGCGTCCAACGCGTACGAGATCGAGCGTGCGGTGCTCGACGCGGACATGGTCATCGGCGCGGTGCTCGTGCCCGGCGCCAAGGCGCCCAAGCTGATCAGCAACGAGCTGGTGTCGCGGATGAAGCCGGGCTCGGTGCTCGTCGACATCGCGATCGACCAGGGCGGCTGCTTCGAGGACTCGCGTCCCACGACGCACTCCGACCCGACGTACACCGTGCACAACTCGGTGTTCTACTGCGTGGCGAACATGCCCGGCGCCGTCCCGAACACGTCGACGTACGCGCTCACCAACGTGACGCTGCCCTACGCCGTGGCACTCGCGAACAAGGGCTGGCAGCAGGCCTGCCGCGACGACCACTCGCTCGCGCTCGGCCTCAACACCCACGAGGGCCGGATCACCTACCCGGCCGTCGCCGAGGCGTTCGAGGACGTCCCGTCGGTGTCCCTCGAGTCCGTGCTCGCCTGACGCACCCGCGAGCTTCACGTCCACACACCCTGTTCGGGGGCCCATCTGGTGGCTTTCCAGGTGTAGCTCGGGTGCGGCGGAGGCTCTCTGCCTGAGGGCCGGTTCCCGAGGGGGACCGGCCCTCAGGCGTTCCTCGCCGGCGCTCAGGTGTTCCCGCCCGGCGCTCGGGCGCGGTCGATAGCCTCGGTCCGTCACGTCCGAGTACCGATGGGGGACAGGGTGAACGGCCCGGTCGAGCAGATCGCCGAGAAGCTGCAGGCGGCAACCGCGACGTTCGTCACGGAGCACCGGCTGCCCGGCGCCGTCGCCGGTGTGGTGCACGACGGACGCCTGGCGTGGTGGGGGAGTGCCGGGTTCGCCGACGTCGCCGAGCGCAGACCAGCCGGGCCCGCGACGATGCACCGCATCGCGTCGATCACCAAGACCGTGGCCGCGACGGCGGTCCTGCAGCTGCGCGACGCCGGCGCGCTCGGTCTCGACGACCCGCTCGTGGCCCACATCCCCGAGCTGCGCGCGGCCACAAACGCGTTCGCCCCGTGGGAGCACGTCACGCTGCGCCTCGTCCTGGCCCACCAGTCGGGTCTCATGAGCGAGCCGCCGGGTGCGGACTGGATGAACGGGGAGTACGAGGGCGACGTGCTGCGCAGCCTCGCGCGGGCCGCGGACATCAGCGCGAGCGTGCCGGTGAGCACCCAGGAGAAGTACTCGAACCTCGGCTACCAGCTGCTCGGCGAAGTGGTCACGCGGGTGAGCGGCGTGCCGTTCCAGGACTACGCGCGTACTCGGATCCTGCAGCCGCTCGGCATGACGCGCACGGACTTCGAGCCGCTCCCCGACGCCCTGCGCGGCGACGCGGCGACGCCGTACGCCGGTCGCTGGATGTCCGACGAGCTGCCCGTCGCGCCGCCGAGCCCGATGAGCTCGTCCGAAGGCGGTCTCTGGTCGTGCGTCGACGACCTCGCCCGCTGGCTCGCCTTCGCCCTCGAGGCCGACGACGAGCCGGGGCACCCAGAGGTCCTCGCGCTGGAGACGAGGCGCGAGATGCACCGGCCGCGATACCTGGCCGACGACACCTGGACGTCTGCGTTCGGGCTCGGGTGGTACGGAGTGCGCCAGGACGGGGTGACCTGGGTCCAGCACGGGGGGAGCCTGTTCGGGTTCCGCTCGAACGTGTGCTTCGACCCTCGGCAACGGGTCGGCGCCGTCGTGCTGCTCAACGGCATGGGGCGCGCCGCGACCCTCGCGATGGCGATCGGGGCGCTCGCGCGCACCGCGGTCGTTGAGGCGGGGCCCGCGACCGTCGCACCCGCCCCGATGCCCGCGGAGTACGAAGACCTGCTGGGGATCTACGCCGACGCCGTGATCGGCGGGGAGCTGCTCCGGCTGGAGTGGCGCGACGGGAAGCTCACCGTCGTCGACCCGGCCGAGGAGGAGTTCCGCCCGACGCTTCGTCCCACCGGGGAACCGGACACGTTCGTCGTGGAACCCGGCTACCGGTGGTCGGGTGAGACCGTGCGGTTCCTGCGCGCCGAGGACGGCCGGGTGCGGGCGGCGAGCCTGCCCGGGCAGGTCGTCCCGCGCTTCGACGCGCGGGTGTGAGCGCCGGGCTGGGTCCCGGACCGCCGGCGGTGTCGGTTATGTCAGGTACGGTCCTGCCGTGGGCGACAGCGACGAGCCGACGGAGGCCGAGGCGACGACGGCCGGGGCGACTGCGGTCGATCCAGCGGCGGTCGATCCAGTGGCGGCCGATCCAGTGGCGGCCGAGCCGGCGACGTCCGCCCGCCCCACACCGCTGGCGCGGGCCGTGCGCCTCTACCTCGACCACCTCACCGTCGAGCGGGGCCTGGCCGCGAACTCGTTGGCCGCCTACCGGCGGGACCTGAACCGCTACCTGGCGTTCTGCGCCGAGCGCGGCGTCGCCGAGCCCTCCGCCGTGCAGGAGATCGACATCGCCGAGTTCCTGGTGGCGCTGCGCCGGGGCGACGCCGACCACCGGCCGCTGGCCGCGTCGTCGGCGGGACGGGCCGTGGTGGCGGTGCGCGGCTTCCACCGGTTCGCGGCCCGCGAGGGTCTGACCCTGGCCGACCCGGGCCGGGACGTCCGGCCGCCGACGCTGGCCAAGCGCCTGCCCAAGGCCATCACGGTGACCGAGGTCGAGGCGATCCTCGATGCGGCCGGGTCGGAGGGCACGCCACGCGCGCTGCGCGACCGGGCGCTGCTCGAGGTGCTCTACGCGACCGGGGCGCGCATCTCCGAGGCCTGCGGTCTCGACGTCGACGACCTCGACCTCGACGCGGCGTCGGTGCTGCTGCGCGGCAAGGGCGGCAAGGAGCGGGTGGTGCCCGTCGGCCGGCTCGCGATCGCCGCGGTGGAGGCCTACCTCGTGCGTGGTCGCCCGGCGCTCGCGGCGGCGGGCGTCGGCGGACCGGCCCTGTTCGTCAACCACCGTGGCGGCCGGCTGACCCGCCAGAGCGCCTGGTCCATCCTCGCCGTGGCGGTCGAGCGCTCCGGGGTCACCGCCGAGGTCTCGCCGCACACCCTGCGGCACTCCTTCGCCACCCACCTGCTCGACGGCGGTGCGGACGTCCGCGTGGTGCAGGAGCTGCTCGGCCACGCGTCGGTCACCACGACGCAGATCTACACGCTGGTCACGGTGGACCGGCTGCGCGAGGTGTACGCCGTCGCGCACCCGCGAGCGCGCGGCTGACCTGCGACGACGTCGTCCCGACGGGTCGAGCGCGCGCCTGGGCGCTGCCGCCGGGCGGCCGCCCGCGCGGACGCTCCCCTTGTCACATCGCGACCGGTCACCCTAGGGTGACCGCGAGGTCGCCAAGACGATCAGATTCCCTATCGAGACAGAGTTGAGTCTGCTTGTGAGTATGTCGACAAATAAGGCCGTGACGTCCGACGTCCTCCCGAAGGTGCCCGCTCCCTCGCCGGACGCCGCTCCGGCGCTCGCCACGGCGGGACCGGCGGCGGACGTCGAGCTGGACGCCACGGGACGCCCTCGGGTGGACTTCCCCGAGCCCGCCGCGCTGAGCGAGCACGGCCCGGCGCGAGTCATCGCCCTGTGCAACCAGAAGGGCGGGGTCGGCAAGACCACCTCGACGATCAACCTGGGCGCCGCGCTGGCCGAGGCCGGCCGCCGGGTGCTGCTCATCGACTTCGACCCGCAGGGCGCGCTGTCCGTCGGCCTCGGGGTCAACCCGCACGAGCTCGACCTCACCGTCTACAACCTGCTGATGCAGCGCGACGTCTCGATCGACGAGGTCCTGCTCAAGACCGGCATCCCCGGGCTCGACCTGCTGCCCGGCAACATCGACCTCTCGGCCGCGGAGGTGCAGCTGGTCTCCGAGGTGGCGCGGGAGCAGACCCTGGCCCGCGTGCTCAGCCCCGTGCTGGGGGAGTACGACGTGGTGCTCATCGACTGCCAGCCCTCGCTCGGACTCCTCACGGTCAACGCGCTGGCGGCCTCGGACGGGGTGATCATCCCGCTCGAGTGCGAGTACTTCGCACTTCGCGGTGTCGCCCTCCTGATGGACACCATCTACCGAGTGCAAGAACGCATTAACCCTCGACTTGAGGTTGAGGGAATTCTTGCCACAATGTACGACGCACGCACCCTGCACGGACGCGAGGTCCTGGCCCGGGTCGTGGACGCGTTCGGCGACAAGGTGTTCCGCACGGTCATCGCCCGCACGGTCCGGTTCCCCGAGACCACGGTGGCGGGCGAGCCGATCACGACGTACGCGTCGAGCTCGACGGGCGCCGCGGCGTACCGACAGCTCGCCAGGGAGGTGCTGGCCCGATGAGCCGACGAGCGACGCTGCCGGGGGCCGACGAGCTGTTCCGGCGTACCTCGGACACCCCCGAGCAACCGCCCGAGGCCGCACCGGTCGCGGGCCAGCCGGCCCTGGCGACCGTGCCCGACCCGGTCCCGGTGGCGGCGGCCTCGGCGGAGTCCCCGGTCGAGTCCGACCAGGCCCGGACCGCGAGGGCGCCCGGGCGGCGCCGTCCGCGGGCCGGCGACCGACGTCCGACCGGCCGCGAGCGGCACGAGGAGAAGATCACCGTCTACGTCTCGCCCGAGGAGCTCGTGGACATCGAGCAGGCGAAGCTCGTGCTCCGCGCGCAGCACGGCCTGGCCGTGGACCGCGGCCGCATCGTCCGGGAGGCCATCGCGGTGGTCATCGCCGACCTCGAGGCCAAGGGCGAGGACAGCATCCTGGTCCGTCGGCTGCGCGGGGTCTGACCGGGCGTCGATCGACGACCGCTGCGACATCGGTGCAGGTCAGCGACTCGCTAACGTGGTTTTGTCGGCATAGCGGTATCTCGCTTCGACGATCCTGCCGCGGGCACCGAGCGAGCCATGGTGTCCCGGCCCGCCACGGCGGGTAGCGTTCCCGCGTGATCGACGTGGTGGCCACCGAGCAGCCCGGGTCGGCAGCCGGGGACGGCGCCGAGCCCGCTGCCGTCGAACGCCGGAGACGCGTCCGTGGCGATGGACCCCACGCTCGCGGCGGGCACCGTCGACGCCCCGGGCCGCGACGAGCGCGGCACGGGCTTCTCGGTCCGCCTCGAGGAGTTCGAGGGACCGTTCGACCTGCTGCTCTCGCTCATCGCCAAGCACCGGCTCGACGTCACCGTCCTGGCCCTGCACACGGTGATCGACGACTTCCTGTCCCACGTCCGGGGCCGTGGCCCGGACTGGGACCTGGACGAGGCCACCGAGTTCCTCGTGGTCGCGGCGACCCTGCTCGACCTCAAGGCCGCGCGGCTGCTGCCCTCCGGCGAGGTCGAGGACGAGGAGGACCTCGCCCTGCTCGAGGCCCGCGACATCCTCTTCGCCCGGCTGCTGCAGTACCGCGCGTACAAGGACGTCTCCGCCGTGCTCGGTGAGCTGCTGCGCACCGGGTCCCGGCGCCACCCGCGCGAGGTGGGACTCGACCCCGAGTTCTCCGGGCTGCTGCCCGAGGTCCTGATCGGCTTGGGCCCGTTGGAGTTCGCGGCCCTCGCCGCCCGCGCACTGGCACCCAAGCCGGTGCCGCAGGTGGGTGTCGGGCACATCCACGCCGTCCGCGTGAGCGTCCGCGAACAGGCGGCGGTCCTCGTCGACCGGCTGCGCCGGCACCCGTCGGCGACGTTCCGCAGCCTCACCTCGGACTGCGACACGACGCTGCTCGTGGTGGCCCGCTTCCTCGCCCTGCTCGAGCTGTACCGGGACGGCTCGGTCGCGTTCGACCAGGTCTCCCCGCTGGGGGAGCTGCACGTGCGCTGGACCGGTGCCGCGGAGGGCGAGGTGGCGGTGAGCGCCGAGGAGTACGAGGGCGCCCCGCCGGTCTCGGCCGAGCCCGCGCCGGCCGAGGAGGTCGACGTCGCGGCGATCGAGTCGGCGCTGCGGGGGCCGAGCCCCGGCACGGACTACGCCGACAACTCGGACATCCACGACATCTCGGACCGGGGTAGTGCCCCGGTCGACACCACGGAGGAGCCCAGGTGAGCACGCAGGACGGCCCGGAGGCCCCCGAACCGGACGTCACCGACCCCACGACGGCCGTGGAGGCCCGCTCGGACCGCGAACCGGCGGACGAAGGCCCGGCGTCGGCCCCGGAGCCCGCGGACGCCGTGCCGCCCCCGGAGGGCCCGGCAACCGGGTCCGAGGACCCCGTGCCGCCGGTCGGCGACGCGCGAGCCGACGTCGGGACGTGCGACGCCGACGCCGACGCGGAGCAGGACGGCACGTCCGAGGACGACGTCCCCGAGGCGACGCTCGGCGCACCGACGCTCGACGCCGCGCTCGAGGCCGTCCTGCTCGTCACCGACCAGCCGATCGACGTCGCCACGCTGGCCTCGCTCGTCCGCCGTCCGGCCGACGAGGTGCTGGCGAGGCTCATCGCCCTGTCGGCTGATTACGCCGCTGCGGCAAGGGGTTTCGACCTGCGCGAGGTTGCCGGTGGGTGGCGCTTCTACACCCGATCGGACTGCGCCGAGGTCGTGGAGCGCTTCGTACGGGACGGCCAGCAGGCCCGGCTGACCCAGGCGGCGCTCGAGACGCTGGCCGTGGTGGCGTACCGCCAGCCGGTCAGCCGGGCCAGGATCTCCGCGGTCCGCGGGGTCAACGTCGACGGGGTGATCCGCACGCTGACGAGCAGGGGACTCGTGGCCGAGGCGGGCCACGACGAGACCAGCGGCGCGATCCTGTACCGGACGACCGAGCTCTTCCTCGAGCGCCTCGGGCTCACGACGCTCGACGACCTGCCGCCCGTCGCCGATTACCTGCCTGATATCGAGATGCTTGATGAATTCATCGAGCAGACCTCAAGTTGAGATTGAGACGAAATGTCACCTGACGATGCACTCGACCAGATCCGTCTCCAGAAGGTGCTGGCCGCGGCCGGGATCGGGAGCCGTCGTGCCTGCGAGGAGCTCATCGACGAGGGCCGCGTCGAGGTCGACGGTCGGATCGTGCTCGAGCAGGGGCTGCGGGTCGATCCGCGCAGCGCGGTCATCAAGGTCGACGGCATGCGGATCCCCACCGCTCCCGGACACGTGGTCCTGGCCTTCAACAAGCCCCGCGGCGTGCACTCGACGATGACCGACGAGCGTGGCCGGCCGTGCGTGGGGGACTACCTCCGCGGCCGCAAGGAGCGGCTGTTCCACGTCGGCCGGCTCGACGCCGACACCGAGGGGCTGCTGCTGTTCACCAACGACGGCGAGCTGGCCCAGCGGCTGGCCCACCCGTCGCACGGCGTGGCGAAGACCTACCTGGCGCAGGTGAAGGGCACCATCCCGCGCGACCTGGGCAAGCGGCTGCGCGAGGGCGTCGAGCTCGAGGACGGCATCGTGCGGGTCGACCGGTTCCGCGTGGTGACCTCGGCTCCCGGCCGCGCGCTGGTGGAGCTGGTGCTGCACGAGGGTCGCAAGCACGTGGTCCGCCGGCTGCTGGCCGCCGTCGGTCACCCGGTCGAGGGGCTCGTCCGGGTCAAGGTCGGACCGATCGGCCTCGGGGACCTGCGCTCCGGGAAGCTGCGCACGCTCACCCTGCCCGAGGTCGGCGAGCTGTACGCGTCCGTCGGGCTCTGACCGATGTCGCGCTAGATCGGTAGGGCGCTAGATCGACAAAGCGGTGGTCGACATAGCGACCACCGCTTTGTCGTACCCCGCCATATCGGTGAGTCGACATTCGATCTCCGGGTCTCGGCGCGCGGCAAGAGCCGATAAGTCGATAGACATACCTCTCTGATCCCCCGGCATGGAGCGGATCGGGTATCCCATCCGCCCAGGTCAGGGCCGTGTGGCCGGCATCCGGCCAGGGTCGCGGCGACACGTCGCCCGTCGCGGCCGGGTCGTTGAGCAGCCGGCGGCGGGCTCCGACCGCGGGCGGTCAGCCGCAGCCGGTCGGGGATCGGTTGATCGAGGTGGCGAGAGACCGAGATGACGATGTGTCGGATAACCGGTAAGACGGTTCATCGACAAAAGGGTAAGGCGGTCAAACGCTCAACGGATGAGCCGATCTAAGGATGTGACGCGACATCGGTGAGTCTTCATGGCGAGGGATCGCCTGATCGCTAGGGTGACCGGAGAGCTGAGAGGGGTACGCAGTTGCCAGTCCGTGCGATCCGGGGTGCCACCCGGCTGTCGGCCGACGACCCGGGGGAGATGACCGAGGCGGTCGTCGAGCTGGTCGAGGCGATGCTCGAACGCAACGAGCTCGACCGCGACGCACTCATCTCGGTGATCTTCACGGCGACCCCGGACCTGGTCTGCATGTTCCCGGCCGCGGCGGCGCGCGGGGCCGGCCTGGGCGACGTCCCGCTCATCTGCGCCCAGGAGATCGCCGTGCCCGGAGCGCTGTCCCGCGTCGTCCGGGTGCTGGCGCACGCCGAGGTCGAGCGGGCGAGGTCACAGGTCAGCCACGTCTACCTGCGCGGCGCCGAGGTGCTGCGCCAGGACCTCGCGCAGTGACCGCGGAACCGGTCCGATCGGTCCTCGTCATCGGCTCGGGGCTCATCGGCGCCTCGATCGGGCTGGCCTTGCGCGCCCGCGGGGTCGACGTCTGGATCGAGGACGCCGACCCGGAGGCGCTCGCGATCGCCGCCGAGCGGGGAGCGGGACGCCCGGGGCCACCGGAGGGGGAGCCGGAGCTCGTGATCGTGGCGGTCCCACCCGCTGCGGCGGCGAGTGTCATCGCGGCCTCCATGCGTACATATGTCAAGGCGACAGTGAGCGACGTAGCAAGTACTAAGACTCGACTTCAACGCGAGGTTGAGTCGTTGTATCCGGAATCCGACCGCTATGTCCCCGGGCATCCGCTGGCCGGTCGAGAGGTGTCGGGTCCGGGCGCCGCCCGCGCCGATCTGTTCGCGGACCGGGTCTGGGCACTGACCCCGGGACCCGGCACCGACCCGCGGCGCACCGCGCAGGTCGCCGCGCTGGTCGAGCGGCTGGGAGCGGTGGTGGTCCTGACCACGCCGGAGGAGCACGACCGCGCGGTCGCGCTCACGTCGCACACGCCCCAGGTGGTCTCCTCGCTCGTGGCCGCCGGCCTGGAGGCGCTCGGCGGCGCGGAGGTCCGGCTGTCCGGCCAGGGACTGCGCGACATGACGCGGCTCGCCGGCTCGGACCCGGACCTGTGGACCGAGATCCTCACCAGCAACGCGGAGCCGGTGTCCGAGGCGCTGGACGGGTTGATCGAGCGGTTGTCCCGGGTCCGCGACGGGTTGCGCCACGGGGGCGCGGGAGCGGCCGACGTCCGGGCGGAGCTGGTGGCCGGCGTCGCCGGCGCGACCCGGGTCCCGGGCAAGCACGGGTCGCAGCCGGTGTCCTATTCCGTCGTCCCGGTGGTGATCGCCGACCGCCCGGGGGAGCTGGGCCGGCTGTTCGCCGCCGCCGCCCGGACCGGGGTGAACCTCGAGGACGTCCGGATCGATCACGCGCAGGGCCGACCGACGGGGCTCGTCGAGCTCGAGGTCCGGCCGGAGAGCGCGGCCGTGCTGGCCGCGGAGCTCCGCACCGACGGCTTCGAGGTCCGCGACTGAGCCCGGGCGCCGGACGGACTGGCTCGGTGAAGAGCTAGAGAGAGAAACCGATTCGTCGACATAGACGCCTCCGATTCGAGCGCCGGTGCGACAAAGTCGACACGACGACATCTCGATGGACCGACACGGCCGCCGCCGTGCGCGGATGCCGATGCGGATCCCACGTAGGCTCGGTGTGGTCCCGCTCAGGTCGGGCCCCGTGAATCCCGAGCCACCCGCGCCGCCGACGGCGCCCACCCGAGCCCCAGGAGCGACCCGTGCCGACCCCCGCCACCGCCGTCGTCGCCGTCGACGGACCGTCGGGATCGGGCAAGTCCAGCGTGTCGCGAGGTGTCGCCCGTGCGCTCGGCCTGCGCTACCTCGACACCGGAGCCATGTACCGCGCCATCACCTGGGCGGTGCTGCGCGACGGCGCGGACGTCCACGACCCGGATGCGGTGGCGGAAACGGCGCGCACGGTCCGGCTCGGCTGGTCCACGCATCCCGACGAGTCGGTCGTGGAGGTGGACGGCACCGACGTCTCCCGGGTCATCCGCGAGGAGGTCGTCACCCGTGCGGTGTCCGCGGTGGCGGCCGAGCCCCGGACCCGGGCGGTGCTGGTCGACCTCCAGCGCGGCGCGGTCGACGAGGCGCGCGCCGCGGGGCAGGGGATCGTGGTGGAGGGCCGCGACATCGGCTCGGTGGTGCTCCCCGACGCCGACCTGAAGGTCTGGCTGGTGGCCGACCCCGCGGTCCGGGCGGCGCGACGGGCGTCCGAGGACGCCGCCGCGGGCCGGCTCCCCGCTGAGGTCCCGGCGCCCCCCGCGGTCGAGACCGTGGCGGAAGAGCTCGCGCGTCGAGACGCGCTCGACGCCGGTCGAGCCGCGTCGCCGACGACGCAGGCCGACGACGCGGTCGTCGTCGACGCGACGTACCTGGGGCTCGCCGAGGTGATCGACGTCGTGGTGGGCCTCGTGCGCGAACGGACCGGGCCGTGACCCGGACCCGGCCGGCCCCGCCGACGGGGGATCGGTCGAGCCAGGCGACGCCGAGCCGGCCGACCCCGTCCAGGCCGAGCACGTCGCGGGCCGCGACCGGACGCAACCTGGCGGCCCTCGCCGCCCGCGCCTGGAAGCTGCGCGTCTCCGGGGCGCGAGCACGTTCCCGACGAGGGGCCGGTGCTGCTGGCTTCGAACCACACGGCGTTCCTCGACGGCCTCCTGCTCGCCGCGGCCGCGCCACGGCCGGTGCACGTGCTCGCCGGCTCGGAGCTGTTCGTCCCGCCGCTCGACCGGCTGCTGCGCGGGACCGGGCAGATCCCCCTCGACCACGACGGTCCCGACCGCGCGGCGCTGCGGCTGGCCTGCGAGGTGCTCGACGACGGCGGCGTCGTCGGCGTCTTCCCCGAGGCGCACCGCGGCGCAGGCGACGTCGGGCACGTGCGGCACGAGTCGGCGTACCTCGTCGCGTGCACGGGCGCCGTCCTCGTCCCCGTCGCCATCCTCGGCGCGCGGCCGGCGGGCGCCGGCCGAGACGCGCTGCCGCGGCTGCGCTCTCGCATCGACGTCGTGTTCGGCGAGCCGCTCGACGTCCGCGTCGAGGGCGACGTGCGCCGCCGCGCGGTCCTGGCCAGGTCGGGGGAGCGCATCCGCCAGGTCCTGGCCGACCACGTCCGTGCCGCGTGCGCCAGCACCGGCCAGACTCTCCCCGGACCCCCGCCCGACCCCTCGCACCCGACCCGGAGTGACCCGTGAGCACCGACGACCAGCCCCTCGACCCCTCCCTGGTCGACGACGAGCTCGGCTACGACGAGGACGCCAGCGCGTGGGACGACGGACGAGGTCATCGAGGTCGAGGACCTCGACGGTGACGTCGCCGTGCCCGACCTCGGCGACCTCACCGACGAGGACGTCTTCGACCCCGCGGCCTTCGCCGCCCTCGGGTTCGACCTCGAGGACGTCGTCTCCTTCGACGACGGCGAGGACGAGCTCCTTCCCGTCGTGGCGATCGTGGGTCGGCCCAACGTGGGCAAGTCCACCCTCGTCAACCGCATCCTCGGCCGCCGCGAGGCCGTCGTCGAGGACGTGCCGGGCGTCACCCGAGACCGGGTCACCTACGAGGCCGACTGGACCGGCCACCGGTTCCACCTGGTCGACACCGGCGGGTGGGAGCGCGAGGGCGCCGGGCTCGCGGCGCAGGTCACGGCGCAGGCCGAGCGCGCCATGTTCGAGGCCGACGTGATCCTGTTCGTCCTCGACGCGACGGTCGGCGCGACGGACGCCGACGAGGACGTCGTCCGGGTGCTACGACGTACGAGGAAGCCCGTGATCCTCGTCGCGAACAAGGTCGACGACGCGCGCAGCGACGCCGACGCCGCGACGCTCTGGTCGCTCGGGCTGGGCGAGCCGTTCGCCGTGTCGTCGCTGCACGGACGGGGCTCGGGCGAGCTGCTCGACGCCGTCGTCGCGGCCTTCCCCGACGAGGGCAGCCGTACGGCGACGCCGCGCGGCCCGCGGCGGGTGGCCCTGCTCGGCAAGCCCAACGTGGGCAAGTCCAGCCTGCTCAACCGCCTCGCGGGGGAGACCCGGGTCGTGGTCGACTCGGTCGCCGGGACGACGGTCGACCCGGTCGACGAGCTCGTCGAGATCGGCGGCGTCACCTGGCGATTCGTCGACACGGCCGGGATCCGGCGGCGGGTGAACGAGGCGAGCGGGCACGAGTACTACGCCGCGCTCCGCACCCGTGCGGCGCTGGACAAGGCCGAGGTCGCGGTCGTCCTCCTCGAGGCGCAGGAGCCGCTGACCGAGCAGGACACCCGCATCCTGTCGATGGTGATCGAGAGCGGCCGGTGCCTCGTCCTCGCCTTCAACAAGTGGGACCTCATCGACGACGAGCGACGTCGCTACCTCGAGCGCGAGATCGAGCGGGACCTCATCGCCGTGCACTGGGCGCCGCGGGTGAACGTGAGCGCGCGCACGGGCCGGCACATGGACCGGTTCGTGCCCGCGCTCGAGACGGCGCTCCACGGGTGGGAGACGCGGGTGCCCACCTCGAAGCTCAACGCGTTCCTCGGCACGCTGGTGGCGGCGCACCCGCACCCGGTGCGGGGCGGGAAGCAGCCGAAGATCCTGTTCGGCACGCAGGCGGGCATCAAGCCGCCGACGTTCGTGCTCTTCACGTCCGGGTTCCTCGAGGCCGGCTACCGGCGGTTCATCGAGCGCCGGCTGCGCGAGGAGTTCGGCTTCGAGGGCACGCCGGTGCGGGTCAACCTGCGGGTGCGGACCAAGCGCCCCAAGCGCTGACGGGACGGTCGCGGGTCAGCGGGTGCGGGCGCCGAGGAACCCGGCGTAGTCGATCGTCCGGTAGCCCGTCTCGCACGGGCGCCCGTCGGCCAGCCGCATCGTCATCGCGTCGAGGTCCATCACGATGCTGAACACCGTGGAGTCCTGCTCCGGCGCGATGGCGTGCGGATCGGGATGGCAGCAGACTCCGGTCGGATGGCCGGCGTGGTCGCTCAGCAGCGCCTCGTACGTCGAGGGATCGAACGGGTCGTGCCTGTCGAGCCAGCGGTCCGCGCGCTGCAGCCGGAACAGCGAGTCGGGCATGAGCCACGCGCTGACGTCGACGCGAGACACCCGATCGTGCGTGAAGTGGTTCGTGTGCAGCACGACGCCGCGGTGGTCGGGGTGCGTGACGTGCAGGTCGGCGAAGCCGCCCGGCGTGGCCTCGACGCCGAGCGCCAGATGGTCGCGGTGCGCGATCAGGTAGTGCGCGGACGACGACCTGGTTCCGCGCTGGAGCGTCGCCAGGGCCTCGGCCGGCGTCGTGGCGTCGAGGACGGCGCGCAGCAGGACGTGGTACGGCACACCGGGTACGCCGAGGTCCTGGTCGCAGACGAGCGCGTTCGTGACGACGCCGACCCCGGCCGAGTTGAACCCGGTCTTGGCCAGCAGCCCCGCCTCGACGACCGTGACGAAGCGCGGTCCGTCGTCGGGATCCACCTCGAGCACGACCGTCGTCTCGGCCGCGTGCGTCTTCCAGTCCCAGTTCTGGCCGACGAGCACGGGCCGCGCGTCGTCGTCCGGCACCGCCGCGAACGCCGTGCACTCGAGCGTGCGCGGCAGCGCGACCGCGGCGCTGCGGGCCTTGGCGGCGTACATCACCTCGGTGCGCACGTTGATCGCCATGACGTCGTCGACCGGGAGGTCCGCGCCCTCGGCGATGCCCCGGATCTCCTCGACGTACTTCTCCCCGAACGCCGCGATCGGCTCGGTGTAGCGCGCGGCCTCGGCACGCACCCGGTCCCAGTCCCACTGCGCGTAGTGCTCGAACACGACGGCATAGGCCTCGACGCTGCGCCGCACGCGTGCCGCTGCCTGCTCGCCGTACTGCCGGCCCCGCTCGCGCGCGGTCCCGGCGACGCGGACGTGCGGGAACATCACAGCGTCCCGGACCGGGCCGCCTCGGCGACGGCCTGCGCGGTCGAGAACCGAACTCCCGGAAGGGATCGCGCCCAGGTGAGGAAGTCCTCGAGCATCGCGAGCCGACCCGGACGGCCGATGATCTGCGGGTGCATCGTGAGCATGACGAGACCGCCGATACGCCGCATGCCCTCCAGCTCCTCCGCCCACAGCGAGCGGACCTCCGCCGCGGTGCGGATCGTCTTGTTCCACGAGCGCAGGTCGAACCAGAAGTGCGGTGCGTCGTCGAAGGTCCAGTGCACCGGGAGCTCCACGATGCCGTGGTGCGCATGCAGATACGGGCGGACGTCGTCCATGAGGTTCGAGGAGTAGCGGAAGCCGTGCTCGACCAGCAGGTCGAGCGTCGACGGGCTGAAGTCCCACGCCGGCGACCGGTAGCCGACCACGTCCGCGCCGAGCGCCTCGAGGACGGCCCGGCCGCGCACCAGCTCGGCCTCCTCCTGCTCGCGCGTCAGCTTCGCCGGTGAGGTGTGCGTGTAGCCGTGGTGTCCGATCTCATGACCGGCCGCGAGGATCTCCTCCACCCGCTGCGGGTACCGCTCGCCGACCCGACCCGGCACGAAGAAGGTCGCCGGCAGGTCGAGGCGGTGGAGCAGGTCGAGCAGGAGCGGCACGGCCACCTTCGCGCCGTAGGCACCCTGCGAGAGGGTTCCCGGCCGCTCGGCGTTGTCCGGGTCCTCGCCGATCCAGACCTCCTCGGCGTCGAAGTCGAAGCTGACGACGACGTCGACCTGCGCCGGCTCGGTGCTCATCGGTGTCACTCCTGGGGAGGGTGCCCGCGACGCTACCGCGCGCGCTCGCCCGTCGCGCCGCAGCCCGCCCACCCTGATGGTCGTGACCGGTCGCGCGACGGCCGATGCGGTTTCGGGCGGGCACCCGGTGTGGGGTAATCTTCGGTCGCCGTCCGGGGCCCGCCCCGTCCGGTGCACGGCTCGGGCTGTGGCGCAGCTTGGTAGCGCACTTGACTGGGGGTCAAGGGGTCGCAGGTTCAAATCCTGTCAGCCCGACGACAAGAAGGGACCCGGGGTTGATCCCCCGGGTCCCTTCTTGTCGTCCCCGGGGGTTCGTCAGGGAGGAGCTCGCCCGGTGGGCGAGCGACGGATCCTGTCCGCCCGAGAAGGCACGCCGGCTCCCCGGTCCTCCGGTTAGTCTCTCGCGCATGACAGCATTCGGCGCTCAGGACCGAGTGGACCCGCCGTTCGCGGCCGACGAGGCGACCACCCTGGTGGGCTTCCTGAACTACGAGCGGGACACGCTGCGCTGGAAGTGCTCGGGCCTGACGTCCGCGCAGCTCGCCACGCCGCTGGCGCCGACGACGATGACGCTGGGGGGTCTGCTCAAGCATCTCGCCGTGGTCGAGGCGGGCTGGCTCAACCAGACGGTTCGCGGGTGGCGTCGCCAAGCCGTCCTGGCTCGACGAGCTCGATCGAGACGACCCCGACTGGGCGTTCACCTCGGCGGCGGATGCCTCGCCCGACCAGCTGTTCGCGTGGTTCGACGAGTCGATCGCGGTGTCGGATCGTGTCGTCCGGGACGCGATAGCCGGCCCGGACGGGCTCGGCGCCCTGTCCGAGGAGGTCGAGGACGGACAACGGATCTCGCTGCGGTGGATCGTGTGCCACCTCATCGAGGAGTACGCCCGCCACAACGGCCACGCCGATCTGCTCCGCGAGTCGATCGACGGGGCAACGGGGGAGTAGTCCTGGTCCTCCGTCCGGCGCCATGCCTACGGTGACACCGTGACCGCGCCCGACTCGTTCCTCGGATCACTCGGACCGGATTCGGTCACGGCGGCCCTGAGTCTTCTGGTCTTCGCCGTTGCGGTCGGCTCCGACGCGGTCGTGGGTCGTCGCGGCGTCCTGACGACGACGAGCGCCGACCGGGGCACCTACTGGACCATCGTCGTCGCGCAGGCGCTCGCCGTGGTCCTTGGGGTGGCCGCGCGACTCGCCGCGCCGTGGGCGGATCTGCCCGTCTGGGTGTGGGCGCTGGGCATCGTGGCCATGGTCGCGGGCACCGTCCTCCGGTTGTGGGCGGTCCTCGCACTGGGCGACCAGTTCCGGCGGGTGGTCGCCGTCACGCCGGACCAGGACCTCGTCACGGACGGCCCGTACCGCTGGGTGCGCCACCCGTCCTACACCGGAGCGCTGCTCATCTTCGGCGGGTTCGGGCTGTCCCTGGCCAACGCGGTGAGCGTCCTGGTGCTCGTCGTCCTGCCGGGCGCGGCGTACCTGCGACGGATCCGCGTCGAGGAGGCCGAGCTGACCGCCGTCCTCGGCGAGCGGTACCTGAGCTACGCCCGTGGGCGGGCCCGGCTGGTGCCCTCGGTGTGGTGAGACCCCTGCCCGACGCGCACGACCGTCCGTAGCATCGGTTCATGGCCTACGACGAGGACCTCGCCGAGCGCATGCGCGAGGCGCTGCACGGCCAGCAGGGGATCGCCGAGAAGCGGATGTTCGGCGGCCTCGCCTTCCTGGTCGGCGGGAACATGGCGATCTCCGCGAGCGGTCAGGGCGGCGCGCTGGTCCGGGTGGACCCGGCTCGCTCCGACCACCTCGTCGACACGACGTCCGCCGAGGTGGCGATCATGCGCGGCCGGCCCATGCCCGGCTGGCTGCGGGTGCCTGTCGAGGACCTGCGCACCCTCGACCAGGTCGCCGAGTGGGTGCGGATCGGCACGGACTACGCCCGGTCGCTCCCCGTCAAGCCGTGAGGCCGCCTCCTCGGTGACAGCAACTCCGGTTGACACGGACTATTTGTCAACTACAGTTGCTCACATGCCCACGCTACGGATCGACCCCACCGCGGGTCCCGCCGACGGACTGGCCGCCGTCCTGGCCCTGCGCCGCCTCGCCGACCTCATGGAGGACACCGAGGTCGAACGTGCCATGCGCGAGGGGTGGACCTGGTCGCAGGTGGCCGAGGCCCTCGGTGTCACGCGTCAGGCGGTCCACAAGAAGCACGCCCAGCGGCTCGTCGCGGCTGGCGTCGATCTCAGGAGGCACTGATGGTCACCAGGCTCGCCCCGGACGCACGCACTCTGTTCGCGGCCGCCGAGGAGGAGGCTCGGTCGGCTCGCTCCGCGGTGGTCGAGGCCGAGCACCTGCTGCTCGCGATGACGGCGCAACCCGGCACCGACGCGGCGGGCGTCCTGGCCTCCGCGGGTCTCACCCACGAGGCGGTCCAGGCGGCGCTGGACCGCGAGTTCGGTGCCAGTCTCGCCGCCGCGGGGGTCTCGGTCGACGTCGAGGGACTGGGGCGACCGAGCCCGGAGCCACCCCGACACCTCCGCCTCGGCGCCTCGTTCAAGGCGGCCATGGTGCGGTCGGTGACCGAGGCCGCCGGATCCCGCCGGATCCGGCCCGCCCACCTGCTGCTGGGCGTGCTGGGCAGCAACGCGGGCACCGTCCCGCGTGCGCTGCACCTCGCGGGGATCGACCGGGACGAGCTGACGTCGCTCGCCCGGCAGGCACTGTCCGACTGACGGCACGCGCGGTGGGCCGCGTCGGTCCGGCTCGGCGCGTCCTTCGTGCGCCCGTAGCGGTGCGCAAGTCCGCCGCCTATCGTTCGGCGGGTCGGTGACCAACCACCGGCGGCGCAGGAGGCTGTCATGTCCGTCGACGCGACCATCGACCACGCCGCACTCGATGCGACGGTCGCGGACCTGCGCGCCCACGCGGGGGAGTGGACCGCGCTCGCGCTCGCGGAGAAGGTGGCGCTGCTCGACCGGGTGCGCCCGCGGGTGATGGCCGAGGCACCCGCGATGGTCGCCGAGACGCAGCGGGCCAAGGGCATCGACCCCGACACCACGTGGGGCGCGGAGGACTGGCTCTCCGGTCCCTGGGCGTTCCTCCAGGGCGTCACCAGCCTGCTCACGACGCTGCGCCGGGTGGAGCGGGGCGAGCCCCCCGTCCCGACGTCGAAGGCCCGCACGCCGCCCCGACGGCCAGACGGTCGTCGAGGTCTTCCCCGCCACCGCGACCGACTCGTTGCTGCTCAGCGGCTACGGCGCGGAGGTCTGGATGCTGCCGGGCGTCTCGCGCCAGCACGCCACCGACGGTGCCGCCGCGATGTACCGGGGCCAGGGTTACGCCGAGCCCGGCGTCTCCCTCGTCCTCGGTGCTGGGAACGTCGGCGCCATCACGACCCTCGACATCCTGCACATGCTCTACACCGAGGGCTCCGTCTGCGTGGTGAAGATGAACCCGGTGAACGACTACCTCTCGCCGTACTTCGGCCGGATCTTCGCCGAGTTCGTGTCGCGCGGCTGGCTCCGGTTCGTGCACGGCGGCGCCGACGTCGGCTCCTACCTCGCCCAGCACGACGGCATCGACTCGATCCACATGACCGGGTCCGCCACCACCCACGACGCGATCGTCTGGGGGAGCGGCGCGGAGGCGGAGGCGCGCAGGCGCGCCGGCACCCCGCAGCTGACCAAGCGCATCACGTCGCGAGCTCGGTGGCGTGTCGCCGATGATCGTCGTCGCGGGGGAGTGGAGCGACGCCGACCTGCAGTTCCAGGCCGAGCACATCGTGACCAGCAAGCTCAACAACTCGGGCCACAACTGCATCGCTACACAGGTGCTCGTGCTGCCCGAGGCGTGGGCCCAGGGCGACGCGCTGCTCGACCGCGTGCGCGCCGTCGTGCGGTCGCTGCCGGCGCGGCCGGCCTACTACCCGCGGGCGACCGAGAAGGTCGGCGCCGCCGTGTCCGGTCACGGGTCGGTCGAGCTGCTCGGCGCGGGCGACCTCTGCGCGCTCGTGCCCGACCTGTCGTCGCACGGCGTCGAGAGCCTCGTCACCGACGAGGTCTTCGGCGGTGCCATGGGCGTCGTACGGCTCCCCGGGGACACCACCGCGGAGTTCCTGGCGAACGCGGTCGCCTTCGCCAACGACGTCCTCCCCGGGACCCTCGGCGCGACCGTGGTCATCGACCCGGCGACGGCCAAGCGCGATCGGGACGCCCTCGACGCCGCCGTCGCCGGCCTGCGCTACGGGTCCGTCGGCATCAACGCGTGGACGGGGCTCAACTTCCTCCTCGGCTACACGCCGTGGGGTGCCTTCCCCGGTCACACCGCGGACGACATCGGCAGCGGCATCGGGTTCGTGCACAACGCCTTCCTGCTCCAGGACGTGCAGAAGGGCGTGGCCTGGATGCCGTTCCGGCCGCTGCACCGCTCGGTCCTCAACGGCCAGTTCCACCTCTCGCCCAAGCCGCCCTTCTTCGTGACGAACCGGACGGGTGAGACGACGGCGCGCCGGCTCTCCGCGTTCCTCGCCACGGGGCGGCCCACGGCCCTGCCGGGCATCTTCGCCTCGGCGCTGCGCGGCTGACCGACGTACGCCGACGGCGCCCTCAGCCGCTCGCGCGCAGGACGACGCCGACGCGCCACCCGGTGACGCGCTCGATCGAGTCGGCGAGGGCGACGGCGAAGTCCGGGCGGCCGGTCCGCTCGAAACCGTGTCCGCCGGCGAGCTTCGTCGCGTCGGAGAAGTCGAGGGCGAGGACGTCGCCGTCGAGCGACGCGAGCCGCCCGTCGAACAGCGCGAGCCACGCGGTGCGGTGCGTCGCCTCGAGGTCGTCGAGGACGTCCATCCATCGGGCCTTGAGCCCCGCGAGCGTCGGCGTGTCCACGGTCGAACGGTAGCGAGCCGCCAGGTCGGTGACGCGGGGGAGGTCCGGCGCCGACACGGCCCTCCGGCAGCGCGGTGGCCGGGATCCGTCCGGTTACCGTGGGCGGGTGACACGCGGATCGCTCATCGCGCTCGGGGTCCCGCTCCTCGTCGTGGGCCTCGTCCTCGGCACGGCGGGCACCGTCGTGGCCACCTCGATCGGCCCCGACGACGAGGTGTCGACCGCCCCGGCGCGCATCCGCGGCACCGGCGTCGCCGTGGTGGCCGAGGACGTGCGCGTCGAGGAGGGCAGCATCCCGGTCCCCGAGGGCATCGGGTCGCTCACGCTGAACGTGACCGCCCGCGACGGGCGGGAGATGTTCGCCGGCGTCGCCGCCCCGGCCGACGTCGACCACTACCTCACCGGAGCGCCGTACGACGTGGTCGTGGACCTCTCGTCCGGGTCGTCGGTGACCACCCGCGCGGTGCCCGGGACCCAGCAGCCGCCGCCCCCGACCACCGTGCGGTTCTGGACGGCGAGCTCGAGCGGGTCGCCCGCGTCGCTGTCGGCGCGGGTCGCTCCAGGGGCGACGCTGGTCGTGATGAACGCCGCGGCCACCCCGGGCATCGACGCCGACGTCGTCGTCACGCTGCGCGTGCCGCACGCCTGGGCCTACGCCTGGGGCGTGGCCGGGCTCGGCGCCGTACTCGTCCTGCTCGCCGTCGTCCTGCTCGTCCGGGCGAGGTCCGCCCGACGCCGTGCGCAGGAGGGGCTCTCCGGCCCCAGCCTCCGCGACTCCGGTTCCCGTGGCCGCGGTTCCGCTGGTTCCAGGCCCAGCGGTTCCGGCCCCAGCGGTTCCGGATCCCGCGGTTCCGGCGCCGCTGCCGCCGGCCGTGTCGCCCGAGGGTTGGACCGGTGACCCTCCTCCCGGGTCACCGGAGCCGGTCATCGTGGCCGCCGCGTCCTCCGCGCTGGCCGACCTCGTGGCGCAGGCCGACCCCAGCCCGATCACGCCCTCGCTCTCGATCGAGGTGGAGCCGGACGTCGCTGTGACGGCCGGTCCGGTGGAGCCGACGACAGTGCCGGTCGAAGCGGACCAGGCCGACCCCGGCGCGGCGGAGCGACCGGTGTCCGAGTCCGCCGAGCCCCCGGTCGGCGCGGACTCAGCCGAACCCGCCGAGGCGGCCGGCCCCGAGGCCGACGCGGACGGTGACCCGGCCGGCGACCCGGTGTTCGCCGAGCTCGTCTCGGCGTACGGCGTCGACCCGGTCCATGACGCGCTGACCGTGCCGACCGGCGCGGACCCGCCCGACGCCGGTGCCGTCCCGGACGAGCCTGGGGCGTCGGACCGCGCTCCCGTGGGCGGCTAGGGTCGCTCCGTGGACGTGCAGGAGACCGAGGTCCAGACCGACCGGATCCTCACGATCCCCAACGTCCTGTCGTTCCTGCGCCTGCTCGGCGTCCCGCTGTTCCTCTGGCTGGTCCTGGTCCCCGAGGCCGACGGCTGGGCGTTCGTCGTGCTCGTCGTCAGCGGGGCGACGGACTGGCTCGACGGCACGATCGCGCGCGCCACGGGTCAGGTCAGCCGGCTCGGGCAGCTGCTCGACCCGCTGGCCGACCGCCTCTACATCGCCGCCACGCTCGTCGGTCTCGCGATCCGCGGGATCATCCCGTGGTGGCTGGTCGTCGTCCTGCTCTCCCGCGACGTCGTGCTCGCGGTGGTGCTGGCCCTGCTCAAGCGGCGCGGCATCGTCGGGCTGCCGGTCCACTTCCTCGGGAAGGCCGCGACGTTCTGCCTGCTGTGGGGCTTCCCGATGCTGCTCCTCGGGGCCGGTGCGACCGGTACGTCGCTCACCCTCGCCGAGGTCGCGCGCGACCTCGGCTGGGCGTTCGCCATCTGGGGGACGGCGCTCTACTGGTGGGCCGGGGTGCTCTACCTCGAGCAGGCGCGCCGGATCCTGCGCTCGCCCGCGACCTGAGCCGGACCGCCTCGCTGCCCGTCGCGTTGCAGCGCCTCGTGGCGTCTCAGTACGCTCGCGGCGCCGCGTGCGTGGCGTGACCTGATGAGGAAGGCGATCCGATGGCTGGCCAGATCCCCGAGAACCTGGGCTACACCCTCGAGCACGAGTGGGTGGACACCTCCACCGCGGGACGGGCCCGGTTCGGCATCACCGACCACGCCCAGGACGCCCTCGGCGACATCGTCTTCGTGACCCTGCCCGCGGTCGGCGCCGAGCTGGTCGAGGGGCAGCCGTGCGGCGAGGTCGAGTCGACCAAGAGCGTGTCGGACGTCTACGCGCCGGTGACCGGGCGTGTCGTCGCCCGCAACGACGCCGTGGAGACCAGCCCCGAGACGATCAACTCCGACCCGTACGGCGCCGGCTGGCTGGTCGAGGTCGAGGTCACCGACCAGGCCACGCTCGGCGACCTGCTCGACGCGGCGGCGTACCGCGCCCACATCGAGGGTTGAGCGGTCCCGGCGGCGCTCCGGCCGCCCGCGGCGCCTGACTCTCGACCACAGGTCGAGACTTCTCTGCATTGACCCTCGACGCCGCGATCCGTAGGGTCGGGGTGAGTCTCGACTCGTGGTCTAGAGCGCGGAGGAGGTGGCGGCATGGCCCGTCAGTGCGCCCGGTGCGGTCATCTCGCCGACGAGCACGACCACTTCTGCGCCTCGTGCGGGGCGGTGCTCGAGCCCGCGGAGGACGCCGCGTCGCAGACCGGGATCCTCGGCCTGCGCTCGGCCACCGAGGGCGACTCCGTGCCGCTCCCCGCCGTCGACTCGACCAGCGTGAGCGGCCTCGGCCTGGGGCACGCCGTGCTCGTCGTGCTGCGCGGTCCGCAGGAGGGCGTCCGGTTCGACCTCGACCCGGCCACGCCGAGCGTCGTGGTGGGCCGGTCGCCGGAGAGCGACCTGTTCCTCGACGACGTCACGGTGTCGCGCCGTCACGCCGAGCTGCACGTGGCCGACGGCGGCTGGGAGCTCGTGGACGCGGGCAGTCTCAACGGCAGCTACGTCAACCGTCGGCGGATCGACCGGCAGGTGCTGGCCGGCGGCGACGAGGTGCAGATCGGCAAGTACCGGTTCGTCTACCTCGCGGCGGCCGCGGGCGCCACCGGAGGTGAGGGCTCGTGACCGCCGTCGCGTCGCGCGGCCTCATGGGGATCGGCGACGTACTCGCCGTCCTGCGCCCGGACTTCCCCGACGTCACGATCTCCAAGATCCGCTTCCTCGAGTCCGAGGGGCTGGTCCAGCCCGAGCGCACCTCGAGCGGCTACCGCAAGTTCAGCCACGCCGACGTCGAGCGGCTGCGTTACATCCTCGCCTGCCAGCGCGACCAGTACCTGCCGCTCAAGGTGATCCGCGAGCATCTCGAGGCGATCGACCGTGGCCTCGAGCCGCCCACCGCCCTCGACGGCCCGCGGGTCCCGAGGTCGCTGGTGTCGACCGACGGCATGCCGTCGTCCGACACGTTCCGTCCCGCGCCCTCCGAGGTGCGGCTCTCCCGCGGGGAGCTGCTCGAGGCCAGCAGCCTCGACGACGCCCTGCTGACGCAGCTCGAGGGGTTCGGGCTCATCACCAAGCGCGGTGCGCACTACGACGGCGAGGCGCTCACCGTGGCGCTCACCGTGGCGGAGATGTCGGCGTTCGGCATCGAGCCGCGGCACCTGCGCACCTTCAAGGTCGCGGCGGACCGCGAGGTGGGCCTGGTCGAGCAGGTGGTCACGCCGCTGCTGCGCCAGCGCGACCCCGAGGGTCAGCAACGAGCCGACGACGCGATCCGCCAGCTGGCGTCGCTGTCGGTCCGCCTGCACTCGGCGCTCGTCAAGGCCGGGCTGGCCGCCGAGCTGCGCCGCTGAGCGGACCCGTACCGTACGCCGGGTCGCGGGGGACCCTCTCGTGACTAGGCTGGACGCATGCGCCAGATGGACGTCGTGGGTGTTCGCGTCGAGATGCCGTCGAACCAGCCGATCGTGCTGCTGCGCGAGGTCGAGGGGGAGCGCTACCTGCCGATCTGGATCGGCGCCGTCGAGGCGACGGCGATCGCCTTCGCCCAGCAGGGCGTCGTACCCGCCCGCCCGCTGACCCACGACCTGCTGCGCGACGTCATCGGCGCGCTCGGCCGCCCGCTGCTCGACGTCCGCATCACCGAGCTGACCGACGGCGTCTTCTTCGCCGTGCTGGCCTTCGACGGCGGGGACGAGGTCAGCGCCCGGCCGTCGGACGCGATCGCGCTCGCGCTGCGCACCGGCACCACCATCCACTGCGCCGACGCCGTGCTCGAGGAGGCCGGGATCGCCGTGCCCGACGAGCAGGAGGACGAGGTGGAGAAGTTCCGCGAGTTCCTCGACCAGATCTCGCCGGACGACTTCCTCGGCGGCGCGAGCGCCCCCGAGGAGACCTGACCCTCGACCTCTACCTGAGACTTGCTCCGGTCGAGTGGCCGGTCGCGGCGTGTCGGGCCGGTGGACGTTGACCGGTACCCCCGTCCGGCCTAGCGTGCGAGGTGAACGTCGACGGTGTAACTCTCGCGGTGTGTTTCCCCCATCCCGCGGCATCGAGGCGGATGCGGGAGGTCAGTCATGACCGGAGTGGACGAGGGCCTCGGGCCCGTCGGCGCGACGCTGGGCGACGACACCGGCGCGCGCGCCACCGCCGCCGACGAGGCCGGCCGTCAGGGGCTGCTCTTCGGGGACGACATCCTCGGGATGCCCGCCGACGTCGGCTTCCGCGGCCCGGTCGCCTGCTCCGCGGCCGGGATCACCTACCGCCAGCTGGACTACTGGGCCCGCACCGGGCTCGTCGAGCCGAGCGTGCGCACCGCCGCCGGCTCGGGGAGCCAGCGCCTGTACAGCTTCCGCGACATCCTCGTCCTCAAGGTCATCAAGCGGCTGCTCGACACCGGCGTCTCGCTGCAGAACATCCGCACCGCGGTCGAGCACCTGCGCGACGGGGGCGTCGAGGACCTCGCCCAGGTCACCCTGATGAGCGACGGCGCGAGCGTCTACGAGTGCCGGAGCAAGGACGAGGTGATCGACCTCGTGCAGGGCGGTCAGGGCGTCTTCGGCATCGCCGTCGGCCGCGTCTGGCGCGAGGTCGAGGGCAGCCTGTCCGAGCTCCCCAGCGAGCGCGTGGACGGCGCCGCGCCCGCCCCGGCGGCCGGGAGCGACGAGCTCGCCGCGCGCCGCGCCGCACGCGCGGTCGGCTGAGCCAGCCGAGCCGGGCCGGGGTACGCTCGGGGCACGCCGACAACCCGAGCGGGAGAGTTCCGTCGCAGCCAGTGACGGGCGCCGAAGGAGCAACTCCCCGCCAACCTCTCAGGCACCCGGACCGTTCGGGCAGGCGTCTCTGGAAAGCGGGACCTCACGTCCCCGCCGACGGTGCAAGCCGGTGCTGCGCGCAGCCCGGTGAAGCTCTCAGGCGCGCGAGATCGCGCGGAAACAGAGGGGGATCTCCGGCACGCGACCGCGTGACGGGTGATCCCTCGTGGAAGAGCGCGCCGTGACCGAGACCGTGCAGCCCCAGACCAAGTCCGTCCTCGACGACGGCGTGCCCTTCGTCGACCGTCACGTCGGCCCCGACTCCGACGCGGTCGCGCACATGCTCGCCGCGGTCGGCTACGACTCGCTCGACGCGCTCGCGGCGGCGGCCGTGCCCGCGGCGCTGCGCTGGTCGCAGGAGCTCGACCTGCCGCCGGCCATGACCGAGGACGAGGTGGCCGCGGAGATGCGCGACCTCGCGGCCCGGAACACCGTCGCCCGGTCGATGATCGGCCTGGGCTACCACGACACCCACACGCCGGCCGTGATCCGCCGCAACATGATCGAGAGCCCGGCCTGGTACACGTCGTACACGCCGTACCAGCCGGAGATCAGCCAGGGCCGGCTCGAGGCGCTGCTCGCCTTCCAGACGATGGTCTCCGACCTCACGGCGCTGCCCGTGGCCGGGGCGAGCCTGCTCGACGAGCCGACCGCCGCGGCGGAGGCCATGACGCTGGCCCGCCGATCCGGGAAGGTGGCGTCGCCGCGGTTCGTCGCCGACGCCGACACCCACCCGCAGACGCTGGCGGTGCTCGCGACGCGCGCCGAACCGCTGGGGATCGAGCTCGTCGTCGCGGACCTCGACGCGGGGCTGCCCGACGGCGAGCTGTTCGGCCTCCTGGTCTCCTACCCCGCGTCGTCGGGGCGGGTGCGCGACATCAGGGCGCTCGTCGACGCGGCGCACGAGCGCGGGGCCATCGTCGTCGGTGGCCTCCGACCTGCTGGCCCTCACGCTGCTCACGCCGCCCGGCGAGCTCGGCGCGGACGTCGTCGTCGGCTCCGCCCAGCGCTTCGGCGTACCGCTCGGCTTCGGCGGCCCGCACGCCGGGTTCATGTCCGTGCGCCAGGGCCTCGAGCGGTCGATGCCGGGCCGGCTCGTCGGCGTCAGCGTCGACACCGACGGGCACGCGGCGTACCGCCTCGCGCTGCAGACGCGCGAGCAGCACATCCGGCGGGAGAAGGCGACGAGCAACATCTGCACGGCGCAGGCGCTGCTGGCGAACGTGTCCGCGATGTACGCCGCCTACCACGGGCCCGACGGGCCTGGCCCGCATCGCGGAGCGCACCCATCGCCACGCGACCACGCTCGTGGCCGGCCTCGAGCGGCTCGGCGCGACCGTGGCGAGCGGGCTGTTCTTCGACACCGTGCGCGTGACCGTCCCCGGCCGCGCGCGCGACGTCGTCCGCGCCGCCGAGGCGAGCGGCGTCAACCTGCTCCTGGCCGACGACGACACCGTCGGGATCAGCACGGACGAGACGACGACGCGCCGCGACCTGCTCGCGGTGTGGGACGCGTTCGCGGCGGTGCTCGGCACCGAGCGCATCACCGAGGGCGACGTCGACGCCCTCACCGCGGACGCGAGCCGGGTCCTGCCGGCGTCGGCGCGACGCACGTCGGAGTTCCTCACCCACCCGACGTTCCACGACCACCGCAGCGAGACCGCGATGCTCCGCTTCCTGCGGATGCTCTCCGACAAGGACATCGCGCTCGACCGCGCGATGATCCCCCTCGGCTCCTGCACGATGAAGCTCAACGCCACCACGGAGATGGAGCCGATCACCCAGCCCGGCTGGGCGTCGATCCACCCGTTCGCGCCGCTGCACCAGGCGGAGGGCTACCTCGAGCTGATCCGCGGGCTCGAGCGCTACCTCGTCGAGATCACCGGCTACGACGCCGTCTCGCTGCAGCCGAACGCGGGAAGCCAGGGCGAGTTCTCCGGTCTGCTCGCGATCCGGCGCTACCACCTCGACCGCGGCGACACGCACCGCGACGTGTGCCTCATCCCGAGCAGCGCCCACGGCACCAACGCGGCGAGCTCCGTGATGGCGGGGCTACGCGTCGTCGTCGTGGCGTGCACCGAGTCCGGCGACGTCGACCTCGACGACCTGCGGGCCAAGATCGCGGAGCACGGCGACCGGCTCGCCGCCGTGATGATCACCTACCCGTCGACGTACGGCGTCTACGAGGAGACCGTCTCCGACATCTGCGCGCTCGTGCACGACGCCGGTGGCCAGGTGTACGTCGACGGCGCGAACCTCAACGCGCTCGTCGGTCTGGCCAAGCCGGGCAAGTTCGGCGCCGACGTCTCGCACCTGAACCTGCACAAGACGTTCTGCATCCCGCACGGCGGGGGAGGACCCGGGGTCGGCCCGGTCGCGGCGCGTGCGCACCTCGCGCCCTACCTGCCCGGTCACCCGCTGCGTCCCGAGGCCGGCCCGCTGGGTCGCGGCCACGCCGACGGCGGCACCGGCGCGGTGAGCGGTGCGCCCTGGGGCAGCGCGGGGATCCTGCCCATCCCGTGGGCGTACATCCGCCTCATGGGCGGCGACGGCCTCACCCGCGCGACCCAGGTCGCCGTGCTGTCCGCGAACTACGTGGCGGCGCGACTGCGCGACGCGTACCCGGTCCTCTACACCGGCCGGGACGGGCTCGTGGCCCACGAGTGCATCGTCGACCTGCGCGAGATCACGAAGGACACCGGTGTCACGGTCGACGACGTCGCGAAGCGGCTGATCGACTACGGCTTCCACGCGCCGACGATGTCGTTCCCCGTCGCGGGCACGCTCATGATCGAGCCCACGGAGAGCGAGGACCTCGGCGAGCTGGACCGCTTCTGCGACGCGATGCTCGCGATCCGGGCCGAGATCGACGAGGTCGCCAACGGCACGTGGTCGGCGGAGGACTCGCCGCTGCGCGGGGCGCCGCACACCGCGGCGTCGCTCCTCGGCGAGTGGGACAAGCCCTACTCCCGCGAGCTGGCGGCGTTCCCGGTCGAGTCGCTGCGCGCGCAGAAGTACTGGTCGCCGGTCCGTCGGATCGACGGTGCGTACGGCGACCGCCACCTGGTCTGCTCCTGCCCACCGCCGGAGGCCTTCGCCGAGTAGCTCTCGGGGACTCGTCGTCGGCCCAGAGCCGAGAGTGATCAGGCGCAGCTCTCGCCGAGACGATCCGACCGGATGTTGGGTCGCATTGCTCGTCCACACGCCAGAGTCGAACGCGGTCGGTTCTGGCGTGGGAGAGCGCCGGCGAGATCTACGCCCGCCTGGCCAGAGGTAGAGCGGGACGACGATCACCCAGGTCTGGCGTCACGCTAGTCTCCGTCGAGCGGCGATCTGGCCAGCAGCGGACCGCATCGGGCGACTGTCTCGTAGGGGGAGGGTGACGGTGCCTGGTGCCCGCCTTCGGATCATGTCGCTCGCTCTGCTGATCGCTGGTGCGGTGGTCGCGGTCTGGTCGGTCTGGGGTGGCGACTTCACTGACCTGTCCGTCTATGAGGCCGGTGGTCGAGCGGTCCTGCAGGGGACACCGCTCTATCGCGCCACCGGAACGTACGGTTTGCCGTTCACCTACACGCCTTTCGCCGCGTTGCTCTTCGTGCCGCTGACCTTGGCCGGGGGCGCCGCGCCCTTTCTCCTGTTCTTCGCTTCGGTCTCTGCCCTGACCCGAGTCGCTGTGCTCCTGGGGCGTGCGCTGGGCGGCAGGTGGGGTCTGGACCCGGTCGCGTGCAGCGCCGGGATCCTCGGCCTGTCGCTCATGTCCGAGCCGGTCACGGCGACATTGAGCTACGGGCAGGTGGATGCGCTCGTCCTCTGGTTGGTCGTGGAGGCTTTCGGGGCTCGACGGGCGAGCGCACCATGGATGATCGGGCTCGCATCGGCGATCAAGTTGACTCCACTGGCATTCGTGCCTCTGATGTTCGGATCTCGTCGCTCGCGGGACGGGCTGATCAGCGTGTTCGCGTTCACCGCGACTGTTGCGCTCGGCTGGGTGGTTCAGCCGTCGGAGGCGACGCGATACTGGTCCTCGCTCGTGGTCGACGCGAGCCGCATCGGCGATGTCGCCTTCGTGAGCAACCAGTCCATCAACGGGATGCTCTGGAGGCTCGACGGACCCGGCGGGAACCGGGTCGCTTGGGCCCTGTCCTGCCTCGCGGTCGGCCTGGTCTGCTACACCGTCGGTATCCGGGCGCTCAGGCACGGTGACTGGGTTCTGGCGGTGGGCAGCGTCGGTCTGTTCTCGTTGCTGGCATCGCCGATCTCCTGGTCGCATCACTGGGTGCTCCTCACCCCGATGCTCGTCGCCCTGTGCCTTCGCCGGACCTCGATGTCAACCGGCCTGGCCGTCCTGGGAACGGTCGTCCTGATCAGCAGAGTCATCTGGTGGGTGCCCATCGGGCCCGATCTCGATGACGGGCACAGCGTCTGGCAGATCCTCTCGGGCAATGCCTACGTCCTGTTCGGGCTCGCGGTGGTCGCATACCTCGCATCGAGCCTCAGGAACGGTCTGGCGCCTGGTACGCCGGTGGATGCGGCCACCACCCGCGACGACGCCGTCCAGGACGTCCATCGAACCGACCGAGCTGCGGCAGGGACTCCGGAGCCTCCGATGGGCCTGGCCGGCTGACCCAGCCGGGCGCTCATCGCGGGCCGGACTCCAGCTCTGCGATCGCCTTGGCAAGTCTTCGTCGGCGCGTCTCATCCGTCTTCGCGCCGGTGACGGACAGCACGTGACGCTTCTTGCCGGAGGGCGACAAGGCGTCGAACGCCGGACCGGCGGCAGGACTGCGCCTCAACGCCTCGGCCAGGTCGGACGGGACCTCGATCTCCCGAGGCGCCTCATCGAGGGTCAGCGTCACGCGGAGCCGGTCACCCGCCTGTACTCCCGCTGCCGTTCGATGCTCGGCGCTCACCGGGATCATCGAGCGACCCCCCATCACCCCGATGGTGGTGCGGTAGGAGTAGCCGCCGAGCTCCACGACCACCGCGGGTCGCTTCCCACCACCGAGGGACTCGATGACGCTCTGCGGTACCTCGATCCCCGTGGCGGTCTTGCCGTTGAGGGCCAGCTCCGCAGTGAATCCAGGCATCCTTCCCCCATCCTCGATTGCCGGGCCGACGCCGCCGAGCCTACGGCCGGCGATTCGCGCCGGAGCCGAATGGACGCAACCGCGTCTAGGCGAGGTGTCCCGTCGAGAGCCACCGGTGCGTGTCGAGGATGTCCCGGATCGGGTCTTCCGCGAAGTGCCCGCCACCGGGTGTCTCGATCACGAGCGCATGCGGTACGACCCGCGCGAGGAAGCGACCGTGCGCGACCGGTAGCGAGGTGTCCTCGTCGCCGTAGGTGACGAGGACGGGCACTCGGATGGCGGTGAGGTCGAATCCCCAATCCGTGACGAAGGCCAGCGTGTCATCCACGGAGCCGCCCACTCCGTCGATCGCCTGCTCGGGGATGATGCGGCGGAACGCCTCGATGGTCTCGGGGCGCTCCAGGAACCCGACGTCGATGTCGTTCGCCGCGTCGCCGAGGATCGCACCGGGGGCGGTCGCGATGCGTTGCTCCATCCGCCGCTGAGCCGCCGTCATCTCGGCGGTGAGCACGTCTTCTCCCGCCTCCGCCCAAGCGAGCTCCGCAGCGATCTCGTCGCCCATGCCCCCCACCCACTCGTGACGAGTGAGCCCACCCGGGCCCAGAGGGGCGAGACCGGACTGGCAGGCGACCCGGTCCACTCGATCGGCGAGGAGCGCCGCACAGGCGAGTGCGTGCGGCCCACCACCCGACCCACCGACGACGGAGAACCGCGACAGCCCGAGCGCGTCCGCGACCGCGCGTATGTCGCCTGCCTCGTCCGCGACGGATCGGCCATGGTGACGGGACGAGCGTCCATACCCAGCTCGATCCGTCGTGATGTACCTGACCCCTGCACCGGCGTACACCGAGTCGTCGGGCCACCGACTCAGGCGACAACCAGGAGTTCCGTGGAGGCCGATGACCGGATAGCCGTTCGGGTCACCCCCATCGAGGAGGGCAACCGTCCGACCGTCACCGACGGCGACGGTCGCGAAGCCTGACTCCATGCGAGCGATGGTGCCGGGTCACCGATCGAGAAGCGAGCCGGGTACGGCGGTACGCAGCTCAGTCAGCGTGGCTCGAACAGCGCATCGGGGTTCGGCAGGTCACGGAAGCGGGAGAAGGTCCCGGTGTCGGCGATCTCCTGCGCCGCCTGCCGGAAGCTCAGCCAGGCGGCGCGGGCGAGCGTGCCACCGACGCTGATCCGGCGCACTCCCAGCGCGGCGGCCTCCGCGACCGTGATGAACGGCGTGTGGATCAGCAGGTTCACGGGCTTGGGAGCCACCGCGGCCACGATGGCCGAGACGTGTTCGACGGTGTCGATCCGCGGCGCGTAGAGGCAGTCCGCACCGGCGTCGGCGTAGGCCCGGAGCCGAAGGATCGTGTCGTCGATGTCGGGTCGACCGGCCACGAAGCCTTCCGAGCGACCGGTGAGCACGATGTCCTGCCCGGTCTCGTCGATCGCTGCTCGTGCCGCACGCACCCGTTCGACCGCCAGCTCGATCGGGAACAGCGGATCCGCCTCGTCGCCGGTCGAGTCCTCGATCGACAGTCCCGCGATCCCGGTCGCCGCAGCACGTGTCACGTTCGTGCCGACCTGCTCCGGGTCGACGGCGTAACCGCCCTCGAAGTCCGCGTTCACCGGCAGCGATACCGCGTCGACGACGGCCGCCAGATGCTCGAGCATCTCCTCGAGCCCGACGCCTCTGTCGGCCCGACCGAGGGTCCAGGCGAAGCCGGCGCTCGTCGTGGCCAGCGCGGGGAAGCCCATCTGCTCCAGGACACGCGCGCTGCCGACGTCCCACGGGTTGGGCATGACGAAGCAACCCGACGAGTGCAGGCGGCGAAACTCAGCGACCCGCTCGGCATGCACGCTCATGGCTCACCCCGGACGTCGTAGGTCGGATCACTAGACAGCCGCTCGTCCACCCACGTCAAGATGTGGAAGAAGCCTGGGGAACACTGCCCGACTCCACGGGCTTACGCCGATGTCGGACTCAGGACTCGGAAGCGGAGGATGGTGACGGCGCCGGACCGTCTGCTGCTGACCGGTTCGAGGTCCACGGGCAGGAGACCGGGGGAGGAGAAGCGGATTCCGTCGCCGGCGAGCATCGGCAGCACGTACACCAGGATCTCGTCGACGAGCCCCCGCTGCAGACACTGGCCGGCCACGTCCGCGCCGAGGATCTCCAGGTCCTTGTCGCCGGCCGCGGCCAGTGCCGTGGCGACCGCTTCGCCGATGTCGCCGGTGAGCACCGTGACCTCCGGGTCCGGCGGCGGCTCCAGCGGCCGGTGAGTGAGGAGGAACATCGGTCCGGAGAAGGGGTAGTCGTAACTTCCCGGGTCGTCGGCCGCCATCTTGTCGCCGACGTCCCATGTCCGTCGGCCGATGAGCATGGCGCCGGTGGCCGACGCGATCTCCGCGATGTCCTCCGGCGCGACGAAGCGGCTCAGTCGTGGCCAGCTTCCCGAGTCCATCGCGTGCTGGGGACCAGCGATGAAGCCGTCCAGCGACATCGCCCTGTTCACGACCACTTTGCCGCTCATGTCGCGACCGCCATCCGTGGACTCCAAAGGCAGGTCACTGGAGCCTAGTCGCCACCCATATGACGGCGCGCACGTACGTGCCGAGAACGCCCTGGTCCGAGGGTCTTGCGGTCGACCTCGGGCAACCTAGAACGGTGGCTCTTCGTACGTGATCGGTGGTGGGTCGGGGTCGGGTGCTGCGGGCAGCACCGGGTGGGGTGGGACGTGGATCACCTGTCCCCACGCGGTGCGCCAGGTGTACGAGCCGTCGGACTGGGAGTCGGTGATGTCGGCGTAGCCGGCGGTCTTGAGCTGGTGACACGTGGTGCAGTGGGTGCCGCAGTTGGCGGTGTCGCTGGGTCCGTCGGGCCATTCCTCGGCGTGGTCGAGCTGGAGGCGGGACTCGGCGTGCACGGTGCAGTAGGGGGTGCGGCAGCCGGCGTCGCGGGCCAGCACGAAGCGGCGTAGCGCGTCGGGCAGGTACTGCTTGCGGCCGAAGTCGATCAGGTGCCCGGTGACCGGGTCGGTGACCATCCGCCGCCACGCGGTGGCGCACTCGGCGACCTCCCGGCCGACCGCGGGTGGGACGGGTTGCCCGTCGAGGAGGGCGACGTTGTCGGCCTCGCCGCGCAGGGTGTCCAGGTCGATGACCACGTTGAGGGTGACCGGGACCTCGGCGCGGTCCCAGTCGATCGACCCGTCCGCGCTGCACCTCGCCGAGGATCCGGGCGGCCAGCGCGTCGGCCCGGCACGCCTCCGCGCTCTGCTCCTCGAACGCGTCCGCGAGCGTCTCGATGACGGCGGTCGGCTCGCCCGCGTCCGCGGCGTCCGCGCCGGCGCCGGCGGCCGCGACGGTGGAGCCGGTGCCCTCGCCGGTGTCGGTGGCCGCGGAGTCATTCGCGGCGGCGGCGGCTGCGGCTGCGCCGGCGCGACGGGCCAGTTGCAGGGCGCGGCCGTCGGCGGTGACGGTGGCCTGGATCGCGCGGATGGTGGGCCAGTCGTGGGTCAGGGCGATCATGCCCATGCCGTCCTCGAGCTGGCGGACCCACATCCGCCGCGACTCGCGGGCCTTGGCGACCCGGGCGGTGGCGTCGGGGTCGAACCGGGCGACCAGCGCGGTGACCTCGCCGATGAACTGCCCGACGGTCATCCGCTTCGCCTTGGTCAGCGCGAGGCGCCCGATCGCGTCCAACGCGGCCTCGTCGTCGACCAGCCGGGTCCGCTCCACCAGCACCGCGCAGTGGCCCTGGCTGATCTCGCCGGCGCGCAGCGCGGCGGCGAAGCCGGGGAAGACGGTGGCCAGCGCCCGGGCGACCTCGATCGCCTTGCCCGCGGCCCACCGCGAGGTCCTCCGGGCCACCGCGACCTCGTGCTCGAGGCGGATCTCGGGCAGGTACGCCCCGCTGCTGACCGGTCCGGCCAGCGCTACCAGCGTCTTGGCCTGCATGGCGGCGACGAACGCGGCGATCCGGTCCAGCGCCTGCAGGTGCTCCAGCCGGTCCAGCTCGTCGGGCAGCCCGGCCGGGTCGATCGACTCGAGCAGCATCAGGTCCGCCGCGTGCACCGGACCCGACAACCGGGCCAGCTCCTCCGCATCACCGGTCGCCGGCAGCGAGACCGCGGCCGCCTCCAGCTCCGCGGACCACTCCGCGCTGTCGTCGGCCGTCGTCCAGCCGTCGCGACGGTCCTCGACCGCGACCCAGCCGTGCTCGCCCGGCACCCGGTCCTCGTCGACCCGCACCACGTCGCCGTCGACCCGCGCGCGGTCGCCGTCCACAGCCAGACCGTCCTCGCGCGGAGTCCGGTCGCCGTCGGCCGGCACCCAGTCGCCGTCGTGCGGCGCCGCGCCGTCGGGGACCGGGTCGTTCACCATGGCCTCATTCTCGCACTGGTGTACTAGATAAGTCCAGACTAAGAAACGAAGGAATCCACCTGCAGCCCAAGGTATCGCCGCCGTCCGACAACGAGGACGGGGCTCAGGTGCGTCCCTCGACCTCCTGCGCGTCGAAGAGGGACTGCTGCGCCGCCGCGTCCGTCGACATCCACGTCGCGAGCACCGCCGGCCAGCCCTCACGGCGCAGGACCTCGACCACCGCGACGTCGTCGTCGACGACGCCGACGACGCGGCCCTCGCCCGCGATCCGCCGCAGCGCAGCGGGCTTGAACACGCGTGCCGGGCGCCGGTCGTCGGGGCGACGCATGACGAGGCGACCCGCCGGCAGGCCGTGCCGGTCCATCCAGTCGCGGGTCAGCGCGCGGTAGTCCTCGTTGCGGCCGGTGAGGTAGACGATCCGGTGGCCCTCGGCCGAGCGCTGCTGCGCCAGTGCGATGCCGTCCGCCAGCGGCCCGTCGTCGTCCATCGAGGCGAAGAACGCGGCCCAGTCCTTGGGCCTCCGCTCGACGTGGTGCAGCCGGTGGCGGACGTCGGCCAGGACGCCGTCCACGTCGAACACCACGATCGTGGGCCGGTCGTCGGGGGCGCGGTCGGTACCGCTTTCGGGTCCGGGTGCGTCGGGCGCGCGGTCGGTACCGCCTGCGGGTCCTGGGGCGTCGGGCACGGTGGTGACGCTACGCCGTGGGTAGGGTCGCGGCATGGCACTCGACCCCGACCTCGTCCGCGCCCAGTACCCGTCCATGGTGCCGATGGTCACCACGCTCGGCATCGAGTTCCTGGACCTCGCGCTCGACCGTTGCGTCATGCGCCTGCCGGACGTGGCCGCCTATCGCAACCACGTCGGGGGCCCGCACGCCGGCGCCATGTGGACGCTCGCCGAGTCGGCGTCGGGGGCGCTGGTGTTCGCGAACTTCGGGGACCTGATGGCCGACGTCACCCCGTTCCCGGTCGAGGCGACGATCCGGTTCCTCAAGGTGGCGATGGGACCCGTGACCGCCAGCGCGACGCTCGGGTCCGCCGCGTCCGACGCCGTCGCGACGCTCGAGTCGGGGAAGCGGCCCGAGTTCCCGGTGGAGATCGAGCTCAGCACCGGTGAGGGTGACGAGCGGCTCGTGACCGGTGCGATGACCGTGGTCTGGACCCTCAAGCTCAACCGGCGCTGACGAGGTCACGCGAGGGCGAGCACGTCGTTCTCCGCGCGACGCCGGAGCACGGACGGTCGTAGCGCGAGGTTGCCGAGCGCCGCCGCGGTGAAGAGCACCAGGCACAGCAGCCACACCCGGGACGCTCCGGCCGCCTGGTAGAGCGGCGGACCCACGAGCGGCGCCAGGAAGGCCGCGGCCCCGAACGACGCGCCGAACAGGCCGAGGTAGCGACCGCGCGCGGTCGGTGCCGCGAGGTCGCTGACGATCGAGGGGAGCAGGCCGGCCGTCCCGATCTCGCCGAGCGTCCACACCGCGGTGCAGACGACGAACGCGACGGCCGTGGTCGCGAAGCTCATCAGCCAGAAGCCGAACCCGCAGAGCAGGAGCGACGACGCGAGCTGGCGCGACCGGTCGAAGCGCGCGGTGAACCGGGCGGCGAGGGGCTGCAGCGCGACGATGACGACCCCGTTGGTGGCGGCGACGATCCCGTACGTCGAAGGGCCGAGACCGACTCCCGTCACGGCGAGCGGAAGCACGAGGTAGAACTGCATGTAGGCCACGGACTGCAGGATGGTGAGCCCCAGGAGCACCATGAACGTCCGGTCGCGCAGCGCGGTGCCGAAGCCCGGCGCGACCCCGTCGCCGACGTGCTGCACCCGCGGCGGGTCGCGGCGGATGCCGACGAGCACGACCACCGCGTAGGCGAGCGAGGTGAGCGCGTCGATCGCGAACAGGAGCCAGTAGCCGTGCTCGGCGATGAACCCGGCCGCGACGGCGGCGACGGAGAAGCCGAGATTGATCGCCCAGAAGGTCAGGGCGAAGGCGTACGGCCGCTGTTCCGGGGGCAGCACGTCGGCGATGAGCGCCTGCGACGCGGGACGGTAGATGTCGCCGACCAGGCCCTCGCACGCGGCGGCCACGACGATCGCGACCGTGCCCCGGGCGAGACCCAGGCACACGAGCGCGCCCGCGGACAGGACGAGGCCCGATACCAGCGTCGCGCGCCGGCCGATGTGATCGGTGGCCCACCCGCCGAGCAGCTGGCTGAACATGCCGCCGAACCCGGCGGCCGCGACGACGAGGCCGGCCTGGGAGGCGCTGAAGCCGCGCTCGATCGTGAGGTAGAGGACGAGGAACGGCTGCACGAAGGTGCCGGCCCGGTTGACCAGCGTGCCCCCGACGAGGACCCGCACCTCGCGCGGCAGCGGCGCGCGACGGGTCCTCACGTCATGATCATCCCAGCCGGCACCGACACCGCGCGAACAGGTTGCGGCGCCCGGGCGGAGCGGTCAGGACCTGGGCGGGCGGACCAGGCTCTCGAGCGAGATCCGCGCCACCGGGGCGTACGTCAGCACCGCGACCGCGGGACCGTCGACCACGAGGCTGGTGCTCGTGCCGCCGCCGATGCGGGACTCGCTGCGGTGGTCGAGGTGCATGCGCACCGGTCCGGCGAGCACGTCCCAGGCCCAGCGGTGCTCGTCCGCGGCCAGCTCGACGACCTCGAAGCGGGCGCCCAGGTTGGGCACGACGCCGTACACCGTGCCCGTCACCCCGACGTCGAGGGTCGGCGCCGAGCACTCGACGCGGCGGATCTGCGGCGCCCACGTGGTCCACAGCTCCGGTGTCGAGTAGCGCCGCCAGACCAGCTCGAGGTCGGCGGTGCCGTCGGCACGCAGGGTCAGGCGCATGGCTGAATCCTGCCGGTCGCCTCCCGGCCGTCCGCGCGGCGGGGTCTGTGACGTGACCCACGCCGCAACGGCCCCGCGTCCAGACGAAGCTGCCAGGACCGTGCTCAGCCGCGGTCGACGCCGTACCGTGTCGGCGTGAGCGAGATGACCGAGGCACGACCGGGGTGGCTGTCGCGCGAGGACCTCGAGTCGGCCCGGGACCGCGTCCCCCTCGTCTACGTGGACGCCGTGCCGGTGCGCGTGGACGAGCGCGGTGTCGTGGTGTCCCTGGGACTGCTGCTGCGCGCGATGCCGGACGGCAGCATCAGCCGCGCCCCGGTGTCGGGACGCGTCCTCTACGGCGAGCGCATCCGGGACGCGCTGATGCGCCACCTCGAGAAGGACCTCGGCCCGATGGCCCTGCCCCGCGTGCCGGCGTCGCCGCAGCCGTTCACGGTCGTCGAGTACTTCCCCGACCCCGAGGTCTCCGGCTTCCACGACCCGCGGCAGCACGCCGTCTCGCTGGCCTACGTCGTCCCCGTGAGCGGCGACTGCGTGCCGTCGACGGACGCGCTGGACCTGCAGTGGATGACGCCCGACGAGGCGGCGAGCGACGCCGTCGCGCTGGAGATGACCGGCGGGCAGGACCGGTTGCTGCGCCTCGCGCTCGCGCACGTCGGCGTCCTGCCGTGACGCTGCTGCGCACGCCGCGACTCCTGCTCGGGACCATGACGGCGGACGAGGCGCGCGCGATCCGTGAGGGCGACCGCGCGGGTCGGGCCTGGGCCGAGGACTACCCGTTCGAGGGCGACGCGCTCGTCGCCGCCGTGATCGGCGAGGCGGGGGAGCACTACGACGAGTCCGAGCCGCTCGGTGTGCTGCAGGTCCGGCTCGCGGCGACGGGGACGGCCGTCGGCGGCATCGGGTTCCTGAGGGGGCCGACGGAGGACCGCCGCGCCGAGGTGGGGTACGGCTTCGTGGCCTCGGCCCGTGGCCGGGGGTTCGCGACCGAGGCGCTCGAGGCGGTCCTCTCGCACGCCGCGGCCCAGGGTCTGCGGGCGGTGGTGGCCATGACGGCGGTGGACAACGTCGCGTCGCAGCGCGTCCTCGAGCGGTGCGGCTTCGTGCGCGGCGAGACCGTCGACTCGGGGGACGAGGGCCCGATGATCCAGTGGGAGCACGCGCTCGCAGGGCAATTCAACAGTCGTTGACTTGCCCTGCGGCCGGGTCTAGCGTCGCAGCCATGCGAGCCATGATCATCAAGGAGTTCCGCGAGCTGCGCCGGGACCGGCGGACGCTGGGCATGCTCGTCGCGATGCCGCTGCTGCTGCTCGTCATCTTCGGGTACGCCGCGAACTTCTACGTGTCGAGCGTGAAGGCGGCCGTGGTCGGTCCGCAGGCGACCGCCGTGGCCGCGGCGCTGCCCGGCTTCTTCGACGTCACCGTCGTCGACCCGGCCGCCGACCAGGCGCAGGCCGAGGCGCTGCTGCGCGACAACACGGTCGACGTCGCCTTCGTCACCGGTCAGCAGCCGGTCCTGGCCCTCGTCGACGGGTCGAACCTGTTCGCGTCGCAGTCGATCGTGTCGGCGCTCAACCGGGTCGGTGACACGGTGACCACCGAGGTCCTCTACAACCCCGAGCTCAAGACGTCGTGGGTGATGGTCCCGGCGATCATCGGCCTGATCCTCACGTTCATCGGGACGATCGTGACCAGCATCGGCCTCGTGCGGGAGCGCGAGACCGGCACCCTCGAACAGCTCGCCGTCATGCCCATCAAGCCGAGCCAGGTGATCCTGGGGAAGATCTCGCCGTACTTCCTCGTCGCGGCGCTCGACATGACCATCATCACGGTGCTCGGCATGGTGCTGTTCGGCGTCCCGTTCAACGGGAACGTGGTCGTCTTCGCCCTCGGCGCCGCGCTGTTCCTGTTCGTCGTGCTCGGGCTCGGCGTGTTCATCTCGACGATCTCGCAGACCACCGGGCAGGCGATCCAGACCGCGTTCTTCTTCCTGCTGCCGCAGATCCTGCTGTCCGGCATGATCTTCCCGCTCGACGCCATGGCCGCGGGCGTGCGCTGGATCGGCTACCTGCTGCCGCTCACGTACTTCACGATGATCTCCCAGGGCGTCATGCTCCGCGGCGCCTCGCTGGCCTCGCTGTGGCTCCCGTTCCTCGTGCTGACCGTCATGGCGGTCGTGGTCTTCACCGGCGCCACGCTGCGCTTCCGGCGGGACCTCGCGCCGGGGCGGCGCCGCTCCGCGCCGACGACGGGTACCCACCGCCGCAGGTGGAGCGCGTCTCGTGACCTACTCGGCGACCGACGTACGGTGCGCTACGGCGACACCGCTCGCCCTCGACGACGTCAGCGTGACCGTCGAGCCCGGGTCCGTCGTCGTGGTCGTGGGCGGCGACGGCGCCGGCAAGACGACGCTGCTGCGCAGCATGGTCGGCGAGGTCCCGCTCGAGGCCGGGAGCGTCGTGGCGCCGGACGCGCAGGGGATCGGCTACCTGACCGCCGCGGCCGGGCAGCTGGCCCGCGTTGACCGTGCGGCAGAACATGGACTTCGTCGGCGGGATCTACGGCCTGTCCGGCGGCGCTGCTCGCGTCGCGCCGCGACGAGCTGCTGCGACCGGGCCGGCCTGACCGAGGCGGCCGACCGCCTCGCGTCGCAGCTGTCCGGCGGCATGCGGCGCAAGCTCGGCTTCAGCATGGCGATGCTGCACGAGCCGCCGCTGCTCGTGCTCGACGAGCCGACCACCGGTGTCGACCCGGTGAGCCGCGTCGAGCTGTGGCGGCTGGTGTCCGAGGCGGCGGCGTCCGGCGCCGCGGTGCTCATGTCGACGACGTACCTCGACGAGGCCGAGCGGGCCGGAACCCTGCTCGCGCTGGAGGGCGGGCGCACGCTCGCCCACGGCACCCTGGACGACGGTGCTCGCGTCCCTCGCCGGGGACGGTCACGCACGCCGACCGGCCGTTCCGCCGGGAGTGGGCCTGGCGCCGGGGCCGGGTGCACCACGAGTACTGGCCCGACGGCGAGGCCGACGCCCGCCGTCCGCCGTCGTCGCGGAGCCCGACCTGGAGGACGTCGTCGTCGCGCTCTCGCTGGTGCGCCGCCACGAATCCGGAGCGGCGGCATGAGCGCGCCGCCCGCCGGGACGGTGCTGCTCCGGGCCGACGGCGCGTCGCGATCGTTCGGCGAGGTGACCGCGGTGGACGACATGACGATGTCGGTCGCGGCGGGAGAGGTCGTGGGTCTGCTCGGTGCCAACGGCGCGGGCAAGACCACGTTGATCCGGATGCTGCTCGGGCTGCTGCCGACGACGACGGGCGACGTCGAGCTGCTCGGCGGCCCGCCGGACCACGAGCGCCGGCGCCGGCTCGGGTACGTGCCGCAAGGGCTCGGGCTGTACGACGACCTGACGGTCGCGGAGAACCTCGCGTTCGTCGCGCAGGCGTACGGCGCCCCGGTGCCGGAGCTGCCGGCCACCCTGCGGGGGTCGGCCGGTGTCCTCGTCCGTGACCTCGCGCTCGGTCTGCAGCGCCAGGTCGCGTTCCTCGCGGCCCTCGGCGCACGAGCCCGAGGTGCTCGTCCTCGACGAGCCGACCTCGGGCGTCGACCCGCTCGCCCGGGCCGCGCTCTGGGACACCATCCGCGAGCAGGCCGACCGTGGCGCCGGCGTCCTCGTCACGACGCACTACATGCAGGAGACCGCGCAGTGCGACCGGCTCCTGCTGATGTCGCGCTCCCGCCTCGTGGCGCAGGGCAGCGAGGCCGACATCATCGGGACGACCACGGCGTACGCCGTGCGCACCGACGACTGGGCCGCGGCGTTCGCCGTTCTGAACGCGGCGGGGGAGCCCGTCATGCTGGCCGGCCGCGACGTCCGTGTGTCCGACTCCGATCCTGACCGGCTGCGCGCGGTGCTGTCCGCCGCGGGGATGACTGCCGACGTGCGGGAAGTGCCGGCCACCATCGAGGACCGGATGATGGTGCTCGCCCGCGGTCCCGAGGCGGCTGAGGCCCGGTGAGCCGGCTGGGCCGTCGGCCGGTCGGGGGACCAGACACCCGGGAGACGATCCTGGGCGCGGCCCGCGAGCTGTTCGCCGACCGCGGCTTCGAGCGCACCACGATGCGGGCCGTCGCCGCGCGGGCCGAGGTCGACCCGGCGCTGATCCACCACTACTTCGGCACCAAGGACGGCCTGCTCACGGCGGTCCTCGAGCTGCCGATGGACCCGGTCGAGCTGCTCGGCGACCTCGGTGACGACCCCGACCGCGCGGGGGAGGAGCTGGTACGGCGCGCCCTCGGGGTCTGGGAGCGGGATCCGGAGACGCGCGAGCGGATGGTCGCGCTGCTGCGTACCGGGCTGTCGCACGACGAGGCCGCCACGGTTCTGCGCGACCTGCTCGGCCGCACCGTCCTGGCCGTGATCCAGCGGTCCGTCGCACCGGACCAGCCGACGTTGCGTGCCGCTCTCGTCGGGACGCAGATGGGCGGGATGCTGCTGGGGCGCTACCTGCTGCGGCTGCCCGCCGTGGCAGACGCGACGGTCGACGAGCTCGCGGTGGCCGTAGGCCCGACGATCCAGCGCTACCTCACCGGCGAGCTCGACGCGGCGAGCGGCGGGACCGCGTCGTAGCGGCTCCGTCGCGGCGGCGATCCGGCGCCGACGGCGTCCCGGACCGGTCGCGCCGGTGCCGGCCGTACCTCGATCTCGTCGAGCAGCTGGGCGGTGCAGCGGGCGATGTCGTCGACTGCGCGCTCGAACGCCGCCCGGTTCGCGACCGAGGGAGACCGCATCCCGGCGACCTTGCGCACGTACTGCAGCGCGGCCGCCCGGACGTCGGCGTCGGTGACGTCCTCGGCGTAGGGCGGGCGGAGGGTGACGATGCTGCGGCACATGGAGCGCTCCCTGGTCAGTCGGCGGCGATCTCGGTGACGGTGCCGGAGTCCACGTGCCAGCGCCGCGTGATCCGCACGGTGTCCAGCATGCGCCGGTCGTGCGTGACGAGCAGCACTGTTCCGTCGAAGGACTCGAGCGCGTCCTCGAGCTGTTCGATCGCGGGCAGGTCGAGGTGGTTCGTCGGCTCGTCGAGCACGAGCAGGTTGACGCCGCGCGCCTGCAGCAGCGCGAGCGCGGCGCGCGTCCGCTCGCCGGGGGACAGCGACGACGCCGGCCTGGTGACGTGATGGACACCGAGCCCGAACTTCGCGAGCAGGGTGCGGACCTCGGCGGTCGGCCAGTCGGGCACCGCGCGGGAGAACGCGTCGACGAGCGGCTCGTCGCCCTCGAACGCCGCGCGGGCCTGGTCGACCTCGCCGACGACGACGCCCGAGCCGAGACTCACCAGCCCCGAGTCCGGCGGGGTGCGGCCGAGGAGGAGCGCGAGCAGCGTCGTCTTGCCCGCACCGTTGGGGCCGGTGACCGCGATCCGGTCGCGCAGCGCGAGCTGCAGGTCGACCGGGCCGAGGGCGAAGTCGCCGCGGCGTACGACGGCGTTGCGCGCGACCGAGACCACCTCGCCGGAGCGGGGCGCGGCGGCGATGGAGAACTGCAGCTGCCACTCCTTGCGCGGCTCGTCGACGGCGTCGAGCCGCTCGATGAGCCGTTCGGTCTGGCGGGCCTTGGCGGCCTGCTTCTCGGAGGCCTCCGCGCGGAACTTGCGCCCGATCTTGTCGTTGTCCCGCTGCTTGCGCCGGGCGTTGCGCACGCCCTTCTCCATCCACGCGCGCTGCATGCGCGCTCGCGCCTCGAGCTCCGCGCGCCGGGCGGCGAACTCGTCGTAGGCGAGCCGGGCCTGGCGTCGCGCGACCGAGCGCTCGTCGAGGTAGGACTCGTAGCCGCCGCCGTACGTCGTGATCCGCTGCAGGCTGCGGTCGATCTCGACGACGGTGGTGACGGTGCGGGAGAGGAACTCGCGGTCGTGGCTCACCACGACGACGGGCGCCTCGAGACCGTCGACGAACTCCTCGAGCAGGTCGAGGCCGTCGGTGTCGAGGTCGTTCGTGGGCTCGTCGAGGAGGTAGGCGTCGTAGCGGGACAGCAGCAGCGCGGCGAGCCCCACGCGGGCGGCCTGGCCGCCGGACAGCACCGCCATCGTCAGGTCGAGGTCGACGTCGAGCCCGATGTCGGACACGACGACGGCGAGCCGCTCGTCGAAGTCCGCGGCGCCGAGCGCGAGCCAGCCCTCGAGGGCGTCGGAGTAGGCGTCCTCGGCCCGCGGGGCTCCGTCGGCGAGCGCGTGGGCCGCGCGGTCGAGCTCGGCCTGGGCGACGTCGACGCCGGTACGGCGCAGGATGTGCGCGCGCACCGTCTCGCCGGGCAGCGGCTCGGGCTCCTGGGTCAGGTAGCCGATGTGCGCCGCGGCCGGTGCGACGGTCACCGACCCGGCGTCGGGCGCCCGCAGACCGGCGAGGATCCGCAGCAGCGTCGTCTTGCCGGCGCCGTTCGGCCCGACGAGGCCGACGACGTCACCGGGTGCCACGACGAGGTCGAGGTCGGAGAACAGCACGCGGTCGCCGTGACCCGCGGAGACCCCCTTGGCCATCAGCGTCGCACTCATGGCCGCATCCTCTCCCGAGGGCGCCGGCCCGGGCGCACGGGTATCCGCGCCGGCCGGGACGGCCGTCGGGGGAGGCTCAGGACGGCGCCGACTCGGCGGGCTCGTCGACCGGGGCGGGCCCGCGGGTGGCCCAGTAGGAGCCCAGCAGGACGAGCGGGAAGCCGACCAGCGTGCCCCAGGTGAGCGGCTCGGCGAGGACGAGGACGCCGAGGGCGACGGCGACGGCCGGGTTCACGAACGTGATGACCGTGGCCCGGACCGGGCCGGCTTCCGCGATGAGCTCGAAGAACAGGACGAACGCGAGGGCCGTGCAGACCAGGGCGAGCACCAGCACCGAGAGCACGACGCCGGTCGAGGGCAGCCCGTGCCGGACCGTGGCGAGGCTCGCCGGCAGGTAGAGCAGGGCGACGAGCGCCAGCGACACGCTGACCACGCCCATCGTGGGCACGTGGCCGAGCTTGCGCGCGGCCATGGCGGGGGCGACGGCGTAGCAGACCGCGACGACGAGCAGCTCCGCCACGCTGAGCGGGTCGATCGTGCCCGCGGCCCAGTCGAGCCCGACGAGGGCGGCCACGCCCGCCACCCCGACGGCGAGGCCGGCGAGCCGGACCCGGGTGAGCGCGTGGTGGTCGCCGAGCAGCCAGGACACGACCGTGCTCACGATCGGGACGGCGGCGAGCATGAGACCGGCGAAGCCGCTCGGGACCCGCGTCTCCGCGTGACCGAGGAGCACCCACGGCAGCGCCATCTCGATGAGGCCGAACGCGGCGACGTAGGGCCAGGCGCGCAACGCCGGGCGCAGCGCGCCGGCACGCGCCGCGATCGGCAGCAGGATCGCCGCGCCGAGCAGGGTGCGCCATCCGGCGACCGCGACCGGGGAGATCTCGACGACCGCGATCTTGATGAAGAGGTAGGGGATCCCCCAGATCACGGCCATCGCCGCGAACAGCGTCCAGGCCCGCTGGGTCATGCCCTGCGCGGCGGCCGTGGCGGCATCGGTGGTCACCCGGCGAGCCTACGGGCCGGCCCCCGACAACCCCTCGCGGGATTCGGACGGTGTGCCGGGCTCCGGCCGGCGCCGGCGGGCACGGCATGATCTGCGGTGCGCCGGCGAGCCGGTCGTCGCCGGAAGCCCGATGTCAGGAGCGCCCCGTGGTGGATCTCGAGGCCGAGAAGGCCGTGGCCGCGCGCGCCGCGGCGGAGCTCGTCGAGGACGGGATGAGGGTCGGGCTCGGCACCGGGTCGACCGTGGCGCACCTGCTCACCGCCCTCGCCGACCGCGGCCTGTCGCTGCGCTGCGTGTCGACCTCACCGCGCACCGAGGACGTCGCCCGGTCCCTCGGGCTCGACGTCAGCACCCTGGACGAGCTGGGCCGGCTCGACATCGCCATCGACGGCGCGGACCAGGTCGACGACGCCGGCTGGCTCATCAAGGGCGGGGGAGCGGCGCACACGCGGGAGAAGGTGGTCGCCGCGGCGGCCGACCGGTTCGTCGTGATGGTCGACTCCACGAAGCCGGTCCCCTCGCTCACCTGGCCGGTGCCGCTCGAGCTGCTCGAGTTCGGCCTGACGTCGACGATGCGTCTGCTCGGCGACGTGCGCCTGCGCGACGTCCCGCGCAGCCCGGACGGCGGCGTGATCGCCGACTGGCACGGCGACCTCGGCGACCCGGCCGCGGTCGCGGCGTTCCTGTCCGCGACGCCCGGCGTCGTGGAGCACGGGCTGTTCCCGCCGGCGATGACGTCCGACGTCGTGATCGCGCGCGGCTCGGACGTGGAGCACCGCCGGCTGCGCTGACGACGCTCAGGCAGGATGCGCGGGCTTCTCGTCGTGGCCGCCGAACGCGCTGCGCATCGCGGAGAGCAGCTTGCCGGTGGACGCGCCGAGGCCGCGCGACTCGAAGCGCTGGTTCAGCGCCGCGGTGATCACCGGTGCGGGCACGCCCTCGTCGACGGCGGCGAGGACCGTCCACCGGCCCTCCCCGGAGTCCGACACCCGACCGGCGAAGGCCCCGAGATCGGGTGACACCGCGAGCGCGTCGGCCGTCAGGTCGACGAGCCACGACCCGACGACGGACCCGCGGCGCCAGACCTCCGCGACCTCGGCGACGTCGATGTCGTAGCGGTAGGCCCAGGGGTCGCGCAGCGGCGTGGTCTCGGCGTCGACCTCGGCCGGGTGCAGCCCGGCGTCGGCGTGCTTGATGATCGACAGGCCCTCCGCGATGGCCGCCATCATCCCGTACTCGATGCCGTTGTGGACCATCTTGACGAAGTGGCCGGCACCGTTCGGGCCGCAGTGGAGGTAGCCCTCCTGCGCCGTGCCGTCGACCCGCGTGCGGTGCGGCGTGGGCTCGGCGCTCGCCGACCCCGGGGCGATCGTGCGGAAGATCGGGTCGAGGTGCTCGACGACGGCGTCGTCGCCGCCGATCATCAGGCAGAAGCCGCGCTCGAGGCCCCAGACGCCACCGCTCGTGCCGACGTCGACGTAGTGGATCCCCTTCTCCCGCAAGGCGGCGGCCCGATGGATGTCGTCGCGGTAGTACGAGTTGCCGCCGTCGATGACGATGTCGCCGGCGTCGAGCAGCGGCGCGAGCCGGTCCAGCGTGTCCTGCACGTGACCGGCCGGCACCATGAGCCAGATCGCCCGTGGTGCGGACAGCCTGTCGACGAGTCCCGCGAGGGACTCCGCGCCGACCGCCCCCTCGGCCGCGAGGCTCGCGACGGCGTCCGGGCTCACGTCGTACGCGACGCAGGGATGGCCGTCGCGCATGAGCCGCCGGACGAGGTTCGCTCCCATCCGGCCGAGGCCGATCATGCCGAGCTGCACGGGGGTGCTCGTGGTCATGCGGATTCTCCCGGGTGCTTCCTCAGGGCGCGGTAGCGCCGGACGAGCGCGTTCGTGGACGAGTCGTGGGCCAGCTCCGGCTCGGTCGCGGAGCTCAGCTGGGGGAGGATCTCCAGCGCCATCACCTTCCCGAGCTCGACGCCCCACTGGTCGAACGGGTTGATGTCCCACACCGCGCCCTGCGTGAGGACGACGTGCTCGTAGAGCGCCACCAGCGCACCGAGCACGAACGGCGTGAGGACCTCGCCGAGGATCGTCGTCGTCGGACGGTTGCCGTCCATCACGCGGTGGGGCGCGACGTCCGCGGGCGTGCCCTCGCTGAGCACCTCGTCGAGCGTGCGTCCGAACGCGAGCGCCTTCGCCTGTGCGAACACGTTGGAGCTCAACGTGTCGTGGTGCTCGCCGATCGGGTTGAGGCTGTTGGCGAACGCGATCAGGTCGGCCGGTACTAGCGTCGTTCCCTGGTGGACGAGCTGGTAGAAGCTGTGCTGCCCGTTGGTACCCGGCTCGCCCCAGTACACCGACCCGGTGCGGTAGTCGACGGGCGTGCCGGCGAGCGTGACGTGCTTGCCGTTCGACTCCATCGTGAGCTGCTGGAGGTACGCCGGGAACCGGTTGAGGTACTGGTCGTAGGGCAGCACCGCGGTCGTCTGCGCGTCGAACAGCTCGCCGTACCAGACGCCGAGCAGCCCCATGAGGACGGGGACGTTCTCGCGGAGCGGAGCCGTCCGGAAGTGCTCGTCCATGGCGTGCGAGCCGGCGAGGAGCTCGGCGTACGCCGACGGTCCGATCGCGATCATCGTGGACAGGCCGATCGCGGACTCCATCGAGTAGCGGCCGCCGACCCAGTCCCAGAACTCGAACATGTTCGCGGTGTCGATGCCGAAGGCGGCGACCCGCTCGGCGTTCGTGGAGACGGCGACGAAGTGCCGCGCCACGGCGGCCTCGTCGTGCAGCGCGGCCAGGCACCAGGCGCGCGCCGTGTGGGCGTTCGTCATCGTCTCGATCGTGCCGAAGGTCTTCGACGCCACGATGAACAGCGTGGTCTCGGGATCGAGGTCGCGGGTCGCCTCGGCGAAGTCGGTGCCGTCGACGTTCGACACGAACCGCATCGTGAGCGACCGGTCGCTGTAGTGGCGCAGCGCCTCGTAGGCCATCACCGGGCCGAGGTCCGAGCCGCCGATGCCGACGTTGACGACCGCGGAGATGCGCCGGCCGGTGTACCCCGTCCAGCGGCCGTCCCGCACGCGGTCGGCGAAGTCGGCCATCCGGTCGAGGACGGCGTGCACCTCGGCCACGACGTCGACGCCGTCGACCACGAGCGAGGCGTCGCGCGGGAGGCGGAGCGCGGTGTGCAGGACCGATCGGTTCTCCGTCGTGTTGATGCGATCCCCGCGGAACATCGCGTCGCGCTTGCCCGTGACGTCGGACTCCTCGGCGAGGGCCACGAGCAGGTCGAGCGTCTCGTCGGTCACGCGGTGCTTGGAGAGGTCGACGTAGAGGCCGCACACCTCGTGCGACATCCGCTCCGCGCGACCGGGATCGGCCTCGAACAGGTCGCGCAGGTGCAGCGGCGCGACGGTGGCGTGGTGGGCCTCGAGCGCGCGGTACGCGGGCCGCTCACGGAGGGGAGTGGTCACGGGGCGAGTCTGCCTCTCGGGACGTCGGGGCACCGGGGGAGCGCGTACCGACCCTCTCATGGTCCGGTGCGGACCGCGGGCGGCCAGGGGGCCGGCGTACCGCGGTCCGGGCCGTCGGCGGGCCTCCGTAGACTGGCCGCATGCCCCGAACCCCGGTCGCTCGCGGCTTCGCGTCGGCGCAGGGGACCCGGGCCGTGGTGGTCGGGGCAGTCACCGTCGTGATCGCGACCCTCGGGCACGCGGCGGGAGGCGGTGGCTGGCCCGCGGGTCCGATGGCCGTGCCCGTCGTGCTCGCCGGAGCGGTCGCGGGCCTGGGTCTGTCCCGCGTCGCGTGGACGGCGGCGCGCCTCGTCTCCGGGCTGTTCGCGGCCCAGCTCGTCGTGCACGCCCTGCTCTGGATCGGCTCGGGGTCCTCGACCGTCGACCCGCGCCTCGCCGGACTGGCGACCGGTCACGGCGCTCCGCAGGGGCACGCCCACCTCACGCTGTCCCCTACGCCGCACATGATCGGCGGCCACGCCGTCGCGATCGTGCTGACCGCGGTCGTGCTGCTGAGCGCCGAGCGGGTCGCGCTGCTCCTCGCCCACCTCGCCCGCCGGCTCGTGCCGCGCTGGACGAGGGTCGACGTGCCGCACCCGGTGGTCCCGCGGCTGCGCGCGGAGCGGTCCGCCGTAGTGCCTCGGCTCCTGCACCTCGCGACCGTCCGCGGTCACGCACCGCCCGGGTCGCTCGCCCTCACCTGATCGACGGCGTCGCCCTCGGGCGCGCCGTCGCGCACCTCCGCACCGCCGTCGTCGTACGGCCGTCGCGGAGGTCCTGCCGTCACGGTCGCGCCGGGTCCGCCCCGCCTCGTGACGGCGTACCCCGGTGCCGCGTCGCCGCGACTCGGGGCACGACCGCCGACCACCCGAGCCTGGAGAACCGATCCGCATGTCCCGAGCACTCACCCACCTCACGCGCGGCGTCATCGCCGGCGCGGTCGCCGTCACCCTGGCCGCCTGCGGCTCGACCGCTCCGTCCGGGTCGTCGCCGTCCGCGTCGTCGTCCGGCTCGTCGTCGGCCGGCTCCGCCGCCGGTCTCTCCGCCGCCGACGCGTGGGTCAAGACCGCACCGAGCGGCATGACCGCCGCGTTCCTCACCCTCACGAACTCCGCCGACGCCGACCAGGTCGTGGTGTCGGCGTCCTCGCCCGCCGCCGCGATGGTCCAGATCCACGAGACCGTCGAGCAGGGCGGCCAGATGGTCATGCAGGAGAACAAGGACGGCATCACCGTGCCGGCCCACGGGACCGCGGTCCTGGAGCCGGGTGGCGACCACCTCATGCTCATGTCCGTCACCGCACCGATCAGGGCCGGCGACGTGGTCCCGTTCACCCTCACCCTCGCCACCGGCGCGACGCTCACGTTCTCCGCGACGGCCAAGGACTTCTCCGGCGCGCAGGAGTCCTACCAGCCGTCGCCGAGCGGGTCCGGATCGGGAAGCTAGCGCCGACCGATGAGCGACCGGGACTTCTCACGGCGGCGGCTGCTCCAGGGCGGTGCCGCCCTTCTCGGCGGCGCCGCCCTGGGCGCGACGGCCACGGCCGCGTCGCGGCCGGAGGACGAGCCGCCGGCGGAGGCGTCGTACGGCGGGGAGACGATCCCCTTCCACGGCGTCCATCAGGCGGGGGTGGAGACCGCGGCGCAGGCGCACGCGTGGTTCGTGGCGCTCGACCTCGTCGACGGGACGGACCGGGACGCGGCGGTCCGGCTGATGCGACTGTGGACCGACGACGCGGCGCGGCTGACCCGCGGCGCCGGGCCGCTGGGCGACCAGGATCGGGAGCTGGCCGAGCACCCGGCCCGGCTCACGGTCACCGTCGGGTTCGGGCCGTCGCTGTTCGCGTCCCTCCGGCTCGACGACCGGCGTCCGCCGTCGCTGCGCCCCCTGCCGTCGTTCGCGATCGACCGGCTGGAGACGAGGTGGGGCGAGGCCGACCTGCTCCTGCACGTCTCCTCCGACGACCTCGTCACCGTCTCGCACGCGGTGCGCGTCCTGACGCGCGACGCGCGCTCGCTGGCCACGGTCCGCTGGGTCCAGCGCGGCTTCCTCCGCGCGCGGGGCAGCGCGCCGCCCGGCACGACGCCACGGAACCTGCTCGGGCAGGTCGACGGGACGGTGAACCCGAGCCCCGGCACCGCGGACTTCCGCCGGGTCGTGTGGGTCGACGACGGTCCCGACGCATTCCGGGGCGGGTCGCTCCTGGTGCTGCGTCGAATCCGGTTCGACCTCGACCGGTGGGAGCAGATCGCGCGCTCCGACCGCGAGCAGATCATCGGCCGGCGGATCGCCGACGGCGCGCCGATCACTGGAGGGGTCGAGCGCACCCCCGTGGACCTCGCCGCGACGGCGAACGGCCTGAGCGTCGTGCCCGACTTCGCGCACGTGCGGCGGGCCCGCGCGCAGGACCCCGACGAGGTGTTCCTCCGGCGTGGCTACAGCTACGACGACGGCCCGGCAGCCGACTTCCCCGACGGAGACACGGGGCTGCTGTTCTGCGCCTACCAGGCCGACATCGACCGGCAGTTCCTGCCGGTGCAGCGCCGCCTCGCCGAGCTCGACCTGCTCAACCGCTGGACGACCCCGGTGGGCTCGGCCGTGTTCGCGATCCTGCCCGGTGCCGTCGCGGGCGGGTGGCTCGGGGAGTCGGTGCTGACCTGACCGACGCTCGCCGTGGCCCGCCGCGCCCGGCGCATGTCCAGGGTCCGGCGCGCGGCGCCGGTTACGCTCGGGGCGGGTCGTCGGCCGGGGGTGACCGGCCCGACCCGGGGGCAGGGGGTGGGCCGTGCGGTGGCCGCGTCCCGGCGCGCTCGCGCGGGGCATCGCCGTAGTGCTCGGCGTCGCCGCCGTCGTGGCGGTGACCTCCCGCGTCACGCTGATCGACCTGGCGGTCTACCGCGCCGGCGCCGCAGCCGTGCTCGACCGGACGTCGCTCTACGACGTGCATCCGCCGGGGTCGCTCCTCCCGTTCACCTACCCGCCGTTCGCCTCCCTGGCGTTCGTCCCGCTCGCGTGGCTCGCGCAGGAGCCGGCGCAGGTGCTGTTCACGGTGGCGTCGATCGCCGCTCTGGTGCGGGTCTGCTCCCTCGTCCTGGCCGAGGCGCGACGCGCCGGCTCCCGTGCGGCGTCGGGCGCTGCGCTGGTCGCCGTGGTCGGCGTGGCGCTCCTCGCGGAGCCCGTGGCGCGGACCCTCGCGTTCGGCCAGGTGAACCTCGTCCTCATGTGGGTCGTCGTGGAGGACGTGCTTGGCCTCGGCGCCCGTCTGCCGCGGGCCCAGGGCGTCCTCGTGGGTCTCGCGGCGGGTGTCAAGCTGGTGCCCGCGGCGTTCGCGCTGCTCTTCGTGGTCGTGGGTCGGCTGCGTGCCGCGGTCGTGGCCGGCGTGGTGTTCCTCGGGACGGTCGCGGTCGGATTCCTCGTCGAGCCCGAGGCGTCGCACGCGTACTGGACCGGGCTGCTGTTCGACGCGGCGCGGATGGGCGACGTCGCTGCCGTGGTCAACCAGTCGCTGCTCGGGGCGGTGTCGAGGAGCCTGCCGGACGGCGTGGCCCGTGTGCTGTGGGTCCCGCTCGTGGCGGGGACGCTGTTGATGTGTCTCGGCCTCGCCCGGTGGTACTGGCGGCGCGGGCTCCGGCTCGTCGCGCTCGCCGTCGTGGCCTGTGCCGGGCTGCTCTGCTCGCCGATCTCGTGGAGCCACCACTGGGTGTGGTTCGTGGTGGTCGTCGGAGCCTGCGCCGAGCTGTCGTACCTCCGGGCCGTCCGCGTCGTCGGAGTGCTGGCCGCCGGCGCCGCGCTGAGCTGGGTGGTGTGGTGGGGCGGGACCGCCGCGGCCGAGTCGCTCCCCGCGCCCGTGGGCTTCGTGGTGACCAACGCCTACGTGCTCGTCGCGCTCGCGTTCCTCGCCGTGCTGGGCTGGGCGCGCCGGTACGTCGTGGCGCTCGAGCCGGTGGCCGTGGAACCGCCGACGGACCGGGACGCCGGCCCGTGGCCCGACGAGCGCACGGGTGCCGTCCCGCTCTCGTAGACGGCTGTCGCCACGACCCATTGCCCTCGACTTCCTGCGCCACGGACCGCCAACCGCCGGAAGATTGCGCAAAGGATTGGTCAGAACCCCCGTTCCTGCAGGCGCGAAGAGGATGGCGTATGCGCCGTCGTCCGTGCGGGCCAGACCTCGGCCTGGCCGGGTCGCGCGGGCAACGGTTCTACGCATCGAGCTCATGCGAGCCGCGGTTCGTAACGGCTCGTGTTGGCCCCCGTGACGGCGAGGGTCGACCCGCCGAAGACCTAGTCGAACGTCGAGCTGCGCTTGATGAGCGCCTCGACCCGGTTCTCGTCCACGGCGGACCCGTTGCAGCTGCCCGAGGCGGTCGCGAGCGTCCCGCAGGTCGCGATGCCGTTGGGAGGTGCGGCAGCGGTCTCCGTACTGCTCCGCCGGAAGGCGGCACAGATGAAGTACGTCGTGGCGTCGGTGGTCCCGATCGTGATGCCGGCCCCCTCGGCAGCCGTGTTGGCGACGTCGAGGTACCACTGGTTCATGTTCGAGGGGTCGACCGGGTAGGTGGCAGCGAACCGGAGGCCTCACGCGCCGACTGGGTCACGCTGATCCATCGATCGAACGTGAACCCGCCGCTGATGATGCCGAAGACCAGCATGATGAACAGGGGCAGGAGCAGGGCAAACTCGACCGCGGCCGCCCCGGCATCGTGCAGGTGACCCTCGCGAGTGGTCGGGAAGCTCGCTGACATGCCGATAGTGCCCCCCGCGGTCGCGAGAAGCGTCGAGCGAACGGGTTCGTTCCAGGGCAGAACGAGCTGATGGGCCACGTTGTTGCGCTGCCGGGCTCGACCGGCTCCGCCTCTCGGATGCGGCCGCCGGGGGGCGGCACCGTTCGGGAGGCCGCGGCACCCTGTCGGTGTATCCCGATCTCCCATGGGTTACCCGGGGGTCGGGCCCCGCCGAGCGCTCATCGATCTCATACTCCGCAACCGGTCGATTGCCAGGAACCGGGCACACCGTGAGCCCATTGCGGGACGAATCCGAGAGGGACCGACATGGACTCACAACGGACGGCAAGCCACTCGATTCCTGCGTACACCCCGTTCGCGTGGGTGGGCGACGTGACCTGGCGGCAGGTGGCGGAGCTGCGTGAGGCCCTGTTCGACCAGATGGACGCGTGCGACCGGGGTGTGCGACTTGACGTGCGCCGCGTGACCGAGATCGACCGGACCGGTGTCGCTCTGCTCATCGGTGCGAATCACCGAGCGCGGTCCATGGGGAAGCCGCTGACGCTGGTGGACGACGGGGGTGTGGTGACCCAAGCACTGGCCCGCGCCCAGGTGGTGTCGGACTTCCAGATGGACAACGACGGTTCTGCTCGCTCGGGAGGAGCTGCCGCCGCGCGGGGCCGTGTCGCCGCCGGCCCTGGGCGCAACGTGGCCCGACGCTGATCGAGAGTCCAAGAAGCCGACGTTGCGGCTCGCGGGCCGAGCCCGCTGCTCGTCGAGAGCGGCAGCAAGGGAGCTCGGCGATCGGCGTCTCCCGGCGGGACCCTAGGGGGCGCCCTCAGTCTCGTCGCTCAGCCTCAGTCGCGTGATAGCGGGCTGCCAGGAACCGGGCGTGTCCTGGGTGAGGTAGCCGCGACGTCAGGAGCACGCCATGAGAATGAGCACCGGAACCCTGCTGTCCCCTCGAGGCACCACCGGGTCCACCGAACCCGTGCCGCTATCCACGTCGGGCACCCCGGCGCCGCCGAGCCCGACGGCACCACCGGCCTGGCGTCGGTGGATCTGGCCCGGCCTGCTCGTGATCACGGCGCTGCTCTTCTTCGTCCCGCTCTCGATCGGGTCGACACCGCAGACACTCACGTACACCGCCTTCGTCGACGACGTCACCGCGAACAAGGTCGCCACGGCCGTGATCGACGACACGGGAGCGGTCACCGGCACCCTCGTCGGCGGCGCCACCTACATCTCGAACGTCCCCACGGCGCTGGACAACGCCGGGCTGTCCCAGCAGCTGCTCGACCACAAGGTCGCGGTCACCGGCACGGCGGCCAGCCCGAACGTCCTCCTCGACGTGGTGATCTCGTTCCTGCCCTACCTGATCATGATCGCGTTGGCGATCTGGTGGTTGCGGCGCAGCGTGAAGCAGGCCGGCAGCGGTGGTGGCGGCCTCGGCGGGCTGATGGGCGTCGGGCGGTCCCGGGCCAAGCTCTACGACCAGGACAAGCCCGCCACCCGGTTCTCCGACATCGCGGGCTACGAGGGCGCCAAGGCCGAGGTCATGGAGGTCGTCGACCTCCTCAAGAACCCCGAGCGCTACGCCCGTGCGGGCGCCGTCGGCCCCAAGGGCGTCCTGATGATCGGCCCGCCGGGAACCGGCAAGACCCTGCTGGCGCGCGCCGTCGCAGGCGAGGCCGGTGTCCCCTTCTTCGCGCTCAGCGGGTCGAGCTTCGTGGAGATGTTCGTCGGTGTCGGCGCATCACGGGTCCGCTCGCTGTTCGAGGACGCCCGCAAGGGCTCGCCGTCGATCATCTTCATCGACGAGATCGACGCCATCGGCGGGCACCGCGGCCACGGCGGCTTCGGGTCCAACGACGAACGAGAACAGACCCTCAACCAGCTCCTGTCCGAGATGGACGGCTTCGAGGCAGGCAGCAGCGTCGTCGTGATCGCGGCGACCAACCGGGCCGAGATCCTCGACGCCGCGCTGCTGCGCCCCGGCCGGTTCGACCGCACCGTGGAGATCCCGCTGCCGAGCCAGCGCGAACGCACCGAGATCCTCACCATCCACGCGCGCGGCAAGGTTCTGGCCCCCGACGTCGACCTGGACCGGGTCTCGCGCGGAACCCCGGGCTTCGCCGGCGCCGACCTGGCCAACCTCATCAACGAGGCGGCCATCAACGCGGTGCGCGGGCACCGCGACGTCCTCACCGCGAGCGACTTCGACGCTGCCCGCGAACGGCTGCTCATCGGTCGACGTGACAGCACGAACGCGTTGCTCCCCGCTGAGAAGGACGCCGTCGCCGTCCACGAGGCGGGACATGCCCTGGTGGCCGTGCTGTCGGAACACGCCGACCCTGTCGCGAAGGTCACGATCCTGCCCCGCGGTTCGGCCCTCGGTGTCACCGAGCAGCTGCCCGAATCCGAACGCCACCTGTACCCCGAGAGCTACCTCAAGGACTCCCTCGCGGTTCGCCTCGGCGGTCGCGCGGCGGAGATCCTGCGTCCTGGGGGAGGCGTCCACCGGCGCGGCGAACGACCTCGCGTCGGCCACCGGGCTGGCCACGCGCATGGTGCGCGACTGGGGCCTCTCCCCGGCGCTCGGACCGATCGGCTACAGCACGGACGGCACCCCACAGGACAACCCCTTCGCCGGACGCCCGTACGCCGAGGACACCCAGCGAGCCATCGACCGCGAGGTCGCCCGCCTGCTCACCGAGGCGGAGACGACCGCGGCCGTGCTGCTCGACACCCACCGGGAGATGCTCGACGTGCTGGTCACCGTGCTGCTCGACCGGGAGACGATCGACGGAGCCGACCTCGCGGCCGTCCTCGGCCTACCCGAGCGACCACCCGTCAAGGAACGCGCCTGGATCCGAGGAACCGCCGCCATGGCACGGGCAGAGCGACGGCCGGCGTGACGGCCCATCCTTCGACAGACCACCCGATGGACACCGACCACTCTGCCCAGGGACGAGGCCCAGATGACCTCGTGGACACCGGTCCCGTCGCGCCACGCGGTGGGCCGAGTGTGCTTGTGGCAGTGGAGCAAACCGGCCGCGCGCGTGCCCTGGCCAGGGAGTTGGGGGCAGCCTGCACTTCGTCGTTGCCGCACAGCAGGCTGACAGCCGAGCGCCAGGAACCAGGACTCCCATGGAACTCAGGAAGCCTCAGCACGACCGGAAGAGATCGGAGACTGGCCATGGACACACATGGAGAGCCGATCGTCATGACTCCGTCCTGGGACCCGAGCCAGAGCGAGTGGCAGATGTACGACACCCTGCACGGGACCGCCCCGGACTGGGCGCCACCGTCGCTCGAAGGTCCCCCGCCTCACCCAGCGTCGGATCCTGGTGCGAGTCGCCGCCGTCACAGGATCGCTGCCGGTGCTGCCGGAGCACTGGTCGTCGCGACGGTCGCCGCAGGTGTCGGGATCACGAGCTCGGCCCGCACCGCCGCGGCAGGGGCCGGGTCATCCACGCCGGCGTCGGGCGGCGGGGTCTCGCAGCCGCCCACGGGGACCGGCGGGACCGGGGCGACGCACCTCGGATTCGTGCCTGGCGCGCCGCAGGCACCGAGGTCGAGCCGCCCCGCAGCAGTGACCGCGACCAAGGTGACCAGCGGCAAGGCGACCGCGGCGCAGGAGGTCGGGGTAGTGGACATCACCACGACGTTGGCCGCGGGCGGTGAGGCCGCCGCCACCGGGATGATCCTGACCCCGACCGGCGAGGTCCTGACCAACAACCACGTGGTCGACGGAGCCACCAGCATCTCCGGCCGGGTCGTTCGCACCGGCGCCACCTACCAGGCGTCCGTCGTGGGCTACGACGCGACTCAGGACGTGGCCGTCATCCAGCTCTCCGGCGCCTCCGGCCTGGCAACGGTGAGCACGAGCACCAGCGCGGCGTACGTGGGCGAGTCCGTCGTCGGCGTGGGCAACGCCGGTGGCACCGGCGGCACACCGAGCGCCGCCACCGGGTCCATCACCGCACTGGGAGCGTCCATCACCGCCAGCGAGCAGGGCAGCGCTGCTGAGCACCTGACCGGGATGCTCGTCACCAACGCACCGATCAAGCCCGGCGACTCCGGCGGGCCGATGTACGACTCCAGTGGGCGGGCCATCGCCATGGACACCGCAGGCGCGGCCGGCGGACCCTCGGTGGCCTTCGCGATCCCGATGAGCCGGGCGCTGAGCGTGGCGGCGGCCATCGAGGCCGGCCAGGCCAGCTCCACCATCCACATCGGCGCCACCGCGTTCCTCGGGGTCGAGGTCGCCGGCAGCTCGCGCGCCGTCGTCGTGGGAGTCCTCGTCGGCTCCCCGGTCGCCCGCGCCGGCCTCACCGCCGGCGACGTGATCACGTCCCTCGCCGGTCAGCGGATCACGACGCCGGCGAGCCTGTCGGTCGTGATGAAGTCGCTCACCGCCGGACAGCGCGTGTCGCTGCACTGGACCGACGTCAACGGGCGCACCCACTCCGCTTCCGTGACGCTCATGAGCGGCCCGGCGGCTTGACCCCGCCTGTCGCCAGGCCTCGGACGGGGTCCCGGTCGAACTCCGACCGGGACCCCGTCACGCCGGCACTCGGTTCGCAGCTCCAAGCCCATCCCTACACGACCGGACAGATGAGGAGTCGGGGCATGGCCTCTCGATGGCGAGTCCGACGGTCCTGGCTGTGGCCGTCCCTGCTGTCGGCCGTCGTCGTCGTGCTCGTTGCAGCGGGAGCGGCGGCCGCGATCGAGACCGACAGCGTCACGTCATACTGGCGCGGCTTGTGGTGGTCAATCTCGCTCATCACCACGGTCGGGTTCCTCGGCCAGCCGCCGAAGACGCCGGCCGGCGCGGCGCTGTCCGTCGTGCTCATGATCCTGGGCTTCCTCCTGCTGGCCATGGTGAGCGCCTCCCTGGCAGCCTTCTTCGTCAGCGACGAGGAGAAGCCGAGAGACGCGCGCGAGCAGGCGACCGATGCCGCGGTCCTCGCCATGCTGAGCAGACTGGAGCAGCGCCTCGACGCACTGGACGGACGGCTGGACTCGGGGGTGCTCCGCGCGGGCGCGGCACATCCCGACTCGGGCAGTCGGGCACCGCTGTCCGGCACGGAGGGGTGAGGGTGGTGGCCCTCATGTCGCGCTAGTGGCGCGGACGGCGCCGCCTCCGTCCGGGGTCAGCGCCCTCCTGTCACTTGCACGCCGTCACACGTCCTTCTCAGATTCCACCCCGACGCCTCCCAGGGACGGCGCGCACCCTTCGGTTCAAGGCGCGGCTCGGGCCAGACGTAACGCAGCCCTTGCGGCGTACACCCGACGTGAAGGGGTGCCCGTGGTCTCGAGCGGTCAGCCGCGGCGCGACGCCCGTGTGAAGCCAGGCTCCGGCAGAGACGCGGAGACCGCATCCACTCGGGACGCGTCGCAGCCACGAGTCGGATTCGTGGTGCTGGTCCTCTCCCTCGTGGCCGTCTTCGTGGTCGACGTGCGCCTGCCCGACGTCGTTCTCCTTCCCTTCCTGACGGTTCCGGTCGTCGCGGCCGCGACCTTCCTGCGGCCGCGCGCCACAGCGCTCATCGGCGGTATCGCTGTCGCACTCGGGACGCTCACCGGCGTCGTCGACGGCGGACTGGCGAGCGACGACTACTGGATCCGGCTCGCCGGCCTGCTGGTGGTCTGTCTCATCGCGATCCAGCTGTCGCGTCTCGCCACTGCCCGTGAGACCGCGCTGGCGGCACGCGAGCAGCGCTACCGGCTGCTTGCCGACAACGCCAGCGACGCCGTGTTCCTCATGGACGGGGAATGGGTGGTCACCTGGGCGTCCCCGACGGTGACCACCGGGCTCGGATACCCCGTCGCCGAGGTGCTGGGCCGGCGCCGGCGCGACTTCGTCGACGTCGCGGACCGCGAGACCGCGGTGCACCACGAGCTGCGCACGGCGCAGGGCCTGCGCTCCCAGCACCAGGAGCGGTTCGTGCTGGCCGGCGGCACGTCACGGTGGATGTCCGTCGCCCTGAGCCCGTTCACCGACGACACCGGTCGGGTGACCGGATTCGTCGCAGCCCTGCGCGACATCGATGACGAGGTGCGAACGCGCCAGGAGCTCCACCGCAGCGAACGCACGTTCCGCCTCGCCATGGCCGGAGCCGCCGAGGGGATGGCGGTGGTCGGCTCGGACGGTCGCTTCGTCGAGGTCAACGCAGTGCTGGGCGAGCTCATCGCTCGCGACGAACGCTGGCTGATGGAGCACACCGAGGAGGACCTCTTCCCCTCCGACGCGATCGGGCCGATCCGAGACGTTCGTGACCGCCTCCGGTCCGGCGTCTCATCACGCGAGTCGCACCCGCGCCGTCTGTTGGACGCCGACGGTCGCGAGGTCTGGATCAACCACGCCGTCGGCGTCATCCACGCCGAGGACGGCGATCCGCCGTTCTACGTCTGTCAGTACCAGGACATCACCGCCGCCCACGTCGAGCGCCTGGACCTCACGAGTCGGGTCAATCGAGACCCGCTGACAGGCGTCGCGAGTCGCTCCCACCTGCTCGACGTGCTCACCCACACCGACTGGCGCGACCACCGGCGCGGGATGGGAGTCGGTCTGCTCTACTGCGACATCGACGACTTCAAGTCCATCAACGACACCTGGGGGCATGCGGTCGGCGACGACGTGCTGCGGGTCGTCGCCGACCGGATCGCCGTGACGCTTCGCGACGGCGACGTCGTGGGGCGCATGGGCGGTGACGAGTTCGTCGTGGTCCTGAACGGCCTGCGTGGCACTGAGGACGCGCAGGCCGTCGCCGAGAAGATCCGGGCAGCGGTAGCCAAACCGATCGCCGCCGGTGGCGAAACGGTGACCTGCCATCTCAGCGTGGGGATCTCCATGCTGGCCTACGGCGACTCGCTCAAGGACTCGCTCGACCATGCGGACACCGCGCTCTACGCGTCCAAGCAGGGCGGGCGCGATCGAGCCAGTGTCTACAACGACCACGTCGCACATCACTGAGAGCGTCGGATCGACCGGTGAGATCACCGGCCGTCGTGTTCGGGTAGGAACCCCGGCGGCCACGCTCAGCCCAGCAGACATCGGGGTCGGCGCTGGGCCGACGTGTCCGGCGGGTGCGGGGCCGGATCCGGGGCTGCACGTGCGAGGACCCCCGCACGGATACGGGGGTCCTGCGACGGGCGAATGCCCGCACATCGGTGTCCGAGGGGGGACTTGAACCCCCATGCCCTTTCGGGCACTAGCACCTCAAGCTAGCGCGTCTGCCTATTCCGCCACCCGGACACGTGCTGCGGACGGGCGGACCCGTGCGCGGCAACCCGGAGAGCATACAAGAGGCACGGACCGACCACGAAACCCGGAGGTGGGGGAGGATGGCCGGGTGACCGAGACCGCATCGCCCGTGCTCCCGCTGCCGCTGCCCGACGCCGAGGCGGAGGTCGTCGAGCTCGTCTCCGACCTCATCCGTATCGACAGCAGCAACTACGGCGACGGCTCGGGTCCCGGCGAGGCGGAGGCCGCGGAATACGTAGAGGCGCGGTTGCGCGAGGTCGGGCTCGATCCCGAGCGCTACTCGTGCGGGCCGCGACGGGACGGGGTCGTCGTACGCATCCCCGGGCGGGACCGCAGCCGCGGCGCGCTCCTGGTGCACGGGCACCTCGACGTCGTCCCGGCCCGGGCCGAGGACTGGTCGATGCCGCCGTTCGGCGCGGAGGTGGCCGAGGACCTCGGCGTACCGATGCTGTGGGGGCGCGGCGCGGTCGACATGAAGGACATGTGCGGGATGACGCTCGCCACGGTCCGGTCCTGGGCGCGCAACGGGGTGCAGCCCGAGCGTGACGTCGTCGTGAACTTCCTGCCGGACGAGGAGGCGGGCGGCTGGACCGGGTCGCACTGGCTGGTGGAGCACCGGCGCGACATGTTCGAGGGGGTCACGGAGGCGGTCGGCGAGGTCGGCGGCTTCTCGATGACCGTGCGCGACGATCTGCGGCTGTACCTCGTGCAGACCGCGGAGAAGGGCATCGGCTGGCTACGGCTGACCGCGGCGGGCCGGGCCGGACACGGCTCGATGCTCAACGACGAGAACTCCGTGACCGCGCTGTGCGACGCCGTGGCGCGGCTCGGGCGGCTCGACCTCCCGGTGCACGTCACACCGGCGGTGCGCGACTTCCTCGCCGTGCTGTCCGACGTCACCGGCACCGAGCTCGACCCGGACGACATCGACGAGACACTCGCGAAGCTCGGGCCGATGGCCACGCTCGTCGGTGCGACGCTCAAGAACACGGTCAACCCGACCATGCTGTCGGCCGGGTACAAGGTCAACGTGATCCCGGGCGAGGCGCAGGCGCACGTCGACACCCGCTTCCTGCCGGGTCACGAGGAGGAGATGCTCGCCGCGATCGACGAGATCCTCGGCGACGCCGTGAGCCGCGAGTTCGTCAACCACGACATCGCGGTGGAGACCACGTTCGACGGCCCGAGCATCGACCTGATGGCCGCGGCGCTGCGCGCCGAGGACGAGCACGCCGTCGCGGTCCCGTACATGCTCTCCGGCGGCACCGACGCGAAGGCCTTCAGCACCCTCGGCATCCGCTGCTACGGCTTCGCCCCGCTGCAGCTGCCGCCCACGCTGAACTTCGGCGCGCTGTTCCACGGCGTCGACGAGCGGGTCCCCCTGGACGCGCTGCGCTTCGGCACCCGTGTCCTCGGCCGCTTCCTCCGCGCCGCCTGACCGTCACGCGAGGTACACCTCGAGCCGACCGGCTGAAACCGCCCCTGCGAACGGGGCGTCTCGAGGTGCAGCTCGCAGTCGGGCGGGGGCGTCAGGCGGTGCGGACGGCGCGCAGGACCCGGCGGCGGATCCACACGCGGCGTCGTCCGTCCGGGTAGAGCCGCAGCCGGGCCAGCTCCCAGGAGCCGTGCTCGGCGAGCTCGACCAGCGCGGCCCGGACCGCATCACGTGCGGTTCCCCGCGGCAGGGTGATCTCGCGGTACTCCCACGTGGACGCCCGGGTCGCCGGCATGGCGTCCATTCTGCGCCCGGCCGGTCCTCCGGCGGGCGCGACGTGCCGGAGTCGGCCGACGAGGAGCTCCGCGACCGGGTACGCCGGGGCAGCCGGCGGGCGCGACCTGGCGGAGTCAGCCGGCGAGGAGCTCTGCGAGGCGGGTACGGCGCGGCAGGTCGGTCGTCGCGCCGAGCAGCGCGGTCAGCGCGTCGCGGGACGACCCGTGGACGACCGACACGTGCTCGGAGCCGGCGCGCAGTGCGGCGTAGACCAGTGCTCTCGTGAGGCCGGGGACCGGGGCGCCGGGGAGGACGAGAACGACCGCACGCCAGGTGCGGTCGCACGGGCCGGTCAGGGCGCGCGCCTCGGTGTCCGCGGCGCCGGACTCGTCCAGGGCACGGCGTACGGCGTCCGGCTCCACGCTGCCGGGAGCGAGGAGCACGACGACGTCCGCGCCGGTCGCGCCGAAGGCGCGGGGGATCGACGCCGTGACGAGCTGGGTGACGCGAAGCAGCGCCTCGTCCGGCCCCGCGACGGCGACCTCGACGCACGAGCGGTCGTCCGGCGTGGTCGAGAGCCAGCGCCCGGCGGCGACGTCGTGCCGCGCTCGCTCCAGCGCGCTGCGCGGCGGCGCCGATTCGGCCCGGAGCACCGGACAGCGGCCCGACGCGGCGACGTCGAGGGCCACCGCGCCCACGACCGGACCGAGCGGGAGCGCGTTGTCGAGGGCGATCGCCAGGACGGCGTCCTCCGGGAGGTCCTCCACCGCGGCGAGCACGTCGTCGAGGCCGACGAGGTGCGCGTCGTCGAGGACGACGGAAGGTACGCCGGCACCGAGGGCCGCCGCCAGCGCCCGTCGCCGCGGCTCGGTCTCGACGCCGACGACTACGGCGAGCCGGTTCTCCTCGGCCAGGCCCAGCAGGCCGTCGGCAAGCAGCTCCTCGGACTCCGCGACGTCGGCGAGCGCGAGCGCCGGGGCGCCGTGCCAGTCCACCTCGACGACGGTCCCGTCGGCGAGCGCGGCGCCGATCTGGTCCGGCGAGCAGGTGCGCAGGACGACGTCGGGCGGGAGCACGGTGTGCCCGGCCCGCGACGCCGCGGTCAGCAGATCGGCGACGGCGCTCAGCGCCGGCTCCAGGTGCTCTCGGGGTACCCCCGGTCCGGGGCCGACACCTCGTCGAGCGCCGTCACGATCTCCTCGGGGAGGGTGAGCTGCTCGACGGTCAGCGCGCCGCGCAGCTGTGCGGCGGTGCGGGCACCGACGATGGGCGCGACGACGCCGGGCCGGTCGCGGACCCAGGCCAGCGCGACCTCGAGCGGCGCTACGCCGAGGCCCTCGGCGGCGGTGCACACGGCGTCGACGACGCGGCGACCGGCGTCGGACAGGTAGGGCGAGATGAACGAGGCGAAGTGCGACGACGCGGCGCGGGAGTCCGCGGGGGTGCCGTGCCGGTACTTGCCGGTGAGGACGCCGCGGCCGAGCGGCGACCAGGGCAGGATCCCGAGCCCCGCGTCCTCGGCCGCGTCGACGACCTCGCGCTCGATGCCGCGCTGGAGCAGCGAGTACTCCATCTGCGTCGACACGAGTCGCGCGGCGCCGGGACGGGCGGACTGCATCCCCGCGGCCCGCGCGGTCTGCCAGCCGGCGTAGTTGCTGATCCCGACGTAGCGGACCCGGCCGGAGGCGACCGCGGTGTCGAGCGCGGACAGCGTCTCCTCGAGCGGGGTGAACGGGTCCCACGCGTGCAGCTGCCAGAGGTCGACGTGGTCCACGCCGAGCCGGCGCAGCGACGCGTCGAGCGCGGCGAGCAGGTGGCTGCGCGAGGCGTCCAGGCGCCGCGTGGTGCCGGGCCGCGACACGGCCTTCGTGGCGATGGTGACCGCGTCCCGGCCGACCTCCTCGACGAGCGAGCCCACGATCTCCTCGGACTGCCCGTCGGCGTAGACGTCGGCGGTGTCGACGAGCGTGCCGCCGGCCTCGACGTAGGCGAGCAGCTGGTCGCGCGCCTCGTGCCGGTCGGTGTCGCGACCCCAGGTCATCGTGCCGAGCGCGAGGCGCGAGACGAGCAGGCCGGACCGGCCGAGGGGGCGGAGCTCCATGTCGCGAGACCCTATCCGTCCCGGGGCCGCGCCCGGCCGCCCGGTGCGACACCCGCTCACGGGGACTCGTGGTACGCCGTGCTCCTAGGGTTGAGCCGAGGAGCCGCGCGCGCACCCGCGCGATCGGCCGGGCAACACGGTGATGACGCATGGACGCGGTCCGAGTGCTCGTGGCGAGCGACCTGGTGCTCTACCGGGAGGGACTGCAGCGCATCCTCGGCGAGCGGCCCGGGCTCGAGCCGGTGCCGCCCTCTCCGGTGGACGGACTGCTCGACCGCGTCGCGGCCGAGCAGATCGGCGTGGTCGTCCTCGTCCTGCCGTCCGGTCCGGACTCCGAGTCGAAGCTCGTGTCGGTCGCCCGCTTCCTCCGCGAGAAGTCCCCGGACACCGGGCTGGTCGTCGTCTCGCCCGACGGCGACGGACTCGTGCGCGCATTGCTGGAGTCCGGTCCGCGCGGTGTCGCCTTCCTCCTCGACGGGGCGGTCACGGACACCGAGGTGCTGGCCCGGGCCGTGCTCGACACCGCCGCGGGGATGGTCTCCCTCGCAGCGGAGGCCGCTGACGCGCTCGTCGGACGCGGGCACCCGGCGCTCGCCGACCTGACGGCGCGGGAGCACGACGTCCTCGCGGAGCTGTCCCGCGGCCTGTCCAACCACGGCATCGCGGAGTCCCTGAGCCTCACCGTGCGGACGGTCGAGGCCAACGTGTCGAGCATCTTCCGCAAGCTCGGCCTTGCGGGTGACCCGCGGCAGGACCGCCGGCTCACCGCCGCGCTGGTCTTCCTGCACCGCGCGAACTGAGCCGGAACCCCGCACGGGACTCGGCTCAAGGGAGCATCGCCGTGCCCGGCGCCCGCGGCTCGTGGACGACGGTGATCTCCGGGCCGAGCCCCGAGATGGTGACGGACCCGTCGTCCACCTCCACGGAGATACGCCGTCCCGCCATCGACACGCGGTCGAGGCGGAGCGGGAGGAACGTGCTGGGGAGGACGGGAGCCACCCGGAGCTCCCCGTTCGGGATCCACGGGTCGATCCGCATGAGGGCGCGCAGGAGCATGACGGGCGCGGCCGCGGCCCAGGCCTGCGGCGAGCAGGCGGTGGGGTAGGGCACGGGTGAATCGAACTCACGCCGGTCGAAGCCGCAGAACAGCTCGGGCAGCCGGCCGCCGAACCGGTCGGCCGCCGCGAGCAGGCCCTGCGCCACGATCTGGGCCTCGTGGACGAAGCCGTACCTCGCGAGGCCCGCGGCGATCACCGCCGAGTCGTGCGGCCACACCGAGCCGTTGTGGTAGCTGACCGGGTTGTACCGGCCCATGGACCGGGCCAGCGTCCGTACCCCCCAGCCGGTGAACATGTCGGGGGAGAGCAGGTGGTTGGCCACCGCGGGGGCCTTCTCCTCGTCGACGATGCCGGTCCACAGGCAGTGACCCATGTTCGAGGCGAGGGCGTCGATGGGGCGCTTGTCGCGGTCCAGCCCGACGGCGAACCAGCCCTTGTCCGGGAGCCAGAACCGCTCGTTGAACGCCGCCTTGAGCGTCGCGGCCCGTTGCGCCCAGTGCCGGGCCAGCTCGTCGTCGTGCGCGTCGCGGGCGAAGTGCGCGCGGGCGAGGAACGCGCTGTAGACGTAGCCCTGCACCTCGCACAGCGCGATCGGCGTCTCGGCGAGCGTCCCGTCGGCGAAGCTGATCCCGTCGCGCGAGTCCTTCCACCCCTGGTTGCGCATCCCGCGGTCCGTGGCCCGCTGGTACTCCACGAAGCCGTCGGCGTCCCGGTCGCCGTGGGTGAGGATCCAGTCGAGCGCCCGGTCGGCCACCGGCAGCAGGTCCTCCACGTCGGCCCACGCGAGGCCCCATCGGCGCAGCTCGCCGAGCAGCATCACGAACAGCGGCGTCGCGTCGATGCTGCTGTAGGAGACGTGGGCCCCGCCCTCCTTGGGCGGCACCGACATCCGTCCCAGCCGCAGCTCGTGCAGGATCCGGCCGGGCTGCTCGTCGGTGAGCGGGTCGGTGCGGGTCCCCTGATGGTCCGCGAGGGAACGCAGCGTCCCCAGTGCCAGGCTCGCGTCGAGCGGCAGCAGCATCCACGACGTGAGCAACGAGTCGCGGCCGAACAGCGCCATGAACCAGGGGGCGCCCGCCGCGACCGCCGTGCGGTCCGCGTGGTCCGGGTCGAAGATCCGCAACGCCCCCAGGTCCGCGACGCTGTGCGCGAGCGTGCGCGTCAGGGACGCGTCGGGCGTGTGCAGCAACGGCACGGTCTCACGCCATTCCCGGGTACGGCGCGACGCGATCGACACGGTCGCCTCGCCGTCGTGCTCGAGCGGGTCCAGCTTGCGGCCGTCGATGAACGCCTCGACCTCGACCGTGCACGACCACTCGCCGCGGGCCGGGACGGCGAGGTGCCAGGTCAGGCTGCCCGAGCCGCCGTCGGCGTCGACGACGACGCCGCCCACGGGCTCGGTCCCGAGGACCGGGGACGTGCGCCCCGCCGTGACGCGCACGGAACGGCTCCGGCCGCGTCGTTCCTGGGTGAGCTCCAGGCCGTCGTCGAGCGCCGAGCCGACCACCGCGAACCGGTTCGCGACCCTCCCCTCCTTGACCTCGAACAGGTCGGCGAAGTCCGCGGCGACGCGCAGCGAGAGGGTGAGCCCGGTCATCTCCTGAGCCACGTTCTGCACCCGGATGCGCTCGCGCAGCCCTTCGCCCACCTCGCGTTCGCGCACCACCAGCAGCGTGCTCTCGGGGTGCCCGCGTCCGGAGAGCGTGCGGGCCAGGAAGACGGCGACGTAGGCGTCCGCGGACGTGGCGGTCAGCGGTTCGAGGCGGTCGCCGTCGACCTCGAGGATCCACTCGGACAGGATCCGGGTGTCCCGCACGAACAGGCCCATGGGCGCACCGGACACCACGTTGCCGTTCTGTGCGCTGATGCAGAACGTCGACCCCTCGATCAGGGTGACCAGGTTGCCGACGGCGGTGGTCAGCGTCCCCCCGCCGAGCAGGGCGGGCGTGCCCGACCAGCCGTACGACTCGCTCATCGCCCCCTCCGGGCCTCCCGTCCGTCGCTCGTCCACGTCACGCCCGGTGGCTCGCCGGGGTCACGGCGCCCGGCGCCGGCCGGGGCCGGCGGGCGGTGCGGGAGCCGCCGACCCGCCGGTCGGTCGCGTCCCGGTAGAGCGACACGTAGTCGCGCGTCATGCGGCGCGCCGAGAACCGACCCTCGACCACGGCCCGGCAGGCGGCGCGGTCGAGCTCGGCGACCGAGCGCAGCGCATGGACGGCGTCGCCGACGTCGCGGCAGAGGAATCCGGTGCGGCCGTGCGTGACGATCTCGGGGGCGGCACCGGAGTGGAAGGCGATCACCGGTGTGCCGCAGGCCATCGCCTCGATCATCACGAGGCCGAACGGCTCGGTCCAGGTGATCGGGTTGAGCAGCGCCACGGCGCCGCGCGAGCAGGCGGGCGCGCTCCTCCGGCCCGACCTCGCCGACTGGAACTCCACCTCCGGTCCCAACGCCGGTTCGATGCAGCGGTGGAAGTAGTCGACCTCGTCCGGCTCGCGCATCTTGGCGGCGATGCGCAGCGGGACGCCCGCGCGTCGGGCGATCTCGATGGCGTCGTGCGCGCCCTTGTCGGGGGAGCAGCGACCGATGAAGACGGCGTAGCCGCCGTCCCCGGCCCCGACCGGGTAACGCGCCGGGTCGACGCCGTGGTGGATGACGGCCGCGACCGGGACCTCGGGGGCGGACCGGCGCTGGCTGTGCGAGATGGCGTTGACCGTGACCCAGCGCCCCAGCCGGGCGTACACCGGGCGGGTGGCCTCGTGGAAGGAGCAGTGCACCGTGGTCACGACGGGCACGTCGCGCCGCAGGGCGGCGGCCCACACCGGACCGACCGTGGTGTGGTCGTGGATCACGTCGTAGCCGACCAGCTCGTCGTACGCGGCCTGGACATGGCGGAGCTCGGGCGTCGCCAGGCCCATGGGGACCACGGCCTGCTCGTACACCCAGCGGCGGTCCACCGGGCAGGTGGACTCGCCCACGGTGAACAGCGACACCTCGTGACCGAGGTCGACCAGTCCGCGGGCGAGCGTGTCGATCACGCTCTCCGTCCCGCCGTAGCCCGTGGGCGGGACCGTCACCCACGGCGGAGCGATCATTCCTACCCGCACGGCTCGTCCGTGGCGCCGAGGGGCTGGTCCGGGATGCGGTCGGGCGCCGACCCGTCCAGGGTGCGGAGATCGATCTGGCGCGGGACCGGCGACCCGGTCCGGGACCGCGCGTCCAGCCGGGCGCGGGCCAGCCGCTCCACGACGGTCGCCAGGGCCGGCCGGGGGACGCCGGACCGCGTGGCGGTCTCGGTGCAGCGGGCCACGCAGCGGATGATGCTGCCGGCCGGGATCTGGTCGCGGTAGTCCTCGATGAGCCGGTCGACCACGTCCTGCAGCTCGGCCCGGACCGAGCGCCGAGCCGTCTCGCCGTCCGTGACCTCGTCGCCGGGCTGCGTCACCATCTTCACGACGGACCCCCGTCCGCATCAGTTCATCGACCCTCGGCAGGCCGGGGGCCGATCCTGTGCCCCCTAGTCCACATCGGATGGGCCCCGAGCGCCAGGGAGCAGACCCCCGAATCTCGGGGGCGGCCACCGGAACGGGCACCGGGCACGCCCGGGCGGCCGGGCGCACCACCCCCTCGGCGGCGCGGACCCGACGGCTAGGCTCCGCGAGGGTCCTGGGGCAGCGCCCCGGGCACGACCGCCGGCCCGGCCGGTGAGGAAGAGGTGACCGGATGCGGCTGGGCATCAACCTCGGCTACTGGGGTGCCGGCAACGACGCCGACAACCTCGCAGCTCGCACGGGAGGCGGACCGTCTGGGCTACGCCGTGGCCTGGGCGGCGGAGGCCTACGGCTCGGACGCCGCCACCGTCCTCGCCTGGGTCGCCGCGCAGACCGAGCGCATCGACGTCGGCTCGGCGATCTTCCAGATCCCGGGCCGAACGCCCGCGCTCACCGCGATGACGGCCGCCACGCTCGACGCGCTGTCCGGCGGCCGGTTCCGCCTCGGGCTCGGCGTCTCCGGCCCGCAGGTCTCCGAGGGGTGGCACGGCGTGCGGTTCGACCGACCGCTGGCCCGCACCCGGGAGTACGTCGAGATCGTGCAAGCTGGCGCTGAGCCGGCGCAAGGTCGCCTACGACGGCGAGTTCTTCACCCTCCCGCTGCCCGACGGCCCCGGCAAGGCACTCGTCCTGACCGTCCACCCGACCCGGCCGAGCATCCCGATCTACCTCGCGGCCATCGGGCCCAAGAACCTCGAGCTCACCGGCGAGATCGCCGACGGCTGGCTCGCCATCTTCTTCGCGCCGGAGTCGGCGGGCGAGCACCTGGCCGCGATCGCCGCCGGGCGCGCCAAGGTCGGCAAGACCCTCGAGGGCTTCGACGTCGTCCCCACGGTGCCGGTCCTCGTCGGTGACGACGTCGCCGCGTGCGCCGACGCGGTCCGGGCCTACAGCGCGCTCTACATCGGCGGCATGGGCAGCCGGGAGAAGAACTTCTACAACCAGCTGGCGGTGCGGATGGGCTACGCGGCCGAGGCCGCCGAGGTGCAGGAGAAGTACCTCGCCCGCGACTACGACGGGGCGGCCGCCGCCGTGCCGTTCGAGTTCATCGACCGGACGTCGCTCATCGGGCCGCGCGAGCGCATCCAGGAGCGTCTGCACGCCTACGCCGAGGCCGGCGTCACGACCCTCACGGTCGCGACGTACGCCGGGTCGCTCGACGAACGGCTCGCCACGCTGCGCACCATGGCCGACGTCCTCGCCGCGTCCGGACTGGGGGACTGACCCGGTGAGCTACTTCGAGGCGGTGATCCTCGGCATCGTCCAGGGGCTCACCGAGTTCCTGCCGATCTCGTCGACCGCGCACCTGCGGCTCGTCCCCGCCCTGCTCGGCTGGGGCGACCCCGGGGCCGCGTTCACCGCGGTCGTCCAGCTCGGCACGATGACCGCCGTCCTGCTGTTCTTCTGGCGCGACCTGTGGCGCATCGCCAGCACCTGGTTCCGCGCGCTCTACCAGCCCGAGCCGCGCGGCACCCTCGACGCCCGCCTGGGGTGGTACCTCGTCTACGGCACGATCCCGATCGCGGTGCTCGGGCTCGCCTTCCGGGACCAGATCGAGACCGGCGCGCGCGACCTGCGCATCATCGGCTGGGTGCTCATCCTGTTCGGCGTCGTCCTCTGGCTGGTCGACCGCGCCTTCCCGCAGCGCAAGACGATCGCCGAGCTCAACCTGCGCGACGGCCTGCTCTACGGCCTCGCGCAGTCGCTCGCCCTCGTCCCTGGTGTGTCGCGGTCCGGCTCGACGATCACGGCGGGTCGTGCGATGTCCTACCTGCGCGAGGACGCCGCGCGCTTCTCCTTCCTGCTGTCGGTCCCGGCGGTCGTGCTGTCCGGCCTGTTCGAGCTCCGCAAGATCGGCGGGGAGGGCGGCGCCGGATGGGGGCCCACCGTCGTCGCCACGCTCGCGGCCTTCGTCGTCGGCTACGCCTCGATCGCCTGGCTGCTGCGCTGGCTCACGAGCCACTCGATGCTGGTCTTCGCGGTCTACCGCGTCGCCCTCGGCGTCATCGTGCTGGTCCTGGTCTACGGCGGGCACCTCGCGGCGACGTGATCCCCGGGGCGTGTGCGGCGGTCCCCACCTGGCCGTAGGGTCGCGGCGTGGCCACCGTCATCCTCGTCCGGCACGGCCGGACCGCCGCGAACGCCGGTGGTGTCCTCGCCGGGTGGACCCCGGGCATCCACCTCGACGACACGGGCCGCGAGCAGGCCGGCGCCCTGGCCGCACGCCTCGCGGTCGTCCCGCTGTCGGCCGTGGTCACGAGCCCGCTCGAGCGCACCCGCGAGACCGCCGACGCGCTGCTCGCGGGACGCGACCCGCTCCCGCCGCTGCACGTGGACGAGCGGCTGGGCGAGTGCCGCTACGGCGACTGGACCAACCAGCCGCTGAAGGCGCTGGCCAAGGAGCCGCTGTGGAAGGTCGTGCAGGCGCACCCGAGCGCGGCGGTCTTCCCGGGCGACTCGCGGGGAGTCGATGGCCGCCATGTCGTCGCGCGCGGTCGCCGCCGTCCGCGACTGGAACGCGCGGCTCTCGGCCGGCGGCGCCGACCCGACGTACGTCGTCGTCTCGCACGCCGACGTCATCAAGGCGATCACCGCCGACGCGCTCGGCATGCATCTCGACTCCTTCCAGCGGCTGGCGGTGGACCCGTGCTCGGTCACGGTGATCCGCTACACCGAGCTGCGGCCCTTCGTCCTGCGCACGAACGACACCGGCGGCGACCTGTCGGGTCTCGTCCCACCACCCCGCCGCCGGAGGCGGGCGCGACGGTCGTCGGACGCCGTGGTCGGCGGCGGCGCGGGCACCTGAGCGCACCCCGACCGGCGCCCGCGCGCACGAGGGCGGCCGCCCGGCACCCGGGATAGGGTCGTCACGTGGCACGACAGGTCTTCCTCTTCGACCAGCCGGAGCGCTTCGTCGCCGGCACCGTGGGCCAGCCCGGGGAGCGCCAGTTCTTCCTGCAGGCGCGTGACGCGGGCCGCGTCGTGTCCGTGGCGCTGGAGAAGCAGCAGGTGCGGATCCTCGCCGAGCGCGTCGAGGGGCTGCTCGACGAGGTGGTGCGCCGCAGCGGGGGAGAGGCCGCGGTCCCGGCGACGGCGCGGCTCGGCAGCGACGACCTCGACCCGCTCGACGTCCCGCTCACCGAGGAGTTCCGCGTCGGCGCCATGGCGCTGGGCTGGAACGGCGACACCGAGCTCGTCATCATCGAGGCGCACGAGGTCCTCGAGGACGACGAGGAGGAGGTGCCCGACCTCGAGGAGGACCCCGAGGACGGGCCCACGGTCCTGCGCGTGCGGCTCAGCGGTGCGCAGGCCCGCGCGTTCGCGCGGCGCGCTCTCACCGTCGTCAACGCGGGCCGGCCGCCGTGCCCGTTCTGCAACCAGCCGCTCGAGCCGTCCGGCCACATCTGCCCGCGCGCCAACGGCTATCGCCGCTGATCCTGGCGGGCCCATGGTCACCTCCGACGTCCTCCTCGAGGTCCTCCGCCGTGGCTCGCTCACGGTCGAGGGCCGGCTCGTCGACGCCAGCAACGCGACGCTGCTCGCGCTCGCCGAGCTCGACGGCGTCGAGGTCGCCTGCGTCTACAAGCCGACCGCCGGCGAGCGACCGCTGTGGGACTTCCCCGACGCCACGCTCGGGCTGCGCGAGGTGGCGGCGTACGAGCTCTCGGCGGCACTGGGCTGGGACGTCGTCCCGCCCACGGTCTGGCGCGACGACGGTCCCTTCGGGCAGGGCATGGCCCAGGCGTGGGTCACCCCGCCGGACGGCGGCGACATGGTGCCGGGCGGCGGCCTCGTGGACGTCGTGCCGCGGGGCCGGACCCCGGAGGGATGGCTCGAGGTGTTCGACGCGCACGGCCAGGGCGGCGAGCCGGTGACCCTCGTGCACGCCGACGACGCCGACCTCCGGCGCATGTGCGTGTTCGACTCCGTGGTGAACAACGCCGACCGCAAGGGTGGGCACGTGCTGCACGGTCGCGTGCTGCCCGATGTCGAGCCGGCGACGTACGGCGTCGACCACGGCGTGACCTTCAGCGAGGACGAGAAGCTGCGCACCGTCCTCTGGGGGTGGGCCGGACGGCCGGTCGAGGACGAGACCCTCGCGCGACCTCGAGCGGCTCTCCGCCGAGCTCGTCGGCGCGCTCGGCGAGACGCTCTCCACCCTGCTGACGCGTCGCGAGCTGCAGCGGACGCGGCAGCGGGTGTCCCGCCGGATCCGGGAGGCGGCGTACCCGCTCCCGGGCGACGGGTGGCCGTCGCTGCCCTGGCCCGCCTTCTGACCGACGCTCCACCGGCGCGTCCTAGGATCGCGGTCATGCATGCCTGGCCGAGCCCCGTCGTCCCCTCGCTCCCCGGTCAGGGGCTGCCGTTGCGGCTGCACGACACGTCGACCGGCGAGGTCCGGCCCACCGCGCCTGGCCCCGAGGCGACCATCTACGTCTGCGGCATCACGCCGTACGACGCGACGCACATGGGCCACGCCGCGACCTACGTCGCCTTCGACCTCGTCCAGCGGGTGTGGCTCGACGCCGGCCACTCCGTGCACTACGTCCAGAACGTCACCGACGTCGACGACCCGCTGCTCGCGCGCGCGCTGGAGACCGGCGACGACTGGGTGGCACTCGGCGACCGCGAGACGCAGCTCTTCCGCGAGGACATGACCGCGCTCGCCGTCCTTCCGCCGCGGCACTACATCGGGGCGGTCGAGTCGATCCCCGCCGTCGTCGACTACATCGAGAAGCTGCAGACCGCGGGCGCCGTCTACGAGCTCGAGGGAGACCTCTACTTCCGGGTGCACTCCGACGAACGCTTCGGCTCGATCGCGAACCTGCCCGAGGAGCAGATGGTCGCGATCTTCGCCGAGCGCGGCGGCGATCCCGGCCGTCCGGGCAAGGAGCACCCGCTCGACTGCCTGCTCTGGCTGCACGAGCGGCCCGGTGATCCCTCGTGGGACAGCCCGTTCGGGCGGGGCCGGCCCGGCTGGCACATCGAGTGCTCGGCCATCGCGCTCGACCACCTCGCCTCGCCGGTCGACGTGCAGGGCGGCGGCAGCGACCTCGCGTTCCCGCACCACGAGATGGGCGCCGCCGAGGCGCAGGTCGCGACCGGGTCGTGGCCCTACGCCCGGCACTACACGCACGCCGGCATGGTCCGCCTCGACGGCGAGAAGATGAGCAAGTCGCGCGGGAACCTGGTGTTCGTCTCGCGCCTGCGTGGCGCGGGCACGGACCCGGCCGCCATCCGGCTCGCGCTCCTCGCGCACCACTACCGCGGCGACTGGGACTGGACCGACGCCGGCCTCGTCGAGGCCGAGGCACGGCTCGCGTCCTGGCGCGCCGCGGTCGGCGCGCCGGCGGCACCGCCGGCGGAGTCCGTCCTCGCGGCCGTCCGGGCGCACCTCGCCGACGACCTCGACGCGCCGGGAGCGCTCGCCGCGATCGACCGGTGGGCGGAGGACACCCGGCTGCGGTCGGGCGCCCCTGGCGCGGAGGATGCGACCGCCGGTGCGCTCGTCCGCGACGTGGCCGCGGCGCTGCTCGGCGTACAGCTCTGACGTGGAGTGCCGCGCGAGCGTCCCGTGACGATGTCTCCCGATCAGGTCAAGTCCGGACGGTTCCGCGGCGCCCGGGTTAGCGTGACCGCCACGGCAGGATCGTCCAGGACTTGCGCGACATTCCAGGGACTCACATGCAGTGGGCAGAGACCGCTCCCACCGAGCTGCGCCAGGCGCTGAGCATCGACCTGCGCAATGGCGGTCCGGTCGTGGTCCTCGACCGGACCGGCACGTGCGTCGGCGTCGACGACGGCTCCGAGCCGGTGCCCGGGCTCGATGCGGATCACCTGCTGGGGCTCCGCGGCCTCGGTCCCGGCTGGCGCTGGTGCGACGGGGACGGCAGCCCCCTGGCCGACACGTCGAGCCCGCTGGCCACCGTGCTCTCGTCCGGCGAGCCGGTCGTCGCACGAGTGCTCGGGCTGGACGGGTCGGGCACCGAGGCGGCAGGCCGATTCGCCTGGGTCGAGGTCTCGGCGTACCCGGTGCGGGGTGCCGACGGGACCATGCAGGGCGTCGCGACCCTGCTGCGGGACGTGTCCCCGGCGCCGGAGGGCCGCACCGCGACGGCCGCGCTCGTGCGCTCGATGCGCTCGCTCGCCGAGGCGTCGCGCGAGGACGAGGCGCGCTTCCGCATGCTCGCCGAGCACTCGGGCGACGTCCTCTTCCAGACCGACGTCGTGGGCCGGTGCGTGTGGGTCTCGGCGTCGGTGACCGACGTCCTCGGCTGGGCGCCGGACGAGGTGGTGGGGCGGTCCCTCGTGCCGCTTCTCCATCCCGGTGACCGGGAGGTGGCCAACGAACGACGCCTCGCCGCGCTGTCCGAGCGCGGCGGCGGCCACGAGCGCCTCGAGCTGCGCTACGCGACGGCCGGGGGAGGGTGGCGGTGGACGAGCGTGGTGTCCCGCCCGGTGCGCGACGCGTCCGGTCGGGTCACCGGCGCCCTGACCGCCCTGCGCGACATCCAGGACGAGGTGAGAGGTCGGGAGGAGCGGCGCTACGTCGCCGGCCACGACGGTCTCACCGGCCTCATCGACCGCGATGCGGCGCTGCGCTCGCTCTCCCGGGCGCTCGAGCTCGGGAGGCGCACCGGCCGGGGGGTGGGGGTGCTGTACGTCGACGTCGACCGCTTCGCGGCGGTCAACGACGCGCACGGTCCCGCCACGGGGGACCGGCTGCTGGTCGAGGTGGGTCGGCGGCTCACGGCACGGTTGCGCGACAGCGACGTCGTGGCCCGCCTCGGCGGCGACCAGTTCCTGGTGGTGCTCGGCTCCCTGCGCGAGCCGGCGCACGCCGAACGACGCGCCCACGCGCTGCGCGTGGCGGTCAGCGAGGCCGGAGGGGACGGCGTCCCAGCCGCGACGGTGAGCATCGGCGTCCGTTACGACGACGGCACGGGCGAGGTCGGTCAGGTGCTTCTCGACGCCGGCGCCGCACTGCGGCGGGCCAAGGACGCCGGCCGGGACCGGGTGTCGCTGTAGGCGTCCAAAGCCTCGGCGCGCGTCGGACGCGGCCTTGCGGTGATCAGGCGCGGCCGCCCTCGTGGTCAGGGATGAACTCGAGGATGTCGCCGGGCTGGCACTCGAGGACTTGGCAGATCGCTTCCAGCGTGCTGAACCGGATGGCCCGTGCCCGGCCGGTCTTCAGGTTGCTGAGGTTCGTGACGCTGATGTCCACCCGGTTGCTCAGCTCGGTGAGCCGCATCTTCCGTCGGGCGAGCATCACGTCGAGGTTCACGACGATCGCCACGTCACACCGTCAGCTCGTGCTCTTGCCGCATCGCCGTCGCGTTGTCGAACAACCCGACCATGACGGCCGCGAACGTGAACAGGAAGACCGCGATGACCTCGCCGGCGCACCAGGCGAGGAACACCCCCGGGCTCTGCCCCGGGGCCATCGCGACCGTCGTGACGAGGTAGGCCACGAGCAGGTACACGGCCAGAACGGCGAAGCAGTTCCGCATCAGGCGCAGAAGACGCACGGTCTGCGGGGAGAAGCCTTCGCCACGCGCGACCAGCGCGGCGAATCGCCACAAGGCTCCCAGCGCGACCGCGGCCGGGATGCCAGCCGCGGCCGCCGCCGTGAACAGCGGGACCCGCAGGTGGGCCAAGGCTGGGTAGGTCGCCGCCAGGTCGAGGCTGACGATGTACAGCACCAAGTACGCGAGGAGCGCGCCTACCGCGAGGAGCACCAGGAAGGCGCGCAGAGCGACGGTGTAAAGCTTCATGCCGATTACCGTACTGTTCTTGTCGATAAACGACAAGGATTCATCGTGATCCGCGCAGCCAGCAGCCTGCGCGCCACGATCGCCCCCGTACCGAGTGGTCACTCTCCGCGAGAACGATCATGTCGCCGGGGTCGGACATCTATCAGTACCGGGCAAGCTTAGAAGACGTACTCAGGCGCGGGTGAGGGCGAGCACCGGGATCGTCCTGATGCCGGCGGTCTTCTCGGCGTACTCGGCGAAGCCGGGGTAGCGACGCGCCTGCTCGGCGTAGACCTCGTCGCGCTCGGCACCGGTGAGGTCGCGGACGACGACGGGGTAGGTCTCGGTGCCGACCTCGACGACGGCGCGACCCGCCTCGGTCATGTTGTGGTACCAGTCGGGGTGCGTGGGGGCGCCGGCCTTGGAGGCGAAGACGTAGACGGTGGTGGCGTCGTCGGCGTCGCGCAGGTACATGACCGGGTTGACCGACTCCTTGCCGGTACGCCGGCCGACGTGGTGCAGCAGCACCACGGGCGCGCCCGCGAACTGACCACCGACCTGACCCGCGTTGGCCCGGAACTCCGCGATGATCGCCGCGTTCCAGTCGTTGACCTCGGCCATGCGCCACTCCTCGTCCGTCCCGGTCGTGCGTGACCGTCACGGTAACCCGGAGTGCAACGGTCCGGCAGCCGGGGGTCGTCCGGCCGTCACGCCGGGCCGAGCATCACCTCGGTGTCGATGAGGCGGAACCCCATCCGGCCGTAGAGCGCTGCGCCCGCCGCCGTCGCGTGCATCCAGACGACGTCCGGTGCCTGGCCCCCCGGACCCTCCGCGGCGATACGTGCGGCCTCCGCGGTGAGGAGGCGTCCGATGCCGCGGCCGCGCAGGTGGGGCACGACGCCGATGCCGGACAGGTAGCCCGTCCCCCCGGCCCACCAGACGAAGGCGCAACCGACCGCGGAACCGTCGACCCGCGCGACGACGAAGCGCCGGTCGGGGCGCCGGACGTCCTCGGCTGTCACGAGCAGCTCGGCGAGCGGCGGGTCGGACATCCAGCCGCCGTACGCCTCGACGATCTCGGCGCGTGCGGGCGCATGCACGAGGTCGACGCCGGCCGGGGGCACGACGCGGAAGGCGGCCGCATCGGCGGTGTCGGCCGCGAAGACGCGCGGACCGGTCGCGCTCGACCAGCCCCGTCCACGGCCCGGCTCCGGCGAGCCGTTCGGGCACGACGACCAGCCATCCGGTCTCGGCGCCGCGCTGCCGGCACCACGCGAGGCCGGTCCGGGCGTCGTCGTCGCTCGGCAGCACGTCGCCGGCGGTGATCCGCACGCCCCAGGGGTGCGGTACCCCGAGGTCGGCCCCGGTGACGCCGCCGGCCCGCAGCACCGCCCGGTGGGTCGCAGGGCCCGAGGAGCCGAGCAGGAGGAGCTCGGGTCGCGCCGCCCAGGTCCGCGCTCGGAGGCGCGCCAACGTCGCGGCGGGATCGGTGCCCATGACCAGACAGTAGGACTCGGTTGCGCTCGGACGCGGCCGACGTCGAGACGTCGCCCAGGCGGTGCCATGTCGCCCGACTGCCACGGCGGTTGCGCAGGCGTGTCACCAGCCGTGGTGAGCTACTTCGGCGGCTCGCTGCTGCGGCGGCGCAGGTAGCGCTCGAACTCGCGGGCGATCGCGTCGCCGGAGGCCTCCGGCAGCTCGGCGGTGTCGACGGCCTCCTCCAGCGTGCGCACGTAGGCCGCGATCTCCTCGTCCTCGCCGGCGAGCTCGTCGACGCCGATCTGCCAGGCGCGGGACTCCTCGGGCAGGTCGCCGAGCGGCACCGGGACGTCGAGCAGGTCCTCGATGCGGGTCAGCAGGGCGAGAGTGGCCTTGGGGCACGGCGGCTGCGCGACGTAGTGCGGCACGGCGGCCCACAGCGAGACCGCGGGGATGCCGGCCTGCGCGCAGGCGTCCTGCAGGACGCCGACGATGCCCGTGGGGCCCTCGTACGTCGAGGGCTCGTAGCCCAGGCGCAGCGAGACGTCGACGTCGCTGGAGGTCCCGCTCACCGGGACGGGACGGGTGTGCGGGCTGTCGGCCAGCAGCGCGCCGAGGGTGACCACCATCTCGACCCCGAGCTCGCGCGCCGCGGTGAGCAGCTCCCGGGTGAACGCGCGCCAGCGCATCGACGGCTCGATGCCGTGGACGAGCACGACGTCGCGGGTGGCGAGCGGGATGCGGGCGACCGAGAGGCGCGTGGTCGGCCAGCTGATGGACCGGACGCCGTCGTCGAAGGCCACCTCGGGGCGGTTGACCTGGAAGTCGTAGTAGTCCTCCGGGTCGAACTCGGCGATCTGCGTCGCCGACCACACCTCCTCGAGGTGGAGGACCGCGCCGCTCGCGGCGTCGCCGGCGTCGTTCCAGCCCTCGAACGCGCACAGCATCACGGGATCGACAAGATCGGGCAGGCTCTCGGGAAGACCCTCGAACTCGATCACCGGTCACCCCTCGCACGTCGGAGCCGACGCCGCACCGGGCCGGTGCACGCGGTTGCGCCACCGTACGCCAGCCGTCCGACGTCCACGCTAGCGCCGCGCTGCCGGGGGCGTCGCGGTACGCCGTTAGGCTGTCCTCATCATGTCCTCAGCCGCCGTGGACCCCGCCCGGGTCGCCGCCCTCCGCCACGCCCTGTCCACCCGGGTCGTCGTCGCGGACGGCGCCATGGGCACGATGCTGCAGGCCCACGACCTGGCCCTCGACGACTTCCAGGGGCACGAGGGCTGCAACGAGGTCCTCAACGCCACCCGCCCCGACGTCGTCCGCGCGGTGCACGACGCCTACTTCGCCGTGGGCGTGGACGCCGTCGAGACGAACACGTTCGGGGCGAACCTCGCGAACCTCGGCGAGTACGGCATCGCGGACCGCATCGAGGAGCTCGCCGAGGCGGGGGCCCGGCACGCCCGCGAGGTCGCCGACGGGTACGCCACCGCCGACCGGCCGCGCTGGGTGCTCGGGTCCGTCGGTCCCGGCACGAAGCTGCCGACCTTCGGCCACGCGACGTACGCCGCGCTGCGCGACGCCTACGAGGCGCAGACGCGCGGCCTGGTCGCCGGCGGGGTCGACGCGGTCCTGGTCGAGACGGCGCAGGACCTGCTGCAGGCCAAGTCGGCGGTGGTCGGCGCGAAGCGCGCGATGCGCGCCGCCGGCGTCGACCTGCCGGTCCTGGTCCAGGTCACCGTCGAGACCACCGGGACGATGCTCGTCGGCTCCGAGATCGGCGCCGCGCTCACCGCGCTCGAGCCGCTGGGCATCGACCTCATCGGCCTCAACTGCGCCACCGGCCCGGCCGAGATGAGCGAGCACCTGCGCCACCTCGCGCGGCACGCGCAGGTCGGCGTCTCGTGCATGCCCAACGCCGGCCTGCCGGTGCTGCAGGGCACCGGCGCGCACTACCCGCTCACCGCGGAGCAGCTCGCCGACGCCCACGACATGTTCACCCGCGAGTACGGCCTCGGCCTCGTCGGCGGCTGCTGCGGCACGACGCCCGAGCACCTGCGCCAGGTCGTGGAGCGGGTCGGCGGCCGGGAGATCGCCCCGCGGTCGCCGCGGCGCGAAGCCGGCGCGTCGAGCATCTACATGCACGTGCCGTTCCGCCAGGACACGGCGTACCTCTCCATCGGCGAGCGGACGAACGCGAACGGCTCCAAGGCGTTCCGCGACGCCATGCTCGAGGAGCGGTGGGACGACTGCGTCCGCATCGCCAAGGACCAGATCAAGGACGGCGCGCACCTGCTCGACGTCTGCGTCGACTACGTCGGACGCGACGGCGTCGCCGACGTCCGCGAGATCGTCGGCCGCTTCGCCACGGCATCGACCATCCCGCTGGTCATCGACTCCACCGAGCCGCCCGTCGTCGAGGCGGCGCTCGAGATGATCGGCGGCCGCGCCGTCGTCAACTCGGTGAACTACGAGGACGGCGACGGCCCGACCTCGCGCTTCCAGCGGATCATGCCGATCGTCAAGGAGCACGGCGCCGCCGTCGTCGCCCTCACCATCGACGAGCAGGGCCAGGCCCGCACGGCCGAGTGGAAGGTGCGGATCGCCGACCGGCTCGTCCGCGACCTCGTCGACAACTGGGGCATGCGGGTCGAGGACATCCTCGTCGACTGCCTCACCTTCCCGATCGCGACGGGGCAGGAGGAGACGCGGCGCGACGCGCTGGAGACGATCGAGGCGATCCGCGAGCTCAAGCGGATCCATCCCGACGTCCAGACCACCCTCGGTGTCTCGAACGTCTCCTTCGGGCTCAACGCCGCGTCGCGCGTCGTGCTGAACTCCGTGTTCCTCCACGAGTGCGTGGAGGCCGGTCTCGACTCGGCCATCGTGCACGCCTCGAAGATCGTGCCGATGTCGCGGATCCCGGACGAGCAGCGCGAGGCCGCGCTCGACATGGTCTACGACCGTCGTCGGTACGACGACGCCGGGAACCTCGTGCACGACCCGCTCGGGCGGTTCCTCGAGCTGTTCGAGGGCGTCGACGCCGCGGACCTCGCGAAGGCCAGGGCGGACGAGCTGCTCACCCTCCCGCTCGAGGAGCGGCTGCGCCGGCGGATCGTCGACGGCGAGCGCAAGGGTCTCGAGGCGGACCTCGACGAGGCGCTGCTCGACCGCTCGGCGCTCGAGATCGTCAACGACACGCTCCTCGAGGGCATGAAGACGGTCGGCGAGCTGTTCGGGCGCGGCGAGATGCAGCTGCCCTTCGTGCTGCAGAGCGCCGAGGTCATGAAGACGGCGGTGGCGCACCTCGAGCCGCACATGGAGCGCAGCGGCGACGAGGGCAAGGGCACCATCGTCCTCGCCACCGTGAAGGGCGACGTCCACGACATCGGCAAGAACCTGGTCGACATCATCCTGAGCAACAACGGCTACACGGTGGTCAACGTCGGGATCAAGGTGCCCGTCTCGGAGATCGTCGAGCGCGCCGACGAGGCCGACGCGGACGTGATCGGCATGAGCGGCCTGCTGGTCAAGAGCACGCTCGTCATGCGCGAGAACCTCGAGGAGCTCAACCTCCGCGGCGTCGCGCAGAAGTACCCCGTGCTGCTCGGCGGCGCGGCGCTGACCCGCGCGTTCGTCGAGCAGGACCTCGCCGAGGTCTACGACGGCACCGTGCGCTACGCCCGCGACGCGTTCGAGGGGCTGCGCCTCATGGACGCCGTCATGGGTGTCAAGCGCGGGGTGCCGGGCGCGGCGCTGCCCGAGCTGCGCGGCCGGCGGGTCACCTCGGCCACGGTGCGGCCCGACGAGACGTCGCCCGCGGACCTGCCGGCGCGGTCCGACGTCGCCGTCGACACCCCAGTGCCCACCCCGCCGTTCTGGGGCTCGCGCGTCGTCCGGGGCCTCCAGCTCGCCGAGTACGCCGGCTACCTCGACGAGCGGGCCACCTTCCTCGGCCAGTGGGGGCTCAAGCCGGGCCGCGGAGAGGGCGGCGCGTCGTACGACGAGCTCGTCGAGACCGAGGGCCACCCGCGGCTGCGGATGTGGCTGGACCGCATCCACACCGATGGGCTGCTCGAGGCGGCCGTCGTCTACGGCTACTTCCCGTGCCACTCCGACGGCGACGACCTCGTGATCCTGCACCACGAGGGCGATCTCGCGGGTCAGGAGCGGGCCCGGCTGACCTTCCCCCGGCAGCGCCGCGACCGCCACCTCTGCCTCGCGGACTTCTTCCGCCCCAAGGAGTCGGGGGAGACCGACGTCATCGCCCTGCAGGTCGTGACCATGGGCGGCCGCGTCGCCCAGGCGACGGCCACGCTCTTCGCCGAGAACGCCTACCGCGACTACCTCGAGCTGCACGGCCTGTCCGTCCAGCTGACCGAGGCGCTCGCCGAGATGTGGCACGCACGGGTGCGCTCGGAGCTCGGCTTCGGCGCCGACGACGACGCCGACATGGACACGCTCATCGGGAAGCAGGGCTACCGCGGGTCGCGCTACTCCTTCGGCTACCCGGCGTGCCCCGACGTCGAGCAGCAGGCGGTGCTCGTCGAGCTGCTGGACCCGGGCCGCATCGGCGTCGAGCTGTCCGAGGAGTTCCAGCTGCACCCCGAGCAGTCCACCTCGGCGCTGGTCGTGCACCACCCCGAGGCCAAGTACTTCAATGCGACCTGAGCCCGCCGCGCCACCGCTGCCGGCGGCGGTGCTCTTCGACATGGACGGCCTCCTCGTCGAGACCGAGGACCTCTGGTACGACGCCGAGCTCGAGGTGATCGGTCACCTCGGCGGCGACTGGGGCCGGCACCACCAGGAGACCCTCGTCGGCGGCCCGCTCGAGAAGGCGGTCGAGCTGCTCGTGGCGCAGTCCGGCGGCGACCACGACCACGACGAGGTCATGGCGCTGCTGCTGGTGACGATGGAGCGGCAGCTGCGCACGCGACCGGTGCACTGGCGTCCGGGGGCGCAGCAGCTGCTCGGCGCGCTCGAGGACGCGGGGGTCCCGTGCGCGCTGGTGTCGGCCTCGTGGCGCTCGCTCGTCGACGCCGTCCACGACGCCGTGCTGCACGAGGTCGGGCACGACCTGTTCGCGACCACCGTCGCCGGCGACGAGGTCGAGCGCACCAAGCCGTTCCCCGACCCCTACCTGCTGGCGGCCGCGCGGATCGGGGTCCGGCCCGAGCACTGCGTGGTGCTCGAGGACTCGCACACCGGGTCGCGGGCGGGCCTGGCGTCCGGCGCCTACGTCGTGGCCGTCCCGTCCCTCGTCGACATCGAGCCCGAGCCCGGCCTGCGGGTCGTCGGCTCCCTCGAGCAGCTCACGCCCGAGCTGCTCGGCCGGTGGTCCCACGAGTGGAGCCCGCGGGACTGACGCCGGTCAGTCCGTCGCGATGGCCCGCAGGACGTCGAGCCGGCTCGCCGTGAACGCGGGCCAGAGCGCGGCGAGGACTCCGCCGACGACCGCAAGCGCGAGGAACCAGAGGATCTGCGCGGTGGGGATCGCCAGCACCGTGACGCCCTGGGGCTCGAGCACCTTCTGCAGCAGCGCGCCGTAGACGAGGCCGAGCGTGACCCCGAGGGCGACGCCGAACACCGAGATCAGCACCGCCTCGAGCACGACCATGCGCCTGACCTGGGGGCGGCTGGTGCCCACCGCGCGCAGGAGACCCACCTCGCGCCGCCGCTCGTGCACCGACAGCGCCAGCGTGTTGACGATGCCGACGAAGGCCACGATCACGGCGAGCGCGAGCAGCGCGTAGATGAAACCGAAGACGCGGTCGAACTGGCCGTTGATCTGGTCCTTGATGCTCGCCTGGTCGAGGACCGTGACGCTCGGGAACGCCTTGAGTGCGTGGTCCAGCGACGCGCGCACCGCCGCGGGGTCGGCGCCGGGGGCGGTCTTGACGTAGACGGCGGTGTCGAGCTCGCGGGCGCCGATCGACATGAGCGTGGGCACGCTCGTGATCCAGCCGGAGTAGGCACCGGCCGCCTGGTACACGCCGGCGACGACGAGGGTGCCGGGACCGTTGACGAAGGTGCCGGTGACCGTCTGCCCGACGGAGACCTTGAGGTCCGCGGCCGTCTTGTCGTCGACCACGGCGCTCCCGAGGCCGAGCGCGCCCATCGAGCCCGAGACGAACGTGAGGTCGACGACCTGCGCGAACTTGTCCGGCTCCACCCCGGTCAGCACGTTCTGGTCCGAACCGACCTTGATCGGCACCTGGCGCACGTAGGTGACGACGGACGCGCCCGGAGTGGCCCGGATCGCGTCGTAGACCTGCGGGCTGAACGGCTGGAACTTCGCACCGAGCACGACGTAGTCGGCGCCGATGGTGCGGTCGACGACGTCGGCCACGGACGCCTTCGTGGACGACGCGATGACGCCGATCGCCGTCATGAGCGCGAGCCCGATGGCCAGGGCGCTGGCGGTCGCGGCGGTGCGCCGCGGGTTGCGCCGTCCGTTCTCGCGGGCGAGGCGGCCGACCGCCGTCCCTGCGAACGGGGCGCCGAGCAGCCGGAGGACCGCGCGACCCAGGATCGGGGCGAGGGCGATGACGGCGATGAGGGCGCCGAGCGCGGACACGCCGACGAGCTGCGCCGCGCGGGTGGCGTCGTCCGGTGTCGAGAGTCCGGAACGCGCCGTCACGACGGCGAGCAGGAGCAGGACCGAGCCGAGGACGGTACGGACCAGCAGCGAGCGGGTGGGCAGGGTGATCTCGTCGCGCATCGCCGCGACCGGCGGGACGACGGCGGCCCGCCGCGCGGGGACGTAGGCCGAGACGAGCGTGACGAGGACGCCGACGACGAGGGAGACGACGATCGTCCGCGGCTCGATCACCAGCGGGGCGGAGGGGAGGTCGGCCCCGAACGCGGTGAGCAGCAGGCGCAGGCCGAGGGAGACGACCACCCCGCCGAGGACGCCCAGCGCGGCCGCGACGAGGCCGAGCACGAACGCCTCGGCGAGCACGGACCGGCGCACCTGCGCGCGGCTGGCTCCCACGGCGCGCAGCAGCGCGAGCTCGCGGGTGCGCTGCGCGACGAGCATCGAGAACGTGTTGAAGATGAGGAAGATCGCCACGAACAGGGCGATGAACGCGAACGTCAGCAGGAAGATGTTGATGAACTGGAACGCCGTCGCCAGCCGGTCGGCGATGTCCGCCGAGCGCTGGGCCCCGGTCTGGGTCTTCGTGCCTGTCGGCAGCACCGCCTGGATCCGTGCCGCCAGCGCCGTCTGGCTCGACGCCGGGGTCGGCCCGCACGACGATCGACGTGACCCGCTGCGCCCCCTGGAGCAGGAGCTGCTGGGCGGTCGGCAGGTCGAAGACCGCCAGCGTCGCGCCGTCGCTGCCGCCGATGCCGCGCGTCACGATGCCGACGACGTGGGGCGTCGCCGGGCCGTCGGGAGTGTCGAGGCGCACCGTGCCGCCGACCCCGACGCCGGCCGCCTTCGCGGTCGAGTCGAGCAGCGCCACCTCGTCGGGCCCCGTGGGTGCTCTGCCGCTCGAGAGCGTGAGCGCGTTGATCGCCGGGTCGGGCACCCAGGTCGTGCCCCGGGCCGGTGGGCCGGCCTGGCCGACGACCTTCCCGTCCGTCCCGATGACGAGCGCGCCGTCGGCGGTGACCACGCCGTACGCCGCGGCCACCCCCTCGACGCGCGAGACCTTCGCGACCAGCGATCCGGCGAGGGTGGACACCTGGTCGCCGGTCTGGCCGGCACCGGGCCCGTCGCCGCCGAGCGCCGACTGGGCGGTGATCGTGACGTCGGCCTGGGGCGCGGTGAACAGCGCGTCGAACGAGCGCTTGAGCGAGTCGGTGAAGATGTAGGTCCCGGCGACGAAGGCGACGCCGACGACGACGGCCAGCAGGGTCAGCGACAGCCGCAGCTTGTGCTGGAGCAGGGAGCGCAGAGCGGCGCGCAGCACGGGAGCCTCAGCCCCGCTCGGTCTCGAACGCGCTCATCCGCTCGAGCACGCGCGCCGCGGTCGGCTCGTGCATCTCGTCGACGATCCGCCCGTCGGCGAGGAACAGGACGCGGTCGGCGTAGCCCGCCGCTCCGGGGTCGTGGGTGACCATGACGATGGTCTGGCCGAACTCGTCGACGCTGCGCCGCAGGAACCCGAGCACCTCGGCGCCGGAACGGGAGTCGAGGTTGCCGGTCGGCTCGTCGGCGAACACGATCGTCGGCCGGCTCGCCAGGGCCCGGGCGCAGGCGACCCGCTGCTGCTGGCCGCCGGAGAGCTCGCTGGGCCGGTGCCCGAGCCGGTCGCGCAGCCCGATCGTGTCGATGACCGTGTCGAGCCACTGCTGGTCGGGCTTGCGGCCGGCGATGTCCAGCGGCAGCGTGATGTTCTCCAGCGCCGACAGCGTGGGGACGAGGTTGAACGCCTGGAACACGAAGCCCACGGCGTCCCGGCGCAGCCTCGTGAGGTTCTTGTCCGAGAGCGGCGAGAGCTCGACGTCGCCGATCCAGACCTGGCCGCTGGTCAGCGAGTCGAGCCCGGCGAGGCAGTGCATGAGCGTGCTCTTGCCCGAGCCCGAGGGGCCCATGATCGCGGTGAAGCGACCCGTCTCGATCTGCACGTCGACCGCGTCGAGGGCGGTCACGCGGGTGTCGCCGCTGCCGTAGATCTTGGACAGTGCGGCGGCACGGGCGGCGTAGGTCACCGGGCCACGCTAGCCCGGGTCGGCCACCGCCACCCGCCGCGGTCCCGCCGCGGTCAGGCGGCGGGCTCGGTGCCGGGCAGCGGCGGCGGGGTGCCGCCGAACGCCGGGCAGCGGGACTTGTGGTCGCACCAGTCGCACAGGCGCGACGGGGACGGTCGCCAGTCGCCGGTCTCGTGGGCCCGCTGGATCGCCGCCCACAGCGCGACGACCTTCCGCTCCGTGGCCCGCAGGTCGGACTCGTCGGGCTCGTAGCGCAGCACGTGCTCGCTGCCCAGGTAGAGCAGCTGCAGCTGGCGGGGCAGCCGTCCCGTGGCGCGCCAGAGGACCAGGGCGTAGAAGCGCATCTGGAACAGCGCCTTCTGCTCGTAGCCCTCGCCGGGGGCCTTGCCGGTCTTGTAGTCCACGACGCGGGTCTCGCCCGCCGCGTTGCGGTCGAGCCGGTCGACGTAGCCGCGCAGCACCAGACCGTCGTCGAGCGTCGTCTCGACCCGCAGCTCGCGCTCCGCCGGGTCGAGGGTCGTCGGGTCCTCGAGCCGGAAGTAGCTCTCGAGGAGGGGTACGGCGGAGGCGAGCCACTCCTGGGCCTCGTCGGGGGAGTCGAACAGCTCGGTGGCGGCCGCGGCGTCCTCCTCCTGCACGAGGCCCCACGCCGCGGGGAGCATCGACGCCGCGCGCTCGACCGTGCGGTCCGCGGCGGGCAGGTCGAAGAGGTCCTCCAGCACGCGGTGCACGACCGTGCCCCGCACGGCCTCCCGGCTCGGCCGCTCCGGGATCCGGTCGACGACGCGGAAGCGGTAGAGCAGCGGGCAGGTCATGAAGTCGCCGGCCCGCGACGGCGACAGCGACGCGACCAGCCGCGGACCGGTCTCCCAGGCCTCGGCCGGATCTGCCACGCCTCCGGGGACCGGGTCGTCGGGCTGGGGGACGCTGGCGGCGTGCGGCATGGCCCGACCCTACGGCGCGGGTGCGACACCGGGCGTCCGTCCGGGGGCCGCGTCGCGGCCGGCCACCCCTGGACGCCTACTGTGAACCGATGAGCGGCAGCGGCGGGCAGGAGCGGCGGACCGGTCTGTCCTTCCGGCTCGGGGCGATCCCGGTGCTCATGCCGTGGAGCAGCCTGGTCGGCATCGCGCTGATCGCGTTCCTGTGGCTCGGCACCTTCGACGTCGTGTCGACCTCCTCGACCGAGACGGCCGTGCTCGCGATCGCCTTCGCGGTCCTCTTCTACGCGACGATCCTCGGCCACGAGCTCGCGCACGCCTGGGTGGCCCGCCTCGTCGGGTACCCGGTCCACAGCATCACGCTGTGGGCGCTCGGCGGCTTCACGGCGTACGAGCGGCGTACGTCGTCCGCCCTCCGCGACGGGGTCATCGCGGCGTCGGGCCCGGTGACCTCGATCCTCATCGGCGTGCTCGCCAAGACGCTGGCCGACTCCGCGCTGGTGACCGACGTCCGCGTGGGTGCCCTGCTGTGGGCGCTCGGCGTGTCGAACGTCTACCTCGGGATCTTCAACGCCCTGCCGGGTCTCCCGCTGGACGGGGGCAACGTCCTCAAGTCGGTCGTGTGGGCGGTGACGGGTGACGAGCTCCGCGGGACCGTCGTGGCCGCCTGGTCCGGGCGGGTGGTCGCCGTCCTCGTCTTCGTCGCGATCCTCTGGCCCGACCTCGGCGCCGGGCGCACGCCCGACATCACGAGCATCGTCCTCGGCGGCATGATCTCCGCGTACCTGTTCTCCGGCGCCAACCAGACCCTCACCAGCGCCCGCGTCTCGCGCCGGGTTCCAGGTCTCAGCGCCCGAGGGCTCGCGCAGCGCGCGGTCGTCGTGGGGCCCGACGTCCCGCTGGCCGAGGCGCTGCGCCAGGTCGAGGTCGCCCGCGCCGCCGGCATCATCGTGGTCGACGCCGCGGGTCGTCCCTCGGCGATCGCCCAGACGCAGGCGGTCTCCGCCGTCCCGCTGCAGCGCCGCCCGTGGGTCCCCGTGTCGTCGGTCTCCGCCGCGCTCGACCCGCGCGCGGAGCTGTCGGCCGCGCTGGCGGGGATGGACCTGCTCCAGGCGATGCAGTCGTTCCCGGCGGCGCACTACCTCGTCGTCGAGCCCGGCGGCGGCCTGGTCGGCGTGCTCGCGACCTCGGACGTCGAGGCCGCTCTGAGCGGCGCCGGCTGAGTCGCGGGTCACCCCTCCCGGTCGCCGGCGCGGGGTACGTCGCGGCGGCCCCTATCCTTGCCGACCGTGACGACAGCCTCCGCGCCGCACGGCGCCGACCACCGGCGTGGCCTGCTCCGCGAGGGTGACCGCGTCCAGCTCACCGACCCCAAGAAGCGGATGCACACGATCACGCTCTCGCCGGGGAAGCAGTTCCACACCTCGAAGGGGATGGTCGAGCACGACGCCCTGCTGGGCCGTCCCGAGGGGATCGTCGTGACCACGACGCAGGGCGTGCCGTACCTCGCGCTGCGCCCGCTGCTGCAGGACTTCGTGCTCTCGATGCCGCGCGGCGCCACGATCGTCTACCCGAAGGACGCCGCGCTCATCGTCGGCCTCGCCGACCTGTATCCGGGCGCCCGCGTCCTCGAGGCGGGCGTCGGCTCGGGGGCGCTGTCCTGCTCGCTGCTGCGCGCCGTAGGCGACCAGGGCCGCGTCTCGTCCTACGAGCGCCGGCAGGACTTCGCCGACGTGGCGGCCGGCAACGTCGAGACGTTCTTCGGCGGCCCGCACCCGGCATGGAGCCTCACCGTCGGCGACCTCACGCCGACGCTGCGGGCCCGCGTCGCCGAGGGGATCGACACCGAGTTCGACCGCGTCGTCCTCGACATGCTCGCGCCCTGGGACTGCGTCCCGGTCGTCGCCGACGTCCTCGCACCGGGAGGGGTCCTCGTGGTCTACGTCGCGACGACCACCCAGCTGTCGCGCACCGTGGAGACGCTGCGGACCGACGGTCGATGGACCGAGCCGCACGCGCAGGAGACGCTGCTGCGCACCTGGCACCTCGAGGGCCTCGCCGTACGGCCCGACCACCGGATGAACGGGCACACCGGCTTCCTCGTCTCCACCCGCAGGCTCGCCGAGGGGACCGTGCTCCCGGCCCGCCGGACCCGCCCGGCCAAGGGCGCCTACGGCGAGGACTACGAGCTGCCCGACCGCCTCCCGGCGGCGGCGTCCGTCCTGAGGCCGTCGCGGGGTCACAGGTCTGTTGCGACTCGCGGACTGTCACATCGCACACGCGCGGCCGTGCCATCGGTGGGTAGGGTCGAAGACGACGCTCTGCCCCGTGGAGGTGACACCGTGACGTACTCCGACGACCGGTCGTCCGACCAGCGCGTGTCCGCGCTGCAGGCCGAGCTCGCGGCCGCCACCGCGCAGAACCAGCGACTCGTCGCCACGCTGCGCGAGGCCCGCGACCAGATCGTCGCCCTCAAGGACGAGGTCGACCGGCTCGCCGAGCCGCCCAGCGGTTACGGCGTATTCCTCGAGCGCTTCGACGACGCCTCGGTCGACATCTTCACGGCCGGCCGCAAGATGCGCGTGGTCGTGAGCCCCAACGTCGACGGCGAGGCGCTCCGGGCGGGCCAGGAGGTCATGCTCAACGAGGCCATGAACGTCGTCGGCGTGCGGGAGTTCGAGCGGCACGGCGAGATCGTCATGCTCAAGGAGGTCCTCGAGGACGGCGAGCGGGCTCTCGTGATCGCGCACTCCGACGAGGAGCGCATCGTGCGCCTGGCCGCTCCGCTGCTCGGCGTCTCAGCTGCGCGCCGGTGACTCGCTGCTGCTCGAGCCGCGCTCGCAGTACGTCTTCGAGCGGATCCCCAAGGCCGAGGTCGAGGAGCTCGTGCTCGAGGAGGTCCCCGACATCGGGTACGCCGACATCGGTGGGCTCGCGCCGCAGATCGAGGAGATCCGCGACGCGGTCGAGCTGCCCGTACCTGCACGCCGACCTGTTCCGCGAGCACAAGCTGCAAGCCGCCCAAGGGGATCCTGCTCTACGGCCCGCCCGGCTGCGGCAAGACGCTCATCGCCAAGGCGGTCGCCAACTCGCTGGCCAAGAAGGTGGCCGAGGTCGAGGGCCGTCCCGAGGGTCGCTCGTTCTTCCTCAACATCAAGGGCCCGGAGCTGCTCAACAAGTACGTCGGCGAGACCGAGCGGCACATCCGCCTGGTGTTCCAGCGGGCGCGCGAGAAGGCGTCCGAGGGCATGCCGGTCATCGTGTTCTTCGACGAGATGGACTCGCTGTTCCGCACCCGTGGGTCCGGCGTATCCAGCGACGTCGAGAACACGATCGTGCCGCAGCTGCTGAGCGAGATCGACGGCGTCGAGGGGCTCGAGAACGTCATCGTGATCGGCGCCTCGAACCGCGAGGACATGATCGATCCCGCGATCCTGCGTCCCGGACGGCTCGACGTGAAGATCAAGATCGAGCGTCCCGACGCGCAGGGCGCGAGCGACATCTTCTCGAAGTACCTCACCGCGGACCTGCCGCTGCACGCCGACGACCTGGCCGAGCACGACGGCGACGCCGCGGCCACCTGCCAGGGGATGATCCAGCGCGCGGTCGAGCGGATGTACACCGAGACCGACGAGAACCGCTTCCTCGAGGTGACGTACGCCAACGGCGACAAGGAGGTCCTGTACTTCAAGGACTTCAACTCCGGGGCCATGATCGAGAACATCGTCGCCCGCGCGAAGAAGATGGCGATCAAGGACCTGCTCGAGTTCGGTCAGCGGGGCATCCGGGTGCAGCACATGCTCGCCGCGTGCGTCGACGAGTTCCGCGAGAACGAGGACCTGCCCAACACCACGAACCCCGACGACTGGGCGCGCATCTCCGGCAAGAAGGGCGAGCGCATCGTGTTCATCCGCACGCTCATCCAGGGCAAGCAGGGCACCGAGGCCGGACGCTCCATCGACACCGTGGCGAACACCGGCCAGTACCTCTAGGCCTCCAAGGCCCGCGCTCCGTGTTGCTGGGCCTCCAAGGCCCGCGCTCCTTCCGGAGCGCGGGCCGTCGGCCACGGCTCCGTGTTGCTGGGCCTCCAAGGCCCGCGCTCCTTCCGGAGCGCAGGCCGTCGGCCACGGCTCCGCTGCGTCGGCTGGTCGCCGTCCTTCGGACGGCTCCCTCGCGGTCCTCGACACCCCCTGCGGGGGTGGTCTCGGACCGCGGCCGACTCCGCTTTGCCGTACTGCACCTCGTGGATCGCCTCCGCTTTGCCGTACTGCAGACGCTCGACACCGGGTTGGGAGGCGGGCGGTGGGGGCTGTCGCGACGTAGTCTCGAGGCATGACCGTGCACCGCGTCATGGGGATCGAGACCGAGTACGGCATCTCGGTGCCGGGGCACCCGCACGTCAACTCCATGCTCACCAGCTCGCAGGTCGTCAACGCCTACGCCGGTGCCGCGTCGGCGAGCCGGCTGAAGGCGCGCTGGGACTACGACGAGGAGACGCCGCTGCGCGACGCGCGCGGCTTCGACCTCACCCGCGCCGAGGCCGACCCGTCCCAGATCACCGACGACGACCCCGGCCTCGCGAACCTCATCCTCACGAACGGGGCGCGGCTCTACGTCGACCACGCGCACCCCGAGTACTCCAGCCCCGAGGTCACCAACCCGTTCGACGCCGTCGTGTGGGACAAGGCGGGGGAGCGGATCATGGCCCGCGCCGCCGAGCTCGTGCGGCGGATCCCGGGTGCGCAGCCGGTCAACCTCTACAAGAACAACACCGACAACAAGGGCGCGTCGTACGGCACGCACGAGAACTACCTCATGCGCCGGACGACGCCCTTCGCCGACATCGTGCGGCACCTCACGCCGTTCTTCGTCTCGCGCCAGGTCGTCACGGGGTCCGGCCGCGTCGGCATCGGCCAGGACGGTCGCAAGCACGGCTACCAGCTGACCCAGCGCGCGGACTTCTTCGAGGTCGAGGTCGGCCTCGAGACGACCCTGAAGCGCCCCATCATCAACACCCGCGACGAGCCGCACAGCGACCCGGAGAAGTACCGCCGCCTGCACGTGATCGTCGGCGACGCGAACCTCGCCGAGGTCTCGACGTACCTCAAGCTCGGCACGACGTCGCTCGTCCTGGCCATGCTCGAGGACGGCTTCCTCGACGTCGACCTCGTGATGGACGCGCCCGTGCGCGAGATGCACCAGGTCTCGCACGACCCCTCGCTCCGGCACCTCGTCACGATGTCCTCGGGGCGGCGCCTCACCGCCGTCCAGATGCAGCTGGAGTTCCTCGAGCAGGCGCGCAAGTACGTCGAGGACCGGGTCGGCTCGGACGTCGACGTCCAGACGGCCGACGTGCTCGACCGGTGGGAGTCGGTGCTCGACGCGGCTCGAGACCGACCCGATGAGCCTGTCCCGCGAGCTCGACTGGGTCGCCAAGCTGGCGGTGCTCCAGGGCTACCGGGACCGCGACGACCTCGACTGGGACCACGCCCGGCTGCACCTCGTCGACCTGCAGTACAGCGACGTGCGCGCGGACAAGGGCCTGGCCCAGCGGCTGCAGGCCCGCGGCACGCTCGAGCGGATCACCACCGACGCGCAGGTCGACTCCGCCGTCACGCGCGCCGCCCGACCGACACCCGCGCCTGGTTCCGCGGCGAGTGCATGCGCCGCTATCCGGAGCACGTGGCCGCGGCGTCCTGGGACTCGGTGATCTTCGACGTCCCCGGGCGTGACGCGCTCCAGCGCGTCCCGACCCTCGAGCCGCTGCGCGGCACCCGGGCCCACGTGGGCGAGCTCCTGGACCGGTGCGCCACCGCCCAGGACCTGCTCGCCGCGCTCGACCACCGGGACTGACGCGACGCGCCGCGGCGTCTCGCGCGGCACCCGCCCCGACGCGTGGGTAGGGTCGGGACCGGCCCGACGCACCGTCGGGCGACGCAGGTGGGGAGGTCGGCATGCCTACTCGGGACAGCGGCGAGCAGCAGCACAGGTCGCGCTCGGCCGACGAGGAGCAGGTCGAGGAGACCGCCGCTCCGTCGTCCGACCTGACCGCGCGCAAGGAGGCGCTCGACGCCGACATCGACGCGATCCTCGACGACATCGACGAGGCGCTGGAGACCAACGCCGAGGAGTTCGTCCGCGGGTTCGTCCAGAAGGGCGGGGAGTGACCGGCGCACGCCGATCCCCGACGGGTAGGTTCGTCGCGCCGGGCACCGGTCCGGCACGTCCACGGCAGCGGGAGAGGGGTCGTCGGTGAGCGGCCGCAACGAGTCGGGCCACGGGGGTTCGCTGTCCCCGGCCTTCCTGCAGACCGGGTCGTCCTCGTTCGCCGAGTTCCTCGCCACGCACGACCCGACGCTGCTGCCGGCCGGACGCCCGCTGCCCGCCGGCACGTCGGTCGAGGCCGTGCACGGCACCACGATCGTGGCGCTGACCTTCGCCGGCGGCGTCGTCATGGCCGGCGACCGGCGGGCGACCATGGGCAACGTCATCGCGCAGAAGGACATCGAGAAGGTGTTCCCGGCCGACGAGTCCAGCTGCGTCGGCATCGCCGGCACGGCGGGCCTCGCCGTCGAGATGGTGAAGCTGTTCCAGGTCGAGCTCGAGCACTACGAGAAGATCGAGGGCACCTCGCTGTCCCTCGACGGCAAGGCCAACCGGCTCGCCACCCTGATCCGCGGCAACCTCGGCATGGCGATGCAGGGCCTCGCCGTCGTCCCGGTGTTCGCCGGCTACGACGCGGAGACGGGCGCCGGCCGCATCTTCAGCTACGACGTCACCGGCGGACGCTACGAGGAGCACCGCCACCACAGCGTCGGCTCCGGGTCGATGTTCGCCCGGGGCGCGCTCAAGAAGCTGTGGCGCGAGGACCTCACGCCGGCCGAGGCGGTGTCCGTCGTCATCGAGTGCCTCTACGACGCCGCCGACGACGACTCGGCCACCGGCGGTCCCGACCTCGCCCGCGGCATCCTGCCCGTGGTGGCGGTGGTCGACGTGGACGGCTACCGCCGGCGTCAACGAGCCCGAGCTGGAACCGGTGGTGCGCGCCGTGGTCGACGCCCGGCAGACCCGGCCGGACGGCCCCGTCGCACCGGTCACGGGCTGAGGGGGACCGCGCCATGAGCATGCCGTTCTACGTCTCGCCCGAGCAGATCATCAAGGACAAGGCGGACTACGCCCGCAAGGGCATCGCCCGCGGCCGCAGCGTCGTCGTCCTGCAGTACGCCGGGGGACTGCTGTTCGTCGCGGAGAACCGGTCGCGCGCCCTGCACAAGATCACCGAGATCTACGACCGGATCGCCTTCGCCGCGGTCGGCAAGTACAACGAGTTCGAGAACCTGCGCGTCGCCGGCGTACGCCTGGCCGACCTGCGCGGCTACTCCTACGACCGGCGCGACGTGATCGGGCCGGAGCCTCGCGAACGCCTACGCCCAGACGCTCGGCACGATCTTCACCGAGACGCAGAAGCCGTACGAGGTGGAGATCGTCGTCGCCGAGGTCGGCGACGACGCCGCACGACGACCAGCTCTACCGCCTCACGTTCGACGGCTCGGTCGGCGACGAGCACGGCTTCGTCGGCGATGGGCGGGTCGGCCGAGCAGATCATCGACCGAGCTCAAGGAGCGCTGGGCCGAGGGCATGGCGCTCGCCGACGCGCTGCGGCTCGCCGTCGCGGCACTGGGCGCGGCGCCCGAGGCCGGCAACGGCGAGCGAGCCGCGGGTGCTCACGCCGGCCCAGCTCGAGGTCGCGGTGCTCGACCGCGCCCGGCCGCGGCGCAAGTTCCGCCGGATCCAGGGCCACCGGCTCGCCGAGCTGCTCGGCGTCGCGGACGACTCCGACGACGAGCCGGGCGACGAGCCCGGACGACGAGCCCGACGCGCAGCCCGGTGCGGCAGCCCGGCTCGGGCTGAGCCGCCTCGCGCCCGACCCGCGCGCCGCCCTGCGCCCGCCCTCGTCGCTGCCTAGGGTGAGGACGTGGACCGGCGGATCTTCGGGATCGAGACGGAGTACGGCGTCACCTGCACCTTCCGGGGGCAGCGGCGGCTCTCGCCGGACGAGGTCGCCCGCTACCTGTTCCGCCGGGTCGTGTCCTGGGGCCGGTCCAGCAACGTCTTCCTGCGCAACGGCGCCCGCCTCTACCTCGACGTCGGCAGCCACCCGGAGTACGCGACGCCGGAGTGCGACGACATCGAGCGAGCTCGTCGCGCACGACAAGGCGGGGGAGCGCATCCTCGAGGGCCTGCTCGTCGACGCGGAGAAGCGCCTCGACGAGGAGGGCATCGCCGGCGACGTCTACCTGTTCAAGAACAACACCGACTCGGCCGGGCAACTCCTACGGCTGCCACGAGAACTACCTCGTCGGGCGCCACGGCGAGTTCTCCCGCCTCGCCGACGTGCTCATCCCGTTCCTCGTCTCCCGGCAGATCGTCGTGCGGCGCGGGCAAGGTGCTGCAGACGCCGCGCGGCGCGGTCTACTGCGTGAGCCAGCGGGCCGAGCACATCTGGGAGGGCGTCTCGAGCGCGACGACGCGCTCCCGCCCGATCATCAACACCCGCGACGAGCCGCACGCCGACGCCGAGCGCTACCGGCGCCTGCACGTCATCGTCGGCGACTCGAACATGAGCGAGACGACGACGATGCTCAAGGTCGGCGCCACCGACCTCGTGCTGCGGATGCTCGAGCACGGCGGCGTCATGCGGGACATGACCCTGGAGAACCCGATCCGCGCGATCCGCGAGATCAGCCACGACCCCACCGGGTCGCCGCGCGGTACGCCTGGCGAACGGCCGGGAGCTGTCGGCGCTGGAGATCCAGACCGAGTACCTCGAGCGCGCGACCGACTTCGCCCGCCGCCGCGGGCTGCTCGACGACCCCGACTCGATCCACCGCGCGTCGTCGACCTCTGGACCCGGACGCTCACCGCGGTCGTCGACCGGCGACCTCGGTCTCGTCGAGCGCGAGATCGACTGGGTGATCAAGCTCCGCCTGCTCGAGCGCTACATGGCCAAGCACGACCTCGACCTGTCCAGCCCGCGCATCGCGCAGCTCGACCTCGCCTACCACGACATCACCCGCACCCGCGGCCTCTACTACCTGCTGGAGGGGCGCGGCGCCGTCGCCCGGGTCGCCCGCGACCTCGACGTCTTCGAGGCCAAGTCCGTGCCGCCGCAGACCACCCGGGCGCGGCTGCGCGGCGAGTTCATCAAGCGGGCCCAGGAGCGCCGCCGCGACTTCACCGTCGACTGGGTCCACCTCAAGCTCAACGACCAGGCCCAGCGCACCGTGCTGTGCAAGGACCCGTTCCGCGCCGTCGACGAGCGGGTGGAGAAGCTCATCGCCAGCATGTGAGCCGTCCGGTGCGGCGCCCTGGTGTCCGTCGGGGCGCGTTCGCCGGGTTAGGGTCGACCCTCGTGAAGCCCCGCCTGGCACGTGCCCTCGTCCCGCTCGTCCTCGTCCTCGGCCCTGGCCCTCGCGGGCTGCGGCGCCTCCGGCGACGCGGCCTCGACCTCGAGCAGCCCGGCGGCCGGCGGGTCCTCGACGGCGAGCAGCACCTGCCCGCCCGGCACCCCCACGAGCGCGGACTACACGGTCGGCACCGAGGGCGTGACGGTGAGCGGGGACCTCGGCAAGGCGCCCCAGGTGACCCTCGGCCCCGACACGTCGAAGGTCACCAAGCTCACGGTCTGCGACCTGGTGCAGGGCACGGGCGCGCCGATCGCGGCCGGGGCGTCGATCACGGCCCAGTACGTCGGCATCGGCGCGGTCTCCGGCAAGAAGTTCGACTCGTCCTGGGACCGCGGCCAGCCGGCCACGTTCTCGCTGTCCGGCGTGATCGAGGGCTGGACCAAGGGCATCCCCGGCATGAAGGTGGGCGGCCGGCGCCTGCTCGTCATCCCCGGCGCCCAGGCCTACGGCGCCAGCCCGCCCTCCGCCGACATCGGCGCCAACGAGGCCCTCGTGTTCGTCGTCGACGCCGTCCCCAAGGCGGTGCCGACGGTCGGACCGCACGTCGAGGGCACGGCCGGCGTCACCGTGACCGGCGCGGCCGGGAAGGCCCCGACGATCGCCGTGACGCCGGAGACGGCCAAGGTCTCCGCGCTGACCATCAACGACATCACGGTCGGCACCGGCGCCGAGGCGAAGCCGGGCGCGACGGTGACGGTGAAGTACGTCGGTGCCGGTGCCACCACGGGCAAGACGTTCGACTCCACGTGGACCGCCGGGAAGCCCGCGCAGTTCGACCTGTCGCAGATCATCCCCGGCATCGCCGACGGCATCCCGGGGATGAAGGTCGGCGGGCGCCGGCTCGTGGTCATGCCCGCGGACCAGGGCTTCGGCGCCAGCGTGCCGCAGGGGCTCGACATCCAGCCCAACGAACCGCTCGTCTTCGTGATCGACCTCGTGTCGATCCCCTGACCGGGGGCGACGCACGGCAGCATCAGCACAGGCACCACCGCGGCGCCGCCGTCCGGCGCGCGAACGACCCGTCAGCGAGGAGAGACGACATGACCGAGAAGCCCGAGATCGACTTCCCCGGTGGCGAGGCGCCCACCGAGCTGGTCGTCCAGGACGTCGTGGTCGGCGACGGCGCGGAGGCGGTCCCCGGTGCCACGGTGCTCGTGCACTACGTCGGCGTGGAGTTCGACACCGGTGACGAGTTCGACTCGAGCTGGAACCGCGGCGAGCCCATCGAGTTCCCGCTCCGCGGCCTGATCGCGGGCTGGCAGGAGGGCATCCCCGGCATGCGGGTCGGCGGGCGCCGTCAGCTCACCATCCCCCCGCACCTGGCCTACGGCCCCGCGGGCGGCGGGCACCGGCTCGCCGGCAAGACCCTGATCTTCGTGATCGACCTGCTCGACGCGCACTGATCCGACCGCCGGAGCCGGGGGCATCGTGAGCCAGAACGACCGCACCGAGCGGCTGCTCAACCTGCTGTTCGCCCTCATGGCGTCCTCGCGCCCGGTGCCGAAGCAGGTGCTGCGCGACGTCATCGACGCCTACCGGACGAGCCCCTCCGTCGAGGCGTTCGAACGGATGTTCGAGCGGGACAAGGACGAGCTGCGCAGCATGGGCGTCCCGGTGGAGACCGTCGAGGGCTCCGACGGTGCCGGCGGCATCGAGGGCTACCGCGTCGCGGCGTCGGCGTACGCCCTGCCGGAGGTCGACTTCACCGCGGACGAGCTCGCCGTGCTCGGCCTCGCCGCGCGGGTCTGGGAGCAGGCGAGCCTCGGCCCGGCCGCGCAGCGCGCCGTGCGCAAGCTCGAGGCGATGGGCTCCGGCGTGGTGGTCGACGGACCGGTCGGCATCGAGACGCGGATCGCCACCGCCGAACCGTCCTTCCCCGTGCTGCTGGACGCCGTGCGCAGCCGTCGCGCGGTGCGCTTCGAGTACCGGAAGCCCGGCGACGACGCGCCCGAGCAGCGGGCGGTCCAGCCCTGGGGCGTCGCGTCGCGCCGCGGCCACTGGTACCTCGTGGGCCACGACCTGGACCGCGGCGCGCCACGGGTGTTCCGCCTGTCCCGCGTGGTCGGCGCGGCCACGGCGTACGGCGCGGCGGGGTCCTACGACGTGCCCGAGGGGATCGACGTCGCCGGCATGATCGCCGCCTCGGCGCCCCGCCCGGGGGCGCTCGCCGCGCGCATCCGCGTCGCGCCGGGCCGGGCGAACGGCCTGCGCCGACGCGCCACAGCGGCGTCGCCGGACGGCGACGGCGACGTCCTCGAGGTGCCCTACTCCGACGACGAGGCGATGGCGGCCGACGTCGTCGGGCTCGGTGCCGCGGCCGTCGTCCTCGAGCCGGCCTCGCTGCGCTCCGCGGTCGTCCGCCGGCTGCGCGTCGCGGCGGGGGTGGGGGCCTCGTGAGCGCCCAGGGGCGGGCACCCGACACCGCCGCGACCCGGCTGTCCCGGCTGCTCGCGCTCGTGCCGTGGCTCACGTCGCACGAGGGCGTCACCGTCGACGAGGCGGCCGCGCACTTCGGCGTCACCCCGGAGCAGCTGCAGAACGACCTGTGGCTGCTCATCTGCACGGGACGCCCCGGTCACATGCCCGGCGACCTCGTCGACATCCAGTTCTGGGACGAGGACGGCCGGATCACCGTGCTCGACGCCCAGACCCTCGACCGCCCGCTGCGGCTCTCGCCGGACGAGGCCGCGGCCCTGCTCGTGGCGCTGCGCGTGCTCGCCCAGGTGCCGGGGCCGCACGACCGGGCGGCCCTCGCCGGAGCCACGAGCAAGCTCGAGGCGGCGGCGGGGGAGGCGCTCTCGGGCGTCGACGGGCTCACCGTGACGGTCGACGCCGCGCGCGACCCCGAGGTCTCCGCCGCCGTGACCCGCGCCCTCGCCGAGCACCGCCGGCTGCACCTGCGCTACGTCGGGGCGCTCGACGAGCGCACCGAGCGCGACGTCGACCCCATGCGCGTGCTCACGCTCGAGGGGCGGACCTACCTCGAGGCGTGGTGCCTGCGGGCGGAGGCCGTACGCACGTTCCGGCTCGACCGGATCGAGGACGCTCAGCTGCTCGACGTACCGGCCCAGGTCCCCGCGGACGCCGAGCCGGTCGACCTCGGGGCCGGGGCGCTGCGTCCCGAGGGCGAACCCGTGACGCTCGAGCTGGCTCCCGAGGTGGCGTGGATCGCCGAGGAGAACCCGGTCGAGTCGGTGACCGCTCTCGGTGAGGGGCGGTTGCGCGTGGTGCTGCCGGTGGCCGACGAGCGCTGGCTCGCCCGGCTGCTGCTGCGCACCGGGTCGTCGGTGACCGTGCTCGACCGCCCGGACGTGGTGGAGCGGGTCCGGGCCGAGGCGCGCGCCGCCCTGGCCGCCTACGCCGCCGAGGGCTGACGCCGGGCTCGTCGCGGCACCCGCAGCCCGTCGACCGGATCTGAGGGCGTCGGACGCGATCCGTGCTCGTCCAGCGCTCAAGCACCCCCCGGGAACGTGCCGACACCTTCTTCGTCGGTCGTTGGGACACGACCCGGAGGGGGGATCACGATGGCCACCATCAAGGCGACCTGTCCGATGTGCGGTGATGTCGACCTCACCCCGCGTCAGGTCCGGGTCCGGGTCGTGGAAGCGCTCGAGGAGAGCCACTCGCGCCGGACCTACTCCTTCGGCTGCCCCACGTGCCACGAGGACGTCGAGAAGCCCGCCGACGAGGAGGTCGTGCGACTGCTCACCTCCGCCGGCGTGGCGGTGCAGCGCGTGCCCGTCCCGGCCGAGGCCCGGGAACGCCACGAGGGCAGCCCGCTCGGCTACGACGACCTGCTGGATCTCGTGCTGTGGCTCGAGACGCACGACGCCATCGCGGAGGGCCTGACCCTGGCGCGTGGTCGCTGACCCTCGGACTCGGGTTATCGTGGTCCTCGACGCCACGACCGTGGCACCGACGTGGGTGATGTGAGGACTGTTCGATGGGCATCTTGCGTGAGCCGACCGCCTGGATCGTCATCCTCGTGGTGATCCTCCTGTTCGGCGCCAAGCGGCTTCCCGATGTCGCGCGCGGAGTCGGCCGGTCGATGCGGATCTTCAAGGCCGAGACCGAGGGTCTGCGCACCGACGGCAGCACCGTCCCGGCCGAGCCGCCGGCCGTCGCCGCGACGCCGGCCCCCGGCCGCTCCCGCTGCCGCGCCCGCCGCCCCGGCTCCCGCGCCCGCCGCCGCCCCGGCCCCCGCGGCGGCCCCCGCCCCGCGCTACCTCATCGACCCCGTCACGGGCGAGCAGGTCCTCGCGCAGCCGGTGACCCCGCCGGCTGACGGGGCCCCGCGCGCCTGAGGAACCAGCCCACCGTCGTGGTCGCCGGTGATGTGAGCGCCGGTCGCCGCGGCAGGTCGCGCCGCAGGTCCAACCCGGACGGCGCGATGACGCTGCTCGAGCACCTGCGCGAGTTCCAGAAGCGCCTGTTCCGTGCGGTGCTCGGGATCCTGGCCGGCTCGGTCGTCGCCTGGATCTTCTACGAGCAGCTGTTCCACTTCGTCGAGGCGCCGTTCAACCTGGTCGTCGACGAGGCCAAGGCCCAGGGCAAGACCATCGTGCTCGCCGTCAGCGGGGTCACGGACGCGTTCACGCTGCAGCTGCAGATCGTCGTGGTCGCCGGGCTGATCATCTCGCTGCCGATCTGGCTCTACCAGCTCTGGCGGTTCCTGGCCCCCGGGCTCAAGGGGCCCGAGCGCAGGTGGGCCTACGGCTTCGTGCTCGCCGCGACGCCGCTGTTCCTGTTCGGCGCGGCGCTGGCGTACCGGTCCATGCCCCAGCTGCTCAACCTGCTGCTGGGGTTCACGCCGGAGAACGTCTCGAACATCATCAACGTCAACGAGTACCTCGGCTTCATCATCCAGATCCTGCTGTTCTTCGGCCTCGGCGCGCTCATCCCGCTCGTCCTGGTGATGCTCAACTTCGCCGGCGTGCTGAGCGCCGAGCGGGTCCTGCGCTCGTGGCGCTGGCTCATCGTGTTCTGCCTGACGTTCGCCGCGGTCGCCACCCCCACGCCGGACCCGTTCACGATGATGCTCGTGGCGCTGCCGTTCATGGGCATCGTGTTCGTGGCGCTGGCGGTCATGCTCGTCAACGACGCGCGCCGCGGGCGCCGGGCCAAGCGTGACGGCTTCGGCCCGATGTCCGACGACGAGGCGTCGACCCTGCCGGAGCGGATCGCCGAGCCCGACGACCTGCGCGCAAGCCCCCTCGACGACGACACCACCTGACCCCCCGGCCCGCCCCTCGTTCTCGCCGTGAACGGGCCCCGAGGTGCGCCAGACGCGGTCGAGGGCTTCCCGCCTTCCCGGGAGCCGGCCCGCGCGCGACGGGCCGGCGGCGCCCCGAATGCGCCCATCTCCCCTACTGGCGTCTGCGACGCCAGTAGGGGCCCAGCGGAAGCACCCGCAGCGGACTAGAGTCCGGCGCCGTGACGGATGCCGGACGCGTGGTGCTGCTGCTCAACCCGACCTCGGGGAGGGGCAAGGCGTCCGCGTCCGCCCCCATCGCCGTGGCCACCCTCCAGGACCGCGGCTTCGACGTGGTCCAGGTGGTGGGTCACGACGCCGACGACGCCGCGGCCCGGTTGCGCCGGGCCATCGCCGACGGGCCGACGGCGGCGGTCGTCGGGTGCGGTGGCGACGGCACGGTCAACCTGTGCCTGCAGGCCGTCGCGGGGACCGACGTACCCCTGGGGATGGTGCCGGCCGGGACCGGCAACGACGTCGCCACGCACGTCGGGATGCCGACGGCTCCGGCCGCGGCCGCCGAGGTCGTCGCGGACGCGCTGCTGTCCGGCCGTCGGCGCGTCGTGGACGCGGGCCGGGCGGTCTCGGCCGACGGCGTGGACCGCTGGTTCCTCGGGGTGCTCTCCTCCGGCTTCGACTCGATGGTGAACGAGCGGGCCAACCACATGACCTGGCCGTCCGGCCAGGCGCGCTACCTGCGCGCGATCCTCGCGGAGCTGCGCAGCTTCACCGCGGTGCCCTACGTCATGGTCGTCGACGAGGGGCTGCCGAGCGAGCTGCGCCAGGAGAAGAGCGGGATGCTCGTCGCGGTCGGCAACGGGACGTCGTACGGCGGCGGCATGCGGGTGTGCCCGGGTGCGCTCATCGACGACGGGCTGCTCTCGCTGATCTTCCTCGACGAGGTGTCCACCCCGCGGTTCCTCCGCGTCTTCCCGCGGGTGTTCAAGGGGACGCACATCGAGATCCCCGAGGTGCACGAGCACGTCGCGACGACCGTGCGGCTCGACGCGCCGGGCCAGGTCGCCTACGCCGACGGCGAGCGGATCGGCCCGCTCCCGGTCGAGGTCCGCGTGGTCCCCGCCGCCGTGAGCCTCCTGGTCCCGCCGTCGCGGGGCGCGGCGACATAGCCTTCGGGCATGACGTCGCCCGCCGAGCGCTCTGCCTCGTCCCGTCGGCGCGGGGCGGCGGAGGGGTCGGCCCTCGAGGAGTTCCGCGGCCTCTACGACTTCGCGCTCGACGACTTCCAGCTCGAGGCCTGCCGCGCGGTCGAGGCCGGCGCCGGTGTGCTCGTGGCCGCGCCCACCGGGGCCGGCAAGACGGTCGTCGGCGAGTTCGCCGTGCACCTCGCGCTGCGCGAGGGCCGCAAGTGCTTCTACACGGCACCGATCAAGGCGCTGTCCAACCAGAAGTACCACGACCTCGTGGAGCGCTACGGCGCGGGCCGGGTCGGGCTGCTCACCGGCGACAACTCGGTGAACGGCGAGGCGCCGGTCGTCGTGATGACGACCGAGGTCCTGCGCAACATGATCTACGCCGGTTCGCAGACCCTCGACGGCCTCGCCTACGTCGTCATGGACGAGGTGCACTACCTCGCCGACCGGTTCCGCGGAGCCGTGTGGGAGGAGGTGATCATCCACCTGCCCGAGCACGTCGCGGTCGTCGCGCTGTCGGCCACGGTGAGCAACGCCGAGGAGTTCGGCGAGTGGCTCACCGAGGTCCGCGGCGAGACGCGGATCGTCGTGGAGGAGCACCGGCCGGTGCCGCTGTGGCAGCACGTGATGGCGGGTCAGCGGCTCTACGACCTGTTCGTCGACGACGCCCAGACCCGCGTCAACCCCGAGCTGGTCCGGCTCGCCCGCGAGGAGGAGCGCGTCGCCCGGCTCACCCGCGAGACGAGGCGCGACGGCGACTACCGCGCGGCCGGGCCACGACCCGCCCGCGGCGGGCGCCGCCCGCGCAGCATCAACGTGCCGCTGCGCTACGAGGTCGTCGAGCGGCTCAACCGCGACCGGCTGCTGCCGGCGATCACGTTCGTCTTCAGCCGGGTCGGGTGCGACGCCGCGGTCGAGCAGTGCCTCGCGGCCGGCCTCCGGCTCACCTCGAACGAGGAGCGCGGCCGGATCCGCGCGATCGTGGAGGAGCAGTGCCGCGACCTGCCGCAGGAGGACCTGCTCGTCCTCGGCTACGAGGCGTGGCTCGACGGTCTCGAGCGCGGCTTCGCGGCGCACCACGCCGGGATGCTGCCGACGTTCAAGGAGACCGTCGAGGCGCTCTTCCAGCAGGGCCTGGTGAAGATGGTCTTCGCCACCGAGACGCTCGCGCTGGGCATCAACATGCCGGCCCGCAGCGTCGTGCTCGAGAAGCTGGTGAAGTGGAACGGCGAGACGCACGCCGACGTGACACCGGGGGAGTACACCCAGCTCACCGGCCGCGCCGGACGCCGCGGGATCGACATCGAGGGCAACGCCGTCGTGGTGTGGCACCAGGGGTTCGACCCCGCAGCCCTCGCGGGCCTCGCCTCCACGCGCACCTATCCGCTCCGGTCGTCGTTCAAGCCGTCGTACAACATGGCGGTCAACCTGGTCGGGTCGGTCGGTCACCACGCGGCGCGCGAGCTGCTCGAGACGTCCTTCGCGCAGTTCCAGGCCGACCGCGCGGTGGTGGGCCTCGCTCGCCAGGTCCGCAAGCAGGAGGAGGCGATCGAGGGCTACCGGCAGGCGATGGTCTGCCACCTCGGCGACTTCGAGGAGTACGCCGAGCTCCGCCGCCGCCTCACCGACCGGGAGAAGGAGCTCGCGCGCGACGGCACCGTCCGGCGCCGTGCGGCCGTAGCGACCTCGCTCGCCGCCCTCAAGCCGGGCGACGTCATCGTGATCCCGAGCGGACGGCGGTCCGGCGTCGCCGTCGTCCTCGACCCGGGGCTGCACGAGCGCGACGAGCCGCGCCCCTCGGTGCTCACCGTCGACCGGCAGGTGAAGCGGCTGTCGGTCGTCGACTTCCCCGCCCCGGCCGAGCGGTTGGAGAACATCCGGATCCCCAAGCTGTTCAACCCGAGGTCGGCGAACGCGAGGCGCGACCTCGCGGCGCGGCTCAAGGAGGTCGCCGGCGACATCCACGTCGACCGCCCGCGCAAGCAGAGGTCCGGCACGGGCGAGGACGCGACGGTGCTCGAGCTGCGCCGCCTCATCCGCCAGCACCCCTGCCACGGCTGCGACGAGCGCGAACAGCACGCGCGCTGGGCCGAGCGGTACCACCGGCTGCAGCGCGAGACCCACGGCCTCGAGCGCCGGGTGGAGTCGAGGACGAACTCGATCGCCCGCCAGTTCGACCGGGTGTGCGCGATCCTGGCCCGGCTCGGCTACCTCGCCGGGGAGGACGACACCGCCACGGTGACCGACGCCGGGCGGATGCTGCAGCGGCTCTACAACGAGATGGACCTCGTGGCCGCCGAGTGCCTCCGCCAGGGGCTGTGGGTCGGACTCACCGCTCCGGAGCTCGCCGCGTGCGCCTCGGCCCTCGTGTTCGAGTCGCGCCAGGCCGACGACGCCGTGGCGCCCAAGCTCCCGAGCGGCCGGGTCAGCGAGGTGCTCACCGAGACCGTCCGGCTGTGGGCGGAGCTCTCCGCGCTGGAGGCGGAGGAGAAGGTGTCGTTCCTGCGCGAGCCGGACCTCGGCTTCGCCTACGCCGCGTTCCGGTGGGCCTCCGGGCACCGGCTCGAGTCGGTCCTGCGCGATGCGGACCTGGCGGCAGGTGACTTCGTCCGCTGGTGCAAGCAGCTGGCGGACATCCTCGGGCAGATCGGTGACGCCGCTGGTGCCGAGAGGACCCCCGAGGGCGTGGCGCTGGCCCGGTCGGCGCACGAGGCCGTGGGCGCGGTGAAGCGCGGCGTCGTCGCCTTCTCGTCGGTGTGAGGGCGCGGTGGCCGCGGCGACCGGGCCGGGCCGGAGCGCGGTGCCGGGCAGCGCCGAGCGCGGACCGAGAGGTGCCCGTGCGCGCTCGCCGACCCGGTCCTGGTCCCGCCGCCGTCGCAGCGCAGTCCTCGTGCGCGCGGGTCACGTGGCCGACCGGGCGCGTGGGACCTCCGTCCGCGTCGTCGGCTGGACGCAGGGCGACGACGGGGCCGTGTGTCCGGGGCCCCGTGGCGCTCCCGCCACGGGGCAGATCGCCGCGCGGTACATCGCCCGGTGCCGCTGACCGAGGTCGGCTGGGGGCGCCGCCGGTCAGGCGGTCGCTCCGAGTGGCTGTGGTCCAGCCTGATCCGGGCCCACGCGCAGGCGTGGTCGCGCGGACGGCAACTGGAGGGGTCGACTCCGGCGTCCGTCGGGCCCGGGTGGCACCGCCTTCGCCGGTGCCGAGCCGTGGTGGTGCTTCCCGCGCCTGGGAGCGGGTCCGGGGCTACCGTGACAGGTGGGACGCGGGGGAGCGCACCCGGATTCGGGGCAGACATGAAGCTGCACGGGTACCTCGTGGAGATCGACTGGGACGGGTCGGTCCTCGTCGCGCGCGGCACCACCGCCGACAGCCGCGAGCTCGTGAACGCCGGCACCGACGACAACCGCCTCGTCCTCGACCGCCGCGGAGGTCGACGAGGTCGTGTTCCGTGAGGCCCCGCGCCGGGTCGGTGGGGTCCTGCGGGTGATCGACGTCTCCGGCGCCGAGCACCGGCTGCACTTCCGGCGCGAGACCCGCTCGGAGTTCCGCCGACTCTACGAGGAGCTGAGTGCGGCGGTGGACGCGGAGCGGTCGGAGCGCGTGCCCCGGCAGGAACCGCAGGCGGCCGCCGTCGTGGACCGCACGGCGCCGGCGCGGGGCGGGTCAGGACCGCCGGGCCCGCCGGGGCACGAGCCCGTCCGCCGCTGAACCCGGCGCGGCCGAATCGCCGGCCAGGAGGGTCCGGGCACGGTGCGCCGGCTGACCCTCGGGCGCGCGCCGCAGCGGGCAGGCGGGCCCGTCGGTCGGCCACGGACTCGAACGCGTCGACGTCAGCGGGAGAGCGTCGCCGTCAGCCGGCGTACGGACGACGCGAGCCCCCAGCGGTCGGCGAGCTCCGCGAGCCGGTCCGGATCGGCCGGCGCCGACCGGCAGGCGGTCGTCGAAGTCGGGCAGCGGGCAGTCCACGGCGACGCGCACCACCTCCGGTGCCACCGCGAGGTAGTCGCGTGCGGCCAGCACCCGGTCGTGGACGCTGGCCCGGACGCCGGGGTCGCCCGCCTCGGCCGCGTCCAGCACGCCGTCGAGCGACCCGTACGCCGCGATGAGCGCCGCCGCCGTCTTCTCCCCGATGCCGGGCACACCCGGCAGCCCGTCCGAGGGGTCGCCGCGCAGCGCGGCGAAGTCGGCGTAGGCCCGCGGAGGTACGCCGTACCGCTCGGCCACCACCGCCTCGGTGACGACCTCGGCCCGGGCCACGCCGCCCTTCGCGGTGTAGAGCACCCGGACCCCACGCGCGTCGTCGACCACCTGGAACAGGTCGCGGTCCCCGGTCACGACGTCGACCGGGACGGTGGCGCGGGCGACGAGCGTCCCGATGACGTCGTCGGCCTCGTACCCGGCGGACCCGACGCGCGCGATGCCGAGCGCCTCGAGCACGTCCGCGATGACGGGCACCTGCGGTGCCAGCGCGTCCGGGACCTCCTCGGCGTTGGCCGCCGCGTCGGCCACTCGGTGCGCCTTGTACGACGGGATCGCCGCCACCCGGAACTCGGGGCGCCAGTCGTCGTCCCAGCAGCAGACCAGCCGGGTCGGCTCGTGGTCGGTGACCAGCCGGGTGATGAAGTCGAGGAATCCCCGGACGGCGTTGACGGGAGTCCCGTCGGGCGCGGTGACCGACTCCTTGATCCCGTGGAACGCACGGAAGTACAGGCTCGCGGAGTCCAGCAGCAGCAGCTTCTCGGAGCGGGGAGTCATGGAGGTCACCGTAGACGCCGGGCAGGCGAAGCCCGCCCCACGGAGGGAACGGGCTTCGTCGGGTGCTCCCGGGCAGAAGTCCGGCGGTCGGCTGCGGCCGCGGCAGTACGCACGACGACGGACCCTTCCGGGGCGACGTCGTTGCCGGTCGATGTGATGCTGGTGGGGTGACCTCACCTTCGCGCTGGGGCGTGACCCCCCGTCAGAGCATCGAGGCCGAGTGCGCACGGCGGGGTCGAGACGCGATGGTCCGTGGCTGCCGCGCACTGGTGCGAGGGGAGGACGTCGACCCGGACCTGGTGCTTGCGCTCGGGGGCCCACCGGCGCGGAAGTTCCTCGACGGGGCTGGTCACGATGATGACTACTGGCTGCGTGTCTGGGGCTTGCGAGGTCTTCTCTGGGCCTGGCAGGACCAGGCTGTACCCGAGGTCCGGCTGTCGCTCTCGGATGGTGCGTGGCGAGCGCGAGAGATGGGTCTGAAGGTCATCTCCCGCCATCGCGTCGAGGATCTCACCGAGGATGTGGCGCGGCTGCGAAGCGATCGAGTGGTGCGAGTCAGGCATCAGGCCGACCGCTGCCTGCTCCTGCTCAGCGCGAGGCCTGCCTGAGACGGCGCGGCCGGTGCGCCGGCATCGCTCGGAGCGAAGCCGGAACGAGGCTCTCATCACGGGGATCTACCATCACGGCGACCCGGGACGACGAGGACGGCGAGGACGACGGTGCTGCTGACGACGTGGACGTTCGCGCCGCTGACCACCGCGGTCGCGCTGGTGGCCGGCGCGACCTACGTGCTGGGCGTGCTGCGGCTGCGCCGTGAGGGGCGTCGATGGCCCTGGTGGCGCACCGGGCTCTTCCTCGGCCTGGCCCTGCCGTTCGTCGTCCTGACGGTGTCGTGGTGGCCAGGTGCGCGGGCCCACTCGCTCTTCGCGGCGTACCTCACCCAGGTCGTCGTCCTCGCCCTCGTCGCGCCGGCGCTGCTCGTGCTCGGGGCGCCGGTGCGGCTCGGCCGCGAGGCCCTGGCCGGGACGCCCTCGGGTCGTCGATGGGACGCCGTGTTCGACTCGCGCCCGATGCGGGTGGCCACCCACCCGCTCGTGACGCCGCTGTTCATGCTCGCGCTCCCGGTCCTCGTCGTCTTCTCGCCGCTGCTGCTCACCAGCCTGGAGCGACCGGCGGTCTACGCCGTCGTGCAGCTGGGACTCGTCGTGCTGGGCACGCTCGCCGTGCTCGGCCTCGTCGACGGTCAGGTGCCGGAACATGGTGTGCCGTACGCCTTCGCGGCGTTCGTGGCCTTCTTCGAGCTCCTCCTCGACGCCGTCCCCGGCGCGGTGCTGTTCTTCACCACCTCCCTGCTGGGCGGTGGCTGGTACGCCGCGCACGGCGACCCCGGCGGGCTGGACTGGGCGGCGTCGGACCAACGCGCGGCCGGCGCCATCCTCTGGGCGGTCGGGGAGGGGATCGACGTGCCGTTCCTCCTCGTCATCGTCATCCTCTGGATGCGCGCCGACGCTGCGGAGGCGCGCCGGATGGACGCGATCCTCGACGCGCAGGAGGCGGAGCGCCGGCGGGTGGCGCTCGGGGGCGACGTGTCGGCGACCCCCGAGGCCGGCTGACGACCGGCCTCGCGCGGCGTCCCGGCGCGGCGTCGGGCGAGACCCGGGAGCGGCCCGGCGTAGGGTCGGCGCCGTGACCGCGACCGCACCCCACCACGCACCCGTTGCCGACCTCGCCGACCGCCTCGCCCGGGCGGCGGACGCCGCGGCCGCCGGCGGGATCGACGCCCTGCTCGTCAGCCCCGGACCGGACCTGCGCTACCTCACCGGCTACGACGCGATCCCGCTGGAGCGGCTCACCTGCCTGGTCGTCCAGGCGCAGGGCGACCCGGTGATCGTCGTCCCCGGGCTGGAGAAGCCGGCGGCGGTCGCGAGCCCCATCGGCGACCTCGGGATGGAGATCCTCACCTGGGGCGAGACGGACGACCCGTACGCCCTCGTCGCGTCCTTGCTGCCGGACGGTGCACGCACGGGCCTCGACAACCACATGTGGGCCGAGAAGGTGCTGCGGCTGCGCGCCGCGATGCCGGCGTCCGAGCAGCTGCTCGCGGGCACAGTGCTGCGCGAGCTGCGCATCCGCAAGACGCCCGACGAGGTCGAGGCGCTCCGCCGTGCCGGCGCCGCGATCGACCGGGTGCACGCGATGGTGCCGGAGTGGCTGCGCGCGGGCCGGACCGAGCGCGAGGTCGGCAAGGACATCGCCGACGCGATCATCGCCGAGGGGCACGTGCGCGTCGACTTCGTCATCGTGGGCAGCGGGCCGAACGGGGCGAGCCCGCACCACGAGCTGTCCGACCGGGTCATCGAGCAGGGCGAGCCCGTCGTCGTCGACATCGGCGGCACCATGCCCGACGGCTACTGCTCCGACGAGACCCGCACCTACAGCGTCGGTCAGCCGCCGGCCGAGTTCCTCGAGTACTACGCCGTGCTCCAGGCGGCTCAGGCCGCGGCCTGCGAGCACGTGCGCCCGGGCGTGACGGCCGAGAGCGTCGACGCCGCCGCCCGCGACGTGATCGACGCCGCCGGCTACGGCGAGTACTTCGTGCACCGCACCGGCCACGGCATCGGGCTCGAGACGCACGAGGAGCCGTACATCGTCACCGGCAACACCGAGCCGCTCGAGGCCGGCATGGCCTTCTCGATCGAGCCCGGCATCTACCTCCCCGGCCGCCACGGTGCCCGCATCGAGGACATCCTCGTGTGCGGCGACACCGCGGGGGAGCGGGTCAACCTCCGACCGCGAGACCTGGTGATCGTCTGATGGCCCTGTCCGTGACGCCGGCCGACCGGCTGCTGCCCACCGACGAGGCGGCCGACCTGCTGCACCTCGTGCGCGAGATCGCCGACGCCGAGCTCGCGCCGAAGGTGGCGCAGGCCGAGCACGACGGCGTGTTCTTCCGCGACGAGCTGCGCACGCTCGGCCGGGCCGGGCTGCTGTCGCTGCCCTACCCCGAGGAGCACGGCGGCGGCGGGCAGCCGTACGAGGTCTACCTCCAGGCCCTCGAGGAGCTGGCCGGCACGTGGCTGTCGGTGGGCATCTCGGTGTCGGTGCACGCCCTCGCCTGCTTCCCCGTGGCCAGCTTCGGCACCGACGAGCAGAAGGCCCGCTGGCTCCCGGAGATGCTCGCCGGCGAGCTGATCGGCGCCTACTGCCTGTCCGAGCCGCAGTCCGGCTCCGACGCCGCCGCGCTCACCACGCGCGCCGTCGCGGACGGGGACGACTACGTCGTCGACGGCACGAAGGCGTGGATCACCCACGGCGGCGTGGCCGACTTCTACGACGTCATGGTCCGTACCTCCGACGACGGCCCGCGCGGCATCTCGTGCCTGCTCGTGCCCGGCGACGCCGAGGGACTGTCCGGTGCCACCCCCGAGCGCAAGATGGGCGCGAAGGCGTCGCGCACCGCGCAGGTGCTGCTCGACGGCGTCCGCGTGCCGAAGGACCGGCTCGTGGGCGCGGAGGGTCAGGGCTTCAAGATCGCCCTCGCGGCGCTCGACGCCGGTCGGCTCGGCATCGCCGCGTGCGCCGTCGGCCTCGCGCAGGCCGCCCTGGACGCTGCGGCGGCGTACGCCAAGGAGCGCCGACAGTTCGGGCGCGCGATCGGCGAGTTCCAGGGGATGCAGTTCCTCCTCGCCGACATGGCCACCGGCATCGCGGCCGCCCGCGCCCTCTACCTCGCGGCCGCGCGGCGCAAGGACCGCGGGCTGCCCTACGGGGTCGAGGCGGCGAAGGCGAAGCTGTTCGCGACCGACGTCGCGATGCGGGTGACCACCGACGCCGTCCAGGTGTTCGGCGGCTACGGCTACGTCGAGGACTTCCCGGTCGAGCGCTACATGCGCGAGGCGAAGGTCCTGCAGATCGTCGAGGGCACCAACCAGGTGCAGCGCATGGTGATCGGGCGCTCGCTCACGTCGTAGCGGCGTCACCGGCGGTTACGGCGTCCCCGCGGACGAGACGCGCGAGCACGGGACCGGCGACGGCCGTGATCATCACGTACGTCGCCGCGAGCGCGTCGAGCCCCGCCGGCACCGCGGCGGTGGCCGTGACGACTCCGGCGACCACGATCGAGAACTCGCCGCGGGCCGAGAGCAGGGCCCCGGCCCGGACCCAGGCTCCGGGCTCCGTCGTCCCCACGGCCAGTCGTGCCACGAGGAACTTCGTGCCGATCGTCACGGCGGCGAGCAGGAGGGCCGGGGCGAGCACGCCGGGGATCAGCCGTGGGTCGGTCGCGAGGCCGAAGAACAGGAAGAAGAGCGCGGCGAACAGGTCGCGCATCGGCTCGAGCGCCGTCCGGGCCTGCTCCGCCACGTCGCCGGAGAGCAGCAGCCCCACCAGGAACGCCGCCACCGCGGAGGACACCCCCGCGAACGTCGCGATCCCGGCGGCGGCGAGCGTGGCGCCGAGGACCAGCAGGACCAGGGACAGCGGATGGTGGGCGTCGATGACGACGCGGCTGAGGACGTGCTTCCGGCGTAGCGCCAGGGCCAGCGTCAGCCCGACGACCACGACCGCGGTGCTCACGCTGATGAGCCCGGCCACCAGTCCCGCGCCGCTCGCGACGGCGATGAGCGCGGGGAGGTAGGGGGCCATGACGAGGTCCTCGACCACGAGCAGTCCCACGACCGGTCCGGACTCCGGGTTGTCCCCCCAGCCCAGGTCGCGCACGACCTGGGCGACGATCCCCGAGGACGAGATGTAGGTGATCCCGGCGAGCGTCACGACCCCGACCGCGCCCCAGCCGAGCAGGTAGCCGGCGATCGCGCCCGGCGCGGCGTTGAGCACGAGGTCGAGCAGGCCGGCCCGCTTCTGGCCGCGCACGGTCTCGAGGAGCTCCTGCGCGGAGTACTCGAGCCCCAGGAGCAGGAGCAGCAGGAGCGCGCCGAGCTCGGACGAGGTCCGCAGGAAGGGGTCGGAGAACCCGAGGTCGAGCGCGCCACCGCGGCCGAAGAACAGGCCCGCCAGCAGGAACAGCGGCACCGAGGAGATGCCGACCCGGCTGGAGAGACGGGCCAGGAGGCCGAGCGCGACCAGCGTCAGGCCGAGCTCGAGGAACTGTGCGGCATGGGCCCCCGAGGGATCCACCCACTGGTCCATCGCCCGAGTCAACCATGCCGGCCGACGGGCCCAGCGCGGTGTGCGAGGCGCGGGCGGCTCATCGGGTGGCCGGCGGACCAATCCCCAGCCCGGCCTCGCGCGCCCGCACGATGGCGGCCGCACGGTCGCCGACCTGCAGCTTGGTGAAGATGTTCGAGACATGGTTGCGGACCGTCTTCAGGCTCAGCGACAGGTCCGCGGCGATCGCGGCGTTCCCGCGCCCGGCAGCGATCAGCTCGAGCACGTGCCGCTCCCGCTCGGTGAGGGTGGGGAAGGCGGCCCTCGTCGTGCCGGCGCCCGAGGAGAAGTGCTCGATGATGCGCTGCGCGATCTCCGAGCCGAAGATCGCCTCGCCCGCGGCGACGGCACGGATGGCGCGCACGATCTCCTCCTGCTCGGCCCCTTTGAGCAGGTAGCCACGGGCCCCGGCCCGCATGGCGGCGAACACCGAGGCGTCGTCCTCGAACATGGTCAGCACGATCACGCCCAGGTCCGGCCGGACCTCGTGCAGCTGCCGGGTGGCCTCGATGCCGTCGAGTCCGGGCATGCGCAGGTCCATCGCCACGACGTCGGGTACGAGTTGACGGGCGAGCCGGACCGCGTCCACCCCGTTGTCGGCGGTGGCCACCACCTCGATGTCGTCCACGTCACTGAGCAGCAGCGCCAGCCCGGCCCGGAACGCCGGGTGGTCGTCGGCCAACAGGACCCGGATCACGAGGCGTCCTCGGCCCGCGGCAGCCCGGCGGGCTGCTCCGTGCGCGGCACGTCCGCAGGCTCGGACGGCAGCGGGATCACCGCGCGGACGACGGTGCCACCCTCGGGTCGCGTCGTGATCGTGCACGAGCCCCCAAGCTCGGCCGCCCGTTCACGCATCGACGTCCAGCCCACGCCGGGGGTGGCGCCGAGCCTGCTGCGCCCGTCGTCCGAGACGGTCACCTCGAGCGCCCCGTTCACCCCGATCGCGACCCGGCACCGAGTCGCCCCCGAGTGTCGTACCACGTTGGTCAGCGCCTCGGTCGCGATGCGGTACGCGGCTACCTCGACGGCTGCCGGCAAGGGGGGCAGGGCGGCCGGCCCGGACACCTCGATCTGCAGGTGGACGTCGCCCGGCATGGACAGCGTCGCCGCCCGCTGCCGGATCGAGCCGAGCAGGCCGACCTCGTCCAGTGCCGGCGGGCGCAGGTCGTCGACGAGGCGACGCACCTCGGCGATCGCATCCCGGGTCTCCTCGCTCGCCTCGGCCACGAGCCGTTCCCGGGACGCCTCGTCGCGGCGGGTCCGGGCGGCGTTGAGCTTGAGCACGATCGCGGCGAGCGACGGGCCGAGACCGTCGTGCAGATCGCGACGCAGCCGGCGTCGCTCCTCCTCGCGCGCGGCGACGAGCCGGGCGCGGGAGTGCTGCAGGTCGTCGGCGAGCTGGACGGCGGCGATGACGACCGCGGCATGCCTGGCCAGGTCGTGGAGGAGACCGATGTCGGCCGGGGTCAGCTGGCGTCCGGGCGGGACGGACACGAGCAGGTCACCGAGGCGCTCGCCCCGGTGGGTCAGTGCGATCCGGACGGCGGTCGGGTCCGAGTCCGCCGAGGGGACCTCGCGCGCCAGCTCGACCCGAACCCGGTCCACCTTGAGCGCGTCCGCGATCGACTCGCTGAGCGCGCCGACCACATCGCCGGGTGCGTTCGTGCCCTCGATCCGTGCGGTCATCCGGCGCAGGGCCGCCGTCGGGTCGGAGCGGTCGCCGTACACCCAGCGCTCGACCCGCCGCCGGATCCGCCCGTGCACCGGCTGGACGAACGCGGCGACGATGCCGACGGCGAGCAGCCCGCCGGCGGCGCTGCCGGCGAAGGCGCGTTGGACCACCTCCAGCGTGCCCGCGTAGACCCCCATGACCAGGATGGTGAGGACGCCGTAGGTCAGCGTCCGGCTGAGCACCAGCTCGATGTCGAACAGGTGCAGCCGCATGATGGCCACGCCGACGGCCACCGGCAGGACCGAGCCGAAGACGGCGACAGCGACGAACGTGAGCGAGGTCGAGGTGCCGTTGAGCGCGTAGTCCACCCAGCAGGTGAGCAGCGCCGCCGGGATGGACAGGGCCGCCCACACGAACCACAGCATCTGCACCCGGGCATCGCCGGAGGACTGCTTGAGCCGCTGCCGCGCCGAGACCACCGCCCCGACGAGGCTCGCGAGCACGCTGAGCAGCCCCAGCACGCCGAGGCCGCCGGCGAGCGGCTGGGGGAGTCGGGGGAGCGGGGCGGCCACACCGGGCAGGGCCCGGGCAAAGCCCTCCGAGTCGGACGCGGCGGCCATCAGGAAGACCACGTAACCGAGGAGCCAGCCGATGGTCCATCGTCGCCAGCGTCGGCTGAGGAAGTGGCCGTCCGGGAACAGGTAGCCGAGCAGGGCGAGGCTCACGTAGAGCAGGACCCAGCCGCCGAGCGTGACCTGGGCGAGGATCCGCGAGAACTCGGTGTCGGCGGACGGCTGGAACCCCAGCACGCCGGCCACCAGGAAGCCGTGCAGGAGCAGCAGCCAGCCGACGGTGTTGCTCGGCTGACGGCGGACGACGAGGACACCCACCGCGCCCGATGACAGGGCCTCCACGGCGAGGAGCGCCCAGTACCCGGGAGATGCCAGGTCCGTGCCCTGGGCCAGCAGCCAGTTGTGCACCAGCAGCCCGACGGTCGCGGCCAGCGGCACCCAGACCAGCAGCCGACGAACGTCCTGCCCGCGGTCGCGTCGCGCGGCGTCGCTCATGGTCGATCAGTGTGGGCCGTCTCCGCGACCACCGACAGGTGCCTGGGACAAGTTCCCGCGCCACTCGGGACACCGGGCCGATGCTCCCGGGCCGCCAGGACGGGCACTCTCCACCGGTCCGGTCCACTTCGGCCGGCTCGACGAGAGGCGAATCCTCATGGCTACCAGCAAGTTCGAGCGGTTTCTCCCCTGGGCGGGTGTGCTCGCCGGGGTGTGCTTCGCCGTCGGCGGCTATCTGCCGACCGGACCGGACACACCGGACGACCCGGCCCGGCTCGCGTGGATCGTCGACCACCAGGGGATCGTGGCGGCGGCTGCGGTCGCTGCGGCGCTGCTCAGCGTCACGGCCCTGTTCTTCTCCGCCGCGGTCCGGGCCGCGCTGCGCTCGGGTGAGCCCGGCGAGAGCAGCTACTCCAGCGTCGCGTTCGCCGGAATGGTCGCGTTCGCCGCCGGGTCCGGCTTCACCGCCATGCTCCAGCTCGCCACGCTGGACGCGGCCGGAAAGGGCCACGCCGACGCGGTCCGGACCCTCGGCTACCTCGGCGAGTTCACCTGGGTCCCGTGGGTGGCCGCATCGGCCGCGATGTTCCTCGCGATCGGCCTTGGCGGGTTGCGCACCGCGACGCTGCCCAGGTGGCTCGGCATCCCGACCGTGGTGCTCGGCGTGCTGTGCCTGCTCGGACCGACGGGGGTCGCCGTGTTCTTCCTCTCGCCGGCGTGGTTCGTGGTCACCGGACTCGCCCTGCGCAGGCGTGTGAGCCCCCCCGCCGGCGGGCCGGTCCAGGAACCGGGCCACCACGGCGCCGGCGTCGGTGCGGCGACCAGCTGAGCCGCGGACGCGAGCGGCCCGGGTTCCGGGCCGCTCGCGTCGCTACTCGTGGGGGCGGCCCGGGCACCGGCGCGGTTCGGCCGTCGGGGCGGCGTGCGGGGCAGCGCGGCGGATAGGTTGGCCGCAGGCTGTCCGCACCGGGACGGCACAGCGGAAGGATCTCCCGCGTGGAGGACATCGACCAGGCGATCGTGCGTCTGCTGGCCGGCGACGGACGCATGTCCTACACCGACCTCGGGAAGGCCACCGGCCTGTCGACGTCGGCGGTCCACCAGCGGGTCCGCCGGCTCGAGCAGCGCGGCGTCATCAAGGGCTACACGATCGTCGTCGACCACGACGCCCTCGGCCTGCCGCTGACCGCGCTCATCTCGATCAAGCCCATCGACCCGGCGGCACCCGACGACGCACCGGCCCGCCTGGAGCAGGTGTCGGCGATCGAGGCCTGCCACTCCGTCGCCGGCGAGGAGTCCTACGTGCTCAAGGTGCGCGTGGCGAGCCCCGTCGCGCTGGAGCACCTGCTCGCCGAGATCCGAGCAGCGGCGAACGTCTCGACGCGCACGAGCGTCGTGCTCTCGACGCCGTACGAGAACCGCCCGCCCGCGATCTAGCCCGGCGGCGCTGCTGCCAACGCTTGTGATCGTGCCAGCGCGTCGTGGAGAGCGCGCTGGCACGATCAGAACGGGCCGGGACCGAACGGCATGTCGCCCACACAGCGCGGGGCCTCCGCTCGGGCCGACCCGGGTGGCCCGTGAACGGTGGCCGCATGACCGGCCGCACCCGACCCCTCGATCGGCACCCCGAGCTCGCCGCACTGGGTCGGACGCAGCTCGGCGTCGTACGCCGGAGCCAGCTCGCGACCCTCGGGATCACGCGCCACCACGTCCGCCGTCAGGTCGACGCGCAGCGCTGGCGGCCGATCGGCCCGAACGTCGTGGTCCTGCACACGGGGCCGGTGACCCGGGCGCAGGTGCGCTGGGCAGCGGTGCTGCACGCCGGTCCGCAGGCGCTGCTGGCCGGGCTCACCGCGCTGGAGCCGCACGGGCTCAGGGGATGGTCGCGGGACGAGGTGCACGTCCTCGTGCCGCTCGGCGTCAGCGTTCCGTCGCTGTCCGGGCTGACCGTGCACTGGACCCGGCGACTGGTCGACGAGGACGTCGTCCGTGGCGGTGGTTGCCCCGTGACGACCGTCGCACGCTCCACGGTGGACGCCGGCCGCTGGGAGAAGTCCGCGCGCCGGGCGGCAGCGATCGTGCTCGCCGTGGTGCAGCAGCGGCTCACGACGCCGCACGAGCTCGCGGTGTGCCTCGCCGGGTTCGAGCGGGTGCGGCACGGGGTCGCGATCGCTACCGCGATCGAGGACGCCGCCGGCGGCGCGGACTCGCTGGCCGAGGTGGATGTCGCACGACTCGTCGTCCGTGCCGGCCTGCCCCGACCGCGTCGCCAGGTCGTGATCGAGACGCCGGACGGGCCACGCCGCGTGGACCTCGCCGTCGACCTGCCCGACGGGAGGCTGCTCGTGCTCGAGGTCGACGGCATCCACCATGCCGAGAGCGGCGTGCGGCTCGCCGACGCCGTGAAGGACGCGTCCGTCGTCGCCGCGGGACACCAGCTGCTGCGGATACCGGTGCAGGGCGTGCGCGGGGATCCGGGCGCGGTGCTCAACCAGCTCGTGACGATCAGGGAGATGGCGAGCCGGCGGATCCGCTGACGTGCTTGTGATCGTGCCAGCGCGTCGTGGAGAGCGCGCTGGCACGATCAGAAGGGGCTACGACTAGCTGTGCACCTCGCGGCTGCCGTCCGCGGCGGCGACCGACGCGGCGCCGTGCTCGCGCCACCAGTCCTGCCCGGACGCGGGCAGCGTGTGGATCGGGTCGTAGTACTCGTAGGTGCGCTCGAGCGCCTCGGCGTCGGTGGTCTCGATCCCGGTGCGGTAGTTCTTCGTCCAGTAGGAGACACCGCGCTCACGGTCGTACTCGTGGATCTGGTGCACCCAGCGCTTCCCGACGTAGGGCACGTCGCAGACGATGCGCGGAGTCGCGAAACCGGGGAGGTAGCCCATGATCCCGTGCTGCAGCGCCTGTGCCTCCCACACCGCGAGCCGCCAGTGCTCGGCGTTGGGGATCATGTCGCACATGTAGAAGTAGTAGGGCATGATCCCGGCGCCGTCGAGCAGCGAGAAGCACAGGTCGAGCAGGTTGCCCACGCTGTCGTTGACGCCGCGCATGAGGACGCCCTGGTTGCGTACGTCGCGGACGCCCGCCTCGAACATCGCGCGCGCGGCCTCGGCCACGATCGGCGTGACCGACTGCGCGGCATTCACGTGGGTGTGGATGGCGAGGCCTACGCCGCGCTGGCGGGCGGTCGTGGCGAGCCGCTCCATCCCCGCGCGGACGTCGTCCTGCAGCCAGTGCTGGGGCAGTCCCATGAGCGCCTTCGACGCGAGCCGGATGTCCTTGATGCTGTCGATCTCGAGCAGCGCCGCGACGAACGACTCGAGGCGCGGCCAGGGCAGGTTGGCGACGTCGCCGCCGGAGACCACGACGTCGCGGACGCCGGGGTTGGCGCGCAGGTAGTCGAGCATCTCGTGGTGCCGGTTGTCCGGCTTGCCGAGGAACTTCAGCTTCTCCACGGTGGGGGTGGAGTTGCCGACGAGGTCCATCCGCGTGCAGTGCCCGCAGTACTGCGGGCAGGTCGAGAGCATCTCGGCGAGCACCTTGGTGGGGTAGCGGTGCGTGAGGCCCTCGACGGCCCACATCTCGTGCTCGTGCAGCGAGTCGCGCGTGGCGTGCGGGTGGCTCGTCCACTCGGTGAGGCGGTCGGAGAAGACCGGCAGCATGTAGCGGCGTACGGCGTCGGCGTAGAACGCCTCGGTGAGCGCACCGGGACCGGAAGCCTCGACCGACGACGCCATGGTGTTGAGCATCTGCGGCGTCACGAGCATCGACATCGTGGCGGCGCGCTGCGTGTCGGTCGAGAGGTCGTCGTAGAAGCGGTCCTCGACGAGGTCGCCGAGCACGCCCTTGAGCTGCGCGACGTTCTTCACGCAGTGCGCGCGCTGCCACTGCGCCGAGCGCCACTCGTCCTCGGTGACGTCGGCCCAGCCCGGGAAGCGGCGCCAGTCCGGCTCGACGAGCGGGTGCTGGGTGTAGGAGTACGGCTGCGGCATGGCACGGCCGTCCGCGGCCTCGACGGCCTCCTCGAGGGTGTCGGTCACGGGTTCCTCCGGGGTGCGGGGCTCGACGAGCGGTGCGGGCGGACACGCTCACGAGGAGCGTCAGCGGAGAGGATACGGGATATCCTTCTGGTCTGGCACTATGGCGCCGCAGTATTTGCGTCCATCCGGACGAGAACACGCAAGGGCTCCCGTCCGGCCCCCCACCCGCACCGTGGTGGGAGCGGCGGCGGACCGGCAGGGAAGGATCTGTGACCGTGACCGACCGCCACCCCGTCAGCCCGGTGGGGCTGCACCGCGTGCTCGAGCCGGGCGGCGTCCTGCCGCAGGCCGCCTGGCGGCTCGACCCGAGCCCGGACCTCGTCGACGGCGAGCTCAGGATCAGGGTCCGGCGGCTCAACCTCGACGCCGCGAGCTTCCGCCAGCTCTCCGACAAGCACGCCGGCGACGGTGCCGCCGTGCGGGCCGAGGTGCTCGACATCGTCGCGACCCGGGGCAAGATGCAGAACCCGGTCACCGGCTCCGGCGGGATGCTCGTCGGCGTCGTCGAGGCGATCGGCCCGAACGCCTCGCACCATGGGCTCTCGGTCGGCGACCCGGTCACCACGCTCGTGTCGCTCACCTTGACGCCGCTGCAGATCGACGACGAGCTGCGCGACTGGGACGGGCTGACCGAGCAGGTCCCGTGCGACGGGCACGCGATCCTCTTCGACCGCACGATCGTCGCGCGGGTGCCGGACGACGTCGACGGCACGCTCGCGATGGCCGTCATGGACGTGTGCGGAGCGCCGGCGCTCACCGCGCGCGTCGTACGCCGCTACGTCGATGCGGGCACGGCTCCGACCGTCGCCGTGATCGGCGGAGCCGGCAAGAGCGGGTCCCTGTCGCTGGCCGCGGCGCGTCGCGCCGGGGCGGCCCGCACGGTCGGCGTCGTCCCGGTGGCGAGGGAGGCCGACGCGCTGGAGCGCGCGGGGCTCGCCGACCGCGTCGCGCTCGCCGACGCGCGCGACCCGGTCGCCCTCTCCGACGCGATCCGGGCGGCGCTCGGGACGGCCGCCGACGTCGTGGTCGTGTGCGTCGACGTCCCCGGCTGCGAGCACGGCGCGATCCTGTCGTGCGACGACGGCGGCACGATCATCTTCTTCTCGATGGCGACGTCGTTCTCGGCGGCGGCGCTCGGCGCCGAGGGCCTCGCCGCCGACGTCACGATGCTCATCGGCAACGGGTTCACGCCGGGGCACGCCGAGCTGGCGTTCGACCTGCTGCGCACCGAGCCCGGCGTCGCGCGGCTGTTCACCGAGCGGCTCGCCGGCGACGGGCACCGGTGATCGCACGGTGACCGCCACCCTCCTGCGCGGCGGACGCGTCCTCGTCGGGGCGAGCATCCGGCCGGCGGACCTCGTCGTCGTCGACGACGTCGTGTCCTACGCCGGACCCGCGGGGTCGGCACCGCCGACCGACCGGGTCGTCGAGCTCGACGGTGCGCTGGTGCTGCCGGCGTTCGTCGACGGCCACGCGCACGCGACCGACTCGGGCCTGGCGCTCACCGGTCTCGACCTGTCGACCGTGCGCTCGAAGGACGAGCTGCTCGACGCCGTCGCGCGGCGCACGAGGGTGCTGCACGGCCGCGTGGTCCTCGGCCACGGGTGGGACGAGACGTCGTGGGCGGTGCGCGACGTACCGACCGCGGCCGAGCTCGACCGCGCGTCGTACGGCTCGGTGGTCTACCTCTCCCGGGTCGACGTCCACTCCGCGCTCGCGAGCGGTCCGCTCATGGCGTCGGTCGCCGGTGTCGCGGCGCTGGACGGCTACGACGCCGACGGGTGGCTGCGCCGCGACGCGCACCACGCGGTGCGCGCGGCGGCGCTCGGGTCGCTCACCCGTGGGCAGCGCGCCGACGCGCAGACGTACGCGCTGCGGCACGCGGCGTCGGTCGGCATCGGCGCCGTGCACGAGATGAACGGCCCGGGGATCGGTGGGATCGACGACGCCCGGCTGCTGCGCGAGGTCGCCGACGCGGGCGGCCTGCCCGAGGTCGTCCTCTACTGGGGGCAGCTCGCCGCCGACGGCGGTCTCGAGGTGCTCCGCGAGCTCGGCGCCCACGGCGCCGGGGGAGACCTGTTCGTCGACGGTGCCCTGGGGTCGCGCACCGCCTGCCTGCGCTCGCCGTACGCCGACGCGCCGGACACCCACGGCGCGCTCTACCTCGACGAGCACGCGATCGCCGACCACGTCGCGCGGTGCACCGAGGCGGGGGTGCAGGCCGGCTTCCACGTGATCGGTGACGCCGCGATGGACGCCGTCGTCGCCGGGCTCCGTGCCGCGAGCGAGGCGGTCGGCCGGGAGCGGGTCCGGGCCGCGCGGCACCGGCTCGAGCACGCCGAGATGCTCGACGCCGGCCAGATCACCGTGCTCGCCGACCTCGGCGTCGTCGCCTCGGTCCAGCCGGCGTTCGACGCCGCGTGGGGCGGGTCCGCCGGCATGTACGCCGACCGGCTCGGTGCGCGCCGCGGCGTGGCGCTCAACGACTACGCCGCACTCCTCGCCGCCGGCGTACCGCTCGTGCTCGGCTCCGACTCGCCGGTGACGCCGTTCGACCCGTGGGGCGCGGTGCGTGCCGCGGTGCAGCACCGCACGCCAGGTCACCGCATCGACCTCGCGCGGGCCTTCGACGCGCACACCCGCGCCGGGCACGCCGCCGTCGGCGACCTCGCCTCCGGGCGGCTCGAGGTGGGGGCGCCTGCGACGTACGCCGTCTGGACGGCAGACTTCGACCCCACCGGCTGGCCCGACCTGTCGACCGGAGCCGCGTCCCCGACGTGCCTGCGCACCGTGGTGCGCGGGACGACGGTGCACGACTCCGGCCTACTCGAGGAGGTGGCGGCGTGAGCCGCTCCACGACCGATCCGCGTCGCATGCTCGACCTGGATCCCGCGACGATCCGCAAGGCGCGCGCGCTCGCCCGCCGCGCCGGGGCGCCGGTGGTCTCGCTCGCGAAGCGGCACACCACGGTGTCCGTCGAGCGGGCGGTCCTGCGCCTGGCGGGGCTCGAGGGCGCCGACGTCGAGGGCATCCCGTGGGTGAACCGGCTCGTCGACGTCGTACGCGCGGACGCCGGTCTCGAGCACGGCGTAGCCCTGCCGGTCTGGGACGCGATGGCGCGCACCGGCGACGACCTGCTCACCGTCGCGCAGAAGGCGGCCGCGGGGTCGGTGACGTTCCGGGTGCCCGAGGGCAGGGACGCCACGCGAGCGGCCCGCGCCGCCCGGGCGCAGGTCGCGGCGGGGATCCGCCGCATCGACGCGAGCCGGCGGCAGCGCGACCGACTCGTCGCCCGGTTCGGTCCGCAGCCGGCGCCGTGGATCTACCTCATCGTGGCGACCGGCGACATCTACGAGGACATCCCGCAGGCGCAGGCCGCCGCGCGCGAGGGCGCCGACGTCATCGCCGTCATCCGGTCCACCGGCCAGTCGCTGCTCGACTACGTGCCCGAGGGCGCCGACCCGGGAGGGCTACGCCGGCACCTATGCCACCCAGGCGAACTTCCGGCTCATGCGGGCGGCCCTCGACGAGACCAGCGCCGAGCTCGGCCGCTACGTGCGGCTCACGAACTACGCGTCCGGCCTGTGCATGCCGGAGATCGCCGTCGCTCGCCGGTCTCGAGCGGCTCGACATGATGCTCAACGACTCGATGTACGGGATCCTCTTCCGCGACATCAACCCGATCCGCACGTTCGTCGACCAGCGGTTCAGCCGCCAGATCCACGCGCGCGCCGGGATCATCATCAACACCGGCGAGGACAACTACCTCACGACCGCCGACGCGGTCGAGGCCGCGCACACGGTCACCGTCAGCCAGCTGCTCAACGAGTTCTTCGCCAAGGAGGCCGGACTCGCGGACTGGCAGCTCGGCCTGGGGCACGCGTTCGAGATCAACCCCGACATCCCCGACTCGTTCCGCCTCGAGCTCGCGCACGCCATGCTCGCCCGGGCGCTGTTCCCCGACGCCCCGCTCAAGTGGATGCCGCCCACCAAGCACATGACCGGCGACGTGTTCCGCGGCTACCTGCTCGACGGGTTCTTCAACCTCGCCGGGGCGCTCACCGGCCAGGGGATCCTGCTGGTGGGCATGATGACCGAGGCCGTCGTCACGCCCTGGCTGTCCGACCGCGACCTCGCCCTGCAGAACGTGCGCTACGTCTTCAACGCCGCGGGCAACCTGCGCGAGGACTTCCGCCCCGCACCGGACGGCTTCATCGCGAACCGGGCGCGCCAGGTGCTCGGCGAGGCGGTCGACCTGCTCGACCGCATCGTCGACGACACGCTGCTCGAGGCGATCGCCGACGGCACGTTCGGGCTGATGAAGCGCCCGGCCGACGCCGGGCGCGGGCTCGACGGCGTGGTGCGCAAGGAGTCCGGGCTACCTCAACCCCGCGACCGACCTGCTCGAGGAAGGGGCCACGCGATGAGCGCGACGAGGGCGGGCAAGAACATCGTGCGGCCGTACGGCGACGCCACGGGCGACGGCATGGTGCAGATGTCCTTCACCCTGCCGCTGCCGCACGACAAGCGGGCCGAGGGCGCCGCGCAGCTGTTCGCCACCAAGATGGGCATGGACCCCGCGATGGTGGTGCACGCGAAGGCGATGGGCCCGGACTTCACGTTCTTCGTCGTCTACGGGCCGGTGCACCACCTCGTCGACGTCCGCGACGTCGTGGTCCAGGAGCGCGACTACCCGCTGCTCCCGCCGAAGGAGGTCAACGCCGCGATCAAGAAGGGACTGCGCCGTCCGCTCGTCGTCGTCGGCGCGTGCATCGGCACCGACGCGCACACCGTGGGCATCGACGCGATCCTCAACATCAAGGGGTTCGCGGGGGAGAAGGGCCTGGAGTACTACTCCGAGATCACGGTGGTGAATCTCGGTGCCCAGGTCTCGGTCCCCGACCTCGTCGAGCAGGCTCGCGGTCGCACCGGGCCGACGCCGTGCTCGTCTCGCAGGTCGTCACCCAGCGCGACGCGCACCTGCACAACACCCGGGAGATGAGCGCGGCCTTCCGCGAGGCGTTCCCGGCCGAGCGCCGACCGCTCCTGGTCGTCGGCGGTCCGCGCTTCGACGAGCTGGCGACCGCCGAGCTCGGCGTCGACCGGATCTTCGGTCGAGGTACGACGCCCGGCGAGGTGGCGTCGTACCTCGTCTCCGCCCTCGTGCCCGCTCCGACCAGCCGACCCACGACCCGGAAGAAGGCCTCGTGAACGACGAGCAGCGCCTCGGCGCGTCCGTGACGCACCGCCGCTACGTGCCCTACAGCCACGCGCACTACGGCGGCAACCTCGTCGACGGCGCGTACGTGCTCGCCATGTTCGGCGACGTCGCGACCGAGCTGTGCATCCGCACCGACGGTGACGAGGGCCTCTTCGCCGGCTACGACGAGGTGGCCTTCCGCGCGCCCGTCATGGGCGGCGACGTGCTCGAGGCCACGGCGACGGTGACCCGCGTCGGGCGACGGTCCCGCGGCGTCGCGTTCGAGGCGCGCGTCGTGTGCCGCGCGGCACCGGCGGCGTCGGCGTCGGCGGCGACGGTGCTCGCCGAGCCGCTGGTCGTCACGACGGCGACCGGGACGGTCGTCGTCCCGGCCTGACGCCTCGGGTCCGTGGTCAGGCGGGGTGCCGGCGTAGCGCCGACGCGCCGAGGGCCGCGGCCAGCAGCGCCGCGGCCGCGCCGACGCCGAGCGCCCAGCGCGGGCTGGCGTGCTCGGCGATCCACCCGATGAGCGGGCCGCCGACCGGCGTCGTACCGAGGAAGGCCACCGCCCACAGCGCCATGACCCGGCCGCGCATCTGCGGCTGGGACGTCACCTGCAGCGTCGCGTTGCCGACCGACAGGAACCACACGCTCGCGGCACCCACGAGCAGCAGCGCGGCCAGCGCGAGCTGCACGGTCGGTGCGAGCGCGGTGAGCAGGGTCGCCACGCCGAACGCCGTAGACGAGGCGACCATCGGCCCGATCCCCGTGCTGTGCCGGCTCGCGCTCACGAGGCCGCCGACGACCGCGCCGATCCCCATGGCCGAGAAGATCCAGCCGAGGCTGGTCGCGCCCTCGCCGAACGTGTCCGTCACGAGCGCCGGGAGCGACACCTGGAACTCGTAGGTCAGCGTGCCGACGAGCGCCATCATGAGCAGCGGGACGAACAGGTCCCGGGTGCGCCGCACGTACGACAGGCCCTGGCGCAGCTGGCCCGGCGCGCGTGGCGTGGGGGTGGAGGGCCGGAGCGCGGACCCGTCCATCACGAGGTAGGCCGCGATCACCGCGACGAAGCTCGCGGCGTTGACGAGGAAGCAGACGCCCACGCCGACCGCCGCGATGAGTACGCCGGCCACCGCGGGACCCACGGCACGGGACGCGTTGACGACGACCGAGCTGAGGGTGACCGCGTTGCGTACCAGCCGCTCCGGCACCATCTCCCGGACGAAGGCCTGCCGCGCCGGGTTGTCCAGGGTGTTGACCAGGCCGAGCGCGAGCGAGAGGAGCAGGACCCACGCCATCGTGATGTCCTCGCGGACCGTCAGCACGCCGAGCAGGAGGGCCAGGAGGGCGGCCGCCGACTGAGTCCCCACCAGGAGTCGGCGCTTGTCGACGCGGTCGACGAGGACGCCGGCGTACGGCCCGAGCAGGAGGATCGGCAGGGTCTGCAGCGCGATGGCCAGGCCGAGCCAGGTCGCCGACCCGGTGAGCTGGAGGACGAGCCAGGCGAGCGCGACCGACTGCATCCACGTGCCGGTGAGCGAGACGGCCTGTCCGGCGAAGAACTTCCGGTAGTTCGGCACCGCCAGCGAGGCGAACGTGCGGCCGCGCCCGCCCTCGTCCGGCGCTCCCGACACCACGAGTTCGGGCGGCGGCGGCTCGACCGGGTCGGGAGACATCGCCCCCATCCTCGCACCCGCACCGACCCACCCGACGACCTGCGGGCGGGACGGAACGGGGGTCGGGCGGGTGGTGGCGCGGCTAGGGTCGGGCCATGGCCCGGTACTTCGACGTGCACCCGGACAACCCGCAGGCACGGTCGATCGCACAGGTGGCGGACATCGTGCGCGGCGGCGGCCTCATCGCCTATCCCACGGACTCCTGCTTCGCCCTCGGCTGCGCGATGGGCAACGTCCACGGGCTCGCCCGCATCCGCGAGATCCGCCATCTCGACGAGCGGCACCACTTCACCCTCGTGTGCGCGGACTTCGCGCAGCTCGGGCAGTACGTCGCGGTGAGCACGGCCATGTTCCGCACGGTGAAGGCCTGCACGCCGGGCAGCTACACGTTCATCCTCCCGGCCTCGCGCGAGGTCCCGCGCAAGCTGCAGAACCCGAAGAAGATGACCGTCGGCGTACGGATCCCCAAGCATGCGGTGGTGCAGGCGCTGCTGACCGAGCTCGGCGAGCCGATCGTGTCGAGCACGCTGCTGCTGCCCGACGAGCCGGAGCCGATGACGGTCGGCTGGGAGATCAAGGAGCGGCTCGACCATCTCGTCGACGCCGTCCTCGACTCCACCGACTGCGGCGTCGAGCCGACCACCGTCGTCGACCTGTCCGGCCCGGAGCCGGAGATCCTGCGCATCGGCGCCGGCGACCCGAGCCGGTTCGCCTGACCGGAGCCGTACGCCGTCCCGGAACCTTCCCAACCCCGTCCGACGTCGCACTCCTGTGAGCCACGCGCCGGTCCGGCCCGGGCACCGCCCTCCCGTAGCCTGGCGCCATGCCTGAGCCGTCCGTCGCGAGCCCGTCGCGCGCGGACCTGGCACGGCGGGTCGCCGGATCCGTCGGGGGCGCGGTGCTCCTCGTGCTGTCCTTCCCGCCCTACGACGTCGTCTGGCTCGCCCCGCCCGCGCTGGCCCTGCTCACGCTGAGCTGGCACGGGGTCCGGGCCCGCCGCGGGCTGTGGCTCGGCTACCTCGCCGGGCTGGTCTTCCTGCTCTGGCACCTCGTGTGGATGCGCGTCATCGGCGACGACGCCTGGGTGCTGCTCGCCGGCTCGTTCGCCCTCTTCGTCGGGCTCGTGGGCGCCGGCGTCGCGGCGACGTCGCGGTTGCGCGTCTGGCCGCTCGCCGTGCCGCTCATGTGGGTGCTCTCCGAGGCGATCCGCGACCGGGCGCCGCTCGGCGGCTTCCCGTGGGGCCGTCTCGCCTTCGGCCAGACGGCCACCACGCTCACGCCGTACGCCGCCCTCGGCGGTGCCCCGCTCGTCACCTTCGCGATCGCCCTCGTCGGTGCGCTGCTGGCGTACGCCTGGCTCGAGCGCCACCGGCCGCGGGCCGCCGTCGGCGCCCTGGTCGGCGTCGCGATCGTGTGCACGGCGGGTGGTCTCGTCCCGGTGCCCGTCGACGGGGAGAGCGGGGGAGGGGCGCCGACGGTGACGGCCGCCGTCGTGCAGGGCAACGTGCCCGGGGCGGGCATGGGGGCGTTCGACCAGCGCGCCATCGTCCTGGAGAACCACGTCCGGGAGACCGAGCGGCTCGCGGCCGACGTCGCCGCCGGCATCACGGCACGGCCCGACTTCGTGGTGTGGCCGGAGAACTCCACCGACATCAACCCGTTCCGCGACGCGACCGCCCATGACGAGATCCAGCAGGCGGTGGACGCGATCGACGTCCCGGTGCTCGTCGGGGCCGTCGTCGACGCGCCGAACGACCCCGACCACGTGTGGAACACCGGCATCGTCTGGCTCCCCACCTCCTCGGGCACCCCCGGCCCGGGCGACTACTACGTGAAGCAGCACCCCGTGCCGTTCGGCGAGTGGATCCCCGGCCGCGCCGTCCTGTCCCGGCTCATCACCCGGTTCGACCGCATCCCACGGGACTTCGCGGCCGGCGACAGCACCGGGGTCCTCGACCTGGGCCCGGCGCGGCTCGGTGACCTGATCTGCTTCGAGGTGTCCTACGACGAGCTCGGTCGCGCCGCCGTGCGCGGGGACGGCGTCCAGGGGGAGCTGGCCGGGCTCGGTGCCCGCATCCTCACCGTGCAGACGAACAACGCGACGTACGGCTACACGGGTCAGCCCGAGCAGCAGATGGCCATGTCGCGGCTGCGCGCGGTCGAGCACGGTCGTGCCGTGCTCATCGCCGCGACGAGCGGGATCAGCGCCATCATCCGGCCGGACGGCTCGGTGGCCTCGTCGCTGCCCGAGTTCACCCCTGGCTACCTCGTGGCGTCGGTGCCGTTGCGCGACACCCTCACGGTCTCCGACCGGGTGGGCGCGGTGCCGGAGCTCGCCGGGTGCCTCGGTGCGCTGGCCCTGCTCGTGCTGGCTTCATTGGGTCGACGGCGCACCGGCACCGTAGGCTCCAGCATCGACCAGCCCACCGAGGAGTCCGTATCGTGACCGAGGCCCCGTTCGCCGATCTCGGCCGCATCGTGGTGATCGTGCCCACCTACAACGAGCGCGAGAACCTCCCGCTCATCACGGCGCGGGTGCGCGCGGCCGTGCCCGAGGCGCACGTCCTCGTGGCCGACGACAACAGCCCGGACGGCACCGGCGCGATCGCGGACGGCCTCGCGGCGGACGACGACCACGTCCACGTGATGCACCGCAAGGGCAAGGAGGGCCTCGGCGCGGCGTACCTCGCCGGCTTCGACTGGGCCCTCGACAACGGCTACGACGTGGTCGTCGAGATGGACGCCGACGGCTCGCACCAGCCCGAGCAGCTCCCGCGGCTGCTCGCGGCGCTGCGCGACGCCGACCTCGTGCTCGGCTCCCGGTGGGTGCCCGGCGGCTCGGTGGTCAACTGGCCCAAGTCGCGCGAGGCGCTCTCCCGCGGCGGCAGCCTCTACACGCGCCTCATGCTCGGCGTCCCGATGCGCGACGCGACCGGCGGCTACCGCGCCTTCCGGGCCGACACGCTGCGCACCCTCGACCTCGTCGGCGTCGAGAGCGCCGGCTACTGCTTCCAGGTCGAGCTCGGCTGGCGCGCGGTCAAGGCCGGCATGCGGGTGCGCGAGGTGCCGATCGAGTTCGTGGAGCGCGAGCTCGGCGACTCCAAGATGAGCCAGCGGATCGTGCTCGAGGCGCTGTGGCGGGTCACGGTCTGGGGCGCGCAGGACAAGACGGCGAAGGCCAAGCGGCTGCTCGCCGGGCGGCGCTCCGCCGGGGCGGGCTGGTGATCCGGTGAGCGCCTGGGTGATCCTCGCGCTGGCCCTCTACGCGGCCGTCGAGTGGGTCGCCGCGGCGTGGCTCGCCACCGCCATCGGCTGGGGCGGCGTGCTCCTCGTCGTGCTCGTGCTCGTGATCGTGGGCGTGGCGGTCATGCGCCGCGCCGGCTTCGCCGCGACCCGCTCGCTGCGACCGGTCCGCTACGAGGGCTCCACCGTGCTGCCGGGGGCGACGCCGGACACGATCTCCCAGGTCGGCCGGGACGTGAGCGACGCCGGAATGCTGTTCGTGGCGGGCTTCCTCATCGCGCTGCCCGGCCTGGTCACCAGTGCGATCGGCCTGCTGCTGCTCGTCGCCCCGCTGCGCCGCGTGGCACGCTCGTGGTCCGCCCGCTCGCTGCGGCGTCGGGCCGAGGCCGCCGGCGTCGTGTTCGAGGCCAGGACCACCACCGCGACCGTCCAGGGCGACGTCGTACGGGAGGACGTCCGCGCCACCGCCGCGGGGGGAGATCATCTCCGGCGAGATCGTCCGCGAGGACCCGCCGAAGGACGAGCCGCGCTGACGGGAGCACCCGATCGGCTGGGCGACCGGAGCGGTCGCCGCCGCGGACGCCGACGAGCCCGGGTCCCAGGGGACCTCGGGCTCGTCGGGAGGGGAAGCTAGCGGCCGGGAAGGGAAGGGTCCTCCCGGCCGAGCCGTCAGGCCGTCTTCTTGGCCGGGGTCCGGCCGTCGCGGAGCAGGTCGAGCCGCTCGGCGAGCAGGACCTCGAGGTCCTCGATCGTGCGGCGCTCGAGCAGCATGTCCCAGTGGGTGCGGACGTGCTTGACCGGCTTCTCCTCGGGCTTCTCGCCGTCGCGCCGGACCGCCTCGGCCCCGCAGCGGCACTCCCAGGAGTAGGGGATCTCGGCCTCGACCGAGAAGGGCATCGAGACGGTGTGCCCGTTGGGGCAGTCGTAGGTGACGACCTGCCGAGGTGCGAGCTCGACGTGGGCGTCGTTCTCGTAGCTGGTCGCGCCGAGTCGGGTGCCGCGCAGGGCGCCGTCACTCATGTGTGCCTGCCTTTGTCGCTGGCCGGTCGGGGGGAGGACCGGTCTCGTAGGGGTGTAACGGACGGGACGCACCCGGTGTTCCCCGGGTTCCGCTCCGCCACACCTGTCCGCTATTCGGGACACACCGGCCCGGATGCTGTGACGTGCGGGGGAGCGCGACGTCCGGCCGTCGGTGTGACGTGGATCACTCGTACGTCGGACGGGCCGGACCGGCTAGAGGACGGCCGGGGCCTCGTTGCCGGCCTCGCGGATCCCGCGGGCGACGTCGACCCGGCGCAGCAGCAGGCCGCCGACGACGAAGAAGAGCACGAGCGCGACGATCGCGTACCGGTAGGACCCGGTGAGCTGCTGCACGATCCCGAACACGAGGGTGCCCAGCCACGAGGTCCCGCGCTCGGCCGCCTGGTACAGGCTGAAGTACTCCGCCTCCCGCCCCAGCGGGATGAGCTGGGAGAACAGCGAGCGGGACAGCGCCTGGGTGCCGGCGACGACCAGGCCGATCGACGCCGCGAGGACCAGGAACAGCGTCACCACGTGGGCCGGGAGGAGGTAGCCGGCGACGACGATCGCGACCCACACCACGATCGCGCCGAGGATGACGTGGTACGCGCCGCGCCGGGCGGCGATGCGGCCCATGGTCAGCGCCCCGATGATGCCGGTGACCTGGACGATGATGACGGCGAGGATCACCGTCGTCGTCTCCATCCCGAGCTCCTTCGCGCCGTACACGGCGGCGACCGCGATGACGGTCTGTACGCCGTCGTTGAAGAACAGGAACGCGACGAGGAAGCGCAGGGTCTGCGGGTAGTCGCGGACGTGGCGCAGCGTGTCGCGCAGCTGACCGAAGCTCCCGCCCACCGTGACCGAGCCGCGGGACGCGACGACGGGCCGGTCGCGCAGGCCGCGGTAGGGGATGTAGGTGAACCCGAGCCACCACGCGCCGGCCACGAGGAAGACGACGCGTACGGCGTCGCCCTTGGAGAGTCCGAGGCTGTCGTGCAGCTGCACGACGACGAGGCTCAGCACCAGCAGCACGAGGCCGCCGACGTAGCCGAAGGCCCAGCCACGGGTCGACACGCGGTCGCGCTCGTCGGGCGCGGCGACGTCGACGAGGATGGCGGCGTAGACGGTGAGGCTCGCGATGAGCGCGATGTTGCCGACGACGAGCAGGACGGCGCCGAGGCCCCAGCTCGAGCCGGTCACGAAGAACAGGCCGGCGGCGGCCGCGGCGCCGATCGCGGCGTAGAACGCGAGCCAGGACCGCTTCGAGCTCGACCGGTCGGCGAGCGCCCCGACCACGGGCATCGCGAGGAACGACAGGACCGTGGCGATGGTGACGACGTAGAACACCGCCGACTCGGGCGAGACCGGCACGCCAAGGACGACCAGGTCGTTGCGGCACGGGTTCGCGTCCGTGACGTCCGGGCAGCCGGCGGCGGTCTCGGCGATGCTGGTGAGGTACGGCATGACGAGCACGACGGACACCGTGGTGACGAACGCCGACTGGGCCCACTCGTACCAGTACCAGGCCCGCTGCTCGCGCCGGCGGGTCGGGAGGTCGTCGTACACGCGGGGGCCGCGCTCGAGGGTGCTCATGGCGGGATCATGCCGGGGGACGGGTCGCACGGTGGACGACTCGCCGGTTCCCGGGCCCGCCGGGGGGAACTTCCCGGCCCCGTCCTTCGTCAGGATCGCCGATGACCACCGTGACCGCCCAGCGGGTGGCGGCCCGACGCCACGTGTCGCCGCGCCTCGTCGCCGCGCTGACGCTGGTCGTGGCGTTCATGAACATCGCCTCGGTGCTCACCCCCCACCTCGTCCGGCACCTCGAGTTCCTCACCGACGTGCTGCCCGTCGTCGGGCCCGCGGCGCCCGGCGTCAGCGTCGCCCTCGGCGTCCTGCTGCTCGGCCTGGCCCAGGGGCTGTCGCGGGGCAAGCGCCGCGCCTGGCGCATCGCGGTGGGTCTCCTGGGCGCGCAGTTCCTGCTCCAGGCGGCGCAGCGCCATCCGGTGGTCGCTCTGGCGTCGGTCGCCCTGCTCGTCCTGCTGGTGGTCGCCCGGGACGAGTTCGTGGGGCGCTCCGGCCCGTCCACCCGGCGTCAGGCGCTCGCGGTGGGCGCCGCGCTGCTCGGCACCAGCCTGGTGGTGGGCTGGCTCGCCGTGACGATCCTGGACGACACCACCGGCGCCCGCCTCTCGCCCGGCGGGCGGGTGGTGGCGGACGTCGAGGGGCTCGTGGGCGTCCAGTCGGTGCTGACCGAGCCGGACCGTCGCGCCTCGGACGGCGTCTACTACCTGCTGCTGTCCATGGGCGTGCTCACGCTGGGCACGACCGGGTTCCTGCTGCTGCGCAGCGCGCCGTCCGCGCCGCGCCGGTCGGCGGGGGACGAGACCGACCTGCGCGCTCTCGTGGACCGCTACGGGGACGGGGACTCGCTCGCCTACTTCGCCACCCGCGACGACCGGGCGCTCGCCTGGTCCGCGAACCGCGCGGCGGCCGTGTCCTACCGCAGCGTGGCCGGCGTCGCCCTGGCCGGGGGCGACCCGCTCGGGCCGCGCAGCGAGTGGCCGGGAGCCATCGCGGCGTTCGTCGACGTCGCCCGTCGGCACGCGTGGATCCCCGCCGTCGTCGCCGCGAGCCAGGCGGGCGCCGAGGCGTGGGAGCGCTGGGGCGGGTTCACCGCGCTGGAGTTCGGCGACGAGGCGGTCCTCGAGCGCGGCCGGTTCAGCCTGGACGGTCGGGACATGCGCAACGTGCGCCAGGCCGTGGCGCGCGCCGAGCGGGCCGGGTACAGGGTGACCGTGGCCCGGCTCGGCGACCTCGACGCGCAGCGCGCGGAGCTGCTGCGGTCCTGCGCCGAGCGGTGGCGCGCGGGCGAGGTGGAGCGCGGCTTCTCGATGGGCCTCGGTCGGATGGACCCGCAGCGCGACGCCGACGAGGTCGTCGTGACGGCCGACCTCGACGGTCAGCCGCAGGCGCTCCTCGTCTTCGTGCCGTGGGGGAGTCGCGGCCTGTCGTTGGACCTCATGCGACGGTCCCCGTCCTGCGAGTCGGGCGTCAACGAGCTCATGATCGCGACGTTCATGGCCGGCCTCGGTGCCGGCGACGTCGAGCGGGTGTCGCTCAACTTCGCGGTGTTCCGGGAGGCGATCGAGCGGGCCGAGCGCCTCGGGGCCGGTCCCGCCACCCGCGCGTGGGGGCGGCTGCTCAAGGCGCTGTCCCGCTGGAGCCAGGCCGACTCGCTGTACCGCTTCAACGCGAAGTTCCGGCCGACCTGGCAGCCGCGCTACCTCGTCTACGCCACCGCCACCGGCCTGCCGCGCGTCGCGCTGGCCTACCTCGACGCCGAGTCCTTGGTCCGCCTGCCCCGGCCACGGCTCCCGGGCTCGTCGCGTCCGGTCGCCCCGGTCGCACCGGCCGCACCGGCCGCCGGCGTCGGCGGGGCGGCGACGGGATGAGCCTCGAGCTCACCAGCGGTGCCTTCGCCACGCTGGCCGTGAGCCTGGCCGTGCTGCTCCCGGTGGTCACGCTCGCGCTCTGGCGACGGGTGCGCGGCGGCACGGTCGTGCGTCAGGGGCAGCGGTGGCTGCTGGTCGTGGCGTCGCAGGCCGCAGGGGTCCTCGCCGTGCTCGTCGTGATCAACAACCAGTTCGGGCTCTACTCGAGCTGGGACGACCTCCTCGGCCGGACCTCGTCGGACTCCTCGGCCGTGGTGATCACACCGCCGACGACGGGAGCGACCGACCGACCGGCCGGACCGTCCTCGCCCCGCGCCACCGCGGTCGCGGCGCCGGCGCCGACGGTCCAGGCGGTGCCGTGGGTCCACGGACTGCCGGCCGGGTTCAGCTCCTACGACGGCAACGACAGCTATCTCGCGATGGTCGCGGTCCCCGGATCGCCGTCCCCGATGCGGCTGTACGTCGCGCTGCCGCCCGAGTACGGCCAGCCGGCGTACGCGAACCGGCGCTTCCCGGTGGTGGAGCTCCTCCCCGGCTACCCCGGCACGCCGACGACGTGGTTCCACGCGATGGACGTACGGGCCCGGCTGGGCGAGGCCAGGGGAGCGGGCGCGACCCCGTTCGTCCTCGTGGCCCCGCAGATGTCGGCGCCGGGTGCCCCGGACCTGGAGTGCACCGACCTGCCCGGCCAGCCGCAGGTGGCGACGTTCCTCACCAACGAGGTGCACGGCATCGTCACGAGCCACTTCCGGGTGCGGGCGGACCGCGCCGGGTGGGGCCTCATGGGCTACTCCGAGGGCGGGTACTGCGCCGCGCAGCTCACGCTTCGTCACCCCGAGCTCTACGCCGCCGCGGTGGACATCGCGGGGTACGACCGGCCGCTGTCCGCGCTGTTCGACCGCTACCCGGCGCAGCGCGCAGCCGGGAGCCTGTCGGCGCTGCTGCGCGGCGCCCCGCCGGTCGCGATCTACGCGAGCGCCAGCGCGCAGGACCCGCAGAGCCGCGACGGGCTCACCGTCCTGACCCACGACGCCCGGCCGCCGACCACGGTGGCCGCCCGGCTGTACGCGCAGGGCGGCCACAACACCTCGGACTGGTCGGCCCAGCTGCCGGGGGACTTCCTCTGGCTGAGCGGTCACGTCGGGGGAGTCACCGGCTGAGCGGTCAGGTCGGGGGAGTCACCGGCCGAGCCGGCCGCGGCACGGCACGATGGGTCCCATGGACCTCCGCGTGCTCCCCGACCGGCTCTCGGTCTGCCGCCTCCCGGCCGACTCCCCGTGGCCCGTGCCGCCGGCCGGCCCGTCGTTCTTCTCGGTGACCCGGACCAGCGACGAGATGTCGGTCGTGTGCACCGAGGACTCGGCGCCGCCCGGCGACCACGCGCGGGTCGAGCCGGACTGGCGCGCCCTCGAGGTCGCCGGACCGTTGGACTTCTCGATGGTCGGCGTCATGGCGGCGCTCACCGCGCCGCTGGCCGACGTCGACGTGAGCGTGTTCGTGGTGTCGACGTACGACACCGACTACGTCCTGGTGCACGCGGCGGCCCTGGAGAAGGCCGTGGAGGCGCTGCGCGCCTCGGGTCACACGGTCCACGCGGGCTGATCCCCGCATTTCGGCGTAACGCCGATAAGGGACATTATGTAATGTCAGTCGGCTTCCGAGGTGAGGGCTCAGACCGCGCGGATCCGGGACCGGCGGTTCTCGATCGCGATCTCGGCCCTCCCCTGGTGCACGAGCAGCGGGGGCACGTAGACGGCGAACCGGCCGCGGCTGCCGGCGTTCTGGCCGTACCAGCCGCCGACCGGGTTGGCCGCCGAACGCGCCCAGGCCTCGACGGTGCCGTCGACCGGCGGCCGCTGCTCGTCGCAGGCGCCGAGCGGCACCCAGTCGCCGCGCTCCACGAGGTAGGCGTGCAGGTCGTCGACGGCCCGCGCGAGGTAGGTGCGCTGGAGCCGGTCGACCTGCGCGACCAGCAACGGCGGTTCGACGTCCTCGTCGCGCCACATCGTGTACGCCGATCCGCCGCTCGGGGTCACGAGGTTCCAGGGGTCGTCGCGCCGGCCGGTACCGCTGGACATTCGTCGTGCCCCTCTCCGCCCCCGCTGCTGCGACGCTATCCCGTGGTGGCCGGTTCGTGACGCCACTCGGCGAAGTCCAGAACCGCCCCGGCGACGCGTGCGCGCGCGCCGGCGGCCGGGTACCAGGCCAGCTCGCGGCCCGACCCGTCCGGGGTGGCGGCCGACCTGGCGTGCACGCCGCGCAGCCCGGCGGCCCGGACCGCACGTGCCGCCCGGCGGCAGAGCGCCCAGGGCACCTCGCCGCCGCGGGGACGGCGCGGATAGGTGCGTGGCAGGCCGAGGGCGACGAGACCGGTGTCGGTGGTCGCGTCGGCGACCCGCTGCCGGGCCGGCAGTCGCACCGGGACCAGCACGAACGGGGCGTCGTCGCGCAGGTCCTCGGGGTCGATCGCGGTCCCCGCGAGCAGCCGGGGCACCTGGGCGCGGGCGGTCGCGACGTCGGCGCTGACGTACAGCGTCGGTCCGTCGCCCGGGGTGTTCCACCGTCCGCCGGTCCGGTCGGCCCAGGTCGCGTCGAGCGGGTCCGCCCAGGATGCGTCCGCGACCCGCCACCAGACCTGGCCGGCCGGGAGCGTCGTCGGGTGCGGCTCGCGCGTCACGGCGCCACGCGGCGCAGGTCGAGCATCGCGGCCGCTCCCCTGCGCACGTCGGCGTAGCGGCCGGCCTCGGCGAGCTCGAGCAGCGACCGCCCGCCGAGCAGGTCGGCTGGTCGGCGGACGACGGCCGGGATCCGGTCGAGGCGCACGTAGCGCTCGAGGACGTCGGTGGCCGCGGCGAGGTCGGCGAGCGCGACGGCGCGGTCGTCGGGGACACCGCTCCCCCGCCACTTGGACACGGCCTGACGGCTGACGCCGAAGACGCGGCCCGCGCCGGCGGCGGACAGGTCCCACGTGGCCATGAGGCGTTCGAGGGGTCGGGTGCGCACGCGGGACTCCAACGCGCTCAGGAACTCCAGGGTCCACGCGTCGTCGGCGTCGCGGGTCACCGCGAGCGCGGCGGCCGCGGGGTCGAGGCGCCGGAGGGAGGAGACGGTCCGCGTCACTCCCCCAGTCTGCTCCCGTGCGACACGTCGCGCAACCAGATGTCAATCCGGGTTGATGGGAGTGGCGCAACCCGGTGTCAATCGGATTGCACAGGGGGCGCAACCTGACGTCAATCTCGGCGAATGGGCTCGGCGCAACCGAATGTCAATCTCAGTCGAGACGGATCGTGCAACCTGATGTCAATCTCTGCCCAAGACGGTCGTGCAACCTGATGTCGATCTCCGCGCGCAGGACAAGCGCAGCCTGACGTCGACGCCCGCGGAGGACGCGCCGGAGCCGGCGGTCGCCCCGCGGGACGAGCGGGGGCAGGATGGACGCATGAGCAACGACGACGAGCTCGATCGGCTCCTCCGCGAGGTCGACGCGTCCCTGGCCGGCGGCAAGGCTGCCGGCGCCCCGGCCGGACGAGAGGTGGCCAAGCCATCCTCGGCTCCCGCCGAGCATGGCCGCTTCGGTGGCTCCCTGCGCACCGGCGCGATCGCCGGAGTGGTCTGCGGCACCGGCGTCACGGTCGCCACGTGGCTGTTCAGCTGGCTGCCGTTCGACCAGGCGCCGCTCAACGCGGGCGGCGGGGCCTTCGTCGGGGCCTTCCTGACCGGCGCCGTGCTCTCCTTCCGCGGCCGCGGCTGAGGCGGGACCGGCCTCAGGCGTTCCAGCGCAGCAGCACCGGGGTCTCGCGCTCGTGGCCGAGGACACCCGTGCCCGCGGGGCCGAGCACGAGGCTCGCGCCGCCCCGCGGCGGCAGGCCGAGCCAGGTCGCGGCAAGGACGCGGAGCAGGTGCGCGTGCGCGACCAGGACGACGTCGTCCCCCGCCGCGAGCACCGGGTGGCAGCGGGCGAGCACCCGTCCGGCTCGGCCCGCCACGTCGCCGAGGGACTCGGCCAGGCCGGGCGGCGACGCCCACACGCTCCACCCCGGGTCGCCCGCCGCGGATCTCGGTCGTCGTGCGACCCTCGTAGACGCCGTAGTCCCACTCGGCGAGGTCGGGGTCGACCTGCGGGCTGAGCCCGGCGAGCTCGGCGGTGCGTCGCGCCCGCAGCAGCGGGCTGGTCAGCACGAGGCGCGGGTGCCAGCCGGAGACGACCCCGGCAAGCCCACGGGCCTGGGCCTCGCCCTCGGGGCTCAGCGGCACGTCGGTGCGACCGGTGTGCCGCCCCGCCCGGCTCCACTCGCGTCTCCCCATGGCGGATCACCAGCATGCGACCGGTTCCGGCAGTCATGCGCCGTAGCCTCTCACCATGGACGACAAGGGACGGACCGTCGACGACGTGCTCGCCGAGCTCGACGACGCTCGGGGCCGCGAGCCGGACCCGCACGGGGCGCACCTGTTCGGGCTCACCTACCCGACCGGGTACGACGACATCGAGCGGCTGGCCCACGCGGTGCACGACCGGATGCTCTACTCGAACGCGCTGAACCCGTTCCGCTTCCCCGAGGAGGCGCGGCTGGTCGGTGACGTGGTGTCCGACGTCGGCTCGCTGGTGCACCTGCCGGCCCACGGCGGCGGGAGCACGACGTCGGGCGGTACCGAGTCGATCCTCATGGCCTGTCTGGTGGCTCGCGCGCGGGCCCGCGCCCGTGGCGTGTCGCGCCCGGCCATCGTGGCGCCGGCCTCCGCGCACCCGGCGTACGCGAAGGCGGCGCACCTGCTCGACCTCGACTACCGCTCCGCACCCCTGCGCGAGGGGTCGCTCGACGTGGACGTCGACGCGCTGCGTGACCTGGTGGACGAGCGGACCGCGCTCGTCGTGGCTTCGGCGTTCTCCTACCCGCACGGCGTGATGGACGACGTCGCCGCGGTCGCGGCGGTGGCCGAGGCCGCCGGGGCGGGATGCCACGTCGACGCCTGCGTCGGCGGCATGGTGCTGCCGTTCGCCGAGCGCGCCGGCGTGCGCACGCTGCCGGCGTGGGACTTCCGCGTCCCCGGCGTCACGAGCATGTCGGTCGACCTGCACAAGTACGGCTACGTGCCGAAGGGCTGCTCGGTCGTGCTGCACCGGGACCCCGACTGGGCCGGGCACCAGTGGTTCGTCTACGACCAGTGGCCCGCCGGGCTGTACGGCTCCCCCGCCGTCGCCGGCGCGAAGTCCGCCGCCCCGGCGCTGGCGGCCTGGGCGGTGATGCGCCATCTCGGCATCGACGGCTTCACCGAGATCGTCCGGGACCTGCTCGTCACGGCCGAGGCGCTGCGCGACGGCGTCGCCGCGCTCGACGGGATCGCGGTGAACGGCGACCCGGTCGGACCGGTCCTGTCCTGGCGCTCGGAGCGCGACGACCTGGACCTGTACGCGGTCGGTGACCTGCTCGAGGCCCGCGGCTGGTTCTTCAACCGGCTCACCGGGACGGGCGGCGGCGCGCCCGGGCTGCACGTCATGGTGTCCCCCGCGCACCGCTCCGTCCTCGGGCCGCTGCTCTCCGACGTCACGGCCGCGCACCGCGAGGTCCTCGAGAGCGGAGCAACCTCGGCCAACAAGGGCCGCTACGCCTGATCGACTACGCCGCCCCGCCCCGCCACCTCCCGCGCGCCCCGGCCCGCCCCCGCACTTCCTTGATCGTCCCTTAGGGACGATCAAGGAAGTTCAACTGCGCGAATCTGTCCACAACTCGTGATCTTGAATCGTTCGGCAGCCGATCCGGTGCTACGCCGCCCCCTGCCCCCCAACTTCCTTGATCGTCCCTTAGGGACGATCAAGGAAGTTCAACTGCGCGAATGTGTCCACAACTCGTGATCTTGAGCGGTCCGACCGCGCGATCGGACGCTACGCGGAGCGGTCGGCGGTGCCGGCGGTCCGGCGGTGCCGACGGCGTAGAACACCACCGCGCTCGCCGCGGCGACGTTGAGGCTGTCTACGCCGGCCGACATCGGGATCCGCACGGTCTCGGAGCACCGCTCGAGCGCCGCCACCGTCAGCCCCTCCCCCTCGGTGCCGAGGACGACGGCGACCGGCGGGGTCAGGTCGGCCTCGGGTAGGCCAACGCCCCGCGGATCCGGAGACATCGCCAGCGTCCGGAACCCCCTCTCGCGCAACAGGTCCAGCGTCTCCGGCCACGGCTCGGCGCGCGTCCACGGCACGGCGAGCACCGCGCCCATGCTCACCTTGACGCTGCGTCGGTAGAGCGGGTCGGCGCACTCGGGACTCACCAGGACCGCGTCGATGCCGAGCGCGGCGGCGTTGCGGAACACCGCCCCGACGTTCGTGTGGTCGACGAGGTCCTCCAGGACGACGACGCGGCGCGCGGTCGACAGCACGTCCTCGAGCGTCGGCAGCGGCCTGCGCCGCATCGACGCCAGCGCGCCGCGGTGCACGCGGTAGCCGGTCACCTCGCGCAGCAGCTGCTCGTCGCCGACGTACACCGGGCAGTCGTACGCCGCGAGAGCCGGCGAGATGCCCGGCAGCCACTTCGCCTCGGTCAGCACCGAGCGCGGCACGTAGCCGGCCTCGAGCGCCCGCAGCACGACCTTCTCCCCCTCGGCGAGGAACAGCCCCTCGGCGGGCTCGCGGACGCGGCGCAGCGCGACGTCGGTCAGATCCGTGTAGTCGGACAACCGAGGGTCATGGACGTCGGTGACCTCGACGACGTGGGCCACGTCAGAGCCGCACGATGCTGACGACGGCGGCGACGAGACCCACGGCCACGATGATGCCGCGCAGCACGGGATCCGGCAGGCGCCGGGCGAACGGGGCACCGATGCGCGCCGCCCAGCGCTGCCCCAGCTCCTACGGCGATCGCCGCGGGCCAGTCGACCGCGCCCGCGACCGCGAACGCGATCGCGGCGGCCGTGTTGGAGACGCCCTGGAGCACGTTCTTCGCGGCGTTCGTGCTCTGCAGGTCGGCGTCGTACAGCGATCCGAGCGCGGCGATGAGGATGATCCCCTGCGCGGCGCCGAAGTACCCGGCGTAGATGCCGATCGCGACGAGCACCGGCACCAGCGCGCGGCGCGGCAACGACGTCGGGTCCACGCCGCGGCTGCGCAGCGCCCGTACGACGTAGGGCTGCGCGACCACGAGCGCGCACGCGGCGACGATCAGCCACGGCACGACGCGCGCGAAGACGGTCGACGGCAGCGCGAGCACCAGGGTCGCGCCGAGCAGCGCGCCGACGCCGACGAGCGCGGCCATGCCGGCGACCTGCCGGCCGCGACCTGCCAGCTCGCCGCCGGTAGGCCCAGGCCCCCAAGGCGTTCCCCGGTGCGATGCCCAGCGAGTTCGTGCCGTTGGCGACGACCGGCGGCAGCCCGGACGCGAGCAGCAGCGGGTAGGTGAGCAGGGTCCCGCTGCCGATCGCGGCGTTCACCGCCCCGGCCACGACCCCTGCTCCGGCGAGGAGCAGGAGGTTCACGTCAGGTTGCGGTGCCCTCGATCGCGGCCGTATCCGACGCCGCCGACTCCTCCGCGGGCCGGTTGGCCGCCCCGAACGCCGTACCCAGGTTCGCCATCGCCTGGGTGAGCTCGGCGGGGATCACCCACACCTTGTTCGACGTGCCGTTCGCGAGGGTCGGGAGCGCCTGGATGTACTGGTAGGCCAGCACCTGGGCGTCGGCGCCGCCGGCGTGGATGGCGTCGAACACCTTCTGGATGGCCTGCGCCTCGCCCTGCGCGCGGAGGATGCGGGCCTGGGCGTCACCCTCGGCGCGGAGGATCGCGGACTGCCGCTCGCCCTCGGCGGTGAGGATCTGGGACTGCTTGAGACCCTCGGCGGTGAGGATGCTGGCGCGCTTCTCGCGCTCGGCGCGCATCTGCTTCTCCATCGTCTCCTGGACGCTGGCGGGCGGGTCGACCGCCTTGAGCTCGACCCGGTTCACGCGGATGCCCCACTTGCCGGTGGCCTCGTCGAGCACGCCGCGCAGCGCGTTGTTGATCTCCTCGCGCGAGGTCAGCGTCTTCTCGAGGTCCATGCCGCCGATGACGTTGCGCAGCGTGGTGACGGTGAGCTGCTCGATACCCGTGATGGGGCTGGCGATCTCGTACATCGCCGCCTTGGGGTCGGTGACCTGGAAGTAGATGACCGAGTCGATGTTGACCACGAGGTTGTCCTCGGTGATCACCGGCTGCGGCGGGAAGGACACGACCTGCTCGCGCATGTCGACGAGCGGCTTGAGCCGGTCGATGTACGGGATGAGCAGGGACAGGCCGGGGACGAGCGTGCGGTTGTAGCGCCCGAGCCGCTCGACGATGCCGGCCCGCGCCTGCGGCACGATGCGCACGGCCTTCGCGATCGTCACGAGCACGATGAGGACGACGAGCAGGCCGATGATGAGACCGGCGAGCGTCCCCCCTGAGATGTCTCCCATGGTGTCCCTTTCGGTGGTGACCGGTCAGGCGACGAGAGCCGTCGCGCCGGAGATCTCGACGACGCGGACGAGGCTGCCGATCGCGTACTCGCTCTCGCCGTCGTAGGAGCGGGCCGACCAGATCTCGCCGGACAGCTTCACCCGGCCGTCCCTGCTCGTGACCGGCGCGAGGACCTCGGCCTCGGCGCCGACGAGGGCGGCCACGCCCGTGCGGATCTTGCTCGGGGTGCGGAGATGACGTGCCGCGATCGGTCGTACGACGAGCAGCAGCGCCAAGGACACGAGCGCGAACGCACCGACCTGCGCGGGGGCGCCCGCACCGAGCCCGGCGACGAGTGCGGCGGCGGCCGTACCGCCCGCGATCATGCCGAAGACCAGGCTCGTGGTGAGGATCTCGGCGACCACGAGGACGCCGGTCGCGACGAGCCACCAGATCCACGGGTCCATACGACGATCGTATGCCTCGGGCCGTGTCGCGCCCGTCGATTCAGCGTGCGCGCGCCGTCCAACGGCCGTCGCGCCGTTCGACCGCGAGCGGGAGGCCGAACGTCGCGCCGAGCAGGTCGCTCGTGAGGACGTCGTCGATGCGGCCCCGCGCCACGACGGCTCCCCCGCGGAGCAGCAGGGCGTGGGTGAACCCGACCGGCACCTCCTCCACGTGGTGCGTCACGAGGACGGTCGTCGGCGCCTCGTCGTCGGCCGCCAGCTCGCCGAGGCGGTGCACGAGGTCCTCGCGGCCGCCGAGGTCGAGCCCGGCCGCCGGCTCGTCGAGCAGCAGCAGCTCGGGGTCGGTCATGAGCGCGCGGGCGACCTGCACCCGCTTGCGCTCGCCCTCGCTCAGGGTGCCGAAGGTGCGGTCGCCGAAACCGCCGACGCCGAGCTGGTCGAGCAGGCGGGCGGCGCGCGCGTGGTCCCCGCCCTCGTACCCCTCGCGCCAGCGCCCGGTGACGGCGTACGCCGCGGTGACGACGACGTCCGACACGCGCTCGTACGGCGGGATGCGCTCGGCCAGCGCCGCGCTGGCGAGGCCGATGCGCGGCCGCAGCTCGAACACGTCGGTGCGGCCGAGCAGCTCGTCGAGGACCTCGACGCTGCCGCGCGTGGGGTGGATGAGCGTGGCCGCGAGGGCCAGGACCGTGGTCTTGCCGGCGCCGTTCGGACCCAGGACGACCCAGCGCTCCCCCTCGGCGACGTCCCACGACAGTCTCGACACGATCGCGGCGCCGCCGCGGACGACGTCGACGTCGACGAACCTCAGGACGTCGCTCACCCGCCGAACACTAGTGAACCCACGACGCGGCCTAGGGTTGCGGGGTGCTCGTGTCCCGCCGTGCCGGCGCCCTCACCGCCTGGGGGACGGCGTATCTCCGCGGCGCGGTCAGCCTCGACGAGGCCGACGTCGCGGTCGTCGGGCCGGACGCCGTCCACCGGGTGCTGGACGTGCCGTCCGAGCCGGAGCCGGTGTCGCTGTCCGTCGCGCTCGGCCGGTTGCGCGCCCAGGGCGTGACGGCGCTGCGTCTGGTGCTGCCCGAGGCGGGCGACCCGACCGGTCTGCCGGGTCCCGCGTCCTTCACCGCCGCGGCGGTCACTGCCGGGGCCGCCGTCGTGACCGTGGGGCCGCTCGAGGTCGCGTCGTACGCCCTGCGCGCCCGGGTCGCGGCGACCGACGAGGGCGGCGACGTCGTGCGCTGGGACCTCGTCCCGGTCGACCACTCGATCGCGCCGTGCGGTCTGCCGACGCTGTCCGAGGCCGACCGTGCGCTCACCGCGGCGATGGCCGGTGCCACGACGGAGCTCGCGGCGCTCGACGTCGCCCGTGGCCGTGACGACGTCGCCCCGCGCCTGCGACGCCTCGACCGCGACCTGCGCGACATCGACCTGCCGGGGACGCTGCCGCCCCGGGCTCAGCGGCTCGTGGCCACGGCGTCGCGGCTGCTCGGCGTGCTCGACCTCGCGGTGGAGACCGACGGCGGTGCCGTGACCGCCGCGGAGGCGAGACGGCGGGCGGACGCGCTACGTCCGCTGCGCACCGCCGCGAGATACGCGCTGTGCGCGGCGTACTCCGCGGCCGCCGAGGACGGAGCCCCGAGGAGCCCTCGGTAGGCTGCGGCCACCATGAGCGCCGATGCCGAGGACACTCCGCGCACCCTGCTCATCACGCTCACCGGCCCGGACCGACCGGGGGTCACGGCGTCGCTCACCGAGGCGCTGTCCGCCCACGAGGTCGAGATCCTCGACGTCGAGCAGGTGGTGATCCGCGGCCGGCTCACGCTGGGGATCCTCGTCGGGCCGTCCGCCCGGGTCGAGCACGGAGCGGCGCTCGTCCTCGACGCCGCCGCCGGAGCGGCACGTGCCGTCGCCAAGGACCTCGGCATGGAGCACGACATCGTCCTCGGCGCGGCCGAGCACGACCCGCGCCGCCGTGGTCGGCTGCTCGTCACCGTCCTCGGCCACCCGCTCCTTCCCGCCGCCCTCACCGGCCTCGCGCGGCGTATCGCCGGGCTCGGCGGCAACATCGACCGGATCGTGCGTACGGCGTCCTACCCCGTCACCGCGATCGAGCTCACCGTCTCGGGCGCCGACCTGCCGCGGCTGCGCGCGTCGCTCACCGAGGCCTCGGCCGAGCTCGGCATCGACGTCGCCGTGCAGCGGGCCGGTCTCCGCGGCCGGGGCACGCACCTGGTCGTCATGGACGTCGACTCGACGCTCATCCAGGACGAGGTGATCGAGCTCATCGCGCGGCACGCCGGCTGCCTGGACGAGGTCCGGTCGATCACCGAGCGGGCGATGCGCGGCGAGATCGACTTCGCCGAGTCGCTGCACGCGCGCGTCGCGCTGCTCGCGGGGGTCGACGAGGCGGCGCTCGATGAGGTACGCCGCGACGTCCGGCTCACGCCGGGAGCCCGGACGCTGGTGCGCACCCTGAAGCGCCTCGGCTTCCGGATCGCCGTGGTGTCCGGCGGGTTCAGCGCCGTCGTGGACCCGCTGGCCGAGGAGCTGGGGATCGACCACGCTCGGTCCAACGTCCTCGAGGTCGTCGACGGTCGGCTCACCGGGCACCTGGTCGGACCGGTCGTCGACCGCGCGGCGAAGGCCGCCGCGCTGCTCGAGTTCGCCGCCGCCGACGGCATCCCGCTCGACCGCACGATCGCCATCGGCGACGGCGCGAACGACCTCGACATGCTGTCCGCCGCGGGTCTCGGCATCGCGTTCAACGCCAAGCCCGTCGTACGGGCCCACGCCGACACCGGCATCACGGTGCCGTTCCTCGACCCGGTCCTGTACCTGCTCGGCATCACCCGCGAGGAGGTCGAGCAGGCCGACCTCGACGCCGGGACCCCGACCCCCGCTCCCCCGGTCCGCTGAGCCGGTTCGCGCGTCAACGGATCCGCTCCCTCGGGACGGACCGTCGGCGGGCCTCGCTGCCTCGCCGTCGTCGCCTCGGACAGGGTGACCTGGGATGGTTTTCGCGACGCGTCCGGATCCCGAAATGTGATGGGGCACACAAGAATTGCTCGCTTGCGATCTTGACTCACTCGCACACCCGTACGAGAGTGGATCCCATGCGCAGCGACCCGGGTCCGAGCCTCGAGCCGGTCCCGGACGACCCGCGCGCGGACCTCGTGGACGTGCCGTTGTACGCCACCGCGGAGGAGGTCGCCTACGCCGAGCAGCTCGCCGCGCTCGACCGCGCGGACGACGCCGCGGCGCGGGCGGAGTGGGCCGCGGCGGGGTTCGAGGTCGACCCGATCGACCCGCTGTGGGATGACCTGCTGGCCGACCTGGCCAGTGACGTAGAGCTGCTGGCGCGGATGTCGGGTCCGGCGCACGAGGCCGACCTGATGGCGTTGGCGTCGATCGACCCGCGGTCGCTGCCGAGCCCGCACGCCCGGGTGGACTACCTGCAGCGGTGCGACCGGGTCGCGGCGCTGGTGGCGTCGCGGCGGGCGGAGGCCGTGGTCGCGCTGGCCGGGGAGACCAGCACCGAGGCGTACCTGCCGGAGGTCGCCGTCGAGCACGAGGTCGCCACCGCGCGGCGCACCTCGACCTATGCGGCCGGGAAGCTGATCGAGACGTCCCGGGCGCTGGCCACGACGTTCCCCGGGTTCGCCGCGGCGTTGCGCGCCGGGGAGGTCTCCGAGGCGCACTGCTCGGTGCTGGTGGAGCGGACCCGGGTGGTCACCGACCCCGCCGTGCTGGCCGAGATCGAGCGCCGCACCCTGGGGAAGGCGACCCGGCTGACGCCGGGGCAGTTCGGTGGGGAGGTCGCGAAGGCGATCGCGCTGCTCGACCGCGACGCCGCCGGGCGGCTGCGCCGGGCGCGGGAGTCCCGGCGGGTGTGGGTGCGTCAGCTCGAGGACGGCATGGGCTACTTCGCGATGACCCACGAGTGGCCGGTCGTCGAGGCGATGATGGCCGAGGTCCGCGCCGACGGCCGGGCCCTGCAGCTCGCACCGCGCGCGCCGCCGCCGCCGACGCCGCGGATGCCACGGGTGACGCGGCGTGACGCGGCGGCCGGGTCCGCGTCGACCGACCTCGACCAGGGCACGGTCGGTGGCGACGACGCCGCGGTGCGCGCACCGGGGGACACCGACGAGACCTCGGCCAGCAGCGACGACGACGAGGACGACGCGACCGCGGACGCGTGCCGGGCCGACGCGTTCGCCGCGCGGGTCCTCGGCCGGCGGAACGAGGACGGGTCGCTGACCTGGGACCGGTCCGAGGTCGACGTCGTGGTGAACCTGGTGATCGACCTGGACACGCTGCGCGGCGAGGCCGACCGCATCGCCCTGCTCGACGGTCAACCCGTCCCCGGCGAGATCGGCCGGGAGGTCGCCAGGTTCGGGTCGTGGTGGCGGCGGCTGGTCACCGACCCGGTCGACGGGCACCTGATCGACTTCGGCCGCGCCCAGTACCTGCCCGAGAAGCTGCGCCGGTTCGTCTTCGCCCGCGACGGCGGCTGCCGCACCCCGTACTGCGGCGTGCACGCCGAGTCCCGGCTGCAGCTCGACCACGCCGAGGAATGGCCGGTCGGGGAGAGCAGCGCCGCCAACACCGGCGCGCACTGCACGACGTGCCACCAGCTCAAGACCGCCGGCTACGCCGACATCACCGACAGCAACGCGGACGGCTCCTACACCTGGCGCACCGGGTGGGGCCAGACCATCCACGTCCCACCCCGACCGGTCCTCGACGACCCCGACCCGCCACCCGCCGAACCCGCACCACCACTCGACCCGCCGCCATTCTGACCCGACTCGACGGGCGGGTGACCTTCGTCGCGGATGTTGGCCTTCAGCACACGTTCGACAGCCTGAGCGTGGCGGCGTGAACAGACTCGGGAATGTCATCCGCGACCCGCGCAAGAACCCGCATTCGCGCTCGCCGCGTTGGGCGCGTGCGGGATTAGGCTACGGCGCATACGGCGCAGGCGGAGCGGGGCTGAACGGGGGGATCGGTGCTTCGTAAGGGAACCGCTGCCCTGTCCGGGCTGGTGCTGATCGTCACGTTGTTCTCGTGGGGCGCCTGGGCGAGCATCGGCAAGGTCGAGGCGAACCTGACCGTCGACAACTCACTAGGCGGCGTCCTGTCCACCCCGACGGTGGCTCCATCGCCGGGCCAGGACTACACCGCCACCAACGTGCTGATCGTTGGATCGGACACCCGCACCGGCCAGGGCTCTGGCTACGGCTCCGAAGCCGACGCCAGCGGCAACGGGCACTCCGACACCACCCTGCTCCTCCATATCTCCGCCGACCGCAAGTCCGCCTTCGCCGTGAGCATCCCCCGCGACTCCTGGGTCTCGCGGCCCGGTTGCAAGGCGGACGGCAGCACCGACGGCACCAAGGTCACCGGCAAGTTCAACGCCGCCTTCGCGGTCGGCGGCCGCGCGTGCGTCATCGCCGCCGTCAAGTACCTCACCGGCGTCCCCATCAACCACTTCGTCGAGGTCGAGTTCAAAGGATTCAAGTCCATCGTCGATGCCCTCGGCGGCGTCACCATCTGCTCGACCCACGCCATCTCGGACCCCATCCGGCCCGACGGACACGGCGGCATGAAGGGATCCGGGCTGGAGATCCCCAAGGGCTCATCCACGCTCAACGGAGACGATGCCCTCAAACTGGTCCGCGCCCGCTACATCGGCGACGGCAGCGACCTCGAACGCCTCGATCGGCAGCACAAGTTCCTGGGCGCCGTCATCCGTCAAGCGTCCTCGACCGGTCTGCTCACCAACCCTGTCCGCCTCTTCAACGTTCTGTCGCAGGTTGCCAAGTCCATGACCGTCGACGCTGGCCTCAGCGGCGAAGGGCTCAAGGACTTCCTGATCAGCGTGCAGGGTCTCAAGCCCAGCGAAGTCGGCTTCTACACCATCCCCGTAGCCGCTCGGCCAGGCGATCGCGCCAACGTCATCTGGGTGGACAAGGACGCCAAGAAGATGTGGATGGCGATGATCAAGGACACCGCGTACCCGCCGAAGTCGAACGCCGCCGCGACGACCACGCCCACGCAGTCGACAAGCGCCACCAAGACTCCCAAACCGTCCGCGACGACGGGGACTGCCGCAGACACCACCTGCATCTCGTAGACCCGCGCCGTCGCGGCGTGGTCTCACCCCCGCGAGCAGAAGTACCGGCGTCCGGTCGGAGTCGAGGCTGCAGCTCGACCTCGCGAGGAATGGCCCGACGGGGAGAACAGCGTCGGCAACACCGGGGCGCACTGCACCACCTGCCACGAGCTCAAGACCGCCGGCTACGCCGACTTCACCGACAGTAACGCCGACGGCTCCTACACGTGGCGGACCGCGGGGGGCCAGACGATCCACGTCCCACCCCGACCGGTCCTCGACGACCCCGACCCGCCGCCGGAAGAAGCCGCACCACCACTCGAACCCCCGCCATTCTGACCGTTCGGGCACGTCGGGCTCGGGATCGCGCGCGACGCGATCAGGGCTTCCCCTTCTGCGGGTGGGGCGTCTCGCCGCGCGCAAGCATCTCCACGAACTGAGCAATCCGGCGAGCACGAGTCTCCGGACGCTTGGCCTCGTGCACCCGGTACAGCACGGCGTACCTGTTGGTGCGCGTGAGCACGTCCCACATCGCCTGCGCGCGTGGCGAGGCGGCGAGGGCATCGTGCAGGTCGTCAGGAACCTCGATGGACGCGGAACCGCCGTATGCCCGCTCCCACCGCCCGTCCGCCTTTGCCCGCTGGACTTCGGCCAGTCCCGACGGCCGCATCCGTCCGTCGGCGATGAGCCGTTCAGCCAGCTCGACATTGCGCTGCGACCACGAGCTGCGCGCTCGCCGCGGTGTGAACCGGACGCGGTAGGTGGCGTCGTCGCGGCGAGTCAGGTGGCCATCGATCCAGCCATAGCCGAGGGCCTCGGGCAGCGCATCGTCGTAGGTCAACCCCGTTGGCTCGCTGACACCCTTCTTCGCCAGCACGAGCCGAACGCCGCCTGAGGTCGCGTGGTTGGCCGCCAGCCAGTCGCGCCATCCGTCCGCATCGGCGACCAGCAGCTCGGGTGTCTCGGTCACCCGACCGATTATCAGGCAAATGCCGGCGGCGGAGGCGGCGAACTACGCCGGCGGCAGCTCGCCACGTGGCACGGCGAACGTCGTGAGCCGCGCGGTGCCGGCGTCGAGCTCGGCCCACGCGACGTCGACGTCGAGCACCGCGATCCCCGCCGTCGGGTACTTGACGGCGAGCTGCCGCGCGGCATCGGGGTCGCGCTCGGCGGCGAGAAGCTCGACGAGTTCCTCGCAACCCGGGTTGTGACCGACGAGCACCGCGGTCGACACCCGGTCCGGCAGCTCGCGCAGCACCTCGAGGAGCGTGCCGACGGATGCGTCGTACACCCGGGGGTCGATGGTGAGCGGGCCCGGCGAGTCGACCTCGTAGCCGGCCGCGCCGATGTAGCCGATCACACCGGCCGCGAGGGTCCAGGTCCCGCGGGCCCGGCGGGCGCTGGACACCACCACGTGGTCGAGCGGTGCGACGTGGTCGCGGATCCACTCCCCCGCGGCCCTGGCGTCGACGACGCCGCGCGGGCCGAGCGGCCGGTCGTGGTCGGGCACGCCCGGCGGCCAGGACGACTTCGCGTGCCGCAGGACCACCAGCCGCCGGTTCATCGCTCGCCCGCCTGGCGTCGGAGGTCGTCGATCTGCGCCTCGGTGCCGACGGCGATGAGCACGTCGCCGGGGCCGATCACGGTGGCGGGCGCGGGGTTCGTGACGAACCGACCCTGCGTGCGCAACGCGAGCAGGACGGCCGCCCCACCCTCGCGGGCCCGGGTGTCCGCGACGGTGGACCCCGACAGTGCCGAGGAGTCGTGCACCTCGACGTCGACCATCCGGAACTCGTTGCCCCCCTCGTGCATGACCACGTCGAGGAAGTCGACGACGTACGGCGACTCCGCGAACGCCGCGATCCGGTTCCCGCCGATGCGCTGCGGGTTCACCACGCGGTCGGCACCGGCCCGGACGAACTTCGGTTCCGCGTCGTCGGTGCGGGACCGGGCGATGACGAACAGGTGCGGGTTGAGCGTGCGCGCCGTGAGTACGACGTAGACGCTGCCGGCGTCGTTGTCGAGGGACGCCACGAGCGTGCGGGCCACGCGGATCCCCGCGGCGCGCAGGACGTCGTCGTCGGTGGCGTCCCCGAGGACGTGGGGATACGGGCACCCGGCCAGCCGCTCCTCGTCGCGGTCGATGACGACGACCTGGGCGCCACCGTGCGCGAGCTGCTCGGCGGCGGACCGGCCGACCCGCCCCCAGCCGCAGACGATGGCGTGTCCCTCGAGCGCGTCGATGTCGCGTTGCATGCGGCGTCTCCCCCACAGGTTGCCGAGCTGGCCCTCGAGGACGAGCTCGAGGGTGAGCGTCAGGGTGTAGAGCACGGTGCCGACCCCGACGAGCGCGAGCACCATCGTGTAGATCTTCTCGGTGGCGTCGAAGACGACCACCTCGCGGAAGCCGATCGTGGTCACCGTCGTGACGGTCTGGTACGCCGCGTCCAGCGGGTCGATCCCGAGCAGGACGTAGCCGACCGTGCCGAGCACCAGGACGGCCGTGAGCGCGAGCAGCGCGACGACGAGACGCCGGTTGTTCGACGACTGGTAGCGGAGCGGCCGGACGGCGACGTTCGCGTAGCTGCGTCGCGACGGCCTGGGCACGGTGTCAGCATGCCCGACCCGCGACCCCGGTCGCGCGATCCGGTCGGGGTCGGTGCGGCCGGGCGGTCAGCCCATGATCGCGTGCACGCCACCGTCGACGTGGACGATCTCGGCCGTGGTCTTGGGGAACCAGTCCGAGAGCAGCGCGACGCAGGCCCGGGCGGCCGGCTCGGGGTCGGTGAGGTCCCAGCCGATGGGCGAGCGGGCCGCCCACATGTCCTCGAACTGCTCGAAGCCGGGGATCGACTTCGCGGCCATGGTCTTGATCGGCCCGGCCGCCACGAGGTTGACCCGCACGCCCTGCGGACCGAGCTCGCGCGCGACGTAGCGGGCGGTCGACTCGTAGGCCGCCTTGGCCACGCCCATCCAGTCGTACTTGGGCCAGGCGACCTGCGCGTCGAAGTCGAGCCCGACCACGGCAGAGGTGCGCCCCTCGCCGATCATCAGCGGGAGCGCCGCCATGGTGAGCGACTTGAGCGAGAACGCCGAGACGTGCACCGCGGTGGCGACGTCCGGCCACTCGGTCTGCAGGAAGTTGCCGCCGAGAGCGGCCTCCGGGGCGTAGGCGATGGAGTGCAGCACGCCGTCGATGCGATCGACGTGCTCGCGCAGCCGGCCGGCGAGGGCCTCGAGGTGCTCCGGGTCGGTGACGTCGAGCTCCACGACGGGCGCGGGCTGCGGCAGCCGGCCGGCGATCCGGGTGGTGAGCGACAGGGCCCGGCCGAAGGACGAGAGCACCACGGTCGCGCCCTCCTCCTGGGCCAGCCGCGCGACGTGGAACGCGATCGACTGGTCGGTGAGGACGCCCGTGACGAGCAGCTTCTTGCCTTCGAGGATTCCCATGTCAGCCCTTCCGAGAAGACCGGCGGTCAGTGGCCCATGCCGAGGCCGCCGTCGACGGGGATGACGGCTCCGGTGATGTAGGCGGCGGCGTCGCTCGCCAGGAAGACGACGGTGCCGGCGACCTCGGCCGGCGAGGCGTAGCGGCCCAGCGGCACGGCGCCGGTGATCTCGGCCCGGCGTTCGTCGCTCAGCACGGCGGTCATGTCGGTGTCGACGAACCCGGGCGTCACGACGTTGGCCGTGATGTTCCTGCCACCCAGCTCCCGGGCCAGCGAGCGGGCCACACCCACCAGGCCGGCCTTGGACGCCGCGTAGTTGACCTGGCCGGCCGACCCGAGGAGTCCCACGACGCTCGAGACGAACACCAACCGTCCGCGGCGCAGTCGCACCATGCCCTTCGCCGCACGCCGCGCGACGCGCAGCGCCCCGACGAGGTTCGTGTCGAGCACGGTCGAGATGTCCTCGTCGGACATGCGCAGGACGAGGCCGTCGCGGGTGATGCCGGCATTGGCGACCACGACCTCGACCGGCCCGAGCTCGGACTCGATGCGGTCGAAGGCCGCGTCGACGCTGGCCGTGTCGGTGACGTCGGCGGTGACGACGAGCACGCCGGAGTCGACGAGCGCGGCGGGTGCGTCGCCGGACCGGGACGTGATCGCCACCCGGTCCCCCGCGGCCACGAACGCCTCGGCGATGGCGAGCCCGATCCCGCGATTGCCCCCGGTCACCAGAACCACGCGGCTCAACGCCGACCTCCTGACTGCATGACGCGCCCCACCAGTGTCGGGGACGCCCCGTGACGGTATCCGTTACCGGCCGGTAGAGCCGAACCACGCGCCGCGTCGCCGCGGTCTAGGGTCCTCCCATGAGAGCCATCCAGGTGCGCGAGTACGGGGGTCCCGAGGTCCTGGAGACGGCGGTGCTCTCCGATCCCGTGCCGGTCCACGACGAGCTGCTCGTCGCCGTCACCGGCGCGGGAGTCAACTACGCCGACACCCACCAGGTGGAGAACACCTACCTCTCCTCCAGCGACCTGCCCTTCGTGCCGGGCTCCGAGGTCGTCGGCTACGTCGTCGACCCGGGTGGCCCGCAGCGACGGGTCTGCGGCCTGGTCAGCCGGGGCGGCGGGTACGCCGAGCGGGCGGTCGTGCGTCCCGAGCTGTCCTTCGACGTGCCGCACGACGTGTCCGACGCCGCGGCGCTGTCGCTGCTCGTCCAGGGCCTCACCGCCTGGCACCTGGTCCGCACGAGCGCGCGAGTCGCACCCGGGGAGACCGTCGTCGTGCACGCGGCCGCGGGCGGCGTCGGCAACCTCGCCGTCCAGCTGGCCAAGCAGGCCGGCGCGGGTCGGGTCATCGCGACGGCGTCCGCGCAGGACAAGCTCGACCTCGCGGTCGGTCTCGGCGCCGACGTGGGCGTCGTCCTCGAGCCGGACGCGACCGCCCACGACGTCACCCATCGGCTCCGCGAGGCCAACGGCGGCGACCGGGTGGACGTCGTCCTCGAGATGGTCGGGGGTCCCGTCTTCGATGGCAGCGTGGCCGCCCTCGCCCCGTTCGGTCGCCTGGTGACCTTCGGGATGGCGTCGCGCACGCCGCCGACGCCGGTGCGGCCCGGCTCGCTCATGGTGGGCTCGCACTCGGTGATCGGCTTCTGGCTCATGGACTGTGTGCGACCCGACCGGGTCGCCACCATGGTCGGTCCGCCGTTGCGCGAGCTGGTGGCCGCGGTGTCGGACGGCAGGCTCCGACCGCTGGCCGGGCACACCTACCCGCTCGCGCAGGCGCGCCGGGCGCACGAGGACATGCGGGCCCGGCGTACCACCGGGAAGGTCGTCCTGGCTCCCGGGCTCGACGGGGGGCACGCGTGACCCGGCCGATCGACCCCGAGTTCCTGGCCCTGCCGCTCGAGGCCTGTTCGGACGCGGCCCTGTCGCGCGCCCGTGAGCTCGGCGCGAGCCACGCCGACGTGCGCGTCGTGTCGATCCTCTCCTCCTACACCCGGGTTCGCGACGCCCGGCTCGAGGGGTCGCTGCTCGACGAGGACCGCGGGCTGGCCGTCCGCGTCGTGGTCGAAGGCTGCTGGGGCTTCGCGGCCTCGGACCGCGTCGACCCCGAGACCGCGCGGTCGCTCGCCGACCGGGCCGTCGAGCTCGCCCGGATCAGCGCCCCGCTCAGCACCACCCGCGTGGAGCTGGCACCCGAGCCGGTGCACGTGGGCACGTGGGTGTCGGCGTACGACATCGACCCGTTCGCCGTGCACGAGGCCGAGCGGCTGGAGCTGCTCGCCGGACGCAGCGCGGCGCTCAACGCGCACGCCGCCGTCTCGCACTCGACCGCCACGCTGCACGCGGTCAAGGAGCGGGTGCACTACGCCGACCTCGCCGGCACCAGGACCACGCAGCAGCGGGTCCGGGTGGAGTCCGACGTCACGGCCATCGCGGTCGACCCGACCACGGGCTCGTTCGAGACGATGGCCACGACCGCTCCCCCGGCCGGCCGAGGCTGGGAGTACCTCACCGGCGCCGCGGTCACGGTCGGGGGCGCCCAGGCGTGGGACTGGGACGCGGAGCTCGCCGCCCTCCCGGAGCACCTGCGCGAGAAGACGCTCGCGCCCTCGGTGGAGCCCGGTCGCTACGACCTGGTGATCCACCCGACGAACCTGTGGCTCACGATCCACGAGTCGATCGGCCACGCGACCGAGCTGGACCGCGCGCTCGGCTACGAGGCCAACTACGCCGGCACCTCCTTCGCCACGCCGGACCGGCTCGGCAGCCTGCGCTACGGCTCTCCGCTGCTGAACATCACCGGTGACCGCGTGGTGCAGCACGGCCTGTCCACGGTGGGCTGGGACGACGAGGGGGTCGGCGCCCAGAGCTGGGACATCGTCCGGGACGGCGTGCTCGTCGGCTACCAGCTCGACCGGAGCATGGCCGCGGAGTTCGGCCTGCCGCGCTCCAACGGCTGCGCCTACGCCGACAGCGCCGGTCACACCGCGATCCAGCGGATGCCCAACGTGTCGCTGCAACCGGCCGAGGACGGCCCGGACCTCGAGTCGCTCATCGGCGGCGTCGAGGACGGCATCTACGTCGTGGGCGACAAGTCGTGGTCGATCGACATGCAGCGGTTCAACTTCCAGTTCACCGGCCAGCGCTTCCACCGGATCCGCGGCGGCCGGCTCGTCGGCCAGCTCAAGGACGTGGCCTACCAGGCGACCACCACGGACTTCTGGGGCTCGATGCGCGCGGTCGGCGGCGAGTCGACGTACCTGCTCGGTGGCGCGTTCAACTGCGGCAAGGGTCAGCCCGGTCAGGTGGCCGCCGTGTCGCACGGCTGTCCCGCGGCCGTCTTCGAGTCGGTCAACGTGCTCAACAGCGCCCAGGAGGCCGGCCGATGAGCTCCCCCCAGGAGATGGTCGAGCGGGCACTGGCCGCCTCGACGTCGCGCGCCTGCATCGTGCTCGTCCGCAGCCAGAGCGTGGCCAACCTGCGCTGGGCCCGCAACACGCTGACGACCAACGGTGAGACCCGCGCGACCGCGGTGTCCGTGGTGGCGGTCGTCGACGTCCCGGGCGGGGTCGCCGCGGGGTCGGTCACGCTCAACCACCCGTCGCTGGAGGCCGTGGCCGAGCTCGTGGCGCGGGCCGAGGCCGTGGCGGTCGAGGAGGGCCCGGCCGACGACGCCGCCGACCTGGCCACGGGGATCGCCGCCTCACCGGACTGGGCCGACGCCCCGCACGTCGCGACGAGCGCCGACCTCGCCGGGCTCGCACCCGAGATCGGTGCGCTGTTCGCGGCCGGCCGCGCCGACGGGATCGAGCACTTCGGCTACGCCGAGCAGGCGGTGACGACGTACTACCTCGGGACGAGCACCGGCGTGCGGCTGCGGTTCGCCGATCCGGAGGGGCGGCTCGAGCTCACCGCGAAGAGCCACGAGCGCAGCCGGTCCACCTGGGCCGGGCGGGCCGCGCGCACCCTCGCCGGGCTGGATCTCGCCGCCGTCGACCGCGAGCTGCGCCAGGGCCTGGCCTGGCAGGCCCACCGCGTCGAGGTCGAGCCCGGCCGGCACACCGCCGTGCTCACGCCGAGCTGCGTGGCGGACCTGATGATCGAGCTCTACTGGTCGTCGGTGGCCCGCGACGCCGCCGACGGGCAGAGCGTGTGGAGCCACGCCGGCGGCGGCACCCGGGCCGGCGAGCTGGTCGCCGACCCGCGGGTGACCCTGCACAGCGACCCGGCCCTGCCCGGCCTCGAGGCGGTGCCGTTCGTGGTCGCCACCGGGTCCTCCGGCTCCTCGAGCGTGTTCGACAACGGGCTCCCGGTCGACGCCGTCAGCTGGATCCGGCGACGGCGTCCTGGAGAACCTCATCTCGACCCGCCACACCGCGGTCGAGACCGGCCTGCCCGTTCCGCCCCGGCGTCGACAACCTGCGGCTCGAGGTCGCCGGCGCCACCGGAGGCCTCGAGGACGTGGTCGCGCGCACCGGCGACGGCCTCCTGGTCACGTGCCTCTGGTACAACCGCGTCGTCGATCCGCAGACCCTGCTGCTCACCGGGCTCACCCGCGACGGCGTCTACGCCGTGCGGGGCGGCGAGGTGGTCGGTGCGGTCACGAACTTCCGGTTCAACGACTCCCCGGTCGGCGCGCTCTCGCGCATCGCCGACGCCGGCGACCCGGTGAGCACGCTCGCCCGGGAGATGGGCGACTACTTCAACCGGGCCGAGATGCCCCCGCTCGTCGTCCGGGACTTCAACTTCTCGACGGTCTCGCTCGCCAGCTGAGCCGGTCAGCGGCTCCCGCGCCACGGCCCGGGCGACGGCACGGACGTGTCCCGGTGCTCGACCGACGTCGCGCACGGGACGAAGCCGCGGGCGCGGTAGTTGGCCAGGGCCGCCGGCGAGTCGAGCTCGCAGGTGTGCACCCAGACCCGTCGGGTGCCCTCGACCGCCCACGCCCGCTCGACCGCGCGGGTGAGCAGCCAGCCGCCGAGCCCGAGGCCGGTGAAGTCCGGCAGCAGGCCGAAGTAGGCGAGCTCGACGGCGCCGCCGGGCTGCCGGTCGAGCTCGGCGTAGCCCGCGGGTACGCCGTCGACCCAGCAGGTCCACAGCTCGTGGCCGGGGGCGCTGACCCAGGCCCGCCACTGCGCGAGCGTCCAGTCGACGCGGTCCAGCCAGTACCAGTCGCCGCCGACGGCGCGGTAGAGGAAGCGGGACAGCTCGGGTGCCGGCCGGCCCGCGCGCACCAGGGTCGCCTCGACCGAGGGCGCCCGGCCCGGGCGCAGCTGCGCCGGGTCGGTCATCTCCAGCTCGGTGACGACGACCTCGCGGACGCCGGGACCGGGACCGGAGACTCGGGTCACGAGTCCTCGAGGCGGAAGCCGACCTTCATCCCGACCTGCAGGTGGTCGACCTCGCCGTCGCGGATGTGGCCGCGGATCTCGGTGACCTCGAACCAGTCGAGGTGGCGCAGCGTCTGGCTCGCCCGGGCGATGCCGTTGCGGATGGCGTGGTCGAGGCTCTCGTCCGACGTCCCGACGATCTCGGTGACGCGGTAGGTGCGGTTGCTCATGGGCTCATCCTGGCGCATGCCCCGGGTCGGCCGGGTCACCACCCGCAGGTGCCGCGACCCGCCGGGGGGACGTACCGTGATGCGGTGACCGAGCGCCACCACTCCCCCGAGATCCACCGCATCACCGATGCCGGTGTGCCGCTCTCGGCCGAGCAGGCCGGTCGCACCCGTCGCTACCTGTGGGCGATGGGGATCCGCACCGTCTGCGTGCTCGGCGCGGTCCTGGCGCCCGTCGCCCTGGCGCTGGGTCCTGGCGGTGGGAGCCGTGGGCCTGCCCTACATCGCGGTCGTGATGGCCAACGCCGGCCGCGAGCGCAGCGACGACGAGGGCGTGCGGCTGGTCCTCCGACCGAACCGCCGGGCCCTCGGCCGCGGCCACTGAGCCTGCCCGTGCGACGCCGTGCCGTGCGTCTCGCCGTGCTGCACCCCCGGTCCGGGTCGTGCCGTACGGCGCTTACCCTCGCACCATGAGCGGCTACGGGTTCCTGCGCCAGCCGCGCTGGCTCGCGCTGGCGTTCCTGGTGGTGCTGGTGGTGCCCTCGTTCATCCTGCTCTCCCGCTGGCAGCTGTCCCGGCTCGACGAGCGGCGGCACGACAACTCGGTCGTCGAGGCGAACGCCGCCCAGGCACCGGCCGCCGTCGACACCGTGATGACGGCCGGGGCGACGCCCTCGACGATCGGTGACCCGCAGACCTGGCGCCAGGTGACCGCCACCGGCCACTACGACAGCGCGGACCAGGTCCTCGTGCGCCGGCGGCCGTTCGAGGGCGCCAACGGCTTCTGGGTGGCCACCCCGCTCGTCACCTCCTCCGGGTCGGTGCTGGTGGTCAACCGCGGCTGGGTGGCCGCGGCCGCCGGCGCGGGCGCCGTCCAGGAGGTACCCCCGGCACCGTCCGGGACGGTCACGATCGTCGGCCGGGTCAGGCCGTCGGAGCAGGCCCCGCCGGCGCAGCCGTCCGACCTGCCGGCCGGCCAGGTCACCGACCTCGACGTGACCCTCGTCGGGCGGGGCGGCGACGTCTACCCGGGCTACGTCGACCTGCTCGGCTCCGACCCGGCCCAGGCCGCCGGACTCACGCCGATCCCGCTGCCGGACCTCAGCGAGGGCCCGCACCTGTCCTACGCCGTCCAGTGGGTCTTCTTCGCCATCGTGGCGGTCGCCGGCTTCGTGCTGCTCGTGCGGCGGGAGCGCGACTACGCGACCGGGGCGGACGACGTCCCCTCGGACGAGCGGGCCGCCACCCGTACGGACGTGGCGTAACCGCCCGCAGGGCCCGGCGGCAGGCAGAATCGGCACATGGACCTGGGGCTGTCGAACCGTGTCTTCGTCGTCACCGGTGGGTCGCGCGGCCTGGGCCTCGCCTCCGCCGAGGCGCTCGTCGCCGAGGGCGCCCGCGTCGTCGTCGTCGCGCGCGACCAGCAGGGCGATCGACGACGCGGTCGGCCGGCTCGGTGGCGGGGACCACGCGGTCGGCCTCCCGGCCGACCTGGGCGACCCGGCGACGGCCGAGCGGGTCGTCGCGGCCGCGGTCGCCCGCTACGGCCGGCTCGACGGTGCGCTGATCAGCGTGGGCGGTCCGGCGGCTGGGACGCCCATGACGACCGACGACGAGACCTGGCGGTCCGCCTTCGAGACCGTCTTCCTCGGCGCGCTGCGGGTGGCCCGGGCGGCGGCCAACGCGATGAGCGCCGAGCCGGGCGAGGTCGCCGGCGTCGGCGGCTCCCTGGTCTTCGTGCTGTCGAGCAGCGCCCGGGAGGTCGTCACCGGGCTCTCGACGAGCAACGGGCTGCGGCCCGGTCTCGCGATGCTCGTCAAGGACCTGGCCGACGAGCTCGGTGCGCGCGGGATCCGGGTCAACGGGCTGCTGCCCGGCCGCGTGGCGACCGACCGCGTCTTCGCCCTCGACGCGCGCAACGGCGCGCCGGACATGGTGCGCCGGCGCAACGAGGCGACCATCCCGCTGGCTCGCTACGGCGAGCCGGACGAGTTCGGCCGGGTCGCCGCCTTCCTGCTCTCCCCCGCGGCGTCCTACCTCAGCGGGGTGCTGCTGCCGGTCGACGGCGGCGCCTCGCGCTCGGTCTGACCCTCCGCCACCGAGGTCAGAGCGCGGGAGTCTCCTGCTGCGCGAACTGCGTACGGTAGAGGTCGGCGTAGGTGCCGCCCTGGGCGAGCAGGTCCTCGTGCCGCCCGTGCTGCGTGACGCGGCCGCCGTCGACGACGAGGATCGTGTCGGCCTCCCGGATCGTCGAGAGCCGGTGGGCGATGACGAGCGACGTGCGGCCCTCGAGCGCGGTGGCCAGGGCCTGCTGCACGGCGACCTCGGACTCGCTGTCGAGGTGGGCGGTCGCCTCGTCGAGGACGACGACGTCGGGTGCCTTCAGCAGCAGCCGGGCGATCGCCATCCGCTGCTTCTCCCCGCCGGAGAGGCGGTAGCCGCGGTCGCCGACGACGGTGTCGAGCCCCTCGGGCAGGTCCTCCACGAGCCGGAGCACCTGGGCGTCGCGCAGCGCGGCGTAGAGCTCCTCCTCGGTGGCCTCGGGGCGGGCGTAGAGCAGGTTGGCCCGGATCGTGTCGTGGAACATGTGCGCGTCCTGCGTCACGACGCCGACGAGCGCGTGCAGCGACTCCTGGGTGGCCGCGCGCACGTCGACGCCGTTGATCCGGACCGAGCCGTCGCTGACGTCGTAGAGCCGGGAGACGAGCGCGGTGATGGTGGTCTTCCCCGCGCCGGACGGGCCGACGAGGGCGACCATCTCGCCGGGGTGCGCCGTGAAGGTGACGTCGCGCAGCACGTCGTCGCGGACCGGCGCGGCGTCCGGGCGGGCGACCGACTCGAGCGAGGCGAGCGAGACCTCCTCGGCCGACGGGTAGCGGAACCGCACGTGCTCGAACTCGATGGTGCTGGGGCCGGCCGGGATCGCGACAGCGTCGGCCCGGTCGCGGACCATGGGCTCGAGGTCGAGGACCTCGAAGACGCGCTCGAAGCTCACCAGCGCGGTCATGACGTCGACGCGGACGTTCGCCAGCGCGGTGAGCGGGCCGTAGAGCCGGCCGAGCAGCGAGGCGAGCGCCAGCAGGGTCCCCACCGTGATCGTCCCGGCGATGGCGAGGTTGCCGCCGACGCCGTAGACGAGCGCCGTCGCGAGCGCCGCGACGAGCGTGAGGGCGGTGAAGAAGATCCGGTTCATCATCGCGATGCGGATGCCGATGTTGCGCACCCGTCCGGCCCGGCCGGAGAAGTCGGTGGCCTCCTCGTCGGGCCGGCCGAACAGCTTGACCAGCAGAGCCCCCGCGACGTTGAACCGCTCGGTCATCTGGGTCGACATCTCGGCGTTGAGCTGCATCTGCTCGCGGGTGATCGCCTGCAGGGTGCGGCCGAAGTAGCGCGCCGGGATGAGGAACACCGGCAGCAGCACGAGCGACGCGAGGGTGATCTGCCAGGACAGGATCATCATCGCGACGACGACGGCGACGAGGCTGATCGCGTTGCCCACGACGCCGGACAGCGTGCTGGTGAACGCCTGCTGGGCGCCGATGACGTCGCTGTTGAGGCGCGACACGAGCGCGCCGGTCTGGGCGCGGGTGAAGAACGCGACCGGCATCCGCTGGACGTGGTCGTAGACCTGCGTGCGCAGGTCGTAGATGAGGCCCTCGCCGATCCGCGAGGAGTACCACCGGCCGAGCAGCGTGAGCAGGCTGTCGACGATGGCGAGCAGCGCGATGAGCACGGCGGTGGTCGTGACCACCTGGCTGTCGCCCGGGGTGACGCCCTGGTCGATGATCCGGCGGAACAGCAGCGGCTGGGCGACCACGAGCAGCGCGTCGAGCACGAGGGTGACCAGGAAGCCGAACACGAGGATCCGGTACGGCGAGGCGTAGTCGAGGATCCGCCGCAGCGTCCCCTCGGCGAGCTTCGTCGACGTGACCCGCCCGTCCGTGCGGTAGGAGCGCAGGACGGCGTGCGGATTTCCCATGGACACGCGGGTGGACCTCTCTCTGGCAGCGCCGGTACAAGGCCGCCGTCCCCGCGATTGTTCCCCATCGCCCCGACAGGGCGGCTACCTCGGACCCAGCATGCCCCTGATGAGCGGTACCTGCGTCTCGCGCTCCAGCCGGCGCTGGCGTGGGCCGTCGTGGGTGAGTGCGCCACGGAGCAGCGACTTGGTGGCGCGCACGGCGTCGGCCGGCCCGGCGAGCAGGGCCCCGACGAGCTCGTCCAGCGCGTGGTCGAGCTCGTCCGGCTCGACCACGGTGGTCGCGAGACCGAGGTCCAGTGCCTCGGCCGCGTCGACCCACCGACCGGTGGCGCAGATCTCGAGCGCCCGCGCGTAGCCGACGAGCGGACGAGGTGGTGGGTGCCGGTGAGGTCCGGGACGAGACCGAGGGACGTCTCGCGCATGGCGAAGCGGGCGGCCGAGGTGCACACCCGGAGGTCGCAGGCCAGCGCGAGCTGGAACCCCGCTCCGACCGCGGCGCCCTGGACCGCGGCGATGGTGACGACGTCGTCCCGGTCGTGCCACCAGGTGAATCCGCTCTGGTAGCCGGCGATGAGGTCCGCGGCACCCGCGTCGTCCACCGCCGCCACCTCGGCGAGGATGCGCTCGCCGTCGACGCCCTCGGGGGTGAACGCGCGCAGGTCGATGCCCGAGGAGAACACCGTGCCCGCGCCGCGCAGCACGACGACCCGGGTCGACGACGGGAGCGCCGCGCCGACCGCCGCGAGGGCACGCCACGTGGCAGGCGTCTGCGCGTTGCGCGTCTCGGGCCGGTCGAGCGTGACCGTGACGACCGGCTCGCCGGCGGGACCGGCCCAGCGGACGCGCACGCCGCCGGCGTCGAGGTCGGCGGCGTCGACCCGGGTCTCCGCGGTCAGGACGCCTTCCTGCTCTTGCCGCGGGTGGCGCCCCCGCGACCCCGCAGGGTCGTGCCCGACTCGCTGAGGATCCGGTGGACGAAGCCGTACGAGCGTCCCGTCGACGCCGCCAGCTCCCGGATGCTGGCACCGGCGGCGTACTTCTTCTTCAGGTCGCTGGCCAGCTTGTCGCGCTCGCCACCCGATACCCGACGACCCTTGCCGAGCTCCGCCACAACAACCTCCTGTGGTCACCGACTCGTGCGCGGCCCCCCTGCCGTGATGATCACGGTACCGACAAGGGCAGGCGACGCAAGCGACTCCGCGAATTCCGGTCGCCCGGGATTCCGGTCAGGCGAGCGACACCAGGTCGGCGTAGTCGGGGTTCCAGAGGTCCTCGACCCCGTCGGGCAGCAGCAGGATCCGCTCCGGGTCGAGCGCGTCGACCGCCCCCTCGTCGTGCGTCACGAGCACGATCGCGCCCTCGTAGGAGCGCAGCGCGCCGAGGACCTCCTCGCGGCTGGCCGGGTCGAGGTTGTTGGTCGGCTCGTCGAGCAGCAGCACGTTCGCGGCCGACACCACGAGCGTGGCGAGGGCGAGCCGGGTCTTCTCCCCGCCGGAGAGGGTGCCCGCGGGCTGGTTCACGGTGTCGCCGGAGAACAGGAACGAGCCCAGCACCTTGCGCATCTCGGGCTCGAGCAGCCCCGGTGCGGCCGAGCGCATGTTCTCCAGGACGGTGCGCTGGGGGTCGAGCGTGTCGTGCTCCTGGGCGTAGTAGCCCAGCCGCAGGCCGTGCCCGGGCTGCACCTCGCCGGTGTCCGGGGCGTCGACGCCGGCCAGGATGCGCAGCAGCGTGGTCTTGCCCGCTCCGTTGAGCCCGAGCACGACGACCCGGCTGCCCTTGTCGATCGCGAGGTCGACGTCGGTGAAGATCTCCAGCGAGCCGTAGGACTTGGACAGCTCCTGCGCCCGCAGCGGGGTCTTGCCGCAGGGCGCCGGGGTCGGGAAGCGCAGCTTCGCGACCTTGTCCGAGCGGCGCGCCTCCTCCAGGCCGCCGAGCAGCCGCTCCGCGCGGCGGGCCATGTTCTGGGCCGCCTTGGCCTTCGTCGCGGTCGCCCGCATCCGGTCGGCCTGCGACTGCAGCTGCTGCGCCTGCTTCTCGACGTTGTGCCGCTCGCGCTTGCGGCGGCGCTCGTCGGTCTCGCGCTGCGTGAGGTACGCCTTCCACCCGACGTTGTAGACGTCGATGACGCAGCGGTTCGCGTCGAGGTGGAAGACGCGGTTGACGGTGGCCTCGAGCAGGTCGACGTCGTGGCTGATGACGATGAGCCCGCCGCGGTGCTGCTTGAGGAAGTCGCGCAGCCACACGATGGAGTCGGCGTCGAGGTGGTTGGTGGGCTCGTCGAGGAGGAGCGTCTCGGCGCCGGAGAACAGGATCCGGGCGAGCTCGACCCGACGCCGCTGACCACCGGACAGCGTGCCGAGCGGCTGCTCGAGGATGCGGTCCGGCAGTCCCAGGCTCGAGGCGATCGAGGCGGCCTCGGACTCCGCGGCGTACCCGCCCTGCGAGAGGAAGTCGGCCTCGGCGTTGCTGTAGCGGCGCATGGCCTTGTCGCGGGTCGCGTCGTCGGCCGCCGCCATCCGCTGCTCGGCGGCGCGCATCCGGCGGACCGCCTCGTCGAGGCCGCGCGCGGACAGGATGCGGTCGCGCGCGAGCTCCTCGAGGTCGACGTCGCGCGGGTCCTGCGGGAGGTAGCCGATCTCCCCGCCGCGGGCCACGGAACCGGCGGCCGGCTCGCCCTCGCCGGCGAGGACCCGGGTGAGCGTGGTCTTGCCGGCGCCGTTGCGGCCGACGAGCCCGACCTTGTCGCCCGGGCCGATCCGGAAGGTCGCGCCCTCCAGCAGCATGCGGGCGCCGGCACGCAGCTCGATGCCCTGGGCGGAGATGGTCACGAGACACAGAGTTTAGGCGACCGGCGACGGTCGCCCGACCACGCGGCCCGCGGCGCGCGCGGGGTCCCCCGGGGACTCGCTACAGGTTGAAGCCGAGCGCGCGCAGCATCTCGCGGCCGTCGTCGGTGATCTTGTCCGGACCCCACGGCGGCATCCAGACCCAGTTGATCCGGTAGTCGGCGACGACACCGTCGAGGGCCGCACGGGTCTGGTCCTCGATCACGTCGGTGAGCGGGCAGGCCGCCGACGTCAGCGTGAGGTCGATCGTCGCGATGTTGGAGTCGTCGACGTCGACGCCGTAGACGAGGCCCAGGTCGACGACGTTGATCCCGAGCTCGGGGTCGACGACGTCCTTGAGCGCCTCGAGCACGTCGTCGTCGGGCGTGATGTCGCTCCCGCCGGCGATGGGTGCGGTGGTCTCGGTCACGGTGCTACCTCCGGTGTCTCGCTCGCCACGGCCTGCGAGACCGCGTCCTTCCACGCCATCCAGCCCAGCAGCGCGCACTTCACGCGCGCCGGGTACTTCGCCACCCCGGCGAACGCCACCGCGTCGCCGAGGACGTCCTCGTCGGGCTCGACCTTGCCACGCCCCTGCATGAGGGCAACGAACGCCTCGGTCGTGGCGAGCCCGGTCTCGACGGTCTCGCCCACCAGCTGCTCGTGCAGGACGCTCGCCGAGGCCTGGGAGATCGAGCAGCCCTGGCCGTCGAACGAGATGTCGGTGACGACGTCGCCCTCCAGCGTCACGCGGAGGGTGAGCTCGTCGCCGCACGTCGGGTTGACGTGGTGCACCTCGGCGTCGAACGGCTCGCGCAGACCTCGTCCGCGCGGGTGCTTGTAGTGGTCCAGGATGATCTCCTGGTACAGCGACTGGAGATCCATCACGCCACCCCGAAGAAGCTCTGCGCGTGCCGTACGCCGGACACCAGGTCGTCGACGTCGCGCAGGCCGTTGTAGACGTAGAACGTGGCGCGGGTCGACGCGGCGATGCCGAGGCGCCGGTGCAGCGGCCAGGCGCAGTGGTGGCCCACGCGCACCTCCACGCCGCGGTCGTCGAGCACCTGGCCGACGTCGTGGGCGTGGATCCCGTCGACGACGAACGACACGGCGGCGCCCCGCGACGTGGTGTCGGCCGGACCGACGAGCCGTACGCCGGGAAGCTCCGCGAACGCCTCGAGCGCGTAGGTGGTCAGGGCGTGCTCGTGCGCGGCGACGGCCGCCATGCCCGTCAGCGAGCCGTCCGCCGAGGTGAGCGCACGCGAGGTAGTCGACGGCGGCGCCGAGCCCCACGGCCTGCGCGGCCATCGGGACGCCGGCCTCGAACCGCTGCGGCGGGGCGGCGAACGTCGAGCCCTCCATCCGCACGACCTCGATCATCGACCCGCCGGTCAGGAACGGCGGCATCGCCTCGAGCAGGTCGTAGCGGCCCCACAGGACGCCGATGCCGGACGGGCCGAGCATCTTGTGACCGCTGAACGCGACGTAGTCGGCACCGAGGTCGGCGACGTCGATCGGCATGTGCGGCACGGACTGGCAGGCGTCGACGACGACGAGCGCGCCGACCGCGTGGGCGGCGTCGGCGACGCGACGCACGGGAGTGACGGTGCCGAGGACGTTGCTCTGGTGGGCCAGCGCGACCACGCGGGTCCGCTCCCCCAGGACGGCGTCGAGCCCGTGCTCGGGATGGTCGAGGTCCAGCCGGCCCTCGTCGTCGATGCCGATCCAGCGCAGGACCGCACCGGTCTTGTCGCAGACCTCCTGCCACGGCACGAGGTTCGCGTGGTGCTCCATCTCGGTGACCACGATCTCGTCGCCGGGGCGCAGGACGAAGCGCTCGCCGCCGGGCGGCAGCGCGCGGCCGTGCTGCGCCTTCGCGGTGGCGTTGCTGAAGGCGTACGACACGAGGTTCAGCGCCTCGGTCGCGTTCTTGGTGAAGACGAGCTCGCGGGTCTCGGCGCCGACGTGCGCGGCGATCGTCGCGCGGGCGGCCTCGTAGGCGTCGGTCGCCTCCTCCGCGAGCTGGTGCGCGCCGCGGTGCACCGCGGCGTTGTGCCGGGTGTAGAAGTCGCGCTCGGCGTCGAGGACGGCGACGGGCTTCTGCGACGTCGCGCCGGAGTCGAGGTAGACCAGCCGGTTCCCGCCGCGCACCGTGCGCGACAGGATCGGGAAGTCGGCCGCGACCCGCTCGACGTCGAGGAGCCCGGTCACCGGGGCGTGCACCACCGTCATGCCGTCGCCGCCGCCTTCACGTAGATGTCGTAGCCGTTCTCCTCGAGCTCGTCGGCGAGCTCGGACCCGCCCTCGGCGACGATGCGGCCGTCGACGAAGACGTGGACGAAGTCCGGCTTGATGTAGCGCAGGATCCGCGTGTAGTGGGTGATGAGCAGAGTGCCCACCTCGCCCGACGCCGCGACGCGGTTCACGCCCTCGGAGACGATCTTGAGGGCGTCGACGTCGAGGCCGGAGTCGGTCTCGTCGAGGACGGCGATCTTCGGCCGGAGCAGCTCCATCTGGAGGATCTCGTGGCGCTTCTTCTCCCCGCCCGAGAAGCCCTCGTTGACGCTGCGCTCGGCGAAGACGGGATCGATCGACAGCGCCTCCATCGCGCCGCGCATCTCCTTGACCCACGTGCGCAGCTTCGGCGCCTCGCCGCGGACCGCGGTGACCGAGGTGCGCAGGAAGTTCGACACGGACACGCCGGGGACCTCGACCGGGTACTGCATCGCCAGGAAGATCCCGGCCCGGGCCCGCTGGTCGACGGTCATCGCGAGGACGTCCTCGCCGTCGAGCGTGACGGTGCCGTGCGTGATCGTGTACTTCGGGTGCCCGGCGATGGAGTAGGCCAGCGTCGACTTGCCGGATCCGTTGGGGCCCATGATCGCGTGGGTCTCGCCCGCGCGGACCGTGAGGTCGACGCCGCGCAGGATCTCGCGCGGACCGGCGTCGGTCTCCACGGTGACGTGCAGGTCGCGGATCTCGAGGGTAGCCATGGAAAGGGTGCTCCTTCAGCGGGCGGCGGCGTTGACGGTGACGTCGACGAGGACGACGGCGTCGTCGCCCTCGCCCTCGACGCGCACCAGGTAGACGGGGACGGGGGTGACCGCGGGCGGCCCCGAGGGCTCGCCGGTGCGGAGGTCGAAGCGCGAGCCGTGCAGCCAGCACTCCAGGGTGCAGCCGTCGACCTCGCCCTCGGACAGGGCGACGTCGGCGTGCGAGCAGATGTCGCGGACGGCGTGGACGTCGCCGTCCGAGTCGCGCACGATCGCCACGGGGATGCTCCCGACGACGACCGCGAGCGCCCCGGAGACGGGGACGTCGGCGAGCTTGCAGACCTCGACGGCGCTCACTCCCCGACCTCCTCGTCCGTGCTGTCGCTCGCCTCGAACCCGAGCTCGGCGTCGATCCGGTCCCGCAGCTGCCGCTCCCAGTCGGGCAGGCCCAGCCGCGAGATGACGTCGGCGAAGAAGCCCCGGACGACCAGCCGCGTCGCGATGTCGGCGGGGATGCCGCGCGACTGCAGGTAGAACAGCTGCTCGTCGTCGAACCTTCCGGTGGCGCTGGCGTGGCCGGCGCCGACGATCTCGCCGGTCTCGATCTCGAGGTTGGGCACGCTGTCGGCCCGGGTGGCGCTGGACAGCAGCAGGTTGCGGTTGAGCTCGTAGGTCTCCGTGCCGACGGCGGCGGCGCGGATGAGGACGTCGCCGATCCAGACGCTGCGCGCGATGCCGGCGTCGCCGGCCGTCGGGTCTCCGGTCAGCGCGCCCTTGTAGAGCACGTTGCTGCGGCAGTGCGGGACCGCGTGGTCGACCAGCATGCGGTGCTCGATGTGCTGGCCGGCCTGGGAGAAGAAGATGCCGCGCAGCTCGGCGTCGCCGCCGGGGCCGGCGTACTCGATGGTCTCCAGCACCCGGATCGCGGAGCCGCCGAGGCTCGACTGGAACGACCGGAACGTGGCATCGCGCCCCACGCGCACAGCCACGTGCGCCGCGTGCACGGCGTCGGCGTCCCAGGACTGCAGGTGCACGAGCCGCAGCGTGGCGCTGTCGCCGACGAGCACCGAGAGGTGCTCGCCGTAGGTTCGCGCTCCCGGTGTGCTCCAGGACGACGGTCGCGTTCGCGAACGGCCGTACGTCGAGCACGACGTGGCCCCAGACGAGCGCGTCGGCGGACTCACCGTGCAGCCGCAGGACGACGGGCTCGTCGGCCGGGACCGACTCCGGGATCGTCACCCGCACGGCGCCGCCGGAGCCGGCGACGGCGAGGGCGGACAGCCGGTCGACGGGCATCGGCAGGCCGAGCAGGACCGGGTCGTCGGCCGCGAGCTCGTCGACGACGACGCCCGCGGGAGCCTGCGTCGTCCAGGCGAGGCGGAGCGGGGACTCCTGACCCTCGAGCAGGCGGGCGAAGCGGCGCAGCGGGGTGAACCGCCACTCCTCCTCGCGCCCGCGCGGGACGGGGTAGTCGGCGGGGTCGCGGGAGACGACCCGCGGCGCGTGGTCGCGCGCCGGGGTGGTGAGGGAGACGTCGCGCTCGCGGGTCTCGGTGGAGGCGGACACTCAGCCCACCGCTCCTTCCATCTGCAGCTCGATGAGCCGGTTGAGCTCGAGGGCGTACTCCATGGGCAGCTCGCGGGCGATCGGCTCGACGAAGCCGCGCACGATCATCGCCATCGCCTCGTCCTCGGTCATGCCGCGGGACATCAGGTAGAACAGCTGGTCGGCGCTGATCTTCGACACGGTGGCCTCGTGGCCCATCGACGCGTCGTCGGTGCGCACGTCGACGTAGGGGTAGGTGTCGGACCGGCTGATGTCGTCGACGAGCAGCGCGTCGCACTTCACCGTGCTCTTGGAGCCGTGCGCGTCCTCGTTGATCTGGATGAGGCCGCGGTAGGACGTGCGACCGCCGCCGCGGGCGACCGACTTCGACACGATCGACGACGACGTGTTCGGCGCGGCGTGGACCATCTTCGCGCCGGCGTCCTGGTGCTGGCCGTCACCGGCGAACGCGATCGACAGCGTCTCGCCCCTGGCGTGCTCCCCCACCATCCAGACCGCGGGGTACTTCATGGTGACCTTGGACCCGATGTTGCCGTCGACCCACTCCATCGTGGCGCCGGCCTGGGCGACCGCGCGCTTGGTCACGAGGTTGTAGACGTTGTTCGACCAGTTCTGGATCGTCGTGTAGCGGCAGCGGGCGCCCTTGCGCACGATGATCTCGACGACGGCCGAGTGCAGCGAGTCGCTGGAGTAGATCGGTGCGGTGCAGCCCTCGACGTAGTGAACGTAGGCGTCCTCGTCGACGATGATCAGCGTGCGCTCGAACTGGCCCATGTTCTCGGTGTTGATCCGGAAGTAGGCCTGCAGCGGGATGTCGACGTGGACGCCCTTGGGCACGTAGATGAACGAGCCGCCGGACCACACCGCGGTGTTGAGCGCGGAGAACTTGTTGTCGCCCGGTGGGATGACCGAGCCGAAGTACTCGCGGAAGGTGTCCTCGTGCTCGCGCAGGGCCGTGTCGGTGTCGAGGAAGACGACGCCCTGCTCCTCGAGGTCGTCGCGGATCTTGTGGTAGACGACCTCGGACTCGTACTGCGCGGCGACGCCCGAGACCAGGCGCTGCTTCTCCGCCTCCGGGATGCCCAGGCGGTCGTACGTGTTCTTGATGTCGTCGGGGAGGTCGTCCCAGGACGCCGCCTGCTTCTCGGTGGAGCGGACGAAGTACTTGATGTTGTCGAAGTCGATGCCGCCGAGGTCGGAGCCCCAGGCGGGCATCGGCTTCTTCTGGAAGAGGCGCAGCGACTTGAGGCGCAGGTCCAGCATCCACTGCGGCTCGTTCTTCTTCGAGCTGATGTCGCGGACGACGTCCTCGTTGAGGCCGCGCCGCGCGTTGGCGCCGGCGACGTCCTTGTCGGCCCAGCCGAAGTCGTAGCGACCCAGCCCCTCGAGCTCGTCGCGGATCTCGGTCGTCATGACATGACCTCCGTGGTGGGGCGGGACGGTCCGGACGCGGCCGCGTCCGGGCGGGAGACGAGGGTGGTGCAGACGCCGTCGCCGTGCGCGAGCGTGGCGAGCCGGGTCACGTGGGTGCCGAGCAGGCGGCCGAAGGCCTCCGCCTCGGCGTCGCACAGCGCCGGGAACTCGACCGCCACGTGCGCGACCGGGCAGTGGTGCTGGCAGACCTGCACGGTCGAGCCGACGCCGCCCGCCACCGACGCGGCGTAGCCGTCGACCGACAGCGCGGCGGCGAGGGCCTCGGCCCGCTGCCCGGGCGGAACCGAGCGCACCTCGGCGTAGCGGCGCTCGAGCTCGGCGACCCGCTGCGCGGCGAACGCGTCGACCGCGGCCGGGCCGCCGGACTGGGCGAGGAAGCGCAGGGCGCCGACCGCGAGGTCGTCGTAGGCCGACTCGAAGGACTCCCGGCCGGCGGCGGTGACGCTGTAGACCCGTGCGGGTCGACCGCGTCCGCGACTCACCGAACGACCGGCCTGCGGGCCGTACGGCGCCCGCTCCCCCGCCTCGACGTGCCCGGACTCGACGAGGGCGTCGAGGTGGCGGCGGACGGCCGTGGTCGACAGGCCGAGCCGGTCCGCGAGGGCCGCGGTCGTCTGCGGCCCGCCCTCGAGCAGCGCCCGGGCCACCCGCGCGGGGGCACCCACGAGCCGTCCGGCTGATTTCACAACGTCATTGTTGCCTAATTCATACCGGAGCGCGAACCCGGTGGTCCGTGACGAAGGCGACACCGTCACCGGGTGACCTCGCGACGCCTGCCTAGACTCCCCCCGTGACCTCGCCCGACGCCGTCGTGCTCGAGGACGTCCGCATCTCCTACGGCCCCACCGTCGCCCTCGACGGGCTGTCCTTCGCCGTCCCGGCCGGCGGCATCACCGCGCTGCTCGGCCCGAACGGGGCCGGCAAGACGTCCACCGTCGAGATCTGCGAGGGGTACCGCCGTCCGGATTCCGGCCGGGTGCGCGTGTGGGGGCTCGACCCGCAGCGCGACGGCGCCGCCCTGCGCAGCCGGGTCGGGGTGATGCTCCAGGACGGCGGGATCTACGCCTCCGCGCGGGCGCTGCCGATGCTGCGGCACCTGGCGTCGTTCTACGCCGACCCGCTCGACGTCGACGACCTGGCCGCCCGGCTCGGGCTGGACTCGGTGCGGGCGTCGTACCGCCGGATGTCCGGCGGGGAGAAGCAGCGCCTCGCCCTGGCCTGCGCCGTGGTGGGCCGGCCGGACCTCGTGTTCCTCGACGAGCCGAGCGCCGGCATGGACCCGCAGACCCGGCTCGCCGCCTGGGACCTCGTCGAGCAGCTGCGCCGCGACGGCGTCACCGTGGTGCTCACCACCCACCTGATGGACGAGGCCGAGCGGCTCGCCGACCGCGTGGTCATCGTCGACCACGGGCGGGTCGTGGCCGAGGGCTCCCCCGCGACGCTCACCGCCGGGCTCGAGATCCTCGCGTTCACCGCGCCTCCCGGGCTGGACCTCACCGGTCTCACGTCGAGGCTCCCGGCGGGCGGCACCGCGGCCGAGACGCGTCCGGGCCACTACCGCGTCGAGGGCGACGTCGGCGCCGAGACGCTGTCCGCCATCGGCGAGTGGTGCTCCGCGCTCGGGGTGCTGCCGCGCGAGCTGTCGACCGGCCGGCGCAGCCTCGAGGACGTCTTCCTCGACCTCACCGGACGGGAGCTGCGGTCGTGACCACCAGCTCGACCGTTCCCGGAGGGCTCGCCCCTCGCCCGGGGGCCGCGCCACGCCGCCGCGTGCTCGCCGCGCAGACCGGCGCCGAGATCCGGATGACCCTGCGCAACGGCGAGCAGCTGCTGCTCACGCTGGTGATCCCGGTGCTCCTCCTGGTCGGGCTCTCGCACCTGCCGACGGACGTCGTCGGGTACTCCCCCGCGATCGACGCCGTCGCGCCGGGCATCCTCGCCCTGGCCGTGATCTCCACCGCGTTCACCGGGCTGGCCATCGCCACCGGCTTCGAGCGCCGCTACGGCGTCCTCAAGCTGCTCGGCGCCACCCCGCTCGGCCGGACCGGGCTGCTCGTCGCGAAGACGCTCGGCGTGCTCGCCGTCGAGATCGTGCAGGTCACGCTCATCGCCGTGGTCGCCGCCCTGCTCGGCTGGCACCCCGTCGGATCACCGTTGTCGGCCGCCGTCCTCCTCGTGCTGGGCACGGCCGCGTTCGCCTCGCTCGGGCTGCTCCTGGCCGGCACGCTGCGCGCCGAGGCGACCCTGGCGGTGGCCAACGGGCTCTACCTCCTGCTCATCGCCGTCGGCGGCGTGGTGATCCCCGCCGGACGGCTGCCCGCCGCGCTCGAGCCGCTCGTGTCGCTGCTCCCGTCGGCCGCGCTCGGGCAGGGCCTGCGCGACGTCCTGCTCCACGGCCAGGCGCTCCCGCTGGGGTCCGTCGCCGTGCTGCTGGTCTGGACCGCGGTCGGCACCGTCGCCGCGGCCCGCACGTTCCGCTGGTCCTGAACCGCCCGAGGGTGACGTACGGCGCACGCGCGGGCTCCGCCGTCCTGCGCCGGGGCCCGCGTCTACCCTGACCCCGTGACCACGCACCTTCCCGACCCCGTCGCGAGCCTCGTGCCGCCGGCCCTCGACGGCCGGGCGCCCCTCGGCGTACGCCGGATCTACGTCGCGAACCTCGTGGCCCAGATGGGGATCGTCGTCACCGGCGCGGTCGTGCGGCTCACCAGCTCCGGCCTGGGCTGCCCGACCTGGCCGCGGTGCACCGGCGAGTCGATCGTCCCGGTCGACGGCCAGACCGAGACGTGGCACAAGTACGTCGAGTTCGGCAACCGCACGCTCACCGGCGTGCTCATGGCGCTCGCGGTCGCCTCGCTGGTCGCGGCGCGCTGGGACGCCGGGCGGCGCCGCGGCCCGGCGCTGCCCGCCCGTCGCACCGTCACGTGGCTCGCGGCGGTGCCACGGCTCGGGTCCGTGGTGGCGCGGTGGGACGCCCGGTCGCGCGGCGACGTGGCGCTCCCCGCGCGGCCCGCGCTCACCTGGCTCGCCGCGGTGCCGCTGCTCGGGACGGTGGCCCAGATCCCGCTCGGCGGCATCACCGTGCTCACCGGGCTCAACCCGATCGCGGTGGGCTCGCACCTGCTGCTGTCGATGGGCCTCGTCGCGCTGGTCACCGTCCTGGTGCGTCGCGCGGGCGAGCCCGGCGACGAGCCGGTCGTGGTCGTCGTACGCCGGGAGATCCGGATCGGCGTGGCGGTGCTGACCACGCTCATGTCCTTCGTCCTCGTGGCCGGGATGCTCGTCACCGCGAGCGGCCCGCACGCGGGCGACGAGCGCACCCACCGGCTCGGCCTCGACGTCCAGACGATGGCCTGGCTGCACGCCGACATCGTGGTGCTCTGCATCGGCCTGCTCGCCGGCCTGCTCGTCGCGCTGCGCGCCACGGGCGCCCCCGAGCGGCCGACCCGCGCGGCGACGCACCTGCTCGCCGCGTTCCTCGCCCAGGGCTTCGTCGGCTACCTGCAGTACTTCACCGGCGAGCCGTGGGCCGTCGTCGCCGTGCACGTGACGCTCGCGACCGTGGTCTGGTGGGCGGCCGTCCGGCTCCTGCTCGCGACCCGCACCCGCGGCGTCCCGGAGCCCACGCCCGCGCAGCGCGACGCGGTGGGCGCGTCGGCCTGACCCGACCACGCCTGGAGCCCGGTCAGAACGGCAGGAACGCGTCGATCGCGACGACGAGGAACATCAGCGCCAGGTAGCTGATCGACCCGTGGAACAGCCGCATGGCCTTGACGTCGCGGTCACCGCGCCGGACCCGGCGCAGCAGGGAGTGGGCCTCGACGAGGAACCACCCGCCGAGGGCGACCGCGGCGACGGCGTAGAACGGCGTCATGTGCGCGGCGGGCACGAGCAGCAGCGAGGTGAGCACCATCGCCCAGGAGTAGCCGATGATCTCGCGCGCCACGGTCGACAGCGGCGCGACGACCGGGAGCATGGGCACGCCCGCGGCGGCGTAGTCGTCCTTGAAGCGCAGCGACAGCGGCCAGTAGTGCGGCGGCGTCCAGAAGAACACGATCCCGAAGAGCACCATCGGCGCCCAGCTCAGCGACCCGGTGACCGCGGACCAGCCGATGAGGATCTGCATGCAGCCCGCGGCACCGCCCCACACGATGTTCTGCGGGGTGCGGCGCTTGAGCAGCAGCGTGTAGCCCACGACGTACATGAGGATCGCGAGCGCCGTGAGCAGCGCGGCCAGCCGGTTCGTGGTGAGGGCGAACCAGGCCACGGAGGACACCGCGAGCGCGAGCCCGAACAGGAGCGCGCCGCGCGGGCTGACCTCGCCGGTGACGATCGGCCGGTGCCCGGTGCGGGCCATGAGGCGGTCGATGTCGCGGTCGATGTACATGTTGAGCGCGTTAGCGCCGCCCGCGGCGAGGAAGCCGCCGAACAGGGTGCTGGCCACGAGCCGCAGCGACGGGACGCCGTCGGCCGCGAGGATCATCGTCGGGACCGTGGTGACCAGCAGCAGCTCGATGATCCGCGGCTTCGTCAGCGCGACGTAGGCCGCCGCCACGGGGCGGGTGCGCACGCGCGCGGCGGGGGCGAGACCCTCCCGGGCGTCGCGCCGGCCCTCGGCTCCGGCCACGGCGGGCCTGGGGTCGACGGCGGTCACGCGCACGCTCCACGGGGGGATCGGGGACCCCGGGACACCCGGGTCGCGGCAGAGTCTACCGGCCACCACGGGACGCGGAGCCGCGCCGGTAGGCTCACCGACCGTGACGAGCGCACCCACCTCTCCGGCCACGTTCGACCCCGCCACCTGGACCGCGCTGGACTCGCGCGCGGTGGACACCGTCCGCGTCCTCGCGGCCGACGCGGTCCAGAAGGTCGGCAACGGTCACCCGGGCACGGCGATGAGCCTCGCCCCCGCCGCCTACCTGCTGTTCCAGCGGTTCCTGCGGCACGACCCGTCGGACCCGGACTGGCTGGGCCGGGACCGCTTCGTGCTGTCCTGCGGGCACTCCTCGCTCACCCTGTACATCCAGCTCTACCTGTCCGGCTACGGGCTCGAGCTCTCCGACCTCCAGTCGTTCCGCACCTGGGGATCGCTCACCCCGGGACACCCGGAGCGGCACCACACCGCGGGCGTCGAGACCACGACCGGCCCGCTCGGCCAGGGCATCGCCACCGCGGTGGGCATGGCCATGGGCGCCAGGTACGAGCGCGGCCTCCTCGACCCGGACGCCGCGCCCGGCACCAGCCCGTTCGACCACCACGTCTGGGTCTTCGCCTCCGACGGCGACATCGAGGAGGGCATCTCCTCCGAGGCGTCGTCGCTCGCCGGCACGCAGCGGCTGGGCAACCTCACGGTCGTCTGGGACGACAACCGGATCTCGATCGAGGACGACACCGCCATCGCCCTGAGCGAGGACGTCCGGGCCCGCTACGCCGCGTACGGCTGGCACGTGCTGAGCGTCGACGCCCTCCCCGACGGCAGCGTCGACGTGCCGGCGCTCGGCGCGGCGCTGGCGGCGGCGCGCGCGGAGACCGGGCGGCCGTCCTTCATCCGGCTCCAGACCGTCATCGGCTGGCCCGCGCCGCACCTGCGCAACACGGGCAAGGCGCACGGCTCGGCGCTCGGTGCCGACGAGGTCGCGGCCACCAAGGAGCTGCTCGGGTTCGACCCGGCGCGGACCTTCGAGGTCGACGACAAGGTGCTGGCGCACGCCCGGGAGGTGCGGGGTCGCGCCGCCGCGGTCCGCGCGGCCTGGGACGAGCAGTACGCCGCGTGGCGCGGGGCGAACGCCGAGCGGGCCGCCCTGCTCGACCGGCTCGTCGCCGGCGCCCTGCCGGAGGACCTCGTCCTGCCGCAGTTCCCGGCCGGCAAGGACGTCGCCACCCGCAAGGCCAGCGGCGAGGTGATCCAGGCGATCGCGGCGGCGCTCCCCGAGTTCGTCGGCGGCAGCGCCGACCTCGCGGAGAGCAACAACACCACCATCGAGGGCGGGGCGTCGTTCCTCCCGCCCGGCACGCTCGTCTCGGCCACCTCGCCGTTCGGCGGGAGCCAGTCGCCGTACGGCCGGATCCTGCACTTCGGCGTCCGCGAGCACGCCATGGGCGCGGCGCTCAACGGGCTGTCGCTGTCGTCGCTGCTGCGCCCGTTCGGCGGCACGTTCCTCGTGTTCAGCGACTACATGCGCGGCGCCGTGCGGCTCGCCGCGATCATGCGGACCGGCGTCACCTTCGTCTGGACGCACGACTCCATCGGTCTCGGCGAGGACGGCCCGACGCACCAGCCGGTCGAGCACCTGTGGGCGCTGCGGGCCATCCCCGGGCTCGACGTCGTCCGCCCGGCCGACGCGAACGAGACGTCCGTCGTGTGGGGCGAGATCCTGCGCCGGCGCCGGCCGACCGGCCTCGCGCTCACCCGGCAGAACCTGCCGACCCTCGACCGCGCCGTCGTGGCGCCCGCCGCCGGCGCCGCGCGGGGCGGCTACGTCCTGGCCGACGCCTCCTCCGGCGACCCGGCGGTCCTCCTCGTCGCGACCGGTTCCGAGGTGCAGCTCGCGCTGGCCGCGCGCGAGGCGCTCGAGGCCGACGGCGTCGCGACCCGCGTGGTGTCGATGCCGTGCCTCGAGTGGTTCGACGAGCAGGACGCCGACTACCGCGAGTCGGTGCTGCCCTCCTCGGTCCGGGCCCGGGTGTCGGTCGAGGCCGGTGTCGCGCAGGGCTGGTGGAAGTACCTCGGCACCGACGGGCGTCCCGTGTCGCTGGAGCACTTCGGCGCGTCCGCGGACTACCAGACGCTCTACCGCGAGTTCGGGATCACGGCCGAGGCGGTCGTCGCCGCGGCCCGCGACTCGCTGGGTGCCGTCGCCGGCTGACCCTGTGCGCCGGCTGTGAGTCGCGGGGGCGCACGCTCACCCCTGCGCCGGACGGACGGGACGCAACTAGGGTCGACCCATGACCACTGACCGACTCGCCGAGCTGTCCGCGGCCGGCGTCTCCATCTGGCTCGACGACCTCGCCCGCCAGCGGCTCACGAGCGGCAGCCTCGCCGAGCTCGTCGCCGGCTCGTCGGTGGTCGGCGTCACCACGAACCCGTCGATCTTCGAGAAGGCGATCGGCGGAGGCGCCGCCGAGTACGCCGCGCAGGTGCACGACCTCGCCGTGCGCGGCGTCGACCTCGGCGAGGCGGTCCGGGCGCTGACGGCGTACGACGTGCGCTGGGCCTGCGACGTGCTGGCCCGATGCTCACGCGGCGTCCGGCGGCGTCGACGGCCGGGTGAGCATCGAGGTCGACCCGCGGCTCGCTCGTGACACCGAGGCGACGATCGCGGAGGCCAAGGCGCTGCACTGGGCCGTCGACCGGCCCAACGTGCTGGTGAAGATCCCCGGCACGGTCGAGGGCCTGCCGGCGGTCACCGAGGCGCTCGCGGCCGGCGTCAGCGTCAACGTCACGCTGATCTTCTCGGTGGAGCGCTACCGCGGCGTGCTCGACGCGTGGCTCACCGGGCTCGAGCGGGCCAGGGACAACGGGCACGACCTGTCCCGGATCGAGTCGGTGGCGTCGTTCTTCGTGAGCCGGGTCGACACCGAGGTGGACCGTCGGCTGCCCGCCGGCTCGCCGCTGCGCGGGACGGCCGCCATCGCGAACGCCCGGGTCGCGCACGAGGCGTTCGCCGCGATGCTCGCCGGCCCGCGCTGGCAGGCCCTCGCCGCCGACGGCGCGCACGTCCAGCGTCCGCTGTGGGCGTCCACCGGTGTGAAGGACCCGGCGTACGAGGACACCCGGTACGTCGTCGACCTCGTCACGCGCGACGTCGTCAACACCATGCCCGAGGCCACCCTCGACGCCGTCCGCGACCACGGCGACGTCGTCGGCGACACCGTGGTCCCGGAGTACGCCGCCGCGCACAAGGCGCTCGACGCGCTCACCGCCGCGGGGATCGACCTCGACGACGTCGTCGCGGTGCTCGAGGAGGAGGGCGTCGACAAAGTTCGTGGAGGCGTGGGAGTCGCTGCTCGCGAGCGTCGACGCCGCGCTCGGTGCCGCGCGCGCGGCGGCCGGGCGCTGAGGGGCTCCGCGTGCGCACCCGGATCTGGACGCCGACGGACAACCCGCTCCGCGACCCGCGCGACCGCCGGCTCCCGCGGATCGCGGGTCCCTGCAGCCTGGTGATCTTCGGGGTCACCGGCGACCTCGCCCGCAAGAAGCTCATGCCGGCGGTCTACGACCTGGCGAACCGCGGCCTGCTGCCGCCGGGCTTCGCGCTCGTCGGCTTCGCCCGCCGCGACTGGGCGGACCAGGACTTCGCCCAGATCGTGCACGACTCGGTGCGCGAGTACGCGCGCACGCCCGTTCCGGGAGGACGTCTGGCAGGAGCTGTGCAAGGGCATCCGCTTCGTCGCCGGCGACTTCGCCGACGCGGGCGCGTTCGACCAGCTGTCGCAGGTGGTGCTCGACCTCGACCGGGTGCGCGGCACCCGCGGCAACCACGCGTTCTACCTGTCGATCCCGCCGAAGTTCTTCGGCGACGTCGTCCAGCAGCTCAAGCGCTCGGGGCTCTCGGTCTCGACCGAGGGTGCCTGGCGCCGCGTGGTCATCGAGAAGCCGTTCGGGCACGACCTGCACGAGCGCGCGCGAGCTCAACGCGACGATCGACGAGGTCTTCCCGTCGGGCACCGTGTTCCGGATCGACCACTACCTCGGCAAGGAGACGGTCCAGAACCTGCTGGCCCTGCGCTTCGCCAACACCATGTTCGAGCCGATCTGGAACGGCAACTACGTCGACCACGTCCAGATCACGATGGCGGAGGACATCGGCATCGCCGGCCGCGCCGGGTACTACGACGGCATCGGCGCTGCGCGCGACGTCATGCAGAACCACCTGCTCCAGCTCCTCGCGCTGACCGCGATGGAGGAGCCGCTCTCGTTCCTGGCCAACGACGTGCGGGTCGAGAAGGAGAAGGTCCTCACCGCGCTCACCCTGCCCAACGACCTCGACCTGCACACCGCGCGCGGGCAGTACGCCGCCGGCTGGCAGGGCGGCGCGTCCGGTGCCGGGATTCCTCGAGGAGGAGGGCATCCCCGCCACGTCGACCACCGAGACGTTCGCCGCCGTGCGCCTCGGCGTCGACACCCGGCGCTGGGCCGGCGTCCCGTTCTACCTGCGCACGGGCAAGCGGCTGGGCCGCCGGGTGACCGAGCTCGCGATCGTCTTCAAGCGCGCCCCGCACCTCCCGTTCAGCGCGACCGACACCGAGGAGCTCGGGCAGAACTCCATCGTGATCCGGATCCAGCCGGACGAGGGCGTCACGATGCGCTTCGGCTCGAAGGTCCCCGGCACCCAGATGGAGGTGCGCGACGTGAACATGGACTTCGCGTACGGCGACTCCTTCACCGAGTCCAGCCCGGAGGCCTACGAGCGCCTCATCCTCGACGTCCTGCTCGGGGACCCGCCGCTGTTCCCGCGGCACGAGGAGGTCGAGCTCGGCTGGAAGGTGCTCGACCCGGTCCTCGAGCACTGGGCCGAGCGCGGCCGGCCCGAGCAGTACGAGTCGGGCACCTGGGGGCCGGCCTCGTCGCACGAGATGCTCGCCCGCGACGGACGCGCCTGGCGGCGGCCATGACGGTGCGGCTGGACGACACCACCGCGAGCCAGGTCAGCCTGGCGATCGCGGCCGAGCGCTTCCGGCAGGGTTCGAGCGCGGTCGGTCGCGTCCTGACCCTCGTGATCGTCGCCGACGAGGCGACGCAGGCCGACGCGGTGCGCGCGGCGGCCGAGGCGGCGCGGGAGCACCCCTGCCGCATCCTCACGACGATCCCCCGCCCCGGGCGCGGACCGGCGCGGCTCGACGCCGAGATCACCGTGGGCGGGGCCGACGGGCTCGGCGAGCTCGCCGAGCTGCGGCTGCGCGGCCCGCTGTCCCACCACGTCGCGTCGGTGGTCCTCCCCCTGCTCGTGCCGGACGCTCCCGTCGTCGTGTGGTGGCCGGGCTCGGCGCCGGACGACGTCTCGGCCGACCCGGTCGGCCGGCTCGCCCAGCGCCGCATCACCGACGCGTCCGCGGCCCGGAGTCCCATGCGTGCGTTGGACATCCGCCGTACGTCGTACGTCGCGGGCGACACCGACCTCGCCTGGACCCGGCTCACGCCGTGGCGCGCGCTGATCGCGTCGACCCTGGACCAGCCCTTCGGCCGGGTCACGGGGGCGGGCATCAGCGTCCAGCGCTCCAACCCGTCCGGCGCCCTCCTCGCCTCCTGGCTCCAGCACGGTCTCGGCGTCCCCGTCGAGATCCACCACAGCCGTGGACCGGGGATCACCGGCGTCACCCTGCACACCGACCGCGGCGACATCACCATCACCCGCCCGGACGGCCGCGTCGCTCGGATGGTGCGTCCCGGCTTCCCCTACCGGGAGGCCCCGCTCCGGCGCCGCAGCGTGGAGGGCCTGATCGCCGAGGAGCTGCGCCGGCTCGACCCGGACGAGATCTACGGCGAGACCCTCGACGGGCTCCCGGCGCTCGCCGCCTGGGACGCGCGCCCCGCCGCCCGACGGCCCGCGGCCGCGCCGGCGAAGAAGCCGCCGCCGGGCACGGAGGCGCGCCCTGCGAGATTCCGTCGGGCACGGAGGCGCGCCCCGCGCGGAAGCCCACGACGCCGGCGAAGCGCGCCGCGAGCACGCCGCCCGCCCGGAAGCCCGCGAAGCGCGCCACGAGTGCAGCCGGCGGGCGGACGCCGGCCAAGCGCCCCGGGACGGCCGCCGCCGCACGGACGCCCGCCGACCGCGACCGCGGGGACGGCCGGACATGAGCACCCCCGAGGTCCTCGTCCTCAAGGACGCCGAGCTGCTCGCCGAGGCCATCGCCGCCCGGCTCGTCACCGCCGTGGTGGAGGCGCAGGCCGACGGCGGTCACGCCCACGTGTGCCTCACCGGGGGCCACATCGGGATCGCCTGCCTGGCCGCGCTCGCGGAGTCGCCGGCCCGCGAGTCGATCGACTGGTCGGGCCTGCACGTCTGGTGGGGCGACGAGCGCTACCTGCCCGCGGGCGACCCCGAGCGCAACGAGACCCAGGCCCGGGCCGCGCTGCTCGATCGCGTCCCGCTCGACCCGGCGAAGGTGCACGCCATCCCGGCGGCGGACTCGGGGCTCGACGTCGACGCCGCGGCGAGCGCCTACGCCGCGGAGCTGCGCGCGGCAGCGCGACCCGAGGACCACGCCCAGGTCCCGTCGTTCGACGTCTGCCTGCTGGGTCTCGGGCCGGACGGCCACGTGGCGAGCCTGTTCCCCCAGATGGCCGCGGTGCACGAGACCGGCCGGACCGTGGTCGGCGTCCACGGGTCGCCCAAGCCCCCGCCGCAACGGGTGTCGCTCACGCTGCCGGCGCTCAACGCTGCGCGCGAGGTGTGGCTCATCGTGGCCGGCGCGGACAAGGCCGACGCCGTACGGCTCGCCCTGTCCCCCGCCGGCCCGGTACAGGTGCCGGGTGCCGGGGTCCGCGGCCGCGAGCGCACGCTCGCGCTGCTCGACGAGGCGGCCGCCTCGGCGCTGCCGCCCGAGCTGCACCGCATCGCCAGCCCGTGACGCGCGCGGCCCGCCCACCCCGAGGGTGAGCGGGCCGGGTGGCTGGTCGGCTACTGGTCGCGCAGCTTGGCGAGCGCCTCGTTGAGGATCGCCTCGCCGTCGGCGTCGCTGCGCCGCTCCTTCACGTAGGCCAGGTGCGTCTTGTACGGCTCCACCTTGGGCGCCGCGGGCGGGTTGTCCTTGTCCGGGCCGGCCGGGAGCCCGCAGCGCGGGCAGTCCCACGACTCCGGGACGGCGGCCTCGGTCGCGAAGCTGGGCCGGGTCTCGTGCCCGTTTGCGCAGTAGAACGTCACACGGTGGCGGGGGGCGGCGTCGCCGCGCTCCGCCTCACCCATCGGCCCCGCACCGACGCGGCTGCCCCGGATCGCACTTCCACTGGCCACAGGTGGTGCCTCTCTCGCGAAACGGACGGGTCGATCAGGAGGACTTGAGGAGCAGGCCGAGCCCGATGACGAGCGCGGACCACACCAGGCCCAGGGCCACGGTGATGCGGTCCAGGTTGCGCTCGGCCGCGCTCGAACCGCCGAGGGAGGAGGAGATGCCGCCGCCGAACATGTCGGACAGCCCGCCGCCCTTGCCCTTGTGCAGCAGCACCAGCAGGATCAGCAGGCCGCTGACGATCATCAGCATGATCTCGAACGCGATGACCACGGTGTTGTTCACTCTCCTCGGGGCGCACCCGGGACCAGGGGCGTCGGATCAGGATACGTGACGAGCGGCGCCACGCGCGGGCGCACCGCCCGGGATCGTCCGGGCGGTGCGTCGGGCGGATCAGGACTCGTCGGCGGGATGCAGCCGGAACCGGCAGATCGCCACGAACTCGTCGGGGTCGAGGCTGGCCCCGCCCACGAGCGCGCCGTCGACGTCCGGCTTGGCCATGATGGCCGCGACGTTGGACGCCTTGACCGACCCGCCGTAGAGCACGCGGACGCCGTCGGCGAGGTCGCCGGTGTAGAGCTCGGCCAGCCGGGTCCGGATCGCCGAGCACACCTCCTGGGCGTCCTCCGGCGTCGCGACCTCACCCGTGCCGATCGCCCAGACCGGCTCGTAGGCGACCACGATCGTCCGCGCCTGGTCGGCGGGCAGCCCCGCCAGCGCGCCGTCGAGCTGCGCGAGGGTGTGCGCGACGTGGGCGCCGGACTGCCGCACCTCGAGACCCTCGCCGACGCACAGGATCGGCGTGAGCCCGTGGCGGTAGGCGGCCTTCACCTTCGCGTTGACGACGTCGTCGGTCTCGTGGTGGTACTCGCGGCGCTCGCTGTGCCCGACCACCGCGAAGGTGCAGCCGAGCTTGGCCAGCATGACCCCGCTGATCTCGCCGGTGTACGCGCCCTTGTCGTGCGCGGACAGGTCCTGCGCGCCGTAGTGCAGGTCGAGCTTGTCGGCGTCGACGAGCGTCTGCACCGAGCGGATGTCGGTGTACGGCGGGAGCACGGCGACCTCGCACGCGTCGAGGTCCGCCTCGGTGAGCGCGAAGGCCAGCTTCTGCACCACCGCGATCGCCTCGAGGTGGTTGAGGTTCATCTTCCAGTTCCCCGCCATGAGCGGGAGGCGGCCAGTGGCCATGATCAGTCCTCCAGGACCGCGATGCCGGGAAGCGTGCGTCCCTCGAGGAACTCCAGCGACGCACCGCCGCCCGTGGAGATGTGGGAGAACCCGGACTCGTCGATCCCGAGCAGGCGGACCGCCGCGGCGGAGTCGCCGCCGCCGACGACGGTGAGGCCGTCGACCCGCGTGATCGCCTCGGCGACCGCCCGGGTGCCCTCGGCGTACGGGGCCAGCTCGAACACGCCCATCGGACCGTTCCAGACCACGGTCCGGGCGTCGGCGAGCTGCGCGGCGAACAGCGCCCGGCTGTTCGGCCCGATGTCCAGGCCCATCCAGCCGTCCTCGATGTCGTCGACCGAGACGTCCTTGTGCTCGGCGTCGGCCGAGAACGCCGTGGCCACGATGACGTCCACCGGCAGGACCAGGTCTACGCCGCGGCGCTCGGCGGTGGCGATGAGCCCGCGCACCGTCTCGACCTGGTCGGCCTCGAGCAGCGAGGAGCCGACGCCCTTGCCGAGGGCGGCGAGGAACGTGAAGCACATGCCGCCGCCGACGAGCAGCCGGTCGACCGATCCGAGCAGGTTCTCGATGACGCCGAGCTTGTCGCTGACCTTGGAGCCGCCCAGGACGACGACGTAGGGCCGGTCCGGGTCGCCGAGAACCTTGCGGAAGACCTCGACCTCGGCCAGGACCAGGCGCCCGGCGGCGTGCGGCAGCAGCCGGGCGACGTCGGTGACGCTGGCCTGCTCGCGGTGCACGACGCCGAACCCGTCGCTCACGAAGGCGTCGGCGAACGCGGCGAGCTCGGCGGCGAGGGCCTCGCGCTGCGCCGGGTCCTTGCTCGTCTCCCGGGCGTCGTAGCGGACGTTCTCGAGCAGCGCGACGTCGCCGTCACCCAGTGCCGCGACCGTGGCGGCCGCGGACTCACCGGTGACGTCGGTGGCCAGCGCGACCGGCGCCGCGAGCAGCTCGGCCAGGCGCCGGGCGACCGGGGCGAGGGACAGCTCCGGCCGCGCCTCGCCCTTCGGCCGGCCGAGGTGGGCGCAGAGGACCACGCGGGCGCCGCGCGAGCGCAGCGCCTCGATGGTCGGCAGGGCCGCGCGGATCCGGCCGTCGTCGGTGATGCGACGCGTGCCGTCGCCGGCGTCCTCGAGCGGGACGTTGAAGTCCGCTCGGACGAGGACCCGGCGACCGGCGACGTCGAGGTCGTCGATCGTGTGCACGGGCGCGCCTACAGGGAGGCGCCGACGAACACGGTCAGGTCGACGAGGCGGTTGCTGTAGCCCCACTCGTTGTCGTACCAGCCGAGGACCTTGGCGGTGTTGCCGAGGACCTTGGTGATCCCGGCGTCGAAGATGCACGACGCCGGGTTGGTGACGATGTCGCTGGAGACGATCGGGTCCTCGGTGTACTCGAGGATGCCCTTGAGCGGGCCCTCCGCGGCGGCCTTGATCGCGGCGTTGATCTCCTCGGCGGTGGCCTCGCGCGACAGGGTGACGGTCAGGTCGGTGGCCGAGCCGGTCGGGACCGGCACGCGCATGGCGTAGCCGTCGAGCTTGCCCTTGAGCTCCGGGAGCGCGAGCCCGATCGCCTTCGCCGCACCGGTGCTCGTCGGGATCATGTTGATCGCGGCCGCGCGGGCCCGGCGCAGGTCCTTGTGCGGGTAGTCGAGGATCACCTGGTCGTTGGTGTACGCGTGGATCGTCGTCATCAGGCCGCTCTCGATGCCGAACGTGTCGTGGATGACCTTGGCCATCGGCGCCAGGCAGTTCGTCGTGCACGAGGCGTTGCTGATGATCGTGTGCGCGGCCGGGTCGTAGATGTCGTGGTTGACGCCCATGACGATCGTGGCGTCCTCGCCCTTGGCGGGCGCCGAGATGATGACCTTCTTGGCGCCCCCGGCGAGGTGGGCGCGGGCCTTGTCGGCGTCGGTGAAGAAGCCGGTGGACTCGATGACGATGTCGACGCCCAGGTCGCCCCACGGCAGCGCGGCGGGGTCGCGCTCGGCGAGGGCGACGATCTTCCTGCCGCCGACGACGATCGCGTCCTCGGTGGCCTCCACGTCGGCGCCGAGCCGGCCGAGGATGCTGTCGTACTTGAGCAGGTGCGCCAGGGTGGCGTTGTCGGTCAGGTCGTTCACGGCGACGATCTCGACGTCGGCGCCCTGCGCGGCGAGCGCGCGGTAGAAGTTGCGGCCGATCCGGCCGAAGCCGTTGATACCCACACGAACGGTCACGGTCAACAGTCCTCGTCTGACTCGAGAGACGACAGCCGGCGGCGTTGCCGGCTCTTCGGTCGCGCGGCACCTCGGTGCCGGCGTGGCACGTCGACCCTATCGGAGACGTGCGAGGCCTCGCCTCCGGTCGCCGTACTCGCGGGTAGCGACGGGACGGGTCCGCGGCGGGGTCGGGCTCAGTCCGCGTCGACGAGGTCGGCGGGGATCCCGGCCTCGGTGTCGGGGATGCCGAGCTCACCGGCGCGCTTGTCGGCGAGCGCCAGCAGGCGACGGATCCGCCCGGCGATGGCGTCCTTGGTCATCGGCGGGTCGGCCAGCGAGCCGAGCTCCTCGAGCGAGGCCTGCTGGTGCTCCATGCGCAGCCGACCGGCCTCGGCCAGGTGGTCGGGGACCTCGTCGCCGAGGATCTCCAGCGCGCGCGCGACCCGGGCTCCGGCGGCGACGGCGGCCCGCGCGGAGCGGCGCAGGTTGGCGTCGTCGAAGTTGGCCAGCCGGTTCGCGGTGGCACGCACCTCGCGGCGCATCCGCCGCTCCTCCCAGGCGAGCACCGACTCGTGCGCCCCCAGCCGGGTCAGCAGGGCGGCGATGGCGTCACCGTCGCGGATGACGACGCGGTCGACGCCGCGGACCTCGCGCGGCTTCGCGACGATGCCGAGCCGGCGAGCCGCGCCGGACAGCGCGAGGGCCGCCTCCGGGCCGGGACAGGTGACCTCGAGCGCCGACGAGCGACCCGGCTCGGTGAGCGAGCCGTGCGCCAGGAACGCTCCGCGCCAGGCGGCCTCGGAGTCGCAGAGCGAGCCGTTGACGATCCCCGTCGGCAGACCCCGGGCCGGGCGGCCGCTGGCGTCGACGAGACCGGTCTGGCGGGCGAGCTGCTCGCCGTCGGAGTGGACCCGGACGAGGTAGCGGTTGCCCTTGCGCAGCCCGCCGGGGTGCACGACGGTCATCTCGCTCGAGTGCCCGAACACCTCGGCGATGTCCTTGCGCAGCCGGCGCGCGGCGGCCGCGGTGTCGAGGTCGGCCTCGATGACGATCCGGCCGCCGACGATGTGCAGGCCCGAGGCGAAGCGCAGGATGGCCGAGACCTCGGCCTTGCGACAGCACGGCTTGGTGATCCTCAGGCGCGCGAGCTCGTCCTTCACCGCTGCCGTCATCGCCATGCGCCGCATCCTGCCACCCGGGTCAACCACCCGCCGTCCGGCCCCACCCGGTCGTGGTCCACATCCCGGACGCGGGGAGGTCACGGGTCAGTGGGTGAGGACGCCGCCGAGGGCGGCGGCGAGCAGGTCGACGTCGTGGCGCGCGGCCCCGTCCCGGCTGGCCACCGGCGCGAGCGCGAGGCGGGCGCCGAGCGCCGAGGCCGCGGCGGCGAGCGCGTCGACGTCGTCGACCGCGCCCGGGTCGGCGAGCACGGTGTCGATGCGCAGCCCGGGCATCTGCGCCGCGAGGACCTCGAGATGGCGCTGCGGCGAGAAGCCGCTGGTCTCCCCCGGCTGCGGCGCGAGGTTGAGGACGACGACGACCCGGCCGCGCGACTCGGTGACGGCCCGGCCGATCCCGGGCACCTGCAGCGGGGCGAGCACGCTGGTGAACCACGACCCGGGCCCCAGGACGATCGCCTCGGCGTCGGCGATCGCCTCGACGGCCGCCGGGCACGCGTCCGCGTCGGACGGGCTCGATGTGCAGGCCCACGACCTCGCCGCGGGTGGTCGCCACCTCGACCTGCCCGACGACCCGCTCGACGAGCGAGGGATCCTCCGGGTGCAGCCCGGCGACGTCGGCCACGACCTGGAGCGGCTCGGTGGCCACCGGCAGCACGCGTCCGTGGGCGCCCAGCAGCGCGCCCACCCAGTCCAGACCGGTGACGATGTCGCCGGTCTCCTCCCACATCGCCGTGATCAGGAGGTTGCCCAGCGAGTGCCCGGCGAGGTCGCCGTCGCCGCCGAACCGGTGCTGCACCACGCGGCTCCACGTGCGGCCCCACGTGTCGTCGCCGCAGAGCGCGGCCAGGGCCATCCGCAGGTCACCGGGTGGGAGCACGTCGAACTGCGCGCGCAGCCGGCCGCTGGACCCGCCGTCGTCGGACACCGCCACGACCGCGGTCAGGTCGTCGGTGACCCGGCGCAGGGCGCTCAGGGTGGCCGCCAGCCCGTGGCCGCCGCCGACCGCGACCACGCGCGAACCGGTCGAGCGCGGACCCGGCGAGGGGCGACGGCCCGGTGCGGGCGCCGTCACTCGCGACCCAGGTCGCGGTGCACGACGAGCACCTCGACGCCGACCTTCACCAGCCGCGCGGCCAGGTTCTCCGCCATCGCGACGCTCCGGTGCTTGCCACCGGTGCAGCCGATCGCGACCGTGACGTAGCGCTTGCCCTCGCGCAGGTAGCCGTCCGAGACGAGGTCGACCATCGAGGCCATCCGGTCCAGGAACTCCCGCGCCTCCGGCATCTCGGTGACGTAGTCGCTCACCGCCGGGTCGAGTCCGGTGAGGTCGCGCAGCTCGGGGTGCCAGTACGGGTTGGGCAGGAAGCGGACGTCGTTGACGATGTCGGCGTCGAGCGGGAGGCCGTACTTGAAGCCGAAGGACATCACCGTGGCCCGCAGCTGCACGCGGTCCATCCCGCCGAACGCGGCCTCCACCTTGCGGCGCAGGTCGTGGACGTTGAGCGTCGAGGTGTCGATGACCAGATCCGCCCGCGCCCGCAGGTCGCCGAGCAGCGCGCGCTCGCGGTCGAGGCCGTCGAGGATGCCGCCCGGGCCCTGCAGGGGGTGCGGCCGCCGGCTGCTCTCGAACCGGCGGACGAGCTCGTTGTCCCCGGCCTCGAGGAACAGCACCCGCAGGTCGATCCCGATCTCGAGCACCTGCTGCAGGCTGTCGGCGAGGTCGTCGAAGATCTTGCCGCCGCGGACGTCGACGACGACGGCGAGCCGGGCGTCGTCGACGTCGGCCCGGACCTCCGCGATCGCCTGCGTCAGCAGGGCCGGGGGGAGGTTGTCGACGACGAACCAGCCCATGTCCTCGAGCGCCCGGGCCGCCGTCGAGCGACCCGCCCCGGACATGCCCGTCACGAGCGCCAGCTCGAAGCTGTCCTCGGCCACGCTGTCGTCTCCTCGGATCGTGGCGGTCGCGTCCGGTCATCGTCTCATCACTCCGCGGCCGCAGCCCGCAGGCCGGCGGCCGCGGGAGTGCCGAGCAGAGTCGGCGGGGAATCCCGCGCCGTGCCGTCAGGCGAGGATCTCGCCCGTGGTCGTGTTGATCGCGGGCGCGGGGCCGGACGCGGCGAGCGCGTCGACGACCGCCTGCGCGACGGTGGGCCCGATGCCCGGCACCGTCGCGATCTCCTCGACGGTCGCGGCGCGCAGCCGCTTGAGCGACCCGAACTGCCGGAGCAGCGCCTTCTTGCGCGCCTCGCCGAGCCCGGGGACGTCGTCGAGGATGCTCTCCACCATCCGCTTCCCCCGCTTCTGGCGCTGGTAGCCGATGGCGAACCGGTGCGCCTCGTCGCGGACCCGCTGCAGCAGGTAGAGCCCCTCGCTGGTGCGCGGCAGGATGACCGGGTCGGGGTCGCCGGGCAGCCACACCTCCTCCAGCCGCTTCGCGAGGCCCACGATCGCGACGTCGGCGACGCCGAGCTCGGACAGCGCCGCCTGGGCGGCCTCGACCTGCGGCTGCCCGCCGTCGACGACGACCAGCTGCGGCGGGTAGGCGAACCGCTTCGGCCGTCCGGTGGTGGGGTCGATGCCCGGGCGTGGGGTCGTCGCCGCCCGGGACCACCTGCTCCTCCAGCAGCCGCCGGAACCGGCGGGTGACCACCTCGGCGATCGAGCGGGTGTCGTCGCTGATGCCGTCGTCGCTGCCGCGGATCGCGAACCGGCGGTACTCCGACTTGCGCGCCAGCCCGTCCTCGAAGACCACCAGGCTGGCCACGACGTCGGTGCCCTGGATGTGGCAGACGTCGAAGCACTCGATGCGCAGCGGCGCCTCGGGCAGCCCGAGCGCCTCCTGCAGCTCCTCGAGCGCCTGGCTGCGCGACGTGAGGTCACCGGCCCGGCGGGTCTTGTGCAGGATGAGCGCCTCGCGCGGCGTTGCGGGCCACGGTCTCCATCAGGGCGCGCTTGTCGCCGCGCTGCGGCACCCGCAGGTCGACCTGGCGACCCGCGCAGCGCGCGACAGCCAGTCGGCGAGCGCCTCGACGTCGGTCGGCAGCGCCGGGCACCAGCACCTCCCGGGGCACGGCAGTCGCGCCGCGCTCGTCGCCGTACAGCTGGGTGGAGGAGGTGCTCGACCAGGTCGCCGGTCGTGACGTCCTCGATCTTCTCCACGACCCAGCCGCGCTGGCCGCGGACCCGGCCGCCGCGCACGTGGAAGACCTGCACCGCGGCCTCGAGCTCGTCCTCGGCGAAGGCCGACCACGTCGGCGTCGGTGCCGTCGCCGAGCACGACGCGTCTGCTTCTCCAGCGCCCGGCGCAGCGCGCGCAGGTCGTCGCGCAGCCGGGCCGCCCGCTCGAACTCCAGCGCGGCGGCCGCCGCCTTCATCTCGCGCTCGATCCGCTCGCGTGTACGCCGCGGTCTGGCCGGCCATGAAGTCGCAGAAGTCCTCGACGATGCGCCGGTGCTCGTCGGCGTCGACCCGGCCGACGCAGGGCGCCGAGCACTTGCCGATGTAGCCGAGCAGGCAGGGCCGGCCGATCTGGCCGTGCCGCTTGAACACGCCGGTGCTGCAGGTGCGCGCCGGGAACGACCCGCAGCAGCAGGTCGAGCGTCTCGCGGATCGCCCAGGCGTGCGAGTACGGGCCGAAGTAGCGCACGCCCTTGCGCTTGGCGCCGCGCATCACCGTGAGGCGCGGGAACTCCTCGTCGAGGGTGACCGCGAGGTAGGGGTAGGACTTGTCGTCGCGGTAGCGGACGTTGAACCGCGGGTCGTACTCCTTGATCCAGGAGTACTCGAGCTGCAGCGCCTCGACCTCGGTGCCGACGGTGACCCAGTCGACCGACGCGGCGGTGGTGACCATCGCCTGGGTGCGCGGGTGCAGCGCCAGCAGGTCGTCGAAGTAGGAGTTGAGCCGGCTGCGCAGGCTCTTCGCCTTGCCGACGTAGATGACCCGGCCGTGCTGGTCGCGGAAGCGGTAGACGCCGGGTGAGTCGGGAACCTCACCCGGTGCCGGTCGGTAGGTCGCGGGATCCGCCACGGAAGGACCTCGCCACCCTCACCCGAAGGTGATCGTGCTGCCGGACACGGTGATGGGCACGTCGGCGAGCGGCGCCGGCGGCGGACCGCCGACGACGGAGCCGTCGGTCACGGAGAACTGGCCCATGTGGCACGGGCAGACGATCACGCCGCCGGTCACCTGCGTCACCTGACAGCCGGCGTGGGTGCAGACGGCGGAGAACGCCTTGAAGGTGCCCGCGGTCGGCTGGGTCACGACGACCTGTCGGTCCTGGAGCACCAGCCCCCCGCCGACGGGGACGTCGCCCGTGGCCACGGTCGTCCCGGCCACCGGGGCCGCGGTCGACGCACTCCCGGCGCCGGACCCCGCGGCGTCGCCGCACGCCGCCGTGAGCGCGGCCGCGCCGGCCACGACGGCACCCGAGACCAGCACGGTCCGACGGGTGGGACGCCCCGCGCCGCCGGTGCCGGGCCGGCGCTCGCCGCTCGCGCTCGGACAACGCGTCTCCTCGGGTCGGTTCCACGCTGGGCCTCACGCGGCGCCCGCCCCCTTGCGGGGTGCGCGGGCCGTGGTCCGGCGCGGTGTGGCCCGGGTCCGGCCCTTCGGCGCCGGGGCCGCCGCGGCCGTCCCGAGGATCTCGCGCAGGAACGTGCCGGTGTGGCTGCCCTCGGCGAGTCGCGATGTCCTCCGGCGTACCCGTGGCGACGACGGTGCCGCCGCGCGTCGCCGCCCTCGGGCCCCATGTCGATCGACCCAGTCGGCGGTCTTGATGACGTCGAGGTTGTGCTCGATGACGATGACGGAGTTGCCCTTGTCGACGAGGCACTGCAGGACGCCCAGCAGCTTGCGGATGTCCTCGAAGTGCAGGCCGGTGGTCGGCTCGTCGAGGACGTAGACCGTGCGGCCGGTGGAGCGCTTCTGCAGCTCGCTGGCGAGCTTGACCCGCTGCGCCTCGCCGCCGGAGAGGGTCGGCGCCGGCTGGCCCGAGCCGGACGTAGCCCAGGCCGACGTCGACCAGCGTGCGCAGGTGGCGGGCGATCGGTGGGACGGCCTCGAAGAACTCGAGCCGCCTCCTCGATCGGCATGTCGAGCACCTCGGCGATGGTCTTGCCCTTGTAGTGCACCTCGAGGGTCTCGCGGTTGTAGCGGGCGCCCTTGCAGACCTCGCAGGGCACGTAGACGTCGGGCAGGAAGTTCATCTCGATCTTGATCGTGCCGTCGCCGGCGCAGGCCTCGCAGCGACCGCCCTTGACGTTGAACGAGAACCGGCCCTGGCAGGTAGCCGCGCATCTTCGCCTCGGGGGTCTCGGCGAAGAGCTTGCGGACGTGGTCGAAGACGCCGGTGTAGGTGGCCGGGTTCGACCGCGGCGTGCGACCGATCGGCGCACTGGTCGACGTGGACCACCTTGTCGAGGTGCTCGAGGCCGCGCACCCGCCGGTGCCGCCCGGGGACCGACCGCGCGCCGTTGAGCTCGCGGGCGAGCGTCGTGTAGAGGATGTCGTTGACCAGCGTCGACTTGCCCGAGCCGCTAGACGCCGGTGACGGCCACGAAGCACCCGAGCGGGAACGTGACGTCGACGTCGCGGAGGTTGTGCTCGCGCGCGCCCTCGACCGTCGAGCTCGCGGCCGGGGGTGAGCGGACGGCGCTACGGCGGGGATCTCGATGCGACGCCGGCCGGAGAGGTAGGCGCCGGTCATCGAGTCGGGGTGGTCGAGCAGGTCGTCCACGGTGCCGGAGACCACCACCTGGCCGCCGTGCTCGCCGGCGCCCGGCCCGATGTCGACGACCCAGTCGGCCTGACGGATGGTGTCCTCGTCGTGCTCGACGACGATGAGCGTGTTGCCGAGGTCCCGGAGCCGCACCAGCGTCTCGATGAGCCGGCGGTTGTCGCGCTGGTGCAGCCCGATGCTCGGCTCGTCGAGGACGTAGAGGACGCCGACCAGCCCGGACCCGATCTGCGTGGCGAGCCGGATCCGCTGCGCCTCGCCGCCGGCGAGCGTGCCCGCCGCCCGGTCGAGGGTGAGGTAGTCCAGGCCGACGTCGACCAGGAAGCGCAGCCGCTCGTTGACCTCCTTGAGCACCCGCTCGGCGATCTGCCGCTCGCGCGGCGAGAGGTCGAGCTCGCGCGAGGAAGTCGGCGCAGTCGCCGATCGACAGGCCGGCGACCTCGGCGATGGACCGCCCGCCGAGGGTGACCGCGAGGCTGATCGGCTTGAGCCGGGCACCGTCGCACGCGGGGCAGGGCACCTCGCGCATGTAGCCCTCGAACCGCTCGCGGCTGGTCTCGCTGTCGGCCTCGGCGTGCCGGCGCTGGACGTACGGGATGACGCCCTCGAAGGCCGTGTGGTAGCTGCGCTCGCGGCCGTAGCGGTTCTTGTAGCGGACGTGGACCTGCGTGGCGTGGCCCTGCAGGATCGCCTTCTTCGCCTTGGCCGGCAGCGACTCCCAGGTGTCGTCGAGGTCGAACCCGAGCTCGTCGCCGAGCGCCACGAGCAGCCGCTCGAAGTAGTCGCTGATGTGGCCGCTGGACCAGGGCCCGATCGCGCCCTCGGCGAGGGTCATCGACGGGTCGCTCACGATGAGCTCGGGGTCGACCTCCATCCGCGTGCCGAGACCCGTGCACTCGGGGCAGGCGCCGAACGGGGAGTTGAAGGAGAACGACCGGGGCTCGAGCTCCTCGAACGAGAGGTCGTCGTAGAGGCAGGCGAGGTGCTCGGAGAACATCCGCTCGCGGTGCGGGTCGTCCTCCGGCAGGTCGACGAAGTCCAGGGTGACCAGGCCGCCGGACGAGGCGCAGCGCGGTCTCGACGGAGTCGGTGAGCCGCCGCTTCGCGTCGGCCTTGACCGTGAGGCGGTCGACGACCACCTCGATGGTGTGCTTCTCCTGCTTCTTGAGCGTGGGCGGGTCGGTCAGCGAGTGCACCACGCCGTCGACCCGGGCGCGGGAGAAGCCCTGCGTCTGCAGCTGCCGGAAGAGGTCGACGTACTCGCCCTTGCGCTCGCGGATCACCGGAGCGAGCACCTGGAAGCGGGATCCCGGCTCGAGCTCGAGGATGCGGTCGACGATCTGCTGCGGGGTCTGCCGGGCGATGTCGCGGCCGCAGATCGGGCAGTGCGGGCGACCGGCGCGGGCGTAGAGCAGGCGGAGGTAGTCGTAGACCTCGGTGATGGTGCCGACGGTCGAGCGCGGGTTGCGGCTGGTCGACTTCTGGTCGATCGAGACGGCCGGCGACAGCCCCTCGATGAAGTCGACGTCGGGCTTGTCCATCTGGCCGAGGAACTGCCGGGCGTACGCCGACAGGCTCTCGACGTAGCGGCGCTGGCCCTCGGCGAAGATCGTGTCGAACGCCAGGGAGGACTTGCCGGACCCGGACAGCCCGGTGAACACGATCATCGCGTCGCGCGGGAGATCGAGGGAGACGTCCTTGAGGTTGTGCTCGCGGGCGCCGCGCACGACCAGGCGATCGGCCACACCGTGTCCTGTTCTCGAGTCGGGGCGGGGCCGGCCCGGAGGGCGACGGCCACGGCCAAGGCTAACGAGGGACACCGACAGGCACATTCCCGCGGCCCGGACCGGGGCTCTGACGTACCGTCGGGGCGTGCTTGAGACGCTCGCCGCCGACCTCGCGGCCCTCGAGGAGTCGACCGCCCGACTGGCCCGGACCGTGACCGGCCTGGACGACGACCAGGCGCGCCGGGCCTCGCTGCTGCCCGGCTGGACCGTGGGACACGTGCTCACCCACGTCGCCCGCAACGCGGACGGCTTGCTCCACCTCGTGGACTGGGCGCTCACCGGCGTCCCGCACCCGATGTACCCCTCGATGGAGGCGCGCGACGCGGACATCGAGGCGGGCGCCGGCCGGCCGGCCGGGGAGCTCGCCGCCGACGTGCGCGACAGCGCGGAGCGGCTGCACGCGGCGCTCGCCGGTCTCGGCACGGCGCCCGAGGAGGCACGCCTGCGGCTCGTCGTCTTCGGGCCGCCCCGGCCCGGCGCCGACCCGGACTCGCCCGCGAGCGCCCTGCCCAACCGCCGCCGCCAGGAGGTGGAGATCCACCACGTCGACCTCGGTCTCGGCTACGGACCGGCGGACTGGCCCGCGGACTTCGTCGAGCGGACCCTCATGTTCGTCCACGCGCGGTCCGGCGCCGTCGACGTCGTCGGCGAGCCGGCCGAGGTGCTGGCCTGGCGGCTCGGCCGCGGCGGCGGCCCGAGCGTGCGGCGGCTCGACGGGTCAGCGCCCGGGGAGCCACCGCCCTGGTGACCCGGTGGCCGGGCGGAGGATGATCGGCCCGTGACCTACACCGGAAGCGTGACGGTCGGCGGCCGGGCCGACGTGCGCGAGCTCCCCGCCCTCATCATCTCCAAGCTGGCCGTCGGCCCGTTCGACAACAACGCCTACCTGTTGCGTTGCACCGGGTCCGGCGAGCAGGTCCTGGTCGACGCCGCCGCCGAACCGGTCCGGTTGCTCGAGCTGATCGGCGACGGCGGCGTCACCGCGATCGTCACCACGCACGGGCACCACGACCACTGGCAGGCGCTCGCCGAGGTCGCCGCCGCGACCGGCGCGCGCACGCTCGCCCACGCCGCCGACGTCGACCAGATCGGCGCCCGGATCGACGAGACCGTGCCGGACGGCGGCACCGTGCGGGTGGGCCGCGTCGAGCTCACCGCCATCCACCTCGTGGGGCACACGCCGGGATCCCTGGCACTGCTCTACGACGACCCCACGGGTCCGCCGCACCTGTTCACCGGCGACTGCCTGTTCCCGGGCGGCGTCGGCAACACCGACCACGACCCCGAGCGCTTCGAGTCCCTGTACGCCGACGTCGTCGCGAAGATCTTCGACCGGCTGCCGGACGAGACGTGGGTCTACCCGGGTCACGGCGACGACACCACCCTGGGCGTCGAACGGCCGCATCTCGAGGAGTGGAGAGCGCGCGGCTGGTAGGTCGCCGGACTCCTTGCGGCAGCGCTCGGGCGCAGCTGGGGTGTCCCGCGGCCGAGACGTCGCGGCAGGTAGCCGAGCCGGACCGCGCACACCAGCGCCGGCATCACCGGTTCGCGAGCGGTCGCTGTAACGCGGACGCCGTCGTCGGCGTTCCTCCGGCGACGGCCCCGCAGCCTCATCTCACCCGCGGGGCCGTCCAACTCTCTCCGGCCCTCCCCGTCGGTCCCGGTGACGTGGACGGGCCCCGGTTGCCGCGAGAGGTGGTCGCGGAACCGGGGCCGGCAGCTACGACGCTAGGCGCCGGTCCGGCCGATGTCTGCGGCCGCGTGCGACGTCTCAGCGAACTGGCAGGTGCTCCGCAGGAACGGGGCGAGAGTGCGCGGGCCGTCACCTCCGCGCGACGCGACAGCCGGCGCAGGGACCTCGGGTGTAGGTCTCGCCAACGTCGGACCGACCGGGTTGGAGGTCGGTCCAACGTTCACCCGGAACGCGGCTCTGCGGTTGGCCCGACAGGGATATCGGCGTAGCGTCGTCCGCAGACGACCCCGCGCCGCATCCCCCGTCGAGCGCGGGGTCGTCGCATGTCCGGCGCGACACGACTCCGCTGCGTTCCTAGGCTGCACGCGACACCTCCGGGACGGTCGTCCACGCGTGCGCACCGGAGACGTCGCTACATCCGAGCCCTCGGGCGGATGCGCGGCCCTGGCCAGCCGAGGGGGCATGTTCCGGCCAGGGTCGCCACGCCCAGGGACCCGGCGCGTGCCGAACCCTCCCCCACCGGCTCCGTGATCCCGCTCAGGCTCCGAGGGGCCGGCGCGGCGCGGGACCCGGGCTCAGGACGAGCGCTCCCACACGACGATGGTGTTGCCCTCCTGGCTGTACACGTGCGCCATCCGGTAGCCGTTCCCGGCGCGCTCGTTGGCGGCCTGCTCGAAGCGCTTCATGTTGACCGAGCCCTCGTTCACCTCGATCTCGTACACCGGACCGTTCGCCTTGCCGCCGCTGAACCCACCGATGCCGAACATGTGACGACCACCTTCCGCACGACCTGTCTTACCCGGACCGTCCCATCCTGGCCCGGCACAGGACGGCCCGTCCGGAGGACGGCAAGGGTGCGATGCTCGGCCGGCGCGGTGTCCGAGCGGATCGAGCTAGGACTCGGTGAACGGCGTGACCACGACCCACGGCGTCCAGGCCCGGGTGATGGGGATCAGCGGAGCCGGCGACCGCTCGCCGTCGCGGTACTGCGACCACGCCTCGTTGCTGAGCCCCATGTGCAGCCCGGACGGGGTGGTGGTCAGCAGCTCGGTCACGCCGACGGCGAAGGCCCCGAGGAGCAGGAGCACCAGGAAGGCCTCGAGCGCCAGGATGAGCCGACGGCTCCGGCTCTCGCCGGACCGCTCGGCCGGGGGCGACGCCGCGGCCGGGATCGCCTCGACGTGCTCGCTGGCGGGGATCCCCTCGGTCACGACGTCCAGGGGCGGCAGGTCCGCGACCCGCGTCGGCTGGGGGGTCTCGGTACGGAACTCGGACTGGGTGGACATCTCGGCCTCCCTGCGGGGACGGCGTCGTGCCCTGGCACCACAGCGGACCGCGGCAGAGCGCCGCTCCTCGGGTCCAGTGTCCCACCGGCCCGTCCGGGTGGCAGGTCCGTGAGCGGGCGTCAGCCGACGGGGAGGACCCACACGTCGTCGGTGATGAGCGGGACGGCCGTGCCGTCGGCACGGATTCCCTCGACGCCGACCCCGGGACCGCCGATCACGACGTCGGTGTGCACGGCGGACCTGTTCACCCCCCGGGCGAGCAGGTCGTCCGGGGCCAGCTCGAGGCCGCCGGGCACGCTGAACGGGAACCCGTTGCCCCAGGCGACGTGGCAGCCGGTGTTCTCGTCGTAGAGCGTGTCGTGGAAGACGACGCCGGCGGCGCGGACGCGGGAGCCGGCGTCGACGAGCGAGACCTCGCCGAGGCGGTCGGAGCCGTCGTCCGTCGCGATCTCGGCCCGCACCAGGTCCGCGCCGGACGACGCCGCGACGTCGACGATCCGCCCGTCCGCGAAGGTCACGACGAGGTCCTCGACGAGGGCTCCGGCGCGCGGCATCACCAGCGGGCGGGTGAGCCTGATGACGCCGTCCGCCCGAGCGCGGTCGGGGGTGGTGAAGACCTCCTCGGTGGGCAGGTTGGGCAGGTAGGGCCGACCGCCCTTCGTGCGCAGCCCGCCGCCGGTCCAGACGTGGTCGGGGATGAGGCCGACGACGAGGTCGGTGCCTTCGCCGACGTAGCGCACGGCGTCGAGCCCCAGCGCGTCGAGGGCGAGCGCCCGGGACTCGAGCGAGCTGCGGTGCGCCTCCCACGCGGCGACGACGTCGGGCTCGTCGAGGCGCAGGGCGACGGACACCGCGGCCCACAGCCGGTCCAGGTCCGGCTCGCCGAAGACCTGGGTCGCCCAGCCGGCGTTCGGGGCCGCGACGACGGTCCAGGTGACGTCGCCGCCGAGGGTGACGCGTCGCGCGACGCGCGTGAGCCCGGCGGGGAACGCCGCGACCCGGGCCGGGTCGAGGCCGTCGAAGACGTGCGGGTCCGCCGTCCCGGTGAGGGTGATGAACGCGGCGCCCACCGACTCCGCGTGCTCCCACCGCGCGACCTCCCACGGCTCGTGCCCGGTCAGCGACTCCATCGGTGCGTGCCGCACGGCGGAGCGACGTACCTGTGGGTCGGCGTAGACGACGTGCACCCGGTAGGCGCCCGCGGCGTACGCCTGCTCGGCCACCTCGCGCGCGAGCTCGACGTGCTCGAGGGAGGCATGGACGTAGACGGTCGTGCCGGGAACCACTCCGGCCCCGACCTTGACCACGAGCTCGGCGTAGGTGCGCAGTCGCGCGTCGGTCGTCATGGAGCCAACCTAGCGAGCGTCTGCTGGGTCCCAGCCCGGCGGACGGCCTCGGCTGGCCGACCAAGATCACGAGTTGTGGTCACCAGAGTGCAGTTCAACTTCCTTGATCGTCCCTAAGGGACGATCAAGGAACTCCGGCGGCGGGTCGCGAGTTGATGCGTCGTGCGCGCGGTGCGATCCTCCATCCTCCTGCTGGTCCTCGCACTGACGGTCACGTCGTGCTCGGCGGCGCGGACCGCGGTCGTTCCCGTGTATCCCGGTGGCGGCGGCTCGGCGCCGGCCAACGACGCGGACCAGTGGACCTACGCCGACTCCCTCGAGGTCACCGCGCCGCCGGACCTGCCGCACCCCGCGCTGCCGCCGTGCGCGAGCACCCCGCTCGCGCCGGGCTGGGTGACCCGCGAGAACGCGCTGCCCGGCGACCGCTCCTGGCGACCGACGCGAGCCCCGGACGCTCCAGCGCGTCCCGCTCTACCTCGACGAGCAGTCCACGGTGTGCGGGGCGCCGGTGACCGTGCACCTCGGCGGACGCGGCGCGGCCGGCGTCTCGGTGCGCGCCTACCGGGTCGGCTGGTACGCCGGCGCCGGCGCGCGACTGGTCTGGACGTCGGCCCCGGTCGACGTACCGCGGGACTTCGGCCAGGGACGGCACGGCGAGACGATGCCGAGCCCGCGGCTGGCCCACCACCGTGACCCTGCCGGTGGACGCGTCCTGGACACCCGGTCAGTACCTCGTCGAGTCGTGGGACGCCGACGGTCTCGCCGGGATCACCTCGCTCGTCGTGCGGGACGACGCCGACCGCGGCGGCCTCGTGGTGGTGCACAGCAACCTGACCTGGGCGGCGTACAGCCAGTACGGCGCCTCGAGCCTGTACAAGGGCAAGGACGGCGCGAGCGACACGCGGGCGCAGCAGACGTCGCTGCAACGACCGGTCACGGGGGCGGGCGCCGGGCGGCTCGTGGTGGGCGACGTCCCGCTCAGCCAGTTCCTCGAGGAGCACGGCATCCCCGCACGGCACATCCTGGACACCGACCTCGACGCCTGGCCGTCGATTGCGACGTCCGCCACGGCGCTGGTCCTGCCCGGGCACAGCGAGTACTGGACCAGGCGGATGTACGACGCGGCGCTCGCGGCCCGCAACGCGGGGGTGAACATCGCGGACCTCGGGGCCAACGAGGTGTACTGGCAGGCGCGGCTGCAGCGCGACCCTCAGGGCGTCCCGCTCACGATGACCGTCGACCGCACGCTCGCGCAGGACCCGCTCGCCGCGACCCACCCCGACGAGGCGACGGTGCGCTGGTCGTCCCCGCCGCTCGAACCGCGACCCCTCGGCGCTCATCGGCGAGCGGTACTCGGCGGTGCGGGCCGCGGGGCTCCCTGCAGGTGTGGTCGCTCCCCCGCTGGCTCGGCGTGGGCACCCGGCTGCGCCGGGGCGACCTGCTCCGCGGGCTCGTGGCCAACGAGGCCGACGGCGTCCGGCCGGGGTCGCCGGCCACGCCGCCGGACGTGCAGACCGTCCTGCTGGGCATGCTGACCGGCCGCGGCGTCGCCGACCAGCTGGCGTCGACGACGTACTACAGCGCGAGGTCCGGGGCGGGCGTGTTCGCCGCGGGGACGACGTACTGGACGTGCGACCTCACCGACGCCTGCCCGGACCAGCAGGCTCCCACCGCGACGCAGGACGCCGTACGGGCGATGACCCTCGACGTGCTGCGCGGCTTCGCGGTGCCGAGGTTCGGCCGGACCCACCCCTCGGTGCGCGCGCTGCCGAACAGCCTCGTGGCGGCGCGGCTCCGTCTCCCGGCCGCGGCCGTCGGCAGGTACGCCGGTTGACGTCGTGTCCCGCGGCTACTCGGCGGTGGCGTCCTCCCCGCGGCGCGCCACCACGAGGCTGGCGACGGTCGTGACCGTGAGGATGACGACGATGACGGCGAGGCTGAGCCCGATCGAGGGCACCGGTACGTCGAGCGGCTCTCCCCCGTTGATGAACGGGACGTTGTTCTCGTGCAGCGCCTCGAGGACGAGCTTCACGCCGATGAACCCGAGCAGCACGGCCAGGCCGATCTGCAGGAAGACGAGCCGGTTGAGCAGGTCGCCGAGCAGGAAGTAGAGCTGGCGCAGGCCGAGCAGCGCGAACACGTTGGCGGCGAAGACGATGTAGGGCTCGTCGGTGAGACCGAAGATCGCCGGGATCGAGTCGAGCGCAAAGAGCAGGTCCGTCGTACCGAGGGACACCAGCACGACGAGCATCGGGGTCCACAGCCACTTGCTGTCGAGGCGTACCCGCAGCTTGGTGCCGTGGAAGTCCGGGGTCGAGGGCAGCACCCGCGCGACCCAGCGCACGAGCGCGGACTCGTGGTACTCGTCGTCGTCGGTCTCGCCGCCGGAGGCCAGCTTGACCGCCGTCCAGATGAGGAAGGCGCCGAACAGGTAGAACACCCACGAGTAGCGGGCGATGACGGCCGCGCCGAGGGCGATGAAGACCGCGCGCAGCACCAGGGCGATGACGATGCCCCACATGAGCGCGGACTGCTGCAGCTCCCGCGGGACGTAGAACCTGGCCATGATGAGCAGGAACACGAAGAGGTTGTCGACCGAGAGGCTGTACTCGGTGATCCAGCCGGCGAAGAACTCGACGCCCTCCTGGCGCCCGGCGAAGATCCACAGCGCGCCACCGAACGCGACGGCCAGCCCGACGTAGAAGCCGAGCCAGCGCACGCACTCCGCCGTCGTCGGGACGTGCGGGCGTCGGCCGACCACCAGCAGGTCGACGATGAACAGCGCGGCGTAGAGCGCCAGCGTCGGCGCCCAGATCCAGCCGGGGATGCTCACGTGCGACGACGTCCTCGCGGTGACGGGGTCCTCAGGTTCCCCTCATCCTCGCACGGCCCGTGCCGGCGACTCGTGCCGTGCTCCGGGCGCCCGCCCGTCGCCGGCTGCGGATCGCCGGCGTGTCACGACCGCCCGAGCACAAGGGTCAGCCGTGACCCGCGGCCTGCATCTGCCGGAGCTCCTTCTTGAGGTCCGAGACCTCGTCGCGCAGCCGCGCGGCGACCTCGAACTGCAGCTCGGCCGCGGCCGCGTGCATCTGGTCGGTGAGGTCGCCGATGAGCTCGGCCAGCTCGCGCGCCGGCATGCCGGAGACGTCGAGCCCGCCGCCCGCCACCCCCGCTCGAGGACATGCCCGGGACCGGTGCCTTGCCCCGGCTCTGGGTGCGCCCGGACCCGCCGAGCAGCTCCTCGGTGTCGGCGTCCTCCCGGGTGATGAGGTCGGTGATGTCGGCGATCTTCTTCCGCAGCGGCTGCGGGTCGACGCCCTGCTCCTCGTTGTAGGCCACCTGCTTGGCCCGACGCCGGTTCGTCTCGTCGATCGCCTTGGCCATCGACGGCGTGATGCTGTCGGCGTACATGTGGACCTGGCCGGACACGTTGCGGGCGGCGCGGCCGATCGTCTGGATGAGCGACGTGCCGGAGCGCAGGAAGCCCTCCTTGTCGGCGTCGAGGATCGCGACGAGGGACACCTCCGGGAGGTCGAGGCCCTCGCGCAGCAGGTTGATGCCGACGAGGACGTCGAACAGGCCGAGGCGCAGCTCGCGGAGCAGCTCGATGCGGCGCAGAGTGTCGACCTCGCTGTGCAGGTACCGGACGCGGATGCCCTGGTCGAGCAGATAGTCGGTGAGGTCCTCGGCCATCTTCTTGGTCAGCGTGGTGACCAGGACGCGCTCGTCCCGCTCGGTGCGCTGGCGGATCTCGCCCATGAGGTCGTCGATCTGGCCCTTGGTCGGCTTGACGATCACCTCCGGGTCGACGAGACCGGTGGGCCGGATGACCTGCTCGACGACGTGGCCGTCGACGCGGGAGAGCTCGTAGGGTCCCGGTGTCGCGGACAGGTAGACGGTCTGGCCGATCCGCTCGACGAACTCCTCCCAGCGCAGCGGACGGTTGTCCATCGCGCTGGGCAGCCGGAAGCCGTGCTCGACGAGGTTGCGCTTGCGGCTCATGTCGCCCTCGTACATGCCGCCGATCTGCGGCACCGTGACGTGGGACTCGTCGATGACCAGCAGGAAGTCCTCGGGGAAGTAGTCGAGCAGGGTGTTGGGCGCGGTGCCGGCGTCGCGGCCGTCGATGTGCCGGGAGTAGTTCTCGATGCCGGAGCAGAAGCCCACCTGGCGCATCATCTCGAGGTCGTACGTCGTGCGCATGCGCAGTCGCTGCGCCTCGAGCAGCTTCCCCTGCCGCTCGAGCTCGGCGAGGCGGTCGGCCAGCTCGGCCTCGATGCCCGTCGATCGCGCGCTCCATCCGCTCCGGGCCGGCGACGTAGTGCGTGGCCGGGAAGATGTAGAGCTCCTCGTCCTCGGTGAGCACCTCGCCGGTGACCGGGTGCAGCGTCATCAGCCGCTCGACCTCGTCGCCGAACATCTCGATCCGGACCGGGTGCTCCTCGTACACGGGGAACACCTCGACCGTGTCGCCGCGGACGCGGAACGTGCCCCGTGTGAAGGACAGGTCGTTGCGGGTGTACTGGATCGACACGAGACGGCGCAGCAGGTCGTCGCGGTCCCACTCCTGACCCACCCGGAGCCGGGCCATGCGGTCGACGTACTCCTGCGGGGTGCCCAGGCCGTAGATGCACGACACGCTCGCGACGACGATGACGTCGCGCCGGGTGAGCAGCGAGTTGGTGGCCGAGTGGCGCAGCCGCTCGACCTCCTCGTTGATCGAGGAGTCCTTCTCGATGTAGGTGTCGGACTGCGGGATGTAGGCCTCGGGCTGGTAGTAGTCGTAGTAGCTCACGAAGTACTCGACCGCGTTGTTCGGCATGAGCTCGCGGAACTCGTTGGCGAGCTGAGCGGCCAGGGTCTTGTTCGGCGCCATCACCAGGGTCGGCCGCTGGAGCCGCTCGACGAGCCAGGCCGTGGTGGCCGACTTGCCGGTGCCGGTCGCGCCGAGCAGCACCGTGTCCTTCTCCCCCGCCTGGATGCGCCGGGCGATCTCCTCGATCGCGGCGGGCTGGTCGCCCGCGGGGACGTAGTCGCTGATCACCTCGAACGGGGCGACGGTGCGCTGCAGGTCGGTGACGGGACGGGCCATGACGACACCGTACGACGCCCCACCGACAGCCGTCCGGCCCGTCGCCAGGCGCGGTCTCCCGGGCCAGTCGGCCCGGCGTCGCTCGTCGGCGTAGACGTCGACGTCGACGCTCGATCGGAGGGGCGCTCTGCATGAGGGTGACCCTGGTACACCTAGAAGCAACCAGGGCCACCCTCAGTGACAAGGGCGGGGCGGGACCTAGGCGGTCAACAGCGTCCAGAGGCGGTCGACGGCGGCGTCGAGCGCCGCGAGGTCGCCGTCGTTGACCACGACGTGGTCGGCGATCGCCCGGCGCTGCTCGTCGGTCGCCTGCGCCGCGATCCGGGCCCGTGCGTCGTCCTCGGCGAGGCCGCGAGCGACCAGCCGGGCCACGCGGGTCTCGAGCGGTGCCTCGACCACGACGACGGTGTCGAACTCGTGGGCGCGGCCGAGCGCTCGCCCGGCGGACTCGGCCAGCAGCGGCACGTCGTACACGACCACGGCACCGGCGGGCGCCTGCGCGATGACCTCGGCCGACCGGCGCCCGACGAGCGGGTGGACGATCGCCTCGAGCGCGGCCCGGCGCCCCGCGTCGGCGAACACGATCGCGGCCATCGCGGGACGGTCGAGCGCGCCGTCCGGGGTGAGCACGCCGGGGCCGAACTCGGCCACGCACCGCCGCGAGGCCGGGCGTTCCGGGCTCCACGACCTCGCGCGCGATCCGGTCCGCGTCGACCACGACCGCGCCGTGCTCGGCCAGCCGGGCCGCGACGGCGCTCTTGCCCGACCCGATGCCGCCGGTCAGCGCGATCCTCATGCCGCGAGGCTAGGCCACGCGACGGTGTGACCTGCGCCGGCGGTACGCCGCCGCAGCGCCGGCCCTCGCGGACGGCCGACCGAGACATGGTCGGGACGCGACGAGGCCCCCGGACCGTGCGGTCCGGGGGCCTCGTCGTGCGTGCGGGTCGGTCAGGCGCCGGTGAGCTTGTCGCGCAGCGCCTGCAGGGCCTCGTCGGTCGCGAGCGTGCCCGCGGCCTCGGGGCCGGGAGAGGCGTAGGTCTGCGCGCCGGTCTCGGCCTCCGTGGAGACACCCGCCTCGGCGTCGGCCTTGCGCTGCTCCTCGACCTGCTTCTTGTGCGCCTCCCAGCGCGAGTGCGCCTCGGCGTACTGGCGCTCCCACTCCGCCTGGGCCGCCTCGTGGCCCGGGAGCCACTCGCCGGTCTCCGGGTCGAAGCCGTCCGGGTAGACGTAGTTGCCGGCCTCGTCGTACGTCGCGGCCATGCCGTAGAGCGCCGGGTCGAAGTGCTCGTCGTCGGCGCCGGAGATGCCCTCGCTGGCCTGCTTGAGCGACAGCGAGATGCGGCGACGCTCGAGGTCGATGTCGATGACCTTGACGAAGATGTCGCCGCCGACGGTGACGACCTGCTCCGGGAGCTCCACGTGGCGCTCGGCCAGCTCGGAGATGTGGACCAGGCCCTCGATGCCCTCGTCGACCCGGACGAACGCACCGAACGGCACCAGCTTGGTGACCTTGCCGGGGACGACCTGGCCGATCTGGTGGGTCCGGGCGAACTGCTGCCACGGGTCTTCCTGCGTGGCCTTGAGCGACAGCGACACGCGCTCGCGGTCCATGTCGACGTCGAGCACCTCGACGGTGACCTCCATGCCGACCTCGACGACCTCGGACGGGTGGTCGATGTGCTTCCAGGACAGCTCGGACACGTGCACGAGACCGTCCACGCCGCCCAGGTCGACGAACGCGCCGAAGTTGACGATGGACGAGACGACGCCGGAGCGGATCTGGCCCTTCTGCAGCTGCGTGAGGAAGTTCTGCCGGACCTCGCTCTGCGTCTGCTCGAGCCACGCGCGGCGGGAGAGCACGACGTTGTTGCGGTTCTTGTCCAGCTCGATGATCTTGGCCTCGAGCTCCTTGCCGACGTACGGCTGGAGGTCGCGGACGCGACGCATCTCGACGAGGGAGGCGGGCAGGAAGCCGCGCAGGCCGATGTCGAGGATGAGGCCGCCCTTGACGACCTCGATGACGGTGCCGGTGACGACGCCGTCCTCCTCCTTGACCTTCTCGATCGTGCCCCAGGCGCGCTCGTACTGCGCGCGCTTCTTGGACAGGATCAGGCGGCCTTCCTTGTCCTCCTTCTGGAGGACCAGGGCCTCGACGACATCGCCGAGCTTGACGACCTCGTTGGGGTCGACGTCGTGCTTGATCGACAGCTCACGGGAGGGGATGACGCCCTCGGTCTTGTAGCCGATGTCGAGGAGGACCTCGTCACGGTCGACCTTGACGATGGTGCCCTCGACGATGTCGCCGTCGTTGAAGTACTTGATGGTCTCGTCGACGGCAGCCGCGAAGGCCTCGGCGTCTCCGATGTCGTTGACCGCGATCTGGAAGGCCGCGGGATTGTCGATGGTGGCAGTCATGGAGTGAATGGCTCCGGTGGATGGGTGTCGTGACGGATGCGACGGCGGGCCCTGATCATGCGGCGCGTTCCGGGCAGCGGGCTGGTGGGCTCACAGCGGTGGGTCACGACGGACGACATGCGCGTGCCTGCTCGGTCTGAGGTGCGCGCAGGCCCGCGACGCACCCGCCAGGATACGGACGTGGCAGATCAGGGGTCAAACCGCGTCGGCCGGGTCCCGCTGGGTCCGGAGGCCAGTGTCCGCGCCTCCCGGACCTGGTGGGACACCGAGGCTGAGGCGTACGCCGCCGAGCACGGGCGCTTCCTGGGGGACGAGCGGTCGGGCGGGGCGCTGGTGTGGGGCCCCGAGGGGTGGACCGAGGCCGAGCTCGGCCTGCTCGGCCCGGTGGCCGGACGCCGCGTGCTCGAGGTCGGCGCCGGTGGTGCCCAAGGGGCGCGCTGGCTCGCCGCGCAGGGCGCGCGGGCGGTGGCCCTGGACCTCAGCCACGCGATGCTCGCCCACGCGCTCGGCCGGTCCCCCGCCGTCGCACTGGTCCAGGCCGACGCCGCGCGGCTCCCGTTCGCCGACGCCACGTTCGACCTCGCCTGCTCGGCGTACGGCGCGGTCCCCTTCGTCGCCGACGCCGGCGCCGTGTTCCGCGAGGTCGCCCGGGTCCTGCGTCCCGGCGGCCGCTGGGTCTTCTCCGTCACGCACCCCGTGCGCTGGGCCTTCCCCGACTCCCCCGGCCCGGAGGGTCTTGTCGCGGACCGGCCCTACTTCGACCGGACGCCGTACGTCGAGCGCGACGAGGACGGCACGCCGAGCTACGTCGAGCACCACCGCACGATGGGCGACACCGTGCGGGCGCTCGTGGCCGCCGGGCTCCGCGTCGTCGACCTCGTCGAGCCGGAGTGGCCCGAGCGCAACGCCGAGACGTGGGGCGGCTGGTCGCCGCTGCGCGGGCGGGTCCTCCCGGGTACGGCGATCTGGGTCTGCGACCGGGACTGACGACGGGTGGGACGGACCCGCAGGTCCGTCCCACCCGTCGCTCGTCCGGTTCAGTTGCGGGCGAACGCCATCCCGATGCCGACGGCCGCCGCGAGCAGGACCGCCGCGACCAGGAACCGCAGCCCGTTCGTCACGTCGGCCTGCGACACCCCGGCCAGCGTGTAGCCGTACGCACCGGTCGTGGTGACGTCCGACCCCTCGGCCGGCCCGTTGGGGATGCCCTGCTGGGTGGCCGACCGCACGTTGAGCGCCTGCATGAGCGCGTACTGCTCGCCGTAGGAGTTGGCCGTGTCGTTGCCGGTCGCGATGAGCTTCTTGGTGCCCTGCTCCGACAGCTGGTTGGCGCCGTCCTCGATCTGCTGACCGCCGGGGACCGCCTGACCGAGACCGTCACTGATCTGGGTCGCGCCGGCCGCGGCCGGCTCCAGACCGGTGGCCAGCTGGCTCGCCCCGTCGGACACCTGCGTGGCGCCACCCGAGAGCGTGGCCAGCCCGGACGCCAGCTGGTCACTGCCGGTCGCCACTTGGTCGGCTCCGCTCGACAGCTGCGAGGACCCGCCGGACAGCTGCTTGGCGCCCGCCGTGAGCGCCGCCGAGGCGCACGCGAGGGTCTTCGCCGGGTCACACCCCTTCGTCGGGGTACCGATGCCGGCCTTGAGCTCGTCGGAGATGCCGTTGGTGATGGTGTCCACGAGGACCGGGATGCCGGCCTTGATCGCCTGCAGCGCCTGGCTGATGCCGCAGTAGTCCGCCGCACGTCGGGTCGGTCTGCGCCTGGTTACAGGTGTTGTCGGCTTTGTTGTACATCGACTTCCGGATCGACATCGAGCCCGGAATCAGATCGTATCCGCTCGGTGCCCGTAAGTCCGCGCGGACGATGCGGCATTCACTGGATGCCTGCGCACCGCCGAGCGGTGCGTGCTGGCGGCTGTCGCAACTTGCGAGTGCGGTCAGACCGTACAGAACGTGTTCCCGGCGTCCGTGGCGCGAGCGCTGCGGTAGAACCCGAGAGTTCCGTAGGTGGTCGCCGATTGCGTCGGGTCGGCGATGCCGCTGCAAGCCATCGTGGGAGAGCTCCATTGGTGCGCAACCGAGCAGCGCGAACGAGCTGTTCGTTGCCGTGACGAAGCCACCCAGGCAGCGGGTTGAGCGCGCCCGTCGCGCCTAGGACAGCGCCCAGGATCGCGCCACTACTTGGTCCCGGGGTCGCCGGCGCCGAGGCCAGACGGCTCGGAGTCTCGAGGATCTGCTTGAAGCCGATGGGTTGCGACGTCGATTGGCCTTGTCGCACCCAGGGTTGTTCAGACCGCCACGTGATGTCTGGTTAGGCCCGCCGTTGAGGGTCGTCGGTCCGGCGCTGGACGGCGTCCCGATGCCGGCGATGATGGCGCCGAGGGTGCCGAGCGCCTTCTGGTAGTCGGGATTTGTCGCGAGGTGCGCCTGGACTCCCTGCGGCAGGGCGTCGACCCCCGCGTAGAGGTCACCGATGCCCCCGGAGAGCTTCACGAGCCCGGCGTACAGGTCCGCGTTTCCGGCCGCGATCTGGGTGGCGCCGTCGGAGACCTGGGTGGCGCCGGAGGCGAGCTCGCTGCCGCCCTTCGCGGCTGTGGTGGCCCCGGCCGAGACGAGCTTCGCTCCCGCGGCGAGCTTGTTCGCGCCCGGGACCGCGGTGTCGTTCAGGCCGCTCGACAGCGTCTGGGCACCGGCGTAGAGCTGGGCCAGGCCGTCGTTGAGCGTGCCGGCACCGGCCGCGAGCTTGAGCAGGTTCTCGTCGATCTGGGTGCCCGCGTCGGTGAGCTGCGCGCCGGCGTCCTGACCGCCCTTGATCTGGTCCTGCAGAGCCGCGGTCGACGCGTTCTCGGCCGGCCCCGACGGGAGGAACGTCATGTCCACCTGCGGGATGTCCGCGTCGGTGACCCGCGCCTCGTAGCTGATCGTCTGGACGATGTCACCGAGCGGCTTGTACATGATCAGGTTGTAGGAGAGCAGCGTGGAGTTGCGGCCCGTGCCGCCGACCGAGGCGCCCGGCGCGTTGATCTGCGCGTAGCTGTCCGGGAGGTCGGTCTCGAACGAGCCGACGTACGGCAGCGGCACCGGCTCGATCTTGGTCTGCTGCTGACCGGTGCCGTCGGTCCAGGTGATCGGGCGCGGGACTGCGGTCTCGTTCTTGATGACGTAGGTCATCTTGAGCAGACCGGTCTTGCCGAGCACGTCGTTCGGGTTGATCTCCTGACCGTCGAGCGTGGCGGTCACCTTCACGCTGATCGGCAGGTCGGTCGTGTAGTCCTGGAGCGTGCGCTGGTTGTCCAGGCCGTCCACGGTGAAGTCGAACGACGCCGTGCCGTCGCTCACCGGGGGCAGGCCGAAGCTGTTGAGGTTGCGCAGCGTCCCGTTGGCCGAGTCGGTGAACGTGACCTGGCCGTTGCCGGTGCTCTGGATCTGCGTGTAGACCCGCCGCGCCTGCACGGCGCCGGTCGGGTCCATGAGCGTCTGGACGGACTTGCGCACGGTCGTCTCGGGCGGCGTGTCGGTCGCGGTGAGCGCGGGGGACGCGCTCGCGACCACGACCACGAGGGCGCCGGCGAAGGCGCCGGCGGTGATGAGTGCCTGGCGACGTCGCGTCATGATGCGCTCTCCCCCTGCTGGCTCATGATGGCGAGCCCGGGCGAGGCCGCGGGCGCACCGGCGGGCGAGGCGTCGAAGTCCTCCTCGTCACCCCACAGCGAGCTCGACAGCACACCCACCAGGAAGCCGAAGCCCACCGGAACGAGGAGACCGGACACGGCGATGACCGACTCGGAGAGGAAGTTGTACGGCGCGGCCGAGTAGAGCTCCTCGTAGGCGCCGATGAGCGCAGCGCCGCCGAGCAGGCCGGCCCACATCGGGAGACGCCCGAAGGAGAGCAGCGTCATGCCGGTGATGAGCACGACGACCACGACCACCGCGATGACCTGCCCGGACGTGCTGTCGGGGAGGAACTGGGCGCGCACCGCGTAGCCGAGCCAGGCGATGACCACGCCGCCGAGGAACGCGGCCAGCCGACCCAGGACGCTGTGGTTGGCCACCAGGCCGAGGACCGCGCCGAGGGCGGCGCCGTAGATGGAGCTGCGGAGCCCGAGGTTGAGCCATGCGCCCACGTAGACCGCGAGTACGCCTGCGACGGCCAGCAAGGCCCCCGTGAGCAGAGTTCGTTTCATGGAAACCTCTCAAGTCACGCGCTCGCGCCCGTGCACGCCGCACGGACGCGCCCCCGGGGGGCGGCGCCTTCCTACCACGGGGTAACAACGCGATGTGTGCTGAGACACATGACCGACACGTACTGGGCCGGAAAACCGGGTCCGGACCGCCCCGGACGGCCGAATCGCTCACGGACCGTGTCGGTTCCGCTCGTCGTGATCACCCTGCGTGAGGCTCACCCCGACGTGGGCTGGTCCCCTCCAAGGGGCCACGCGGGGACCCGAACGTCGGGCACGAAGCCGGACGCCTGGCCCAGCGCGGTGGTCACCGAGACCGCGCCGGGGTACGTGCCGAGCCGGACCCAGTCGTCGAGCACCTTGACCACGCCGATCCGGCTGTCCGCGGTGAAGTTGCAGTGCCCCGCGCCGTAGGGCGCCCCCGTCGTCTCCGGGAACGTCGCCGGCGGCACGGTCACGAGCTGGACGAGGTCGCGGGCGTCACCGGCAGCCGCGGCCCGGTCGGCGTACCAGGACTCGTTCTGCACCAGCACCAGCGGGTCGTCGAACGTGTGCATCGTGACCATGGGGGTCTGGACCGTGCCCTTCGGGTCGCCTAGTCCCGCGGCCTTCGTCCGGGCGCTCGGGTCCGCGGCGATGCGCTTCCCGCGGGCGAGGACGAGCGCGTACCGCGCCGTCGCGCCCGGGGACACGGCGTCGATCAGTCTCTGGTCCGCGACGGTGAACCGCTTGGCGTACTCCGTGGTGACGTTGGTGCTCGGGTTCCCCCCGAGGCGCTGCTCGATGTCGTACCGGCCGTAGGTCCCGAAGCCCAGCGCCGTGAGGATCCCCTCGGTCGCGACCTTCACCTCCGACTGCACCGTGGAGCCGTCGTAGGTCTGGGTGGCGGCGGGCGCGTCGACGAGTGCCGCGATGAACAGGACCTTCGCCGTACCGCCGCCCTTGACGTCTCCGGCGGCGGTCACGATCCGCTTGGCGGCCGTCTCGAAGTTCGTGACCGCGTCCTGGTAGCTGGTGTAGCCGGTGACCTTGAACTTCGGCCAGATCAGCTCCCGGACCGCGTAGCCGACGTCGAGGGCGAGGTCCATGTTCGGGACGAGTCCGGCCAGCGCACCGCAGAGGGGGGCCGAGCCCGACACCCAGTCCGGGTGGCGCTCGGCGAGCTCGGCGGTGATGAGTCCGCCCAGCGAGTCGCCCCACGCGTAGACCCGGTTGGGGTGGCCGACCCGGTCCTGGAAGAACGCGTAGAGCTCCTCGTCGGCCTTCACCCCGTCGGCGACGGCCCAGCCGTTGCTGGCGTACGCCGACCCCGCGAGGGCGTACCCCTGCGCGAGCAGCGCCTGCCCGACGGTCTTCTCCCCCGCCGACCAGCCGGGGGCCGGCTCCGGCTGGGTCTCGACCGGCGCGAAGTCGGGCGGCGCGGGCTGCGCCGTGCGATACCCGTGGGAGTAGAGCAGCAGCGTGCCGTTCCACGTCGTCGGCAGCACGATCTCGTACCGGGCACCGTTGATCGTGCCGGTGCAGGCGACCGTCGCGCAGGAGGTGAACGGGACGTCGGTCGAGGTGTTCCTCGGGTCGGGTCCGGACGGGCTCGAGCAGGCGGCCAGCCCCAGGACGAGCACCGCCGCCGCGACGGGGGCGAGCGCTCGCACGCGCATCCGGGGCATGACGTCGAGTCTCGCACGGCCGTCGCGGCGCGACCGGGCGGCACCGGTGCGGGCCCGCGCCGCGCCTCGGCTCAGTGCCCGGCGTCCTCCCACGTGCGACCGATGCCGACCGAGACGTCGAGCGGCACGGTGAGCGGCACCGCTCCGCCCATGCCCTCCCGGACCACGGCCTCGACGCGGTCCAGCTCCCCCGGGGCCACCTCGAGCACGAGCTCGTCGTGCACCTGCAGCAGCATGCGCGAGGAGCAGACCGGCCTCGTGCAGCGCGGCGTCGACCCGGAGCATCGCGACCTTGACGATGTCGGCCGCCGAGCCCTGGATCGGGGCGTTGAGCGCCATCCGCTCGGCCATCTCGCGGCGCTGCCGCACGTCGGAGGTGAGGTCGGGGAGGTAGCGCCGGCGGCCCAGCATCGTCTCGGTGTAGCCGGTGCCCCGCGCGCGGTCGACCGCCTCGCGGAGGTAGTCGCGCACGCCGCCGAACCGCTCGAAGTACTCCTCCATCAGCCGGCTCGCCTCGGACGTCTCGATGCCGAGCTGCTGGGCCAGCCCGAACGGCGAGAGGCCGTAGGCCAGGCCGTAGGACATCGCCTTGATCTTGCGGCGCATCTCCGGGTCGACGTCGGACGGCTCTACGCCGAACACCCGCGAGGCCACGGTCGTGTGCAGGTCCTCGCCCGACCGGAAGGCCTCGATCAGGCCCTCGTCCTCGGACAGGTGGGCCATGAGCCGCATCTCGATCTGGCTGTAGTCGGCGGTGAGCAGGCACTCGAAACCTGGACCGACGACGAAGCCGCTGCGGATCCGCCGGCCCTCGTCGGTGCGGATCGGGATGTTCTGCAGGTTCGGGTCCTGCGACGAGAGCCGGCCGGTGGCCGCGACGATCTGGTTGAACGTCGTGTGGATCCGTCCGTCGTCGGACACCGACGCGAGCAGCCCGGTGACGGTCTGCCGGAGCTTGGACACGTCGCGCCACCGCAGCAGCTGCTCGAGGAGCGGGTCGCCCGTCTTGACGAACAGGTCCTGCAGCGCCTCGGCGTCGGTGGTGAAGCCCGTCTTGATCTTCTTCGTGGTGGGCAGGCCTCGTTCGCCGAAGAGGATCTCCTGCAGCTGCTTGGGCGAGCCCAGGTTGAACGGCCGCCCGGCCAGGTCGTACGCCGCGACCTCGGCGCCGCGCATGTGCTCGCCGAACTCCGCCTCCAGGCCCTCGAGGTGCGCCATGTCGACGGCGATCCCGGCCTGCTCGAGGTCGGCGAGCACGTGCAGGAGCGGGAGCTCCACGTCGCGCATCAACGTGGTGCCACCGCGGGTCTCGAGCTCCGCCTCGAGCGCCTCGGCCAGCTCCAGCACCGCCGCGGCCGCCGACCCCGAGGCCGCGGCCTCCTCGGTCTCGGCGTCGGTGTCGAAGGACAGCTGGTCGGCCGAGCCGGTGGCCTTGCCGCCGAGCTCTCGGCGCAGGAAGCGGGCCACCAGGTCGCTCAGCTCGAAGGTGCGCTGACCCGGCAGCACGAGGTAGGCCGCGAGCGCGGTGTCGCAGGTGAGGCCGCCGAGCGCCCAGCCCCGCGCACGCAGGGCGAGCTCCGGGCCCTTCGCGTCGTGGACCGCCTTGGTCCGGTCCTCGGCCGCGAGCCAGGCGGCGAGCGCGTTCTCGTCGCGCGGAGGACAGCCCCTCGACGGGGACGTGGGCGACCGCGCCGTCGGTCGAGGCGACCGAGATCGCCCGGACATCACCCGTCCCCCGGCCCCAGCGGCCGACCAGCGCCACGCCGGTGCGCGCCCCGACGGGCGCGTGCGCGGCGAGCCACTCGCCCACGCCGGACGTCAGCACCTCGACGTCGACCTCGACACCGGCCCCCGCCGCCGGTGCGGCGTCGTCGGCGTGCTCGGCGAACAACCGCTCGCGGAGCACCCGGAACTGCAGGGCGTCGAAGACCTCGTGCACCCGCTCGCGCTCGAACGGCCGGCGGACCAGCTCGTCCGGCGCGAGCGGCAGCGGGACGTCGCGCACGAGCTCGGTCAGCCGACGGTTGCGCAGCACGTCCGGCAGGGACTGACGCAGGGCGTCGCCGGTCTTGCCCTTCACCTCGTCGACCCGGTCGACGAGGTCCGCCAGGGAGCCGAACTCACGGACCCACTTCGCCGCGGTCTTCTCCCCCACGCCGGGGATGGAGGGCAGGTTGTCGCTGGGGTCGCCGCGCAGCGCGGCGTAGTCCGGGTACTGGGCCGGCGTGAGGCCGTACTTCTCCTCGACCGCCTCGGGCGTCATCCGGGCGAGGTCGCTCACGCCCTTCCTCGGGTAGAGCACGGTCACGTGCGGCCCGACGAGCTGGTAGGCATCGCGGTCGCCGGTCACGATCAGCACGTCCATGCCGGAGTCGACGGCCTGCGTCGTCAGCGTGGCGATGACGTCGTCGGCCTCGAACCCCTCGACCTGAACGTGGGGGACGTCGAGCGCGTCGAGCACCTCGTGGATGAGCGGGATCTGGCCCTTGAACGAGTCGGGCGTCGCGGAGCGGGTCGCCTTGTACTCGGGGAACTCCGCCGAGCGGAACGTCGTGCGCGACACGTCGAACGCCACGCCGACGTGGGTCGGCCGCTCGTCGCGCAGGGTGTTGATGAGCATCGAGGTGAAGCCGTAGACCGCGTTCGTGGGCTGGCCCGTGGTCGTCGAGAAGTTCTCGACGGGCAGGGCGTAGAACGCGCGGTAGGCGAGCGAGTGGCCGTCGAGGAGCAGCAGCCGGGGACGATCTGGCGACGGGGTCACGCCCGTGATCCTAGGCTGGGCCGGTGACGGACTTCGTGGACCATCTGATCGCGTCCGGTGCCGGCGAGCTGGCCGACACCATGGGCATCGAGATCACCGAGGCGACGCCGGAGCGGCTGGTCGGCACGATGCCGGTCGCCGGCAACCGCCAGCCCTACGGGCTGCTGCACGGCGGGGCCAGCGTGGTGCTCGCCGAGACGCTCGGCTCGATCGCGGCCGCGCTGCACGGCGGCCCCGAGAAGGCGCCGGTCGGGATCGAGGTGTCGGCGACGCACCATCGCAGCGCCACGAGCGGTCACGTCACGGGGACGGCCACCGCGATCTCGCTCGGTCGCACCCTGGCCACCTACGAGATCGTCATCGTCGACGACGAGGGGCGCCGCACCTGCACGGCACGGCTCACCTGTCTGCTGCGGGACAGACCCAGTTCATAGCCCCTCCAAGAGCCCGCGCCCGGCGCGGGCTCGTCGGGGCACGGCTCCGCTGCGCGGCCTCGTCGGCTCCCTGCGGTCGCCTCCCGCTCGGCCCGCGCGGACCCCTGCGGGGCCCACCCGGGCCTCGGGCCGCTCCGCTTTGCCGTAAGGCGGTGTCTGTTGGCCCCTCCAAGAGCCCGCGCCCTGCGCGGGCTCGTCGGGGCACGGCTCCGCTTCGCGGCCTGGTCGGCTCCCTGCGGTCGCCTCCCGCTCGGCCCGCGCGGACCCCTGCGGGGCCCACCCGGGCCTCGGGCCGCTCCGCTTCGCCGTACTGCGCCTCGGGCCGCTCCGCTTTGCCGTAGCGCATCGCGTCTGACCGACGCGCACGGCGGTCAGGGGCGGGCGGGGGTGCGGCGGGGGGTGAGGAGGGCTCGGCGGCGCAGGGAGCGCTGGACGGGGGTGAGGTCGATCGTGGCGTCGCGGGAGTCCAGCCGCGGCTCGACGCCGAGCTTGCGGCGCAGGTGGCCGATGGGCGCGGTGCGGCGTACGACGAGGGGCGCGAAGCCGATGCGGGCGTAGAACCGGTTCACGTCGCGGGCGGTCGGCGGGACGTTGACCATGACGTCCGACGGCGCCGACCTCGTCGGCGAAGACGACCGCCTCGCGCAGCAGCGCGGTGCCGACCCCGCTCTTGCGGCGGCCGCCGGCGACGTGCACGACGTCGACGAGCACCGCGGCGGACGACGTGGCCAGCCCACGCTCGACGAGCGAGAACGACGCGAAGCCCGCCGGCTGGTCGTCGACGACGACGTACACGAGCCGGTACGTCGGACGCCCGCCCAGCGTCGACGGCGCGCTGCGAGGCGCGCAGCTGCTCACGGACGCGGTCTGCCGACGCCCGGTGGCCACTATCGCGGTGCCGGCGACTGTGCGGCACTCGTCCCACAGGTTGCCGAGCCCGCCGAGGTCGTCTTCCGCGGCGACTCGCACCACGACTGGAGTCCGGAGCAAGGCGGTCCCTTCCCGCACGACGGCGCGGGACACCGAGAGGTGCCCCACCCAACGCGACCCCCCAGTCGCCCGCTGCGCACTCTAGGCGGCCCGCCCGAAGGCTCCGCAACCCCTACCGGAAGAATCTGCGTCAAGATCTGGGCAAGGCGACCGGATCCGCACCTGACCGCCCCGTCCACCACGGGATCCGCAGCAAGGACGACGGAGGGCGCACCGATGGTGCCCGGGACCGGCACGCTCATCAACGTCGCGACGATCGTGCTCGGCGCCGGCGTCGGCGTCGCACTGGGCGACCGGCTGCCGCGCCGTACCCGCGAGGTCGTCACCGACGGGCTCGGGCTCGTCGTGCTGCTCGTGGCCGCCCTCTCCGCCGCCGCGGTGCTCGACCCGGCGCTCCGGGACGCCGTCGGCGAGGGCGTGCCCGTCCTCGTCGTGCTGGGCTCGGTGCTCGTCGGGGGGATCGTCGGTTCGCTGCTGCGCCTCGAGCACCGCCTGGAGGCCCTCGGGGGATGGCTACGTCGGCGCCTCGTCCGGAACCCCGAGCACGGGCACCGGTTCGTCGAGGGGTTCGTCACGGCGTCGCTCGTCTTCTGCGTCGGACCGCTGGCGATCCTAGGGTCGCTCTCCGACGGGCTGGGCACGGGCATCGAGCAGCTCGTGCTCAAGGCGACCCTCGACGGCTTCGCCTCGATCGCCTTCGCCGCGGCACTCGGCTGGGGCGTCGCGGCGTCCGCCCTGGCGGTGCTGGTCTACCAGGGCTTCTGGACGATCCTGGGCGTCCTGCTCGGCGACCTGCTCCCCCAGTCCGGCGTCGCGGCGATCACGGCCACCGGCGGTCTCCTGCTCGTCGGTGTGGCCCTGCGGCTGCTGCGGGTCCGCGACGTCCCGGTCGCGGACCTCCTGCCGGCCCTGGTCGTCGCTCCGCTGCTCACCGCCCTCGTCGCCGCGTTCCGCTGACGGGCGCGAACGGGAACGGCAAGGGTCCCGTTCCATCCGGAGCGGGACCCTCGTGGCCGGGATCAGCCGCCCAGGTACGCCCGCACGATCTCGTCGTCCTCGGCCATGGGCGCGGCCGGGCCCTCGAGCTTGAGGACGCCGGACTCCAGCACGTAGGCGTAGTCGGCGATGCGCAGCGCGGCGAGGGCGTTCTGCTCGACGACGAGCACGGTGGTGCCCTGGTCCCGGATCGTCTCGATCGTGTCGAAGATCAGGTCGACCAGGACGGGTGCGAGACCCATGGACGGCTCGTCGAGCAGCAGGAGCTGCGGGCTCCCCATGAGCGCGCGGCCCACGGCGAGCATCTGCTGCTCGCCGCCGGACATCGTGCCCGCCTTCTGCGAGATGCGGTCGGCCAGGCGCGGGAACAGCTCGAGCACCCGCTGCCGGTCGGCGGCGATGCCCTCCTTGTCGGTCGCGCAGGAAGGCACCGAGGTCGAGGTTCTCCGACACCGTCATGCGCGGGAAGATGCGCCGGCCCTCGGGCGACTGGCAGATCCCGGCCTTGACGATCTCGTGGCCCTGCTTGCCGGTCAGCTTGTCGCCGTTGAACGAGATGCTCCCGCTGCGCGGCTTGATGAGACCGGAGATGGCCCGCAGCGTGGTGGACTTGCCGGCGCCGTTGGACCCGATGAGCGTGACGATCTCGCCCTTGTGCACGCGCAGGGTCAGCCCCTTCACCGCGGCGATGTTGCCGTAGTACAGCGCGATGCTGTCGACCGAGAGCATCGGCTCGCCGGGGCGCGTGCTCGTCGTGCTGGGCTCGGTGGCGGTCACCGTGCGCTCCCCTCGGTGCCGGTGCGACCGAGGTAGGCCTCGACCACGCGCGGGTTGTTGCGGATGTCGTCCGGGCCGCCCTCGGCGATCTTCTCGCCCTGGTCGAGGACCGTGATCCGCTCGGAGACCCGCATGACGACGCTCATGTCGTGCTCGATGAGCAGGACCGACACGTTGCGCTCCTCGCGGACCCGGCGGACGAAGTCCACGAACACGGCCGACTCCTGCGGGTTCATCCCCGCGGTCGGCTCGTCGAGCAGCAGGACCTGCGGGCGCAGGGCGAGCGCGCGGGCGACCTCGAGGCGTCGCTGGTCGCCGTAGGAGAGGTTGCGGGCGTACTCGTCCGCGTGCCGTCCGACGCCGACGAAGTCCAGCAGCTCGAGCGCGAAGTCGTGGGAGGCGCGCTCCTCCTTCCGGTTGTGGCGGCGTGCGCGCGACGATCTGCACGAGGTTCGACGTCGTGTGCGAGTGCATCGCGACCATGACGTTCTCGGCCGCGGTCATCAGGCCGAAGAGCCGGATGTTCTGGAACGTGCGTCCCATGCCCAGCTGCGCGATCTTGTGCGGCGACTGACCGGTGATGTCGCGCTCGCCGAGCGTGACCGTGCCCGGACGTCGGCCGGTAGAGCCCGGTGAGGACGTTGAAGAACGTCGTCTTGCCCGCACCGTTCGGGCCGATGAGCGAGACGATCCCGCGCTCGGGGATGGTGAACGAGACGTTCCTGACGGCCACCAGCCCGCCGAAGCGGACGGTGATCCCGTCCGCGACGAGCGCGTTCCTCGTGTCGACGGTCGCGGTCATGCCTCTCCTCCGTCGAGCTCTTCGGCGTCCGAGCGCTCGGCTTCCTGCAGTACCTGACGGGTGCGTGTCTCCGGGAACAGTCCCTCGCGGCGGAACAGCATCATGAGCACGAGGATCGAGCCGAAGAACAGGTAGTTGTACGACGGGAAGTTGATGTCCGTCCCGAACTGCGCGTTGAACGAGTCGCCGAACTGCGGCAGGCCGGTCGAGTTGAACCAGGCCAGCACGAGCGCGCCGACGATGACGCCCCAGACGTTGCCCATCCCGCCGAGGACGACCATCGCGAGCAGGATGATCGAGATGGCGAAGTTGAACCGGTCGGGGAAGACGCTGTTGTTGTGGACCGCGTAGACGACGCCGCCCATGCCGCCCATGAACGCGCCCACGGCGTACGCCGCCAGCTTGGAGCGCATCAGCGGGACGCCCATCATGCTCGCGGCCAGCTCGTCCTCGCGGATGGCGAGCCAGGCACGACCGAGCCGGCCCTCGCGGATCCGCAGCGACACGAAGACGGCGAAGGCGGCCACCAGCACGAACATCACGTACTTGGCCGTGGTGTCGAAGGGCCCGAGCGGCTTGGAGATCGCGATCGTCGCGTTCCCGATCGCGATCGTGCTCGGGCCGAACGGCAGCGGCGACACGTTGTCCAGCGGTGAGATGCCCGAGTGCCCCGTTGGTCAGGTTGAACCCGCGGATGTCGGCACCGTTGAGGAACACCTGCGGGATGATCTCGCCGAAGCCGAGGGTGACCAGCGCGAGGTAGTCGCTCTTGAGCCGCAGGGTCGGCGCGCCGATGATGATGCCCGCTCCCGCGCAGACCAGCCCCGCCACGCCGAGGACGAGCCAGACGTTGAGGTGGATGCCCGGCTGGTTGGGCGGCGCGGCCGACAGGAAGTAGATGCCGTTGCTGATCTGGTTGAAGAAGTTCGACATCAGCCAGCCGGCGGTGTAGCCGCCGATCGCCCAGAAGGCGACGAAGCCGAGGTCGAGGAGACCGGCGTAACCGACGACGATGTTGAGGCCGACCGCGCAGATGACCCAGACCAGCGCCTCGTTGATCGAGCCGAGCGGCATCCACTCGCGGACGATCGTCTGGCCGCCGGTGCCGAGGTTCGGCACCGCGAACGTGTAGAACGCCCAGACGAACACGGCGATGCCGGTGAACCAGAGCGCCCACTTGCGGGTGTGGGACGCGGCGATGTCGGACTTGGCGGGGGCCGTCTCGACGGCCTCGGGGGTGCTCAGCGCCATGTCGTCACACCTTCTCGATCGTCGGCTTGCCGAGGATGCCCTCGGGTTTGAAGACCATGAGGAGGATCAGGATCGTGAACACGACCGTCTGCGACCACTTCTGGCCGAAGCCGTAGGGCAGGCCGTCGTTGAAGCCCTGGATGAGCCCGATGAGGACGCCGCCGAGCACCGCACCCTGCAGGTTGCCGATGCCGCCGAGCACGGCCGCGGTGAACGCGATGAGCCCGAGCTGGAAACCGGCGTCGTAGCGGGTCGTGCCGAACGTCTCGAGGTAGAGCAGGCCGGCCGCGCCGGCCATCGCGCCGCCGAGCGCGAAGGTGAAGGAGATCGTGCGGTCGACGTTGATGCCCATGAGCCGCGCGGCGTCCTGGTCCTGCGCGGTGGCGCGCATCGCCTTGCCCTGCCGGGTGCGCTGCACGATGTAGCTCAGGATCGCCAGCAGCGGCGCCGTGACGCCGATGACGATGATCGTCGACCAGTCGATCGTGACCGGCCCGAGGACGAGACCGCCGTCCGGGATCACCTTCGGCCAGCTCTTCTGCGACGAGCCGTTCAGCAGCAGGCCGAACCACTGGAAGATGAAGCTGATGCCGACGGCGGTGATCAGCGGGGCGAGCTTGGGTGCGCGTCGCAGTCGCCGGTAGGCGACCCGTTCCGAGGTGATGTTCAGCCCGGCGCACATGCTCATCACGATGACCAGCGTGACGAGCATGAGGCCCCAGTCCGCGAGGTTCCCGGTGCCGGCGCCGAACCACTTGACGAGCACGATCGAGGTGAAGACCGAGCCGAGCATGAACAGGTCACCGTGGGCGAAGTTGATCAGCTCGATGATGCCGTACACGAGCGTGTACCCCAGCGCGATGAGCGCGTAGATCGCGCCGAGCCGCAGGCCGGCCAGCGCGACGTTCACGAACTGCACCGGGCCGGCGATGAAGTTCCAGATCAGCCAGATCGTGACCCCGACGAGCAGCCCGATGCCGATCCCGCGCTCGATCTTCTCCCTGCGGAGGAGTACCGGCCGGGAATCAGCCGCCTCTACTGCGGTGATGGTCATGCGTCGACCCCTTCACGTGAAGCAAGAATCCGGCCGGAACCTAGCAGGTCGGGCGGGGCCGTGTGCCCCGCCCGACCTGTTGTGTCGAGACTTTCTCGCCGCGGCTCGCTAGGCGGTGACGGGCCACGCCTTGAGGGTGGTCTCCGCGTTGCCCTTGATCTGCTCGATCGTGATGTCGATGACGTTGACGTCACCGGTCGCCGGGTCGATCTTGATCTCCTTGCCGATGGCGGAGACGTCGGCCGGAATGGTGATGCCCGAGCCGGAGAAGACCTGGTCGGTCACCGACTTGCGCGTCCCGTCCGACTGGCTGATCGCCTGAAGGATGACCTGGACCGCCGCCACGCCGTAGAGCGCGTAGCTCGACGCCGGGTCGCTGCCGTACTTCGCCTTGTAGGCGTCGAGCAGCTTCGCCGCCGAGCCGCCCTGGGCGCGCAGGTCCTGGTTGGTCAGACCCGGGAAGGACAGGTACATGCCCTGGCCCTCGGGCAGCTTGTTCAGCTCGGGGTAGCCGGTGAAGCCGTCGGGGCCCATCATCGGCACCTTCGAGTTGTCACCGAGGACGGCGACCTTGTCCTTGACCAGCTGGCCACCGTTGTTGTCGAAGATGCCGCCGAGGTAGATGCAGTCAGCGCCCAGGCCCTTGATCTTCTGGAACAGCGCGGTGTAGTTCGGCTGCTTGGCGTCCCACGGGTCGTTGCCGAGGATGGTGATCCCGACCTTGGGCGCCTCGGTCGCGAAGGCCGACGCGATGCCCTGGCCGTAGGTCTCGTTGTCGTTGAGCACGTAGCACTTCTTGACGTTGAGGTCCTTGGCCATGAACTGAGCGGCGGCGCGACCCTGGTTGTCGTCGGTGGTGACGACGCGGGCGTAGTTGCGCTTACCGCTCGGGTAGTACTTGGTCGGGTCGCCAGGAGCCCAGGTCTTGGTGAGGCCCGGGTAGGTGTTCGCCTGGGACACCATGAGCATGGGACCGGACGGGTCCTGGTTCAGGACGGGGATCTGGATCTGGGCGCACCCGGAGTTGTAGGTACCCATGACCGCGACCTCGTCTGGTGTTGGCCACGTGGTCGGTCGCGTTCTTCGTGCACTGCGCCTGGTCCCACTTGCCCGCGGCCGCGGTCGAGTCGTCGTACTTCTTCAGCTGGACCGTGAAGTTGCCGGCCTTGTAGCCGATCTGCTCGAGGTACAGCTCGATGGCCTGGTTCGTGGCGTCCGAGGCGTCCTTGGACGAGCCCTGCAGCGGGAGGTCCGTGGAGATCACGACGGTCTGGCCGCCTCCACCGCCGCTCGCCGAGCTGCCCGAGCCGCCCGACGAGCCGCACGCGGCCAGCGCCAGGCTGCCCGCGATGGCGAGGGCACCGATCTTGTAAGCGTTACGCATATCCCGTCCTACCGTGAGAAACGCCCGATTTTTCCGGGTCTGGATGGGCCCGAAACCTAGCAGCCATCCCGGGCGCTGGGGTCTCAGGACGCCGAAGAAAGCGTCTCTGTCGCATCACGCTTTGGTGACGGCCGGTCCGTGGCGCGCTCAGGGCGGCTCACCGGGACCCGGTCGTCAGCCGGCCGAGACCTCGCGGATGACGACGTCGGCCACCTCGCGCATCGACAATCGGCGATCCATCGCCGATTTCTGGAGCCAGCGGAACGCGTCCGCCTCGCTCAGCGCGTATGCCTTCTGCAGCAGGGACTTGGCGCGCTCCACCCGCTTGCGGGTCTCGAACCGCTCCTCGAGGTCGGCCACCTCGGCCTCGAGCGTCGTGATCTCGGCGTACCGGCTCACCGCCAGCTCGATGGCGGGAACCAGGTCCCCCTTCGTGAACGGTTTCACGAGGTAGGCCATCGCGCCGGCGTCGCGGGCCCGCTCGACCAGCTCGCGCTGGCTGAACGCCGTGAGCATGACGACCGGCGCGATCCGCGCGGACGCGATCCGCTCGGCCGCGCTGATGCCGTCGAGCACGGGCATCTTGACGTCGAGCATGACGACGTCGGGTCGCAGCTCCTCCGCCAGGCGGACGGCCTGCTCGCCGTCCCCGGCCTCGCCGACCACGACGTAGCCCTCCTCCGCGAGCATCTCCACGAGGTCGAGGCGGATGAGGGCCTCGTCCTCCGCGACGACGACGCGCAGGGCGGGCTCGCTCGGGGTCTCGGTCACGGCGGAAGCCTACGGAACGTGGCGCGCCGCCCGCTGCCGGTACTCTTCCGGTGCCGCCCCGATAGCCCAACCGGCAGAGGCAATGGTCTCAAACACCATCCAGTGTGGGTTCGAATCCCACTCGGGGCACCGCTCGGCCTGCGCGCGACCGGAACCCGGCGCCCTGCCAGCCGCTCCGGTGGTCAGGAAGGTCGCTCCGCGGGGCCGGTGTCCGCCGCCGCGAGCCGGCGCAGCTCGTCCTCGGTGAGCTGGTAGCGCCGCAGGACCGGCAGGCTCACGAGCATGAGCACCGCCGGCAGGACGCCGAAGCCCAGCGCGATCGCCGTGAGCGCCGACGACGGCTGCTCCACCGACTGCCCGGAGGTCGTCGAGACGAACCCGCCCAGGGCGAGGACGACGCTGAAGGCCGCAGGCCCGAGCGCGAAGCCGAGGGTCTCCCCCGCGGTCCAGACGCCGGTGAACGCGCCCGAGCGACGCCGCCCGGTGCGCAGCGAGTCCGCCTGGATCGTGTCCGGCAGCATCGCCAGAGGGAACAGCTGCTGGCCGGCGTATCCGATGCCCGCCACCGCGACGCCGCACAGCAGCAGCCAGGTCGGCGAGTGCCCGGCCGTGGCCATGACGAGCGAGCCGGCGAGGAAGCACATCGTGGCCCAGCGGAAGCCCTTCTCCTTGCCGTGCCGTGCGGCGACCATCCGCCACACGGGGACGAGCAGGATCGCCGGCGCCACGAGCGCGACGAACAGGACGGTCGTGAGGCCCTTCGCGCCGAGGAGGTACTCCGCGACGTACGGCGCGCCGGCGAGGGCCGCGGACGTCCCGAGCGCCTGGATCACGAACGCGGCGAAGAGCACCCGGAAGTCCGGGTTGTCGCGTACGGCGCGGAGCTGCTCGCCGAGGCCGCCGCCCGGCTCGGTGCGCAGCACCGTGGGGACCGAGCGGGTCGCCACGATCGCGACGCCGAACCCCACGAGGAACAGCGCTGCGCAGACGAGGCCCATGAACCGGTAGCCGGCCGCGCCGTCCCCGCCCGCCTTGACGAGCGCGGGGGCGCCCGCGCCGAAGACGAGGATCGCCAGGGTCAGGAAGGCGATGCGGTAGGTCATGAGCGACGTGCGCTCGGCGTAGTCGTCGGTGAGCTCCGCCGGCTGTGCGACGTAGGGCACCTGGAAGAAGGAGAACCCGGTCGCCGCGCCGACGAACGTCACGGTCACGTACGCCGCCGCCGCGCCGCCGGTGATGCCTCCCGGCGCGAAGAACATGAGCCCGAAGAAGACCGGCAGGACGATCGAGCCGCGGATCATCCACGGGATGCGGGCGCCCCAGCGCGAGTGGGTGTGGTCGCTCCAGTTGCCGACGAGCGGGTTGAGGACGACGTCCCACGCCTTCGGCAGCAGGACGACGAGGCCGGCCACGACCGCGGTGACGCCGAGCTCGTCGGTCAGGTAGTAGAGCAGCAGCAGTCCCGGGACGGTGGAGAACCCACCGGTGCCGACCGAGCCGAAGGCGTACCCGACCTTGGTCGCGGTGCGCAGGCGAGGGGTGCTCACCCGGGCGACGCTAGTGCTCCGCGACCCGCGTTCGCCGGACGCGCGCCCGGCTGGCACCCGCCTCCGGCCCGCATGTCACTGGTCGAAGGGTTGTTTCCCGGCCCGGGTAACGACCCGATGACCAGTGACGTGCGGGGTGCCAGGGTCAGTCGAGAGCGAGGCGGGGCTTGACCTCGAGGATGCGGGCGAGCAGCCCGTTGACGAACGACGCCGACTCCTCGGTCGAGAGCGTCTTCGCCAGCTCGACGGCCTCGGAGATCGCCACCGCCGGCGGGACGTCGTCGCGCCAGAGCAGCTCGTAGGCGCCGATCCGGAGCAGGTTCCGGTCGACCGCGGGCATGCGCTCGAGCGACCAGTCCTGCGAGTACGTCGACAGCAGGTCGTCGATCCGGTCGGCGTGCTCGGCCACCCCGTACACCAGCTCGCTCGTGTAGGGGTTCACCGTCTGCTCCGCGTCGTCGACCTTGGCGTCGAGCACCTCGACGGCGGAGAGCCCGCGGAGGTCGGCCTCGTAGAGGACGTCGAGCGCCTTCTTGCGGGCCTTCCCGCGTGCCGTCACGACTAGTTGACGCGGCCGAGGTACGACCCGTCGCGGGTGTCGACCTTGACCTTGGTGTTGTTCTCGATGAACAGCGGGACGGCGATCTCGGCGCCGGTCTCGAGCGTGGCGGGCTTCGTGCCACCGGTCGAGCGGTCGCCCTGCAGGCCCGGCTCGGTGTAGGTGATCACGAGCTCGACCGACGCCGGCAGCTCGACGTAGAGCGGTACGCCGTCGTGCAGCGCGACGATCGCGCTCTGGCCCTCGAGCATCCACCGCGAGTTGTCGCCGACGACGGCGTCGGACACGTGGACCTGCTCGTAGGACGACGTGTCCATGAAGACCCAGTCGTCGCCGTCGCGGTAGAGGTACTGGAAGTCGCGCTTGTCGACGTTGGCCGTCTCGACCTTGACGCCGGCGTTGAAGGTGCGGTCGACGACCTTGCCGGACAGCACCGCCTTGAGCTTGGTGCGCACGAACGCCGGGCCCTTCCCGGGCTTGACGTGCTGGAACTCGACGACGGTCCACAGCTGGCCGTCGATGTTGAGCACCAGGCCGTTCTTGAGGTCGTTCGTGGTGGCCACGGGAAGGTCTCCTGGTCGGATGTCTAGAGGACGAGCAGATCGCGGGTCGTCGTGGTGAGCGACACGGGCCCACCGGTCCGGACCACGAGGGTGTCCTCGATGCGGACCCCGCCGCGCCCGGGGAGGTAGACCCCCGGCTCGACGGTCACCGGCGTGCGGTCGCCCAGGATACCCGTCGCGGAATGGCCGATCATCGGCGCCTCGTGGATGTCGAGGCCGACGCCGTGCCCGAGACCGTGCCCGAAGTGCTCCGCGTGCCCCGCGGCCGCGATGACCGAGCGCGCCGCGTGATCGACGTCACGGACGTCGACGCCGACGCCGAGCGCCTCCACCCCGGCCCGCTGCGCGCGCGCCACGAGCTCGTGCAGCTCGCGCTGCCAGGGCTCGGGATCCGCGCCCACCACGAACGTCCGCGTCTCGTCGGCGTGGTAGCCGGCGTAGCGGGCACCGAAGTCGATCTTGAGCAGGTCGCCGCGCTCGACCGCACGGTCGGTCGGGCTGTGGTGCGGGATCGCGGAGTGCGGCCCGGTCGCGACGATCGAGTCGAACGAGACCGCCTCGGCGCCGGCCTCGAGCATGAGCCACTCGAGGCGTCGCGCGATCTGCCGCTCGGTCATCCCGACCCGGATCTCCGGCAGCAGCTCGGCGAGCGCGACGTCGCCGAGTCGGCACGCCTCGGCGAGGTCGGCCAGCTCGCCGTCGTCCTTGACCGTGCGGAGGCTCTCGACGAGACCGGACGTCGCGACGAGCTCGAGGTCGCGGTGCTCGGCCGTGACCGACGCGTGCGCGGCGACGCTCAGGTGCGGCGCCTCGAACCCCACACGGCCGAGGCCCGAGGACACGGCGTACGCCGCGAGGCCCGGGACGACGGAGCGCGCGTCCAGCACCTCGACGTCGGGGCACTCCGCGGCCACCTGCGTGAGGTAGCGGAAGTCGGTCGCCAGGCGGTCGTTCCGGGCCTCGCGTCCCACGAGCACCGCGCCGTTCGACCCGGTGAACCCGGTGAGGTAGCGGACGTTCGTCAGGGCGCTGACGAGGAGAGCGTCGACGCCCAGGTCGCCGAGGGCCGCCCGGACGCGGTCGCGGCGGTCCAGTGCGGTCACGGCGCGACCAGCGCGGCGACGGCGCGCAGCGCGAGGACGTAGGACTCGACGCCGAAGCCGGCGATGGTGCCGGTGGCCACCCCGGACACGACCGACGTGTGCCGGAACTCCTCGCGGGCGGCCGGGTTCGACAGGTGCACCTCGACGAGCGGCGCGGTGCGCTGGGCGCACGCGTCGCGCAGCGCGTAGGAGTAGTGGGTGAACGCGGCCGGGTTGAGGACGACGGGCGTCGAGGCGTCGGCCGCCTCGTGCAGCCAGCGGACCAGCTCCGCCTCGTCGTCGGTCTGCCGTACCTCCACGACCAGCCCGAGCGCGGCGCCCTCGGCCGTGCAGCGCGCCACGAGGTCGTCGTGGGTCGCGTGCCCGTAGACCTCGGGCTCGCGGGAGCCGAGGCGTCCGAGGTTGGGTCCGTCGAGCACGAGCACGCGGGTCATGACGTCTCCTTCGCGACCACGGCGTACGCCGCTCTGAGCAGGTCGGGGTCGGGTCCCTCGAGCAGCCCCGGCCGGCCGATGCCGTCGAGGACGACGAAGCGGAGCAGGTCGCCGCGCGCCTTCTTGTCGATGCGCATGGCGTCGAGCAGGTCCGGGAAGTGTCCCGCTTCGTACGCCGTCGGCAGGCCGAGCGACCGCAGCACCTCGACGTGTCGCGTCGCGTCCGACTCCGGCAGGCGGCCCGCGAGCCGGGCCAGGGCGGCGACGTAGACCAGGCCGACGCTCACGGCGTCGCCGTGCCGCCAGCGGTAGTGCTCGACCAGCTCCACGGCGTGGGCGAACGTGTGGCCGTAGTTGAGCACCTCGCGCCCGAGGCCGCCGGGGCGCGACTCGCGCAGGTCGGCCGACACGACCTCGGCCTTCACCCGCACGGCGCGCGTGACCAGCTCGCGCAGCGCGTCGCCGGCGGGGTCGAGCGCGGCACGAGGGTCGGATTCGACGACGTCGAGGATCGCCGGGTCGCTGGTGAATCCGACCTTGACCACCTCGGCCATCCCCGCGGCGAGGTCGACGGCGGGCAGCGTGGCCAGCGCGTCGAGGTCGCACACCACGGCGGCCGGCGGGTGGAACGCGCCGACGAGGTTCTTCCCCTCGGCCGTGTTGATCCCGGTCTTGCCCCCCACCGCGGCGTCGACCATGCCGAGCAGCGTGGTCGGCACCTGCACCACGGGTACGCCGCGCAGCCAGGTGGCCGCCACGAAGCCCGCGAGGTCCGTCGTGGCGCCGCCGCCGACACCCACGACGGCGTCGGACCGGGTGAAGCCGGCCCGACCGAGCGCCGTCCAGCAGTCGGCCGCGACACCCGCCGTCTTCGCGTCCTCGCCGTCGGGCACCGGGACGAGCAGCGGCTCGGCGCCGCTCGCGGCGACGATGCGCGCGATCCGGTCCCCGTCCTGCGGGCGGGTGCTGGGGTGCACGACGGCGACCCGTCGGGCCGACGGCGGCAGCGCGGCGGCGACGTCGGCGCCGAGGTCACGACCGACGAGGACGTCGTAGTCGCGTTCGCCGCGGACCGTGATGCGCGTCGTGTCAGGCATCGGCCGGCTCCAGGCCGAGCCCGGTCAGCACGGCGTCGGCGACCTCTTCGGGCTCGCGACCGTCGGTGTCGACGGTGAGCCGAGCGACCTCGGCGTAGAGCGGTGCGCGCTCCTGCACCAGCGCGGCGAGCCGGCCCCGCACGTTGCCGAGCAGGACAGGTCGGGGCACGTCGAGGCCCACGCGCCGCGCCCCTGCCGCGGCACCGACCTGGAGCCACACGGTCGGCTGGTCGGCGAGCAGGGCGCGGGTTCCGGCGTCGAGCACGGCACCGCCGCCGAGGGCGAGGACGCCGTCGTGCTCGCGCAGCGCGACCTCGACCGCGCGGCGCTCCAGCGCGCGGAAGTGCTCCTCGCCGGAGTCGACGAAGATGTCGGGGACCGACTTGCCCTCGGTCTCCTCGATGTCGCGGTCGGTGTCGCGGAACGCGACCCCGAGCAGCTCCGCGAGCAGCCGGCCGACCGTGGTCTTGCCCGAGCCGGGTACGCCGACCAGCACCACACGAGGCGACACGGGACTACGAGACCACGAGGGCGGCGCGGTACGCCGCCGCGTTGCGCGCCGTCTCGGCCACGGAGTCGCCACCGAACTTCTCGAGCACGGCGTCGGCCAGCACGAGCGCGACCATCGCCTCGGCGACGACGCCGGCGGCGGGCACCGCGCAGACGTCGGAGCGCTGGTTGATCGCCTGCGCCGGCTCGCCGGTCGCGACGTCGACGGTGCGCAGCGCCCGCGGGATCGTCGAGATGGGCTTCATGGCCGCACGCACCCGGAGCACCTCACCGGTCGACATGCCGCCCTCGGTGCCGCCGCTGCGCCCCGAGACGCGGCGGAGGCCGTGCTCGCCCGGCACGATCTCGTCCTGCGCGAGCGACCCGCGCGTGCGGGCCAGCTCGAAGCCGTCGCCGAGCTCCACGCCCTTGATCGCCTGGATGCCCATGAGCGCCGCCGCGAGTCGCGCGTCGAGCCGGCGGTCCCAGTGCACGTGGCTGCCGAGTCCCGGCGGCAGGCCGTGGACGACGACCTCGACGACGCCGCCCAGCGTGTCGCCGTCCCGCCGCGCCGCCTCGACCTCCGCCTCCATCGCCGCGCTCGTGCCCGCGTCGAGGCAGCGAGCCGGGTCGGCATCGATCCGGCCCAGGTCGGCGGCGGTCGGGACCAGGCCCGGCGGGCGCCACCACGGTGCCCAGCTCGACGACGTGCGACAGGACCTCGGCACCCACGCTCTGGGCCAGGAACGCCTTGGCCACCGCGCCGAGCGCGACGCGCGCCGCGGTCTCGCGGGCGCTGGCCCGCTCGAGGACCGGCCGCGCGTCGTCGAAGCCGTACTTCTGCATGCCCACGAGGTCGGCGTGGCCGGGGCGCGGGCGGGTCAGCGGCGCGTTGCGCGCGACCCCCTCGAGCTCGGCCGGGTCGACCGGGTCGGGCGACATGACCGTCTCCCACTTGGGCCACTCGCTGTTGCCCACCTCGATGGCGACCGGCCCGCCGAGCGTGGACCCGTGCCGTACGCCGCCGAGGATGCGCACCTCGTCCCGCTCGAACTTCATCCGCGCGCCACGGCCGACGCCGAGCCGCCGCCGCGCGAGGTCGCGGTCGACGTCTGCGGTGGTGACGTGCACGCCGGCCGGCAGGCCCTCGAGGATCGCCACCAGGGCGGGGCCGTGCGACTCCCCCGCGGTCAGCCAGCGCAACATGACGGCGATCCTTCCATGACGACGCCGGGACCGAGCGAGGGCCACCCCCCGGAACCCGGGGGGTGGCCCTCGCTCGTGCTGCGCGTGGTCAGGGGGTGATCGTGGCCGGAGCCGTCGTGCACACCGGCACGCTCTGGTCGCCGTAGAGGACGCCGACGCAGGTCGCGTTGAACACCGAGTAGAGCATGTACTTCCCCGCGAAGACCTTGCCGACGCTGACGGCGTAGGCCTTGCCGTCGACGGACACCGTCGCCGCCTGGGCCTTGGGGTCGACCTTGGAGACGGACATCGTCACCTGGGTGATCGGGGTGGCCGGCGGGACCGCCGGCGAGGTCGCCGCCGGTGTCGCGGCGGTGGCCGCCGAGCTCGTGGCCACGGCGGCGACGAAGAGCGGCTTGAACGGGTCACGCGTGACCACCGACGTGGTGGCCGGGCGCGTGACCGGCTTCGGTGTCGCGCTCGGCGACGCGGACGCCGTGCGGCGCCGACGGCGCGGCAGGAGCGGCGGACACCGCGGCGGGCTGGTCGCTTCCTCCGGAGAGGAGCAGGAAGGCACCCCCGCCGACGATCACCGCGCCGAGCACTCCGCCGAGGGCCAGCAGGACCGTGCGGTTCGACCCGCTCCGCTCTGTGGGCGGCGCCGGTGCCTCCGCGACCTGTGGCTCGGGAGCGGGGAACATGGGCTCAGACATCAGATCTCCTCGGCCGTCAGCTCGGCTGGTTGGTCGTCGTGCCCGTGCCGGCCGCCGTGACGCCGCTCACGGCGGGGACGGCGGAGGCGGAGGCCATGAAGATCCGGGCCGAGACGACCGTTCGGATCACGTTCACCGACGAGGCGGTGGCGGCGGCGTCGGCGCTCTCGCCCTGGCGCGAGACGTCGAGCCCGGTCACGAGCATGGAGCGCCGCATGCTCTCGATCCCGTTGAGGAACAGGCGGGTGTTGGCGAACGAACCGGTGACCTCGATGGTCAGCGGGATCTGGCTGACCGCGCTGCCCGCGGTCGCCGTCGATCCGGCGACCGGCCCGCCGACCGGCGTCGGCGCCTGGGCCTGCACGGAGACGAGGGAGACCCCGGACGACTTGGCCAGGGCGGAGATCGAGCGGAGCAGCGCGGGCTCCTGCGGCGACTGCGGGATCCGGGCGCGGATGGCCGCGACCTGGGCCTGGAGCTGCGGGAGGTCCGGGTACTGCGCCTTGAGCGCGTCGATCTGACCCTGGGCCGCCACGTTGGCGCTCTCGACCGCCCCGGTCTGGGTGGTGATGTCCGAGGCGTTCGACTGTTGCGGCGACACCAGGAGGAAGTACCCCACGGCGAGCACGCCGACCGACGTGGCCGCCGCCCCGGCGTACCAGCGGTGAGCGGCAGTGATGGCCATCTCAGTTGCCCTTCGCGTCGAAGCGGTGGCTCAGCGCCTTGTTGCTGATGGTCGCCGAGGCCGAGAACGTGATCGACTTCGGCGTGGTCGACGCCGTGCCGGCGTTGCTCGAGGCGGACGCGGCGGCCTGCGTGGCGAACGGGTCGATGAGGCCCGGGTTCTTGGCTACGGACTCGAGGAAGGCGGCGAGCCGTGCGTCGTCCAGCGCCTCGCCCTGGTACTGCACGGTGCCGATCCCGGGGTTGCCGAGCACGCTGGTCACCGACGGTACGGCGTTCGTGCCGGTGGCGGCGGCGCTGGGTGACGTCCCGTTGACGGTCGCCTGGAACGAGACGAGGGAGACGCCGGGCGGGATCGTGAGACCGAGGTTGTTGAGCACCGTGGACCACCGGACCTCGCCGCCGAGGGCCAGCAGCTGCTGGGCCTGCGCGGCCTGGAGGTCGGAGCGCACCTTGGGCACGTCGGAGTACCGGGCTGCCTCGCTGGCCAGGTTGGCGCTCTGCGCGCGGGCACCGTCGAGCTGGTCCTGCGCCGAGGAGACGCCGCTCGCGGCGACGAGGTAGAGCCCGGCGACCAGCGCCACCGACCCACCGAGGGCGGCGCCCCAGACGATCTTGGCGGTCCGGACCTTGGCCTCCGCCGCGATCTGGTCGGGGATGAGGTTGACCGAGGGGAACGCGCCGCGGGTGGCCTGGGTGGTTGCCTCAGCGAGGGAGGCCTCCCCTGGCTGCTCCACCTCTGGCCCCGCCTCGGCGACGCTCGACTTGCGACCGAAGGACACCATCACAGGGCTCCCATCGCGAGGCCCACCGGCACCGCGGCCATGGGCTCGACGTACTGCAGCTGATGGTCCGCGAGCCCGGTGCTGCCCATCGTCACGTTGGCGAACGGGCGCCCGTACTCCACCTGGACCCGGACCGCGGTCGCGAGCCGCTGGGCCAGACCGTCGGCGAGCGACCCGCCACCGCTGAGCACGAGTCGGGTGAGCGGCCGGCTCCCCGAGGAGGCCATGTAGTAGTCGACGGAGCTGCGGACCTCGTCCACGAACTCGGTGAGCGCGGCGTCGACGACCCGGCGCGCGGCGGCGTTCTCCGGCGCGGCCAGCGCCTGCGGGTCACGCTTGAGCAGCTCGGCCTCGGCGGTCGGGATCCCCAGCTTCTCCACGAGGGTCCCGGTGATGTCGTCGCCACCGAGCATGAGGATGCGGACGAAGCGGGGGACGCCACCGTCGTGCACGAGGATGTTCGTGACCTTGGCCCCGACGTCGACCACAGCCTCGGGCCCCTGCAGTCCCAGGGAGTCCGTGGTGCCGGCCGAGCGCAGGACGGCGAAGGGGGTGAGGTCCGCTGCCTTGACCCGGAGGCCCGCGCGCTGGCACGCCCGGATGGCGCTGAGCACCATGTCCTGGCTCGCCGCGACCAGGAGGCCGCGGACGAACCGGGTGCCGTCCTGCTCGACCTCGTCGAGCGGCACGAAGTCCAGGACCGCCTCGTCCACCGGCATCGGCACCAGGTCGGCGACCTGGAACTTCAGCGAGGCGCGCAGCTCGCTCTCCGGCATCCAACGCACCTGCACCACGCGGACGAACACCCGCTGGTTCGACACGCCGACGACGACGTCCTTCTTGGAGAACTTGGCACTGGCCCACAGCGTGCGCACGGCCTCCGCGACGGCCGAGGGATCGACCACCTCCCCGTCGCGCACGGCCCCGGGCGGGAGCCCGACCTGACCGAACCGCTCGAGGACGACGGACCCCTTCGACACGGTGACCTGGGCCGCACGGACGCTCGACGTGCCGATGTCGAGTCCGATGGCGGTTCGTCCAGCCACGGTTCCCACCTCTCCCCAGTCGCCACGGTCGCGGCGACTCCTTCCCTACCGCTTTCGGCGGAAGGGAAGTCCGGCTTGAGCCCTTGGAGACAGGAAGGCGAGCAGAATTCGACGTTCGTCACATGCCCAGGCCGGTCAGGTACCAGTCGACGACCGGCTGCCCGAAGAACAGGGCGAGGAACGTCCCGGCGAGCATGAACGGCCCGAACGGGACCTTGGCCCGGCGACCCTCGTGGGTCCGGAGCATGACGCCGACGCCGACCACGGCACCGAGCAGGAACGCGGCGAACGTCGCGACGATCGCGAGTCCCCAGGAGTACCAGCCCAGGTACATGCCGAGCACGCCGGCGAGCTTGACGTCGCCGAAGCCCATGCCCGCCGGGTAGATGAACGCGAGCAGGAAGTAGAAGGCGAACAGCCCGGCACCGGTGAGGACGGCCCGGAGGAGCGCGTCCCAGCTGCTCTCGACCGCCGCCGGCAGCAGCAGCAGGATGACGGTGACGACGTACGACGGCAGCACGATCCGGTCGGGGAGGCGGCGGACCTCCAGGTCGATCGCCGAGAGCGCGACGCCGATCGCCGCCAGGTAGAGATACGCGGGCAGCTGCCAGGACGCGCCGCACCACCAGGCGACGAGCCCGAACAGCACACCCGTGCCGAGCTCGACGAGCGGGTAGCGCACCGAGATGCGCTCCCCGCAACCGCGGCAGCGGCCCCGGAGCAGCAGCCACGAGAGCACCGGGACGTTGTCCCGTGCCGTCAGTGTCATGCCGCAGCGCGGGCAGCGGGAGCGCGGGTGCACGACGGACTCGTCGAGCGGGACCCGGTGGATCACGACGTTGAGGAAGGAGCCGATCACGAGCCCGAGGGCCGTCGTGCAGATGACGAGAAGGGTCACGGGGCGTCAGCCTAGGTACTGGCCGCTCGGGTTGTAGGCGGCGGAGAGCTCACCGGTGTGTCGGGGGCCCCACTTCGCGTTCGTCCACTGCGGGAAGTACGGCGGCGAGGAGTACTTCAGCCGGGAGTCGTACTTGTACAGCTTGATGTAGCCCGCCGAGCCCTGCCCGACGATGCCACGCCAGCGCTGGGCGATCGAGCCCTCGACCAGGAGCGTCCCCGCGCCGCTGCCCTTCGAGTACTGCTGGACCCAGAAGCTGTGCTGCAACGTCTGGATCGACGCGTCGATCTGGATCCCCTTGGCCGGGTTGAGACCACCCGTGCTGGGGTCGTTGTAACGCGTGGGCCACCCGGCCACCTCGGTGGGAGAGTTGCGCCACGCCCACGTCGTCTTGCCGTTCTTCGTCGTGCTCACCCACGTGTCGACCCAGGGGTGGAAGACCTCGACCGAGTTGCCGGCCACGAGGCCGACCAGGTCGGTGCCGTTGATCCCGTTGGCCAGCAGCAGGTCGCCGGTGACGACGATGGAGTTCTCGGCGGCCAGGGTCACCCGCCCCTTGACCGTGCCCTCGACGTAGATGTTGCCCTGACCGCAGTACTGGTCGTTCGTGAGCATCGTCAGGTCGTAGGTGTAGCTCGTCGTCGAGCTGCCGGTGTAGGTCCCGAGCGGGAGGCCGCCGCCGATCTCACCGGAGAGGCAGCGGTGCACGGCGCTGCCCGCGGACACGTAGATCACCTGGTCGGTGGGCACCGGGACGTTCGTCTGCGTGTAGCCGTTCGCTGCCGTGAAGGTCCCGCAGTTCGTCCCGGTCGACCGACCGGCACTGTCGTGGCTGTACACCGTCATCGTGCCGGCCGGCGACGCGTTGAACTTGATGCGAGTGGCGCCGTAGTAGTGGCAGCCGGGGTACGTCGCGAACTTCGCCGAGGTGTCGTCGAGGTACAGCGGGTCGGCGTACACGGGCGGGATGGGGGTCGCCACCGACCCGAAGATCGGCGTGGGACTCCCGCTCCGCAGGCACCCTGCGTACTTCGGCGCCGTCGCGGTCTTGCATCCGGGCGTGGCGGTCTCGAACGAGTTCTCGAAGGTGGCACCGGCGGCGTTGAGCACCGGCGAGTCGTTGAAGTGGACCCGGCCGTCGAGCACGTCACCGGAGGCGAAGCCGATCTCGACGCAGCCCGAGTTCGACCGGCTGTAGCCGCCGATCGCCGGGCTGTACCAGTAGATGTTGGTCTGCGCGCCGGACGCGCCGCAGAAGTACTTGGTCGTGCCGTTCGGGTAGGCCGTCTGGTTCGACGGGTCGGCGTGCTCCAGATCGGTGTAGTACAGGAAGTCGGTCGAGCCGCCCCGGCCGATCGCCGCCTCGATCGTGCGCGTCTCCTTGCCGACCCGGCCGGTGGAGTACACGTTGATCGTGCCGTTCTTGTCCAGGCTGCTGGAGTCGATGTCGTAGTGGAAGGCCGGGCCGTTCGGCTCCGTCGCGATGACCGGGAGCCAACCGCTGGGCGTCGTGGAGGTCCAGCCGCAGGTGTTGCCCGGTTGGTTCGGACCTCTCATGGCGGGGTTGGTGCAGTCCCAGATGCGGCCGTAGTTGTCGTTGCGGTTGAGCCGCGCGACGTAGTCCTCCACCCCTGCCTGCGCGGCCGACAGCGCGCCGCCCCAGTCCTGGCCCCGGTGCGCGACGACGTTGGTCTGGATGGCGTAGGCGATCCCCGCCGACACGAGGGTCGCGAGGACGAGCATCCACCCGATCACCATGATGAGGGCGACCCCGGCGTCGCTCTTGGCGAGTCGTCGCTCGATGGCAGTGATCATCTCAGGTCCCGTCCGTTCTCACGACGCTGTCCGCGTTGGGGAGAGCGACCCGCTGCACCAGCGAGGTCCCGCCGACGTTGGCGCCCCCCTGCTGCACGACGTCGAGCTGCACGTCGATGCTGTCCACGACCTTGAGCTGCGCGGCGGTGAGCGCACCGCCCGACCCCACGACCAGAGGGGTCGTGGGTGACGCGGCGGAGTAGTAGCTGAAGACCGGGGACGCGGCCTGGACACCGGTCGCCAGCTCCGTCGTGCGGATCACGCAGCCGGGGGACCCGCTCGTGCAGTAGTGGTAACCGTTGGCGTCCGGCGTCGGCGAGTCGGGACGTTGCACGGTCTCGGTCAGCACCCCACCCGTGACGGTGTAGCTCACCCGGCTCGGGCCGACGGTGTTCCCCGGGTTGTCGACGTCGGCGTAGAACTGGACCGAGGTGGGAGTGCCCACGAGGAAGGCCGAGTCGGTGCAGGTGCTGACCACGCACGTGGTGGTCAGCTGGCTCTGCAGGACGGCGGTGCGCAGGTTGCGGGTGACCCGCTCCATCGCGATCGTGGCCGTGTTGGACTGGTTCATCCGCTCCTGGAGCCCGAGCGTCACCTGCTGCCCGGCCGACACGATCATCACCAGCGCGGTGACGAGCATGGCGAGGATGAGCGTGGTCACGGTCACCTCCGCGAGCGTGACGCCCGCGTCGCCGTGTCGAGCCGCTGCGCCGCGTGCCCGGAGGGCTGCCAGGATCGACATCAGACGGTCCCGTCCAGCGTCACGGCCACGGCCGCGCTCGAGGTCACGGTGACGCTCTGGGTGACCGTCTGCGTCCCGATCGTCGTCGACAGCGTCCAGTTCCCGTAGGGCAGCGACGAGTTGAGGACACCGCCCGCGCTCGTGCCGAGGTCGATGACGTCGTCGCCCGCCGGGCAGATCCCGGAGCCGGCGTAGGTCGCGGTCACCTGCGCGACGGTCGGCACGCCGAGGTGCGTCGTCGTGATGGCCAGACCCTGCAGGGCGGCTGTGGTGGCGGTCGTGGAGCCCTTGGCCGGGACCAGCGCCGGCGGACGACCTCCGTCGAGGGCCGGGTCGGAGTCCGTGCAGCTGCCGGCCCAGACCGTGTAGCCCGACGCGAACGGCCAGAGCGGACCGATGGTGGTGGTGCCGCCGGCCGCCGAGGGGTAGGACGCCACACCCGAGGGCAGGATGCCCGAGTTGCCGACCGTGACCGCGGGCAGCGTGGCCGGCAGGGCGAATCCGGACGGCGGGGTCAGCGTGGCCCGGAACAGCTCGCCCAGGTCGTAGCTGAAGGAGCGCACCGTCAGCGACCCCGTGGTCACGGTGACGGTCTGCGTCGTGGCGCCGTTGAAGCTGACGTAGCCGCTCGCCCCGTCGGTGAGCGCCAGCGTGTAGGTCCCCGCGGTCGAGAGCACGAAGGTGGCGCAGCCGTCCGGGCCGGTCGTGTCGTTGTAGGAGCCCCCGGGACCGGTCGCCGTCACGGTCCGTCCGGCGTTCGGCGCGCCGTCGCGATTGAGCACCTTGACGGCGACGAAGGCGGCGGTCGCGTTGAGCACGCTCTTCGGCGGGGTGAGCACGGTGTCCGAGACGACCGGCGGGACGCCGCCCATGTTGGGCCAGGTGACCTCCACGTGGACGCCGATGCTCGGGTAGGTCACCACGCTCCCCCCGTCGCAGGCGCTCACGCCGGTTCCCGCCACGAGCCACGTCACCTGTCGCGTGACGGTGTAGGGGACGTTGTCGACGACGAGGGCGCCGGTCTGGCCCGGCAGCGGGTTGCCGTCGGTCACGTCGCCGGCCGCCATCACGGCGGCGGGGGCGGTGTCCGAGGAGTGGAACCAGTTGCGGGTGATCTCGATCTCCCGCGTGGCCAGGTTGGCGGCCGCGCTGCGTTCCTTGCTCGTCAGCGCCGACCGCTGGATGGCCAGCAGGCCGCCGGCGACCGTGGCACTGAGCACGGTGAGCAGCGAGAGTGCGACGAGGATCTCGACCAAGGTGATGCCGTCGTCGCCCCGGAGGCGCGCACGGTCGGCCACCTTCACGGCGATGCTCATGCGACGGCCCTCCCGTGCGTTCGGTTCCCTGGTGCAGTGATCGGATGCGCTCGTCACGGGCTTGATGCCGCCACGAGACGTTGCGCCGGCGCCGCCGGCGGGGGTGGGACCCGGGCTCACCGAGCCCCACCCCCGCCGGCGACTGTCGTTGAGGTCAGACGCAAGCGGCCTCGGCGGCCCCGATGCTGGGGGCGCTGCCGGGCTGGAGCCCGCCCTTGGCCTTGCTGTAGGTCCACCAGGCGTCGGTGACGTTGGCGTTGTTCGCGACGAGGCAGAACGTGTCACTGGCCGCAGCCGCGCCCAGGTAGACGGTCACGTCCTGCGAGCCGGTGAACTCGAAGCCGGACACGACCTTGGTCTTGTCCAGCGCCGTGCCGACGTTCAGCGGGTCGCCCACCGTGGTGCTGAGGATGACCTTCGAGAAGTCGCCGCCCTGGTCCACCGCGGAGGACTCGACGGCCAGCCCGAAGTTGGCCACGTCGGTCTTGGCCGCGGAGTTCCAGCCGTTCTTGCGCTGGTTGAGGAACGTCGGGATCGCGATGGCCGCGAGGATGCCGATGATGATCATGACGACCAGGAGCTCGATGAGCGTGAAGCCCTCGTCCTTCTTCTCCATGGCCTGACGAATGCGAACGAACATGGTCTGTCTACCCTTCGTGAGGAGAAAGTCGCCCGACACCCGCCGGTCGCCCCGATGACTGTGGTTTCGGCGTGTCCGCGGCCGGCTTGAGCCCGTGAGCGGGTCGAGTTGCGGGGCATACAGGGACGGGGAGCACGCGCCGACCTCACTGGGCCGGAGCCCGCGCCGAACCGACGGTGCGCCGCGGACCGTGGGTCCGGGACCGAGCTGGTCCCGGACCCACGGTCGGTGCACGCCGAGCCGGTCAGACGCAAGCGGCCTCGGCGGCCCCGATGCTGGGGGCGCTGCCGGGCTGGAGCCCGCCCTTGGCCTTGCTGTAGGTCCACCAGGCGTCGGTGACGTTGGCGTTGTTCGCGACGAGGCAGAACGTGTCACTGGCCGCAGCCGCGCCCAGGTAGACGGTCACGTCCTGCGAGCCGGCGAACTCGAAGCCGGACACGACCTTGGTCTTGTCCAGCACCGTGCCGACGTTCAGCGGGTCGCCCACCGTGGTGCTGAGGATGACCTTCGAGAAGTCGCCGCCCTGGTCCACCGCGGAGGACTCGACGGCCAGCCCGAAGTTGGCCACGTCGGTCTTGGCCGCGGAGTTCCAGCCGTTCTTGCGCTGGTTGAGGAACGTCGGGATCGCGATGGCCGCGAGGATGCCGATGATGATCATGACGACCAGGAGCTCGATGAGCGTGAAGCCCTCGTCCTTCTTCTCCATGGCCTGACGAATGCGAACGAACATGATCTTCCTACCCTTCGTGACGACCGCCGCCGGTGCAGCGCCTCACAGCCGAGGTAGCCGGGCCGGCTCCGCGATGACGGGACGGAGCCCCCTGGCGTTGCGACCCCGCCTCACGACGGGTGTGCCTGTTCTGGCCGGAGCGGTCTTCCCAACTGCTATGACACCGGCAACATCGGAAACCACAGAACGAACCTTGAGCCGGCCGCCCGGTGATCACCCGATTGCGCCGGGGACGCCCTCGACCGGGGCGCCGGGCTCACTTGATCAGGTCGAAGATCTTGAAGATGGGCATGTAGAGCGCGATGATCATGGACCCCACGAGCCCGCCCAGGACCGCGATCATGAGCGGCTCGATGAGCGCGGTGAGCTGCTCGGTCGTGGCCTCGACCTCCTGGTCGTAGAAGTCGCTGATCTTGTGCAGCATCGTGTCGAGCGCTCCGGTGTCCTCGCCGACCGCGAGCATCTGCGTGACCATGGGCGGGAAGATGTCGTGCTTGGAGAGCGGCTCGGTCAGGCTCTCGCCGTTGCTGACGCTCGTCTGGATGTCGCGGACCGCGTGAGCGACGACGACGTTCCCTGACGTGTCGGCGACGATGTCCAGGCTCTGCAGGATGGGCACGCCCGAGGAGAGCATGGTGCCCAGGTTCCGGCAGAAGCGGGCGAGCGCGATCTTGCGGAACAGGTTGCCGAACACCGGCATCTTGAGCTTGAGCGGGTCGACGAACTCGCGCACCCGCTCGTCGTGCTTCACCCTGGTCCACACGATCATGCCGACGACCGACAGGACCAGCAGCGGGACGATCGCGACCTTCAGGAACGCCGAGAGGTTGACCAGGATCTGCGTCGGGGCGGGGAGCGCGCCGCCGAGCTGGGTGAACAGGCCGGCGAACGTCGGCACGATGAACAGCAGCATGCCGATGGTCAGGAGCACGGCCATGACGAGCACCACGACGGGATACGTCATGGCGGACTTCACCCGGCCGCGGAGCTTGACCTCGGCCTCGTAGTTGTCCGCGATCTGGAGCAGCACCTTGTCGAGGAAGCCGCCGACCTCACCCGCCCGGATCATGTTGACCATGAGCGGCGGGAAGATGTCGGGGTGGCGACCCATCGAGATCGACAGCGCGGAGCCGGCCTCGACCTCGAGCCTGGTCTCGGTGAGCACCTGCTGGAAGGTCTTGTTCGGCTGCTGCTCCTCGAGGATCGACAGGGCCCGCAGCATCGACAGACCCGAGCCGATCATCGTGGCGAACTGCCGGCTGAAGACGGCGAGCTCCTTGAGCTTGACCTTCGACCCGATCTTCGGGAGCTTCAGCTCCATCTGCAGGCCGGTGCGACGGACCTCCGAGATCTTGACCGGGGCGTAGCCCATGCTCTTGAGCTTGGAGGCGACGGCCGCCGGGGAGTCCGCGTCGATCTTTCCCGTGACGACATGGCCGGAACGATCCCGTACGGCGTACTCGTAGGTGGCGGTGGCTGCCATGGTCCTGGTCCTCTCCCGGCCTGTCAGGCCCGGCCGCAGAGCCGGTTGAAGTCCTCGATGTGGTGGCACTTCTCGACGCCCATCTCGTAGCTGATGCGCCGCGTGCGCACGAGCTCGGCGAGGTGCTGGTCGAGCGTGTGCATGCCGTGCTGAGCGCCGGCCTGCATGACCGAGTAGATCTGGTGCGTCTTGCCCTCGCGGATCAGGTTCCGCACCGCGGGGGTCACCACGAGGACCTCGGTGGCGACGACACGGCTGTGGCCGTCGGTGGTGCGGCAGAGCGTCTGGCAGACGACGCCCTGGAGCGACATCGCCAGCTGCTGTCGCACCTGCTGCTGCTGGTGCGGCGGGAACACGTCGATGACGCGGTCGATCGACTGCGCGGCATCCTGCGTGTGCAGCGTCGCGAAGACGAGGTGACCGGTCTCGGCCGCGGTGAGCGCCACCTGGATGGTCTCCAGGTCGCGCATCTCGCCGACCAGGATGATGTCGGGGTCCTGGCGCAGCACGTGCTTGAGGGCGCTCGAGAACGACCAGGTGTCCTCCCCCACCTCGCGCTGGTTGACCAGGCAGCTCTTGTGCCGGTGGAGGAACTCGATCGGGTCCTCGACGGTCATGATGTGGTCGTGCCGGGTCCGGTTGGCCAGGTCGACCACGGCCGCGAGCGTCGTGGACTTGCCCGACCCGGTGGGGCCGGTGACCAGAACGAAGCCGCGGGGAAGCCCCGCGAAGTTCGCGACGGCGGGCGGGACGCCCAGGCTCTCCAGCGACTTGATCTCGAAGGGGATGACGCGGAAGGCGGCACCGACCGCGTCCCGCTGCCGGTAGACGTTGACCCGGAAACGGGCCCGCCCCGGCAGCGAGTAGGCGAAGTCGAGCTCCAGCTCCTCCTCGAACTTCAGCCGTTGCGCCTGGGTGAGGATCGCGTAGATCACCCGCTGCAGCACCGGTGGCGTCAGCAGGTCGAAGTCGTCCAGCGCCACGAGCGCGCCGTTGATCCGGACCATGGGCTTCGAGGCGGTGGTCAGGTGCAGGTCGGAGGCCCCGCGGTCGAGCATGGCGGTGAGCGCGTCCGGGAGGGAGAAGTCCTCCTCGCGGAGCGTCTGTTCCGTCGTCTGACGGCCGGTGAGCACCGAGCCCTCGAACGCCGAGCCTGCGTTCTGGTTCAGCGCCGTGTCGTGGACCGTCCGGCCCAGCGCACCGGGGGCCGGGCCGAGGTCGGACGGGAGCCACGGCGCGTTGGCCGGAGGCGGGGGGACCGTCGGGGCCGGGGCCGGGGCGACCGGCGCGTCGAGCGACGGTGCCGGCGGCACCGGTTCCGGGTACGAGACGTCCGGACGGACGACGGCGGGGTAGGCGGCCGCGGGGTATCCGCCGGGCGCGGGTGCACCCGGCGTCGCGCCGGCGTACGGCATGGACTCCACGGTCACTCCTCGTCGTCGGTCGGCGTGTCGCCGACTCTCCTGGTGTGGCATCGGCCCGACACGGCGACTGCTTGAGCCGCCCGAGAGCCTCGTTGGCGGCTCATGCGACCACCCGGAAGATCTCGTCGAGGGTCGTGATGCCGGAGGCGGCCTTGAGCAGGCCGTCCTCGCGCAGCGTGCGCATCCCCTCGGCGACCGCGACCCGGCCGATCGCGGACGACGACTCGCGCTCGACGGTGAGCCGCTCGATGGTGTCGCTGACCGCCATGACCTCGTGCAGCGCGAGCCGACCCTTGTATCCGGTCTTGGCGCAGCTCGAGCATCCGACGGGCTTGAAGAAGGTCGGCTCCGGGTCCCCCGGGTAGGGCTTGAAGCCGATGCTGTCGAGCTGCTCGGCCGTGGGGGTGAACGGCTCCTTGCACTTGCTGCACAGCCGGCGCGCGAGCCGCTGGGCGAGGACGCAGTCCAGCGCCGAGCCGACGAGGAACGGCTCGATGCCCATCTCGGTGAGTCGGGTCACCGCGCTGGGGGCGTCGTTGGTGTGGAGGGTGGCCAGGACGAGGTGACCGGTCAGGGACGCCTCGACGGCGATCTGCGCGGTCTCGTGGTCGCGGATCTCGCCGATGAGGACGATGTCGGGGTCGGAGCGCAGGATCGAGCGCAGCGCCGCGGCGAAGCTCAGGCCGGCCTTGGGGTTGACCTGCACCTGGTTCACACCCGGCAGCCGGTACTCGACCGGGTCCTCGACGGTGATGATGTTGACCTCGGGCTTGTTCACGACGTTCAGCGTCGCGTAGAGCGTCGTCGACTTGCCCGACCCGGTCGGTCCCGTCACGAGGATCATGCCGTAGGGCTTCACGTACGACTTCTCGAAGATCCCGAAGTTGTGCGGGCTGAAGCCGAGGTCGGTGAGGTCCATGCGCGCGGTGGAGTTGTCCAGGATCCGCATGACGACCTTCTCGCCCCAGACCGTGGGGAGGGTGGCCACGCGCAGGTCGATCTTCTTGCCATAGGCGGACACCGAGAGCCGGCCGTCCTGAGGGATGCGGCGCTCGGCGATGTTGATGTCCGACATGATCTTGAGCCGGCTGATGACCCCGGACTGGATGGCCCGCGGCGAGCGCATCACCTCGTGCAACACCCCGTCGATGCGGTAGCGGACTCGGAGGTCGTGCTCGGTCGGCTCGAGGTGGATGTCCGAGGCGCGGTCCTGGATGGCCTGGGTGATGAGCAGGTTCACGTAGCGGACGATCGGTGCGTCCTCGGTGATCTCCCGGACCTTGGAGAGGTCCTCCTCCTCCTCGCCCATGTCCAGCTCGGAGGACAGGTCGTTGAGCTCGTCGCCGGCGCGGTAGTACCGGTCGATCGCGGCGACCACGTCGTTGCGGGTCGCCACGACCGGCCTGACGTCGATGTACCCGCGCTGCCCGGCGATGGACTTGATGTCGTCGATCGCGAACACGTTGGCCGGGTCCGCCATGGCGACGAGGAGCTTGCCGTCCTCGAAGCCGATGGGGATGGCGGTGTGCCGGCGGGCCACGTGACCGGGGATGCGGGCGAGGGCCGCGCCGTCCACGGGGTGGTCGCCGAGGTCGACGAACCGCATCCCGATCTGGGCGGCCAGCGACGCGACGAGCTGGGACTCGGTCAGCACACCCTGGTCGACCAGCACGCGACCGAGGCTGCGGCCGACGCGATCCTGCTCGAGCACGGCCGAGTCCAGCTGCTCACGAGAGACGAGTCCACCCTCCAGGAGGATGTCGCCCAGCTGCTTCACGATGGCCCCTTCTGCGAGCGCGGTCTGCGATGACGGTGGGCGCGGGGACCGCGCGGGTCGCCCGCGATGCTTCCTTCACCCATTCGGCAGAACGGAGCGCGGGCTGAAGCGCCGAGAAGCCGGGTGCCTCAGGGGGTCGGCGCGTCGAGCAGGGCGGCGACCGCGGCCCGGAACGTGCGCACGCGGGGGTCGGCCGGGTCGAGCTCGACGCTGGCCCCGTCGGCGAACACGAGGCCCACGCTGCTCAGCGGGACGTCCCAGGCGACGTCGCCGGCCCCGGGGACGCCGTCGTGGCGCCCGTCGGGACCGGGCGCCGGGAGGACCGACGTCCTCGGCCTCCCCTCGTCCGCCATCGTCGGCGCGGGCTCCGCGAACGTGCGACTCACGAGGTCGCCGTCAGGCCCGGGGGCGGAGGGGTGGGCGCCCGTCACGCGGGGGTCCAACGATGCGGACGACACGATCGTGGCCGCAGCACCCGGCACGCCGACGACCGGGAGCACCCGTACGTGCCGGCCCGCCGCGGCGGGGCGCCGGAGCCATCGGTGTGGGAGTCGCAGGTCCATGGTGTCCGCCTAGGCGTTGGCCGCCGTGGCCTCGATCTCGTCGAGGACCGAGTAGAGCAGGGCGAGGAGCACGCTCTTGACCGAGTCCTTGTCCGTCGCGTCGCAGGCGACGACGGGCACCTGCGCCTCCAGCTCGAGGGCTGCGCGCACGTGCTCCTCCCCCATCGCGCCGTAGGCATCGGGACGGTTGAGCGCGACCACGAACGGGACGCGCGCCATGCGCCGGAACGCCTCGAGGATGTGCCCCGCCTCGGCAAGGGTCTCGGGGCGCGAGGCGTCGACGAGCAGCACGTAGCCGAGCATCCCCTCACCGAGGATCTCCCACATGAAGTCGAACCGGTCCTGGCCCGGCGTACCGAACAGGTAGAGCACCAGCTCGCGGTCGATGGTGATCCGGCCGAAGTCCATGGCGACCGTCGTCTCCGCCTTGCGCGAGCGGCTGTCGTCGGTGATCCCGCGCTCCGTGGAGAGCACGGTGATCTCGGAGATCGTCCGGATGAGGGTCGTCTTGCCGGCCGCGAAGGGACCCGTGACGACGATCTTCACCGCCTGGCCGCTCTGGCGTCGGTTCCTGCGCGCCGCCATGGTCACAACCCCCGCACACCGGCGATGAGGCGCAGCAACAGGCTGCGGTTGACCCCCGGGTCGCGCTCGATGACTCCGTCGGCGGCCGGCTCGGCCGCGACCGACGGGTCGCTCAGCGCGCGCGCGGTGGCCCCCTCGACCATGGCGCCGCCACCGAGCGCCGAGCGGGCCGTGGACCCGTGCATCGCCGGGGCGATGGGATCCCCGGGCTCGGGGTGGTCAGGCCGGCGCCCGGGCAGGTACGGCTCGGGACGGGGCGGGACGACCTCCCGGCGCGGGGACGGGCGGGTCACGGATCCCGAGCCCGGCACCCCCGGCTGCGGCATGCCCTGCGCAGCGCGGGCCGCGGCCAGCGCCGCGGCGGCTGTCATGCCGAGGGAACCGGCCCCTGACCTCGGTGCGTCGGGCTCGCGGTCGTCGGCCACGGGAGGCTCCGCCGGAGCGGCCTCGACGCCGGCCAGCAGGGCGATCCGGCGCTCGACGATCGTGACGTGGTCGGGCTGGGCCGCCGTCACGCACGTGCAGGAGGCCCCGCTGGACGAGGTGCGCCAGGGTCGTGGTGACCGCGAAGTCGCCGCACCCGGTGAGCTCGACGAGGTCGCGCACGCGGCGCCGCCCGTCGACGAGGGCGAGCAGCGCCCACTCGTCGCGGGAGACCTCGGGGTCCTGGTGCAGGACGACCGGGACGGCGAGCACGCTGTCCGGGCTGGGGACCAGTGCCTCGAGCTGGGACCAGGACTCCGCCCGCGCCCGAGCCTCGGCGAGGACCCGCTCGTGGTCGAGGCTGATGCCGACGTCGTCCGCGTCGGACGACGCCGGGTCGAAGCCGAAGTCGCCGTCGGGCCACCGGAGCAGGTCGAAGACGGCGTCGACGGCCTGGTCGGTCGCGGCCTGACGCATCAGCTCGGGCTCGACGGCGCCGGACTCGAGCAAGGCACGCGCCACGCCCACGCCGCCCGACATCGCACGGGCCACGGCCTGGCGAAGCCCGGCGTCGTCGACGGCACCGGATCCGACCACGCGACGCACGAGGGAGGCGCGGGACCGGTCGGAGGTCGCGCCGCAGATGCGACCGTCCCGGAACCACACCGCGCCCTCGACCGAGCCCGGTGCGCCCGCGACGCGGCGGAGCAGGAGCCCGCCGGACTTGCCGGTGGATGCCAGCAGGGCGAAGACGTCAGGGAGCCCGAACGCGTCGAGCGAGCCCTCGAGGTTCACGGTGCGCGCCTCCTCGTGCTCTGGGGTGGTAGGGACGGCTCTCGGGCGGGCTCGGTCACGACCTGCTGGACTCCTGCTGCGGCACGCTCATCCAGGCGGCCAGCTCGAGGTCCGGCGTCGGCTCGAGCGGCGTGTCCGGATGGTACGTCGCCACCACGGGCGATGGGTCCTGAGGCACCGGCAGCAGCATCGGGGACACGCTCGCCGGCGCCTCCGCCTCGACCTGCGCGGCGCGGTGCGCGGCGTACGCGGCCTCGGCCTCGGCCAGCAGCTCCTGGTCGACGGCGGCCGGCGCCGCCGGGGGCGCGACGCGCAGCACGTCCGCGATGCCCGCGGCGGCACGGCGTACCTCGAAGAGCATGAGACCGGCCTTGGCGCCGGCTGCGGCGACCGCCACGAGGACGGCCTCCTCGTCGCAGGAGACCAGGAAGACCGTCCCGGACTCGCCCTCGACGTAGACCTGCGACAGGTCGCCGCGTCCGAGCCCCTGCGCGGCCTTCTCGCCGAGGCTCAGCAGGGCCGCGCTCATCGCGGCGACCCGGTCCTCGTCCATGCCGAGCGGCAGTGCCGAGGCCATCGCCAGGCCGTCGTAGGACACGACGGCGGCTGCCTCGAGCTCGGGCGCCTGGGAGAGGAGATCGGCGAGAGCGCGGTCCAGCCGCGCTGCCCGGCCCTGAGGCTGGTCTGTCATGGGGCACCTCGACGCGTCGCGGGCGTGCGGGCCGAACGGCCCGCACCCTCTCCCCATCGGCCGACCGTGACCCGGCCTTGAGGATGACGGCGGGCCCTGCCGGGCGCGGTCAGCGGGCGGCGACGGCCTCGCGCAGCGCGGCCCGCATCGCGGCCACCGGCGCGTCCATGCCCGGTCATGAGGCGCACCTGCAGGACCGCCTGGTGGAGCAGCAGGTCGAGGCCCGACGCGACCGGGCCGCCGCGCTCGGCCCAGGCGGCCGCGAGCCTCGTGGGCCACGGGTCGTACACGACGTCGAGCAGCGTCCCGGGCGAGGACGGGACCGTCGCCGGCGAGCGGGTCGGCGGCACCGCTGGGAAGGGTGCTCACGACGACGTCCGCGCCGAGCCCCGGCCGGCGCCTCGGCCCAGTCCCGGACCTCGAGCCGGACACCCACCGCGACGGCGGTGGCCCGCAGGGCGTCCGCCGCGTCGGGGCGTCGGGCGTACGCCGTCACCGCGACGCGACCCGCGCGCCGCGAGGGCGGCGACGGCCGAGCGGGCGGTGGCGCCCGCCCCGAGGACGACGGCCGGCCCGCGACCCGCACCGTGCTCGTCGAGCGCGGCGACGAGACCGCCGACGTCGGTGTTGGCGCCGCGGCGGCGTCCGCCGTCGAGGAGGACGGTGTTCACCGCGCCCGTGGCGACGGCAACGGGGTCGATCTCGTCGAGCAGCGGCATGACGTCGTTCTTGAGCGGCATCGTGAGGGACAGCCCGACCCACGACCCGTCCAGGGAGTCGAGGAAGGAGGCCAGCTCCGCACCGCTGACGTCGACCCGGTCGTAGACCCAGTCCAGCCCGAGCGCGGCGTACGCGGCGCGGTGCAGCACGGGCGACAGCGAGTGCCCGACCGGATGGCCGAGCACGGCCGCACGACGGCGGCTAGCCGGCATTCGACTGGAACTTCTTCTTCAGCACGAGGAAGTCGGCGTACGTCGTCGCGAACTCGGTCTTCTTCGTCTTCGGGTCGGTCGTCACGAAGTAGAGCCAGGACCCGGACGCGGGGTTGAGCGCCGCGGCGATGGCCGCGTCCCCGGGCGAGTCGATCGGGCCCGGGGGCAGGCCCTTGTTGAGGTACGTGTTGTACGGCGAGTCCGTCTTCAGCTGCTCGGCGGAGAGCTTGAGCGTGGACGCGCCGAGCGCGTAGTTCACTGTGGAGTCCAGCTGCAGGGGCATGCCGGCCTTGAGCCGGTTGTAGATCACCCGGGCGACCTTGGCGTAGTCGCCGGGACCCGCCTCGATCTCCAGGATGCTCGCGACGGTGAGGACCTCGAGCGGTGTCCGGCCGATCGCCTTGGCGGCGTTCTCGAGGTCGGCCTGCGCCGCCGCCTGGTCGAACCGCTTGAGCATGGCGGACACGACCGCGTCGGGCGTGCTGCCGGGCTGGAACTCGTAGGTCGCCGGGAACAGGAAGCCCTCGGGACTGCCCTCGGCGTAGGCCGGCAGCCCGAGCGTGCCGGCGCGCGACAGGCTCTCCTTGAGGGCGTCCGTGGACAGGCCGGTGGCCTTGGCGGCCGCCGTGACGATCCGCTCCATCCGCCAGCCCTCGGGGATCACGAGCTTGCGCACCTGCCGGGACGACGGGTCGAGCATGAGCGCGACGGCGGCCTCGCCGCTCATGTGCTGGCGCAGCGCGTAGGTGCCGGGGGCGATGCTCTGCGCCCGCGGGTCCGAGCTCGCGGCGTCGACGAACGAGCCCTCGTCGGCCACCACGCCGGCGGCGGCGAGCGTGCGCCCGATCTGACGCAGCGAGTCGCCCTGGACCACGACGACCGTGGCGGAGCCGTCGCCCGCGCCCTGGAAGTCGTTGGCCGAGGACCCGAGCGAGCGCAGGCCGAGGAAGACGGCGAGGGCGACCGCGAGGAGCGCGGCGACGGCCACGAGGACGGGGCGGGCCCCGGAGCGGTCCCGGCGTGGCGGGCGGGCCGCGCCGGTCGTGTCGTCGGCCGCCATGCCGAGTCCGAGCTGGCTCATCGAGGGTCCTCCGCGGGGCTGAGCAGGGCGCCCGGCGGCGTGCCGGTCGCGCGCTCGGTGTCGAGGGCGTGCTGGACGATGATGACAGCCGCGGCCTGGTCGATCACCGACCGTCCGCTCCGGGAGTCGCGTCCGGCGGCCCGGAGGCCACGGGTGGCCTCCGCCGTCGTCATCCGCTCGTCCAGCAGACGCACGGGGACGTCGAGCCCCCGCGCCCGCAGCATCCCCGCCAGGTCGACGGCGTAAACCCGGGCGGCCTCGGCCGCCGCCCCCTCCGTGCCGTCGAGCGCGAGCGGCAGCCCCACCACGACCTCGAGCGGCTCGTACTCGGCCACCAGGTCGACGATCGCGAGCAGGTCCGAGCGCGGAGCCGACCTGGCGCTGGGCCGGGTGAGGGTGGCCACCGGCACGGCGAGCAGGCCGTCGGGGTCGGTCCGGGCCACGCCGACCCGGACGCTGCCGACGTCGACGCCGATGCGGATCCCGCGCCGGAAGCCCGCGCTGGTCGGGGACGTCACGCGCCGGCGACCCCTCGGACGTGGACCCGGGCCGCCTCGAGGGCGGCCTCGACGGCGGACGGGTCCGGCGCGCCACCCTGCGCCATGTCGTCCTTGCCGCCGCCGCGCCCACCGACCGCGCCGAGCGCTGCCTGCAGGACGCGGTTCGCCGACAGCCCGCCGGCGCGGCCGGCGTCGTTCGTGGCCGCGACGAGCGAGACCTTGCCGTCGAGGACCGCCGCCCCGACGAGCACGGAGGGGACGTCGCGAGGGGCGCGGTCGCGGCCCTTGGTCACGAGCTCGCGCAGGCCCGAGCTGTCGGTGCCCGCGGGTGCGATGAAGGCCCACATCCGGACCCGGCCGAGCTCGTGCGGGATACCGAGGACGCCGTCGAGGTCGGCCACGAGCGAGGCGGAGCGCATCCTGGCCAGCTCGCGCTCGGCGTCCTTGAGCCGGGTGAGCGCCGCGTCGATCCGCTCCGGCAGCTCCTCGGGGCGCGCCTTCACGATCTCGGCGAGCTGCGACACGAGCAGGTGCTCGCGGGCGAGGAACCGGTAGGCGTCGGTGCCGACGATGGCCTCGACCCGTCGTACGCCGGCCCCGATGGATCCCTCGGACAGGAACTTGACGAGACCGACCTGGCCCGAGCGCTGCGCGTGCGTGCCGCCGCAGAGCTCGCGCGCCCAGTCACCGACCGACACGACCCGCACGCGGTCGCCGTACTTCTCGCCGAACAGCGCCATCGCACCGGACGCGCGCGCCGCCTCCTGCGTCATGTACTCGGCGTGCACGACCAGGTCCTCGGCGAGCACGTCGTTGACCCGCGCCTCGACGTCGGCCATCACGGACGTCGGGACCGCCGAGGCCAGCGGGAAGTCGAACCGGAACCGCCCGGGCGAGTTCTCCGAGCCCATCTGGGTGGCCGTCTCCCCCAGTGCCTCCCGGAACGCCTTGTGCACCAGGTGGGTGGCCGTGTGCGCGCGGGAGATCGCGCGGCGACGCTCGAGGTCGACGCGGCCGATCGCCGTCTCGCCCACGACGGCCTCGCCCGCGACCACGCGGCCGCGGTGCACGTAGAGCCCGGGGACCGGCTGCTGGACGTCGTCGACCTCGACCACCGCGCCGCCGGAGAGGGTGATGAGCCCGGCGTCGGCGAGCTGCCCGCCGCCCTCGGCGTAGAACGGGGTGCGGTCCAGCACGACCTCGACCCGGTCGCCCGGCCCCGGCCTGCCGCACGTCGACGCCGTCGACGAGGAGTCCGCGGAGCGTGACCTCGGAGACGACCTCGTCGTAGCCGGTGAAGGACGTCGTCCCGCTCGAGTCCATGATGCTGCGGTACGCCGTGGTCCCCGACAAGCCCTCCTTGCGCAGGCGCTCCGCCGCCTTCCCGCGGTCGCGCTGCTCGGTCATGAGCCGCCGGAAGCCGTCCTCGTCGACCGCGATCCCCTTCTCCGCGGCCATCTCGAGGGTGAGGTCGATCGGGAACCCGTACGTGTCGTGCAGCGCGAAGGCCTGCTCGCCGCGCAGCGTGCTGCCGCCGGCCTTCCGCAGGTCGGCCACCGCGGTGTCGAAGATCGTCGTCCCGGCACGCAGGGTGTGCCCGAACGCGACCTCCTCGTTCTCGCAGATGCTGCGCAGCCGGCCGGCGTCGGCGACCAGCTCGGGGTACTGCGGGCCCATCGACGCGACCGAGGCGTCGATGAGCTCGCCCATCACCGGGTCGTGGGCGCCGAGCAGCCGCATGTTGCGGATGACGCGGCGCATGATGCGGCGCAGGACGTATCCGCGTCCCTCGTTGCCCGGCAGCACCCCGTCGGCGACGAGGAACGCGCACGTGCGGGCGTGGTCGGCCACGACGCGCAGCCGGACGTCGTCGGTGTGGTCCCGGCCGTAGGTCGCTCCGGACAGCTCGCTCGCCCGGTCGAGGATCGCGCGGGTGGTGTCGATCTCGTAGATGTTGTCGACGCCCTGGAGCAGCGCCGCCATGCGCTCGAGGCCCATGCCGGTGTCGATGTTCATCGCGGGCAGGTCGCCCTTGACGTCGAAGTCGGTCTTGGACCGTACGGCGGAGAGCTCGTGCTGCATGAAGACGAGGTTCCACACCTCGAGGTAGCGGTCCTCGTCGGCGACCGGGCCGCCCTCGCGGCCGTGCTCCGGCCCGCGGTCGTAGTAGATCTCGGAGCAGGGTCCGCCGGGCCCGGGCACGCCCATCGACCAGTAGTTGTCCTTGGCGTCGCGGCGCTGGATGCGGTCGAGCGGCAGCCCGACGACCCGGTGCCAGATGTCGAGGGCCTCCTCGTCGCTCTCGTAGACCGTGGCCCAGAGCCGGTCCTCGGGGAAGCCGTAGCCGCCGTCGGACTGGGCGCGGGTCAGCAGCTCCCACGCGAACGGGATCGCGCCCTCCTTGAAGTAGTCGCCGAAGCTGAAGTTGCCGGCCATCTGGAAGAAGGAGGCGTGCCGGGTGGTCTTGCCGACCTCGTCGATGTCGAGGGTGCGGACGACCTTCTGCACCGACGTCGCGGTCGGCCACGGGGGCGGCGCCTCGCCGAGGAAGTACGGCTTGAACGGGACCATGCCGGCGTTGACGAACAGCAGCGTGGGGTCGTCGAGCAGCAACGAGGCGGACGGGACCTGGGCGTGGCCACGCTCGGTGAAGAAGCGCAGGAACCTGCTGCGGATCTCGGCGGAGTCCATCAGGGTCGGACCTCTCGGCTGCTCGTCGTCGGGGTCGGGTGGCGGGGGTCACGGCGGTCTCGGTCCCGCGTCGGATCGGCGGTCGGAGCCGGCTGGGTCGCTCGGCCGGCTCGGTGCCCGTCGCGGCGACCCGCCCCTCGGCGCGGGCCCGGGTCCGGGAGCCGACGGCCTCGCCGACCGCGAGGGTCGTCCGGGACGCCGTCGCGGCCACCTTCGACGCGGTGCTCGCCGCCAGGGTGACGTTGCCGACGAGGCCGCGCTCGCGCGCCTGCTCGACGGCCTCGGAGCCCTTGCGGGCGGCGTAGTAGCCCGCGGCCGCCCCGACCGACAACCAGAAGAGTCGTCGCACGCCTCAGTCCGCCTCTCCGGGTCCGTCGGTCCCGTCCGCCGCGGTGTCCGACCCTACCTGCGGGTCGGTCGGCACCGACGGCGCGGCGTCCGCCGCCGGTACACGCCCCAGGGCGACGCGCAGCCGCTCGAGCACGTCGGCGTAGCGGGCCTCGGCGCCGTGGCGGGTCGGGAGGTAGTAGCGCCGGCCCTCGGCCTGGTCGGGCGCGTACTGCTGCGGGGCCACGGCGCCGGGGAGGTCGTGCGGGTAGACGTAGCCCACCCCGTGGCCGTGCTCGGCGGCCCGGGCGTAGTGGCTGTCGCGCAGGTGCGCCGGGACCGGTCCGATCAGGCCGCGGCGTACGTCGGCCTCCGCCGCCCCGATCGCGAGCGTGACCGCGTTGGACTTGGGGGCGAGGGCCAGCGCGATCGTCGCCTGGGCGAGGGTGAGCCGACCCTCGGGCAGGCCGATGAGCGCGATCGCCGCCGCGGCCGCGGTGGCCGTCTGCAGGGCGGTCGGGTCGGCCAGGCCGATGTCCTCGCTGGCGAGGATGACCAGGCGCCGCGCGATGAAGCGCGGGTCCTCCCCCGCCTCGAGCATGCGGGCGAGGTAGTGCAGGGCGGCGTCGACGTCGGAGCCGCGCATGCTCTTGATGTAGGCGCTGATGACGTCGTAGTGCTGGTCCCCGTCGCGGTCGTAGCGCGGGGCCGCGCGGTCGACCGCGCGCTCGACGGCCGTCAGGTCCACGACGTGGGTGCCCGAGTCGAGCGCGGCGCCGGCGGCCGCCTCCAGGCTGGTGAGGGCGCGGCGCGCGTCCCCGCCCGCGATGCGCAGGAGGTGCTCCTCCGCCTCCACCGACAGCTCGACCGTGCCGTCGAGGCCGCGCGGATCGGCCACGGCGCGGCGGATCAGACCGCGTACGTCGTCGTCGGACAGCGGGGACAGCGTGAGGACGAGCGAGCGCGACAGCAGCGGCGAGATGACCGAGAAGGAGGGGTTCTCCGTCGTCGCGGCGACGAGGGTCACCCAGCCGTTCTCCACGGCCGGGAGGAGTGCGTCCTGCTGGGTCTTGGAGAAGCGGTGGACCTCGTCGACGAACAGCACGGTGCCGGTCCCGTGCATGCCCAGCGCGTCGCGGGCCCGGTCCACGACCTCGCGCACGTCCTTGACCCCCGCCGTCACGGCGGAGAGCTCGACGAAGCGGCGACCCGTGGAGGTGCTGACGAGCGACGCGAGCGTCGTCTTGCCGGTGCCGGGAGGTCCCCACAGGATGACGCTGGTGGGGCCGGGGCCACCGCCGAGCGCCGACGTGATGAGCCGGCGCAGCGGGCTGCCGGGCAGGAGCAGGTGCTGCTGGCCGACGAGGTCGTCGAGGGTGCGGGGCCGCATCCGGACCGCGAGCGGCGCCGTGGCGCGCGAGGAGGAGACCCCCTCGTCGAACAGGCTCGCCGTCACCCCCCAGACCCTAGGCGGTACGTCGTCCGGACCGTGCCAGGGTTGTCCCGTGGCACCGGCTCCCGACGCGCGCCAGCGCGACCTGCACGCACGGCTCGTCTCGGCTCTCGACGACGACCCCTTCGTGGCGCTGGACGTCGACCCCGGCGCGCTCGAGTGCGTCGCCGTGGCGCCGGGCGAGGCCGTCGCCTGGCTCAGCCACCACCCGTCGCGCGGCATCCGCTGGGTCACCGGGCTCGCTGCCGACCCGGCGTCGACCGGCGATGTCGCGGCCGCGGTCCGGCTCGTGGTCGAGCTCGCGGCGGGCGCGATCGGCCGGGGCGAGGCACCAGGGGGCGTCACGGTGAGCCGCGGCGGTCGGGACCTGCTCCCCGCCGACCTGCGGGCGCCCGAGGCGTGGGAGTGGGACTTCTGGGTCACCTACGCCGAGCCCGCGCCCGCCACGCTGCTCACGACGTACGGCGATGGAGTGCCTGTGGTGGACCTCTCCGGCGCCGACCCGCGGCTGGAGCCGCTGCTCGACCTGGCGTCGCCGAGCGCCCCGGTCCGCCCTGGCGATCCGCGCGTGGTGCGGTGGGCGGCGATCGAGGACCCCGAGCACGGCCTGCCGGACACCGGTGGCCTGGCGGCCGTCCTCGCGGTCACGAACCAGCGCTCCGGGGCGGCGCACCTGAACGACGTCGCCACGCATCCGGCTCGTCGCGGTCGCGGGCTGGCGCGCGCCCTGTGCGGGCAGGTCACCGTCGACGCCCTGCGCGAGGGTCGACCGGCCGTCACCCTCGGCATGTACGCCGACAACGACCCCGCCCGCCGGGTCTACACGTCCCTCGGCTTCACCTGCGTGCGAGGTCAGACGTCCGGCCCGCTGTAGCTCCGCGCGGCGGACGTGTGTCCTGCCCGGGGTCGGCGGGGCGGGCGGCGGCGGCCGGCTCGGGGAGGTGGGGCAGCGCCGGGGGGCGTTCATGGACGACCTGGTGCGCCTCGACCGCCCGACGGTGGTAGGCCTCGAGGTCGGCGACGAAGTGGGGCTCGACGTAGCCGCGACCGTCGACGAGCGGGCCGATCGTCCCCTCGATGACGGCGACGACGTCCTCGCCGGACAGCGTCCGGTGCGTCTCGAGCGCGTGCGTCACCGCGAGCACCTCGCGCCGGTTCGACTCGAGCACCCGCACCGTTCGGTCGTAGAGCTCGACGAGCTTGGCCTCCACCGCGCGCGCCGTCTCCCCCTCGAACGGCACCCCCTCGACCAGAGGGACGCCGCCGGCCACCAGGCCGGACTGCCCGAGCGTCCCGGCGTTGAACGCGCGCAGGTTCGGCCCCATCGCGTGCGACAGGAACGAGCGTGTGACGATGCCCGTCGCGGCCGCCATGTCGCCGCCGACGCCCTGCGTGTGGTCGCCGTCGTAGAACAGCCGCTCGCCCGCGAGGGACGCGAGGAACGTCATCACGTCGACCTCGACCTCGCTGCGCCACTCGACGAACCGGTCCTCGATCGGGATCGGCGAGACGAAGCCACCCACGTCACCGCGACGCTCGATGGTGGCGGTGTCGATGATGCTCGAGTGCTGCATGCGATACATCACCACGGCGTGGCACGCCTCGTGCAGCGCCACCGAGTGACGCTCCCGGTCCACGTAGCTGGAACCGTCCGGGAGCCCGTGGTCCTTGAGCGACTTCGCCCTGATGAGGTCGGCGTACGACACCGTGTCGCGGCCGGCGCGGATGGCGATGACGAGCGCCTCGTTCACCGAGTCCTTGATCGTCGCACCGGTGGCGTACGGCGAGATCGTCGCGAGGTTCTCGATCTGGGCGTCGGTCACGTCGTGCTCGATCTTGTCCAGGTAGTTGCGGTAGGTCTCGATCCGACCGGCCTTCGACGGGTAGCCCACGCGGTAGATCCGGTCGATCCGGCCGGGGCGCAGCAGCGCCGGATCGAGGGCGTCCGGCATGTTCGTCGCCATCATCACCAGGATGCGGTACTTCGGCGGCGGCTTCGGCCGCATGCCGAGCGTGCGGCGCACGACCCGGTTGACGAACCCGCGCGGCTTCCTCAGCCCGGACATCTCGGTGAGCAGCGCCTGCAGCGTGCCCATCCCGCCCATCCCGCCACCGCCGTTCGTGCCGGTGGGCACGAACAGCTGGCGCTGGTCCGCGGCGAGGTCGCTGGCGGCGAGGTAGCGCTGCGTGGGAGGTGAGGCGTAGTGCCGGCCGTTGCACGACGCGCCGTGGAGCGCGTCCCACGGCGTGCGCTCCCTGGACAGCTCCGCGCGTCGTGCCTGGCTCACCGCGCCGCCGCGACTGCCGAGCGTGTCCGCCTCGTCGAAGAAGACGATCACGCCGCCGTAGCGCAGCGAGAGCTTGCGCAGCTTGCGGAACAGGCCCTTGACCTTGAGGACGCCGACCCCGAAGAACATGTTGATGAACGCGCCCGGGTCGACGAAGACGTACGGCTTGCCGGTCTCGCCCGCGACCGCCTCGGCGAGCAGAGTCTTGCCCGTCCCCGGCGGTCCCCACAGCAGGATGCCGCCCGGGACGTAGCCCCCCTTGGCCTCGATCGCCTCGGGGTTCTCCATGAAGACGATGTTCTCCCGCACCCGCTCGACGACGTTGTCCTGCCCCCAGACGTCGTCGAAGCGGGTCTTCACGTCGTCCGGGAAGTACACGTCGACGCCCCCGCGGGACAGGAACCAGAAGATCATCGCGAACTGCGCGACCGCGATGAACAGGTAGAGGACGAGCTGCAGGATGAGCGGCAGCTGGCCGATGAGCCAGGCCGGCACCTGGAACAGGGCGAGGACCGGCGACGTGCCGAAGACGGCGGCGAGCACCATCGACAGCAGGGTCAGCCCCACCACCCAGGTGAGCACTCGGGCGACGCGGAACCGGGTCCACGGGCTGAACCCGCTGGCGAACCGCTCCTGACGGGCGAACAGCCGCAGCCACATCTGGTGGTAGCCGACGGCGTGCTCGGCGAGCACGAAGTGGATCTGTCGCAGCGACTCGACCATGAGGAGCACGAGGAGGATCTGCCCGAGGCCCGTCTCGGCGACGAGCCGCTCCGCCTCGGCGAGCGTCAGCCCCGGGTCGGCCGAGAGCTGGCCCCAGATCAGCACGAGGAACAGCGCGACGAGGAACGCGACGATCTTGACCCGGTCCCAGAAGGCGAGGGGCCTGCGGGTCAGCTCGTCCGGGTTGTCCCTGCGCCCGTGCGTGGGCGACACGACCGGGCCGGCCTCGGGCTCGGGCAGCCCCGTGGGACCCGAGAGGTCCGGAACGTCACGGCTCTCCGGCGCGGCGTGCTGGACCACTGCGGCCCTCCTTGGTCGGGGTACGTCGACGACGCTGCACCGGTCGCCTCGCGGGGCGCGCTGCGCCCGGTCGTGGGGCGGCGGGCCACCGGCGGGCGCGCCACCTCCCTAGGTTCGGACGAGCGGACCGACGGGTCGATCGTCCCTTCGGGCACACCGCGTCCGCCGCACCGGGTCGGGCGGCCGGGAGCCGGGCGGCCGGTCAGGAGCCGGTGCGTTGCCCCGCGGGCTCGGGCACGGCGTCTACGCCGGCCTCCTTGCGCTGCGCCGCGGTGATGGGGGCGGGAGCCGCGGTGAGCGGGTCGAACCCGCCGCCGGTCTTCGGGAACGCGATGACCTCGCGGATCGAGTCCATGCCCGAGAGCAGCGCGCAGATCCGGTCCCAGCCGAAGGCGATGCCGCCGTGCGGAGGCGGCCCGAAGGCGAACGCGTCGAGCAGGAAGCCGAACTTCTCCTGCTGCTCCTCGGCGGTGAGGCCCATGAGGTCGAACACCCGCTGCTGCACGTCGCGGCGGTGGATACGGATCGACCCGCCGCCGATCTCGTTGCCGTTGCAGACGAGGTCGTAGGCGTAGGCGAGGGCCGCGCCCGGGTCCTCCTCGAACCGGTCGATCCACTCGGGCTTCGGCGAGGTGAAGGCGTGGTGCACGGCGGTCCAGGCGCCGGCACCGACGGCGACGTCGCCGCTGTCGGTGGCCTTCGCCGACGGCTCGAACAGCGGTGCGTCGACGATCCAGACGAACGCCCAGGCGCTCTCGTCGATGAGGCCGACGCGGCGACCGATCTCCAGCCGGGTCGCGCCGAGCAGTGCGCGCGAGGAGGTCGCCTCGCCCGCGGCGAAGAACACGCAGTCGCCCGGGGCGGCTCCGACGCGCGCGGCGAGACCCGCACGCTCCGCCTCGCTGAGGTTCTTCGCGACCGGGCCACCGAGCTCGCCGTCCTCGCCGACGAGCACGTAGGCGAGGCCCTTGGCGCCCCGCTGCTTGGCCCAGTCCTGCCACGCGTCGAGCGTCTTGCGCGGCTGCCCGGCGCCGCCGGGCATCACGACGGCGCCGACGTACGGCGCCTGGAACACCCGGAACGGGGTGTCGGCGAAGTAGTCCGTGCACTCGACCAGCTCGTTGCCGAACCGCAGGTCGGGCTTGTCGTTGCCGAAGCGGGCCATCGACTCGGCGTAGGTCATCCGGGCGATCGGCGTGGGGATGTCGTGACCGATCAGCCGCCAGAGGGCGCGAGACGACCGCCTCGCCGACCGCGATGACGTCGTCCTGGTCGACGAAGCTCATCTCGATGTCGAGCTGGGTGAACTCCGGCTGCCGGTCCGCGCGGAAGTCCTCGTCGCGGTAGCAGCGCGCGATCTGGTAGTAGCGCTCCATGCCGGCGACCATGAGCAGCTGCTTGAACAGCTGCGGGCTCTGCGGCAGGGCGTACCAGCTGCCCGGGCGCAGCCGCGCGGGCACCAGGAAGTCACGAGCGCCCTCGGGCGTCGAGCGGGTGAGGGTGGGCGTCTCGATCTCGACGAAGTCCTGGGCGTGCAGCACCTCGCGCGCGACGCGGTTGGCCTCGCTGCGCAGGCGGATCGCGGCACCGGGGCCGCTGCGACGCAGGTCGAGGTAGCGGTAGCGCAGCCGGACCTCCTCGCCGACCTCGACGTGGTCGTCGACCGGGAAGGGCAGCGGGGCCGACGCGCTCAGCACGTCGACACCGGCTGCCACGACCTCGATCTCACCGGTGGGCAGGTCCGGGTTGGCGTTGCCCTCCGGGCGCGCCGACACCACGCCGGTGACCGAGACGCAGAACTCGCTGCGCAGCGGGTGGGCCACCTCGGGGTCGCGCACGACGACCTGGACGATCCCGGACGCGTCGCGCAGGTCGAGGAAGGCGACGCCGCCGTGGTCGCGGCGGCGGGCCACCCAGCCGGCGAGCGTCACGGTCTGCCCGACGTGGTCCGCCCGGAGGCTTCCGGCGGTGTGCGTGCGGATCACGGGGTGGTCTCCTCGTTGTGGGTGCTGGTGAGGCGGACGGCGGGCACGAGGTCCTCCTGCGGAGGAGCCCACGAGCCGGGATCCGCCGGCACCTGCTCGCCGCTGCGGATGTCCTTGACGGCGTGGCCGCCCTCGGCGTCGGGGAACCACACGTAGGGGATCCCGCGCCGGTCGGCGTAACGGATCTGCTTGCCGAACCGGTCGGCCTGCGGTGCGACCTCGGTGCTGATCCCGCGAGCACGCAGTGCTGCGGCCACGTCCTCGGACGCCCGGCGCGACGCCTCGTCGGTCACCGCGACCAGGACGCACGTGGGCACCGACCGGCTGGCGGTGACCAGACCACGCCCGACGAGGACGGCGAGCAGGCGGGTCACTCCGAGCGAGATGCCCACACCGGGGTACGTCGTACGCCCGTCGTCGGCCAGCGCGTCGTAGCGCCCACCCGAGCAGACCGAGCCGAGCGACTCGAAGCCGACGAGCTGCGTCTCGTAGACGGTGCCGGTGTAGTAGTCGAGACCGCGGGCGATCTTGAGGTCGGCGACGAGCGCTCCTGGCATCCGCTCGTGCGCGGCGCCGACGACCGCGGCGAGCTCGGCCAGGCCCTCGTCGAGCAGCGGGTGCTCGACGCCCAGGGCGCGCACCTCGTCCACGAACGACGTGTCGGAGCTGCGGATCGCCGCGAGCCGCAGGCAGGACTCAGCGCCGTCCGGCGACAGGCCGGCGTCGGACACGAGCAGCGCCGCGACGCGCTCGGGACCGATCTTGTCCAGCTTGTCGATCGCGCGCAGAGCGGCACCGGCGTCGGTCGCCCCGAGCCCCAGGAAGAACCCCTCCGCGAGCTTGCGGTTGTTGACGAGGATGACCGCCGGTGGGCACGGCAGGGCGCGGAAGATCTCGGCCATCACGAGCGCGACCTCCACCTCGTGGTGGAAGGCGAGCGTGTCGCGGCCGACGATGTCGATGTCGGCCTGGGTGAACTCGCGGAACCGACCCTCCTGCGGCCGCTCGCCGCGCCAGACCTTCTGCACCTGGTAGCGGCGGAACGGGAACTCGAGGTGACCCGCGTTCTGCAGGACGTAGCGCGCGAGCGGGACGGTGAGGTCGAAGTGCAGGCCCAGCCCGGCGTCGCCCTCGGAGTCGTCGGCGTGCAGGCGGCGCAGGACGTAGACCTCCTTGTCGATCTCGCCCTTGCGCAGCATCTGCTCGAGCGGCTCGACCGCCCGTGTCTCGAGCGAGGAGAAGCCGTGCAGCTCGAACACCCGGCGAACGGTGTCGAGCACGGCGAGCTCGACGAGTCGTTCGGCGGGGAGCCACTCCGGGAACCCGGACAGCGGCGCGGGACGGCTCACGTCACAGCCCTCTCGTCGGCGCGCCGGGAGCGGAGGTGTCCTCGAGCAGCGCCGTGAGGTAGGGGTTCGAGCTCCGCTCGCGGCCCACGGTCGTGGTCCCGCCGTGCCCGGGGAGCACGACCGTCTCGTCGTCGAGCGGGAAGGACCTTCGCGGCGAGGCTGCGCAGCATGGCCGCGTGGTCGCCGCCGGGCAGGTCGGTGCGCCCGATCGACCCCTCGAACAGGACGTCGCCGGAGAGCAGCATCGGCGGTACGCCGGACTCCCCCGCGCGACGGAACATGACCGAGCCGCGGGTGTGGCCCGGCGCGTGCTCGACCACGAAGGACAGCCCGGCCAGCTCGAGCTCCAGCCCGTCGACGCAGGTCGCGGACGTCGTCCGGCTCCCCCGTCGTCAGCACGCCGTCGGTCATCGTCGCGAGCAGGTCGCGCGCCTGGCCGCTGATGCCCGCCATCGGGTCGGCGAGCAGGCCCCGGTCGTCCGGGTGGAGGTACGCCGGGATGCCTCGGGCGCCGCAGACCGGGACGACCGACCACACGTGGTCGATGTGGCCGTGCGTGAGCAGGACAGCGACCGGGGCGAGCCCGTGCTCGCGGACGGCGTCCTCGATGCCCTCGACCGAGTCCTTGCCCGGGTCGACGATGACGCACTGCTCCCCCGCCGCGGGCGCCACGATCCAGCAGTTGGTGCCCCACGGACCGGCGGGGAAGCCGACGACGAGCACGGGCGGACGCCTCCTGGCGGACGATCGACGGGGCGGCGGGGCGAACGTCCCCGACCGGCAGAGCCTACCCGCCGCCCCACTGGCGCTCGCCTCGGTACTCCTCCCTACACTCGGCCCGGGTGCTGGGAAGCCACCCCCGACGTGACGGGAGACGCAGGGCGTGTCGAGCAGCAACAAGCGTGACCGTGAGCTGGCCCGCAAGAAGTACGAGCGCCAGCAGGAGCGTCGCCTGGCCCGCGAGTCCCAGCGCCACCGGCGCAACCAGGTGCTCGCGGTCGTCGGTGGCCTCGTCGTCGTGGCCGGCGCGGTGGTCGCGCTCGTGCTGTCGTCGCGCAGCGGCTCGACCGACGTCGCCGCGCCCACCACGAGCCCGTCGGCGTCCACGACGGCGAGCACCACCGCGTCGCCCTCCGCCACCGCGTCCACCTCGGCGACGGCCAGCGCCAAGGGCTGCACCGCCGCACCGACGCCGACCACCAAGACCCAGACCTGGTCCGCACCCGGTGGCTCGGCGCTCCCGACGGACAAGCCGACGTACCTCCGGCTCGCGACCAACTGCGGCGACGTGGTCATCCAGATGGACGCCAAGGCCGCGCCGAAGACCACCCAGTCGATGGCCTTCCTCGCGTCGCCAGAGCTACTACACCGACTCCGACTGCTTCCGGCTCACCACGCAGGGCATCTTCGTGCTCCAGTGCGGCAGCCCGACGAACAACGGGCAGGGCGGCCCCGGCTACCAGCTGCCGGACGAGAACCTGCCCGCGAGCGGCACGAACAACTACCCCGCGGGCACGGTGGCCATGGCCAACGCCGGTGCGGGGACGAGCGGCAGCCAGTTCTTCATCGTCTACAAGGACACAACTCTCGGACCCAGCTACTCGATCTGGGGCAAGGTGGTGTCCGGCCTCGACGTCGTACGCAACGTCGCGGCCGCGGGAGTGCAGGGTGGTGGGGGCGACGGGGCCCCCAACCAGAAGACCGTCATCACGAAGGCCACGACCAGCACCACGCAGGCCGGCTGAGGAGTGAACCAGGACATGAGCACCGACAGCACGTCCAGCGCCCCGGACGCCCCCGACCCGGGCGCCGAGCCCACGGTCGTTCCCGAGCAGGACGCGACTCCGGAGGTGGATGCGGCGGTCGGGGCGGAGGGAGCCTCGGAGACGTACGCCGCCCCCGAGGCGGACGCGACTCCCGAGGAGGCCGCGGCGGACGCGACTCCCGAGGCGGACGCCGCCGTCGAGGCGGACGCGGCGCCCGAGGCGGACGCGGCCGTCGAGGCGGAGACGACCCCGGAGGAGTACGCCGCCCCCGAGGCGGACGCGACTCCCGAGGCGGACGCGACTCGCCGAGGTGGATGCCTCGATGCGGAGGCGACCCGGAGGTGGACGCGGCCCCCGAGACGGACGCGACTCCCGAGGCGGTCGCGGCGGTCGAGGCGAACCCGACCGCCGAGGCGTAGCGCCACGCTCAAGCCGGCCGCGGTCGAGGCCGAAGGGCAGCCCACCGCCGAGCCCGTCGAGGAGCCGGTCACGACCGCGGAGGCCGCCGAGCCGGCCGCCGCCGTGGACGAGGCGGCCGCGCTGGACACCCAGGCGGAGCCGATCGCCGAAGCGGCCCTCACCAGCGCCGAGGTCGAGCCGGAGCCCGAGCAGCGGCCATCCGCCGGGACCACGGCCGAGCCGGAGCCGACCGAGACGGAGCCGACCGCGACGGAGGCACCGACGACCACGGAGCCGACCGTCGAGCCGACCGTCGAGCCGACCGTCGAGCCGTACGCCGTGCCGCGCCCGGGTCCGCGACCGTCGCCCGCGGCGCTCGCCGGGCTCACCCGGCCGGCGCCGCCGCGCCCCGTGGCCACCGGCCTCGCCGCCCCGGCTCCGGCCGCGGCGCCCGCGCCGCCGGAGGTCGACGCCGACGCGCCGCCCCGCCCGACCGACTCGCACACCCACGGCCGGGTCGACGACGACGGCACGGTCCACGTCCGGCTGTCCGACGGCACCGAGCAGCCGGTCGGTCTGTGGGCCGCCGGTACGCCGGACGAGGGGCTGGCCTTCTTCGTCCGCAAGTACGACGACCTCTCCGTCGAGGTCGACCTGGCGACCCGCCGGGTCACCGAGGGCAAGGCGTCCCCCGAGCAGGCCGCCGCGGTGGTGAAGCGGGCCCGCGAGTCCCTCGCCTCGCCGTCGATGGTGGGCGACCTCGCGTCGCTCACCGCGCGCGTCGACGCGCTCGACGCCCTCGTCACCGAGAAGCGGTCCGCCGCGGCGGAGGCGCGCGCCGCCGCGAAGGCGGCCGCGCTGGCCGCCCGCGAGGCGATCGTGACCGAGGCCGAGACCCTGGCCGAGTCGACGCAGTGGAAGGCGACCGGCGAGCGGTTCAAGGCCCTCCTCGACGACTGGAAGGCCGCCCCCCGCGCCGACCGGACCAGCGAGCAGGCGTTGTGGAAGCGGTTCAGCCACGCCCGGTCGCAGTTCGACAAGCACCGCCGCCAGTACTTCGCGCGGCTCGACAGCGAGCGCGGCGAGGCCCGTCAGGTCAAGGAGGCGCTCGTCGCCGAGGCGGAGAGCCTCGCGACGTCCACCGACTGGGGCGCCACCGCGGGCGCCTACCGCGACCTCATGTCGCGGTGGAAGGCGTCCGGCCGCGCCGGCAAGGCGGACGAGGAGACGCTCTGGACCCGGTTCCGCGCGGCCCAGGACGCGTTCTTCGCCGCCCGGAACGCGGCCCTCGGCCAGCGTGACGCCGGGTTCGCCGAGAACCTGGCGGCCAAGGAGTCGCTGCTCCGCGAGGCCGAGGCGATCGACACGTCGGACCTCAAGGGCGCCAAGGCAGCGCTGCGTTCGATCCAGGAGCGCTGGGAGAAGATCGGCCACGTCCCCCGCGGGGACAAGGAGCGGGTCGAGGGTCGGCTGCGCAAGGTCGAGGACGCCGTACGTCGCGGCGAGCAGGACCAGTGGCGTCGCTCCAACCCGGAGTCCCGCGCCCGCGCCACGGCCACGGTCGAGCAGTTCCGCGGCTCGCTCGACAAGCTCGAGCGGCAGCACGCGGCCGCGGTGGCCGCGGGCGACACCCGCAAGGCCGCCGACGCCGAGTCGCGGATCGTGACGACGAGGGCCCTGCTCGACGCCGCCGAGAAGGCCGCCGCGGAATTCTCTGGTTAGCTGCGCCTCCAAGGAGCCGCGCTCGCGCGCGGCTCCGTCGGCGCCGCCTCCGCTGCGCGGCCTGGTCGGCTCCCTCCGGTCGCCTCCCGCTCGGCCTCGCCGACCCCCTGCGGGGGCCGGACTCCGGCCTCGGGCCGCTCCGCTTCGACGGACTGCGCTGTGGCAATCGCGCGAGTCGCCTGATCGCCCGCACCTCAAGGTGATCGCGCTCCGTGCCATCCCCGTTCCAGAGCGGCGATGCGGTCCGCCGAAGCGGAGGCGGCCGCGGTCCGAGACCACCCCCGCAGGGGGTGTCGAGGGACGCGCGGGAGTCGCCGCGAGGCGACGACCAGCCGCCGCAGCGGAGGCGGCGCCGACGCGATCGCGCGCGCGCGATCGCTTGGAGGCGCAGGAAGGCGCAGCGGAGGCGGCGCCGACGCGAGTGCGCCGGAGGCGCGCACGCTTGGAGGCGAACTCAGATCCGATATACGTCGTAGACGCCTTCTACGCCTCGGACCGACTTGAGGACCGAGCCGAGGTGGGTCGCGTCGGCCATCTCGAAGGTGAAGCGGGAGATGGCGATCCGGTCGCGGGTCGTGCTCACCGACGCCGACAGGATGTTCACGTGCTGGTCGGACAGCGCCCGGGTGACGTCGGAGAGCAGCCGGGACCGGTCGAGCGCCTCGACCTGGATGTTGACGAGGAACACGCTCGTCGCCTTCGGCGCCCAGGTGACCGGGACGATGCGGTCCGGCTCCTGCCGCAGCGAGGCGACGTTGACGCAGTCGAGCCGGTGGACCGACACGCCGTGACCCCGCGTGACGAACCCGAGCACCTTGTCGCCGGGGACCGGCGTGCAGCACCGGGCCAGCTTCACCCAGACGTCGTCGTCGCCGTCGACGACGATCCCGGGATCGCCCTGCGGGCGCGCCTTGCCGGCCGAGACCTTGGTGGGGTTGATCACCTCGGCGAGGTCCTCGGTGGCGCCGTCGGCCCCGCCGTGGGCCTGCATGATCCGCTGCACGACGCTGGCCGCCGAGACACGTCCCTCGCCGACCGCGACGTAGAGCGAGGTCACGTCCGGGTAGTGCAGGTCGGCGAGCAGCCCCTGCAGCGCGCCACCGGCCAGCAGCCGGTGCAGCGGGAGGCCCGCCTTGCGCATGGCGCGCGTGAGCGACTCCTTGCCGGACTCGACCGCCTCCTCGCGACGCTCCTTGGAGAACCAGGCCTTGATCTTCGACCGGGCCCGCGGGCTGCGGACGAACGTCAGCCAGTCGCGGTTCGGGCCGGCGGTCTCCGCCTTCGAGGTGAAGATCTCGACGACGTCGCCCGACGTGAGGGACGACTCGAGCGGGACAAGCTTGCCGTTCACGCGCGCACCCACGGTGCGGTGGCCCGACCTCGGTGTGGACCGCGTAGGCGAAGTCGACCGGCGTGGCACCGCCGGGCAGCGCGACGACGTCGCCCTTGGGCGTGAAGACGAACACCTCGGTCGAGCCGAGGTCGTAGCGCAGCGCGTCGAGGAAGTCGTCCGGGTCGTCGGTCTCGCGCTGCCACTCGAGCAGCTGGCGCAGCCAGCCCATGTCGTCCGGGCCGGACTTGCCGCACCGACGTTGCCCTGCTTGTAGCGCCAGTGCGCGGCCACGCCGTACTCGGCGGCGCGGTGCATGTCCATCGTGCGGATCTGCAGCTCGACCGGCTTGCCGGTCGGGCCGATGACCGTCGTGTGCAGCGACTGGTACATGTTGAACTTGGGCATCGCGATGAAGTCCTTGAACCGGCCGGGAACCGGGTTCCATCGCGCGTGGATCACACCAAGTACGCCGTAGCAGTCGCGCACCGACTCGACGAGGATGCGGATGCCGACGAGGTCGTAGATGTCGGCGAAGTCGCGACCGCGCACGATCATCTTCTGGTAGACGGAGTAGTAGTGCTTCGGCCGACCGGTGACGGTGGCCTTGATCTTCGCCTCGCGCAGGTCGGCCTCGACGATGTCGCGCACCTCGGTGAGGTAGTGGTCGCGCTCGGGCGCGCGCTGCCCGACGAGGCGGACGATCTCGTCGTACATCTTCGGGTACAGCGTGGCGAAGGAGAGGTCCTCGAGCTCCCACTTCATCGTGTTCATGCCGAGGCGGTGCGCGAGCGGCGCGTAGATCTCGAGCGTCTCGCGCGCCTTCTGCTCCTGCTTCTCCGGCGGCATCCAGCGCAGCGTCCGCATGTTGTGCAGCCGGTCGGCGAGCTTGATGACGAGCACGCGGATGTCGCGGGCCATCGCGACGACCATCTTGCGCACGGTCTCCGCCGCCGTGGCCTGGCCGTACTTCACCTTGTCGAGCTTCGTGACGCCGTCGACGAGGGCCGCCACCTCGTCGCCGAAGTCCTCGCGCAGCGCGTCGAGGGAGTACTCGGTGTCCTCGACCGTGTCGTGCAGCAGTGCCGCCGCCAGGGTCGGCGCGGTCATCCCGAGCTCGGCGAGGATCGTCGCGACGGCGAGCGGATGGGTGATGTACGGGTCGCCCGAGCGGCGCACCTGGTCGCGGTGCAGGTACGCCGCGCGCTCGTAGGCCGCCTCGAGGATCTTGACGTCGGACTTGGGGTGGAACTGGCGGACCGTGCGCAACAGCGGCTCGAGCTCGGGGTGCATGCTCTGGCGCGCCGAGCCGCGGCGCGGGCTGATCCGCGGCAGGAGCGACCGGCGGCTGGTGGCCTCGAACGCCGGTGAGCGGCGCAGGCGTCGGCGAGGTGGGCACGGAGGTGCCCGTCCCGGCTACGACGTCCTCGGCCACGCTTCTCCTCGCGGGTGCTGTGGCGTCTCAGTCTACGGACCCTCGCGGTCGGCGCCGCCCACGGGCGTCAGAGCGCGCGCAGCGCGGCGACCGGCAGGTCGCCCAGCCGGGCGCGACCGCCGAGCGCCACGAGCTCGAGCAGGACGGCGAGCGCGGCCACGTCCGCACCGGCCGCCCGCAGCACGGCGGCCGGCCGCGGCGGCCGTGCCTCCGGTGGCGAGCACGTCGTCGACGAGGAGCACGCGGTGCCCTGCCGCGATCGCGCCGACCTGCACCTCGAGGGTCGCGGTGCCGTACTCGAGGGCGTAGGACTCCGCGTGGACGTCACCCGGGAGCTTGCCCTCCTTGCGGACCGGGACGAAGCCCACACCGAGGGCCACGGCCAGCGGCGCCCCGAGGACGAACCCGCGCGCCTCGACCCCGGCGACGAGGTCGACGCCGTCGACGCCGGCGGAGTCGAGGGCCGCCCGCAGCCCCGCGACGACGGACGCGATGCCTCGCGGGTCGGCGAGGAGCGGGGTGATGTCCCGGAACGTCACCCCCGGCACGGGCCAGTCCGGCACGGCCCGGATCCGCTCGTCGAGCAGCAGCTCGAGGGCGGGATCCGCTCCGGGCGTCACTTCTTGCGCTTGCTGCGTGACTGGTTCCGCCGCGGCTGCGCCCGAGGGCCGGTGGCCGTGACGTTCGGCGCGATGTCGGCCGCCGTGACGTTGCCCGCCGCGGGATCCACGCCGTCGACTCCGGTGTCGACGGCGTCGAGCACGGCGGTGGCCGTCGCGGAGTCCGTGGCCTTGCGCGCCGAGCGGGCGCCGCGGGCCTCGCCGCCCCCGGCCCGGCGCTGCGCGACGCGGGCGGCGAGCGCCTTCATCTCGGGGCGACGCTCCTGCAGCTGGCAGGCCACCGGGGTCGCGATGAAGATCGACGAGTAGGTGCCGGCGGCGGTGCCGATGAACAGCGCGAGCGCGAGGTCCTTGAGCGTGCCCGGCACCGAGCAGTCCGACACCCACCACGAGGATCGCGGTCACCGGCAGCAGCGCCACGACCGAGGTGTTGATCGAGCGGATCAGGGTCTGGTTCAGCGCGAGGTTGGCGGCCTCGCTGTACGTCGCCCGGTTTCCCGACGTGATGGCTCGGGTGTTCTCCTTCACCTTGTCGAAGACGACGACGGTGTCGTAGAGCGAGAAGCCGAGGATCGTGAGGACGCCGATGACCGTCGCGGGCGTGACCTCGAAACCGGTCAGGGCGTAGATCCCGATCGTGATGACGAGGTCGTGCACGAGGGCGACGAGCGCGGCGACCGCGAGCCGCCACTCGAAGTACGCCGACAGGAAGATGACCACCAGCACGAGGAACACGATGAGGCCCTGCACGGCCCGTTGGGTGATCTCCGCACCCCAGCTGGGACCGACCAGCGTCACCGCGATGTCGCTCTGCGGGACCCCGAGGTCCTGGGAGAGCTGCATGGTGACCGCAGCCGACTGGGTCGGCGTCAGGGCGGCGGTCTGGATCCGGATGTTGCTCTCGCCGACCTGGGTGACGATCGGGTCCGTGATGTTCGCCGACTCGGCCGAGGCCCGGGCCTGCTCGACCGTGGCCGTCGTGTTCGGGACGGTGAACTCCGAGCCGCCCTTGAACTCGATGCCGAGGTTGAGGCCGCGCCCGGGCGCGAACAGACCGATGAGCGCCAGGAGCAGGATGACGGCGGAGATCGTGTACCAGCGACGCCGCTTGCCGACGAAGTCGTAGGAGACCTCGCCGCTGTAGAGCCGGTGGGCGACCGTACCGAGGCGGGACATCAGGACTCCTTCGGCTCGGTCGCGAGGGTGACCCCGACCGGGACGATCTGCGGCGTGACGCCCAGACGGTCCGGTGACAGACCCGTCCACGCCTTGCCCGACGTGAAGGCCTTGCTGCGCATCATGATCGACACGAGCGGACGGGTGAACAGGAACGCGACCACGACGTCGACGATCGTGGTGAGCCCGAGGGTGAACGCGAAGCCGCGGACGCCGCCGACGGACAGGAAGTACAGCACGATCGGCGGCGAGGAACGACACGAAGTCGGCGGCCAGGATGGTGCGTCGCGCGCGCATCCAGCCGGCGTCGCCCGCTGCGCGCAGGCTCCGGCCCTCCCGGATCTCGTCCCGGATCCGTTCGAAGTAGACGACGAACGAGTCCGCCGTGATGCCGATGGCGACGATCGCACCGGCAACACCGGCGAGCGACAGCGTGAGGCCGAGCTGTCGGCCGAGGATCACGAAGAGGAAGTAGGTGATCGACGCCGCCACGGCGAGCGAGGCCACCGCCACCAGCCCGAGCGCCCGGTAGTAGGCCACGAGGTAGATGACGACGAGCAGCAGGCCGAGCGCGCCGGCGAGCAGGCCGGCGTTGAGCTGGTCCTGACCGAGCGTCGGGGAGACCGTCTCGACCGAGGACACCTCGAGCGAGACCGGCAGCGAGCCGTACTTCAGGACGTTCGCCAGTGCCTTGGCCTCGTCGGCGGTGAACGATCCGGTGATGACGGCGCTGCCACCCAGGATCGCCGTGCTGACGTACGGCGACGACTCGACGAGACCGTCGAGCACGATGCCGAACTGGTTCTGCGGGCTCTGGTTCTGCGCCAGCTCGCCGGTGACGGTCGCGAACTGCTGCGCACCGGTGGAGGTGAAGGTCAGGTTGACCTCCCAGCCACCACCGGTCTGCGAGAGCCCGGCCGACGCGCTCGCGATCTCGGTGCCGCGCACGGCCGCCTTGTCCAGCAGGTACTTGAGCGAGCCGTCCTTCGCACAGGTCACGAGGTACTGGGTCGGGTCCGCGAGACCGCCGGTGGTGGCGCCCGGCTTGGTGCAGTCCAGGTTCGCGTACGCCGTCTGCAGGGCGGCGTCGTTCGTCTTCGACTGGATCGGTGGCAGGCCACCGACCGACGTGATGCCGTTCGCGTCGGTGCTCGCCGTCGGCTGAGGAGTGCGCGAGGCGGACGGGGACGCGCTGGCGCTGGGGCTGGCGCTGGGACTGGCGGTGGGGCTCGCCGAGTCGGCCGTGCCCTGCAGCGCACTGGTCACGGCGGCGCCGTTGCCGGTCGACGACGCCGACGGCGACGGCGTGCCGGCCGACGCGGTGGCGGTGGCGGTCGCCGACGCCTTCGGCGTGGCGGTGCCGGACGCCGAGGGGCTCGGCGACGCGGTGGGCACCGAGCCGCCGACCGCCTCGGCGAGGACCGGTCGGAAGTCGAGCTTGGCGGTGGTGGCGAGGGAGTTCAGGACGGCCTGGTTGGTCGCGCCGGGGATGGAGACGATGATGCTGGCGTTCTGGCCGTTGCCCTGCGTGGTCACCTCGGACTCGGCGACGCCGAAGCCGTCCACGCGCTGACGGATGATCTCGACGGCCTGCTTGAGCTGGTCGTCGGTGACCACGACGCCACCCTGGTTGGCGGTCGGCGTCAGGATCACCTGGGTGCCGCCGCGCAGGTCGAGCCCGAGCTTGGGTGTGTGCACCTGGCCGGGCCAGAACGTCCACACGCCGAGCACGAGCACCGCGAGACCGAGGATCGCGAGCGTGCGACCGGCGTTCACGTGCCGTTGTGTCGGTGCTGCCACCGTCGAGTCTCCTGTGCGCCCCGCGCGGCCCGGCTCGGGCTCGCGGGATCCCTCGTGCCCGCGTGCGCGGGACCTCCCGTGACGGCCGTGGGCCGCCGATGTCCGTTCGGGCCAGGTGGCCCTCCCCGAGCGCTCCCCCGGTGCCGAGGCGCCGAGGTCGTGCCCGAGCAGTATGGAGGACGCTGCGGCGTCCCCCCGAATCCGGGCTAGCCCTCAGGCGTGTCGTCCTGCTTGACCGACTCCGGAGCAGGCGCGGACGTTCCCACGTCGGTGGGCTCGTCCACGACTCGGGCGATCGCCGCCGCGACGTAGCGCACCCGTACGCCGTCGGCGATCTCCAGCTCCACCTGGTCGTCCTCGACCGCCGTGATCCGGCCGAACAGGCCCGCCGTGGTCATCACCCGCGTCCCGGGCGTCAACGAGGCCAGGACGGCGCGCTGCTTGGCCTGCCGGGTGCGGGCGGGCCGCAGCACGAGCAGGTAGAACAGCACGACGAGGAACAGGATGGGGAGCAGGGAGCCGAGCTGGTTCACGTGGGGTCCTCCGGAAGGCGCCGGCCGTCCCGACGTCCCGGCGAGTCTAGGCGGGCCCGGGCTCGTCGGACTCGTCGACGACCGCTGGCTCACCGAACGGGAGCGTGGGGGCCGTGCCGGCCGGCGGGACGAGGCCGAGGTGCGACCAGGCCGCGGGGGTCGCGACCCGACCGCGCGGGGTCCGGGCGAGCAGCCCGGCCCGGACGAGGAACGGCTCGCACACCGTCTCGACCGTCTCCGACTCCTCGCCGACGGACACCGCGAGCGTCGACAGGCCGACCGGCCCACCACCGAAGCGGCGCAGCAGCGCGTCCAGCACCGCGCGGTCCAGACGGTCGAGACCGATCTCGTCGACCTCGTAGAGCGCGAGCGCGGCCCGCGCGATCGGCAGGTCGACGGCACCGTCGGCACGGACCTGGGCGAAGTCGCGCACCCGGCGTAGCAACCGGTTGGCGACCCGCGGGGTCCCCCGGCTGCGGCCCGCGATCTCCGCCGCGGCGTCGGGTGCGAGCGTGACGTCGAGCAGTGCGGCGCTGCGCGCGAGGATCGCCCGCAGGTCCCCGGTCTCGTAGAAGTCCATGTGCGCGGTGAAGCCGAAGCGGTCGCGCAGCGGGCCGGGAAGCAGGCCGGCCCGGGTGGTGGCGCCGACGAGGGTGAACGCCGGCAGCTCCAGCGGGATCGCCGTGGCACCGGGTCCCTTGCCGACGATGATGTCGACGCGGAAGTCCTCCATCGCGAGGTAGAGCATCTCCTCGGCGGCGCGGGACATCCGGTGGATCTCGTCGAGGAAGAGCACCTCGCCGGGGACGAGGCTGGAGAGCACGGCCGCGAGGTCGCCGGCGTGCTGCAGCGCCGGACCGCTCGTCACGCGCAGCGGCATCCCGAGCTCCGCGGCGATGATCATCGACAGGGTGGTCTTGCCCAGCCCGGGCGGTCCCGCGAGGAGCACGTGGTCGGCGGCGCGGCCGCGCGCCGAAGCCGCCTCGAGGACCAGTCCGAGCTGGTCCTTGACCCGCTGCTGCCCGATGAACGCGTCGAGCGTGCGCGGGCGCAGCGCCCCTTCGACGGCCGAGTCGTCACCGGCCGGCTCGCCCGCCACCAGGCGCGAGCCGTCGTCGTGGACCACCTCGAGGTCGCGGCGGTCGAGATCGCCGCTCATGCCCGGTCCAGGGAGCGCAGGGCCAGCCGCAGGACGCTCGCGACGTCGGCGTCGGGCGCGACGTCCTCGGCGACGGCGGCCACCGCGGCGTCGGCCTCGCGCGGCGACCAGCCGAGCCCGATGAGCGCCTCGCGCACCTGGCCCTCCCACGTCGGGCCACCCGGCCCGCGGCCGAGGTCCACGACGCCGCCGGTCGGCGCACCGAGCCGGTCCTTGAGCTCGAGGACCAGCCGCTGCGCGCCCTTGCGGCCGACCCCCGAGACGCGCATGAGGGCGGTGATGTCCTCCCCCGCCACGGCGCGGCGCAGGGCGTCCGGCGAGAGCGCGGCGAGCACGGACTGGGCGAGCCGCGGGCCCACGCCCGTGACGGTCTGGAGCAGCTCGAACACCGACCGCTCGTCCTCGTCGGCGAACCCGTAGAGGGTGAGCGAGTCCTCCCGGACCACCAGGGTCGCCGCGAGCGTGGCCGGATGCCCCACCCGGAGCTCGGCGAGGGTGCCCGGCGCGCACTGCAGCTCGAGCCCGATCCCCCCGACGTCGACCACGGCGGAGCCCGCGCCGACCGAGGCGACCGACCCGCGGACGTAGGCGATCACCGTGGACCTCCGACCACGAGGCGGCGTCCGGGCGCGGCCCGGCGCGGGACCCGGGACGGCGGAGCCGCCGCGGCCGCGGCGGCCAGGCGGGCCGCCGTGTCGCCGCGCCAGAGGTGGCAGATGGCCAGCGCGAGGGCGTCGGCGGCGTCGGCGGGCCGCGGGACGACCGCGAGCCCGAGCAGCCGCGCGACCATGACGCCGACCTGGTCCTTGTCGGCCCGGCCGTTGCCGGTGACGGCCGCCTTGACCTCGCTCGGCGTGTGCAGCACGACCGGGATCCCGCGCCGCGCGGCCGCCGCGATCGCCACGGCCCCCGCCTGGGCGGTGCCCATGACCGTGCGCACGTTGTGCTGGCTGAACACCCGCTCCACGGCGACGGCGTCCGGCGCGACCGCGTCGAGCACCGCCTCGATCCCCTGCTCGACGCCGAGCAGCCGGTGCGCCAGGTCGGCGTCGGCCGGGGTGCGGATGACGTCGACGTGCACGAGGGTGAGCCGGCGACCGGGGGCGCCGTCGACGACGCCGAGACCGCACCGGGTCAGGCCGGGGTCGACTCCGAGCACGCGCATGGGTCGGATGGTCCCTTCGCTGTCCCGAACAGGTGTTCGGATCCTAGCCGAGCCGACCGGCCGCGGCGGGCCAACACGCCGGGCGCTACTCGTCGAGGGCCTCGGGGATCTCCCCTACTGAGCCTGCGGCCCAGCGGGGCCCAGCAGGGGCCCAGCGACTCGATCCTCGAACGCAGCGCCGCTAGGCGTCGATGCGTTCGAGGATCTCGTCGGGAACGTCGGCGTTGACGTAGACGTTCTGGACGTCGTCGTTGTCCTCGAGCACGTCGATGAGCCGGAACACCTTGCGTGCGGTGTCCTCGTCGACCTCGACCTGCATGCTCGGCAGGAAGGACGTCTCGGCCGACTCGTAGTCGATCCCCTCGGCCTGCAGCGCCGTGCGGACCGCCACGACGTCACCGGCCGCGCTCACCACCTCGAACGCCTCGCCGAGGTCGTTGACCTCCTCGGCGCCGGCGTCGAGCACGGCGGCGAGGACGTCGTCCTCGGTGAGCGACCCCTTGGGCACGATCACGACACCCTTGCGGCTGAACAGGTAGGACACCGAGCCGGGGTCGGCCATCGACCCGCCGTTGCGGGTCATCGCCACGCGGACGTCGGACGCCGCCCGGTTGCGGTTGTCGGTGAGGCACTCGATGAGCACCGCGACGCCGTTGGGCCCGTAGCCCTCGTACATGATCGTCTGGTAGTCCGCGCCACCCGCCTCGGCACCGGAGCCCCGCTTGACGGCGCGGTCGATGTTGTCGTTCGGGACCGAGGTCTTCTTCGCCTTGTAGATGGCGTCGTACAGGGTCGGGTTGGCGTCGGGGTCACCACCGCCGGTGCGCGCCGCGACCTCGATGTTCTTGATCAGCTTGGCGAACAGCTTGCTGCGCTTGGCATCGACCACGGCCTTCTTGTGCTTCGTGGTCGCCCACTTGGAGTGGCCGCTCATGACTGCTCTCTCACCATCTCGACGAAGTACTCGTGAACGCGGGTGTCCCCGGTGAGTTCCGGGTGGAACGACGTCGCGAGCAGGTGGCCCTGCCGGACGGCGACGATCCTACCGGCGGCCGGTCCCGCGGCGACCGTGCCCAGGACCTGGACCCCCTCCCCCAGGCTCTCCACCCACGGCGCGCGGATGAACACCGCGTGCACCGGACGGTCGCCCAGCACCGGCATGTCGAGGTCGGCCTCGAAGGAGTCGACCTGACGGCCGAACGCGTTGCGCCGGACCGTGATGTCGAGCCCGCCGATCGTCTCCTGGTCGGGGCGGCCACCCTCGATGCGGTCGGCCAGCATGATCATCCCGGCGCAGGAGCCGTACGCCGGCAGCCCCCCGCGGACGAGCGCGCGCAGCGGCTCCATGAGGCCCCACCGCAGCGCCAGGTTGCTCATCGTCGTGGACTCGCCGCCGGGTACGACGAGCGCGTCGAGGCCGTCGAGCTCCTCCACGGAGCGGACGCCGACGGGTCACGGCTCCGCACGCCGCGAGCGCGTTCACGTGCTCGCGGACGTCACCCTGCAGTGCGAGGACCCCGATGAGCGGGGCCCCGCTCACCAGCCGCGGTCTTCGAGACGGTGGTGGACCGGCAGGTCGGCGACGTTGATGCCGACCATGGCCTCGCCGAGCCCGCGGCTCACCTTGGCGACGACCTCGGGGTTGTCGAAGTGCAGCGTGGCCTGGACGATCGCGTTCGCCCGCTGCGCCGGGTTGCCCGACTTGAAGATGCCCGAGCCGACGAACACGCCGTCGGCGCCGAGCTGCATCATCATCGCGGCGTCGGCCGGCGTGGCGATGCCGCCCGCGGTGAACATGACGACCGGGAGGCGACCGAGGCGGGCGACCTCGACCACGAGGTCGTACGGCGCCTGCAGCTCCTTGGCCGCGACGTACAGCTCGTCGGTCGACATCGAGGTCAGCCGGTTGATCTCGCCGCGGATCGTGCGCATGTGCTTGGTGGCGTTGGAGACGTCGCCGGTGCCCGCCTCGCCCTTGGAGCGGATCATCGCCGCGCCCTCGGTGAGCCGGCGCAGGGCCTCACCGAGGTTCGTCGCACCGCAGACGAACGGGACGGTGAAGGGCCACTTGTCGATGTGGTTGGCGTAGTCGGCCGGGGTCAGGACCTCGGACTCGTCGACGTAGTCCACACCCAGGCTCTGCAGGACCTGGGCCTCGGCGAAGTGGCCGATCCGGGCCTTGGCCATGACGGGGATCGAGACGGCCTCGATGATGCCGTCGATCATGTCGGGGTCGCTCATCCGCGACACCCCGCCCTGCGCGCGGATGTCCGCGGGGACCCGCTCGAGCGCCATGACGGCGACCGCGCCGGCGTCCTCGGCGATCTTGGCCTGGTCGGGGGTGACCACGTCCATGATCACGCCCCCCTTGAGCATCTCGGCCATGCCGCGCTTGACGCGCGCGGTGCCGATCTCGGGGGAGCTGCCGGCGGTGGTGGACTCGGGCTGGGCGGACATCGAGGACCTCGGAAGGACGCAGGGTTGGGGTTCGCCGGGGTACGGCTACTCACCCGAAGGATACCCATGCCGCGCGACCCGGCCGACGACGGCCGGGAGCGGGCCGCCGAGGGTGGTGGCCGGGATGGAGCGTCGGCCGCGGTCGCGCGGGTGCGGCCGCCGACGCGGCGTCACGGCCACCCTCGTCAGGCGATGACGGCCTTCGTGGCGCTGTTGACGAGGACGACCCAGATCTGGCCCGCGGCGAACGGCACGACGGAGCCGTCGGCGCCGGTGAACGTCGTCCCGCTCGTGGCCGTGGGACGGGACCAGGTGACCGGGTAGCCGCGCCCGTTGCGCAGCACCCAGCCCTTGCCGGACCCGATCGTCTCCTCCTTGGGCGTCCGGCCGCCGAACTTGTCGCCGTAGCCCGAGTCGTGCTGGCGGACGTACTGGATCACGACGGTCGACGCGTGCTGGGTGCCGCCCTCGGCCGCCCGGGCCGGCCGCTTGTTGAGCCGCACGTCCCACGACTGGAGCGTCGAGTTCCACACGAATGCGGCCTGCGACGACGGGTACGGAACCGTGGCCGCCTTGACCCGCTTGCCGCCGGCGGGCGCGGTCGCCGAGAACTCGAAGCCGATGTCCCGCGCGACCGACGCCCTCGGCGCACGCGCGAGCAGGGCGGCGGGCACGCCGAAGAAGTTGTACGGCGCGGGCCTGCGGCCGTCGCGGAAGTAGCCGGCCGGACCCTTGTCGCCCGACACGTCGTAGATCGACGCCGCGGCGAGGACCGGACGAAGCCGGTGCTGGGCTCCGGAGTAGGCGAACGCGGGACGCCCGTACTGGGCGAGCAGGTCGATGTCGGAGATGCGGGCGCTGCGGATCGGGCCCACGGTCCGCGGCAGCGACGAGGAGAACACCGCGGCGATGCGGGTGAGCCCGAACTCGACCTCCTCGACGTAGACGACGTCGGCGGCCGTCAGCCCGGCGTGCGGCTGGGCGTTGGGGGTGTTGTCGTACTTCACCACCAGGACCGGCTTGCCGGCGCCGCCGGGGCGACCGGACAGCGGTGACGCGCCCGCGGGGATGCCCGTCGCGGACGGGCTCGTGGCGGCCGCCGGCGTCGACGCAGCGGACGCCGTGGTCCCGCTCGCCGGGGGCGACTGGAGCCCCGCACCGGAGGCTCCGGGCGCCGCGCAGGCCGAGAGGGCCAGGGCGGCCGCACCGAGCCCGGCGAGCGTGACGCGGCGGGGGCGATGGTGCCGTCGGGGTCGCACGCGGTCCTCCTCGGGACCGCTCGGGCGGGCGGTCGCTGCCACGAGGGTAAGCGGCCCGCCCTCACCGGTCGGCGAGGCCCGCCGGGGGTGTGTCGTCGAAGTCGGCCGTCGCCGGGAGCGGCGTGTAGCCCTCGAGGCGGAACCAGCGCACCACGCGCTTGCGGCGTACCTGGACGCAGCTGCGCACGACGTCGTTGTGGAAGCGCCGGGCCAGCTCGACGCGCCGGCAGGCCACCGCCAGCTCGGCGAGTAGCTGGTCGGCCACCTCGACGTCGGGGCCGGCGCCGGTGCGCAGCTCCTCGACGTCCTCCCGGGTGTCCAGCACCGCGCCGAGCGTGCGGGTGAGCTCGCTCTCCGCGAGGAACCGCACGGCGTCGTCCTCGGGGTCCACCACGAGCGTCTCCTGGGCGGACGCCGAGAGCAGGAGGGACGACGCGGGGTCGAGGAACCCGGAGGACGCGAGGTCCTGCACCGCGGCGCCCCGACGCAGCAGCTGGGCGTCGAGCGCGGCGTGCGTCGTCTCGATGCGGTGGTGCAGCCGGTCGAGCCGGCCGGCCATGGACGCGAGGTAGACCACGATCGCGCCGAGGACGACCGCGACGATGAGCAGCTCGTTGAGCCAGTTCACGCGTCACTCCCGCGCTCGTCGCGGTCGAAGCGGGACAGCCGGCCGACGAGCTGGCCGCGGAAGTCCTCGCTCACCTTCTCGCCCGTCACGGTGACCGCCTCGTAGACCTCGACGACCCGCTTCGCCACCGTCTCCCAGTCGAACTCGTGGGCCCGGTGCAGGCCCTCGCGGGACAGCCGGGCGCGCTCCTCGGCGTCGTCGAGCAGGGCGATCGCGACCCGGGCGAGATCCGCCGGGTCCTCGTTGTCGAACGTCGCCCCGGCCCGGCCGCCGTCGACCACGCGGCGGAACGCCTCGATGTCGCTGGCGAGCACCGGGGTCCCGGACGCCATCGCCTCGAGGAGCACGATGCCGAAGCTCTCCCCGCCGGTGTTGGGCGCGACGTAGACGTCGGCGGACACGAACGCCCTGGCCTTGACCTCCTCGCTCACCAGCCCGAGGAAGACGACGCGCGACGCGAGGTCCGGCGAGAGCCCGGCCCGGAACTCCGCGACGTCGCCCGGGCCGGCGACGAGCAGCCGCACTCCGGGGTGCACGGCCGCGATGGCGGGGAGCGCCTCGAGCAGGACCGGCAGGCCCTTGCGCGGCTCGTCGATCCGGCCGATGAAGAACAGCGCGTGGCCCTCCCCCGGCCAGCCGGGCAACGGGTCGACGCCACCGAACGCCGAGCAGTCCACCCCGTTGGGGATGAGGACGGCGTCGCCGCCCATGTGCTCGACGAGGGTCTGACGGGCCGCCTCGCTCACCGCGATGCGGGCCGACACCTTCTCGAGCGCGGTCTGCGCCAGTGGGTACATCGCCGCGAGGGCGCGGGAGCGCTGCATCGACGAGTGCCACGTCGCGACGATCGGTCCCCGCGCCGACCAGCAGGAGAGGATCGAGACGCTCGGCGACAGCGGCTCGTGCACGTGGAGCACGTCGAAGCCCCCGTTGCGCAGCCACCGGCGTACCCGCCGGGTGGTCACCGGGCCGAACGCGACCTTCGCCTTGGACCCGTTGTAGGACAACGTGACCGCGCGTCCGGCGGAGACGACGTACGGCGGCAGCTCCTTGTCCTCGTCGCACGGCGCCAGGACGCTCACCTCGTGCCCGAGCCGCTGGAGCGCGACGGCGAGGTCCCGGACGTGCACCTGGACACCGCCCGGCGCCGACCAGTCGTAGGGGCACACGATGCCGACCCTCATGACGGCTCCCCTCGGGCCGGCCCACTCCCCCGGTGTGTCACCGGGCGGGCGCCTTGCTCGGGTCGAGGTCGGCGACCCAGAGCCGCTGGAGCATGTGCCAGTCGGTCGGGCGTTCCCGGATGGAGGCCTCGATCTGGTCGGCGACGAGCTGCGTGGACCGGAAGATCCGGCGCGACCGCTCTCCCTCGGTGGGCACCTCGACCGCGGGGTTGAACCGCACCGTGTTGCGCCCGTCCTCGAGGTAGAGCGACGCCGTGAGCAGCACCGCACCCGTGTCGACCGCCAGCGCGGAGGGGCCCGCGGGGAACTTGGCGCGCGCGCCGAAGAACTGCACGGGGACGCCGGAGTTGCTCAGGTCGCGGTCACCGAGCAGGGCCACGAGGCGCCCCTCGCGCAGGCGCTCGGCGAGGTACGGGAAGGGCGGCTCGCCGCCGGTGAGCGGGATGACGTCCATGCCGAGGCTGCGCCGGTAGGCGAGGAACTTCTCGTAGAGGCCCTCCGGCTTGAGCCGCTCGGCGACGGTGACCACCGGCGAGTGCGCGAGCGTGGCCCAGGCACCGGCGTGGTCCCAGTTGCCCATGTGCGGCAGGGCCACGACCACGCCCCGGCCGGTGGCCAGGGCGTCGCCGAGCCGGAAGTCGTCGACGATCCGGATCGACCCGACGATGCGCTCGTGGCTCCAGCCGGGCAGCCGGAACGCCTCGCACCAGTAGCGCAGGTAGGAGCGCATGCCGTCGCGCGACAGCAGCCGGATCTCCTCGTCGGTGGTCTCCGGCCCGACCACGCGCCGCAGGTTCGACTCGAGCCGCAGGACGCTGCCACCCCGGCGCGCCCACATGCGGTCGGCCGCACGCTCGAACATGGCGTACGCCGAGCGCTCGGGCATCCGGCGCACGACGGACCAGCCGGCGCCGAACCCGAGGCTCACCAGCGCGTCGCCCACCGTGCTCACGGAGCGGGCTCCGCCCCCGCGGCGCGGAGCTGGCGCCGCACGTGGACGATCCGCTGGCCCACGGTGATCCAGGTGAGCACGGCCAGGAGCCACATGGCGACCGGCAGGGCGTAGGGCACCGCCAGGCCGTGCAGGAACGCCGCGAGCACGGCGACCGCGAGCCGCTCGGCGCGCTCGGCGATGCCGACGTTGCACTCGACGCCGATGCTCTCGGCCCGCGCCTTCGCGTAGGAGACGACCGCGCCGCCCACCAGGCAGGCCAGCGCCGCGCCGGCGGACCAGAGGTCACCGGCGTGCGCCAGGCCGAGCAGGATGCCCCCGAACACCGCGCCGTCGGCCACCCGGTCGAGGGTGGAGTCGAGGAAGGCGCCCCATGGCCCGGACCGGCCCGACATCCGCGCCATCGTGCCGTCGATGAGGTCGCTGAACACGAACACGACGATGAGCAGCGAGCCGGCGACCCACTGCTCGCGCGGGTAGAACGCGAGCGCCGCGACCCCGGTCCCGATGGTGCCGACGATGGTGACCGCGTCGGGCGACACGTGGGCGCGCAGCAGGCCGCGGGCGACCGGGTCGACGGCACCGGCGACCGCGCGCCGTGCGGAGGCGTTGTTGAGCATGACAGTGACGAGACTAACGGCGGGGGGCCTCGTCCAAGAGGTTGCCTCGCACGAGCCGCAGGAGTTGGGTGGGTGGCACGATCCATCGGCACAGACGCGGAGGCGATCGACATGGCAGACAGGAACGCAGCAGGAGCCGCCGGCAGAGCACTCGAGGCCGATCGGCCCGACAGGATCCGCAACGTCGTGCTGGTCGGCCCTTCCGGTTCGGGCAAGACGACGCTCGTCGAGCAGCTCCTCGTGGCTGCCGGGACCCTCCCGCGCCCCGGCCGCGTCGAGGACGGCACGACGGTGTCGGACTTCGACGAGGCGGAGCTGCGCCAGCAGCGCTCCGTGGGCCTCGCTCTCGCGCCGCTCGTGGTCGACGGCGTCAAGGTCAACCTGATCGACACCCCTGGGTACGCCGACTTCGTCGGTGACCTGCGCGCGGGTCTGCGCGCCGCCGACGCCGCCCTGTTCGTCGTGTCCGCGGCCGACGGCGTCGACGGCTCGACGCAGCTGCTCTGGGAGGAGTGCGCCGCGGTCGGGATGCCGCGCGCCGTCGTCGTCACCAAGCTCGACAAGGAGCGCGCGGACTTCGACGACGTGGTCGCCATCTGCCAGCGCGTGTTCGGCGACGGCGTCCTGCCGCTCTACCTGCCGATGCACGCCGACGACGGGAGCGTGGCCGGCCTCATCGGCCTGCTCACCCAGCAGGTCTACGACTACTCCACGGGCAGCCGGGTCGGCACGGCACCCGACGCCGAGCACCTCCCGCTCATCGAGAACGCCCGCGGCTCGCTCATCGAGGGGATCATCGCGGAGAGCGAGGACGAGACCCTCATGGACCGCTACCTCGGCGGCGAGGAGCTCGACGTCGACACCCTCGTCGCCGACCTCGAGACCGCCGTCTCGCGCGGCTCGTTCTACCCCGTGCTGGCCTCCGCTCTGGTGCCCACCGGGTTCGGCACCGCCGAGCTGCTCGAGCTCGTCGTCCGCGGGTTCCCCTCCCCGCTGGAGCACCCGCTGCCCGCGGTCACCTCACCCGAGGGCGGGCCGCGCGAACCGCTCGCGTGCGACGTCGACGGGCCGCTCTGCGCCGAGGTCGTGAAGACCACCACCGACCCGTACGTCGGACGCGTGTCACTCGTCCGCGTGTTCAGCGGCACGCTGCGCCCGGACGTCACCGTCCACGTCTCCGGTCACTTCACCCCCGACCGGGGCCACGAGGACCACGACGTCGACGAGCGCGTCGGCGCGCTGTCCTCGCCACTGGGCAAGACGCAGCGCACCGTCGGCCACGCGGTCGCCGGCGACATCGTCGCGGTGGCGAAGCTCACGCGGGCCGAGACCGGGGACACCCTGAGCGAGAAGGACTCCCCGCTGCTCGTCGAGCCGTGGGTCATGCCCGACCCGCTCCTCCCGGTGGCGATCGTGGCCCACTCGAAGGCCGACGACGACAAGCTCGCGCAGGGACTCGGCCGGCTCGTCGCCGAGGACCCGACGATGCGGCTCGAGCGCAACCCGGAGACGAACCAGCTCGTGCTCTGGTGCATGGGCGAGGCGCACGTCGACGTCCTGCTCGACCGGCTGCGCAACCGCTACGGCGTCGCGGTCGACTCGGTGCCGCTGCGGGTGTCGTTGCGGGAGACGTTCGCCGGGCCGAGCAAGGGCCACGGCCGTCTGGTCAAGCAGTCCGGCGGGCACGGGCAGTTCGCGGTGTGCGACATCGAGGTCGAGCCGCTCCCCTCGGGGTCGGGCTTCGAGTTCGTCGACAAGGTGGTCGGTGGCGCCGTCCCGCGCAACTTCATCCCCAGCGTGGAGAAGGGCGTGCGGGCCCAGATGGAGCGCGGCGTCGCAGCGGGCTACCCGCTCATCGACATCCGCGTGACGCTCGTCGACGGCAAGGCCCACTCGGTCGACTCCTCGGACATGGCCTTCCAGCAGGCCGGGGGGCTCGCGCTCAAGGAGGCGGCCGCCGCGGCGCACGTCTCGCTGCTCGAGCCGGTCGACCGCATCCGCGTCCTCGTGGCGGACGAGTACGTCGGCGCCGTCATGAGCGACCTGTCCGGACGGCGCGGGCGCGTGTCCGGCAGCGAGCCGGTCGGCAGCGGCCGCACCCAGATCCTGGCCGAGGTGCCGGAGCTCGAGCTCACGCGGTACGCCGTCGAGCTGCGGTCCCTCTCGCACGGGACGGCCACGTTCACCCGCAGCTACATCGGCCACGAGGCGATGCCGCCGCAGATGGCCAAGAAGATCCAGGAGGAGGCGGCGGCGCACTGACCCCGGTGGCCTCTGACCGCCCGGGGATGGTGGTCAGAGGCCGCAGGTCGGGGTGCCGCCCGGGAGCCGGTGCCGGTTCGCCGCGACGAGCAGGTAGACCCCCTCGGCGAGCCAGGACGCCGGCGCGACCGTCGTGAGCGCGCCGACCGAGCGGAACGCGAGGCCGACCGGCCCACCACGGTCCGCGCCGCCGCGGCGGAGCAGCGCACCGACCGCGCGCGCCCCGCTCTCCCTGCGGCTGCTCGGTACCGCGACGTCGCCGATCCACTGCACCCGGTCGTGGCACTCCCGCTCGCCGAGGCCGAGCCGGCCGAGGTCCGTGCGCTGGTAGGGCACCGCGGTGAACGAGCGGGGGAACCGCGACTCCAGCCAGCGGACGCTCGTGGAGCAGAACGCGCAGTCACCGTCGTAGACGAGCACCGGCAGGGTCGTCAGCGCGGTGGTCATGGCCCGAGTGTCGCATCGGGCGACGCGGTGCGTGGCGCCCAGGGCACGGCGCCGGACGTCACCACGCCGCGGCGAGCAGGTCCCGGGTGTCGAGCAGCAGCTCGGGCAGGGTCTTCGTGCCGCCGATGACGGCCATGAAGTTGGTGTCGCCGCCCCACCGCGGGACGACGTGCTGGTGCAGGTGGCCCGCCACGCCGGCGCCGGAGACCGACCCCTGGTTGAGGCCGATGTTGAACCCCTGGGCCCCGGACACCGTGCGCAGCGTCGTCATGGCGCGCTGCGTGAACGCCCCCAGCTCGGCCACCTCGACCGGGTCGAGGTCGGTGTAGTCGGCGACGTGCCGGAACGGGCACACCATGAGGTGGCCGGTGTTGTACGGGTAGAGGTTGAGCACGGCGTAGACGAGCTCGCCGCGGGCGACGACGAGGCTCGCGTCGCCCTCCAGCGTGGGAGCGGTGCAGAACGGGCACTCGTCGCCAGGGCCGGTGTGGCGGGGCTTGTCCTGGCCCCTGATGTAGGCCATCCGGTGCGGCGTCCAGAGCCGGTCCCAGGCCTCGGCCCCGCTCATGACGCGATCACACCTGGACCCGGCGCTCGACCGCGTCGACGATCTCCGCGATCGCCTCCGCGATCGGTACGCCGTTCTTCTGGGTGCCGTCGCGGTAGCGGAAGGACACCGCGCCGCCCGCCACGTCCTCGTCGCCGGCGATGAGCATGTAGGGGACCTTCTGCTTCTGGGCGTTGCGGATCTTCTTCTGCATCCGGTCGTCGCTGGTGTCGACGTCGACGCGGATCCCCGCCGCGCGCAGCTGGGCGGCGACGTCCTGGAGGTAGTCGACGTGGCCGTCGGTGATCGGGATGCCGACGACCTGCACCGGGGCGAGCCACGCGGGGAAGGCACCGGCGTAGTGCTCGAGCAGGACGGCGAAGAACCGCTCGATCGAGCCGAACAGCGCGCGGTGGATCATCACCGGGCGCTGCCGCGAACCGTCGGCGGCGGTGTACTCGAGCTCGAAGCGCTCCGGCAGGTTGAAGTCGACCTGGATGGTGGACATCTGCCAGGTGCGACCGATCGCGTCGCGCGCCTGGACGGAGATCTTCGGGCCGTAGAACGCGGCACCGCCGGGATCCATGACGAGCTCGAGGTCCTGCCGCTGCGCCGCCTCGCGCAGCGTCTCGGTGGCGCGCTCCCAGTCGTCGTCGCTGCCGACGAACTTCACCGGGTCCTTGGTCGAGAGCTCGAGGTAGAAGTCGTCGAGCCCGTAGTCGCGGAGCAGGTCGAGGACGAACGTGAGCAGCGAGTCGAGCTCGGCCGGCATCTGCTCGACGGTGCAGTAGATGTGCGCGTCGTCCTGGGTGAAGCCGCGAGCCCGGGTGAGGCCGTGCACCACGCCGGACTTCTCGTAGCGATAGACCGTCCCGAACTCGAACAGCCGCAACGGAAGCTCGCGGTAGGACCGGCCGCGGGCGTCGAAGATGAGGTTGTGCATGGGGCAGTTCATCGGCTTCATGTAGTACTTCTGCCCCGCGCGCTTGAGCTCGCCGTCGTCGTCGTACTCGGCGTCGAGCTCCATGGGCGGGTACATGCTCTCGGCGTACCAGTCGAGGTGGCCGGAGATCTCGTAGAGCAGTCCCTTGGTCAGGTGGGGGGTGTTGACGAACTCGTACCCCGCCTCCTCGTGCCGCTTGCGCGAGTAGTCCTCCATCGCCCGGCGCACGACGCCGCCCTTGGGGTGGAAGACGGCGAGACCCGAGCCGATCGCCTCGGGGAAGCTGAACAGGTCGAGCTCGGTGCCCAGCCGGCGGTGGTCGCGCTTCTCGGCCTCCTCGAGGAACGCGAGGTGCGCCTTGAGCGCGTCGCGGGTCTCCCACGCGGTGCCGTAGATGCGCTGGAGCATCGGGTTCTTCTCGCTGCCGCGCCAGTAGGCCGCGGCGGAGCGCATGAGCTTGAACGCCGGGATGACGCGGGTGCTGGGGACGTGCGGCCCGCGGCACAGGTCGAACCACGCGCGCTCGCCGGTCTTCGCGTCGAGGTTGTCGTACATCGTGAGCTCGGCGCCACCGACCTCCATGACGTCCCCGAGGTCGGACCCGCCCTTGAGCCCGATGAGCTCCAGCTTGTACGGCTCGTGGGCGAGCTCGGCGCGCGCGGCGTCCTCGGTCACCACCCGGCGGGCGAACCGCTGGTTGGACTTGACGATGTCCTGCATGCGCTTCTCGAGGGCGCTCAGGTCCTCGGGGGTGAAGGGCCGCTCGACGTCGAAGTCGTAGTAGAAGCCGTCGCGGATCGGCGGGCCGATGCCCAGCTTCGCCTCGGGGAAGAGCTGCTGCACGGCCTGCGCGAGGACGTGCGCGGTCGAGTGGCGCAGCACCGCGCGGCCGTCCTCGGAGTCGACCGTGACGGGCTCGAGCTCGTCGCCCTCGGCCACGGCGTAGGACAGGTCCTTGAGCTCGCCCTTCAGGCGGGCGACGACGACCGCCCGGTCGGGGAACAGCTCGGCGGCGGTCGTGCCGTCGGTCACCGTCCGCTGCTCGAGGGTGCCGTCGGGGTGGCGGACGGAGATCTGGGGCACGTCGACTCCTGGTGCTCGGCGGGACGACCGTGACGAGGGGCCGGCCGCAGGGGACCCGACGGGTACGAGGCGTCGGGTTCGGGCAGGCCGAGCGTACCGGTCGGCGCGGCGGCGCCGCGGCCGGGAATCGGCCGGCGCGGTCAGACGACGCGGAACCCGAGGCGGTAGAGCCGTCCGGCGAAGGTGACGGCGTAGAGCTCGCGGTCGTCCTGCGTGCCGAAGCCCGTGACCCCGGCGAGCACCGACGGCGTCCCGAGCACGCCACCGCGGTAGGCCCACAGCCGCCCGGTGACGAAGTCGCCGAAGACGTACGTGCCGACCGCGCTCGGGTACGCCGCACCCCGGTAGACGTACCCGCCGATGATCGCCTCGCCGCCTCGGGACGCCGGGCACCCGGCCACGGAGTCCGGGTGGCACAGCTCGAGGACCGGCGAGGTGTAGACGACGCCGGTGCGGCAGCGGGCGGTCAGGTACGCGTGCTTCGCCTCGCGGCACGACCAGCCGAGGTTCCGTCGCGCGCCCGTCCCGCGGGCGATCGCGTCGATCTCCTCGTAGCGGTTCTGGCCGACGTCGCCGATCCACTGCGTCCCGTTCACGTCGAACGACCAGCGCCACGGGTTGCGCAGGCCGGACATCCAGATCTCGTGCCGCGCCGTCGTCGACGCGACGTACGGGTTGGTCCGCGGCACGCAGTAGAGGTGACCCGCGCACCGGACGTCGATCCGCAGCATCTTGCCCAGCAGCGAGCGCAGGCTCTGCGCGTTGTTCGACCGGTCGCCGCTGCCGCCGCCGTCGCCGGTGCCGAGGTAGAGGTAGCCGTCGGGACCGAAGGCGATGTCCCCGCCGTTGTGGTTGGCGTACGTCGGGTGCGGGACGACGAGGATCGTGCGACGTGACGTGACGAGCACGGATCCGGAGGTCGCCGACCGGGTCGCGAACCGGGCGAGCACGAGCGCACCGTCGCCGCGCGTGTAGGTGACCCAGAGCAGGTGCGAGGTCCGGAAGTCGGGCGCGAAGGCGAGCCCGAGGAGCCCGCGCTCCCCGCCGCTGGCCACCAGGCCGCGGATGTCGAGGAACGTCGACCGGACCGTGCGCCCGACGACGGTACGGACGCGACCGGCCTGCTCCACGACGAACAGCCGGTTCGTGCCGTCGTCGGCCGAGCGCACGAGGACCGGGTGGACGAGCCCGGTGGCCACGAGGCTCGCCGTGACCCGCAGCCGGCTCACCGGAGCGGGCGTCACCGCCGGCCGGACGAGGGAGACGGGCGACGCACCCGCGGTGAGCGGTCCGGCTGACCGCGGGAGCCAGGGCGGACGCCTGAGCAGCGGCCGACGCCGGAGCGACGGCGGACGCGGGAGCCACCGCGGACGCCGCCGCGGCGAGCGCGGCGAGGCCGGAACCCAGCACGCGGGTGGCACGGGACCGGATCATGGTCACCTCCGGGGTGAGGGCGCCCGGTCGACGCCGCCGCGTCAGGCCAACGCGGGCGAGGGCAGCTCGTGCACGGGGTCGACGAGGTCGACCGCGTCGGCTGTGGCGCACCACAGGTCGACGTCGACGATACGGGCACCGGCGCCGACCAGGTCGGCGAAGCCCGGGTGCGGTCCCGGCACGGCGATGTCGACCACGCCGGCGGGCCCGGCCTGCCGGCGCAGGTCGGCGACGAGGACGGCGAGACCGCGCGGGTCGGGTGTCGTCGCGCGGAGCACCGTCCAGCGGTCGCCCTCGCGTCGTACGACGGCGGTCGTCGCGACCTCGCCCGGCCCGGCGAGCACGCGGACCGTCTCGGTGCCGTCGAGGTCGAGGGTCCAGCCGGCGTCGCCCGCGGACGACCCGGTCGTGCACCACGGGGACCTGCGGGACGACGTCCGCACCCGGGAGGCGCAGGCGGACGAGCGGCCAGCGCGGCGTGGCGCCGAACCGGGCGTACGCCGCGAGCGCGCGCGGGTCCTGCGAGGACGACGTCGCCCGGACCGGGCCGCCGCCCCAGAGGGAGTCGAGCAGCGCGCCGCCGTGCCCGCCCCCGCGCGCGTCCGGCGTGACGAACAGATCGGTGAGGAACCGGGCACCACGCAGGTCGACGACGCCGCCGTAGCCGACGACCGAGCCGGCGTCCTCGCGGACCGCGACGCGGCCGTGCGAGCTCACGTGGGCGAGGTACCGCGGGTCGCTCGCCGAGACCGGCCCGGTCTGCGCGCAGGCCAGCGCGACGGAACCCACGGCCGCGAGGTCGGTCTCCCTGAGGTCGCGCACGTCCGCCATGGCCCGACTCTAGGCCGCCTGCCGGACGGGCGGGTGCGGATCCTGCGCGGGCGCGCGGTGGCCCGGCGGCAGCCGGCCGGACGCCCGAGGCCCACCACCCGGGAGAGCACGCGGGAGGGGGCCGATCGGGCAACGGGTGGGCGTTACTGGGTTCGAACCAGTGACCTCTTCGGTGTGAACGAAGCGCGCTACCACTGCGCCAAACGCCCGCTGCGGCGGCGACTCTACCAAAGGTGATCGGTGCCGCCGCACCGGCCGACCTCGGCCGCGCACCGCGGATCCGCCGCGGCGAGCGAAGGCACTCAGGAGGACCCACCGCGGGGATGTGGCGGCGTTCACACGAGCATCGCGCGTGGGACGGTGCGAGGCTGGGCACAACGTCGGTGCCCGCTTCTCGCACCAGCGTCAAGGAGTCTCATGTCGTCCGTCCGCACCGGTCTGCTGCTGCGCCTCGTGCTCGGTGGCGACTCCGAGATCTCGGTGCCCGCCACGTTCTGCTACGACGCGCTCACCCCGTTCGCAGTGACCGCCGTGTTCCACACGAGCGAGGGCGATGTCAGCTGGGTGTTCGGCCGCGACCTGCTCGAGGACGGCCTGCGGGACCCGGCCGGCCAGGGCGACGTCTCGGTCTGGCCCTCGCACGTCCGGGGTCGCGCGGCGGTGTGCATCTCCCTGGCGAGCCCCACCGGCAGCGCGCTGCTCGAGGCGGACGAGATCGACGTCCTCGCGTTCCTCGAGGCGACCCTCGCGGTCGTACCCAGGGGTGCGGAGATGGACCGCCAGGACCTCGACGCCGAGCTCGCGGACCTCCTCGGCGACGGGACCTCCTGGCACCGCTGACGGCACCCGCCTCGCAGCACCGGCGTCGACCGACGAGCCCCGGCTCCTCCGCGCGGCGCCGGGACCCCGACCCGGACGCGCGGACCGGGTCCGCGGTCAGAACTGCGCCCGGGCCTGCCACAGCACGGGGAACGCCGGGTGGAACAGCGTCCCCGCGAGGTACGCCGCACCGCTGGACCCACCGGTCCCGGTCTTCGCGCCGATCGTGCGCTCGACCATCTTCACGTGGCGGTAGCGCCATTCCTGCAGGCCCTCGTCGAGGTCGACGAGACGCTCGCTCACCAGCGCCGCGGCGCCGCCCCGCTGGTACACCGCGACCACGAGCTCCCGGGTGCCGTCGTCCCCGTCCTCGCGCTCGGCGAGGGCCGCCGCGGGCACGTCGTAGCCCTGTGTCGCGAGGAAGCGCAGGTAGGAACCCCACATCGACGGTCGACCGGTCGCGGCGCGCACCCGGTCCCACGCCGGGTCCCCCTCGACCGCCGTCCCGAGAAGTGCGGCGTCGCGCCGCCCGAGGACGGCCTCGAGCTCGCGGAACTGCGCGGACTGGAAGCCGCTCGCGCTGTCCAGCCGCGCCCGGAACGACGCGAACTGCAGCGGTGTCATCGTCTCGAGCACGTCCACCTGCGCCACGAGCGTCTTGAGGATGGTGAGCACCCGGCCGAGCAGGGCGAGCGCCGCGAACGCGTCGCCGGACTCGAGCGCCCGCTGCACGCCTCCGCCGCCCGCCGCGCGCTGGTCACCGCGCAGCTCGTGCAGCACCTGCTTGAACCACAGCTCGTACACCTGGTGGATGGTGATGAACAGCAGCTCGTCGTGCTCGGCGATGACGGACCCCACGGCGGTGCGCGGATGTTGCAGGTCGAGCAGCTCGCCGATGCGCAGGTACGACGCGTACGTCACGGCGGCCGGGGCGGGGAGATCGGTCATCCCGGCACCCTAGGACCGCCGCGCCGGCGTGTCCGGTCCCCGATGGCAGACTGCGGGCCATGACCGTGGTGACGCTGAGCGAGGTCGACTCCCCCGAGCCCCGGCGTACCGACGACGGAGCGGTCCTGCTGGACCTGTGGTGCGACCTCGCCTGCGCGGACTGCGGTGACGCCCTCGAGCTCCTCGACGAGCTGCGCGAGCGGTTCGGCGACGGGCTCGCCGTACGGCTGCGGCACTTCCCGCTCGCCAGCCACGTCTGGGCCGTCGCCGCCGCCCAGTGCCAGTGCGCGGCGGCCGCGCAGGGGCAGGGCGAGGCGTTCACGGCGCTGGCGCTCGCCACGGTGGGCGAGATCGAGGGCCCGGCCGACTACGTGGAGCTGGCCGAGCACCTGGGCCTGGACGAGGAGGCCGTCGCCGACGCGTTGTTCGACGGCACCTACGCCGAGCGGGTGAGCGACGACCACGAGGAGGGCCGCGGGCTCGGCGTGCGCGGCACCCCGACGTTCGTCGTCGACGGGCTGATGGTCGACGCGGCGGGCACGCTGGACGGCGCCCGCGACGCCCTGGTCACCCGGATCCAGCGCGCGCTCGGCTGATCCGCCCGGCTCAGCCGTCGCCGCCGGGCGCGGCGACGCCCTCCGGCGCCGGATGACGACCGGCGTACCAGGTCGCCAACGGGCCGGCCGAGAGCCCGTGCGCGAAGACGGACATCGCCACGGCCACGGCCACGACGGTCAGCACCAGCTGTCCGTCCCGGCCGCCGATCGTGTCGGCGGCGAGGATGCCGAACACGATCGAGGCGAGCCCGCGCGGGCCGAGCCAGCCGGTCAGCGCCACCGTGTCCCAGGGCAGACCCGAGCCGAGGGACGCGATCGCGACCGGGAGCATCCGCACGACGGTGAGCGACAGCGCGGCGTAGAGCACGGTCTGCCACGTCACCAGGTCGACGTGCGTCGCGAGGACGCCGGCCCCGAACACGAACCACACGCCGTACCCGAGCAGCTGGCCGGTGCCGCGGGAGAAGCCGAGGAGCCCGTCGTGGGCGTGGTGCCGGACCGCGGCACCGAAGGCGACACCGCAGACGAAGGCCGCGACGAAGCCGTTCCCCCCGAACTCGACGACTCCCAGGTAGGTGCCGATCGCGATCACCACGGGTGCGATCGGCAGCAGCTGCGGCGCGGCCCAGCCTCGGACCCGCGCGGCACGAACGAGCCGGCCGGTCAGCGCGCCGGTCGCCGGCACCGATCGCGACGCCCGTCGCCAGCTCGACGGCGGCGGCCGCGACGGGTCGGTCGTGCTGGCCGGCCGCGGTCGCCGCGGCCATGGCGATGCAGAAGGACACGACCGGCGTAGCGAGACCGTCGTTGAGACCGCTCTCGACGTTGATCACCTGGCGGAACCCCAAGGGGATCCGCTCGTCCTCGATGATCGACATCCCGAGGGCGGCGTCCGTGGGGGCGAGGATCGCGGCGCCGGCCGCGAGCAGCCACACGTCGTCGACCGAGAAGACCCAGGTCGCGACGAGCGTGCCGAGCAGGATCGTGAGCGGGAGGGCGATGCCGAGCAGCCGGGCGGGATAGCGCCACTCGGTCCGGAACCACTGCGTGGCGATCGACGACGCGTCGCCGAACAGCACCACCGCGAGGGTGATCTCGATGAACTCGCGGAAGAGCTCGCTGTCGAGGTTCACGCCGAAGGCCAGGTCCGACCGCGCCGCGAGGTACCCGGCGACGGTCAGCACGATCGGCGCCGTGACGCTGAACGATCCCAGCCGGCGCGACACCAGCACCCAGGTCAGGACGACCGCGAGGAACAGGACGAGCGCGGTCATCCCGCGCGCCCGCGTGCCGACCCGGTCACGGGTCGACCTCGGCCCGGGACCGGGCCGCGAACACCTCGGCGACCCGCGCGGTGACCGGGCCAGGACCGAGGACGCGGTCGTCGACGCGGCTCACCGGGTGGACGTCGCGGGTCGAAGAGGTGACGAACACCTCGTCCGCCGTGCGCAGGACGTCGTAGGGCAGGTGCGCCTCGCGCACTCGCGCCACCTCGGCGCCCCAGGCGAGGACGAGCTCGCGCGTCACGCCGGCGAGGCATCCCGTGTCGAGCGACGGCGTGAGCACCTCGCCGTCGACGACCACGAAGACGTTGCTGCCCGTGCACTCCGACAGCCGTCCGCGCGTGTCGGCGAGGACGGCCTCGGACGCGCCGCGCTGCTTCGCGTGGGCGAGGGCGATCACGTTCTCGGCGTACGACGTGGTCTTGAGACCGGCGGTCGCGGCGCGCTCGTTGCGCGTCCACGGGACGGTGGCGAGCGTCGTCGTGGGCGGCCACGGCGTCGCCGCCGTCATCGTGACCACGAGCGTGGGCACCGCGTCGCCGCGCTCGCTGCCGAACGGCCCGCTCCCCGACGTCACGGTGACGCGCAGCCGCGAGAACGCGGTGCCGACGCCGGACCGGTCCACCACCGCGGTCACGGCCTCGCGCAGCCGCGCGTCGCCCGGGTCCGGGATCCCGAGCCCGGCGATCGAGCGGTGCAGCCGGGCCAGGTGGCGGGTGAGGGCGAACGGCGAGCCGTCGCGGACGAGGATCGTCTCGAACACGCCGTCGCCGACCGTGAGGCCGTGGTCGAGCACCGACACGACGGCGTGCTCGGCGTCGACGAGCCCGTCCCCCACCCAGTAGCTGGTCACGGCCGCCCAGCCTGCCACGGCGTCACGGCGTGCTGCCCGACGCCACGGCGAGCAGCGTCTCGGCCTTCAGCTCCGTCTCGTCCCACTCCCTGGCCGCGTCGCTCCCCCACGTGATCCCGGCACCGGTGCCGAAGCGCAGCACGCCGTCGCGGACCCAGAACGTGCGGATCGCCACCGCCAGCTCGGCGGTACGCCGGTCGGCGTCGACCCAGCCGACGGCCCCGCAGTAGGGCCCGCGCGACTCGGTCTCCAGCTCGTCGATGATCTGCAGCGCGCTCGACTTCGGCGCGCCCGTCACCGACCCGGGCGGGAAGGTCGCGGCGAGGAGGTCGGCCCAGCCGGCGTCGTCCCGCAGCTCGCCCCGCACGGTCGACACCAGGTGCACGAGGCCCGGGTGCTGCTCCAGCGCGAGCAGGTGCGGCACGGTCACGGACCCGGTGCGGCAGACCGCCCCGAGGTCGTTGCGGACCAGGTCGACGATCATCACGTTCTCGGCGGAGTCCTTCGCCGTGAGGTCCGCGGCGGTCCGACCCGTGCCCTTGATCGGCCCGGACTCGACGACCTCGCGCTCCCGGCGCAGGTAGAGCTCGGGCGAGGCCGTGACGACCGAGATCCCGCCGTCCGGCACCGCGGCATGACATCCGGCGGGCAGGTGCACGACGCCGGCGTACGGCGCCGGGTTCCCCGCGGTCAGCAGCTCGGCGAGCCCGGCGACGTCGGCCCGGCCGGGGTCCGGCAGCGGCGCCGCCAGCACCCGGCACACGTTCGCCTGGTAGACCGTGCCGGCCGCGATGTGCGCGCGGACCCGCTCGACGGCCGCCACGTAGACGTCGCGCGACATCGAGGAGCTCCACGCCGTCGCGGCGGGTCCGGCCCAGGGGCCGGTCGGGGCCGGGAGCGGGCGTACGTCGTCGAAGCGGGCGAACACCGAGGGTCCGTCGTAGGCCGCGACCACCGCCCACCATCCGCTCGAGTCGAGCGCCGCCGGATCGGCCGTCACGTCCAGCAGACCGGTGGCGGTGCGCCCGCCGAACCTGGCCCAGGCGTCGCCGGTCGACGTCACGACGACCACCACCCGCCGACTCGGGCGGAGCCCGAGCTCGCCGTCGTACGACCTGGGACGGGCGATGCTGGTGTGACGCACGGGGTCCGGTCAGCGGTGCTCACCCGCACATGATCGCGCCTCGCCGTCGGCCCGGTCCCGCTTTGGAGAGTGCTGCGCGGATGGGTTAGTGTTGCGTCCCGCAGCCGGGGTCCGCCCCGGGATGCATCGCGGACGTAGCGCAGTTGGTAGCGCATCACCTTGCCAAGGTGAGGGTCGCGGGTTCGAGTCCCGTCGTCCGCTCGGAAGACCTCTCTCGAGGTCTGCTCGGTGGAGTGGCCGAGAGGCGAGGCAACGGCCTGCAAAGCCGTGTACACGGGTTCAAATCCCGTCTCCACCTCGGTCACCACCGAGGGTTCGACCCCACGGGCGATTGGCGCAGGGGCTAGCGCGCTTCCTTGACACGGAAGAGGTCACAGGTTCGATTCCTGTATCGCCCACCACCGAGAGCCGTTGCATCGCAACGGCTCTCGTCATGTCCGGCCCCTGAGCGCTCGATCCGTCAGCGACGGCCGGGGTCACCGATCGAGTCGCGACGGGAGTCCCGAACTCGGACCGGACTCACCGCTCGGTTCGACGCAACCCCTTGTGGACCACGCGCACACGGGCCTACCGTCCGTAACACCCCCCGCTGTGGAACCTCGTTCGCTGCTGCCCGTTCCCGGGTACCGAGAGCCCGCTCTCGTGGTCGACACGTCGCCGCCAGCGCGGCCCCGCTCCACCCACCAGTTCGCCCCCTCGGCGCGACGGTGATCGCCCGTCCCGCCGGCAGGGATCCGCGGTCCGCCCCGGGCAGGGGGCCGGGTCCTCGATGCGGCCGTGGACGAGTCCAAGGAGGAACCGATGTACGGGACACTCATGATCGGACGCCTCGCGGTGCCGCTCGAGCAGGTCGAGCAGACCGTGACCGCGTGGGAGGCGGACAAGGGGGCACGTACGCCCGGCTACCTCGGCCAGTCGGTGCTCGCCGGCGACGACGGGCAGACCGTGGTCGCGGCGATCCGCTTCGCCGACGCCGCCAGCTACCGCGCCCTGTCCGACGACGGCGAGCAGGACACCTGGTGGACGACGCGGATGGCGCCCCTGTTCACCGGCGAGGTCCAGTGGATCGACGGGACCTGGCGCAGCTGAGCCGGCGAGCCGAGCCGTGATGAATGCCTCGCCGCGGAGCATGGGCCGACGCGCCAACCTACGCTAACGTAGGCGTCGGTTCCGTGCACCGAACGAGGAGATCTCCCCATGCCCCAGACCACCCTCCCGCGCATCATCCAGGGCGGGATGGGCGTCGCCGTGTCGTCGTGGCAGCTCGCCCGCACGGTGAGCCGCGCGGGCGAGCTCGGCGTCGTCTCGGGCACCGGGCTCGACATCGTGCTGTCCCGCCGGCTGCAGGACGGCGACCCCGACGGTGACGTACGCCGTGCCCTCGCGGCCTTCCCCGTGCGCGAGGTGGCCGACGAGGTGCTCGAGCACTACTTCCTCGAGGGCGGCCGCGCGCCCGGGCAGCCCTACCTCGCGACGCCGCGCCCGTCGCTCTCGCCGACGCCGCGCTCGCAGCGGCTCACGGTGCTGGCCAACTTCGTCGAGGTGTTCCTCGCGAAGGAGGGGCACGACGGCGTCGTGGGCGTGAACTACCTCGAGAAGATCCAGATGACGACGCCGTACTGCGCGTACGGCGCGATGCTCGCCGGTGTCGACGTCGTGCTCATGGGCGCCGGCATCCCCGCGCACATCCCGCGGCTGCTCGACGACCTCGCCGAGCACCGCACCGCGTCCATCCCGGTCGACGTCGTCGACGCGCTGCCCGACGAGACGTTCGCCGCGACCATCGAGCCGCGCGAGCTGCTCGGCGTCGACCTGCCGCCGCTGTCGCGGCCGGTCTTCCTCGCCATCGTCGCCAACCACGTCCTCGGGCAGTACCTCGCCCGCGACGAGGCGACGCGGCCCGACGGCTTCGTCATCGAGGCCCCGAGCGCCGGCGGCCACAACGCCCCGCCGCGCGGCAAGGTCGTGCTGGACGAGACCGGGCAGCCGGTCTACGGCCCGCGCGACGTCGCCGACCCGGAGAAGTTCGTCGCCCTCGGTCTGCCCTTCTGGCTCGCCGGGTCCTTCGGCTCCCCCACCCGTCTGCTCGAGGCGGAGGCGCTCGGCGCGCGGGGCATACAGGTCGGCACGCTGTTCGCGATGAGCCAGGACTCCGGCTTCGCGCCCGAGCTGCGGCGGACGCTGCTCGACTCGCTCGGCAAGGACGAGCTGGCGACCCGAACGGACGCGCTCGCCTCGCCGACCGGCTTCCCGTTCAAGGTGGCGCTCGTCCCCGGGACGCTGTCCGACCTGACGTTGCGCGACCACCGCGAGCCGCTCTGCGACCTCGGGCACCTGCGCACGGCGTTCCGCCGCGCGGACGGCCGCATCGACTACCGCTGCCCGGCCGAGCCGGTCGCGATGTTCGAGCGCAAGGGCGGGAACCCCGAGGAGATCGCAGGTCGCGTGTGCCTGTGCAACGCGCTCACCGCGAGCATCGGCCTCGCCCAGACCCGCAAGGACGGCAGCGTCGACCTGCCGCTCGTCACCCTCGGCGACGACCTGGACGGACCGCGCGCGATGCTGGCCCGGCACCCGGAGGGCTACTCCGCAGCCGAGGCCGTCGCGTGGCTGCGTGGCGAGGTCGCCGACGTCTGACCGCGGCGGCGCGCGCCGCCCTAGGGTCGGCGTATGACCGACGCCGTCCTCGACCTGTCCGACCCCGCGACCGTGCGCGACCCCTACCCCGCGTTCGACCGGATGCGCGCGCTGGGCCGACCGGTCTGGGACGACGCCCTGGGCATGTGGCTCGCGTCCCGGTACGACGACGCGAACGCCGTCCTGCGCGACCGCCGGCTCGGCCGCATCTTCACGCCGCGCGAGCCGGGGGACGTCTGGGAGACGTTCAACTGGCTGCACGAGGACGCGCTCCTGGAGAACGAGCCGCCGAAGCACACCCGGCTCCGCCAGCTCGTCGCGAAGGCGTTCGCCCGCGGGCACATCGAGACGCGGCGCGCCCGGATCCAGGAGCTCTGCACGACACTGCTCGACGCCGCCGAGGAGAAGGCGCGCGACACCGGCACGTTCGACGTCATCGCCGACTACGCCGAGCCGCTCCCCGTCCTCGTCATCGCCGACCTGCTCGGCTTCCCCGAGGCCGACGTGCCGCTGCTACGACCGTGGTCGCAGGCGATCGTGCGGATGTACGAGTACGACCGGACGGCCGAGGACGACCGGCGCGCGGAGCAGGCGTGCCGCGAGTTCGCGGCGTACGTCGACGACCTGGCCGAGGCACGCCGGCACGACCCGCGCGACGACCTCGTCACGCACCTGGCCGAGGTCGAGGCCGAGGGCGAGCGGCTCACCGAGCGGGAGCTCGCCGCCACCGTCGTCCTGCTGCTCAACGCCGGTCACGAGGCGACCGTGAACGGGATGGGCAACGGCATGGTCGCGCTGCTCGACCGGCGCGACCGGTGGCAGCGGGTGGTCGACGACCCGTGGGGCGTCGCGGCCACGGCCGTCGAGGAGATGCTGCGCTACGACACGCCGTCCCAGCTGTTCGAGCGCACGGCGACGCGCGACGTGGAGATCGCCGGGATCACCGTGCGCGAGGGACAGAAGATCGCGGCGCTGCTCGGCTCGGCGAACCGCGACCCCGACGCGTTCCCGGACCCGGACCGCTTCGACGTCGACCGAGACCCCAACCCGCACATCGCATTCGGCGCGGGCATCCACTTCTGCCTCGGTGCCCCGCTGGCTCGACTCGAGATGCAGCAGGCTCTGCCGGCGCTCGCCGCCCGGTTCCCGCAGCTGGTCGCCGCGGACGGCGCGACCCCGCGCGCCACGTTCGTGCTGCGCGGCTGGAGCTCGGTCCCGGTCGCGATCTGAGCGGCATACGGCCGGCGAAACCCACTGGTCGACGGGCGGTCCGCGCCCGAGGATGGGTGCGTGACGACCGACGCCGCGACCAGCGAGCACGCCGCCTTCCACCGCTCCCCCGCCGAGCTGCTCGCGGGCCTCGACCAGGTGCGGCGCTCACCGCGGGACGAGGGTGTGGTCGAGCTGCTCGTCGTACGCCCGCGCCAGGGCGAGCGCGACGTCAGGGAGGTCGTCACCCTCGATCTCGAGCTCGGCGTGCTCGGCGACACGTGGATCGAGCGCGGCAGCAGCCGCACGGCCGACGGCGGCCCGAACCCCGACGCGCAGGTCACGGTGATGAACGCGCGCGCGATCGCCCTGGTCGCCGGGTCCCTCGACCGTTGGCCGCTCGCCGGGGACCAGATCTACGTCGACCTCGACCTCGGGGTCGAGAACCTGCCGCCCGGCACGGTGCTCGCGATCGGCGCGGCCGAGCTCGAGGTCACGGCGGCACCGCACACCGGGTGCGCGCAGTTCTCGGCGCGGTTCGGCGTCGAGGCCCTGCGCCTCACGGCGACGCCGGACGGGCGGGCGCTGCGCCTGCGCGGCATCAACACCCGGGTGGTCCGCGGCGGGGACGTGCGTCCGGGCGACACCGTGCGCGTCGTCCGCCCCTGACCCGGCGTCCGGATCAGTCGAGGGCCGCGACCAGCCGGCGCTGCTCCTCGACGTCGAAGTCGGCCGGCGGGTACGTCGGGTTGAGGTCGCGCATCGCCGCGACCAGCAGGTTGGACACGAGCCAGTCGCGGTACCACTTGTGGTCCGCCGGCACCACGTACCAGGGCGCCGCGACCGTCGAGCACCGGGACAGCGCGTCCTGGTAGGCGACCATGTAGTCGTCCCACAGCGCACGCTCCCGCAGGTCCCCCACCTTGTACTTCCAGTACTTCGTCGGGTCGGCCAGCCGCTGGGCGAGCCGGCGCTTCTGCTCGTCCTTCGAGATGTGCAGCATGACCTTGACGATGTGGCAGCCCGCGTCGACGGTGCGCTGCTCGAACTCGTTGATGCGGTCGTACCTGGTGCGCCACTCGGACTCGGGCACGAGCCCGTGCACCCGCACCGCGAGCACGTCCTCGTACTGGGAGCGGTTGAACACCGCGACCCCGCCCGGGCCGGGCAGGGCGCGTTCGATCCGCCACAGGAAGTCGTGCCGGAGCTCCTCCGCCGTCGGCCGCTTGAACGACGTGACGCGCACGCCCGCGGGGTTCATCGCGCCGACGACCCGCCGTACGGTGCCGTCCTTGCCGGACGTGTCCATCCCCTGCAGCAGGACGAGCAGGGAGCGGCGTCCGCCACCGGCCCCCTCGGCGTAGAGCCGCTCCTGCATGCCGGGCAGCTCCGCCTCCAGCGCGGCCGTCTTCTCGTCCGTATCGGCCCGGTCGCCGGGCGCGAGCGACGTGTCATCGGGGTCGATCGCGTCCAGTCCCGAGTGCGCGCCGTACTCCAGCGCCCGCGCCACATCGCCGGGGCCGGTCTCCCGTCCCTTGCCCATGCCGACCCTCCGGTGCGCCAGGATGCCACCATGGAAATCGGCGGCTTCTTCTCCGCGATCGTGATCGGTCTCATCATCGGGGCTCTGGCCCGCATCGTCGTGCCGAACAGCCAACCGCTCGGCTGCCTGCTCACGATGGTGGTCGGTGTCGTGGCGGCGGCCGTCGGTGCCGCGATCGGGTACGCCCAGGGCTGGAGCTTCTGGCTGGTGGTCGCCCTGCAGGTCCTGATCGGCGCGGTCATCGTCGCGATCTTCTCGGCCGCGGCCAGGCCACGCGGCTGACGCACCTCGACCGCGAGGTCGCGGCGGCGTGCGAGGATCGCGGCGTGCGGATGCTGCTGCCCGTCCAGGCCGACGACCTGGGCGACACCGACATCGACGCCGCCTATGCCTGGCCCGGCGACCCGGACCGGGTCCCCTGGCTGCGGGCGAACATGGTGGCCACGGCCGACGGCGCGGCCCGCTCGCCGGACGGGCGGTCCGCGACCATCTCGACCGACGCCGACCGCCGGGTCTTCGGCCGGCTGCGCGGCCTCGCCGACGTCGTTCTGGTCGGCGCGGGGACGGCCCGCGACGAGGGCTACCGCCCGGCGCGGGTCCGCCCGGCGCTCGGTGAGCGCCGGCGTGCCGCGGGGCAGACCGACGTACCCGCGATCGCGCTCGTCACTCGGTCGCTGGACCTCGACCTCGACACCGACCTGCTCGCCCGTGCGACCGTGCGCACGATCGTGATCACCTGCGCCGCGGCCGACCCGGGTCGGCGGTCGCGAGTCGCGGAGACCGCCGACCTGGTCGTCGCCGGCGAGGACGACGTCGACCTGGGGCGCGCCGTCGCCGCCCTGCACGACCGCGGACTGCACCGGATCCACGCCGAGGGCGGTCCCCGCCTGCTCGCCGACCTCGCCGCCGCGGACCTGCTGGACGAGCTGCTGCTCACCGTGTCGCCGATGCTCGCCGGCGGTTCGTACGACGGGACCGCGGTCTCGCGCATCCTCGCCGGCGCGCCGCTGCCGGGAGCGCCGCGGCCCCTGCACCTGCGCCATCTGCTCGAGGAGGACGGCTCGCTGTTCCTGTCCTACCTCACCGCGCGGGCGGGCGGGTAGCCGCTCCCGCTCCGTCGACGCGCCCCACGACCACGACGGGATCGAGCGGGTCGCTGTTGTCCACGACCACGTGCGCCCGTTCGCGCGGCACGCACGAGTCCAGGTAGAGCCGCTGGCCCTCGACGTAGCGACGCATCGACGGGTGATCGGGGTCCGGCTCGGACCCGTCGCGGACCGCCATCCGCCGGGCCGTCTCGGCGAACGGCACGTCGAGGAAGACCGAGACGTCCCACACCCCGGCGAGCTCGTCGCGGTGCAGGAACATGCCGTCCAGGACGAGCACGGAGCCGCGGGGTGCCTGCGCCCACGGCGGGTCGAGCGGGGTGTCCGAGACGACGTCGAGCGCCCGGCCGCGGTAGCGGCCCGATCCCGACGGCGCGAACGGTCCGAGGACGTCGGCGTAGAGCCGCTCGAGGTCGTAGGAGTCGCGGAAGAAGCCTTCCGGCGACTCGCGGCCGCGGCGGTAGCGGACCGCGCGCGGATGGAGGAAGTCGTCGGCCCGGACGCGCACGCACGAGCGTCCGGCCACCCGCAGGTACGCCGCGAGGGCGTCCGCGAAGGTCGTCTTGCCCGCGCCGTCGACACCATCGATCCCGACCCGCAGGTAGCCGTCCGGCCGCGCGGGAAGGAGGTCGGCGATGCTGCCGAGGACGTCATCGCGCACCGTGCCATCGTGCCAGTCGGCCGCGACGAGAACGCGGATCGGTCACCGCTGGGCGATGCGGGCAGCTCATCGCGCCGTCCGGCGACGCGAGGGCGCGGTCGCGGGGCAGGATGAGGGGGTGCGCCTGCCGGTCATGCCCCCCGTCGCCCCGATGCTGGCGAAGCCCGTGCCCGCGATCCCCGCGCCCGACTCCGTCGCCGGCGGTCTGCTCTACGAGCCGAAGTGGGACGGCTTCCGCTGCATCGTCTTCCGCGACGGCGACGACGTCGTGCTCGGCAGCCGCAACGAGAAGCCGCTCACCCGCTACTTCCCCGAGGTCGTGGCGGCGGTGCGGGACAACCTCCCCGAGCGCTGCGTCGTCGACGGGGAGATCGTCGTACGGACCGGGGAGCGCCTCGACTTCGGTGCGCTGCAGCAGCGCATCCACCCCGCCGACAGCCGGGTCCGCCGCCTCGCCGAGGAGACGCCCGCGTCGTTCGTCGCGTTCGACCTGCTCGCACTCGGCGACGACGACCTCATGCCGAGCCCGTTCGCGCAACGCCGGGCGACGCTTGCGGCGGAGCTCGCCTCGAGCCGTCCGCCGATCCACCTCACGCGGGTCGGCCACGACCTCGAGGAGGCCCGCCGCTGGTTCGCCGCCTTCGAGGGCGCCGGGCTCGACGGCCTGGTGTGCAAGCCGCTCGACGCGCCCTACCAGCCCGACAAGCGCGTGATGCTCAAGGTGAAGCACGCCCGGACCGCGGACTGCGTCGTCGCGGGCTGGCGGCCGCACAAGCAGCGCGGCGACGCCGGTCAGGCGATCGTCGGGTCGCTCATGCTCGGCCTGTACGACGAGTCCGGGACGCTGCAGTCGGTGGGTGTGGCCGCGTCCTTCCCGATGGCGCGGCGCGCGCAGCTGGTCGACGAGCTCGCGCCGTACTCACTCGGGCCGGACGACGACCACCCGTGGGCCGCGTGGCGCGACGCGGCCGCGCACGAGCAGAGCCGGCTGCCCGGCGCGGTGTCGCGCTGGAGCGCGGGCAAGACGCAGGACTGGAACCCGCTGCGCCCGGAGCTCGTGATCGAGGTCGGGTACGACGCGATGGAGGGCACGCGGTTCCGGCACACCACGCAGTTCAAGCGGTGGCGACCGGACCGCTCGCCCCGGTCGTGCACGTACGAGCAGCTCGAGCAGCCGGTGCGCTACGACCTCGCGGACGTGCTCGAGGACTGAACGCCGCTTCAGCGGCCGGACCGGGGGTCCTTCCCGCTCATCATCCGCCAGGCGACGACGCCGATCACGGCGATGAGCACGACGAAGAGCACGATCAACGTGAAGACCATGCCCGAACCCTAGCGGGACGTTCCCCGTACGGCGCGACACCGAGTCACGCACCTCCTACGCTCCTGCGCGACGCCCCCGGCGCCGTCGACTCCACACGGCGGGCACCGGGGCGTCGCCCTGTGTCGGGTCCGGCAGCCCCGGTGCCATCGGTTCGTCCAGGTCTTGCGGCACCGCCCGGCTCGACGTATCCGGGACGCGGCGCGACGATGAATGCCGGGAGCAGGGCGGGAATCGCGGCATGGGCGACGACGACGGGCACGGCGTATGGCTGCTCTGGATCCCGCTGGGCGCCGGGGCGCGCGTCCCCGTGGTCCGCTGGAACGGCCGGGCGTACGAGGCGATGGCGGCCTGGCGCGCGCGTCGTCCGCGCCTCGACCTGTACCACGCCGCGCTGGAGGTCGGGACCCTCGAGGGACGCTTCGTCATCGAGATGGCCCCCGCGTGGGGTCCCGGTCACGGTCGGCCGGGAGTCGTGGCGTACGGGCCGGTCGGGGTCACGGTCCTGGGCAGGTCGAGGTTCTTCCGCTACGAGGTCCGCTGCTGGCGCGACGGAGTCATCCCCGACCGGAACCACGCCGTGGGAGGGCCCCGACGCGTGTCGGACGACGCCGACGTGGCGGCCCGCGTCGTGCGCCTGGCACCCACCTTCCCCACTGCCGTCTGGGGTCGTGACGAGCTCGGCACCGGCGACATGTGGAACTCCAACTCGTTGGTCGCCTGGCTGCTGTCGCGAGCCGGACTGCCGATGGCCGGCGTCGGTCCCCCACCGAACGGACGCGCCCCGGGATGGACCGCGGGCCTGGTCGTGGCGGCGAGGTAGCCACCGGGTGCGGCCCGAGGCACCGTCTCGTCAGGCCACGACGGGCACCCCGTGGCTGTCGTCACCGAGAACCTCGAACGCCGCGCGGCGCGTGCAGGACAGCCGCAAGGGATCCCGGCCGCGCCGGTCGAGGCGCAGGGACAGGTCCGCGACCTTGCTGTTCAGGCAGACCCTCGTGCCGCCGGGCGGGTTCCGGTAGCGCAGCCCGACGGTGAGCTCCGGGTCCGCGGCGGCCACGACCGTCAGCCGCGCGTCGCCGTTCGTCGTCACGAACGACCAGGACAGCGCGTCCTGGTGCACCCGCGCGAACGGGCTGCGCCGCAACGAGTTGAACGTCAGGTCCGTACCGTCCACCCGCAGCACCGCGAGGGTGAGCCACGGCGACCAGACCGGTCCGAGCCGGAGCCGCGCCGACGCGCACTCGAGGAAGGCGTCGCCGTCGTCGAACTGCGCGACCTGGGCCCAGGCGTACTGGTCGGTGTGCCTCGGACCCCAGTTGTGGTTCTGGCTCCCCAGCCACCCGGACACCTCGATCTCCTCCCCGGCCACCTGGAGGGTGCCCGCGTACCGCGACCGCGGCGCGGGCACCAGGACCTTGGCCTGGGGGAAACCGCGGTCGTAGGTGTTCCGCGGCATGAGCAGCAGCGGCGGGTCGGTTCCGGTCCGCTCGAGGGCCCACGCGATGCCGCCGGCGTCACCCGTGCACGCGCCGCGGAGTTCGGTGTCGTCGAGGACCGAGTCCCCGATGCGCACGTCCAGTCCGGTCCTGGACGTGCTCACTCGCTCGATCGGGAAGGTCTCGACCGCCGTCACGGTCCGGCGGGCCTCCCCGTCGAACCAGATGGCCCACAGCTCGCCCTCGGGGGCCCCGCCGGAGCCGGGATCCGGGACGAAGAGCGTGTACCGGATCCAGAACCCGAGGGGTCGGGACGGGTGGTTGGCGCGGGTGAACCAGCTCTCGTAGTGCCCGCCGGTGCTCGGCCGACGCGAGCCGTTCCACGCCGCGCGTTCCTGGCTCAGGGTCGCGTCGTCCACGCGTCCGAGCGAACCACTCCGAGGGCAGGGCCGGAAGCCCCGAGGCGGACCCTTCGGGCGCGCGAACTCCCGAGCCCGGCGACGCGCTCGCCTGGCACAATCGCGCCGTGCCGTGGACCGCGCCCGAGGTGGCCCTCCCCGAGTTCCCGCTCGTCGCCGACGAGCGTCCGCTCCTCGAGGACTTCCTCCGCTGGCACCGGGCCCTCTTCCAGCGCAAGTGCGCCGGGCTCACCGGGGAGCAGCTCGCCCGGCGGTCCGTCCCGCCGTCGAACCTGTCCCTCCTCGGTCTCGTCCGGCACCTGGCCAAGGTCGAGCGGCGCTGGTTCCGCGAGCTGATCCCGGCGACCGAGCTCGAGCCGATGTACGACGCGACGCTGGGCAAGGACGCCGACTTCGAGGACCTCGACCCGAGTCGCGCCGAGGCGGAGTACGCCAGGCTCCTGGAGGAGATCCGCCTCGCCGACGCCGCGTTGGCGACGTACGGCTACGACGACACGCTCACCTCACGCATGGGACCGATGTCGGTGCGCGCCGTGATGATCCACATGATCGAGGAGTACGCGCAGCACAACGGTCACGCAGACCTGTTGCGCGAGTGCATCGACGGCACGACCGACCGCTGACACCGACGGGTTCGCCACTGCACTTCAGGATTCCTTGGTATCACTGCGCTTTCGGCTCGGCTGCACCCGCATCGGCTCGCCAGGCATCTTCGGGTAGTCGGGCGGGTACGGCATGTCGCCGAGACCGTGGTCCCGCTCGTCGCGCTCGTACCACTCGAGCAAGCGTCGAGATGTCGTACGCCGTCCCGTCGATCCCCGCGTGCAGGTCGCCGACCTCGGCGAACCGCGGACCCGCGGTGCGCACGGTGAAGTCGAACGGCGTGACGTCGTCGAGCTCCTCCCAGTGCAGCGGCATCGACACGGGCGCGTGCGCCTTGGGGCGCACGGAGTACGCCGACGCGATCGTGCGGTCGCGCGCGTTCTGGTTGTAGTCGAGGAAGACCGCGACGGGGCGCTCCTCCTTCCACCACTTCGTGGTGACGCGGCCGGGCATCCGCCGCTCGAGCTCGCGTCCCACCGCGATGGCCGCGTGCCGCAGGTCGATGAAGCCCCACCGGGGTTCGATCCGCACGTAGACGTGCACGCCCCGGCCGCCCGACGTCTTCGGCCAGCCGACGATGCCGAGCTCGGCGAGCAGCGCCCGGAGCTCGTGCGCGACGACCACGGCATCGCGGAAGTCCGTGCCCGGCTGCGGATCCAGGTCGAGACGCAGCTCGTCGGGATGGTCGACGTCGGACCGGCGTACCGGCCACGGGTGGAAGGTGATCGTGCCGAGCTGGGCCGCCCACGCGACGACGGCGAGGTGCGTCGGCGCCACCTCGTCGGCCGTGCGGCCGGACGGGAACGTGATGTGCGCGGTCTCGACGTACGGCGGGGCGCCCTGGGGCACCCGCTTCTGGTAGAACGCCTCGCCCTTGAAGCCCTCGCGCGTCGAGATGCGCGCGCCCTCGACGACACCGCCGGGCCAGCGCTCGAGGGTCGTGGGCCGCTCGCGCAGCGCGCGCATGATCCCGTCGCCGCACGCGACGTAGTGCTGCACGAGGTCGAGCTTGGTGACGCCGACCGCGGGGAAGTACGGGCGGTCGGGGTTGCTCACGCGGACGACGTGCTCGCCGACGGCGAGCTCCACCGGGTCCCCGAACTCCTTGGCCATGGGTCGACGCTACGCGCAACCCGCGTGCGCCCGGGGCCGGTCGCCCGGCACGATTGCCCCCATGTCGTCCACCGCGCGCATCGAGAGGGGCAGCGCATCGTGATCACCGCGCTGCTCGCCGGCTTCGGCATCGGACTGCTCGTCGCGCTGCAGGTGGGGCCGATCTTCCTGTTGTGCGCCCGCACGTCCGCCCGGTTCGGCTTCCGCTCCGGCGCGGCGATCGGCATGGGTGCCGCCACCGTCGACTTCGGGTACGCCGTGCTCGGGGCGCTCGGCGCCGCGCTGCTGCTCACCGCCGAGCCGTTGCGCCTCGCGCTCGGCCTCGTGGGAGCCGCGGTGCTCGTGTGGCTCGGCCTGCGGACGCTGTACGACGCGCTGCGGGTCCGGCTCGGCGGCGAGTCCGAGATCGAGGTGGTCGCGCCCTGGGCGGCGTACCGCACGTCGTTGCTCGCGACGGCGAGCAACCCGCTCACGATCCTGACCTGGGCGGCCGTGTTCTCCGGCGCGGCGGTGAGCGACGTGGCGGGCTCGCCCGCCCGGGCCGCCGCGTTCGTCGTGGGGACCGCGCTGGGATCCCTCGTGCTGCACCTCGCGCTGGCCGGGGTCATGTCGGCCGTCGGCGCGCCGGCTCGGTGAGACGTCGCTGCGCGTGATCGACGTCCTGTCCGGCGTAGGCCTGATCCTGTTCGGCGGGATCCTCGCGACGCGCACGGTGGAGGCGACGTCGTCGCCCTGAGGCTGCGGCGTAAGGCTTCCGTCACGGTTCGCGGGTGGCCGGGGTCGGCGCGGCGACGTAGCGTCTCGGCCATGAGCACGCACACCGGACCCATGCCAGCGACCCGACCGGACGGCACCCCCTTCGTGACGGTGCGGTCCGAGGACGAGTGGCGCGCCGCGCTGTCCCCGGCCGAGTACCACGTGCTGCGCGAGGCGGGGACCGAGCGCGCCTTCACCGGCGAGTACACCGACACGAAGACCCGCGGCACCTACTCCTGCCGGGCCTGCGGCGCGCATCTGTTCACCAGCGACACGAAGTTCGACTCGCACTGCGGGTGGCCGTCGTTCTACTCGGCGTTGGCGGGCGACGCGGTGGTCGAGATCGAGGACGTGTCGATGGGCATGCGCCGCGTCGAGGTGCGCTGCGCGTCGTGCGGGAGCCACCTCGGCCACGTGTTCGCGGGCGAGGGGTACGGCACGCCCACGGACCTGCGCTACTGCATCAACTCGGTGAGCATGCGGCTCGAGCCGGCCGAGTAGCGCCGGGTCCGCCCTTCACGCGACCAAGATCACGAATCGTGGACAGATTCGTGCAGTTCAACTTCCTTGATCGTCCCTAAGGGACAGCCCGTGCAGTTCAACTTCCTTGATCGTCCCTAAGGGACGATCAAGGAAGGTCGGATACCAGGTCGGCTACGGGGCGGCGGCGGCCGGTGTAGAAGGGGATCTCCTCGCGGACGTGGAGCCGCGTGCGCGAGCTGCGCAGGTGGCGCATGAGGTCGACGATGCGGTACAGCTCGTCGGCCTCGAACGCCAGGATCCACTCGTAGTCGCCGAGGGCGAACGACGCCACCGTGTTCGCGCGCACGTCCGGGTAGTCGCGACCCAGCTGGCCGTGCTCGACCAGCAGGTCGCGGCGCTCGTCGTCGGGCAGCAGGTACCACTCGTAGGACCGCACGAACGGGTAGATGCAGACGTAGGCGCGCGCCTCCTCCTCGGCGAGGAACGCCGGTACGTGCGACTTGTTGAACTCCGCGGGACGGTGCAGCGCCATCTGCGACCAGACCGGCTCGAGCGTCGCGCCCAGTGCGGTACGCCGTACCCGGTGGTACGCGTCCTGCAGGTCGTCGCTCGACGCCGCGTGCATCCACAGCACGACGTCGGCGTCGGCCCGCAGACCGGCGACGTCGTACCAGCCGCGTACGACGACGTCCTTGGCGGCCAGCTGCGCGACGAGCTCCTCGACCTCGCGGGTCACCACCGCACGGTCGACGTCGCCGAGCGGCGCGGCGGCCCGGAACACCGACCACATCGTGTAGCGGATCTGGTCGTTGATCCCCTTGGCCACCTTGCCCTGCTGCGGTCGCTTGCCCTTGTCCTTCGAGGTCGCCGCGGCCGCCCTGGCCGGGCGGGTCGTGCGCGTCTTGTCAGCCATGACGCCATTGTCCGTCGACTGCGAGCCGCTGCGTGACCCGGGTGGCGGCGCGGTCCGCCCGGGCGACGCAGGCGGGGATCCCGACGCCGTCCAGCTCCGCCCCGCAGATGGCGAGCCCCGGCACGTCGTCGACCGCCTCGGTGATCCGCGCCACCCGCGCGACGTGGCCCACCGCGTAGCGCGGCAGGCCTCCGCCCCAGCGCGAGACGCGGGTCGCGACCGGCGTGGCGCGACCGAGGCGCGCGACGAACGCGAGGTCCTCCGCGGCGACGCGGACCAGGTCGTCGTCGTCGCGCTGCAGGGTCTCCACGTCGTCCGCGTGCCCGAGCGACGCGCGCACGGCCACCAGGGTCCGACCGGCGGCCGCGTCCGCCAGCCAGGACCACTTGTGCGAGGCGAACGTCGCCGCCTTCACCGGGCGCTGCTCCGACGGCGGCACGAGGTAGCCGCTGCCCTCCGGGAGGTCACCGCCGGGCAGGTCGGCGGCCCGGTAGAGCAGGGTGACCACGGCCACCGACGTCGTCCCGATGTCGGCGAGCTCGGTCTCGGCCTGCAGGCAGTGTCCCTTCAGCAGCCGCGCGGCCGCGGGCGCCGGCACGGCGACGATCACCGCGTCGGCTCGCACCACGCGGGGGGCGTTCGCGGCACCCACCACGAGCTCCCAGCCGTCACCGGTGCGGCGCAGCTCGCGGACCGTGGACCCCGTCTCGATCACGACGCCGGCGGCGCGGAGCAGGTCGGCCAGGGCCAGCGGCAGCCGTCCCACTCCCCCGCGCACGCCCGCGAACACGGGTCGGCGTACGCCGTCGGGCCGGTGCGACTCCGAGCGCACCGTCGCCGCCGCGCGGAGCACCGACCGCTCGTGACGGCTGGCCTCGAACAGCGCGGGCGCCGCGGCACGCATCGACACGTGGGTCGCGCGGTCGGCGTAGACGCCCATGAGCAGCGGCGCGACGAGCCGGTCCACCACCTCCGGACCGAGCCGTCGGCCGACGTAGTCGCCGAGCGAGACGTCCTCGCCGACCGGCGTCTGGGGCAGCACGTGGTCGAGCGGCAGCCGGGCCAGCGCCTGCGGCGACAGCACACCGCTGCGGGCCAGCGCGGTGAGATCGGTCGGCACACCCATGACGAGCCCCGTCGGCATCGGCCGCAGGTCGCCCCCGACCACGAGCCGCGGTGCCGCGGACGTGGGGTGCACGAGGTCGTCGCCCAGACCGGCATCGCGGATGAGGCGGACCCCCTCCGGACGCGTCGCCAGCACCGACTCGGCGCCCTCGTCGACCGGGACACCCTCGAGCTCGCTGACGAGCAGCTTGCCGCCGACCCGTGGGGAGGACTCGAGCACGGTGACGTCGACGTCGTGCCGCTCGCGGGAGACGCGCCAGGCGGCGGCGAGACCGGAGATCCCCGCCCCGACCACCACGACGTGGGGGCGCCGGCGCGTCGGGCCCGGCCCGTGCTCCTGGATCACGCGCCCACCCTGCCACCTGGCCCGGGCCGTCGCCGATTCGAGACCCGGGCCGCGGAACGGCGCCGACGACCGTCGCGTCACAGCGGTGTCGCCCGGCGGTCCCGACCGGGTCGAGGCCGAGACGGCGACGGGTCCCGCCACCGGCGCCGGCCGGTCGCACCGGGGCACCGACCGTCGAGGAGGAGCCATGACCGTTCCCGTCCGTGCCCGCCGCCCCCGTGCGCCGCTCACCGCCTCGCGGCCCCGGGTCGCCGGAGCGGGCGTCGTCGCGCTGGCCCTCGTCGCCCTGCTGTCCGGCTGCTCCGGCGGGGCCTCGTCGACCTCAGGCGCGGAGTCGTCGCAGGCGATCGGCGCGGTACCGGCCCCTGCGGTGCCTACCGCGGACGGCTCGACCGCCGGCTTCGCGGGCAAGGACGCGGCCGGCTCGGGCGGCACCGGGACGCTCGCCGCGCCCCTCTCGACGGGCGACCGCTCGATCGTCGTCCGGGCCGACGTCGCGGTGCGCGTCACCGACGTGGCCCGGTCCACCACCGACCTCGGCGCCCTGGCCGCGGCGCACCACGCGACGATCGCGAGCCAGTCGACCTCGAGCGGCATCGCACCGGACCCGATCCCCTACCCGACCGCGAGCGACGGCTCCGTGGCCTGCCCGAGCACCGGCTGTCCTACGTCGTACGCCTCGTCCACGACGACGCTCCGGGTCGACAACGCCGCGGTGGACGCCCTGCTCGCCGACGTCGCGCGGCTCGGCACCGTCGAGGCCACGACGCGCACGAGCGACGACGTCACCGCCGACGTCGCCGACATCGACGCCCGGGTGCGCAACGCCCAGGCCTCGCTGGCCCGCGTGCGCGCCCTCATGTCGAGGGCCACGAGCATCGGCGACGTCGTGGCGCTGGAGGGCGAGCTGAGCAAGCGGCAGGCCGACCTCGAGGCGCTCGAGGCACGCCAGCGGGCGCTGGCCGACCAGACCGCGCAGGCGACCGTCACGGTGCGGCTGCTCGGCTCGGACGCCCCCGCCCCGGCTCCCGCCGAGGCGAGCGGATTCCTCGCCGGGCTGCGGGCCGGCTGGGACGCCTTCACCTCGCTGGTGTCGGGCACGCTGACGGTCGCGGGTGCCGTCGCTCCCGTTCCTGCTCGTCCTCGTGCCGGTCGGGCTCGCGGCCTGGGCCGTGCGCCGGCGCCGGCGCGCGCCGGTCGCGGTGGAGCCGACCGGCTGACCGCCGGGCTCAGCGCGCGGTCGACTCGTGCACGAGGTCGACGACGCGGCGCAGCACGTCCGGGTCGGTCTCGGGCAGCACGCCGTGGCCGAGGTTGAAGATGTGCCCCGGCAGCCCCTCGGCGTCCGCGAGCACCTGGCGCACCCGCGCCTCGACGGCCTCGGGGACCGGCGAACAGCGACGCGGGGTCCAGGTTGCCCTGCAGCGCGTGGTCCGGCCCGACGCGTCGGGCCGCCGCGGAGAGCGGCACCCGGAAGTCCACGCCCACGACGTCCGCGCCCGCGTCGCGCATGTCGGCGAGCAGCTCGCCCGTCCCGACGCCGAAGTGGATGCGCGGTACGCCGAGGTCCGCCACTGCGGCCAGCGCCCGGGCCGAGTGCGGCAGCACGTACTCGCGGTAGTCGCGCGAGGGCAGCGCGCCGACCCACGAGTCGAACAGCTGCACCGCGCTGGCCCCGGCGAGGACCTGCTGGCGCAGGAACTGCCCGGCCACGAGCGAGAGCTTCTCCAGCAGCGCGTGCCAGACGTCAGGGGCGCCGTACATGAGCGCCTTGGTGTGCGCGTGGTCCCGGCTCGGGCCGCCCTCGACGAGGTACGACGCCAGCGTGAACGGGGCACCGGCGAAGCCGATCAGCGGGCGTGCCGCCCAGCTGGGCGGCGAGCTCGGTCACCGCCGCGAGGACGGGCGCGACGTCCTCGGCGGTGAGGTCGCGCAGCCGGTCGACGTCCGCCGCGGTCCGGAACGGCTCGGCCACGACGGGGCCGACGCCGGGGACGATGTCGAGGTCGATCCCGATGGCCTTGAGCGGGACGACGATGTCGCTGAAGAAGATCGCCGCGTCGACCCCGAGGCGCCGCACCGGCTGCAGGGTGATCTCGACGATGAGGTCGGTGCGGAAGCACGACTCGAGCATGGGCACCCCGGCGCGCACGGCGCGGTACTCCGGCAGCGACCGGCCGGCCTGGCGCATGAACCACACGGGGGTGTGCGGGACCGGGCGGCGGCGCGCGGCGAGCACGAGGGGGGCGCCGGACGTGCGACCGGACCTGAGCGGGTGCGTCTCGGGGAGGAGGACCGACTCGGCGGCGTCGGTCTCGCGGGGGGTGGAGGCGTCGGTCCCGGGGTGCTGGCTCACGGGCGTGATCGTCGCACCGCGTCGCCGAGGCGTCGAATCAGGCGCCGCGCCCGGGCCGCGGGCGCGACGCGCCGTGACGGTCGCCACCTCCCCGTCGTGCGGGCGTGCCCGACCTACTCTCGGGACCGTGACCAGTCGACGGCGCGAGACCGGGTCGGACCCCGCCGCGGCGCCCGTCCCGGCGGCCTTCGCCGAGGCGCTCGCGAGCATCCGCGCGGTCACGCTGCGCCCCGAGGTCGTGCTCGAGGAGACGCCCGCGCCCCAGCGCCTCTCGCCGTACGCCGTGGCGCTCCAGGCCGAGGTGGTCCTCGACGACGAGGAGGCCGCGAGCGGCCGATTCGTCCTGCTGCACGACCCGGCCGGGCAGGAGCCGTGGGACGGCGACTTCCGGGTGGTGACCTTCGCCAAGGGCACCGTCGAGCTCGACATCGCGCAGGACCCGATGCTCACCGAGGTGGGCTGGTCCTGGCTCGTCGAGGCCCTCGACGCGCGCGGGGCCGGGTTCCGGGCCGAGTCCGGCACGGTCACGCGCACGGCGTCGGAGTCGTTCGGGGCCATCGCCGACCGGGCGCCCTCCGGCGACGTGGAGATCCGCGCGTCGTGGACGCCCACGAGCACCGACATCGGCGCCCACCTGAGCGCCTGGACCGACGTCCTCGCCCAGGTGGCCGGACTCCCGCCGCTGCCGGCGGGAGTCACGTCGCTGCCGCTGCCGCGCCGCCGCTGACCGTCCGGCACCGGACCGACCCACGCCCGGCACGCCTCGGCCCCGGTCGGCCCTCGGCGACCGGCGTAGATGATCACCCGATCGGGTCGCGGAACGGGCCAATTGGCGCTCGTCTCGCGGTCAAGGGCGCCGCTCGCCCGGCCGATACGCACTCGTAGGCCGGACACGCAGGCGTCCGGCACGACGAAGCCCGGAGGCAAACCCGTGGTCGCACTGGTCGAGCGCCCGTCGGCGGTCGTGCCGCTGCCGAGGGCTCGCTTCACCGCCCTGGTGGTCGCCGAGTCCCCGACCCGGCGCCAGGCCCTGGTGAGCCGGTTGCGCCTGCTCGGCGCCCGCGACGTCGTGGAGGCGGCCAGCGGCGCCGAGGCCCGCGTCCGGGCCCACTACGACGGACCGCGGGACCTCGTCGTGGTCGACGGCGGTCTCGCCGACGGACCGGCCCTCCCGCTGCTCGCCGACCTGGGCACCCTCGGGTGGCGGCGCGTCGTCCTGCTCACCGTGCGCGACGACCCCTACGCCGTACGGGCCGCGATCAACGCCCACATCCGCTGCTACATCGTCACCCCCGAGGTCCCGGCCGGCGGCGCCACCGCCGCCGTGTCCCCGGTCGTCCGCGTGCGGCCGCGCGGTGGCTCCCCCGACGAGCTGTCCTCCCGTGAGGTCGAGGTCCTGCAGCTGGTCTCGGAGGGCCGTTCGAACAAGGACATCGGTGACGCCCTCGGTCTCTCCGCGCTCACCGTGAAGAGCCATCTCGCCCGGATCGCCCGCAAGGTCGGGACCGGCGACCGCGCGGAGATGGTGGCCCACGCCATGCGCTCCGGCCTGGTGCGCTGACCGGACCCGCGTCCCGCCCGTCGTGCCGCCGGGCGCGCTAGCACCGGTGTCCCTATCCTGAGCGCGTGACGGACGCCGCGACACCCGGTGCGACGTCACCGGACCCGCCCGAGACCGCCGAGAGCACCGCGACCCCGCTGCTCACCCCGCGCGAGGGCGTACCGCCGGTCGTCCAGACACCTCGGGCCCTGCGCGCCGCCGCCGAGGCGATCGCCGCCGGGACCGGGCCCGTCGCCGTCGACGCCGAGCGCGCGTCGGGCTACCGGTACGGGCAGCGGGCCTACCTCGTGCAGCTGCGCCGGCAGGGCAGCGGGACCCACCTCGTCGACCCCATCGCCGTGACCGACCTCGGCGTCCTCGCCGACGCGCTCGAGGGGACCGAGTGGATCCTGCACGCGGCGTCCCAGGACCTCCCCTGCCTGCGCGAGATCGGGCTGGTCCCCGGGACCCTCTTCGACACGGAGCTCGCCGGCCGCCTCCTCGGCCACGCCCGGGTGGGGCTGTCCGGGCTGCTCGAGGAGGTGCTCGGCTTCTCGCTGGCCAAGGAGCACTCGGCCGCGGACTGGTCCACCCGCCCGCTGCCCGAGCCCTGGCTGCGCTACGCCGCCCTCGACGTCGAGCTGCTCGTCGAGCTGCGCGCCGCCCTCGAGGCCGAGCTGCGCGACGCCGGGAAGCTCGACTGGGCCCGACAGGAGTTCGACGCCGCCCGGGACGCGCCGGCGCCGGCGCCCCGCGTCGACCCGTGGCGCCGGACGTCGGGCATGCACCGGATCCGCCGGCCGCGCCAGCTCGCCGTCGTCCGCTCGCTCTGGTACCGCCGCGACGAGGTCGCCCGTCGGCGCGACATCTCGCCCGGGCGGGTCCTGCCCGACTCGGCCATCGTCGCCGCCGCCGCGTCGGCGGTCGGACCCGACCCGGCACCCCTGAGCACGCTTCCGGCGTTCCACGGCCGCGGTGCCCGGCGGCACCTCACCGAGTGGCAGGCCGCCGTCGACGAGGCCCTGACGCTGCCCGACTCCGCGCTCCCCCCGACGAGCCTGCCGGCCGACGGGCCACCCCCGCCGCGGGCCTGGGCCGACCGCGACCCGGACGCCGCCGCGCGCCTGGCCGCGGCCCGGGCCGGACTGGCCGAGCTGGCCGAGCTGCACCACCTGCCGGTCGAGAACCTCGTGGCGCCCGACCTCGTCCGCCGGCTGGCGTGGACCCCTCCGCCGGCGGCCGACGCCGAGGCGGTGGCCGGCGTCCTGCGCGCCGGTGGGGCCCGCCCCTGGCAGGTCGAGCTCGTGACGCCCGGGCTGGTCGAGGCGCTGACCGCCACGGCCCCCGTGGCCGAGGACACACCCGCTCGGCTTGAGACCGGCTAGGAGCCCGTGGTTAGGTAACCCTAACTTCGACGGGAGACCACCATGTTCGCGAACTACCTCATCGGCCTGCGCGAGGGCCTCGAGGCGTCCCTGGTCGTGGGCATCCTCGTGGCGTACGTCGTCAAGGCCGGCCAGCGCAGCCGCCTCGGTGCGATCTGGGCCGGCACCGGGATCGCGGTCGCGCTGTCCCTCGGCTTCGGCGCCGCCCTCACCCTCACGTCGAGCTCGCTGTCCGAGGAGGCCGAGCACGGCTTCGCGGGCACGATGTCCGTCATCGCGGTCGCCCTCGTCACCTGGATGGTCTTCTGGATGCGGCGTACCGCCCGTGAGATGCGCGGCGCCCTGCACGGCCGGCTCGACCGGGCGCTGCTCAGCGGGGGCTTCGCGCTCGGCCTCGTGGCGCTCGTCGCCGTGCTGCGCGAGGGTCTCGAGACCGCGCTGTTCCTCTGGGCCGCGACCTCGGCCACCGAGGGCACCGCGACCGCGCTCGGCGGCGCCCTGCTCGGCATCGCCACCGCGGTCGCCATCGGCTGGGCGGTCTACCGCGGCGCGGTCCGGCTCAACCTCGCGACGTTCTTCACCTGGACCGGTGCCCTGCTCATCGTCGTCGCCGCCGGCGTCCTCGCCTACGGCGTCCGCGACCTGCAGGAGGCGGGCTGGCTGCCGGGCGGCGACAACTACGCCTTCGACGTGAGCGCGAACGTCGACGAGCACGGCCCGCTGGGCACCGTCCTGGGCGGCTTCTTCCACTTCGACCCGGTGACCACGTGGCTCCAGCTCACCGTCTGGGTCGTGTACCTCGTGGTGACCCTCGCGATCTACCTGCGCCCGCAGCGACCGCGGACGCCGGCCGAGACGCCCGCTCCGCAGCGCTCCCTGGTCTGACCGGCGGCTCGCCCGCACCGGTCGCTGGCCGGGGAGGGCAGCCCGCGGGTCCGGCGCGGCGCGCGGCGGACCACCCACGTGACGTGGTTGGTTACCCGCGGGTAGCATCGGGCATTACCGGCGGGTAACCCCGCCGCCCAGCCCTCGCCCGTGAGGAGTCCGGAGTGTCCCCCACCACCCGCGCGGTGCGCGACGTCGTCCTCGTCGACGCCGCGCGCACCCCGTTCGGCAAGGCCGGCCCCAGCGGCATGTACGCCGAGACGCGCGCCGACGACATGGTCGTGGCCGTCTTCCGCGAGCTGACGCGGCGCAACCCGGCGCTGCCGCTCGACCGGATCGACGACGTCGCCGTCGCCGCGACCACCCAGATCGGCGACCAGGGGCTCACCCTCGGTCGCACCGCCGGCCTGCTCGCCGGCTTCCCGCAGTCGGTCCCGGGACAGTCCGTCGACCGCATGTGCGCGGGCGCGCTCACCGCCGTCACGAACCTGGCGAGCGGGATCGGCGTCGGCGCCTACGACGTCGTCGTCGCCGGCGGCGTCGAGCACATGGGCCGGCACCCGATGGGCGAGGGCATCGACCCGAACCCGCGGATCGTCGCGGAGAAGCTCGTCGACATCGAGGCCCTGGTCATGGGCAAGACCGCGGAGAACCTGCACGACCGGTTCCCGCACCTCACCAAGGCGCGCGCGGACGAGTACGCCCTGCGCAGCCAGGAGAAGACCGCCAAGGCCTACGCCGACGGCGTCATCCAGCCGGACCTCGTGCCCGTCGCGACCCGCTCCGCCGCGACCGGCTGGGGCGTGGCGACGGTCGACGAGCCGCCGCGACCGGAGACCACGCTCGAGGGGCTCGCGGCGCTCAAGACCCCGTTCCGCCCGCACGGCCGCGTGACGGCCGGCAACGCGGCCGGGCTCAACGACGGCGCCACCGGCGCGATCCTCGCCGCCGAGTCCGTCGCCACCGAGCTCGGGCTCACCGCGAAGGCACGGCTGGTGTCCTTCGCGTTCGCCGGCGTGGCCCCCGAGGTCATGGGTGTCGGGCCGGTCCCGTCCACCGAGAAGGCACTGGCCCGAGCCGGTCTCAGCATCGACGACATCGGTCTGTTCGAGATCAACGAGGCGTTCGCCGTACAGGTGCTCGCGTTCCTCGACCACTTCGGCCTCGCCGACGACGACCCGCGGGTGAACCCCTACGGCGGTGCCATCGCCGTCGGCCACCCGCTCGCCTCGTCCGGCATCCGCCTCATGGCCTACCTCGCCCGCGGCTTCGAGGCGCGACCCGACGTCCGCTACGGGATCACGACCATGTGCATCGGCCTCGGCATGGGCGGCACGGTCATCTGGGAGAACCCCCGCTACGACGGCAAGGACGCGTGAGCACCATGACGGACTCCTCCAGCCTCGTCGGCGCCCCCGACGAGGTCGTGACCCAGGCCCTGCTGCGCGTCGTCGACCTGCCCGGCGGCGCGGGCCGCGCGGCGCTCATCACGCTGGACAACGGCCACGACCACACCAAGCCGAACACCTTCGGGCTCGGCGGTCTCCAGTCGCTGTCCGACGCCCTCGACCGGGTCGAGGCGGCCGCGACCGCCGGCGACATCGTCGCCGTCGCGGTCACCGGCAAGCCGTTCGTCTTCGCGGTCGGCGCGGACCTCACGGGTGTCGCGCGGATCACGAGCGCCGAGCAGGCGCGCGCGGTGAGCGAGGTCGGCCACCGCGTGCTGCGCCGGTTCGGCGAGCTGACCATCCCCTCGTTCGCCTTCGTGAACGGCGCGGCGATGGGTGGCGGGCTCGAGGTGGCCCTGCACTGCACCTACCGCACCGTCTCGACCGGGGCCGGGCTGCTCAGCCTCCCCGAGGTCGGCCTGGGGCTCATCCCCGGCTGGGGCGGCGCCTACCTGCTGCCGCGTCTCGTCGGGCCGGCCAAGGCCGTCAAGGTCGTCGTCGAGAACCCGCTCAACCAGAACCGCATGCTCAAGCCCGCCGAGGCGCTCGCCCTCGGGGTGTTCGACGTCGCGCTCGAGCCGGCCGACTTCCTCGTGCAGTCGCTGCGCTGGGCCGCCGCGGTCCTCTCCGGCGAGACGACGGTGACCCGGGCCGAGCTCGAGAGCGAGGACGCCTGGACCGCCGCCGTCGAGCAGGGACGCGCGTTCGTCGACGCCAAGCTGCACGGCGCGGCACCCGCCCCGTACCGCGCGCTCGACCTCCTCGCCGCGGCGCGGACCGCGACGCGCGACGAGGGTTTCGCCGCCGAGGACGACGCGATCGCCGAGCTCACCATGAGCGACGAGCTGCGCGCGGGTCTGTACTCCTTCGACCTCGTCCAGCGCCGGGCGAAGCGACCGGCCGGGGTGCCCGATCGTTCGCTGGCCCGACCGGTCACGAAGGTCGGCGTCGTCGGTGCGGGACTCATGGCGAGCCAGCTCGCGCTGCTGTTCGTGCAGCGGCTCGAGGTGCCCGTCGTGCTCACCGACCTCGACCAGGCCCGCGTCGACAAGGGCGTCGCCTACGTCCACGGCGAGATCGACCGCCAGCAGGCCTCCGGCCGGTTGAGCGGAGACCGCTCCAACCGGCTCAAGGCCCTGGTCACCGGCTCCGTCACGAAGGATGCGTTCGCCGACGCCGACGTCGTCATCGAGGCCGTCTTCGAGGACCTCAAGGTCAAGCAGCAGGTCTTCGCCGAGGTCGAGGCCGTCGTGTCGGACACGTGCGTCCTGCTCACCAACACCTCGTCGCTGTCCGTCTCCGGGATGGCGGAGAACCTGCAGCATCCCGAACGGGTCGTGGGCTTCCACTTCTTCAACCCGGTCGCGCTCATGCCGCTGCTCGAGATCGCGCGCGCCGAGCGCACCGACGACGCGTCGCTGGCCACCGCGTTCGCCCTGGGCAAGGCACTCAAGAAGTCCTGCGTGCTCGTGCGGGACGCCCCCGGCTTCGTCGTGAACCGGCTGCTCACCCGCTTCCTCGGCGAGGTCACGGCGGCGTTCGACGAGGGCACGCCGTTCGAGGTGGTCAACTCGGCGCTCGACCCCCTGGGGCTGCCGATGTCGCCGTACGTCCTGCTGCAGCTGGTCGGTCCGGCGGTCGCGTTCCACACGGCCGAGACGCTGCACCAGGCGTTCCCCGACCGCTTCGCCGTGTCGGAGAACCAACGGCGCATGGTCGAGGCCGGTCGCACCACGCTCCTCGCCTGGGACGGCGCCACGCCGCGCATCGCCGAGGACGTCGCCGAGCTCTTCGAGGTCGGCGACTCGCCGTCCACCGCGGACCAGCTGCGGCAGCGGGCGCTGGACGCCCTGGCGCAGGAGGCGCGCATCATGCTCGACGACGCGGTCGTGGCCGACCCTCGCGACCTCGACCTCTGCCTGCTGCTCGGCGCCGGATGGCCGTGCCACCTCGGCGGGAATCACGCCCTACCTCGACCGCACCGGCACGAGCGAGCGGGTCACCGGTCAGCGGTTCCTCCCGCCCGGGGTCGCCAGCGTCGGCTGAGGCACGATCCCGGCTGCGGTAGGGGATGCGCCGGGACGGGCCGGGCACGCGCACGGTCGCCCGGGCGCGCCCGTGACCGCGAGGATTACGCCGTTCGGGTGGCGTTGTCGTGACGCACCGTCAGTCGCCGCGTGCGCTCGGTACGCACTGTCACCCGGCGGGCCCTCGGCACGGCGCGCTATCGGGCGTACGGTCGAGGGGTGAGCGACGACCGGATGTCCCCAGCGCTACGGCGCGCGGTGCTGGCCGTGACGCTCGTCGACCGCGGGCCGCTCGGCGAGCTCGAGACCCGCGACACGGGCGCGGTGCACCGGCGCGCCCTCGACGGCAGCCTGCTCACCATCGGCTGGGGTGAGCTCGTGCTGGCCGCCGGCGAGCCCTCGGGCTCCGTCCCCGACGGCACGCTCCAGCGCCGGGTGGCCCGCTGGCTGCGGCTGCGGATCGCCCTCGACGAGATGCTCCACGCCGGCGAGGTCGTCGCCCCCGAGGCGGTCGAGGAGGTCCGGCTGCGGATCCTGTCGTGGGTCCGCCCGCGCGCGCTCCCCGTGGACCACCCGCTGCATCCCGGTCCGTCCTGGCCGCAGCGGTCGGTGCTCGGCGACGCGCTGCACGTGGGCCTGGCCCTGCGCGGGTTCGACGACGACGGGCACCGTGCCCCGGAGGAGGTCGGGCTGCTCCCCGCCGGTGTCCTCGTCGCGGCCCAGGTCGATCTCGGCCTCGCGTGCGTGCGCGCCGAGCGCTACCTCGAGGACATGGCGAGCCTCGCGGCCGAACGGCTGCGCCGCGACCCGAGCGCGGTGCTGCGTCCGCTCGGCGACGCCGACGTCCTGACCCTGCTCGCCTCGCGGACCTTCCGCACCGCGCTGGTCGACGGGCAGGGGATGCGCTCGGCCGCCATCCCGATGCGCAGCCGCGGCTGGCTCGACCTCGGTCGGCTCGATCCCGCGTTCGCCGTGTCCGCGTCGATGCTCACCGACCCGGACGAGCGCGGCTTCCCGCGTCCCGTCCTGGTGACCGCGGACGAGGTGTCCGTGGTCCGTGCCGGAGGCGACGCCGTACGGCAGTCGCTCGCCGACCCCGCGCCCGGCCGAGCCGCGGCGCCCCGCGAGCCGCGGCGCCTGAGCCGCCGGTTCAGCCCGCGTCGCCGGAGGGCTCGATCCCGGCCGCGTCGGCCGGGTGCGGCTCGTGCACCGGCTGGGCCCGCTGGTCGAGGTGGGCCACGGTCTCGACGACGGCCCTCGACACGTCCTGCGCCGTGAGCCCGAGCTCGGCGAGCACCTGGGCACGTGTCCCGTGGTGGAGGAACCGGCGCTCGATGCCGAAGTCGCGGAACGCGACGTCGACGTCCGCGTCGCGCAGCGCGGCGGCCACGGCCGATCCGACGCCGCCGGTGCGGCCGTTGTCCTCGACGCTCACGACGAGCTGGTGGTCGCGGGCCAGACGGGTCACGGCCGCGGGCACGGGGACTACCCAGCGCGGGTCGATCACCGTGACCGCGATGCCCTGCTGCGCGAGCCGGTCCGCCACCTCCAGGCACAGCGGCGCGAACGCGCCCACCGACACCAGCAGCACCGTGGCCGCGTCGTCGCGACGCAGGACGTCGACCCCGTCGACACGGTCGATCGCCGCGACGTCCGCCCCGACGGCGCCCTTGGGGAAGCGCACCACCGTGGGGGCGTCGTCGACGTCGAGCGCCTCGGCCAGCTCCTCGCGCAGCGACGCGGCGTCGCGCGGGGCGGCGATCCGCAGACCCGGCACCACCTGCAGGATCGACATGTCCCACATGCCGTTGTGGCTCGCGCCGTCGTCCCCGGTGACACCCGCACGGTCGAGCACGAACGTGACGCCGGCACGGTGCAGCGCGCAGTCCATGAGCACCTGGTCGAAGGCCCGGTTGATGAACGTCGCGTAGACCGCGACGACCGGGTGCAGCCCGGCGTACGCCATGCCCGCCGCGCTGGTCGCTGCGTGCTGCTCCGCGATGCCGACGTCGTAGGTGCGGTCGGGGTACTGCTCGCAGAAGCGGTCCAGACCGGTCGGGCCCATCATGGCCGCCGTGACGGCGACGAGGTCGGGGCGGCCCCGCCCTTGGCGCACGAGCTCGTCGGCGAACACGTCCGTCCACGTGGTCCCGGTGGACCGCAGCGGCAGGCCGGTCTCGGCGTCGATCACGCCGACGGCGTGGAACCGCTCGGCGTCGTCGAGCTCCGCGGGCCGGTAGCCACGGCCCTTCTCGGTGATGACGTGCACCAGCACGGGGCCCGGGTAGTTGCGCGCCCGGGACAGCGCGTGCTCGAGCGCGACGCAGTCGTGGCCGTCGACCGGACCGATGTACTTGAGGCCGAGGTCCTCGAACATCCCCTGCGGGGCCAGGACGTCCTTGAGCCCCTTCTTGACACCGTGGAGGGTCTCGTAGACCGGCGGTCCCACGACGGGCGTCCGGCCGAGCACCGTCTTGCCCCAGTCGAGCACCCGCTCGTAGCCGTGCGTGGTCCGCAGCGTCGCGAGGTGGTCGGCCAGCCCGCCGATCGTCGGGGCGTAGGACCGGCCGTTGTCGTTGACCACCATGACCAGCGGACGGTCGGGCGCGGCCGCGATGTTGTTGATCGCCTCCCACGCCATCCCGCCGGTGAGGGCGCCGTCGCCGATGATCCCGACGACGTGCCGACGGCCGAGCGCACCGGTCTGCTCGAAGCCCTTCGCGATGCCGTCGGCCCACGACAGGGCGGTCGACGCGTGCGAGTTCTCCACGACGTCGTGCTCGGACTCCGCCCGGCTGGGGTAGCCGGACAGGCCGCCGGACTGCTTGAGGTGCTCGAAGCCCTCGAGCCGCCCGGTGAGCATCTTGTGGACGTAGCTCTGGTGCCCGGTGTCGAAGATCAGGACGTCGTCGGGCGAGCGGAACACCCGGTGCAGCGCGATGGTCAGCTCGACGACGCCGAGGTTCGGGCCCAGGTGACCGCCGGTGCGGGTCACCTTCTCGACGAGCTCGGCGCGGATCTCCTCGGCCAGCTGCGGCAGCTGCTCGACCGGGAGCGCGCGCAGGTCCTCGGGTGACCCGATGCCGCGCAGCAGACTCATGGCCCCGAGTCTAGGGACCGGCGGGCGCTGCGCACGTCCTGACGGTCCACCGGTGGTCGCCGTCACAGCGTCCGCGGCGGTCGGTCGGCCGGGAGTTCAGCCCGAGGCCAGGTGGCGCCGGGCCCGGGCGCGGCCCGCGGCGATGTTGCCCAGCGGGTCGTCGAGCAGCGGTGCGAACGCCGACTCCGCGGCGCCGAGCAGCGTCGAGTCGTCGCCGAGAGCGGGCAGCGCCAGCACGACGTGCTCGCCCGGCGCGCGGAGCGCGCTCGAGAGCGCGGCCTCCACGGACTCGCGGGTGGCGGGCACGATCTCGCGCAGCGTGCCGCCGAAGACCACGACGTCGGGGTTGAGGATGTTGACCAGGTTTGCCACGCCCAGGCCGAGCCACTCGCCGACCGTGCGCAGCCCGCGCGCCGCCACCCGGTCCCCGGCCGCGGCTCGCGCCACGATCTCGGACACCGGCATCGTCTCCGGCGAGTGCGTCGCGAGCCGGACCGCCGGCTCGCCGATCTCGGTCTCCCAGCAGCCGATCGCGCCGCACCGGCACGCGCGGCCCCGCGGGTTGACCCGCATGTGGCCGATCTCGCCGGCGTAGCCCTGGGCGCCCTTCATGAGCTTGCCGTCGACGACGATCCCGCCACCGACCCCCACCTGTCCCGAGAGGTAGACGACGTTGGCCGCCCCCACCGCGCTCCCGCGCAGCCGCTCGGCGATCGCACCGAGGTCGGAGTCGTTGCCCACGACGACGGGCACCGAGAGTCCGAGCGCCGCGGTCGAGGTGCTCCCCCAGCGGTACGTCGACCCAGCCCAGGTTCGGCGCGAAGCGGACGAGCCCGTCGGGCTGGCGGACCAGCCCGGGCACCCCGACACCGACACCCACCAGCACGGCGTCGTGCGGGGCGGCGCGCAGCAGGTCGTGGCAGACCTCGACGAGCTGCGCGACGATGCGCTCCTCGCGCTGCTGGCCCTTGCGGTAGCGGTGCTCTCGTCGCTCGAGGACGACCCCGCCGAAGCCGACGAGGGCGGCGATGGTGCGGTCGACCCGCAGGTCGATGGCCAGGACGTAGGCGCTCGTCCCGATCGGCTCGACGCCGTAGGACGGACGGCCCGACGCCCCGACCGACCGGTTCGGTCTCCCGGACGAGCTCGGCCGCGACGAGGTCGGACAGCAGCCCGCCGACCGTGCTGCGGTTGAGACCGGTGTGGCTCACCAGCTCGGAGCGGGAGGTCGACCCGTGGTCGTGGAGGAAGCGGACCAGAGCCGCCAGGTTGTGGCGACGCACCTCGTCCTGCGTGGCTCCGGCGAGCGACACGGGCCGACCTCTCCTCGTGGTTCCGACGGCCGCGCTAGCGGCCGGTTGCCGCCGCACGCCGGCGCGAGAGCGCGTCGACGCTCGCCGCGACGAGCAGGACGAGTCCGGTGACGACGTACACGACTCCGGCCGGCTGGTTGAGCAGCGCCATGCCGTTGGCGATGATCGCCACGACCAGGCCGCCGATGATGGCGTCGACCGGACGCCCCTTGCCGCCGAAGAGGCTCGTGCCACCGATGACGGCGGCACCGACGGCGTAGAGCAGGGTCTGGTTGCCACCGGTGTTCGGCGTGATGCCGTTGTCCCGGCTCCCGATGAGGATGCCGGCGACGGCCGCCAGGGTGGAGCAGATGATGAAGCCGGCGAGCCTGATGTTGGCGACGTTGATGCCGGCCCGCCGGGCCGCCTCCGCGTTGCCGCCGACGGCGTAGACGTGCCGGCCGAAGGACGTGCGGTTCAACAGGATCGTGAGTCCCACGAGCAGGACGATCAGCACGGGCACGACGACGGGGACGCCCTTGATGGACGTCGCGGCGACGTTGACGCTGCGCTCGCCGCTGAGGAGGAACGTGACGATCCCGAGCAGCACGACCATGGAGCCGAACTTGAACAGCCACACCGACGGCCGCTCCGCGTGCAGTCCGCTGGCGCGTCGCGTCGTCATCCGGCGGAAGCTGAGCGCACCGTAGGACAGGACCACCACGAGGTAGAGCGCCCAGCCGGCCCACAGCGGCAGGTTGTTGTTCATGATCGCCAGCAGCGTGGGGTCGTTGATCGCGATCTGGCCGCCCTCGCCGATGATCTGGAGCAGGACGCCCTGCAGCGCGAGGAACAGCGCGAGCGTGACGACGAACGAGGGGATCCCGAGCCGCGCGACGAGCAGCCCGATGATGAGACCGATGAAGGCGCCGGTGAGCAGGCAGGCGATGACGCCGATCCACCACGGGTAGCCGTCGTTGGTGACCGCGACGCCCAGGACCGCTCCCGCGGTGCCGGCGGTGAACCCGGCGGAGAGGTCGATCTCGCCGAGCAGCAGCACGAACACGAGCCCCATCGCGATGACGATGACGCCCGCGCCCTGGTTGATCAGGTTCGCGAAGTTGAACGCGGTGGGGAAGGTCTCGGAGCGCAGTGCGGTGAACACGACCGCCAGTGCCAGCAGCCCGAGGACAGCGGGGAGGGCGCCCACGTCGCCGCCGCGCACCTTCGCGACGTACTCGCTGAGCGCCGTGGTCACCCGGTTGTCGGGGACGTCGGCGGCGTTGTCGAGCTCCTTCTGCATCATCGTCGACATCAGTGCTGCCCTCCGTCCGTGGTGGTGGAGTCGGCGCCCGACTCCTCCTCGAGGGCCTGCACGGCGGGCAGGGCGGCGCTCGTCAACGAGCCGGACGTGATCAGCTGGACGATCTCGGTGTGCGACACCTGCTTGGCGTCGATCTGGGTCGCCATGCGGCCCAGGTACAGGACGGCGATGTCGTCCGCGACGGCGAGCACGTCGTTCATGTTGTGACTGATGAGGATCACGGCGAGGCCGTTGTCCGCGAGCCGGCGGACGAGCTTGAGGACCTGCTCGGTCTGCGCGACACCGAGCGCCGCGGTGGGCTCGTCGAGGATCACGAGCTTGGAGTTCCACAGCACCGACCGGGCGATGGCGACGGTCTGGCGCTGACCGCCGGACAGGCTCGCCACCTTCTGTCGCACCGACTTCACCGTCCGCACCGAGAGCCCCGCGAGGGTCTCCTTGGCGCGCATCTCCATCGCCGCGTCGTCGAGGAGGCCCGCGGCCTTCATCTCGCGGCCGAGGAAGAGGTTGTCGACGATGTCGAGGTTGTCGCACAGCGCGAGGTCCTGGTAGACGACCTCGATCCCCAGGGCGTTCGCCTGCTTGGGGTTCGTGACGTGGACCGGCTCCCCCTCGAACCGGTACTCGCCGCCGTCGAAGGTGTGGATCCCGGCGATGCCCTTGATCAGGGTGCTCTTCCCGGCGCCGTTGTCACCGACGAGTGCGGTGACGCGGCCCAGGCGGACGTCCAGGTCGACGTCGCGGAGCACCTCCACGGCGCCGAAGCTCTTCGTGACGCCACGCAGCGTCAGCAGTGGTGCCGCCGTGCTCGGGGCACCGGGGCCGGGGGCCGGCATCGTCATGGTCATCGGTCCTCGCAGGGGTCGCAGGGGTCACAGAGGCCACGGGGGTGACTGTGTCGTCAGAGTGACACGGACGGAGGTCTCAGGTGCGCAGACCGGACGATGTCGGGCGCGCCGCACGACCCCGGTCCTTCGGCGTCGGCGGGCCGAGCGCCGGGACGGGGTCCGGTCCCCCACGAGAGGGGGACCGGACCGTCGTCATTCCTAGGAGATGCCGAACTTCGTGCAGAGTGCGGCGGTCGCGCCGACGCAGACCTTCGCCGCCGTGGCGTAGCCGGCGTCGAACGGCGCCTTGATGTTGGCCTGGGTGACCCAGACCGGCGTCGCGTAGGCAGCCCCGATGTCCGAGACCTGGTTGTTGATCTTCGCCGTCGCGAGGGCGGCGTCCGAGCCGTCGTTCTTGATCATGCCGATGGCGAGCTTCGCCGCCAGGGTGGCCTCAAGGTTGACGTCCTTGAACACGGTCCCGCACTGGGTGCCGGCCATGACCCGCTGCAGACCCTCGTCGGAGGCGTCCTGGCCGGTGATCGGGACCTTGGTGGACAGACCGTTCTTGGCCAGGACGACGGCCACGCCGCCGGCCATGGTGTCGTTGGCGACGACGGCGCCGTCGATCTTGCCGCCGTTCTGGGTGTACATCTGCTCGAAGACGTTCTGGGCGGTGGTCTTGTCCCACTTACCCGTCTGGTCGCCGACCAGCTTGTAGGCGCCCGAGTCGATCCGCGACTGCAGCGCGCCCTGGTAGCCCTGCTTGAACAGCTTGGCGTTGTTGTCGGTCGGGTCGCCGTTGATGAAGACGATGTTCGCCTTCGGCTTGTTCGCGGTGTCGAGGCAGGCGGCCAGGCCGTCGCCCATGAGCTTGCCGACCTGGACGTTGTCGAACGACACGTAGTAGGTCGCGGTGCCGTTCAGGGTGAGCCGGTCGTAGTCGATGCTCTTGATGCCCGCGTCGGTGGCCTTCTTCTCGCAGGCCGCACCGCTCGCCGAGTCGATGTTCACGATCATGAGCACGTTGACCTTCTCGGCGATCATCGCGTCACAGATCGCACCGAACTTCGTCGCGTCCTTGGTGGCGTTCTGGATGTCGTACTTGACGCCGGCGGCGTCGAATGCCTTCTGCAGGCTCGGACGGTCGTTGCTCTCCCAGCGGGGCGACGTGGTCGCGTCCGGGAGGATGACGCCGACCAGGCCGGCCGAGGCCGCGCTCGAGCCGCCGGATGCACCGGCCGAGCTCGACGTCGTGTTGTCGGTGCTGCTGCCGCAGGCGGCCAGGAGCATGGTGAGAGCTGCAGCTCCGGCTACTGCCAGATGACGCTTGCTCATTCTCGTCCTTTCTCGCACGGGTCCCCCGTGCCTGAAGGCCCCGGGTGAGCACCCGGGAGGGAGCACCGATCACGTCGGAGACGCGTCGGAGGAATGTTGCCAGCCCGAACATATTCCCTCGATGTGGCGGAGGCCACACGCTTCGGTCACGAATTCGTTGTGTCCGGTAACAATTCCGTCACGCCCCGGCAACCTACGGCCGCTATGTCCGGATTTCCCTCGGGTTCGTCACCCGGACGCGACCGCGCCGTGACCTGGCCGTGACCCGGGCTCGTCGTCGCGACGGGTCAGAGTCGGGGCCGCCACCGTGTGCCGCGCAGCGCCTCCTCCACGAGCGCGACCTCGCGCGCGGCTCGGGCCAGCCGGGCCCCCTCGGCCTCCAGCGCGCGCAGCGCGGCGTCGAGGACCTCGGGGTCGACCCGGTCGCGCAGCTCCCGACGCGCCCCGGCGTAGGCGGCCCGGGCACCTTCGAGCGCCGCCTGGACGTGGTGCGCCGCGAACCGCGCGAGCACCTCGGGATGGCGACGGAGCACCTCGTGCGCGCGGTAGTCGGCCGGGCACTGGTCGAGCAGCCAGGGCACGGCCGTCTCCTCCCAGCCCGGAGCGCCCGGCGGGCGCACGGCGCGCGGCCAGCCGGGCGGAGGGACGGGGGACGGCACGAAGCCAACCTACGCACGCGTTCCGACCCTTGATGTCACTGAGGGTGGCCCTGGTTGCGCTAGGCAACCAGGGCCACCCTCAGTGAGAACCAGCCGGAGCGGACGTGACGACGGCCCCGCACCTGGCGAGAGGTGGGGGCCGCCGTCGTCCGGGCGTCGCGCGGTGCGCGACGGGCGGGTCAGCTCGCGACGAGCGAGCGGAGCACGTACTGCAGGATCCCACCGTTGCGGTAGTAGTCGGCCTCGCCGGGGGTGTCGATGCGCAGCACCGCGTGGAAGTCCACGGTCGAGCCGTCGGCCCGCGCGGCGGAGACGAGCACGGTGCGCGGCGTACGCCCCTCGTTGAGCGCGGTGACGCCCGTGACCGCGAACGTCTCGGTGCCGTCCAGGCCCAGCGAGTCGGCCGTCTCGCCCGCCGGGAACTGCAGCGGCAGCACGCCCATCCCGATGAGGTTGGACCGGTGGATGCGCTCGTAGGACTCCGCGATCACGGCGGAGACGCCCAGCAGCGCGGTGCCCTTGGCCGCCCAGTCCCGCGACGAGCCCGAGCCGTACTCCTTGCCCGCGAGGATGACCAGCGGGACTCCCGCGGCGGCGTACGCCTGCGCCGCGTCGTAGATGAACGCCTGCGGGGCGCCCTCCTGCGTGAAGTCGCGGGTGTAGCCGCCCTCGACGCCGTCGAGGAGCTGGTTGCGCAGCCGGATGTTCGCGAACGTGCCGCGGATCATGACCTCGTGGTTGCCGCGACGTGAGCCGTAGGAGTTGAAGTCCCTGCGCTCGACGCCGTGCTCGGCGAGGTAGCGGCCCGCCGGGGTGTCGGCCTTGATCGAGCCGGCCGGGCTGATGTGGTCCGTCGTCACCGAGTCGCCGAGCTTGGCGAGCACGCGGGCGCCGTGGATGTCGGCCACCGGATCGGGCTGGGCGCCCATGCCGTCGAAGTACGGCGGCTTGCGGACGTACGTCGACTCGTCGTCCCAGGCGAAGGTGCTGCCGGTCGGCGTCGGCAGCGACTGCCAGCGCTCGTCGCCGGCGAAGACGTCGGCGTAGCGCGTGGTGAACATGTCCGGGTCGATGCAGGAGTCGATGGTCTCCTGCACCTCGGCCGGCGACGGCCAGATGTCGCGCAGGTACACCGGGTTTCCCTCGGGGTCGGTGCCCAGCGGCTCGGTCGTGATGTCGAGGTCCATCGTCCCCGCGATCGAGTACGCGACGACGAGCGGCGGCGACGCGAGGTAGTTCATCTTGACGTCGGGGTTGATCCGGCCCTCGAAGTTGCGGTTGCCGGACAGCACCGAGACGACGGCGAGGTCCTCGGCGTTGACGGCGGCGCTGACCTCCTCGGGCAGCGGGCCGGAGTTGCCGATGCAGGTGGTGCAGCCGTAGCCGACGAGGTCGAAGCCCATCTTCTCGAGGTAGGGCGTGAGACCGGCCTTGTCGTAGTAGTCGGTGACGACCTTCGACCCGGGCGCGAGCGTGGTCTTGACCCACGGCTTGCGGGTGAGGCCCCGCTCGACAGCCTTCTTCGCGAGCAGCGCGGCGCCGACCATGACCGACGGGTTCGAGGTGTTCGTGCACGACGTGATCGCCGCGATCGTCACGGCCCCATGGCCGATCGTGACCTCCTGGCCGTCGATGGTGAAGGTGGCCGTCCGCGCCGGGTCCGAGGTGTACGCCGGCAGCGCCTCGGCGAACCGCTGCCGCGCCTCCGCCAGCACCACGCGGTCCTGCGGGCGCTTCGGCCCCGCGAGCGACGGGACGACGGTCCCGAGGTCGAGCTCGAGGTACTCGGAGTAGTGCGGCTCGTGGGCCGCGTCGTGCCAGAGACCCTGGACCCGCGCGTAGGCCTCGACGAGGGCGATCTGCTCGTCGGTCCGCCCGGTGAGCCGCAGGTAGCGCAGCGTCTCGTCGTCGATCGGGAAGATCGCCGCGGTGGAGCCGTACTCCGGGCTCATGTTGCCGATGGTGGCGCGGTTCGCGAGCGGGACGGCCGCCACGCCGGCGCCGTAGAACTCGACGAACTTCCCGACGACGCCGTGCTTGCGCAGCATCTCGGTGATCGTGAGGACGAGGTCGGTCGCGGTCGCGCCCTCGGGCAGCTCACCGGTCAGCTTGAAGCCCACCACGCGAGGGATGAGCATCGACACCGGCTGGCCGAGCATGGCCGCCTCCGCCTCGATGCCGCCCACGCCCCAGCCGAGGACGCCGAGCCCGTTGACCATCGTCGTGTGCGAGTCGGTGCCGACGCAGGTGTCCGGGTAGGCCTGGCCCTTGCGCACCATGACGACCCGGGCCAGCGCCTCGACGTTGACCTGGTGCACGATCCCGGTGCTCGGCGGCACCACGCGGAACTCGTCGAACGCGGACTGGCCCCAGCGCAGGAACTGGTAGCGCTCGCGGTTGCGCTCGTACTCGAGCTCCACGTTGAGGCCCACGGCCTGACGGCTGGCGAAGTGGTCCGCGATGACCGAGTGGTCGATGACCAGCTCGGCCGGCGCCAGCGGGTTGATCTTGTCCGGGTCGCCGCCGAGGTCCTTCATCGCCTCGCGCATGGTGGCGAGGTCGACCACGCAGGGCACGCCGGTGAAGTCCTGCATGATGACGCGGGCGGGGGTGAACTGGATCTCGTCGGTCGGCTCGGCCGACGGGTCCCAGGAGCCGAGGGTGCGGATCTGCTCCGCGGTGACGTTGGCGCCGTCCTCGGTGCGCAGCAGGTTCTCCAGCAGCACCTTGTGGGTGAACGGCAGCCGGGCCGAGCCCGGAACCGCGTCGACCCGGAAGATCTCGTACGTGGTGCCGCCGACCTCGAGGTCGGAGCGGGCACCGAAGCTGTCCTTGCTCGCCATGTGACCGATCCCTTCGCGCTGCTGCTGCCGTCGTCCTCAGGCTGATTTATCTTGACGTCAAGATACTTCATCGTAGCGGCCCGCGCCAGCCTCCCCCGCGTGCGGGTCAGGCGGGCGGGACGAGCAGCGCCACGGCCTCCACGTGCTGGGTCATCGGGAACAGGTCGTACCCGCGCACCGAGGCGACGGTCCAGCCCGCGGCCCGGAGGAAGCCCACGTCGCGGCCGAGCGCGGCCGGGTCGCACGCGACGTACGCGATGGCCCGGGGCGCGAGGTCGAGCACCCGGTCGAGGACCGCAGCACCCGCACCGCTTCGCGGCGGGTCGAGGACGACGAGGTCGACCGTGTCGATCCCGCCGGAGGACAGCCAGGCGGCGACGTCGCCCTGGTGGATGCGTACCTGCGGCAGGTCGTGCAGGTTGCGCCGCGCGTCGCGGCAGGCGTCGACCGAGGCCTCGACGGCGTCGATCCGGCCCTCGGGCCCGAGGTCGGCCGCGAGGCAGCCGGCGAACAGGCCGACCCCCGCGTAGAGGTCGAGCAGGTGCTCCCCCGGGCGGGGGCGCAGCGCGTCGCGGACGGCGGTGACGAGGGTGTCGGCGGCACCGGGGTGGACCTGCCAGAAGCCCGCGCTCTGCACCCGCCACTCGCGACCACCGGCGACCTCGTGCACCCAGGCGCGGCCGCGCAGCCCGCGGACCGCGACGTCGGCGCCCAGGCCCGACGTCCGCGCCGCCGTCGCCGGCTCCACGAGCACCGCCCGGTCGCCACCGGAGCTCGCGACGACCTCGATCTCCTCGGCCCCCGGCCAGGTCGCGCGGGTGACGCCGGTGCCGTCGACGGCGTCCGTGACCAGCGGGCAGCGCTCGACCGCCTCGACGGCGTGCGAGCGGTTACGCCGGAAGCCGGGCCGCCCGTCCGGCGTCACGGCGTAGCGGACGCGGGTCCGCCAGCCCAGACCCTCGTGGTCCCCCGGCACCGGCTCGACGGCGACGGCCTCCTCGAGCGCGATGCCGTCGATCCCGTCGACCCCGCCGAGCCGGTGCAGCTGCTCGCGCAGGATGCCGGCCTTGATCGTCCGCTGCGCCGGCAGAGTGGCGTGCTGCCAGTCGCAGCCGCCGCAGCCGCCGGGACGCGCGTGCTCGCACCGCGGCGGCACGCGGTCGGGCGACGCCTCGACGACGGACACGGCGTCGGCCCGCAGGTAGCGACCCTTCGGGCCCTGACCCGTGATGACGACGTCGACGGTCTCCCCCGGCAGCGTGTGCCGCACGAACACGACCCGTCCGTCGTGCCGGCCGACGCAGTGCCCGCCGTGGGCGGCCCGCTCGATCCGCAGCCGCACCCGCTCGCCGACCGCCGGCGCGCGCCCGACCGGACCCGGGGCGTCCGTCACGGGCGCGGGGCGGAGCGGTCGTCGGGCCGGTACTCCGCCGCGACGATGGCCTCCTGGACCTCGGCCCCCGGCTCGCCGCGGCGCACCGCGCCGACGGCCACCGGGTCGGGGCGGTCGGCGACGAGCTCGCTCGAGGCGAGCTGCCAGGGCACCGCGGTCACCATGACGCCGGGCACGAAGAGCAGCCTGGACTTGAGCCGCAGCGCGCTCTGGTTGTGCAGCAGCTGCTCCCACCAGCGCCCGACGACGTACTCCGGGACGTAGACGACGACGAGGTCGCGCGGGCTGGCCCGGTGCAGGCTGCGCACGTAGTCCAGGATCGGCCGGGTGACCTCGCGGTACGGCGAGTCCAGCACGCGGAGCGGTACGGGGATCGAGCGGCGGTCCCACTCGGCCGTGAACGCCGCCGTCTCGGTCGGGTCGACGTCGACGGTGACGGCCTCGAGCGTCGAGGGTCGCGTGGCCCGGGCGAACGCGAGCGCCCGGAGGGTGGGCTTGTGCAGCTTGGCGACGAGGACGACCGCGTGCACCCGCGAGGGCAGCATGACCGACTCGTCCTCGTCGGCGGCGAGCTCGACCCGCACGTGGTCGTAGTGCTTGCGGATCGACTGCATGAGCAGGTAGAGCAACGGCATCGCGATGCAGACGATCCAGGCGCCCTTGGTGAACTTCGTGGCGAGCACGATCATCAGGACGCTGCCGGTCATGACGAACCCGATCGCGTTCACCGCACGGCTGCGCATCATCTGACGTCGCGCGGCGGCGGGCGGGTCCTCGCGCAGCAGCGCGTTCCAGTGCCGGATCATCCCGAGCTGGCTGAAGGTGAACGACACGAACACGCCCACGATGTAGAGCTGGATCAGGTTCGTGACCTCGGCCTTGTAGACGATCACGAGCAGCGCGGCGAGGCTCGCCAGGACGACGATGCCGTTGGAGAACGCGAGCCGGTCACCACGGGTGTGCAGCTGGCGCGGCAGGTAGCCGTCGCGGGCGAGGATCGACCCGAGGACGGGGAAGCCGTTGAACGCGGTGTTGGCCGCGAGCGCCAGGATGAGGGCGGTCGCGAACGAGACGTAGAGGAAGCCGAGGTTGAAGCTGCCGAACACGGCCTGCGCGATCTGGGCGATGACGGTCTTCTGCGGCTGACCCGCGCGGGAGCCCGATGAGGTCCTTGTCGAACTCGGTGACCTTGACGTTCGTGTAGAGCGCGAGCCAGGTGATCGCCGCGAACATCGTCATGGCGATGGCACCGAGCATGAACAGGGTGGTCGCGGCGTTCCTGCTCTTCGGCTTGCGGAACGCCGGCACCCCGTTGGCGATCGCCTCGATGCCGGTGAGGGCCGTCGTGCCGGAGGAGAACGCGCGGGCCACGAGGAAGCCCAGGGCGAGACCGGTGAACGTGCTCTCCGGCACGATCGTCCAGTTGGCGCTCTCCGCTACCAGCGCGTCGCCGTGCGCGATCCGCCAGAGCGCGAAGAACAGCATCCCGAAGATCCCGACCATGAAGCCGTAGGTCGGGATCGCGAACAGCGCGCCCGACTCGCGGACGCCGCGCAGGTTCAGGAGGGTGATCACGATGATCGTGCCGACGGCCCACTGCACCTTGTGCTGGTCGATGATCGGGTACGCCGACGCCAGGTTGGCCACCGCCGAGGCGATCGACACGGCCACGGTGAGGACGTAGTCGACGAGCAGGGCGCTGGCGACGAACACGCCGGCCCGCGGCCCGAGGTTCGTCGTGACCACCTCGTAGTCGCCGCCGCCGCTCGGGTAGGCGTGCACGTTCTGCCGGTAGGACGCGACGACGACGGCGTAGATCACCACGACGAGCGCGGCGACCCAGGGGGCGTACTCGTAGAGCGTGTAGCCGCCGAGGGCGAGCACCAGCAGGATCTCCTGCGTGGCGTAGGCGTTCGACGACAGGGCGTCGGAGGCGAACACCGGCAGGGCGATGCGCTTGGGCAGCAGCGTCTCCGACAGCTGCGAGCTCGAGAGGGCTCGACCGACGAGGATGCGCTTGCCGAAGCCCGACACGTTGGACACGTCACGAGACTCTAGGCCCCCGGGGGTCCGCACGGACGCGGTGCCGCGACGTGTAGCGTTCGCCAGCGTGCACGTCGTCATCATGGGTTGCGGCCGAGTGGGGTCCGCGCTGGCGCACACCCTGGACCAGGCCGGCCACCGCGTCGCGGTCATCGACCAGACGCCCGCAAGCTTCGCGAAGCTGGCCCCGGGGTACGGCGGCGAGCAGGTCACCGGAATCGGCTTCGACCGCGACACCCTGCTCCGCGCGGGGATCGAGCAGGCGCACGCCTTCGCCGCGGTGAGCAGCGGCGACAACTCCAACATCCTCGCCGCGCGGGTGGCCCGCGAGACGTTCGGCGTCGAGAACGTCGTGGCCCGCATCTACGACCCCCGCCGCGCCGAGGTCTACCAGCGCCTGGGCATCCCCACGGTCGCGAGCGTGGCGTGGCAGACCGACCAGATCCTGCGCCGGATCCTGCCGGAGTCCGTCGGCGACGAGTGGCGCGACGGCTCGGGCAAGGTGGCGCTGACCCAGCTGCGGTACGCCGAGTCCTGGGTGGGCCAGCGCATCACCCGGCTGGAGAAGGAGTCCGGCGCCCGCGTCGCCTTCCTCACCCGCTACGGCGAGGGCGTCATCCCGGACGCCGACACGGTCGTGCAGGCCGACGACGTCGTGCACGTGCTCATCGACCCGACGCGCCGCGACGAGCTCGCCGCGATCTTCGCCCAGGGTCCGGAGGTCCGCTGATGCGCGTCGCCATCGCCGGTGCGGGCAAGGTCGGTCGGGCCATCGCCCGGGAGCTGGTGTCGCAACGGGCACGAGGTGCTGCTCATCGACAAGGAGCCGCTCGAGTCCGGCCCCGACCTCATCGCCGGCGCCACCGTGCTCATCGGCGACACCTGCGAGATCGCCGTGCTCGACCAGGCCGATCTGCCGTCGTGCCAGGTGCTCATCGCCGCGACGGGCGACGACAAGGTCAACCTCGTGGTCTCCCTGCTGGCCAAGACCGAGTACGGCGTGCCCGCGCGTCGTCGCGCGCGTCAACCACCCCAAGAACGAGTGGATGTTCGACGAGTCGTGGGGCGTCGACGTCGCCGTGTCGACCCCGCGGATGCTCTCGGCCCTCGTCGAGGAGGCCGTGACGGTCGGAGACCTCGTGCGGCTGTTCACCTTCCGTCAGGGTGACGCCAACCTCGTCGAGCTCACCCTGCCCGCCGTCGGCGGCGGTCGTGGGGTCCCGGGTCGCCGACGTCCGGTTCCCGGTCGACACCGCGCTGGTCGCGATCATCCGTGACACCCGGGTGATCTCCCCGAGCCCCGACGACTCCCTCGAGTCCGGCGACGAGCTGCTCTTCGTCGCCTCCCCCGACCAGGAGCAGGCCCTCGAGGACCTCCTAGGAGATTGAGGAAGCCCCCGGGCGGCACGGCGAGGCGGAGCGGCCCGAGGCCGAGGACCAGCCCCGCAGCGGAGCCGGGCGCCAGGGTCCGGAGGGCCGGACCCTGGCGGCGCAGGCAGTACGGCGAAGCGGAGGGGGCGACGCCCCGAGACCACCCCCGGAGGGGGTGTCGAGGGACGTCCGGTACGCGGACTCAGGGTCGAGGGCACACGTGTCGACAACGATGGTGGGAGAACCGCATCTGTGCCCCATGGGGGATGCATGAGCTGGAGCCAGCACAGCCGCGTGGCGGCCAAGGCCGGCCTCCTGGTGGCCTGCCTGGGCGCCTCGTGGCTGCTCATGATCCTGGCCGGAGTCCACAAGCTGTTCGCGCTCGCCGACGAGCCCCTCATGGTCTCGTTGGCCGCCGGGCTCGTGGCCGTCGCCGTCGTCAGCCTCGCGATCTACGTGTTCGTCTGGCGCAACGAGCAGCGGGTCCGGCGCGAGCAGGCGCACCGCGAGTCGGCGTACGACGATGCGCTGGCCGGGTGGGCCGCGGCGCTCGACATGCGCGACCGCTCCACGGCCGAGCACACCTACCGTGTCGTCGTCCTCACGACGGCGCTGGCCGCATGGGTCGGCATCACCGACCTCGTGCCGATCCGGCGCGGCGCGTTGCTGCACGACATCGGCAAGATGGGCATCCCCGACGCCATCCTGGCCAAGGAGGGCCCGCTGACCGAGGACGAGTGGGAGATCATGCGCCGGCACCCCCAGCTGGCGATGGACCTGCTCTCCGGCAGTGACTACCTCGGCGCCGCGCTCGAGATCCCGTACTGCCACCACGAGCGCTGGGACGGCAAGGGCTACCCTCGGCACCTCGCCGGCACCGACATACCGCTCTCGGCACGGCTGTTCGCGATCGTCGACGCCTATGACGCGCTCACGAACGAACGTCCGTACCGGTCACCGCTCAGCCACGAGCAGGCGATGGCACTCATCCGCGAGGAGGCGGGGACGCATTTCGATGCGACAGCCGTCCCGGCGTTCGCCGACATGATGACCCAGCGTCGCATCGACGAGCCGGCGCCGACCACGCTCGACGCGCCGGCTCCGCTCGCCTCGCGGTTTCCGCGCCGACTCGTGGCGGAGGACCTCCGCCACTGATCGTCCGCGTGGTCGGCCTGGAGCGCGACGCGACGCTAGATGACCTGCGCGTCCCTCCGGGCCTGGGTGATGACGCGGTAGGACAGGTACGCCGCGAGGGCGAACAGGGGCCAGCCCAGGACCAGCTTCATCACGCCGAGCGGCCCGACCCATCCGGCGAGGTAGAGCGGGACCTGCACCGCGACCCGGACGGCGAAGACGCCGGCGAACATCCAGGTGGCGAGGGCGTAGGCCCGGCGTTGCTCGGGGACCCGCCGCCAGCCGGAGACGTCGCCGGTCGCCGCGCCCACGGCGTAGCCGAGCAGCGGGTGACCGACGAGGCAGGAGACCGCGAGGCCCACGCCGTAGGCGATGTTGGTGAGGATGCCGGGCAGGTAGAAGTCCTCCGCGCGGCCGGTCCGCGACGCGAGCCACGCGGCGAACGCGATGCCGATGAACCCCGACGCCACCTGCTGCAGCGACTCGCGGCGTACCAGGCGCAGTCCGGCGATCACGGCTCCGGCGATGACCGCCGCCCAGACCGCCTGGGTGAGCTGGTTGCCGTTCACCAGGTAGACGACGAGGAAGACCGCGCCGGGGACGCTGCTGTCGATGACTCCGCGCCAGCCGCCGATGGCCTGGGCCATCAGCTGCTCGGCCGTGGCGTCGCCGGGCGCCCCGGTACCCGGCTCGGCCCCGCCGAGCATCACCTCGGCGAGCTCGTGGTGCTCGTGCGGGTGGGGCTCGGGACGCTCGTCGTCCGCGGTCACGCGCTCACTCCGCGGCCGTCGGCAGCAGCTCGTAGCGCGGGTTGACCATGGCCGTCTCGCCGTCCCGGCAGATCGGACGGCCATGCACGACGATGTGCCGTCCCGGCGTGATGCCGGGGATACGGCGCCGGCCCAGGAAGAGCAGCGTCATCCGCCCGGTGCCGTCCCAGAGCTCGGCCTCGACGGCCGGCGCCTTCGCGACGGGGCGCAGCGTCACCGACCGGAGCCGTCCGGTCACGGTCGTGGTGGTGCCACCGACGCAGTCGCGGATGTGGCTGGCCCCGAGATCGGTGGCCTCGTCCTCGAGCCGGTCGGCGTCGACCTCGGTCTGGGTCCGGGTGAACCGGCCGAGCAGACCCCGCTTCGACGTGCTCATGCGTCCAGGCTAGCCGCTGCAGCCCGGCCGGCACGTCCACCCCGGGCGCGGCGCGGTACTCGGCCTGGCACGATCCGGCTGTGCCGCGCATCGCCCTGCTCGCGCACGGCGCGGGCTCGTGCCCGGAGACCGTGCTGCGCCTGCTCGGACCGGCCGTGCCCGAGGGGGCCGAGCCGGTTGCCGTCGACGCGCGCGGAACCGTCGACGACGTGGTGGCCCGGCTCGACGCCGCGGCGGCCGGGTGCGAGGTGGCGCTGGCGGCCGGGCTGTCCCTCGGCGCCCACGCGGTCGCGCTGTGGGCCGCACGAGGCGGTCGCGCGGCGGGTCTGCTCCTCGCCCTGCCGGCCTGGACGGGTCGGCCTGGCGACGTCGCGGCCGTCACCGGATCGACCGCCGACGACGTCGTCGCCGAGGGACGCCACGCAGTGCTGACGCGGATCGCGGTGCAGGCGCCGGGCGACTGGGTGGTCGACGAGCTGGCGGCCGGCTGGGCGGCGTACGACGACGACGCCGGCCTGGCTCGAGCGCTCCGGGGCGCCGCGCGCAGCGCCGGTCCGACGCTCGAGGACCTCGCCCGCATCCGGGTGCCGACCGTCGTCGTGGCCCTCACGGACGACCCGATGCACCCCGAGACGGTGGCCCGCTCCTGGGCCGCGGCGGTGCCGGGCGCGGGCCTCGTCGCGGTGGCCCGGCACGATCCGGCCCGCGACCGCGGCGCCCTCGGCCGGGCCGGACGGGCCCTGCTCGACGCGCGGACGCGGGGCCTCAGCGGATCTCGGTGATCTCCGGACCGCGCTCGGGCATGGACAGCGGGGGGCGCTCCGGGTCGGCCGTGCGGCTCATGCCCTCGGGCACGCTGCCCGGCACGTGCAGCGCGAGCGGGTCTCCGGGCGCCATCGGGTCGGTCCCGCGTACGACGACCGTGGCGCGCAGGACGGCCTCGAGCCCGGCGGCGGCCTCGCGGTCGCGGGCGGCGCGGCCGCTGAACAGCGCGCGCACGAACCACCGGGGCCCGTCGACGCCCACGAAGCGCACCGGCTGCATGGCCGACTGCCCCTGCGGTCCGACGACGGTCAGCGTGGCGTGCAGCTCGCGACCGAGCTCGGTGTCGACCTGGTCGACCAGCCCCTGGGAGGCCAGGCTCTTGCGGATCTCCTCGCGGACGTCGTCCCAGATCCCCTCGGTGCGCGGCGCGGCAAAGGCCATGAGCTGCATGGCGGAGTCGCCGTGGATGACGCTCACCGCCTGCACGACCTCGCCGGTCTCGTCGAGCTCGAGCCGCAGCTCCATGCCCTCGGCCCCGGGCACCCGCAGGCCGCCGAGGTCGAGCCGGGTGAGCCCGTCCTCCGGCGCCTCGTCCACGTCGTAGGGGCCGCCCGTGCGGTCGACCGTGGTACCGGCCGGCTCGACGTCGTCGTCGTCGGAGACGTCGTCGACGCCGTCGACCTCGGCATCGATCGCGGCCTCCGGCTGCTCGATGTCGGACTGGTCGTGGCGACGGCGTCGGAACACCGGGACTCCTTCGTGGACGGTCGGGACGTCGGTGTCCCCGGGACTGACGCTAGCGGCCGGACGACCCGAAGCCACCCTCGCCTCGGTCCGAACCGGGCAGCGAGCCGACCTCGTGGAACACGGCGTGCTCCACCCGCTGGACCACGAGCTGCGCGATCCGGTCGCCGCGCCGGAGGACCACGGGCTCGCGCGGGTCGAGGTTCACCAGCGACACGGCGATCTCACCGCGATAGCCCGCGTCGATCGTCCCCGGGGCGTTGACGAGCGAGACGCCGTACTTCACGGCGAGGCCCGATCGAGGGTGCACGAACGCGGCGTACCCCTCGGGGAGCGCGATGGCGAGGCCGGTGGGCAGCAGCACGCGCTCCCCCGGCGGCACCTCCGCGCCGACGGTCGTGACGAGGTCGACGCCGGCGTCGCCGGGGTGGGCGTAGCCGGGCATCGGGACGTCGGGGTCGATGCGGCGGACGAGGACGTCGACGGCGTGCGGCGGACGTGCGGTCACGGGTTGACCTCGAAGCTCTCCAGGCTGCCCCGGACGAGGCGGTCCTCGTGCGCCCGCGCGACGTCCTCCGCCCGGCCGTTCGCCACGAAGTGCTCGACGGGCACCTGCACGAAGAGCGCGGCCGCCGTCATGGCGATCGGGCCGTCCGGCGCGCCCAGCCGGCCGACCGCGCGGCTGAACACCTTGCGGCCCTTGACCCCGACGACGGCGGCCTCGATGTGCAGGGTCGACCCCACCGGCACGGGCCGGCGGAAGTCGGTCTCGAGCCGGCCGGTGACGGCGGGCGAGGACAGCAGCCAGTTGAGCGAGCCGAGCGCGTCGTCGAACGCGGTCGTGAGCAGCCCGCCGTGCGCGAGGCCGGGGGCGCCCTGGTGCTGGTCGGTGACGGTGAACGTGCCGTGGAGCGAGAGGCCCTCGCCGGCGAACAGCTGCAGCCGCAGCCCGCTGGGGTGGTCCGTGCCGCAGCCGTAGCACTTGGTGTAGTGGCTCGGGATCGGCTCGCCGGGCGCCGGTGCCGTCGCGCTGCGCGCGGGCAGGACGGCGTCCTCCGGCGGCGTGGTCGGCAGCAGTCCACCCCGCGAGGGGATCGCCGGTTCCGCGGTGCTCGTCACGGCTCCCGACCCTACCCGCCGGGACTGTGGCTCGGACGTGGCAGGCTGCCGGGCGTGAGCGAGCAGCCGACCCTCCCTGACGTCGCCGAGGGCGTCGACGGTACGTCGGTGGCCTATCGCGAGCGGGTCCACGCGCCGCTCGTCGTCTGGCTCGTGACCGGCGTGCTCACCGCGACGCTCGGGATCGCCTACGGCTACCGGCTCGGGACCCCCGCCGGCCTCGCCGCGTTCGGCGTGTCCCAGGCCCTGGTGTCCTGGTGGCTCGTGGCCACGGCGCCGCTCGTGGTCGTCGACGACCGGGTCTTCCGGGCGGGCCGGGCCAGGCTGCCCCTGCGGTACGTCGGACGCATCGCCCCCCTCGACGGCGCGCAGACCCGCGACGCGCGGGGCCGGCTCGCCGACCCCGAGGCCTACCTCTGCCTGCGGTCGTGGACGTCGCGCTCGGTCCTCGTCGAGGTCGAGGACCCCGCCGACCCGCACCCGTACTGGCTGGTGTCGACCCGACGCGGGCACGAGCTCGCGCCGGTGCTCGCCGCGGCCCGCGACGCCGCCCGGGCCGCGTCCACCGGGTGACCGCTCCTCGCCGCCCGCGCCGTGGCAGGCTGGGCGACGCCACGTCCCAGGACCGGAGGACCACTCGCATGAGCGACGACACGACCCTCGAGACCGCGGACGGCGAACCCGAGGCCGGCGGCGAGCTGGAGCAGTCGACCCTCGTCAAGATCGTGGCCCCGCTCGCCACCCTCGCGGCCGCCGCGGCCGTACGCCGGGTGCTGGACGGCGGCTACCGGCGGGTGACCGGCTCCGCGCCCCCGCGGGCCAACGACCGCTCGGTGCCGATGCGCCAGGTCCTGCTCTGGGCCGCCGCGACGGCCGCCGCGGTAGCTATCGCGAGCGTCGTCGTCGACCGGCTCACCGCTCCCCGGCCGCAGGACTGAGCCGACGGCGCACCACCGCGCCGGGTCGTCACCGGTCGCGTGGACTCACGCCTGCGGCGGGGCCGCCCGCTCCTCGGCCGCGACCCGGCGCAGGTCGTCGCGCATCGCGGCGCCCAACCGCACCGTCTCGGTGCGGTTGACCCGCGCCCCGATGACAGCGCCGAGCAGGAACGGCACCAGCGTGCCCAGGTTGCGGGCGAAGCGACCGACCATCCGCTTCCCGAGCTGCTGGCGCCCGGCGATGCCCAGGACGTTGGGGATCGTCCACGGCCGCATCGGATCGATCCCGCGGCGCACGGCCCAGGAGCCGGCGAAGGCGGTCGCGCGCTGCGCGCCCGTCCCGGGGACGTCGACGCCGTAGACGGCGTGCAGCTCGCCCACGAGCTTCACCTCGACGGCGGCGACGGCGACCGTCTCGACGATCACCTCGAGCGGCACCGTGACGAGCAGCGGCAGCGCGGCCCACTCCGCGGCGGCGACGGCGCCGCCGGCGGCGCCGATCCCCATCGTGGTACGCACCGCGTTGCGCACCACGGCCTCGGCGAGCGCCTCACCGGTGAGCCCGCGGTGGTGGGCCGAGAGCGTGGGCAGGTCGCGGATCGGGAGGTGCGGGGCGGCGTCGAGCAGGAGGTCGCCGAGCATCCGACCGCTGCCGATCGCGGACGCGCCCGCTCGCCGGGCCCGGGTGGCTACGACCGAGGAGAGTGCGACGAGCTGCCGCGCCTGCTCGGCACGGTCCACGTCGGGGGCACCGAGGCGTCCGACGATGTCCGCGACGTCGCGGGCCTCCCGTTCGGACCGGAGCGCCTCGACCTCGTCGACGGGACCGGGCGGTGCCGGGTCCGGACCTGGCACGCGCGTGAGGGGGGACGGCTCGACCGGTTCGTCCATGCCCTCACCCCCGTGATGCGACCCGCGGGCCAGACGGCCCGCGGGGTCAGGCGCAGTCGCGGCAGATGGGCTCGCCGTTGACCTCGCGGGCCAGCTGGCTGCGGTGGTGCACGAGGAAGCACCTCGAGCAGGTGAACTCGTCCGCCTGGCGGGGCAGGACGCGGACGGTCAGCGACTCGTCCGACAGGTCGGCACCGGGCAGCTCGAGGTTCTCGGCCAGCTCGACCTCGTCCACGTCGACGCTCGAGGCGGCCTTGTTCGCACGCTGCGCCTTCAGCTCCTCGATGGAGTCCTCGGCGAGCTCGTCGTCGGTCTTGCGCGGGGCGTCGTAGTCGGTGGCCATCTCGTCCTTCACTTCGCGTGCGGTTCGTGCCGGGGCCCGCGTCGTCGGGGGCCGGTCCGGGTCGTGCAGCGCGTCAACGTCGGAGCGGGTCCGGATCTTCCCGCATCTCCGGTCGACGTCCGGGGATTGTGCCCGACGCGGGTGACAACTGTGCAACGACCCTCCGGACGGCGGCGTCCCCGGGGTGGTGGGATGGCTCACACGGGTGACCGGACCCGGACATATGCCCCACGTGGAGGAGAACGGTGCCCGTCTACGCCCTCGGTGACCGCGTCCCGCAGATCGACCCGAGCGCCTTCGTCCACCCCGACGCCGTGCTCATCGGCGACGTCCGGGTCGGGCCGGAGTCGACCGTCTGGCCCACCGCCGTGCTGCGCGGGGACCACGGCACCATCACCGTGGGCGCCCGGACCTCGGTGCAGGACGGCACCGTCGTGCACTGCACGGCGGCCGCCCCCACGACCATCGGGGACCGGTGCGTGGTCGGGCACAACGCCCACCTCGAGGGCTGCACCATCGAGGACGACTGCCTCATCGGGTCCGGTTCGGTCGTCCTGCACCGGGTCGTCGTGCACAGCGGCGCCCTGGTCGGGGCGTCCGCGCTGGTCCCCAACGACACCGACGTGCCCGCCCGGGCCATGGCGCTCGGCGTGCCGGCCCGGATCCGTCCGGACGCCGTGGCCCCGGGCGCGTTCGACCACATGGTGGAGATCTACGTCCGCAACGGGCACTGGTACCGGGCCGAGCTGCGCCGCCTGGACGACTGACCGACGCGTACCGCCGAGCACCGGCGGCGTGGCGTCAGCGGCGGTCGGAGGCGGCGTCGGCCGAGTCGAGCAGGTCGTGCAGGGGCCGGAACAGGTGCTGACCGGCCGCGATGATGAGGTCCTCCCCCGCCGGAGCGCCGTGCAGCCCCTCGATCCGGGCCCCCGCCTCCCGGGCGACGAGACCGCCCGCCGCGAGGTCCCACGGCCGCGGACCGCGCTCGTAGTAGCCGTCCAGGCGGCCCGCCGCCAGGAAGCACAGGTCGACGCTGCACGCCCCGCCGCGACGGATGTCGCGCACCCGCGGCACGACCTGCTCGACCACCCGCGCCTGCCCGAGCCGACGCTCGACCGTGTAGCCGAAACCGGTGGCCACGAGCGCCGCGGGCAGCTCGACCGGGTCGTTGACCCGCAGCCGGTGGGTGCCGTGCTCGTCGAGCAGCGTGGCGCCGCGGCCCTGCACGGCGACGTACGTCTCGCGCAGCGCGGGGGCGACCACCACGCCGACGACGGTGACGCCGTCGATCTCCGCCGCCACCGAGACGGCCCACGACGGGTTGCCGTAGAGGTAGTTCACCGTGCCGTCGATGGGGTCGAGCACCCACCGGATCCCGGTCTCCCCCACGTGATCGGCGCCCTCCTCGCCGAGCAGCCCGTCGTCCGGCCGCGCGGAGAGGATGCGGTCGACGAGCAGTGCCTCGCTGCGGCGGTCCATCTCGGTCACGACGTCCGAGGCACTGGACTTGGTCGCCGCGACCGAGACGCCCTGACGCCGGCCGGCGTAGGCGAGCTCGGCGGCCTCGCGCGCGGCGCCGAGCGCGACGTCGTGCAGCTCGTCGAGCAGCTCGTGCCCGTACTGGAGTCTCACGGGTCGATCCTGCCGCACACCGCCCGCCGAGGTGCGCTCACCTCGAGACCGGGCAGCGGCACCGCCTCAGTCCGAGCCGCACAGGGCGGGCCGCGGGCCGCGGGGGTTGGCGCAGCAGCCGGCCGGGCAGACGTCGTACGACGGACCGAGCGCCGACAACGCACGCGCCGACGCCCGCCCCACCCGCTCCAGCACCAGCTCGCGGACCATCGCCACGAACCGCGGGTCGGTGCCGGCCGTGCCCGCCCGCGCCGCGGGGAGGCCGAGCTCGCGGGCGTGGTCGAGCGCCACGGTGTCGAGGTCCCACACGACCTCCATGTGGTCGCTCACGAACCCGATCGGCGCGATCACGACGCCGGGGACGCCGCGCGCCGCGAGCGTGTCGAGGTGGTCGCCGATGTCGGGCTCGAGCCACGGGACGTGCGGGGCGCCGGAGCGGGACTGGTAGACGAGGTCCCAGTCCGGCTCGACCTCGACGCGACCCGCGACCGCGGCGTGCGACGAGCGCGGCGACCGCGCGGTGCTGGGCGAGGTAGGCGTCGCCGCCCGGGCCGCTGGACGCCGCGCTCGCCAGCGGGACGGAGTGGGTCGTGAAGACGAGGCGCGGCCGGTCGACCCCGACGCGCCGGACCGCCTCGATCGCCGCGTCGGCCATCGGCTCGACGAACCCCGGGTGGTCGAAGTAGTGCCGCAGCTTGTCCAGCGCGGGCACCGGGCCGAGCCCGTCGGCCTCGACCTCGGCCGCGGCGTCCGCCAGGTTCTCGCGGTACTGCCGGCAGCCGGAGTAGGAGGCGTACGCGCTCGTCATCAGGCACAGCGCACGGGTGACGCCGTCGGCGCGCATCGCGCGCAGCGCGTCGGCGAGGTAGGGGTGCCAGTTGCGGTTGCCCCAGTAGACCGGGAGGTCGAGGCCGGCGCCCACGAGGTCGGCGCGCAGCGCGGCCAGCAGGGCACGGTTCTGCTCGTTGATCGGCGAGACGCCCGCGAACGAGGCGTAGTGGGCGCCGACCTCGAGCAGCCGCTCGCGCGGGATCCCGCGGCCGCGGGTGGCGTTCTCGAGGAAGGGCAGGACGTCGTCCGGGCCCTCGGGTCCACCGAACGAGACGAGCAGCAGTGCGTCGTACGACCCGCGCGGGCCGGTCACCGTCACCGGCACATCCTCGCCGCCGATTCGGCCGTTCGCACACCGGGTCGGTAGCGTCACGGGGTGCTCACGCCCTACGCCGACGTCCTCGGACGCCCCGGGGCGTTCCGGATGTCCTCGACCGGGTTCCTCGCGCGCTTCCCCATGTCGATGATCGGGCTCGGCGAGGTGCTCCTCGTCGCGTCCCAGACCGGCAGCTACGCCCTCGCCGGCGCGCTGTCCGCCACCGGCGCCCTCGCGAACGCGGCCTTCGGCCCGCTGCTCGGCCGGGCCACCGACCGCTACGGGCAGCACCGCGTGCTCCCCGCCCTCGTGAGCGTGCACGTCGTCGCGCTCGCCGCCTTCATCGTCCTGGTGCGGGCCGGCGCGCCGACGCCGGCGCTCGTCGCGGCGGTGACCGTCTCGGGCGGGACGTTCCCGAACCTGGGGGCGCTCGTCCGCGCCCGCTGGGCCTTCCTCCTGGCCGGTGAGCCGCGGCTGCTGCGGACCGCCTTCGCCTGGGAGTCCGTCCTCGACGAGGCCATCTACGTCGCGGGACCCGTCCTCGCCACCCTGCTCGCCGTCTCCGTCGTCGACTACGCCGCGCTCGCCGCGGTCGGCGTGCTCCTCGTGGTCGGGACGGCGCTGTTCGTCGCCGCCCGCGACAGCGAGCCACCCGCGGGCGGCGTACCTCCCCGGGGCCAGGGGACGGCGCTGCGCTTCCCCGGGGTCGTCGCGGTCACCCTCGCCTTCGTGTTCCTCGGCGGCCTGTTCGGCTCGTTCGAGGTCGTCACCGTGGCCTTCGCCGACGAGGCGGGTGTCCGCGGCTGGACCGGGCTGTTCCTGGGCCTCTACGCCCTCGCGTCGGGCGCGTCCGGCGTCGTGCTCGGCGCCGTCCACGTCCGCGCGGCCCTGCAGCGCCAGCTGCTCGCCTTCTCCGCGCTGCTCGCCGTCGTCACGGTCCCGTTCCCCTTCCTGCACTCGCCGTGGCTGCTCGGCATCCAGTGCCTGGTCGCCGGACTGGCCGTGTCCCCGGTGCTCATCAGCGGCTTCGGGCTGGTGGAGCGGCTGGTGCCGAACGCGCGCATGACCGAGGGCCTGGTGTGGACCAACACCGGGCTCGGCGTCGGGATCGCGGTGGCGGCCGCGCTGTCCGGCCTGGTGATCGACCGGTACGGCGCGTCCACGGCGTACTGGATCTGCGTCGTCTCCGCCGCGCTCACCTTCGCCGTCGTGCTCATCGCGACCCGTGGGCTCGACCGGGCCTGGGCGTCCGCGCACGCAGGAGCGATCACCGCCGAGGCCTGATCCGCCAGCACGTTTCCCGGTGGGCGGATCGGGGTTGCCGCGTGGCGGTGCTCGACCCGGGCGCTCCCGCGGGTGAGACTGGCCGGGCAGCCCCGAGCGATCCCGGGGCGACCGGACCCCCGAGGAGGACCCGTGCGCGAGCTGTCCTTCGTAGGGCTGTCGGACGACGGCGTGTCGCTGGTGCTCAGCAGCACGGACGGCACGCGTTACGCCGTGCCCTGCGACGAGCGGCTCGAGGCCGCCGTGCGCCGGGACCGGAGCCGCCTCGGGCAGCTGGAGATCGCCCTCGACGGCACGACCCCGCGCGACATCCAGCAGCGGGTGCGTCACGGGCAGAGCCCGGACGACATCGCCGCGAGCTCGGGCCTCGCGGTCGAGCGCGTCCTGCGCTTCGCCGGCCCGGTCCTCGCCGAGCGCGAGCACATGGCCGCTCAGGCGCGCGACGTCGAGCTGCGCGAGGCGGGCGCGACCCGCACTGTCGGCGACACCGTGGTGGCCGCGCTCGCGCGCGGTGGCGTCGACGTCGAGCTCCTCGAGTGGGACGCCTGGCGCCGCGAGGACGGCCGCTGGTCGCTGCTGGCCTCCTGGGAGCCGGTGGACGGCGTCGCGGTCGGTGCGACCGCCGCGCTGTGGGTCTACGACCCCGCCGGGCGCACCGTCATGGCGGACGACCCGGCGAGCGGCTGGCTGCTCGGCGAGCAGCCGACGGTCGCCCTCGACGGGTCCGACGGCCGGCCGCAGCTCGTCGGCCTGCCGACCCCGACCGCGTCGGACGCGTGGGACGACGACCTCGCCGACCCCGACGCCGCACTGACCGCGATCGTCGACCGCGACTCGGGCGCTCAGGTCGTCGAGCTGGTCGACCGCCCGCCGGCCGAGCCGGACGACTCCTCGCCGCTCGACGACCTCTACGACACTCTGCCGGGCCTCGCGCGCCCGGACCCGACCCGCGGGTCGCGACGGGGCCGGCGCAAGGCCGCGCGCGAGACGCCCGCCGAGTCCGGTGACGTGCAGCGCGGCAGCAAGACGCGCGCCCAGGTGCCGAGCTGGGACGAGATCCTCTTCGGCTCACGCAACCCCGAGACCTGACCGGGGCCGCGCGGATCGAGCGCGGTCGCCGGCCTTCGGGTCCGCGACGGCGGGTCAGCCCTGGGCGATGCGGACCAGGTTGCCGGACGGGTCGCGGAACGCGCAGTCGCGCGCGCCCCACGGCTGCGACGCCGGTTCCTGGAGCACCTCCGCACCGGACGCACGGACCTTCTCGAACGTGGTGTCGAGGTCGTCGCTGCGGAAGATCGCGGCCTGCAGCGAGCCCTGGGTCACGAGCGTGAGGAGCGCGTCGCCCTCGGCCTGGGACCGGCCTCCGTGCGGCTGGAAGAGGACGACGTCGACGTCCTGGCCGGGTGCGCCGACGGTGACCCAGCGGAAGCCGTCGGAGGCGACGTCGTTGCGGACCTCGAGGCCGAGCGCGTCCCGGTAGAAGCCGAGGGCCTCGTCGGGGTCGTTGACGGGGATGAACATGTGGGAGACGGTGACTGCCATGCCCCGAGGGTAGGTACACCGCCCGGCGCGGTGCTTCTCCGATCCTGCTCGGTGACGCCCGGAGCGCAGCCGTCAGACCGCGGCCGGCGTACGCCGGGGACGCGACGCCACCTTGTCGACGCACGACGGCACGACCGTGCGACCGCTGTGGTCGCGCGCCCGGTACTGGGACGGCGTCTCGCCCACGATCTCGGTGAACCGCGAGCTGAACGACCCGAGCGACGTGCAGCCGACCGCGATGCACACGTCGGTGACCGACATCGAGCCCTCGCGCAGCAGCGACTGCGCTCGCTCGATGCGTCGTGTCATGAGGTAGGAGTACGGCGTCTCCCCGTACGCCGCGCGGAACCGGCGGGAGAAGTGCGCCGGCGACATGAGCGCCGCGCGCGCCATCGTGGGCACGTCGAGCGGCTTCGCGAAGTCGCGGTCCATGAGGTCGCGGGCCCGGCGCAGGTGCGCGAGGTCGGCGATCTCCTCCGGTGTCATGCCCCCGACGGTAGACGACGCGGCGCGGCCGTACACCTCCCGTCGGTCACCGTCCGCCCGGACGGTCACGTGCCGAACGGCAGCGGCTCCCGGCTCATGTGCTCGACCTGGGCGACGGCCGCGGTCATCCCGCGGCGGTGGTGGCGACGGCACAGCACCTCGTAGGACACCTCCTCGGCGGAGCCGGTGTCGCCGACGACGACCTGCTCCCCCTCGGTCACCATCGCTCCGCCGACGGTCCGCGCGTTGTGCGTCGCGCGCGCGCCGCACCAGCACAGCGCCGCGACCTGGAGCACCTCGACGCGGTCGGCCAGCTCGACCAGCCGGTGGCTGCCGCTGAACAGCCGGGTGCGGAAGTCGGTGAGGATGCCGAACGCGAACACGTCGACGCCGAGCTCGTCGACCACGCGGGCGAGCTGGTCGACCTGCTCGGACGAGTAGAACTGGGCCTCGTCGCAGATGAGGTAGTCGCAGCGGCCACCGGCCTCGAGCACGTCGACGACGTGGTGCCAGAAGTCCATCCCGGGCCCGACCTCGACGGCCGGCACCTGCAGGCCCAGCCGGCTGCTCAGCGTCTCCTCGCCGGCCCGGTCGAGCGAGGTGAACACGATGCCGGCGCGCCCGCGGGCGGCGTGGTTGTGGTCGGTCTGCAGCGCCAGGGTGGACTTGCCGCAGTCCATCGTCCCGGAGAAGAACACGAGCTGGGCCATGCGTGATGCTCCTCGAGGGCGCGCCGGGGACGGCGGTCGGCCGGGGGAAGGTCCCCAGTATCGCCCGGGCCGGCCGGACCGGGACAGCGGCACCCCGGGTCCGGGGTCGACCGTCCGCGGCTCAGCGGGTGCGCGTGGCGGTCGCCGCGGACAGGGCCCCGGCGAACACGAGCGTCTGGGCCACGATCTCGGCGCCGTCGGCGGCCTCGGACACCCGCAGGGCGAGGTCGTCGTTGGACGCCGTCCCGGTGTAGCCGTGGTCGGCGTCGCAGGCGGGGTCGCCGCACGATGCGGGCTCGAGGTCGATCCGGCTCACCGCGCCCCAGCCGATGGTGAGCACGACCTCCTTGACCGGCGCCCCGCGGCGGTGCTTGGCGGCGTCGGCGGCCACCCTGGTGACGACGACGGAGTCGATCCGCTCGAGGCGCACCGCCTCGGTCGACGCCGTCGCGTAGGACGTCGTCGACGTCTCGTCCGGCGGGTGCTCGTCGGTGTGACCCACGACGAGGCGGGTCGGCGTGAGCGCCAGGACGGTGACGTGGCGGCGCAGCTCGTCGTGGTCGAACGTCGCCTCGTGGTGCACGACGTAGGACACGACCGGCTCGTCGGCGAGCGCGGTGTCGAGCGTGTCGCTGACCAGCTCGGGGTAGTAGCCGCTGCGCTCGATGTCGGCCCGCAGGCGGGGTGCGAGGGTCGCGTCGCTCGTCATGGGCGTCATCCTCCCACCTGGACGGGCTGCGCAGCCGCCGGACCGCTGCGGCCGTCCTCCGCGGGGGTGAGCAGCGTGCGCAGGGAGTAGAGGATCGCCGCCGCCACCACGCAGCCCACGGCCAGCCCCAGCGCCCACTCGACTCCCCAGCCGCCGCCGATCACGACGCCGGCCACGGCCGGACCGATCGCGTTCGAGACCCCCCAGGTGAGCCCGCCCATGGCGTTGTAGCGGCCGCGCAGGTGCGGCGGGGCGAAGGAGTTGATGAGCGACGGACCGACCGGCGAGAAGATCATCTCGCCGAGCGCGAAGACGCCGAACCCGAGCGCGATCATGACGCCGGCCACCGCGGGGCTGAATCCCGAGGAGAGCGCGACGACGAGCCAGAACGACCCCCACACCAGGCTGGCGGCGGCGAGCAGCCGGGTGCGCGACCGACCCTCGATGCGCTTGAGCACCCACACCTGCGCCACCACGATGATGAGGGTGTTGAGGAAGAACACGACGCCGATGGCGTTCACCGGCAGGTGGGCCACCGTCGTCATGAACGCGGGCAGCCCCGAGTCCATCGAGCCGTAGCCGCAGGTCAGCATCACCAGGGCGCCCAGCAGGTATCGGCGCATCCGGGCGTCGGCCACGACCTCGCGGTAGCCGCCCGGTCCCTCGCCCTCGGCCGGTGCGTGCGCCTCCGGTCCCGAGACGCCGCGTACCGTCAGGACGGCGACGAAGTAGAAGACGTAGGACGCCCCGTTGACGGCGTACATCGCCGTGAACGTGGCCGGACGGGTGACGTCGAGCATCGACGCGCCGACGAGCCCGCCGATCCCGAGGCCGAGGTTGAGCAGCATGAACTGCAGCCCGAAGACGCGCTGACGGTGCTCCGGGCGCGACAGGCGGGACAGCAGCGCCGACTGCGGGGGCCAGGTACCGGCGTTGCCCACGGCCATGACGGTGGCGACCGCCACGGCCTGCGGCACCGTGGTGACGAGGCCGAAGGCGAGCGTCGCGGCCGCCTCGACCAGGCAGGCCACCAGGAGCACCGGGCGCGGCCCGATGCGGTCGACGACGACGCCCACGAGCGGGGCGAGCACGAGGCCGAGCAGCGCCTGGTAGGTGAGGACGAGCCCAGCCGTCTGGAGCGAGAACTCGCGCACCGAGTGCAGGTAGACCACGAACAGCGCCAGCGTGAGCCCGCCGCCGAGGGCGGAGGCGCCCAGCCCGGCCAGCATCCGGGTGAGCGACGGCGTCAGCACCGCCCGGATCGAGAGGTCGGCGGTCACCTGGTCAGCGCTCATGATCGGCATGACATCACGAACGTCCGACAGTGCGGAAACGCGTTCTCGCGCGATCCGTCCGGCTCAGCCGCCGAGCCGTCGGGTGCCGCTGTCGGCCCGCGCGGCGGCCCGCCGGAGGACGGCGCGGGCGCCGAGCACGGCCAGCCCGGACTCGGCCACGACCACCGGTTCGAGCCGCAGCTCGGCGAGCTCGGGCACGTCGTAGACGAGCTCGCCGACGCGCAGCAGTAGGTCCTCCAGCGCGACGCGGTCGACCGGCGTCGACCCGCCGTAGCCGTCCAGCATCGGCGAGGCGCCGGGCTCGGCGACCAGGTCGCGGGCCTCGACGTCGGTGAGCGGCGGGATGCGGTAGCCGCGGTCGCCCAGCAGGGCCGGCACCACGCCGGCGAGCCCGAAGGAGACGACCGGTCCGAACAGCGGGTCCTCGACCGAGCCGACGACGCACGCGACGCCGGGCGCGGCCATCCGCTGAACCACCAGGTGCCGCACCGCGTCCGGGTCGAGCGAGGCCACCATGGACAGGTACGCCGTCCGCGCCGCGCGGTCGTTCTCGACGTTGAGCCGTACCGCCCCCAGGTCGGTCCGGGACGCGAAGCGGGGGTCGAGGGTCTTGAGCACGACCGGGTAGCCGGTCTCGGACGCGGCCTGGACGGCCTCGTCCTCGCTCGACACAGACACGACCGGCCACACGTCGATCCCGTACGCCGCGAGCAGCCGGGTCAGCGGGTCCTCGAGCGCCTCGGCGAACACCATGACCTCGTCGCCGGCGTCGCCCTCGCCGTCCACGGCGTCGACCGGGACGGGCCCCTCGTCGACCGGGACGGGCGGTCCGACGACCGCGCCAGCGGCGTCGACGGCCGGGATCACGTCGGTGTCGTCGAGGTCGGTCCGGCGGCCGGCAGCCGCGCGGGCGTCGAGCAGCTCCTCGACCACGGCGCGGGCCTCGGTCGCGTGGATCCCCTCGAGCTCGGGCACCTCGCCGAGCGGCCGGGAGCGCCACTCGGCGTACCGGGTGACCCGCTGCAGGGCCAGCACGGCCTCCTCGACGGTCCCGTAGAACGGGACGGACCCGTGCTCGGGCATCTCCTGGGCCGGGCCCGAGGGGGCGAGGAGACCGCTCTCGTCCTCGGCGGCGACCAGCACCGCCACGACCGGCTTCGTGCCGCGCACGACCGTCTCGGCCACGACGCGTTCCCACGGTCGTCCGTGCGCCCCGAGCACCGGCACGTGGGTGACGACCACCGAGTCGACGGCCGGGTCGTCGAGGACGCCGGCGAGCGCGCGGGAGAGCTCCTCCGGCGTCGCGTCGTGGCGGAGGGTGAGGGGGTCGCCGACGACGTCGAGGTCCGCTGCCTCGCAGGCGTCCGCCGCCAGCACCGCGAGGGCGTCCGAGTTGCCCACGACGGCCACCCGCCGGCCCGCCGGCAGCGGTTGGAAGGCCAGCAGTCCGGCGACGTCGTAGAGCTGACCCAGCGAGTCGGTCTGGATCACGCCGGCCTGCTCGAACATGGAGTCGACGGCACGGGGCGGCAGCGCGGTGCGACGGATGGTGTGACCGAGGGGGTAGGCCTGGGTGGACCGGCCGGTCCGCATGGCGACGACCGGCTTGTCACGGGAGAGCCGCCGGGCGATCCGGGTGAACTTGCGCGGGTTGCCGAGGCTCTCGAGGTAGAGCAGCACGACGCTGGTCTGCTCGTCGTCCTGCCAGTACTGCAGCAGGTCGTTGCCGGAGACGTCGGCCCGGTTCCCCGCCGACACGAACGTCGATACGCCGAGGCCACGTCGCACGGCGCGCGCCAGGATGGTGCTGCCGAGCGAGCCGCTCTGGCAGAAGAACCCGATGGGCGCGCGGCCCGGCATCGCGGGCGCGAGCGACGCGTTGAGCAGGACGTCCGGGTCGGTGTTGACGATGCCGAGCGCGTTGGGCCCGATCACGCGCATGCCCAGCCCGCGGGCCCGGCGGACGAGGGCCCGCTGCAGGGCGAGGCCGTCGGTGCCGCTCTCGGCGAACCCGCTGGACACGACGAGCAGCCCGGCGACCCCGGCGGCGCCGCACTCGTCCACGACCGCGGACACCTCGTCGGCCGGGACGGCGACGACCGCGAGGGTCACCGGCTCGGGCAGGTCGGACACCGAGGCGTAGGTCGGTACGCCGAGCACTCGCACGCCGTCGGCCGCCGCGGCCCGGTTCACCGCGAGGATCCGACCGGTGAAACCGCCCGAGACGAGGTGGTGCAGCAGCCGGTGACCGAGCGAGCCGGGGTCCCTGCTCGCCCCGACGACCACCACGGAGTCCGGCGCGACGAGGCGGGCGACGCTCCTCGCCTCGGCTCGGTGCTCGCGCGCGACCCGGACCGACTCCGAGGACTCGGAGGGCCCGATGTCGAACGCGAGGCTCACCACGCCGTCCTCGATGCGGTGCGACGGGTGGTAGCCCGCCTCCTCGAACGTGGCCAGCATGCGCCGGTTGGTCGGGAGCACCTCGGCGACGAAGCGCCGCACGCCGCGCTCGCGGGCGGCGGCGGCCAGGTGCTCGAGCAGCACCGACCCGAGTCCCCTGCCCTGGTGGTCGTCGCGGACCACGAAGGCGACCTCCGCGTCGCGGTCGTCGATCCGGTCGTAGCGCCCGACCCCGAGGAACTGCCCGCCGACGGTGGCGACGAGCGCCACCCGGTTGTCGTGGTCGACGTGGGTGAACCGGCGGACGTCGCGCTCGGTGAGCTCCGGGTAGGGCGCGAAGAACCGGAAGTACACCGTCTCGTCGGACAGCGAGCGGTGGAACGCCGCGAGGCGCTCGCCGTCCTCGGGCGTGATCGGGCGGATCCGCACGGTGCGGCCGTCGCGCACGGGGACGTCGGCCTCCCAGTGCGCGGGTGCGGGAGCGATCCGCTCCGTCCCAGAGGTCACGGTGCCACCGTAGTGGCCGCGCGACGGCCGCACGGCGCGGCGAGGCCGCGGCGTCGGGCGGCCACGGCCACCCACCCGGGTGGCATCACGCCGGTAGCGTGACGGCATGCACCTGCGGATCCAGCCCGAGGTCGTCGACGCGCTGGAGAACGGTCTCCCGGTCGTCGCGCTCGAGTCGACCATCATCAGCCACGGCCTCCCCCGCCCGGACAACCTGCGGGTGGCCCGCGAGATCGAGGACAGCGTGCGCGCCGGCGGCGCCGTCCCCGCCACCATCGCCGTCGTCGCCGGCGTCCCGTGCATCGGGCTCGACGACGACGCGCTGCGGACGGTGGCCGAGGACGACGGCGTCGTGAAGGTCAGCGTGCGCGACCTCGGCACCCTCGTCGCGCGGCGCGGTCACGGCGCGACGACGGTGGCCGCGACGGCCCACCTCGCGGCGCTGGCCGGCATCTCCGTGTTCGCCACCGGAGGTCTGGGCGGCGTCCACCGCGGCGCGCGCGAGACCTGGGACGAGTCGGCCGACCTCACCACCCTGTCGGTGACGCCGGTGACCGTGGTCTGCGCAGGGGTGAAGTCCATCCTCGACGTGGGCGCGACGCTGGAACGACTGGAGACGCTCAACATCCCGGTCCTCGGCTACCGCACCGACCGGTTCCCCGGCTTCTACCTCGCCGACTCCGGGTACGGCCTGGACTGGCGGGTCGAGTCGGCCGGCGAGATCGCGGCCGTGCTGCAGGCCCGCTCGGCCCTCGAGTGCGACGGCGGCGTCCTCGTGGTGAACCCGGTCGCCGCGGCGGACGAGCTGGACCGCGCGCTGCACGACAGCGTCCTCGAGGCCGGGCTGGCGGCCGCCGACGCGGCCGGCGTGCGCGGCAAGGACGTCACCCCGTTCCTCCTCGAGTTCTTCCACACGGCCACGGGGGGACGCAGTCTCGAGGTCAACGTCGCCCTCGTGCGGAGCAACGCGCTGCTCGCGGCCGCTATCGCGGCCGCGCTCGTGGCATGAGCGAGGACCCGGTCCGCTACGTCGTGGTCGGCCAGTGGATGGCCGACGTCGTCGCGTCGCTGCCCGGCCCGCTCCGCGAGGGCACCGACACCAGCGCCTCGGTCCACGTCCTCGGGGGCGGCGCCGCGGCCAACACCGCGGCCTGGCTCGCGCACGACGGCCATCCCACCACCCTCGTCGCCCGGATCGGCGACGACCTGCTCGGCCGCGCGGGCCGCGCCGAGCTCGAGTCCCTCGGCGTCGACTGCCGCCTCGCCGTCGACCCGCGACGGCCGTCCGGGACCTGCATCGTGCTCGTGACACCCGACGGCGAGCGAACGATGATCCCGGACGCCGGTGCGAACGAGGCGCTCACGCCGCAGGACCTGCCCGACGACGCGTTCACGCCGGGAGCCCACCTGCACCTGTCCGGCTACACCCTGCTCGTCGACGGCAGCCGGATGGCCGGGCTGTCGGCGCTGGACCGGGCCCGGCTGCGCGGCATGACCACGAGCGTCGACGTCGCGTCGGTCGGGCCGCTCGCCGACACCGGCGCCGAGCGGTTCCTGTCGTGGGTCGACGGCGTCGACGTCCTGCTGGCCAACGAGGCCGAGGCCGCGTACCTCGCCCGGCTCCCCGCGCCCCGACCCACCGACGACGCCGCGACGTCGCTGGCCGGCGCCGAGCTCGCGGCGCGGACGCTGTGCCGCACGGTCGGCGCCGCCGTGGTCAAGCTCGGTCCGCGCGGGTCCTACGTCCAGGACGCGTCGGGCGCCACCGCGCACGCGCCCGCCGAGGACGTCGACGTCGTGGACACCACGGGCGCGGGCGACGCCTTCGCCGCCGGTTGGCTGCCGGCCTGGCGGGACGGGGCCGAGCCGGCGGTGGCCCTCGAGCACGGCAACCGGGTCGCGGCGAAGGTGGTCGGCCGGGTCGGCGCCCGTCCGTGACCGGCGGGCCGGCGCCGGGTCCGCCGCCACACGGATCCGCCCGGCCGACACGGCCGCGGGTCGGGAGCGGTGCGCGGCACCGAGAGCGGCGAATGGCAGAGTGGGCGCCATGACCACGTTCGCCCGGCTCGTCTCGATGCTCCTGGGGCTCGCCGTCGCGGCCTGCGCGTACCTGCCATGGGTGCTGTCGACCAACGCCTGGCACCTGCACGTACGCTCGCTCGTGAGCCCGGGCAAGAACGACGGCGTCGTCCTCGCCACCTCCATCGGGCTGGCCCTGACCATCGCGGCCGTCGTCGTCGTGCTCGGTGCCGTGCTGAACTCCCGGACCCTCGTCATCATCGGCGGGCTGCTGTCGGTGGCCATCCCGGCCATCTGGATCCTCAGCAACGCGATCTCCGGACCGGAGGGCGGCGTACCGCTCGCCCAGATCCAGTTCGGGGCCTACGGCGCGGCCGTGGCCGGGTTCATGACGCTCATCCTGGCGGCCGTGGCCACCGACACGCGGGTGCCCACCGCCCGCTGACCCACACCGGCGCCGGCCACGGCCGGCGCCCCGACGCAGGAGCACGCGACACCGCATGGCCCGCCGTACGACACCGCCCCCGCCGGCGGTCCCCGAGAAGATCGTCGACATCGACGTCGGCGACGAGATGCGCGGCTCGTTCCTCGAGTACGCCTACTCGGTCATCTACTCCCGGGCCCTGCCCGACGCCCGCGACGGGCTCAAGCCCGTGCAGCGGCGCATCCTGTTCCAGATGGCGGAGATGGGCCTGCGCCCCGACCGCGGCCACGTGAAGAGCGCGCGCGTCGTCGGCGACGTCATGGGCAAGCTGCACCCGCACGGCGACGGCGCGATCTACGACGCCCTGGTCCGCATGGCGCAGCCGTTCTCGCTGCGGCTGCCGCTCGTCGACGGCCACGGCAACTTCGGCTCGCTGGACGACGGCCCGGCCGCGATGCGCTACACCGAGTGCCGGCTCGCGGCCAGCGCCCTGCTCATGACCGCCTCGCTCGACGAGGACGTCGTCGACTTCGCCCCGAACTACGACGGCCGGGAGCAGGAGCCGGTCGTGCTCCCCGCGGCGTACCCGAACCTGCTGGTCAACGGCGCGGCCGGGATCGCGGTCGGCATGGCCACCAACGTCGCGCCGCACAACCTGGTCGAGGTCGTCGCGGCCGCGCGCCACCTGCTCCTGCACCCGAAGGCGACGCTCGACGACCTCATGGGCTTCGTCCCCGGTCCCGACCTGCCGGGCGGCGGACGCATCGTCGGTCTCGACGGCATCCGCGAGGCCTACGAGACCGGTCGCGGCACGTTCCGCATCCGGGCCACCGCGCACATCGAGAACGTCACGCCGCGGCGCAAGGGCATCGTCGTCACCGAGCTCCCGTACAACGTGGGGCCGGAGAAGGTGATCGCCAAGATCAAGGAGGCGGTCGACGCCAAGCGGCTCGCCGGCATCGCGGCGGTCGACGACTTCTCCGACATGGAGTCCGGCCAGCGGCTCGTCATCGAGGTCAAGAACGGCTTCCACCCCGAGGCCGTGCTCGAGCAGCTGTACGCGCTCACGCCGATGGAGGACTCCTTCGCCATCAACGCCGTCGCGCTCGTCGACGGCCAGCCGCGCACCCTCGGCCTGCGCGAGATGCTCGAGGTCTTCGTCGACCACCGGCTCGAGGTCGTGCGGCGCCGGTCGGCGTACCGCCGGCGTCGCGCGGAGGAGCGGCTGCACCTGGTCGAGGGGCTGCTCGTCGCGATCGTCGACATCGACGAGGTCATCGCGCTCATCCGCTCGAGCGACGACGCGGCGGCCGCGAAGGCGCGGCTGGTCCAGGTGTTCGACCTGTCGGACGTGCAGGCGACGTACATCCTCGACATGCCGCTGCGCCGGCTGACGAGGTTCAGCCGGATCGAGCTCGAGTCCGAGCGCGACGAGCTTCGTGCGCGGATCGCCGAGCTCAGCGAGATCCTCGACGACGACAAGCGGCTGCGCCGGCTCGTGGGCGACGAGCTCGCCGCCGTCGCGAAGGACCACGGCACCCCGCGCCGGACCGTCCTGCTCGAGTCGGTGGGGGCCCCCGCCCGCGCGTCGGTCCCGCTCGAGGTCGCCGACGACCCGTGCGTCGTGCTGCTGTCCAGCACCGGGCTCCTGGCCCGCACCGGCGACGGTCGCGACCTCCCCTCCGACGGCGAGCGCGGCCCGCACGACGTCGTCGTGTCGGCCGTGCGCGGGACCGCGCGCGGCCAGGTCGGCCTCGTGACGAGCGCGGGCCGCGTCGTACGCCTGCCGGTCCTCGAGCTGCCGACGCTGCCGCCGACCCACGGCGCGCCGTCGCTGGCCGGCGGGGTCCCGCTCGCCGCGCTCGTCGAGCTCGACCGGGGCGAGCAGCCCGTGGGCCTGTGCTCGATCACCGGCGACGGTCCCGGGCTCGCGCTCGGCACGGCCGACGGCGTGGTCAAGCGGGTCGCCCCCGACGTCCCGGCCTCGGCCGACTCCTGGCCGGTGATCCGGCTCGAGGGCCGCGATCGCGTCGTGGGCGCGGTCGAGCTCGTCTCCGGCGAGGAGACCCTCGTCTTCGTCACGACCGACGCGCAGCTGCTGCACTTCCCCGCGGCGTCGGTCCGCCCGCAGGGACGACCGGCGGGCGGCATGGCGGGCGTCCGGCTGTCCGACGGCCACCGGGTGGTCTTCTTCGGCGCGGTCGAGCCGGACCGGGAGTGCGTCGTCGTCACCGCCGCGGGGACGAGCGGCGCCCTGCCGGGTACGTCGGGCGCCTCGGTGAAGGTCACGCCGTTCGCGGAGTACCCGGGCAAGGGCCGGGCCACCGGGGGGGTCCGCGCGCAGCGGTTCCTCAAGGGCGAGGACACCCTCCTCCTGGCCTGGGTCGGCCCGGCACCCGCGCGCGCGGCCACGCCGCAGGGCGCTCCCGCGCCCCTGCCACCGATCGACCCGCGACGCGACGGGTCCGGCCTCCCGACCTCCAAGCCGGTCGCGGCGGTGGGCGGACCGCCCGTGCCGGGTGGTCCGCGGCCCGCCGCGGGCTCCACCGGGTCCGCGGAGTGACCGCGTCCGAGGCGCCCACGGTCGTGGGCGCCGGTGCGCGCTGCTCGGTCCTCGCGAGCGCTGCCGGTGAGCCGCTCGCCGGCAGCGCCCCGCGCGCCCGCGCGTGGCTCGTGCTGGAGCAGCCTGGTCCGTACGGCTTCAGGGCCCTCACCACGTCCCACCTGCCGGAACCGGTGCGCGAGGTCCTCGGCCGTCTCCCCAAGGACTCCGGCACCACGGTGCTGCTCGCCCGCCGGGTCGGGCACCACGCCGACGACCACACCACGACGGAGCGGCGCCGGTTCTGGTTCGCCCACGTCTCCCCCGGCGGGGTCCGGATGCGGGCCGGCGTGCTCGACGACGCCGAGCTGCTCCGTCCCGACCTCGCCGACGTGCTCGCGGCCGCGGCCCGCGGGGAGCTGCCGCCCTGGGGCTCGCGCACCTCCGAACCGCTGCTGCTCGTGTGCACGAACGCGCGGCGCGACGTCTGCTGCGCCCTCGCCGGGCGCCCGGTGGCCGAGTCGCTCGCCGCCGACGCGGCGTACTCCGAGCGCGTCCTCGAGGTGAGCCACCTCGGGGGGCACCGGTTCGCGCCGACGGCCCTGCTCCTGCCCTCGGGCCACGCGTTCGGCCGGTTCGACGCCGTCTCGGCCCGCGCCCTGCTCGACGGCGCGGACGCCGGCGAGATCGGGCCGCTCGCGCACCACCGCGGTCGTACGGCGCTGCCGCAACCGGCCCAGGCCGCCGAGACGGCGGTCCGCGTCGCGGCGGGGATCCTCGGGCTCGACGACCTCGACGCGCTGCGCGTCGTGGACGGGCGCGCCGTCCCCGTGGGACTGCGCTGGAGCGGCGAGGACGGGGTCGCCGTGGTCCAGGTCCGCCACCGCGACGGCCGGGCCTGGCGAGTCGAGGTGGTCCGTACGACGCTCCCCGAGCCGAAGCCGGAGTCCTGCGGCAAGGCCGCCGTCGACGCGCCACGTGTGGGTCGCGGGAGAACCCGAGCCGCTGGCCGCCTGGGCCTGACCCGGTGTCCTGCCGGGTCGGTCGTTCGCTAGCGTCGCGCGCGTGACCCCGCCGTTCCCGACCGAGCCAGTTCGCCGACGTGCTCGAGGGCAACCGCGCCTACGCCGCGGACTTCCCCGGCACCGGCCTCAGCGGCCGCGCCGCCAAGGGCCTGGCGCTGGTCACGTGCATGGACAGCCGCATCGAGCCGCTGGACCTGCTCGGGATGGGCCAGGGCGACGTGAAGATCCTGCGCAACGCCGGGGCGCGGGTCACCGACGACGTGCTGCGGACCCTCGTCCTCGCGGCGTACCTCCTCGACGTGACGCGCGTGCTCGTCATGCCGCACACGCACTGCAAGATGGCCAGCGCCACCGAGGAGGAGATCCACGCCTCGATCCTCGCGACGTACGGCGTCGACACCAGCTCGGTGGAGTTCCGCACCGTGCCGGACCAGGAGGCGGCGCTCGCCTACGACGTGCGCCGGATCCGGGCGTACCCGCTCCTGCCGAAGTCGCTCGTGGTCGCCGGCGCGATCTACGACGTGCACACGGGCACGATCGCCCCGCGCGACGTCTGACCCGCGCCGCGCGACGTGTGACGCCTCCCGCGCGGCGTGTGACCGTTCCCGCGCCGACGTGTGACGCTTCCCGCGCGACGTGTGGCACATCCCGCGCGACGATCGACGGTCCCGCCCGGTCTTTGGGCGTCCCGCCCGACCTCTGACCGTCCGCGGGCGCACCCGACCGCCCCCGGACGGGATCCGTCCGGTTCGAGGTGTCCGTGCGCCCTGCTGGTCAGGGCCGGCTTCGTGGTGGGGTGAAGGTCCAGCAGCCGGTGGTGTGCGGGTCGACGCCGTCGGTCGGCGCGATCGTCCAGCCGCCCTCGTGCACGGCGTGGTGGTGGCGCACGCAGAGCAGCACGGTGTTCGAGAGGTCGGTCGCGCCGCCGTCCTCCCAGGGCAGGGTGTGGTGGGCGTGGGTGCGGGAGACGTCGACGCGGCAGTCGGGGAACGCGCAGTGCCCGTCGCGCACTTCGAGGGCGCGGCGCAGTCGCGGGGGGACGGTGCGCTGGGTCCGGCCGACATAGAGCACGGAGCGGGCCTGCGCGGTGAGCCGGCCGGTCAGCACGTCCCGCCACGCCGCACCGCTCGCCTCGCCGGCACCGCTCGCTCGGGGCGCCGGCGCCATCGCTCGCTCCGCCGGTCAGGTGCGCGCCTGCGATCACGCTCGCGTCGACGGTCACGCTCGTCTCGGCGGTCGTCGGTGGCGCGGCCGCGGTCGTGCCGCGGTCGGTGGCGGTGCTCGGGTTCGGTCGGGTGGTGATCACCGGGTGCAGGTCGGTGTCGCAGAGGATCCGGCGCAGCGACTCGTCGGGCAGCAGCACCGGCTGCTCGTGGCCGGGGACCAGGAGCCGGCCGCCGAGGCCGGTGAGCAGCTGGTCGAGGTCGGCGGTCAGGGTGAGGTGGGGGCGGACCCCGTGCCGGGTGCCGAGCAGTGCCGGCGTCGAGCGCGCTGGGTGGCGAGGTGGCCGAGGGCGAGGGCGAGCAGGTGCGGGCGGCGGGCCTTGCGCCGCTGGGTGTCCAGCGCCGGGTGCCCGCCGGGCTGGTCCTCGGGGGCCAGGGACCCGGTGCGGTACCAGCCGTCCACCACCGCGTCCAGCGCGGTGGACAGCGCCGCGGCGGTCTCCGCGGTCAGGTACCCGGAGAGCCGGTACCCGACCCCGACCGGGGTGATGGTGACCTGCTGGTCGTCGTAGGCGTCGAGCTGGGCCTGGCGCACCCCGTCCGGGTCGGCCACGAACCGCAGGTACCGCGCGGTTAGGGCGACGTCGGCGACCGGGGCGCGGCGGGCCAGGTCGAGCAGCACCGCCTCCGCCTCGCCCGCCTTGGTGGCACGCACCGCGACCGGCAGGGCCCGGACGGCGAGGGTGATCCCGCGGGTGATCTCGCGCACCGCACCGGCGGGCACCTCCCCGGCCAGCCAGGCCCGCTCGGTCGCCGGGAAGTCGGCGCGCAGCGCCGTCGAGGACGCGAGGAGGACCTTGGCCTCGGTCTCGGACTTGCGGCACCGCTGGAGCAGCCACGACTTCGTCGACGCGTGCCCGGCCGGCTCGAGGGCGCCCGAGGCGTGCACCACCCCGGTCGCCACCGTGGCCACCGCGGCACCGCGATCCAGCGCCCGGTGCAGCTTCTCGGTCAGCCCGATCAGCGCCGCACCCGAAACCTCGACCAGCGCACCCTCCGCGGTCAGCTCCGCGAGCCGGGCGACCACTGCGTCCAGCTCCGCGACCGCGTCCGCGACCAGCGCACCGGGACTGCGCGGCGGGCGGGTCGTGGTCGAGCTCATGACCCCGAACCTACTCAGAGGGTCTGACAGTCCCAGGCCCCGAAACCGCCCTGGGGACAACTACTTTCAGCGATCCAAGATCACCGACCGTGACGGCGTACCCGACCGTCGACCGACCGCGCGGGAGCGAGTCGACCGACCGCGAGTGCCCCCCGACGCCAGTACGGCAACCACTGGGTGATGGGCGGCACGAGCGAGCGCCACTCTTTCCAGAGCGTGGTGCAGCCGAGCAGCTCAGCGAGCTGGGAACTGTTCGAGTGCAGCACCGAACACCAGTGCATCCCCGCCGTTCTTGTACACCTGACGCTCCAGCGACAGCCCTATGTGCTGCGCTACCCGCTGTGAAGGCTTGTTCTCGGGCCGGATGATGGCCACGAGGTGCTCCACCCCCGCTGCTCGTGCGGTCTCGCGCACCTGCGCGGCTGCCTCGGTCGCGAAGCCCTGTCCGCGTAGCGCGAGGTGCACGTGATAGCCGACTTCGATGTGCGGCTCGCCCTCGATGTCCTGGATGGTCAGCCCACAGTCGCCCACGAACTTCCCGTCGTGCGTCGCGATCACCCAGAGGCCGTGGCCGTGCTCGGCGTAGTTGCGCAAGTTCCACTCGATCCACCGCTCGGCGTCTGCCCGTGTCCGAAGCCTTCTCGTGGGTCGTGCCGGATCCGGACTGCCGAGCAGGAGTGCCATCTCGTCCAGGTCGGTGGGGGCCATCTCACGGAAGAGAAGCCGAGCCGTCGGTTCAGGCAGCACGGCCGGGCCTCCTTGAGCTGGGTCGAGCTCAGTTTCGGTGCTCCAGGCGGGCTGGACCTGCAGCTCGCTCACGCTGAAGGCTGCCAGAGCCGAACGGGACGGCGGCTGGCGACGCCAGCCGGAGCCCAGCGGGGGCACCTGCACGCGGAGAAGAACGGCCAGTGGTCAGGGGTGGGGGGACTCGTCGGCGACGAGGTCGACGAGACCCTTGAACCAGAGGCGGTTCACCAGCATCGCCTGGTCCATCGGGGTCGCCCCGCTGGTCTCCGGGGCGATGCTGTGCGTGGCGCCGACGAGCTGGTAGTAGTCGGAGAACGACGCGTCGTGGCGCACGATGAAACCCCGGTCGTCCGAGCGCATCGCCGGCTTGTCCGTCTGCGGCAGCACGGTGCCGTGCTCGTCGATCTGCTCGCCGAACCCGCCGGACATGTCGTAGCCGGCCAGCAGCGGCACGACGTCGGCGATCCGCGCCGCGATGCCGGCGTAGCGCTCGAGGTCGCCGAACGCGTAGTGGTAGGCGCACGGCGGCAGGCCGGTGAGGTAGTCCTGGTGCAGGTCCAGCGCGGCCACGACCTGGCCCGGCGGATCCTGGCGCACCAGCTCCAGCATCCGTCGCGACTCGGCCGGGAGGTCGACGCTGAACGCCGGGTCGTCGGCCATCGCCCACCGCGCGTAGGGTCGCCCCGCCCCCATGTCCGACTCGACCGAGCCGTCCGCCAGCACGTAGCGCAGGAAGTCGTTGTTGCCCTCCCCCATGTGGTGGTCGACGTTGTAGCGCAGGCCGTGCTCGAAGCCGGAGGGGTTGCCCAGGGGGTAGACGATCAGCTTGACGCCGCGGCCGTGCGCGTGGTCGACGAGCTCGTCGAGATGGTCGAGGAGGGTCAGCGCCCCGGCGATCTCGTCGCCGTGGATCGTGGCGCGCACAACCATGACCGGGTCGTGCGGGCGAATCTCCGCGGACACGATCCGCAGCAGCTCCCAGGTCCCGGCCCGGTAGTCGAGCCGATGGGACGTGCACTCGAGATCCGGGCGCGCGTCGACCTTGGCGCGCAGCAGCGCGCCGTACTCGGCCGCCGGCATCGCGGTCGTGTGCACGGTTCCTCCTCGGTGGTTGCGGCAGCGACCCGCGCGGACGCTCCCCGACGGCGGGCCGGACGCGCTCAGACGCTGGCGCGGGCGGCGGCGACGAGATCGTCGCGGTCGTGGATCGTGGTGCGGTCGCGACCACGCGAGGCGCCCAGCGCCCGCTCCGCGGCGTCGATCGCCCGCCAGCCGTCGAAGGCCACGACGTCGACACCGCGCTCGCGGAGCAGCGGCTCGACGCCGACGGCGCCGGTGTCCCCGCGTACGGCGAGGTCCTCGAGCAGCGCCGCCACGGTGGCGGCCGCGTCCTTCTTGTTCGTGCCGATGATCCCCGTGGGCCCGCGCTTGATCCAGCCGGCGACGTAGAGACCGGGGACCGGTACGCCGTCGGCGTCGACGACACGGCCGTCGACGTTGGGGATGACGTTGCGCCGGCCGTCGAAGGGCACGCCGTCGAGCGCGGTCCCGCGATAGCCGACGGAACGGACGACGAGGTCCGCCGCGATCTCGTACGTGTCGCCGGTGCCGTGCGCCGCACCCGCGTCGTCGACCGTGGTGCGCTCGACCACGACGGTCTCGACCCGGTCGGTGCCGTGCAGCTCGGCCGGGCGGGCGTGGAAGTGCAGGTGGATGTGCCGGTGCGTGGTGTCGAGCGCGTGGTCCGACCAGGACCGGATGACGTCGACGTTGCGCGCCACCACCCGGTCGGACTCGACGAGGGCGGCGCTGACCGGCTCGAGCTCGAGGTCGGTGGGGTCGATGAGCACGTCGACGCCGTCGAGCTCGGCGAGCTCCTTGAGCTCCTTCGTCGTCCAGGTGGCCTGGGCCGGGCCGCGCCGGCCGAGCACGTGCACGTCGGTGATCCGCGACGCCGCGAGCGCCTCGAGGACGTGCTGCGGCATGTCGGTCTGCTCGAGCCGCTCCATCGGCGCGGTGAGGACGCGGGTGACGTCGACCGCGACGTTGCCGACGCCGACGACGACGACGGAGCGCGCTGCCGCGAGCGCGGCCTCGATCACCTCGCGGTCGGCGTCGGGGTGGCCGCAGTACCAGGCCACGAGGTCGGTCGCCGCGACGCTGCCGGCCAGGTCCTCGCCGGGGATGTCCAGGTGCCGGTCGCGCGAGGCGCCGTAGGTCAGGATCACGGCGTCGTAGGCGGCCACGAGCTCGGGCACGGACACGTCGCGCCCGACCTCGACGCCGGCCAGCAGCCGCACGCCGGGCTTCTCGAGCACCTTCTGCAGCGTGTCGCGCACCGAGCGGATCGAGTGGTGGTCCGGGGCGACGCCGTAGCGCACCAGCCCGAACGGGACGGGCAGCCGGTCGAGGACGTCGACGTCGGCACCGGAGGAGGACAGGGCGTCTGCGGCGTAGAGCCCCGAGGGCCCGGCGCCGACCACAGCGATCCGCATCGTCACGCGTGCATCCGACCACACGGCCGGCCCGCGGTGCGCGGCGACCGGCCGGGAGGGGCGAGCGTCACACTCACCGCCGCTCCCCCGCGCCGAGGAGGGTCCCGAGGACGGCGGCGTAGGAGTCCTGCGGTCGGGTCACGTCGAACCACAGCGCGGACATGCCCACGGCCTCGGCTCCCGCGACGTTGCCGGGCTGGTCGTCGACGAAGAGGCAGTCCTCCGCGGCGACCCCGAGGCGGTCGAGGACGAGCCGGTAGATGCGCGGGTCGGGCTTGAGGACGTGCTCCACGGAGCCGTCGACCAAAGCGTCCATCGCATCCAGGATCGACATGCGCGACACCCAGTCCTCGCCGTGGAAGGCCCGCATGTCGTTGGTGAGCACGGCGGTCGCTACGCCGGCCCGCCGGACCTCGGCGACGGCCGCCACGGCCTCGGGGCGCACCAGCTCGTCCTCGGAGCCGGCGAAGAGGATGTCCATGAGCCCGCGGAAGGTCGCGTCCCTCCCGGTGAGCGCGGCGAACTCCTCGGCTCGCGCCTGCCAGTAGGCGCGTTCGGTGATCTCCCCGCGCTGCATCCGGCCCCAGCCGGGGTCGGCGTCCGGGTCGAACGGCCCGGTCCAGCCCAGCGCCCCCTCGGGCAGGCCGGCCCGACGTTCGCCGCCGCGCAGCAGCTCGAACGGCGTACGCAGCACGGGTCCGCCGAAGTCGAGGACCAGCGCCCTCATCGGCGCGTCGGCACGACCACGGTCAGTGCTCCTCCTCCGTGATCGTCACCCGGTCGAAGCGGACGACCTCCCCGAACCACCCGCACTGGCCGCACCACGTCATGAAGTTGCGGGTGTCGGCGGTCCAGTACTCGGTCGTGATGCCGCCGTGGTCGCCGATCGAGGCGGCGCACATCGGACAGAACTTGGGTCGGTCGAGGTAGTGCCGCTCGGCGTCGGCCGCGAACCACTCGCTGGGCGCGGGGAGCTGGTGCGGGTCCTCGGGCAGCGCTCCGGTCACCGCAGCAGTATCCGCCGCTGCCGCGACCCGCGCACGGATGACGTCGGGCGACGACGGGTCAGGCACCGGCTCCGGCCTTCTCGGCCGCCTCGATCCCCGCCCAGTACCGCTCGTGGAGCTCGAGCAGCTGGTCCTTGATCGGGCTGTAGCGCATCGAGCCGCCGTTGATCCAGGCCGCGGCGAAGGTCCGCTCGGCACCGAACTTGTCCTTCTCGCAGGGCAGGTTGATGATCTCGTGCTTCTCGCGGATCGTGCCGAGCGGGTCCTCGCCGTTGGCCACCTTGCGCATGTTCTCCTTGAACATCTTGCGCAGCATCGCGACGCCGGCGTCCGAGCGGCCGAGGTGCTCCTGCGTGCGGTCGGTGATCGCACCCTGGGACACCCAGGCCATGATGTCCTGGCCCTCGATGTAGTCGGTGATGAACCGGCCGTCCGCGTCCTTCCACAGGTACTCGTAGACCACGGGCCGGTCCTGGACGTCGAGCGTCTCCCCGGGATTGTGCGTGGAGTAGAACAGCTTCCAGGTGTGCGTGTCGTCGATGGGCACGCGGATCTGCATCTGGTCGATGTAGGCGCCGCCCACGCGCATGTAGAACGGGAAGACGAGCGGATGGCCGATCTTCCAGTCGTCGCCCTCCTCGGTGGAGCCCTCGAGCACCCGGCGCTTGAGGATGCCCCACTCCATCTCGTCGAAGCCGGTCTTGATGTGCTTCTTCTGGAAGGCCTTCGGCGCCTCGAAGCCGTTCGTCTCGCCCACGAAGTTGAAGTAGTAGCCGTGCAGCCACTCGACGTGGTGCGGGTCGACCGAGTTCTCCATGATCTGGAGCCAGCTGCACGGGATGGTCGTGTAGCCGACGTCGCGGATGCCGTCCTTCACGAACACGTCGAAGCGCGGCAGCTCGGGCGCCGGGTCGGGTCCGACGTAGACCCAGACCATGCCGCCCATCGTCTGCGCCGAGCCGGCCTTCATCCGGACCCGGTCCTTGAAGTTCTGGTTCTCCGCCTCGGCCGGCTGCTCGACGCACTGGCCGTCGAAGTCGTACTTCCAGCCGTGGTAGCCGCAGCGGATGCCGTCCTCGTGCACGACGCCGTACGTCATCGAGGCGCGGCGGTGGGCGCACTGCTCCTGGATGATCCCGTACCGGCCGCTCGGGGTCTTGTACAGCGTCCAGTTCTCGCTCAGCAGGCGCACGGACTTCGACGGGACCGCGTCGAAGTCCTGCTCGAACGCGATCGGGTACCAGTAGCGGCGCAGGAGCTCGCCCATGGGCGTACCCGGACCGACCTGGGTCAGCTCGTTGTTCTGCTCCACCGTCAGCATGGCGGTTCCTTCCGTCGTCGAACCGAGCGGGATGGTGCGGTGCGGTCCGGGGGCCGGGGCTGGCGAACCGGCCCCCGGACCGTGGCGTGCGGAGCGGCCGCGGCCGCCGGAGGCCGGGGTGTCAGTCCTCGAGCATCGTGACGGTGCCGTTGGAGCCGTCGACCCGGATCCGCTGGCCGGTGCGGATGTTGGACGTCGCGAAGCCGGTGCCCGTCACCGCGGGGAGGCCGTACTCGCGGCAGACGATGGCGGCGTGGCTCATCATGCCGCCGGTGTCGGTGACGGTCGCGCCGATCTTGCCGAAGATCGGCGCCCAGCTCGGCGCGGTGAGCGGAGCGACGAGGATCTCGCCCTGCTGCACCTCGTTGATCTGGTCCGCCGAGAAGATCACCCGGGCCGGGCCCTCGGCGACGCCGGGCGAGGCGGCGAACCCCTTGATCCCGCCGTCGCCGCTGCCCCCGCCGAGCCACGCGGCCACCGAGTCGGACGTGATGCCCCAGAGCATGACCGTGAACGGCTCGGTCACCACCTCGGGCGGGACGCCGAGGGCCGGGGACGGCTTGACCTTCTTCAGCGCCTCGATGATCCGCTTGCGCTCGGCGATCTTGGCCGGCCAGTACTTCGGCCCGCGCGCCGGGGCGGGCGTGGCCCACGAGTGGTAGAGGTCCCACAGCGCGTCCGGGACCTCGCTGCGCCGCAGGCAGAAGATGTCGTTCGCCTCACCGAAGAAGCCGGCCTCGACGAAGATCTCGCCGAGCTGGCGCATCTTGCGCCACAGCACCGAGTGGCTCCAGTGCTCGACGTAGAAGTTGTGGTTCTCGACGTACGGGAACACGACGCGGGCCAGCCCGAGCTTGCCCTGGAACGCCTCGCGGTCCTCGTCGCTCGTCAGCAGGTCCGTGTACTCGTTGACGATGCGGTCGCGCTCGGCGCGGATGGCCTCCATCGGGCGGGCGAGGTCGTCACCGTTGTCGAGCTTGCTGATGTAGTTGCGGATGAACTCGAAGGGGATCTCGATGTTCTCGATCCAGATCTTGTCCGAGTGGTAGAAGCCCGAGCCGCTGGAGAAGTTGAACCACGGCTCCGCGGCGTCCTGGAACGACGCGATCCACGACTTGCCGGCCTCGGTGGACTCCAGCATCGCCATGGTGGCGGGGACGCTGCCCGCGTCGAACGCCGCGGCGACTCCGGAGTTGCGCGCCATGTGCGCCAGGCGCTTGAGCTCCTCGTCCGGGCGGAACAGGTCGACCTCGACCCCGGCGACCATCTTGGCGATCGCGAGGTCGGGGATGTTCGGGAAGACGCCCTTGCAGAACCCGAAGAAGTCCAGGTACGCCGCGTACCCGAGGTTGAGGAACTCGAAGTGGTAGTTCCACAGCTTGAGCGCGCTGTCCAGCAGCCGGTTGTACGCCTCGAGCAGGTCGTAGCCCGAGCCGATGCCGCGACCCGAGGACACGACCGCGTCGAAGTCCTCGACGTCCGGGAGCGAGGCGATCTTGAGCGACTCCATCTCCTTGACCAGGTCGCGGATCTTGACCATCCACTTGTCGTAGAGGTCGTTCCAGTTGACGAAGTAGAACCCGGCCCGCTGCGTGAACGCCTCGACCCGGGCCGGGATGTCGGCCTCGGGCGCGGGCACCGGGGTGAGGTAGGCGTACCCGTTGAGGATGCGGTAGTCGATGCCGTTGGCCGGCGGGACGAGCAGGTGCCGGGTGTTGTACTGCGAGAGGGACACGATCGCGTACTCGAAGAACGTGGCGTCCCAGGGCATGAGGACCGCCGGCCAATGGACGCCGTCCTGGAACCAGAACATCGAGTCCTCGTACTCGCGCCTGTCCTCGCTGAACAGGGCGGAGTACCCGTAGAGCTCCTGCCAACCCTCGGCGCCCTCGGGGGTGGGGACGTCGAACGGGCTGGGGAAACGGTCGGCCATCTGTGCTCCTTCTCGAACCGCCATGGTTCTCCTGGGACCGACACCGCCGGAGGGATCCGACGGCCTCGTGCGGGTGCTGCGCAGCCGGGGCTGCCTAGTGCTGGTGCTGCTCGTGCGGGTGGTCGTGGTCGGCCGGGTGGCCCGGGCCGTGCTCGTGGCCGTGATCGTGTCCGGGCGCGTGGTCGTGGTCGTGCTGGAGGACCTCCGGCGTGGTGGTCCGGTCCTTGGAGTAGAGCGGCGACATGAGGGTCGAGACGATGCTCGCCATGAAGTCGCCGTTGCGCGCGGCCGGGTTCGCGGCCGGGACCTTCTTGCTCCACACCGTCTCCGGACGGGCCTGCAGCAGGATGACGTTCTCGCCGTCGGGCAGGTCGGCGTCGACCGCCCACTCGATGTCCTGCGGGCAGCCGTAGTGGCGCTCGGCGACCCGGGCGAGCGTGGCGATGGCCCGGATCTCGTCGTCGGTGAGGCTGGGCGCGGCGGCCCGCTCCGGGTCCAGGTCCACCCGCTCCACCGTGTCGTGGTCGGAGAGCCGGAACTCGCACTCCTTGACCGACACGATGCGCCGACCGATCTCCTTCATCACCTTGTCGACGAGGAAGTTGTCCGGCGTGACCTCGCCGGAGACGACCGCCTCGCCGAAGCCCCAGGCGGAGTCGATGGCCACCTGCGACCGGTCGCCGTCGATCGGGTTGAGCGTGAAGGCGACGCCGGCGGCCTTGGGCCGCACCATCTTCTGGACGACGACGGACATCTCCACCGAGCGGTGGTCGTAACCCATGTCGACCCGGTAGCAGGTCGCCCGGTCGGTGAACAGGCTCGCCCAGCAGCGGCGTACGGCGTCGATGACGTCCTCGGCGCCGCGGACCCAGAGGTAGGTGTCGTGCTCCCCCGCGAAGGACGCGTCCGGCGAGTCCTCCGACGTCGCCGACGACCGCACCGCGACGGGGAGCTCCTTGGTGCCGGCGCGCGCGGCGAGCTCGAGGTAGGCGCCCCGGATCTGCAGCTCGATCCCCTCCGGGATGGGCATGGTCGAGATGAGCCGGCGGATCTGCGCGCACCGCTCGGTGACGCTGTCGGTGTCGTCGACGTCGAGGCCGTGCAGGATCCGGGCGATCTGGGTGTCGACGTCGGCCTCGTCCCGCGCCCGCCGGTAGGCCGACGTCGTGATCGCGAAGCCGGGCGGCACGGGCAGGCCCGCGCCGGTCATCTCGCCGAGGCTCGCGGCCTTGCCACCGACCTCGGCCTTCATGCCCGGCCCAGTAGCTCTCGAACCACGAGATCGTCGTCATCGGACCTCCTCGGAGACCTCGGCGGCGGTCGCCGTACCCGCCCACCAGCTCGGCAGCGCGTCGAGGTCGGGGACGTGGACCTCCTGGACCCGGTTGCGGTAGAGCACGAGCGCGGTCACGCCGCCCTCGATCAGCCGCACCCGGACGAACTCGGTGTTGAACGGCTCGCCCGGGTCGTAGCCCATCGCCCACGTGGCGAAGGCCCGGATCGGGCCGGAGTGGGTGGCGACGACCACGGAGTTGCCCGGCGTCTCGCGATGGATGCGCAGCAGCCCCGACCAGAACCTGCGCACCGCCGAGACCGGCGGCTCGAAGTGCAGCATCGGCATGGTGAGCCAGTGGGTGATCGGGTCGCCGCCACCCTGCTGGATCTTCCAGAACCGGTCGACCTCGACGAGCCAGCCGGGGCGCTCGCCGAGCGACGTTCGCTCGAACGCCTCGAGCTCCTTGGCGTACATGCGGAACGCCGAGGTGACGTCTCGCAGGCCCTCCGGCGTGGCGACCGCGAAGTTCTGGAACTCGCGGTAGGCCACGATCTCGTCGACCGTCGCGTCGCGCCCGAACAGCGCCATCCCGTCGAGCAGGCCGCGACGGATGTGCTCCGCGGTCTGCCGGGCCCGGTTGGTGTCGGCGCAGGCCATCCGGACCGTGTGCCCGGTCATGACCCGCCGGGCGAGCTCCTGCCCGCGGCGGTGCGCCTGCCAGGACCCCAGCGGCGTGAGGCCGGACTCCGAGCTGTAGCCCTGGGTCTCGCCGTGGCGCACGAAGTAGACGTCGGTGACGGCGTTCACCGCCTGCTCGCGACGCTCCGGGACGATCTCCTTGGTGCGGGTGACCTCGGCCCAGCCGCGCGTCGTCCCGAGGTCCTGGCCGTCGTAGGACGGCACGGGCGCCTCGAACGGGTCGGTCGACTCGCGCCGCTCGCGGAACCGGCGCAGGTAGAGCGGGGTGCTCTCGTCGTCCTCGCCCGGTGCCGGAACGGGCCGCCCGGCCCGCTCGAGGTAGCGCGAGAGGTACGCCGGGGCGTCGGCCCGCTCGGTGCGCGGGAGGTCCGCGCGCGACGTCCCGGCCGGGTCCTGCACGGCGGTCACGTGTGCACCGTCAGGAACCGCTGGTTGACGACGCCGTCGTACCAGAAGATCGCTCGGCCCATCTCGGCCTCGGTCCAGATCGTGGGCTCGGAGTCGGGGTCGACCCAGTAGCCGCCGGTGAAGACCTCGTTGCGGTTGCCGCACGGGTCGAAGAAGTACATGCAGTGGCCGCGGGTCGCGCCGTGCCGGGTGGGGTTCGTGTCCATCCGGACCCCGTGGTAGGCGCACGTGTCCGCGGCGTCGCGCAGCGCGGTCCAGTCCTCGACGGCGTACGCGAAGTGGTGCAGGCCGCCGTTGGGGCCGGTGATGAGCGCGATGTCGTGGCTGGAGTGCGAGACCTCGAGCCACGTCGCGATGCGGAAGCCGTCGTCGCCGACGACCTGCTCGGTGACCCGGAAGCCCAGGACCTCGCGGAGGAAGTCGGTGAGCCCACCGACGTCCTCGGCGGTGAGGAAGAGGTGGTCGATGCGCGGCGGCGCGATCCCCACGAGCCCCATCGGCTTGGGCGGCGGGTTCGTGAGCGGCAGCAGGTTGCCGACCTGCTCCATGCCGTGGACGAGCTCCATCGAATGACCGCTCGGCAGCCGGAAGCGGATCGCGTCGCCGTGGCCGGGCGCCCACTCGCCGGCGGCGTACCGGACGACGTCGACGCCGGCCTCCTTGAGCCGTGCGGCGTAGACGTCGAGGTCCTCGGCCTCGGTGACCTTGAAGCCGAAGTGGTTCAGCCCGTGCGTCGGCTCCCAGGTGAGCACCACCGAGTGGTGCTGGTGCTCGTCCCAGCACTTGAGGAAGACCCGCTCGTTCTCGCGCGCGGTCTCCACCATGCCGACGACCTCGCAGTAGTACGCGGTCGCCAGCTCGAGGTCCGGGACCCGCACCTCGACGTGGCTCAGTCGCAGGATGGTCATCAGGTGTGCACCTTCATGAAGCGGTCGTTGAGCTCGCCCTCGTAGTAGAAGACGGCCCGGCCGATGTTGTCCTCGGTCCACGTGATCGTCGGGAAGTCGGGATCGGGACGGTAGCCGCCGGTGAACACCTCGTTGCGCGTGCCGAGCGGGTCGAAGAAGTAGATCGTCGAGCCGCGGGTGACGCCGTGCCGCGTGGGACCGACGTCGATCTGGATGCCGTTGTAGGCGAGGGTGTCGGCCGCCCGGCGCACGGCGTCCCAGTCGTCGAGCCAGAAGGCGAAGTGGTGCAGCCCGCCGTTCGGTCCGGCCACGACGGCGAGGTCGTGCGGGGAGTACGAGCGCTCCATCCAGGTGCCGATCTGGTGGCCGTTGCCGTCGAGCAGCTGCTCGGTGACGCGGAAGCCGAGCACCGTCGTGTAGAACGTCGTGGCCTCGCCCACCTCCTCGGCGGTGACGAGCAGGTGGTCCATCCGCGGCGGCGCGATGCCCGGGATGCCGGTGACGAACGGCGCCGGGTTCACCTTGGGCAGCAGGCCGCCGACCTTCTCGACGTCGTGGACCAGCTCCATCGTGTGGCCCGACGGCGTGGCGAAGCGGATCGACTCGCCCTGGCCGACCGAGGCGCCCTTGGAGACCCGCTGCACGGGGAAGCCGTAGCGGGTCACCGCGTTCTCGAGCTCGGACAGGTCGTCCTCGCGCTCGACCTTGAAGCTCATCAGCTCGAAGCCGACCCGGGGGGCGTAGACGAGACGGAGCGAGTGGTGGTCCACCTCGTCCCAGCACTTGAGGTAGACCGAGTCGGCGTCGCGCTCGACGACGATCAGGCCCATCACCTCGGTGTAGTAGGCGGTCGCCAGGTCGAGATCGGTGACCGTCACGTCGACGTGGCCGAGGCGGAGGATGCCCATGGCCGGGAAGGTAGGCCTCCGTGTCCCGCACACCGGACCGATGTGCCGCCATGCGGGACGCCGTCGGCGTACCTTCCCGCCATGAGCGCAGACCCCGGCCAGCTGCGGGAGGCGATGAGCGGGTTCGTCGCGGCCCTGCACGGCGCGTACCTCGACCAGGCCCGGCTGCTCCCGGTCGGCGAGCAGGGCACGCTCCCGCTGCTGCGCGCCGACCGCCTCACCGTGCTCGCGGTCGGCGTCCGGCACCTGCACGTCCTGGCCACCACGTCGCCGGTCCCCCCGCCGCGCGGGCCCGAGGTGGAGCTGCCCGGATCGCTGCCGGGCCTGTCCTGGACCCTGCGCTTCTTCGACCCGGTGGTCGTGCCCGCCCTCGGGCTGGTGGACGAGTCCGCCGGCCCGCAGCCCGCCGAGGTCCGGCGGGTGCTCGGCGTCCCCGACGTCGTCTACCACCTCTCGGTCTCCCCCGGCGGCGGCCTGACGCCGCACCACGCCCAGCACGCGGGGACCGGCCTGGCCAACCAGCACGCGGCGCAGTTCCGCGACCACGACGCCATCAGGGCGCACGCGGGGTCGCGGGTCGCGCTGGCCGAGGAGTACGCCGTGGCCGACCGGCTCGGCCTGCACGAGACCGTGCGCCTGCTCGCGCAGCGGCTCGCGCCGTCCGACGGCGCCCTCGCGGCCGCGTGCGCCGACCCCGCGGCCACCGACGAGACGGTGCGCCATGCCCTGCTGGCCGCGCTGCGCACCCCGGCGGGGGTGGGCTGAGGTGGCCGAGCGCGACCTGCGGCCGGCGGGAGACACGCAGGTGCTCGCGAGCGTGAGCAACGCCGCGCGCCTGCTCAAGGAGTTCGGCAAGGGCGACCGGGAGATCGGCGTCAGCGAGCTGGCCCGCCGCCTCGGCCTCGGCAAGAGCACCACGCACCGGTTGCTGCACACGCTCACCGTGGAACGGCTGCTCGAGCAGGACCCCGAGACCGGCAGCTACCGCCTCGCCCTCGTGATGCACGAGCTCGGCGCGAGCGTGCAGGCGTCGATGGACCTGCACACCGCCGCGAGCCCGGTCATCGAGCAGCTGCGGAACATGACGAAGGAGACCATCCAGATCGCGGTGCTCGACGGCCGCCACGTGGTCTACGTCGAGCGCCGGGAGAGCCCGCAGACGATCAGGCTGTTCGGCCGGGTCGGCCACCGCAACGACGCCCACTCGACCTCCACCGGCAAGGTGCTGCTCGCGTTCCTGCCGGAGGACGAGCTCGACGCCCTGCTCGCGGGCTGGCGCCTGCCGCGCAAGACGCCGTACACCATCTCCGACCAGGAGACGCTGCGCCGCCAGCTCGCGGCGGTCCGGGCGCAGGGCTGGGCCGAGAACGTCAACGAGTCCGAGGTGGGGGTCGCCTCGGTCTCCGCGCCGATCCGCGACGTCCGCGGCGTGGTCGTGGCCGCGCTGTCGATCGCGGGTCCCGTGCAGCGCCTGGACGGCGCCAACCTGCGGCGCTTCACCCGCCCGGCCGTCGAGGCCGCGGCCGCCATCAGCCGCCGGCTCGGGTGGTCCGAGTCCGCGTCCCGCAAGGAAGGTGCTCGATGAGCCTGACGCCCGAGCGCGCCGACGAGCTGGCTGCCGCGCTCTACGACGCGCGCCGCACGCTGGTGCCGATCCGGCCGCTCACCGAGGCCGATCCGGACCTCACCATGACCGACGGCTACCTCGTCCAGCAGCGCGTCGTACGCCGCTACCTCGACGACGGCGACCGGGTCGTCGGCTACAAGCTCGGACTCACGAGCAGGCCGATGCAGGAGATGCTCGGCGTCGACTCCCCCGACTTCGCCCCGGTGATGGCCTCGCACGTGCTCCTCGACGGCGCGGCCGTCGCGGTGGCCGACTACATCCAGCCGAGGCTCGAGGCCGAGATCGCGCTCGTGCTGGGCGCCGACCTGTCCGGCCCGGACTGCACCCCGGTCGACGTGCTGCGCGCCACCGAGGGTGCCGTGGCCGCGCTCGAGCTCGTCGACAGCCGCGTCGCCGACTGGAAGATCCGGCTGCCCGACACGGTCGCCGACATGGCCAGCAGCGGAGCCATCGTGCTGGCCGGCCGCCGCACGCGGGCATCGACGACCTCGACCTGCGCACGCTCGGCATGGTGTTCACCCGCGACGGCGCGGTGGTCGCCACCGGCGCGGGGGCCGCGGCGCTGGGCAACCCCGCCGCGGCGGTCGCCTGGCTCGTCCGCACGCTGCACGGCCTCGGGGCCTCGCTCCCCGCGGGATCCGTCGTCATGACCGGGGCGCTGCACGCCGCCGTTCCGGTCGCCGCCGGCCAGACCTACCGCGCCGAGTTCGACCGGCTCGGTTCCGTCTCCGTCCGGATCGTCTGAAGGGACCACCGTGGGATTCCCCGTCGCCATCATCGGATCCGGCAACATCGGCACCGATCTCATGTACAAGATCGAGCGGTCGCCGTCGCTCGACCTCGTCGCCCTCATCGGCATCGACCCGGACAGCGAGGGCCTCGCCCGGGCCCGCGACCGCGGCCACGAGGCGCCGCACAACGGCATCGACTGGGTCCGCGAGAACCCCGACGCCGTGCGCATGGTGTTCGACGCCACCAGCGCCTACGTCCACGTGCGGCACGCCAAGGTCCTCGCCGAGCTGGGCATCCGCGCGGTCGACCTGACGCCCGCCGCCCGTGGCCCCAAGGTGATCGCCGCGGTCAACCTGCTCGAGCACCTGGACGCCCCCAACGTCAACATGGTCACCTGCGGCGGCCAGGCGACCACGCCGATGGTCGCCGCGGTGAGCCGCGTGACCCGCGTGCCGTACGCCGAGATGGTGTCCGCGGTCTCGTCCCGGTCCGCCGGCCCGGGCACCCGGCAGAACATCGACGAGTTCACCCGTACCACCCGGGCGGCGCTCGTGGAGATCGGCGGCGCCGAGATCGGGCAAGGCGATCATGGTCCTCAACCCGGCCGAGCCGCCGATCCTCATGCGCAACACGGTGTTCTGCGCGCTCCCCGAGGGGACCGATCACGACGCCGTCGTGGAGTCGGTCCAGCAGATGGTCGCCGCCGTCGCCGAGTACGTCCCCGGCTACCGCCTCAAGCAGCCACCGCTCATCGAGGAGGGACCGTTCCACACCCCCGGCGGCGTCGTGCCGTTCCGTGCGGTCGTGCTCCTCGAGGTCGAGGGGGCCGGCGACTACCTCCCGACCTACGCCGGGAACCTCGACATCATGACCGCCTCCGCCGTGCGCGTCGGTGAGGCCATCGCCGCCCACCAGGAGGTGACCGCATGACCGCCGTCCAGGACACCGCGGCGCCCGCACGGGACTTCCGGCTCATCGACTCCACGCTGCGCGACGGGTCGCACGCCCTCTCGCACCAGTACACGGTCGAGCAGGTCGTGTCGGTCGTGCGCGGGCTCGACGCGGCCGGCGTGCAGGTCATCGAGGTCACGCACGGGGACGGCCTCGGCGGGCTCGTCGTTCAACTACGGCTTCAGCGCGGTCGACGAGATGAAGCTCATCGAGGCCGCAGTGGGCGCGGCGACGAACGCGGAGATCGCCGTGCTCCTGGTGCCGGGCATCGGCACGATCGACGAGCTGCGCCGCGCCCGCGACCTCGGGGTCGGCGTCGTGCGCGTCGCGGTGCACTGCACCGAGGCGGACATCACCCAGCAGCACATCAAGATCGCCAAGGACCTCGGCATGGAGGCCATCGGCTTCCTCATGATGAGCCACATGAACACCCCGCAGGGGCTGCTCCAGCAGGCCCGGCTGCTCGAGTCCTACGGCGCCGACACGGTCTACATCGCCGACTCGGCGGGCGCGATGACCACCAACGAGGTGCGCGCCCGGGTCGCGGAGATCGTCGGCGGCATCGACGTACCCCTCGGCGTGCACGCGCACCAGAACCTGTCCCTCGCGGTGGCGAACTCGATCGCGGCGTACGAGGAGGGGGCGCGCAACCTCGACGGGACGAGCGCGGGGCTCGGCGCCGGGGCCGGCAACTGCCCCACCGAGATCCTCGCCGCCGTGTGCGAGAAGAACGGCATCGTGAGCGGCGTCGACCCGCTCATGCTCATGGACCTCGCCGAGGAGGTCACCCGCCCGCTCATGCCGCGCCAGCAGGTGGTCGACCGCGCGGGCCTCCTGCTCGGCTACGCCGGCGTCTACGGGTCGTTCCTGCTCCACGCGGAGCGGGCGGCGGAGCGCTACGGCGTGACGCAGTCGGAGATCCTGCTCGAGCTCGGTCGGCGCAAGGTGGTCGGCGGCCAGGAGGACATGATCATCGACGTCGCGGTCGAGCTGGCCCGCAAGCACGCGGCCCAGGAGGTCACCGCGTGAGCGACACGGCGCCCTTCGTCGAGCGGCTGCTCGGCGCCGTCCGCGACCGCCAGGGGCTCGCGCCGCTCAGCGACACGATGGACCTCGACGAGGCCACCGCGCTGAAGGTCCAGGACGACGTCGTACAGGCCCGGATCGACGCGGGCGCGGTGCTCGTCGGCGCCAAGCTGGGGCTCACGAGCGTCGCGAAGCAGCGGCAGATGAACGTCGACCGGCCGGCGTACGGCTGGCTGACGTCCGACATGCAGGTCGACACCGGCGAGACCGTGCGCTGCGAGCGCTACATCCAGCCCCGCGTCGAGCCGGAGATCGCCTTCCTGCTCGGCCGCGACCTCGCCGGGCCGCACGTGACGGCGGCCCACGTCCTCGCGGCGACGGAGGCGGTGTTCGGCGCCGTCGACGTCCTCGACTCCCGCTACGCCGGCTACCGGTTCACCTTCAACGACGTCGTCGCCGACAACGCCTCCTCCGCCGGCTTCGTCCTCGGGGGCACGCCGCTCGACCCGTACGGCGTCGACCTGCGCCTCACCGGCTGCCTGCTCGAGAAGAACGGCGAGCTCGTGTCGACGGCCGCGGGCGCGGCGGTGATGGGCCACCCGGCCAGCGCCGTCGCGTGGCTGGTGCGGACCCTCGCCGCGCGCGGCAAGGGCCTCGCGGCCGGTCACGTCGTCATGGCCGGCGGGATGACCGAGGCCGTCGCGGTGGCGCCCGGCGACAGCGTCGTCGCGACGTTCGACCGTCTCGGCTCCGTCGAGATCGCGTTCCGGTGAGGGGGACGACGTGCCGCTGATCCAGGTGACGATGGTGCAGGGTCGCACCGTCGAGCAGAAGCACGCGCTGATCCGCTCCCTCACCGCCGCCATGCACGAGAGCACGGGTACGCCGACCGAGCGGATCCGCGTGGCGATCTACGAGGTCACCGCGGAGGACTGGGGCATCGGCGGCGAGCCGTTCTCGGCGGTACGGGGCGACCCCGCGACGCCCGACCCGAGCCCAGACCGCAGCACCGCTCCCACCGGAGGTACCGACTCATGAGCGACGAGCCGAAGCAGGTCCAGCACTTCGTCGACGGGCGGTTCGTCGACTCGCTCGACGGGGCGACGTTCGAGTCGGTCTCGCCGATCGACAACGCGGTGATCGCCCACGTGGCCGAGGGGTCGACGGCCGACGCCGACCGGGCGGTCGACGCCGCCCGGCGCGCGTTCGACGACGGGCCGTGGCCGCGGATGAGCCCCGCGCAGCGCCGGAAGATCATCCACCGCGCCGCCGACATCATGGAGTCGCGGCTCGAGGAGCTCGCGTCGTGGGAGACCCGCGACATGGGCAAGCCGATCACCGAGTGCCGCACGAAGGACGTGCCGCGGACGGCGTACAACTTCCGGTTCTTCGCGGACTACGCCGAGCAGGCGCACACCGAGGCCTTCCCGAAGCCGTGGGACCGCGTGCTCACCTACACGCTGCGCGACCCGGTCGGGGTCTCCGCGTGCATCTCGCCGTGGAACTTCCCGATGATGCTCGAGTCGTGGAAGGTGGCTCCGGCGCTGGCCTTCGGGAACACCGTGGTGCTCAAGCCGGCCGAGCAGTCGCCGGTCACGGCGTCGCTGCTCGCCGAGTGCTTCGCCGAGGCGGGACTGCCCGAGGGCGTGCTCAACGTGGTGCAGGGCTTCGGTCCTGACGCCGCCGGCGAGCGGCTCACCACCCACCCCGGTGTCGACCTCGTGACGTTCACCGGCGAGAGCGCGACCGGCCGCATCATCATGGGCAACGCAGCGAAGACGCTCAAGCGCGTCTCGTTCGAGCTCGGCGGCAAGAGCGCGTCGATCGTGATGGCCGACGCCGACATGGACCTCGCGGTCCAGGGCACGATCGACGGCATCTTCCGCAACCAGGGCGAGGTCTGCCTCGCCGGGTCGCGGCTGCTCGTCCAGCGTTCGGTCTACGACGAGTTCCTCGCCCGCTACGTCGAGGCGGCGGAGTCCCTCGTCGTCGGCGACCCGCGCGAGCCGGCCACGCAGATCGGCCCGCTCGTCACGACCGAGCACCTCGACAAGGTGATGTCCTACGTCGAGCTCGGGCAGCGCGAGGGCGGCAAGCTCATGACCGGGGGCCACCGGGTCACCGACGGCGAGCTCGCGAAGGGCAACTTCGTCGCCCCGACCGTCTTCGCCGACGTCGACAACTCCTGGCGCATCGCGCAGGAGGAGATCTTCGGTCCCGTGCAGGTCGTCGTACCCTTCGACACCGTCGACGAGGCGATCGCCCTCGCGAACGCCAACCGCTACGGGCTGGCCGGGATGGTCTGGACGACGAACCTCAACACCGCGCACCGGGTGGCCCAGGAGGTCCGCACCGGCACGATGTGGGTCAACTGCTTCTTCGTCCGCGACCTTCGGGCGCCCTTCGGCGGGATGAAGGACTCCGGCATCGGCCGGGAGGGCGGCGCCTACTCCGAGGAGTTCTTCACCGAGTCCAAGGCCGTCGTCATCCAGCTCCCCTCGTGACGCCGCACGCGCGCAGGCGGCACGACCCGCCCTACCGTGAAGGCCGACCATGACCCGAACCCTCGCGTCCGGGCCGGTCATGACCCGGACCCTGACGGTCGACCTCGCCTGTTGCGGGCGGCGGGCCGGCCGTGACCCGGACCCTGACGGTCGACCTCGACCTGTTGCGGGCGGCGGGCCGGCTGCGCCTGGAGGCGCAGGGTTGCGCGGTGCTCCTCGCGCTCGTCGACGGCGAGGTCCACGCGGTCGAGGACGCCTGCCGCCACCGGGGTACCGCGCTGTCGGGCGGGCTGCTTCGCGACGGCATCGTCACCTGTCCCGCGCACCTGTGGCAGTACGACGTGCGCACCGGACACCGGCACGACACGCACGGCGAGCCGCTGCCGACGTACCCGGTCGCGCTGGTCGACGGCACGGTCGAGGTGACGATCCCCGACCCCGTCCGCGAGCCGACCCTGCGCGAGATCCTCCTGGCCCACGCCCACGCCCCCACCGACACTTCCGGTGATCGTCCCTTAGGGACGATCAAGGAAGTTGAACTGCACGATTCTGTCCACAACTCTCGATCTCTGAGGCGGAGACACGTGACCGACATCGACGTGGTCCTGTGGGACATCGGCCAGGTGCTGTACCAGAGCCCGTTCGAGAGGTTCGACGAGCTCGAGGCGTACGCCGGGATCCCGTCAGGAACGCTGCCGCGAGGCCCGTTCGCCGCGGTGCGCGACGCGGCGTACGACCAGGTCGATGTCGGCGAGCGCGACGAGCCCGACTACTGGCGCGACATCGAGGAGGTGGCGCAGCGGTCCGTGCCCGGTCTGCACATCTACGACGCGCTCCGCGAGCTCGGCTGGAAGGGCAGGGGGCGGCCGGTCGTGCTGACCCTGCTGGCGGACGTCACCACTCGCTACCGCCAGGCCGTGCTGACCAACGACGCGACGAAGTTCCTCGGCGACGGCTGGCGGGAGAGCTGGGAGTACGCCGGGTACTTCGAGCGGATCATCGACTCCCTCGACATCGGCGTACGCAAGCCGGACGTCCGTGCCTTCGCGGCATCGGTGGAACTTCTCGGGCGTCCACCCCTCGCAGGTTCTCTTCGTGGACGACCTGACGGTCAACGTCGAGGGCGCCCGAGCCGCCGGCCTGCAGGGATTCCGGTTCGCGACGACGGATCCGAGCGGCATCGGTGGCGCGGCTGCGGGCCCGGCTCGACCTCGGATAGAGGCCGTTCCTCGAGGACGAGGCGAGGGACGCCACCGGCGTAGACACCGGCGCTATCACGTTCAAGATCACGAGTTGCGGACAGAATCGAGCAGTTCAACTTCCTTGATCGTCCCTAAGGGACGAAAACAGAAGTGGTCAGGCGTCGATCCTGGTGCGATCGAGGGACGCGGCGCCGTCGACGAGGAACTCCTTGCGGGGGGCTACGTCGCTGCCCATGAGCAGGTCGAAGACCTCGGCGGCGGCATCGACCTCGCCCAGCGTGATCCGGCGCAGCGTGCGGGTCGCCGGGTCCATCGTGGTCTCGCGCAGCTGGGCGGCGTCCATCTCGCCGAGGCCCTTGTAGCGCTGCGGGGTCTTGAACGAGCGGCCCTTGGCCTGCAGGTCGGCGAGCACGCGGCGGTACTCGTCCTCGCTGTAGGTGTAGACGATGTCGTTCTTCTTGGTCCCCGGGTTCGTCACCTCGAAGCGGTGCAGCGGGGGCACGGCGGCGTACACGCGGCCGTCCTCGAGCAGCGGGCGCATGTAGCGGTGCACGAGCGTGAGCAGCAGGGTGCGGATGTGCGCGCCGTCGACGTCGGCGTCGGACATCAGGATGATCTTGCCGTAGCGCGCCTGCTCGAGGTCGAAGGTGCGTCCCGACCCGGCGCCGATCACCTGGATGATCGCGGCGCACTCGGTGTTCTTGAGCATGTCCGCGACGGACGCCTTCTGCGTGTTGAGGATCTTGCCGCGGATCGGCAGCAGCGCCTGGTGCTCCGCGTTGCGGGCCAGCTTCGCGGTGCCCAGGGCGCTGTCGCCCTCGACGATGAACAGCTCGCTGTGCCCGACGTCGTCGCTGCGGCAGTCGGCGAGCTTCGCCGGCAGCGCCGAGGACTCGAGGGCGTTCTTGCGGCGCTGGACGTCGCGGTGCGTGCGCGCGGCGATGCGAGTGCGCGCGGCGCTCACGATCTTGTCCAGCACGGCCTTCACGACCAGCTTGTCACCGCGCGGCGGCGACTGGATCCAGGCGGCGAGCTCGTGGGAGACCACGTTGGCCACGATGCGGGTGGCCGCCGGCGTGCCGAGGACCTCCTTGGTCTGTCCCTCGAACTGCGGCTCCGACAGGCGCACGGTGACGATCGCGGTGAGACCCTCGACGATGTCGTCCTTGACGACGTTGTCCTCGCTCGCCCGCAGCGACTTCTGCGCCCGCAGCTGCTCGTTGACCGTCTTGACGAGCGCCCGCTCGAAGCCGCTCACGTGCGTGCCGCCCTTGGGCGTCGCGATGATGTTGACGAAGCTGCGGACGTCGGTGTCGTAGCCGGTGCCCCAGCGCAGGGCGACGTCGACGCCGAGCTCGCGCTCGACCTCCTGCGAGGTCATGTGCCCCTTGCCGTCGAGGACGGGGACGGTCTCCTTGAAGTGCCCCGAGCCCTTGAGCCGCAGGACGCCGGTGACCGGCCTCGTCCTTGCTCAGGTACTCGACGAACTCGGCGATCCCGCCCTTGAAGCAGTACGTCTCGACCGCGTGCTCGTCGTGCCGCTCGTCGCGGATCTCGATGCGTGAGCCCGGGCACGAGGAACGCCGTCTGCCGGGCGCGCGCCCGCAGCGCCTCGACGTCGAACTCGGCGTCCTTGACGAAGATCTGCCGGTCGGCCCAGTAGCGCGTGCGCGTACCGGTGACACCCTTCTTGGCCCGGCCGGCGACCACCAGGCCGGACTTCTTCGCGAACGGGGCGTCGGGCCCGTCGCCGTCGAAGAGGCCGGGCACGCCGCGCTGGAACGACATCGTGTGGATCTTGCCGTCGCGGTCGACCTCGATGTCGAGCCGCTCGGACAGCGCGTTCACCACGGAGGCGCCGACGCCGTGCAGCCCGCCCGACGCGGTGTAGGAGCCGCCGCCGAACTTGCCCCCGGCGTGCAGCTTGGTCATGACGACCTCGACGCCGGTGAGCCTCGTCTTGGGCTCGACGTCGACCGGGATGCCGCGACCGTCGTCGCGGACCTCCACCGAGCCGTCGGCGTGGAGCACGACGTCGATGCGGCGTGCGTGGCCGGCGAGGGCCTCGTCGACCGAGTTGTCGATGATCTCCCACAGGCAGTGCATGAGGCCGCGGCCGTCGGTCGACCCGATGTACATGCCCGGACGCTTGCGGACGGCGTCGAGCCCCTCGAGCACCGAGAGGTGCTTGGCCGAGTAGCCGCCCTTGACCGTGGTGGCGCGGGCGGTGAGGGGCTGGGCGGTCATGGTGCGGCACGCTCCGGGGCTACGGACGGGCGCCGGACCCGGCGCGGGCCTCGGCTGCCGTCAGGGTAGTCGGCGCCGCCGACCGGGCCCGCGCGGCCACGCCGCACGCGTGGGCGGCATCGGACCGGTCGCCGGGCTCGTCGGGCGGGCCACGCCGGGCCGGCACCCGAGAGCGCGTCGGGACGGCGCGTCGCCACGGCACTGCGGAGGGTGTCCGCCGCGACACGCCGCGCCACGTCGTTGGCACGAAGGGGTGATGCACGTCACGATCGGCTTACGCCGGAGGCGAACCGGGAAGGCAGAGCCGGTGCCGGACGTTGTGCCGTGCGAGGATGGACACCGACCAGGAGGTACCCAGGATGACCCCCACCCTGAGCCCGACCACGCTCACGGCGCTGGACCGCTGTGACCGCTGTGGTGCCCAGGCGTACGTCCGGGTCACGCTCGCGGCCGGCGGCGAGCTGCTGTTCTGCGGCCACCACTTCCGCGAGCACGAGGCCCGGCTCCGCCCGCTCGCGCTCGACGTCCAGGACGAGACCGCGAGGCTCACCGAGCCCGTCCCCGAGTTCACCGACTGAGCCAGCCGCTCAGCCTCGGCTCCGCTGAGGGCCGCCGACCACCCGGTCGGCGGCCCTCAGCCGTTGCCGGGGGTCTCCGGGTCGGGGGTCACCAGCGGTCGTGGACCGAGGCTCGAACGTAGGTGTCGTAGACCTCCCGGACCGCCTCGAGCGCGTCCGGCGTGAGCGGGGCCAGGGCCGCGGCCGAGGCGTTCGCCAGCGCCTGCTCCCGGTTGCGAGCGCCCGGGATGACCGTCGTGACGCCGGGCTGGTCGATGATCCAGCGCAGCGCGAACTGCGCGGTGGTGACACCCGCGGGCACGGCGGTGCCGAGCGCGCGCACGGCCCGCAGCCCGACGTCGTACGGCACACCGGCGAAGGTCTCGCCCACGTCGAAGGCCTCGCCGTGTCGGTTGTACGTGCGGTGGTCGTCGGCGGCGAACGTCGTCGTCTCGTCGTACCGCCCGGACAGCAGGCCCGAGGCGAGCGGGACGCGCGCGATGATCCCGACCCCGGCGGCCGCGGCCGCGGGCAGCACGCGCTCGAGCGGCTTGAGCCGCAGCGCGTTGAGGATGATCTGGACGCTCGCGACGTGCGGGCGCGCGATGGCCGCGAGCGCCTCGTCGCAGGTCTCCACGCTCACGCCGTACGCCGCCATGCGCCCCTCGGCCACCATGGCGTCGAGGTCGTCGAAGACGGCGTCGACGGCGTAGAGCGCCGTCGGCGGACAGTGCAGCTGGACGAGGTCGAGGGTGTCGACGCCGAGGTTCTCCCGCGACCGGTCGTTCCAGGCCCGCATGGCGTCCGGCGAGTAGTTCTCGACGCGCTGCTCGACCCGGCGCCCCATCTTCGTCGCCACCAGGACTCCGGAGCCCGGGTGCGCGGCGCGCCAGCGCCCGATGAGCCGCTCGCTGCGACCGTCGCCGTAGACGTCCGCGGTGTCGATGAAGGAGACGCCGGCGCCGACGGCGGCATCGAGCAGCGCCATCGCGTCGGACTCGTCGACGGCCCCCCAGTCCGAGCCGAGCTGCCAGGCACCGAGCCCGACGACGGAGACCTGACGACCGGCGAGCGTCCGCAGTTCCATGCCCGGCAGCGTACGCGCGGACCCCCGACGGCCCAGCGCCGAACCGGTGTCCACGTGCCATCGCCGCGATCCGCCGGAGGCACGGGGACGGCGGTGGACTCAGGTACGGCCGGTCACGTGGGCGGCGGTGAGCTCCGAGGAGTCACCGCCGCCGTGCGGGCTCAGCCCTCGTACTCGTCGTCCCGGCGTCCGAAGACGAGGAACATGACGCCGAGCGCGAGCAGCAGGCTGGCCCAGAGGGCGACCGAGATCGGGTCGAACGGAGCACCCGTCCTCGCCAGCTGCGGGAGGGTCAGCGGGTTGCTGGTCGAGGAGATGAGACCGAGCCACTTCGCTGTGTTGACCAGGTTCGGACCCGCAGCGTCGGACAGCACGGTCACCTGCGCGAGGTCTGCGCCCAGCTCCGAGTGGGCCGGCGGTGGGCCCTCGAGCAGCAGCAGCGACCCGACGTGCAGCGGTTGCACGTCGTCCTCGAGCGCGAGGAAGGCGGCGTCGAGCGCCGAGAGTCGCTGCACCCCATCACCACCGCGATCGTCCGCCCCCGGGTTCAGTGTCGCCCCAGGACGACTCGGAGTCCGTGCGGGGAACGGCGGGAGCCCGTGCGGGCGAGGGTCCGCAGTCCGTGCGACACGCCGTTCGTGACCCGGGCTCGACCGGCGAGACACGCCGTTGTCGCGGCGCGAGGATGAGCGTGGGACGGGCCGCCACAGGAGCCGCTCGCCCCACAGACGAGCGGGGGCCGCACGCGGACGACGAGTCGTCGCGGCGGTCGTGCCAGGGCGGCCTCCGCCCCTCCCACGAGGAGGCCGCGATGCAGACCAGCCACGCAGTCCGGGACGAGCCCAGCCTCTTGGGCGACTACGAGCGCACCCGCGCGGAGTTCACCTGGGACGACGCGCTCGCGAGCCTCGACGGCCTCCCCGGGGGAGGCCTGAACATGGCCTACGAGGCGGTCGACCGGCACGTGGCCCACGGACGCGGCGACCGCACGGCGTTGCGTTTCCTCGACGCTGCCGGCGTCGACGTGGAATGGACCTACGCCGAGCTGGCGGACCGGAGCGCACGCTTCGCGGAGGTGCTGCGCGACCCTCGGGATCGAGCCGGGCGAGATGGTCGCTGGGCTCAGCGGTCGGCTGCCCGACCTGTACGCCGCACTGCTCGGCACGCTCAAGGCGCGATCGGTCTTCTCGCCGCTGTTCTCGGCGTTCGGACCCGAGCCGGTCCGGCAGCGGCTGGCCGCCGGGCACGCCCGGCTGCTGGTGACGACGCCGCAGCTCTACCGCAAGAAGGTCGCCCAGCTGCGCGACGTGCTCCCCGAGCTCGAGCACGTCCTGCTCATCGGCCCGGGTTCCGACGACCTCGTCGGCGCCGAGCCGCTCGGCCCCGGGGTGCGGCCGCTCGCCGAGCTGTGGCCGGCCACGACGGGTCGCTTCACCATCGAGTCGACGGATCCGGAGGAGTCCGCCCTCGTCCACTTCACGAGCGGCACCACCGGTGTCCCGAAGGGTGCCGTGCACGTGCACGACGCCGTCGTGGCCCACCACGCGACCGCCCGGTTCGTCCTCGACCTGCGCGAGTCCGACGTCTACTGGTGCACCGCCGACCCGGGATGGGTGACGGGTACGTCGTACGGCGTGATCGCCCCGCTGTCGTGCGGAGTCACGTGCGTCGTCGACGAGCTCGAGTACGACGCGCGGCGCTGGTACGCGCTCCTGGAGCAGCAGCGGGTCACCGTCTGGTACACGGCGCCGACTGCGCTGCGCATGCTGATGAAGGCCGGTGCCGCACCGCTCGAGGGTCACGACCTCTCCGCGCTCCGCCACATCTGCAGCGTCGGCGAGCCGCTGAACCCCGAGGTCGTGCACTGGGGTCTCGAGACGCTGGACCGCCCGATCCGCGACACGTGGTGGCAGACCGAGACCGGCGCGATCATGATCGCCAACTACGTCGGCACCGAGGTGCGACCGGGCTCGATGGGACGGCCGGTGCCGGGGATCGACGTCGCCCTCGTCCAGCGCGACGCCGAGGGCAACGCCGTGCGCGGACCGGACGGTGGTCCCGTCCCGGTCGAGGCCGACGACGCCGTCGGCGAGCTGGCGCTCCGCGCGCCGTGGCCGTCGATGATGCGCGCGTACCTCGGCGACGACGACCGCTACCACGCGTCCTTCCTCGCCGACTGGTACCTCTCCGGCGACCTCGCCCGACGCGACGCGGACGGCTGGTTCTGGTTCGTGGGCAGGGGGAACGACGTGATCAAGTCCGCCGGTCACCTCATCGGTCCGTTCGAGGTGGAGAGCGCCCTCATGGAGCACCCCGCCGTCGCCGAGGCCGGCGTGATCGGCGTCCCCGACCCGATCGTCGGCGAGGTGGTCAAGGCGTTCGTCGCCCTGCGCGCGGGATACGAGCCGACCGACGCGCTACGCCGCGACCTCATCGGTTTCGGCCGCGCCAGGCTGGGCAACGCGGTCGCGCCGCGCGACATCGCGTTCGAGCCCGACCTGCCCAAGACGCGCAGCGGCAAGATCATGCGCCGGCTGCTCAAGGCCCGCGAGCTCGGTCTCCCCGAGGGTGACCTGTCGACCCTGGAGGGTGCGTCATGAGCCGGTCCGCGCATCACGCCGCCGTCGCCCGCACCGCAGCAGCGGTCGGCGCGGTCACCCACGAGCCCGACGCGCTCGCGCTCTACCGCCGGATGCTGCTCGTACGGCGCTTCGAGGAGCGCTGCGTCGAGCTCTACAGCGCCGGCCAGATCCGTGGCTTCCTCCACCTCTACATCGGGGAGGAGGCGGTCGCGATCGGCGTCCTCGACCACCTCGGTCCGGACGACGCCGTCGTCGCGACGTACCGCGACCACGGTCACGCGCTCGCCCGCGGTGTGCCGATCGGACCGGTCATGGCCGAGATGCTCGGCAAGGTCGAGGGTGTGTGCCGCGGCCGCGGCGGTTCGATGCACCTGTTCCACGCGCCGACCCGGTTCTACGGCGGCAACGGCATCGTCGGCGGCGGGCTGCCGTTGGCCGTCGGCCTCGCGCTGGCCGACCGGATGCAGGGCCGGCACCGGGTCACCGTCTGCTTCTTCGGCGAGGGCGCCATGGCCGAGGGCGAGTTCCACGAGTCGCTGAACCTCGCGGCGCTGTGGCACCTGCCCGTGCTCTTCCTGTGCGAGAACAACCTCTACGCGATGGGCACCGCTCTCGACCGCTCCGAGTCCGAGACCAACCTCCCGCTCAAGGCGGCGTCGTACGAGGTCCCGGCGTGGACCTGCGACGGCATGGACGTGCTCGCGGTGTGGGACGCGGCCCGGCGCGCCGTCGAGCTGGTGCGCGACGGCGGCGGTCCGGTGTTCCTCGAGGCGCGCACGTACCGGTTCCGCGCGCACTCGATGTACGACGCGGACCGCTATCGCGACAAGGCGGAGATCGAGCACTGGCGCGAGCGCGACCCGCTCCTGCTCGCCCGCGCGCACCTCTCGTCGGCGGGGACGCCGGACGACGTGCTCGACGGGTTCGACACCGACGTCATGGCCGAGATCGACGCGGCGGTCGCCTTCGCCGAGGCGGGGACGGACGAGCCGGTCGAGTCCCTGCTCGACTTCGTCACGAGCGGGGTGCCGTCATGACGACGACCGCCACCGAGACGTCGTACCGCGAGGCGGTGCGCGAGGCGATGCGCGACGCGATGCTGCGCGACGAGCGGGTGTTCCTCATGGGCGAGGACGTGGGCCGCTACGGCGGCGGCTTCGGCGTGAGCCTCGGGCTGCTCGAGGAGTTCGGCGAGGAGCGGGTGCGTGACGCGCCGCTGTCCGAGTCGGGCTTCGTCGGCGCCGGCATCGGCGCCGCCCTGGGCGGCATGCGGCCGATCGTCGAGATCATGACGGTCAACTTCGCCATGCTGGCGATGGACCAGATCGTCAACACCGCCGCCGCCCTGCTGCACATGAGCGGCGGGCAGCTCGCCGTGCCGCTCGTGATCCGGATGACGACCGGCGGTGGCCGCCAGCTCGCGGCCCAGCACTCGCACTCGCTGGAGAACTGGTTCGCGCACGTCCCCGGCCTCCGCGTGCTGGCTCCCGCCACGATCCAGGACGCGCGCGGGATGCTGTGGCCGGCCCTCGAGGATCCCGACCCGGTGATCATCGTCGAGCACGGTTCGCTCTACAACGAGAAGGGCCCCGCGCCCGACCCCGACGCCGTGAGCGACATCGTCCACGCGCAGGTACGCCGCGACGGCGGCGACGTCACCGTCGTCACCTACGGCGGGTCGCTCGGGCTCGTCGAGCGCGCGGCCGACCTGCTCGCCGAGGACGGGATCGGCGTGGAGGTCGTCGACCTGCGCGTGCTCCGTCCGCTCGACGACGCGACGGTCCTGGCGTCGGTCCGGCGTACGCATCGGGCCGTCGTCGTCGACGAGGGCTGGCGTACCGGCGGGCTGTCCGCCGAGGTGTCGGCTCGCATCACCGAGCAGGCGTTCTACGACCTCGACGCCCCCGTGGGCCGGGTCTGCTCGGTCGAGGTGCCCATCCCCTACGCCCGCCACCTGGAGCAGGCCGCGCTGCCGAGCACCGAGCGGGTCGTGGCGGCCGTGCGGGAGGCGGTGGGCCACCGTGGGTGAGTTCCGCATGCCGTCCCTCGGCGCGGACATGACCGAGGGAACGCTCCTCGAGTGGCTCGTGCAGCCCGGGGACGCGGTCCACCACGGCCAGGTGGTGGCCGTGATCGACACGGTGAAGACGGCCATCGACATCGAGGTGTTCGAGGACGGCGAGGTCGAACGACTGCTCGTCGAGCCGGGGACCACCGTGCAGGTCGGGACTCCCCTGGCTCTGCTCCGCGGCGCCGAGGCGCTCGTCGAGACGATGCCTCAGCCGCTCGCGGGACCGGCCCCTCGTCCCCTCCGGAAAGAGAGAACGGGCATTTCCTCCGGGAACGAGGGGCAGGTCCCGCCCGTCGAGAACGCAGCGCCACCACTCGCGGGCTCGGCCTCTCGTCCCCTCCGGAAAGGGAGAACGGGCATTTCCTCCAGGGACGAGGGGCCGATCCCGCCCGTCGTGACTGCGCTGCCGGCGACTGCCGTGCCGGCGTCGCCCATCGTGCGCCACCTCGCGCACGAGCGGGGAGTCGACCTCGGCACGGTGGTCGGCCACGGCCCGGACGGCGTCGTGACGCGGGACGACGTGGCGGCCGCGGCCGCTGCACCGGTGGCCCCCGCACGGCGGACTCACGCACGGCCGACGGAGGCTTCCGCCGCGGGCGGCCGGGTCGCCGCGTCTCCCCTGGCCCGTGCGCGCGCCGCCGAGCTCGGCGTCGACCTCGGCACCGTCACGGGTTCCGGCCCGAACGGCGCGGTGACCGTCGCGGACGTGACGGCCGCCGCGAGCTCGGTGACGAAGGCTGGCGCGAGCCGTACGGCGTCGACCGCCCCCGCCGGGATCGCTCCCCCGACCGTCGAGGCTCGTTCCGCGCCGCGCCGCGCGACGCCGTGTCGGCGGACGAGCGCCGCGCGGCCATGCAGGCCGCGACCGGCGCCCTGATGGCGCGGTCGAAGCGGGAGATCCCGCACTACTACCTGGAGTCGACGATCGACCTCGCCACCGCGACCGCCTGGTTGTCGCGGCACAACGAGGGACGACCGAGCGCGCAGCGGGTGCTGCCCTCCGCGCTGCTGCTGCTCGCGACGGCGCGCAGCCTGCGCGAGTCGCCCGAGCTCAACGGCTTCTACACCGACGCCGGCTTCGAGCCGTCCGACCGGGTGGACCTGGGCGTCGCGGTCTCGATGCGGCGCGGAGGGCTGGTCGTGGCGTCGGTGCGGGACGCCGCGGGCCTGACGGTCGACGAGTTCATGGCCGCCCTCAAGGGCGTCGCCGAGCGGGCCCGCGCCGGTCGCCTGCGCGGCTCGGAGATGGCGCTCCCCACGATCACGGTGACGAACCTCGGCGACCAGGGCGCCGACCTCGTGCACGGCGTGATCTACCCGCCGCAGGTGGCGCTCGTCGGCTTCGGCCGCGTCGTCCCGCGGCCGTGGGCGGTCGACGGCATGCTCACCGTGCGTCCCGTCGTCGTGGCCACTCTCGCCGGCGACCACCGGGTGTCCGACGGGCACCGCGGCAGCCGATTCCTCGCGGCGCTCGACGCCGCCCTGCAGACACCGGAGGAGCTGTGAACGCCACGCTCGCGCGCGACACGATCCTGGGGCTGCTCGCCGACATCGCCCCCGAGGCCGACCTGTCGGCGCTCGCGGACGACGCCGACCTGCGCGACGCCGTCGACCTCGACTCGCTCGACTTCCTCACCCTCGTCGAGCGGCTCGCCGAGACGACGGGCGTCGACGTGCCCGAGAACGACTACCCGGACGTCCGGACCCTCGACGGCCTCGCGACGTACGTGGCACGGCACAGCTGACCGTCCGGGGCCCACGGGACCTCGGTGCAGAAGTGGAAGGAGGTTCGTCATGACCACGATGGTGAAGTCCGGCTGGCCGAGGCTGCTCGACCTGCTCGAGTCGGCCTGGCCGATGGAGATCTCCGGCACGCTGGACACCGCGAGCACCTCGGGGCTCGCGATGCGCATGGAGGAGTTCGTCGACGGCGACATGCTGGTGGTGCGCGCCGAGCTCCCCGGCGTAGACCCGGACAAGGACGTCGAGATCACGGTCTCCGACGACGTCCTCACGATCGCGGCCGAGCGCCGCGAGGAGAAGACCGAGGGCGAGCAGGGCAAGCCGGGCTACCGGTCGGAGTTCCGCTACGGCTCCTACCGGCGCAGCATCTCGCTGCCCGCTGGAGTCACGGCCGACGCTGTCAACGCCACCTACCACGACGGCATCCTCGAGGTCCGGGCGCCGGTGGCCACGCCGAAGACCGAGCCGCAGAAGGTGTCCGTCACCCGCGCCTAGGTCGTCGTCGGGCGACCCGCGGCGGGTCGACGCCGGACCGCGGGCCGCACCATCCGGGCAGGACGAGCGGAGCGGAGCGGGTGATGGACGAGACGGTGACCGGCGACCCGCAAGGGTCCGGCCCCGCGATGCTCCGCGAGACGCACAGCGGCGTCGTCGTCCTGCTCGGCGACCGGGCGTACAAGGTGAAGAAGCCGGTGAACCTGGGCTTCCTCGACTTCACCACGGTCGAGGCTCGTCATCGCGCCTGTCTGCGCGAGCTCGAGCTCAACCGGCGTCTCGCCCCGGACGTCTACCTCGACCTGGCCGCCGTGCGCGGCTCGGACGGGCGCATCCTCGACCACCTCGTCGTCATGCGCCGCATGCCCGAGGACCTCAGGCTGTCGACGATGGTCCGTCGGGGCGACGACGTCGACGACCACCTCCGCGCCCTCGCCCGGCTCGTCGCCGACTTCCACGCCGGGGCCGAGCGCGGCCGACGCATCGCCGCGGAGGGCAGCGCGGCCGGCCTGCGACGTCGCTGGAGCGACAACCTGCGCGAGAGCGAGGAGTTCCGCGGCCGGTTCCTCGACGAGGACACCTTCGCCGAGATCGCCCGGCTGTCACTGGGATACGTCGACGGCCGCACCGCGCTGCTCGCCGAGCGCGCCGAGGCCGGCCTGAGCGTCGACGGGCACGGCGACCTCATCGCCGACGACATCTTCTGCCTGCCCGACCACCCGCGGGTGCTGGACTGCCTCGACTTCGCCGACCGGTTGCGCTGGGTCGACGTGCTCGACGACGTCGCGTTCCTCGCGATGGACCTCGAACGGCTCGGTCGTCCCGACCTCGGCGAGCGGTTCCTCACCTGGTACCACGAGTTCAGCGGGACGCCGGTCGTGGTGTCGCTCCGGCACCACTACATCGCCTACCGCGCGTTCGTCCGCACCAAGGTGACCTGCATCCGCGCGGCGCAGGGTGTCGCCGACTCGGTCGGGAAGGCGCAGGCGCTCGCGGCGCTGACCCTCCAGCACCTCCGTGCCGGCGAGCCGGCGCTCGTCCTCGTCGGTGGCGCCCCCGGGACGGGCAAGACCACCCTCGCGTCCGCGCTCGCCGACCGCCTCGGCGCGGTCCTGCTCGGCACCGACGCGATGCGCAAGGAGCTCGCGGATCCCGGTGACCCCTACCGGCCGGAGGCCAAGGCGGTCGCGTACCGCGCGCTGCTGGCGCGGGCCCGTCTCGCGCTGGAGCACGGCGAGTCCGTGGTGGCCGACGCGACCTGGGGCGACGACGCCTTCCGCGGCGAGGCCGCCTGGATCGCCTCGGCGACCTCGAGCCGTCTCGTCCGGCTGGAGTGCCGGCTCGCACCCGAGGTCGCCGCCGAGCGCGCGCAGGCGCGCTGGGCCGGTCGGCGGTCGGCGTCCGACGCGGACGCGGCGGTCGCCCTGCGGCTCGCGGCCGAGCGCGACCCCTGGCCCGAGGCCGCACCGGTCGACACGGTCTCGGCGGAGGGCGCGCTGCACGCCGCGCTCGCGATCGTGCTGCCGGACTGACCGCTCGGTCGCCGTCCCCGGGGCGCGAGTCGGCCCATCCACGGTGACAGACTCGACGCGTCGTGCGCACCGCCGTACGCCGGGGAGGTCAGCGTGGACGACGCCAGCAGCCGGCCGTGGCTGTCCAGCTATGCGGCCGGTGTGCCCGCCGACATCGAGGTGCCGGACGGGTCGCTGTCCGACCTGCTCGAGGACGCGGTACGCCGCCACTCGGGCTCCGTCGCGCTCGACTTCTTCGCCGCGACCACGACCTACGCCGAGCTCGGCGACCGCGTCGCGCGAGCGGCGGAGGCGCTGCGGCGGCTCGGCGTCGCGCCCGGCGACCGCGTCGCGCTGGTGCTGCCGAACTGCCCGCAGCACGTCGTCGCCTTCTACGCCGTGCTGCGGCTGGGCGCCGTCGTCGTCGAGCACAACCCGCTCTACACCGCCGAGCGAGCTCGCCCACCAGCTCGCCGACCACGGGGCCGAGGTCGCGATCGTGTGGGACAAGGTCGTCCCGACCGTCAACGGGATCGCGGCGCGGACCGACCTACGGACGATCGTCGCGGTCGACCTCACCACGGCGCTGCCCCGGACCAAGCGGTGGGCGCTGCGCCTGCCGGTGTCCACGGCCCGGGCGACCCGTGCCGCGATGACCGGCCCGGCGCCGGGGGCGCTCTCGTGGGACGGCCTCGTCCGGGCCGCTCCGCCGCTGCCGGCCGACCACCCCCGGCCGGCCGCGGGGGACCTCGCCCTGCTCCAGTACACCGGCGGCACGACCGGCGTACCCAAGGGCGCGATGCTCACCCATCGCAACCTGCGGTCGAACGCCGCGCAGGGCCGCGCCTGGGTGCCCGGCCTCGCCGACGGCCGCGAGGTCGTCTACGCCGTGCTGCCGCTGTTCCACGCCTACGGCCTCACGCTGTGCCTCACCTTCGCGATGAGCATCGGGGCGACGCTCGTGCTGTTCCCGCGCTTCGACGTCGAGCAGACGCTCGAGGCGATGCGCCGCCGACCGGCGACGTTCCTGCCCGGCGTACCGCCGATCTACCAGGCGCTCGCCGACGCCGCACCGGCCCGCGGGACCGACCTCGGCAGCATCCGGTTCGCGATCTCCGGCGCGATGGCGCTCCCGACGCCGGTCGTCGACCACTGGGAGCGGGTCACCGGCGGGCTGCTCGTCGAGGGCTACGGGATGACCGAGACCTCGCCGATCAGCGTCGGCAACCCGGTGGCGCCGACCCGCCGTCCCGGCACGATCGGGGTGCCGTTCCCGTCCACCGACGTGCGCGTCGTGGACCCCGGCGACCCGGCGGTCGACGTCGGGACGGGCCGGCCCGGCGAGCTGCTCGTGCGCGGCCCGCAGGTCTTCGCCGGCTACTGGAACCGCCCGGACGACACCGCCGCGACGCTCCTCGACGGCGGATGGATCCGCACCGGCGACATCGTGGAGATGGACGAGGACGGCTTCGTCACCGTCGTGGACCGGATCAAGGAGCTCATCATCACCGGCGGGTTCAACGTGTACCCGTCCGAGGTCGAGGACGCGCTGCGCCAGGTGCCCGGGGTCCGCGATGCCGCCGCCGTAGGGCTGCCCGACGGGTCCGGCGGCGAGCGCGTGGTCGCGGCGGTCGTGGCCGAGCCCGGCGTCCGGCTCGACCCCGAGGAGGTGCGGGCGGCGTCCCGCGAGCGCCTGACCGGCTACAAGGTCCCCCGGCAGGTCTTCGTCCTCGACGAGCTGCCCCGCTCGGTGATCGGCAAGGTGCTGCACCGGTCGGTCCGGGAGCACCTCCTCGAGCATCCCGACCAGAGATAGCCCCCGATCACGAGCTGCACCCCGAACCCACGCGTCGAGCGGCCCAACCGGTCGGCTCGAGGTGCAACTCGCGGATCGCCCCCGGCGACGGACGGGATCAGCCGGTCGCCGCGCGCGTGGATGACAGAGGAACGCGCGGTCCGGTTGGCTGGCGGTGAGATATTCCACTATTCTCTGGAACATTCCACAACTCTGCCGCTGGAGACCCCGACGTGCTCGCCGACCGAGTCATGGCACTGCTGGACGAGGGACTGGGCAACCAGGCTTACCTCGTCGACCTCGGCGACGGCCGGGCCCTGGCCCTGGACCCCGGACTCGACCTCCGCACCCTCGACCGCGCGGCGGAGCGCCGTTCGCTGCGGGTGGCGTACGCCGCCGAGACCCACCTCCACGCCGACTTCGTCTCCGGTGCCCTCCGCCTCGCGCGTCGTGACGGCGCGCGGGTGATCGGTTCCGCGGCCGGCGGTCGCGAGTTCGACCACGTGGGGCTGGCCGACGGCGACGAGCTCGACCTGGGCGGCCTCCAGCTGCGGGTCTGGTCCACGCCCGGCCACACCGAGGAGCACCTGTCCTACGTCCTCGCCGACGGCGACGCCCCGCTCGCGGTGTTCACCGGCGGCTCGCTCATCGTCGGAGCCGCCGCGCGCACCGACCTGGTCTCGCCCGGGCGCACCGAGCCGCTCGCCCGCGCGCAGTTCCGTTCCCTGCGCCGTCTCGCCGGGCTCCCGGACGACACGCTCGTCCTCCCCACGCACGGGGCCGGCTCGTTCTGCGCGGCCCCGCCCGGATCCGACCGGACGTCGACTATCGGGCGGGAGAAGGCGACCAACCCGCTGCTGCGCATCGAGGACGAGGACGCCTTCGTCGAGGCGCTGCTCCGGAGCCTGGGCACGTACCCGCCGTACTTCTCCCGGCTCTCCGAGACCAACCGGCGAGGACCGGCAGTGCCCGGCCCGGTCGAGCTCGCGTCGCTGTCGGTGGCGGAGGTCGTCACGCTTCGCGCCGCGGGCGCCGAGGTGGTCGACGTCCGGCCGGTGGTCGACTACGCCGCGGCGCACCTCCCCGGGTCGCTGGCGATCACCCTCCGCGGGGTCTTCGCGACCTGGCTCGGTTGGCTCGTGCCCGACCCGAGCACGCCGCTCGTCATCGTCCGCAACCCCGACCAGGATCCCGAGGAGATCGTCTGGCAGGCCCGCAAGATCGGCTACGACGGCATCCTCGGCGAGCTCGACGGCGGCCTCGCCGCCTGGTCCGCCGCGGGCCAGCCGACGGCGACCACCCCGATGACCGACCCGGCCTCGCTCGACCCGGCACACGTCGTCGACGTCCGTCAGCGCAGCGAGTACGCCGCGGGACACGTGTCCGGGGCCGCCAACGTCGAGCTGGGTGCGCTGGCCGGGGCGGTGCTGCCGGACGGGCCGGTCGTCACCATGTGCGGGCACAGCGAGCGCGCGACGACCGGGGCCAGCGTGCTGGAGCGCACCGGTCGCCGCGACGTGTCGGTGCTCACCGTCGGACCCGCGGAGTGGGCCGCGGCGACCGGCGGCGCGGTCGAGGTGACGGCGTGACGCGCACGGCGACGCGCCCCGTCCGGCTGGGCATGCGGGTCAACCTGGCCCAGTTCAGCCTGCTCGTCGGTGTCAACGCGCTGGTCGGCGGCATGCTCGGCCAGGAGCGCACGGTCGTCCCGTTGCTGGCCACCGAGGTGTTCGGCGTCCCCGGCTACACCGCGGCGCTGACGTTCATCGTCGCGTTCGGGATCGCCAAGGCCGCCACCAACTACTTCGCCGGGACGCTGTCCGACCGCTTCGGCCGCAAGCCGGTCCTGGTGTCCGGCTGGCTGGTCGCCGCTGCCCGTGCCGTTCCTGCTGATCTGGGCGCCGTCGTGGGCCTGGATCGTGTTCGCCAACGTCCTGCTCGGCGTCAGCCAGGGCCTCACCTGGTCCACCACCGTCGTGATGAAGATCGACCTGGTGGGACCGGCCCGGCGCGGCCTCGCGATGGGGTTCAACGAGGCGGCGGGATACGCCGCGGTGGCTCTGACCGCTCTCGCGACCGGATACCTCGCCGCGGCGTACGGTCTGCGCCCCGCGCCGTTCTACCTCGGCATCGCCTTCGCCGCCCTCGGTCTCGGGCTCTCGACGCTGTTCGTGCGCGAGACCCGCGAGCACGCCCGGCTCGAGGCCAGGAACCACGTCGCCCGTGCCGACGGCCGGCACGACCACCTCGGCGACCACCTCGGCAACGGGGAGGTGTTCCTGCAGACCTCGTTCAAGGAGCCGGCGCTGTCCGCGGCGAGCCAGGCCGGCCTGGTGAACAACCTCAACGACGGCCTGGCCTGGGGCCTGTTCCCGGTCCTGTTCCTCTCCGCCGGCCTGTCCCTCGAGCGGATCGGCCTGCTCGCCGCCATCTACCCGATGGTGTGGGGGCTCGGCCAGCTCGTCACCGGCGGCCTTTCCGACCGGTGGGGACGCAAGTGGCTCATCGCCGGCGGCATGGGCGTCCAGGCGGTCGGCCTCGCCGTCATGGCCACGGCGGACGCCTTCGGCTGGTGGGCCTTCGGCGGCCGTCCTGCTCGGCGCCGGCACCGCGATGGTCTACCCGACCCTGCTCGCCGCGATCGGCGACGTCGCGCACCCCGCCTGGCGGGCCCGCGCCGTCGGCACCTACCGGCTCTGGCGGGACGGCGGGTTCGCCGTCGGCGCGCTCCTCGCCGGCGTGCTCGCCGACGTGTACGGCGTACGCACGGCGATCGGCGCGGTCGCGGTGCTCACGGCGCTGTCCGGGGTCGTCGTCGCCGTGCGGATGTACGAGACGCGACACACCCCCGTCCCGTCGGTCACGCTCGGTACGGGAGGAGTGGCATGACGCGCCGTGAGGCCAAGACCGCCCTGTACGAGCAGTTCGCCCGGGCGGGCAAGGGCCTGTCGAACCCCAAGCGGCTCGAGCTGCTCGACCTGCTGGCGCAGGGCGAGCGGTCCGTCGAGGCGCTGGCCGACGCCGCGGGTCTCGGCCTGTCGACCGCCTCGGCGCACCTGCAGGCGACTCAAGGACGCGGGTCTCGTGCGCGCCCGGCGCGAGGGCACCTTCGTGCACTACCGCCTCGCCGGGGACGACGTCGCGGCGCTGCTCGCGCTGCTGCGCACCGTCGCGACCACGCACCTCGCCGATGCCGACCGCGCCGCCACCGACTACCTCGGCGCGCCGGTCACGGCCGACGACGGCGCCGTCGCCCGCGACGAGCTGCTGCGCCGCGTCCGCTCCGGCGACGTCGTCGTGCTCGACGTGCGTCCCGCCGTCGAGTACGCCGCGGGCCACGTGCCCGGCGCCGTCTCGGTCCCGCTCGAGGAGCTCGAGCACCGCCTGGACGACCTGCCCGCCGACGTCGAGATCGTCGCCTACTGCCGAGGCGCCTACTGCGTCCTCGCCTACGACGCGGTGGAGCGCCTCACGACCACCGGACGCCAGGCCCGGCGTCTGCACGAGGGGATGCTCGAGTGGCGCCTGGCCGGGCTCCCGGTGAGACGGCGACGACGGCGCCGCATGACGACTGGAGGAGCACGGTGGACGTCCTGATCATCATCAACGGGTCGGCGTACGGACTGGACTCGACGTACAACGCGATCCGCCTGGCCGGCAACCTCGCCAAGCGGGACGACGCCGAGGTCACCGTCTTCCTCATGGGCGACGGCGTCACCGCTGCGATGGCCGGCCAGCGGACACCCGACGGCTTCTACAAGCTCGACCGCATGCTCGGCTCGGTGGTCCGCCACGGCGGCGAGATCCTGTGCTGCGGCACGTGCATGGACGCCCGCGGCATCAGCGAGGCGATGCTCCTCGACGGTGCCGTGCGCTCCACGATGGACGCGCTCGGCGACCGGACCCTGTCGGCGGACAAGGTCCTCGTCTTCTGAGCGACCACGGCACGGTCGACGACGACCGGACCTCGCAACCGGTCGCCGGAGCCGAGCCGCTCGTCTAGTGTCGTCAGGTGATGCGGCTCGCCTGGATCGTGGACCTCGACGACGCCGGCCTGCGCGACGCGGTGGGGCGCCTGCGTGCGGTGCTGTTCGCCGCGGGCCTCGAGGAGGCCGACCCGCGCGACGCCGACGTGACCGTGGTGTGGGCCGACCGACCGCTGCCGCGCGAGCTGACCAGGACCCTCTCCCGGCCCGGCACTCGCGGTCGTCCTCGCCGGGCCGACGCTCACGGCGGGCGACCCTGAGCGGCTGCTCGCCGAGGCGTCCGGCCTGCACACCTCGGGCACCACCCCGGTGCACGACATCCGCGTGCGCACCGGTCCCCATGGCGGCGCGCTCCCCATGTCGGGGCACGCGCACGCCGAGGGCGACCACGTCGGGCGGCACGACCACGTCACGGACCGCGTGGCCCTGGTGGAGAAGGTCGCCGACGACGTCGAGGTGCTGCGCCTCGCCCACGTCGGTCTCGTCGAGCACCCGGTGCTGACCTGGCGACCGAGCACCTCGACCGGGGCATGGACCCTCGGCACACTGCCCGCGACGGTCGACGACCGCTCCGCCGCCCGCGCGCTGCTCGCGCTGCTGCACCACGTCACCGGCCGGACCACGGCGCCGCCCGTCCGCGTCGGCCTGCTGGGCTACGGCGCCATCGGCCACGAGCACAGCCGAGCGGTCCGCGCCGTCGACGGGCTGGAGCTCACCGCCGTGTGCGACGTGTCGGCCGCGCGGCGTGAGGCCGCCACGACCGCCGCACCCGGGATCGCCACGGAGGCCGACGGCGCGGACCTGCTGGCCCGCGACGACGTCGACCTCGTCGTCGTGTCGACGCCGCCGAGCACCCACGCGGCGTGGGCGCTGCGGGCGGTCCGCGCCGGGAAGCACGTGCTGGTCGAGAAGCCGTTCGCGATCGCGACCGCGGATGCCGACGACGTCCTCGCCGAGGCCGACGCCGGCGACCGGCTCGCCGTCGTCTACCAGAACCGTCGGTTCGACCCGGACCACCTCGCCGTACGCCGGGCGGTGCGGGACGGCTCGCTCGGCGAGGTGTTCCACGTCGAGACGTTCGTCGGCGGCTACGGGCACCCCTGCAACCTGTGGCACTCCGACGAGGGCGTGTCCGGCGGCGCGTTCTACGACTGGGGTGCGCACGTCCTCGACCAGGTCCTCGACATCGTCGCCACCGACATCGAGCACGTCACGGCCGCGGCGCACAAGCGCCGATGGTTCGACGTGACGAACGCGGACCACTCCCGGGTGACGGTCCGCTTCGTCGACGGGACCGAGGCCGAGTTCGTGCACTCCGACCTCGCCGCGGCGCTCAAGCCTCGGTGGTACGTGCTCGGCACCGATGGCGCACTGGTCGGTCATTGGCGCACCGAGAAGGTCGTCTCGCGCAACGACATCGGGACGCTCGAGGAGGACGTCCTGGCCCCCGCCGACTCACCCCCGCTGCTCGACCTGCACGCCGCGGACGGCAGCGTCACCCGCCTCGCCACTCCCGGGTCGGAGCCGTACGCCTTCCACCGCGAGCTGGCCGACCGGCTCCGGCTCGGCCTGCCCATGACGGTCACCGCAGCGCAGTCGCGCCGCGTGCTGTCCGTCATGGAGGCAGCCCGACGGTCGGCCGACGACTCGGGCCGACCGGTCGTGCCGAGGTGACCGTCGACGCACCGGTGCGCTGGGGCTTCCTCGGCGCCGGCTTCGTGGCATCCCGCGGCGTCGGACCGGCCGTCCACGAGGCCGACGGCGCCGTGCTGCAGGTCGTCGCCGCGCGCGACCTCGCCCGCGCCGAGTCGCTCGAACCCGTGCGCGCGGTCGACTCGTACGCCTCGGTGTGCGCGGCCGACGACGTCGACGTCGTCTACCTCTCGCTGCCCAACGACGACCACCTGCCCTGGGTGACCGCCGCGCTCGAGGCGGGCAAGCACGTCGCTCTGCGAGAAGCCGCTCGGGCTCGACGCCGCGCAGGTGGCGGACATGACCGCGCTCGCCGAGCGGTCGGGCACGTTGCTGGTCGAGGCGGCGTGGAACCGGTGGCACCCGCGCACGCGACGCGTCGAGGAGCTGCTGGACGGGGTGCCCGGGCCGAGGACCGCCCGCGCCTGGTTCACCTTCCCCGGCGTGCCCGAGGGCAACTACCGGCTCGATCCGGCGCGCGGTGGTGGCGCGCTGCTCGACGTCGGCTGCTACGCCGTCGCCGCGGCCCTCACGACGCTCGGCGAGGACGTCACCGTGACCGCCGCGGAGCGGCACGTCGGACCGACCGGCGTCGACCTCACGACGACGGCGACGCTCGTCTCGCCGCGAGGCAGCGCCGAGGTCACCGGGTCCTTCGAGCGGCCCGAGTCGCAGGGCTGGACGGTGACGGCGCCCGGGCTCGAGCTCGGCCTCCCCCATCCGGCGTTCACGTCCTGGCGCGAGGGGTCGACGCTGCGCGTGGTCGAGGACGGCGTCGAACGGCAGGAGACGTTCGCGCCGTGCGACGCCTACCGGCTCATGGTCGAGGCCGTGTCACGTCGCAGCCGCGGCGACGAGGCGTGGGTGCTGCCGCTGTCCACGTCGCTCGCGGTGGCGAGCGCGGTCGACGAGGTGGCCCGCGTCGCGCGCACGGCCGGTGCGTCGTGACTCCCCCACCGCCACCGGACCTGGTGGACGACGACGTCACCCTTCCCGCTGGTCCGCGGCTCGCCCTCCGGCGGGCGCCCGGACCGCGACGGCCGTTCCTGCTCGTCCACGGGCTCGCCTCCAACGCGCGGCTGTGGGACGGCGTCGCGCGCCGGCTCGCGGCCGAGGGACACGAGGTCGCCGCCGTCGACCTGCGCGGCCACGGCCGGTCGGAGGAGACCGACGACGGCTACGACACCGCCACCGCTGCCGCGGACCTCGCCGCGCTCGTCGCGCTGCTCGGCTGGACCGGCGAACGAGCGCCCGTGGTGGCGGGTCAGTCCTGGGGCGGCAACGTCGCGCTCAGCGCTCACCGCGCGGCACGGCGGAGTGGCCGGGGTCGCGCTCGTCGACGGCGGCTGGATCCATCTCGCCGAGCGGTTCCCCACCTTCGACGAGTGCTGGGAGGTCCTGGCGCCGCCGCGTTTCGACGGCTGGACCCGCGGCGAGCTCGAGGAGCGCGCCCGCGGCTGGAACGCCGACTGGCCCGAGGAGGGTCGCCGTCGGGGCGCTCGCCAACTTCGCCGAGCTGCCCGACGGCACGGTGCGCCCGCACCTGTCGCGCGAGCACCACCGCAGCATCCTCCGCTCGCTGTGGCAGGACGACCCGCACCCCCTGTACCCGCGGGTCACCGTGCCCGCGCTGCTCATGGCCGCCGTCGACGCCGTACCGCTCGACCCGACGCCGGTCGGCGAGGCACTCGACCAGATCCCCGACGCCCAGGTCGCCTGGTACGTCGGGGCGCACCACGACCTGCACGCGCAGCAGCCGGACCGCTGCGCCGTCGACCTGCTCGGCCTCGCGGCGCGGGTGGAGGTCGCTCCCCCGCCCGAGTCCTTCGGCGGCGGTCCGGCGTAGTCGTCAGGGCCACCGCGCCACGTGACCTGCGCGACGCGGGAGCGACGGACGCCCGCGCGAGACCGTCGTCACGCCGCTCGGTCCGGCTTCGCGGCAGCCCCGCCCCTACGCTGGAGCGAGGTGCTGCGGAGGTGCCATGACGACCGCGACAACGGTGACGCTCGAGCTCGACGGCCTCCAGTCCCTCATCGACCTGCTGGGTCGCGACGGGTGGACCGTGATGGGTCCCCGGGTCGCCGACGGCGTCATCACGCCACTCGCGCATCGAGTCGCTCGACGACCTCCCGCGCGGCACGCGCGACGCGCAGGAACCGGCCCGCTACCGGTTGGGTGCGCGCAGCGACGACGCCCTCTTCGGGTACGCCGTCGGGCCGCAGTCGTGGAAGCCGGCGCTCTTCCCCGCGCACGAGCTGCTGCGCAGCACCGCGGACGACGGCGACGCCGCCGGCGACCCGCCGGAGCCGGAGGTCCCCCGGCTGGCGCTGTTCGGCGTGCGCTCCTGCGACCTGCACGCGATCGCCGTGCACGACCGCGTGCTCCGCGGTCGCCCGTCCGTCGACGTCCACTACGCGCGGCGCCGCGACCGGGTCCTCGTGGTGGCCGTGTCGTGCTCGGACCCGGGCGGCACCTGCTTCTGCGCCTCGATGGGCACCGGCCCCGACCCGCACGAGGGCTTCGACATCGCCCTCACGGAGGTGCTCGACCCCGACGGGCACCGCTTCGTCGCGCGCGCCGGGTCTGAGCGCGGGACCGAGATCCTCGACCGCCTCGCCACGACGCCGACGAGCGACGCGGACCTCGCGGCCGCGGCGGCCGTCGTCGAGCGGGCCACCGCGTCGATGGGTCGCGAGCTCGACACCACGGACCTGCGCGACCTGCTCTACGCCAACGCCGACCACCCGCAGTGGGACGACGTCGCGCGACGGTGCCTGGCCTGCGGCAACTGCACCCTGGTGTGCCCCACGTGCTTCTGCACCACGGTGTCCGACACCACCAGCCTCGTCGACGGCACGAGCGAGCGGTGGCGGGAGTGGGACTCCTGCTTCACGGGCGAGTTCACCCACCTCGAGTCCGGCGACGTGCGCAGCTCGACGCGCGTCGCGCTACCGCCAGTGGGCGACGCACAAGCTGGCCGCCTGGTGGGACCAGTTCGGCTCCTCCGGGTGCGTGGGGTGCGGTCGCTGCATCACGTGGTGCCCGGCCGCCATCGACATCACGGCGGAGGTCGCGGCGATCCGCGCGACGGCCCCGGTGACTCAGCACGAGTCGGAGGCATGACATGCGCGGCATCGACCGGCTGCTCCACGAGCACCCCTTCTTCCAGGGTCTCGACGACGACACGCTCACCCTGATCGCGGGCTGCGCGGCGAACCAGCACTTCCACCCGGACGTCTACCTGTTCCACGAGGGGGACGCCGCGGAGACGTTCTACGTCGTCCGCCGCGGGCGGATCGCCCTCGAGGCGCACCGTCCGGCCGGGCCCGCCGTCGTCGTCGAGACCGTCGAGGAGGGCGAGGTGCTCGGCGCCTCCTGGCTGGTCCCGCCGCACCGCTGGCGGTTCGACGGCAGAGCCGTCGCCGCCACGAGCGTCGTCGTCTTCGACGGCGCCTGCCTGCGCCGGCACTGCGACGAGGACGCCGAGCTGGGCTACGCGCTCACCATCCGTGTCGCGCAGGTCCTGCACGGTCGGCTGGAGGAGAACCGGATCCGGCTGATGGACCTGTACGGGACACCCGATGTCGCCCGTCGCTGACACCACCGTCGCCCACGCGGCGTACGCCGACCCGATGGCGTCGCGGCCGTTCGTCGTACGCGACCGGCGCCAGGAGACGCGGGACACCGCGACGTACGTGCTCGAGCCGCTCGACGGGATCCCGCTCGCCTTCGCCCCCGGTCAGTTCACGATGCTCGGCGAGCTGGGCGTCGGGGAGGTGCCGATCTCGATCAGCGGCGACCCGGCCTCGCCCCTGCTGGTCCACACCGTGCGCGACATCGGTGGGACGACCCACGTGCTGCTGCAGGCCGGGGTCGGCGACGTCCTCGAGGTGCGCGGCCCCTACGGCACGGGGTGGGAGGTGGACGACGGCCGGGACGGCGACGTCCTCGTCGTCGCCGGCGGCATCGGGCTGGCCCCGCTGCGGCCCGCCCTCCTCGAGGTCCTCGCCGCCCGCTCGGACTACCGGAGGGTCACGCTGCTCTACGGCGCCCGCAGCCCGGCCGACCGGCTCTACCCCGACGAGGCCGAGCAGTGGCGTGCCGGCGGCATCGCCGTCGAGGGCATCGTCGACCACGGCACGCCGGACTGGCCGGGCCGGGTCGGGCTGGTGACCACTCTGCTGCCCGGAGCGGTCGAGGACCCGGCGTCGACCCTGGCGCTCGTCTGCGGACCCGAGGTCATGATCCACCACGTCGCCCGCGCCCTGCTCGACCTCGGCGTCGCTGCCGACCGGATCCGGGTCTCCATGGAGCGCAACATGAAGTGCGGCGTCGGCCTGTGCGGGCACTGCCAGCTGCGCGAGCTGTTCGTGTGCACCGACGGCCCGGTCCTGCCGTACTCCGTCGTCGCACCGCTGCTCGCGGTCCGGGAGGTGTGACGTGCCCGCCCCGGCCCCGACCCTCGCGGTGTGGAAGTTCGCGTCCTGCGACGGCTGCCAGCTCACCCTGCTCAACTGCGAGGACGAGCTGCTCCCGCTCGCCGGCGCGGTGCGCATCGCGTACTTCCCCGAGGCCACGCGCGGAGCGCTCGCCGGTCCGTACGACGTCTCGCTCGTCGAGGGCTCGGTGACCACGCCGGCCGACGCCGAGCGGATCCGCGAGATCCGCGCCGCCTCGACCGTGCTGGTGAGCATCGGCGCCTGCGCCACGAGCGGTGGGATCCAGGCGCTGCGCAACTTCGCCGACGTCGCCGAGTACCGGTCCGTCGTCTACGCGCACCCCGAGTACATCCGGACGCTGGAGCGCTCGACCCCCATCGCCGACCACGTCGACGTGGACGTCGTCCTGCACGGGTGCCCGGTGGACCGGAACCAGCTGCTGACGACGCTCACCGCGCTCGTGCAGGGCCGGCGACCCCGTCCCGCGAGGTACAGCGTCTGCGTCGAGTGCAAGCGCCGCGGCACCGTCTGCGTCGCGGTCGCGCACGGGACGCCGTGCCTCGGTCCGGTGACCCGGGCCGGCTGCGGAGCCCTCTGCCCCGCCTACTCACGCGGCTGCTACGGCTGCTTCGGGCCGCAGGACAGCGCCAACACCGCGTCGCTGGCCGCGCAGCTCACCGATCTCGGGATGCCGGATCGCGACGTGCTGCGGCTGTTCCGCACGTTCAACGCGGGCGCGCCCGAGTTCGAGGCGGAGAGCCGCCGGCACGCGCCCGAGGCCGAGGGGGTCGCACCATGACGCACAAGCTGACGTCGGGCGACCACGTCCTGCGCGCCGACCCGCTCGCGCGCGTCGAGGGCGAGGGGTCCATGCACGTCGTGGTGTCCGACGGCGCCGTCACCGACGTCGAGCTGCGGATCTTCGAGCCACCGCGGTTCTTCGAGGGGTTCCTGCGCGGCCGCGCGTGGACCGAGCCGCCCGACGTGACGGCCCGCATCTGCGGGATCTGCCCGGTGGCCTACCAGATGAGCTCGTGCCTCGCGATCGAGGACGCCTGCGGTGTCGTCGTACCGGAGGAGATCCGGCTCATGCGCCGGCTGCTCTACTGCGGCGAGTGGATCGAGAGCCACGCGCTGCACATCTACCTCCTGCACGCCCCCGACTTCCTGGGCTACGACGGGGCGATCGAGATGGCCGCCGACCACCGTGCCCTGGTCGAGCGCGGGCTGTCGCTGAAGAAGGTCGGCAACGCGCTGATGACCCTCGTCGGCGGGCGTGCCGTGCACCCGGTCAACGTGCGGGTCGGCGGCTTCTACCGGCTGCCCGATCGCGACGAGCTCGCCGCGCTGCGACCGCAGCTGCTGCGCGCCCGTGACGACGCGCTCGACACGGTCGCGTGGGTGTCCGGCTTCGAGTTCCCCGACTTCGAGCAGACCCAGGAGTACGTCGCGCTGCGCTCGCCCCACGGGTATCCCCTGGAGGGCGGGTCGGTCGTGACCAGCGGCGGGCGGGCGATGGACGTCGCCACGTTCGGCGGCGTCGCGGTCGAGGAGCACGTCGAGCGCTCGAACGCGCTGCACGCCAGGCTCGACGGCCGCACCACCTACGTCGTGGGACCGCTCGCGAGGTACTCGCTGAACCACGACCGGCTCTCGGCGCTGGCCCGCGAGGCGGCCGCCGCGGCCGGCCTCGGCTCCTCGTGCCGCAACCCGTTCCGCTCGATCGTCGTGCGCGCGGTGGAGCTGGTCGAGGCGCTCGACGAGGCGGTCCGGATCGTCGACGGCTGGTCCGGCGCCGCCGCCCCGGCCGTGGCCGTGCCGCCGAGGGCGGGGATCGGCCACGGCGCCACCGAGGCGCCCCGCGGCATCCTCTACCACCGCTACGAGCTGGCCGAGGACGGCACGATCCTCGACGCCGTCATCGTGCCGCCGACCTCGCAGAACCTCGCGAGCATGGAGGAGGACCTGCACCGCTTCGCCGGCGACCACCTGCACCTGTCGCACGACGAGCTCACCCGGCGCTGCGAGCAGGCGATCCGCAACTACGACCCGTGCATCTCGTGCGCGACGCACTTCCTCGACCTCACCGTGGAGCGGCCGTGACCCGCCTGGTGATCGGCCTCGGGAACCCCGACCGCGGCGACGACGCCGTGGGCGTCGACGTCGCACACCGCGTGCGCGCCCTCGCGCCGGACGGCGTCGAGGTCGTCGTGACCGACGACCCGTCCTCGCTGCTCGACCTGTGGGCGGGTGCCGACGACGTCGTCGTCGTGGATGCCGTCGTGTCCGACCGCGAGCCCGGCGCCGTCGTCCGCGTGGACGTCACCACCACGGGGCTCCCGGGCCAGGGCTGGGCGTCCGGGGGCAGCCACGCCCTCGGCCTCGGCGCCGCGGTCGAGCTCTCCCGCGCCCTCGGCAGCCTGCCCCGGTCGCTCGTCCTCGTCGGCGTCGAGGCCGGCCTACCGCCCCGGGGCACGGGCTCTCCCCGGCCGTCTCCGCCGCGGTCGACACCGCGGCGCGCGTCGCGCTCGCCGGACCCGAGGACGGTGCGCGCTGATGTGCCTCGGGACCGTCTGCCAGGTCGTGTCCACGCCGTCGGACGGGCACGTCGCCGTCCGTGGCGACGACCGCGTCGTCACCGTCTCGCTGCTCACCCTGCCCGAGCCCGTCGCCGCCGGCGACTGGCTGCTCGTCCACTGCGGGCTCGCGCTCGCTCGCCTCACGGACGCCGAGGCGCTCGACGCGCTGCGGCTCCGCGACACGGAGGTCCTCCCATGACCGATCGACGCCGCACCGGCCTGCTGCTCGCCCTGACGACAGCGGTGATCAGCGGATTCGCCGTGTTCCTCAACGGCTACGGGGTCAAGGCCGTCGGGAGCGCGACGACGTACACGACGCTGAAGAACGGCGTCGCCCTGCTCGCCCTCGTCGCGGTCGTCGCGGCGATCGGATCCGTCGCGGGCGGCCGCGGGCGCGCCCTCCTGACCCGCCCGGTCACCCGCGCGCAGTGGTGGGGGCTGGGCGTCGTCGGCGTCCTCGGTGGCGCCGTGGCGTTCGTGCTGTTCTTCGAGGGACTGGCCCGGGCGTCCACGACGAACGCCGCCTTCCTGCACAAGACGCTGCTCGTGTGGGTCGCCCTCCTCGCCGTGCCCCTGCTCGGCGAGCGTCTCGGCGTCTGGCACGTCCTGGCGATCGCGGCGCTCGTGGTCGGCCAGGTCGGCCTGGCCGGCGGCGTCTCGTCCCTCGTCGGCGTGGGCCAGCTCATGGTGCTCGCCGCGACGCTGCTCTGGGCCGTGGAGGTCGTCATCGCGAAGCGGCTGCTGTCCGGGCTGTCGTCGTGGACCGTCGCGCTGGCCCGCATGGGGATCGGCAGCGCCGTGCTCGTCGCCTGGAGCGCGCTGCGCGGCCAGCTGGGCGCCGTGCTCGACCTGTCGCCCGCCCAGTGGGGCTGGGTCCTGCTCACCGGCGTCGTGCTCGCGGGCTACGTCGGGACCTGGTTCGCCGCTCTCGCCCGGGCGCAGGCGGTCGACGTCACCGCGGTCCTCGTCGTCGGCGCGGTGGTCACCAGCGTGCTCGCCGCGGGCGTGCAGGGCGTCCCGCTCGGCCCCCAGCTCGGCTGGCTGGTCCTCGTCCTTCTCGGCGGCGCGCTCGTCGCGGTGCCGACCCTGCGCGCTCCGCGCGAGGTGGTCGCGTGACGGCTCGCGCCACGTCCGGACCCGTGCTCTTCGCGCGGTACGCGTACCCCCCGAACGAGCTCGGCTACTGCGGCGCCGACGACGCGGCGACGCTGCTGCAGCGGACCGCCGCCGCGAACGACGACCTCGACCTCCGCCGGACGCTGCGCACGTTCGAGGGCGCGTGGCCGTATCTCGAGCTGATCGCGCACGCGAACGCGATCGCGGACCCGTTGGACCCGCGCGTGGTCGAGGCCTACTGGATCGGCAACGAGCTGCTCGACCACGTCGACCCCCGGCTCATGTCGGCCTCGCTCGAGGACCGCTTCCGCCCGCGGCTCGGTCTCGGCTGGGACCGCCTCGGCGCCGCGTCGGCGGCCGGGGCGCGACCGCACCACAGCTACCACGTCCTCGGCGTCTTCCCGTACGTCGGGCTGCTGCGGAGCGGCGTCGTGGACCAGCCCCTCACCGTGCTCGACCGCTGCCGCATCCGGTGGGGGCGCGTCGTGCGGCTGGAGGCGGGCTGGGCCGACGTCCGCTCGCGCCCGCTGGAGTGGGACGGCCGGCACCTCGGGCTGGGCGAGGAGCGGCTCGAGCGCGTGACCACGTCGCTCGCCGGGACCGGCCTGTCCCGGGACCTGGCCGTCGGCGACTGGTGCTCGTTGCACTGGGACTGGGTCTGCGACCGGCTCGACCACGCCCAGGTGCGGCAGCTGCGCGCGCGGACCCTGCACAGCCTCGACGTCGCGAACGACGCGCCCGCCGCCGTCCTGGCCTGACCGGCCGGCGTACCGGGCCGCTCCGGGCGGCTGGCGCGTGAGCGCACCTCCCGGCCCCGCGAGTGGAACGATCGCGCCATGTGCGACACGTTCGTGGCGCTGTCCGACGCCACCGCCGACGGCTCGGTGATCCTGGCCAAGAACAGCGACCGCGAGCCGAACGAGGCGCACGAGGTGGTCCTCGTGCCCGCCGCGGACCATCCCGCGGCCGACCTGCGCTGCACCCACCGGGCGATCCCGCAGGTACGCCGTACCCACGCCGTCCTGCTCGCGAAGCCCTACTGGATCTGGGGCGCGGAGATGGGCGCGAACGAGCACGGCGTCGTCATCGGCAACGAGGCGGTCTTCACCAAGCAGCCGCACGAGACCGAGGACGGCCTGATCGGGATGGACCTGCTGCGGCTCGGCCTCGAGCGCGGGGCGACCGCGGCCGAGGCGGTCGACGTCATCACCACTCTGCTGGCCGCCTACGGCCAGGGCGGCCGATGCGGGCACACCGGGAACCTGCGCTACGACAACAGCTTCCTCGTGGCGGACCCGACGGGTGCCTGGGTGCTCGAGACAGCCGGACGCGAGTGGGCGGTCCAGCGCGTCGCGTCGTACCGCTCGATCTCGAACGCGATCACGATCGGCGCGACCTTCGACCGCGCGTCCGAGCGGCTGGTGACGCACGCGGTCGAGAAGGGCTGGTGCCGCGGGCCCGAGGACTTCGACTTCGGCCGGTGCTACTCCGACACCGTGTACACGAGGTTCAGCGACGCGCGCCGCCGGCAGTGCCGTACGACGGACTGCCTCACCTCGACCCGCGGCCAGGTCGACGTTCCGGCGGCGTTCGAGCTGCTGCGCGACCACGGCGACGACCGGGCGGACGCCGCCCATGGCTGGACCCCCGCGCGCGGACCCGTCGGCGGGCTGCTCGGCCAGACCGTCTGCGCGCACGCGGGTTTCGGGCCGGTGCGGATCAGCCAGTCCACCGGGTCGTGGGTCTCCCACCTCGCGCCGGACGGCACGGCCACCCACTGGGTCACGGCGACGTCGGCACCCTGCACGTCGGTGTTCAAGCCCCTCTGGTTCGACGGTGGGATGCCCGACGTGGGCCCTCCACCCGGGGGGAGGTACGACGCGCGCTCGCTGTGGTGGCGGCACGAGGACCTGCACCGGTCGACGCTGCACGACTACGCCGCGCTGCTCCCGCTGTACCGCGAGGAGCAGCTCGCGCTCGAGGCTCGCTTCCGCGACGAGGCGGCCGCGGCGACGACGCCGCAGGAGCGCGCGCTGTGCTCGCGGGCGTCCTTCGAGGAGGCGGCCCGGGCGGAGGACCGCTGGCTCGCTGCGGTCCGACAGCACGGCCCGAGCCGGCCGGGACGCGGTCCGTTCGCCCGGGCCTGGCGGTCCTTCGACCGCGCCGCAGCACGGACCGAGGAGAGGCAGCCCGCATGACCACGCCGGACCACGCGCAACCACCGTCGCGCGAGGTGATCCTCGACCTCGCCGAGCACTACGTCTGCCCGGACCGGGTGCGGACCCTGCGCGCCCTCGGGGTCGACCTCGTGGTGGGGCGTCGCGAGGGCTACCGCCTGTGGGACCTCGACGGCCGCGAGCTGCTGGACCTGCACCTCAACGGCGGGGTCTACAACCTCGGCCACCGCAACCCCGAGCTGGTCGACGTGCTGGTCGAGGCGCTGCAGACCCTCGACATCGGCAACCACCACTTCCCGAGCGTGGAGCGCGCACTGCTCGGCCGCCAGCTGGTCGACCTGACCCCCGGCACCCGGTACGCCGTCTTCGCCAGCGGCGGCGGCGAGGCGGTCGACCTGGCGCTCAAGAGCGCCCGCCGGGCGACCGGGCGGCGCCGGGTGGTGTCGGTCACCGGCGCCTACCACGGCCACACCGGGCTGGCCCTCGCCGCCGGGGACGAGCGCGCGGCGGCGGCGTTCCTCTCCCAGGGGTCCGCGGACGAGTTCGTCCACGTGCCCTACGACGACCTCGGGGCGATCGAGCGCGAGCTCGCGTCCGGGGACGTCGCGGCGGTGGTGCTCGAGACGGTGCCCGCGACCATCGGCTTCCGGGTGCCGTCGCCGGGGTACCTGTCCGGCGTCCGTGAGCTGTGCGACGCCAGCGGCACGCTCTACGTCGCGGACGAGGTGCAGACCGGGCTCGGCCGGACCGGCGGGATGTGGGGGGTCACGCGCGCGGGCGTCGTGCCGGACGTCCTGGTGTGCGGCAAGGGGCTCTCCGGCGGGCTGTATCCGATCGCCGCCACGCTGCTGTCCGAGCGGGCCGGCCGGTGGCTCGAGGAGGACGGCTGGGCGCACATCTCCACGTTCGGCGGCGCCGAGGTCGGCTGCCGGGTCGGCCGGGCGGTGCTCGACATCACGCACCCGGGAGAGCACCGTGGACCGGGTGGCGGCGCTGACCGACCGCTTCGCCGCCGGGCTCGACGAGCTGCGCCGACGGCATCCCGACCGGCTCGCCGAGGTCCGCCAGACCGGGCTGGTCATCGGACTCGGCTTCCGACCACCCGCAGGGCGGCATGCTCATGACCAAGGCCCTGCACGACGTCGGGGTGTGGGCGATGTTCGCCGGATTCGACCCGTCCTCGCTCCAGCTCAAGCCCGGCCTGCTCATGGACGACGCGACCGCCGACGTGGTCCTCGACCGGCTCGCGGACGCGATCGCGCTGCTGCCCGCGGGTGCCGGGTCGTGAGCCCCGCTCCGGCGGACGTCGCCGAGGTCCTCGCCGACCTCGAGCGACGGCTCGACCCCGCCGCGCCCGAGCGCGCAGGCGGGGTCACCGTCGTCGCCTACGGCGAGGTGTCCGCCTGCCTGCGGGTCGACGGCCTGCCCGGGTACGTGAGCAAGCGGATGTCGGGGTTCGCCGACGCCGGCGCGGCCCGCCGCTACGAGGACCTCGTCCGCGAGTACCTCGACGTGCTCGCCTCGTCGGGGGTCCGCGTCGTCGAGACCTACCTCGTCGCGGTGCAGCGGCCGGGCCGGCCTCCCGTGGTGCACCTGCTGCAGCCCGAGCTGCCCGCGGCCACGCTCGGCCACCGGCTGCTCGTGACGGCGGACGACGCGACCGTCGCCGATGCCGTGCGGCTGGTGCTCGCGGCCACGCTGGGCCTCGCGACGGCGAGTCGGGACCGCACCGACGGCCTCGAGGTCGCCGTCGACGGCCAGCTGTCCAACTGGTCCTTCGGTGCGCCCGGGGACCCGGACCGCGGGCCGGTCCTCGTCGACGTGGGCACACCGTTCATGCGTCGGGACGGCCGGCACCTCGTCGACATCGGCTGGCTGGAGAGCCCGATCCCGCCCGTCGTCCGCAGCTACTACCACCGACGCGGTCTGGTGGCGGCCTACCTCGACGACTACTTCGACCCCCGCCTCGTCGCGGTGGACCTGCTCGGCAACTTCCACAAGGAGGGCCGCCCGGACCGGGTGCCATGGGAGTCGACGTGGTGAACCGGTGGCTCGCCGCGGACGCGGCGGTGCTCGGGCCGCGGGAGCCGGTCACGGTCGAGGAGGTCGAGCGCTACTACAAGTCCGATGCCGACCTGCTGGCGCTCTACCTCCGGCTGCGCCGCGCGGACCGGTTCCTGCGCACCCGCGTGCTGCGGCGGACGTACGACTTCGTCCTCCCCGGGCCGGTACGCCGCTGACGTCGGCTCGACGCAACTGCGGTCCGGCGGGCGGGCCGCGGCGATAGCGTCCGGACATGACCGTGACCTCCGTGACCATCCCGTGGCTCGGCGTGCTCGTCGCCGTCGTCGTCGCGTTCCTCGCGAACTACCTCTGGTTCGGACCGAAGACGTTCTTCCCCGTGTGGTGGCGCGCCATCGGCCGGTCCGAGACCGACGTCCCGGGAGCGGGGCAGAGCATGGGGCTGGTCTTCGGGCTCACCGCACTGGGCAGCGTGGTCCAGGCCCTGACGATGTCCTGGGTGCTGCAGGCCACGATCGCGCTGTACGACGTCTCCGACGTCTCCGCCGGGACGGGTGCGCTCGTCGGCCTCGCGATGGGCCTCGGTATCGCCGCCGCGACCTCGCTGGGGCACCGGATGTTCGCGGGCCAGGGTCTGCTCGTGTGGGCCATCGAGATCGGCGGCGACGTGCTCGGCCTCACCCTCATGGGCATCGTGCTCAGCTTCTGGCTCTGAGCACGTCCTCGACCTCGCGAGGCAGGACGCCTCGCTGCTGGGCGGGCACCGGGCGTACCCGGCGCCGGCCCCAAGGTCTCGACGTCGAGTGCTCGACACGGGAGTCGCGCCTCCGGCACGATGGTCGGGCGACGCGAGACACCCGCTGGAGGGGGCCGCTGATGTGGCGGTTTTCCGGCTTCGTCCGACTGCTCGGGCTGGCTCTCTACACCCTTGCCCTGGCCACCGTGTGGACCATCTGGGGTCTGCTGATCCTCGGCGGCCTCATGGTGGTGTCCGGCCTGCGGCTCGTCGGCGTGTCCCTCGCCGGAGCCGAGCGGCTCGTCGCGCGGCACCGGCACTCCTGGGGCTCGGCGCTCGCGGCGCTGGCGAGGAGCCCACGGCCGAGGCCACGCACCGCGACGGGACCCCGGCGCGCGGTTACCGCGTCGGCGCTCCGGCCAGGGCGTCGGCGACGCGCGGACCGAGCTCGAGGTCGTCGAGGATGGCCAGGGCACCCCGCACGGTGGGATCGGCAGCGGCGGCGTAGGCCTCGAGCTCCGCGAGCATCAGGGCACGATCGTCAGTAGTCACGGACGGTCCAACGGACGGGACCACGCGTCGGTTCCCCGCGCCGAGCTCGGGGCTCCGGGTAGACGGTGCCCGGCTCAGAGGTCGGACGGTGACGGGCCGTGCGGCGACGGTCGGAGCCGTCGTCAGGTCTCGGCCTGGCGCTCGTTGTACCCGCCGGCCAGCTCCTGGCCGGAGAGCCGGTGGATCGCGGACATCACCTCGTCGGTGACCTCCCGGCGGGCCCGACCCGCGGGCACCCCGTCGAGCCGTCCGCGGAAGTCGAGGGGCTCGACCGAACCGCACGGTCACCCGGATGAGGCGCGGCACCGTGGCACCGACCGGCTGCAGGTCGTTCCGTGCCGATGAGTCCGACGGGTACGACGGGGGCACCGGAGGTCAGCGCCAGGTGCGCGACGCCGGTCCGGCCACGGTAGAGCCGGCCGTCGCGGGAGCGGGCGCCCTCGGGATAGATGCCGAACGCCTCGCCCCGGCCGAGCACCTCGAGGGCCACGTCGAGCGACTCGAGGGCCGACCTCGTGTCGTCGCGGTCGACCGGCACCATGCCGATGCCCTCGAACCAGCCGCGCACGAGGGCGCCCTTGACCCCGGTGCCGGTGAAGTAGTCCTCCTTGGCGAGGAAGACCACCCGTCGCGGCACGACGATCGGGATGACCATGCTGTCGGCGAAGGACAGGTGGTTGCTCGCGACGATGACCGGTCCGGTCGCCGGGACGTGCTCGAGCCCCTCGACCCGGGGTCGCCAGATCAGCCGCGCGACGGGCGGGACGACGGTGTGCACCACCTCGTAGAACATCCGAGCCACCTCCGCCGTCCACGTCGTGCGCCCAGCCTCCCAGGTGCGCTCCGGCATCTGCCACGTGCCTGCCGGCAAGGAGAGCCAGGTACGCCCCACGCCGCCGGACCGGATCCGTCGCGTGGACGTCCGCGCGTGCCGCGGATCAGGCTCGCCCGGCGCGCCTAGGCTGACCGGATGGAACCGCAGACCAACGTCCACGGTGATCCGCTCGAGGTGTGCAGCCTCGAGCCCGTCACCGGCTTCTACCGCGACGGCTACTGCAACACCGGGCCCGACGACTTCGGGTCGCACACCGTCTGCACCGTCGTGACCGCCGAGTTCCTCGAGCACCAGCGGCAGCTGGGCAACGACCTCGTGACGCCGATGCCGCAGTACGGCTTCGCCGGGCTCGCCCCGGGGGACCGCTGGGCCGTGTGCGCGAGCCGCTGGCAGGAGTCCTACGCCGCCGGAGTGCGGGCCCCGGTCGTGCTGCGGGCGACGCACATCGCGGCCCTGGACGCGGTGTCCCTCGACGCGCTGGTGGAGTGCGCGGCGGACGCCCCGGACGACCCGTCCGCGCTCCTCGACTGATCGGATCGTGATCCATCCGTGCCCTGCCTGACGTTCTGCGCCGCGGGCCCGGGTTAGATTCGTGGGGTGATCTGTCAGCAGTCCGGTCGGTGCGCGGGGTGAGAGATCTTCGACTCGCCCTGCGCGCCTTCCGCTGGCGGCGCGGTGGATCCCTCGTCGTGCTCGTCGTCGGCGCACTGACCGTCGCGGCGGCCGCCATCGGCCCGCTCTACTCCGCGGCCGCGGCCGAGTCCGTGCTCCAGGACCGACTCGCGCAGGCGACGACCGACCAGACGACCATCGCGTTCCGCGTGCCGTCGGACGTGAGCTATCCCGGTTCGATCGACTTCGTCTCCGGCCAGGAGGCGCAGCGCGGGACGATCCCGGGCTACGGACCACTCGTCAACGAGACGTTGGTCCCCACGACGACCCGCACCGCGGGCGGCTTCGACGCCGCCACCGAGGCGGTGTGGCGCGACGGCGCCTGCGACCATCTCGTGATCGTCACGGGTCGGTGCGTCCAGGGCATCCGCGACGTGCTGGTCAGCGAGCGCAGCGCCGCGGTGATGGGTTGGAAGGTCGGCAGCACGCTGACCTTCGCGGGGCTGCGGCAGTACGACACCAGCGTCGCCGGCTCGGAGATCGCCACCACACCGCTGCGGCTCACCGTCAGCGGGACCTACCGGCCGCGATCGGTGCTCGACCCGTTCTGGGCCGGCCGGGTCTACTTCACCATCCACCCTGCGGGCGGCGTCGGCGACGGACCGATGACGGTGGACGACGTGTTCGTCGACCGCGACGTCTTCCCGACCCTGACGCACCCGACGACGGGGTCGATCGGCGCGGACCTGCTGCTCACCGACCCGTCGGCCATCCGCGTCGCCGACGTACCGACGATCCGCGCCGACGTCGAGGCCTACCTGGGCCCGTCCACCTCGGGGCCCGCGCCGACCACCGGGATGCTGGATCTGCTCGACCGGTTCGAGACCGAGCGGTCCCAGACGGTCCTCGCCGCGGCGGTCGTCTCCGCGCAGCTCGCCCTGCTCGCTCTGCTGCTCCTGTACCTCGTCGTCACGGACACGAGCGAGGCCCGGGGTGGTGAGGTGGCGCTGGCGAAGCTGCGCGGCCTGCACCCGAGCGCGGTGTTCGCCGTGGCGCTGCGCGAGCCCGTGGTGCTGCTCGTGCTCGCCGTACCCCTGGGACTGGGTCTGGCCTACGCCGGGGCGCAGGTGCTCGCCCGGGCGTTGTTCGCGCCCGGTGTGCCCGTGGTGGTCGACCGGGCCACCTGGATCGCGGTCGGCGTCGCCTTCCTCGGCGGCCTCGGCGCCGCGGTAGCCGCCTCGCGCCGGATGTTCACCCGGCCCGTGCTCGACCAGTGGTCGTCCTCGGCCGAGCTCGCACCGCGCTCGAGGTCCGCCGTCGTGGTGGACGTGCTGCTCGTCGTCGTGGCGCTCGCCGGGTTCGTCGTGCTCGACCGGGCCACGAGCTCCGCCGGGGCCGACTCCTCCGCGGTGCGCGCCCTCGGCTGGCTGGCCCCGGGGCTGCTCGTCATCGCGATCGCCGTCGTCCTGGTGCGGCTCTGCTCTCCCATGCTGCGCGGCCTCGTCGTCGCGACGCGCTCGAGCCGGCGGGTGGGCCTGTTCCTGGCGCTGCGCCAGGTCGTCCGACGTCCGTCCGGCCTGCGACTCGCCGCCCTCCTCGCGGTCACGCTCGGCCTCGCCACGTTCGCGGTCGACGCGCAGGCGGCCGCCGAACAGGGCCGTGCCGTGCGCGCCGGTGCCGACGTCGGCGCCGTGGAGTCGGTCGCCGTGCAGTCCGGTGGCGGCCCGGAGCTGCTCAAGGCCGTGCGGGAGGTCGACCCGACCGGGCGCTGGGCGATGGCCGTCGTCGACTGGATCCCCGACGGCGGTTCCGTCGCGGGCCGGATGCTCGCCGTCGACTCGGCCCGACTGGCCGCGGTCGGGACCTGGTCGGCGGACTACGGCGCCGGCTCGGCCGCCGCCGTCGCCGCCGCCATCGCTCCCCCGCTCCCGGCGCCGCTCCCCCTCACCGGCGACTCGGTACGCGTCCGGATCAGCTCCGGACCGGTCGCCGCGCCCGCGCCGACCGTGCTCATCGGCGTACGCGACCCTCGCGGCGTCCCCGTCACGGCCGTCGCCCAGCCGCTGAGGGAGGGCACCCACGACTACGTCGCCACGCTCCCCTGCCCGGACGGCGGGTGCGTCTTCTACGGCGTCGCCCTGAGCCGGTCCCAGGCACCCCAGCCCACCCACCTCGACCTGCGTGTCCTTGCCGTGTCGCAGCGCGTGTCCGGCACCTGGACGCCGGTACCCGCGCCGCTGGCGACCGGCGCGGACTGGCGGGTCGGCTCGTACAGCGGTGACCCCGTCGGCTCGGTGTCGGCCAGCGCCGCGGGGCTGCGCTACGTCGGGGACGCTCCGGCGTTCGCCTCGCCGTTCGTGCAGTACGCCGACGTCCCGGTCCCCCTGCCGATGGTGGCCACGCCGCACTCCGCCGGGCAGGTGCCCGCGGCGGGACCTTCGATCACGGACGCCCTGGGCAACACGATCCCGGTGCGCGACGCGTCGACGGCCGACGTGCTCCCGGTGGTGGGCGACAGCGGCGTCGTCGTCGACGTCACGGCGCTGCTCCGTTCGGCGCGGCAGCTCACCGACGAGGCGCACTGGTCGGTCTGGCTCGGCGCCGCGGCACCGCCCGACGCCGTGGATCGCCTGGCCCGTGCCGGCGTCCAGGTCGCCGCGGTGACGACGGCCGCCGATCGCGAGGCGCAGCTCGGACGCGAGGGTCCGGCGCTCGCGCTCCGCCTCCTGCTGGTGTGCGCCATGGCCGGAGCGGTCCTGTCCGCGAGCGCCGTCGCCATCAGCGTCGCCGTCACGGGGCGGCGCCGGTCCTACGAGCTGGCGGCGCTCCGCGCGGTCGCCGTACGACGGTCGTCCCTGGTCCGGGCCTGCGTCCTCGAGCAGGCCCTGCTGCTCGGGATCGGGCTGCTCGTCGGCGTACCGACCGGCCTCGTCGTCGCACGGCTCGCGCTGCCGACGCTGCCGCAGACGTCGTCGCCGACGTCGCTCCCGCTCACGCTCGACGTCCAGGTCCTCGCCGTCTCGGCCTTCCTCGTGGTGGCGGCGGCGCTCATGATCACCACCGCCGTGGTCGCGGGGGTCATGCTCGTCCGGCAGGCGGTCCCCGATCGGCTGCGCGAGGTGGCGCCGTGACCACGACCGCCCTCGAGACCGGTCTGGCCCTGCACTGCCAGGACCTGCACCACGTCTACTCGGCCGAGACCGGGGACACCGTCGCGCTCGACGCCATCACGCTCACCGTCCGCGCCGGCGAGACGGTGGCGGTGCTCGGCCCGTCCGGGTCGGGCAAGTCGACGCTGCTCGCGGTGGTCGCCGGGCTGCTCCGCCCGACCGCCGGACAGGTCTACGTCGGCGGCGACGACATGACCCTCATGTCCGAGCGCGAGCTGCTCGCGTTCCGGGCGTTGCGGCTCGGCGTCGTCGTGCAGGACCCGGCGCGGAACCTGTTGCCGTACGGCACGGCCGAGGACAACGTGCGGTTCGCGCAGCGCGGCATCCGAGGGTTCCGGCGGGCGTCGCTCCCCCGGCCGGGCGAGCTGCTCGACGCGCTCGGCATGGCCCACCTGTCCGGCCGTCCGGTCGGCGCCTTCTCGGGCGGCGAGCAGCAGCGGCTCGCCGTCGTGATGGGCATGGCCGGATCCCCGGGCCTGCTGCTCGTCGACGAGCCGACCAGCCAGCTCGACGCGACCAACCGCGACGCGGTCGTCGAGCTCATCGACGTCATCGGGCACCGCTTCGGCACCACGGTGCTGGTCGTCACCCACGACGCGGAGGTGGCCGAGCGGCTCGGCCGCACGATCACGATCACCCAGGGAGTCGCGTCCGACGACGTGCAGAGCCTGCCGCAGCACCTCTATGTCGACCGGGACGGCCGGGTCGAGCTGCCCGAGGACGTGTACCGGCAGCTCCCGCCCGGCAGCCGCGCGCGCATCGTCCGCCGCCCGCACGGCGTCGAGCTCGTCCGCGAGGAGCTCCCCATGGACCAGGGCGGCCGGCCGTGAGCGCGTCGGACCACGCCGTGCTGACCGGTCGCGCACTGAGCTACCGGCCGGTCGACCGCACCGTCCTCGAGGACGTGCACGTCGAGGTGGTGGCCGGGGAGATGCTCGCCGTGACCGGCCCCTCCGGCAGCGGCAAGTCCAGCCTGCTGGCCCTGCTGGCCGGTCTCGCCACGCCGACCGAGGGCGAGGTCCGGCTCGACGGGGAGCCGCTCCGACCCGGAACCGACACGGGATTCGGCCTGGTGCTGCAGGGGTATGGCCTCGTCTTCGTCCTCACTGCGGCGGAGAACGTCGAGGTCCCGCTCCAGGCGGCCGGCGTACGCCGCGACGAGACACGGGCCCGGGCCGCCGCGGCGCTGGCCTCGGTCGGCCTGGGCGAGCTGGCGGACCGACAGGTCGAGGAGCTCTCCGGCGGGCAGCGCCAGCGGGTGGCGATCGCGCGTGCTCTCGTGGTCGCGCCGCGTGTCCTCCTCGCCGACGAGCCGACCGCGCAGCAGGACTCGCGCACGAAGGCAGAGGTGCTGGCGCTGCTGCGGCGGGCAGCGGACGAAGGCGCGGCGGTCGTCGTGGCGACGCACGACCCCGAGGTGGTGGCTGCGTGCGACCGCGAGATCCCGCTGCACGACGGACGCCTGGTCGCCGTGGACGTGCCGGCCTAGCGGCCGGGTCGTCGCACCGGTGGGGTCGCTCGAGGAGCCGACGTAGGGGTACGGCGCCCTGTCCCGCGCCCGGGTCGGGTCAGGTGCCGCTGTTGCCGTACCCGACATCCATGCTGAGGCGGATGGCGAGGTAGAACCCCACGACGACCAGACACACGCCGACCACCACGACGAGCACCTTGACCCAGCGCGGCGTGCCGCGCCCCGGGCCGGTCCCCCGCCAGCGACTCCCCACGCCGAGAGACCGTAGCGGCGCCACGGCTCCCCGGGTAAGGAATCGGTAAAGATCCCGGGGTGACGTCGCGCCCACCTACCGGCCTTCGGCACACCGAGCCGCCCCATCCCCGTCGATCAGATGCCGTCAGGCTCGCACCCGGTCGCGCCGACCCGGTGGGGGACCAAGCAGCATCAGCGCGCCCGTGGTCGCGAGAACGGCGCCCAGACCGAGGACGTAGAACCGGGCACCGGCCTCACCGAGGTCCACATCGGAACCGGTCCTCGGCACCAGTGCGCCGACCAGGATCAGGGCGCACATGAGCGCCCAAGAACGCCATCCCAGGATCCGCGGGGCGGACCGGCCCGGGTCCCGACGTGGGACGACCGGGGGCTCCACGGAGACGTGCGGACGAACCAGCGTCGTATGCCAGATCACCGCCAGCAGGATCCCGCCGACCGCGTCGCTGGGCCGATGCCATCCCGCCGCCACCGTCGCGGCAGCGACCAGGGTGACCCACGCGACGAGGGGACCCCACCACAGCCGGGCGAGCCGCGGGCCCAGGGTCGCTGCGACGGCGAGGGCGAATGCCGCGGCGATCGCCGAGTGCCCGCTCGGGAAGGAACCGCTCGAGCTGAACTGGCCGGTACGCGTCGGGATCGGATCCCACGGGAGGACGTGCTTGAGCAGCTCCGCCGAGACCACCGCCCCCATGACCGAGCCGGTGATCCGCGCCGCCGGACCGATCCCCTGTCGCACGGCAGTGTGCACCGAGAGGACGAGGAGCCCCGCGGCGAGCGTGGCGACGCTGACCGTCGCCAGCGCGACGCGTTCCACGGCCAGAAGCACGGTTCCGCTGTCGAGCCGGCCCGTGAACGCCGACCGGTCGGCGGCACCGACCACGGGGACCAGCCGGATCAGGGCGAACAGCACGACCAGGCCGACGCCCGCCGCCCCGGCGACGGCCCGACGCGTCAGTGAGGTCATGACCCCAGGCTGCGGGAACAGCATGAGCGAGACCTGAGGGCAGCATGAGACGGTCGTCTAGTCGCAGACGCGGAGTGCACGGAGCATGGGATGGCGGCACCCAACCCCTCCGTCGCGCCGATCACCGGCCATCCCCTCGCCGTCCCGCCGCGTTCCCCATCCTTGGTCGACCCCGCGTCTCACCGACGAGTCACCGATCCCAGTTGCGGCTGGCAAGGGACTCGGCCCGGATGTGTCGCAGGCGCACGCAGAGCAGACTGGGGTCGACGGCCTTACGAGGTTGGCGAGCGACGCTAGGTCCGGGCCATGGCTGAGTCGAGGAGGGAGGACGTCGTGAGCAGCACTCAAGTCGACGTCAGCGCGAACCTCCTGCCCCGGCGCCTGACCGACCATGACCGCTGCGACCGTTGCGGGTCGCAGGCGTACGTCCAGGTCAGCCTGCCCACCGGCCAGCTCTTGTTCTGCGCGCACCACTTCCAGGAGTTCGAGGCTCGCCTCCGTCGGATCGCGACGTCAGTGCTCGATGAGCGAGACCGGCTGTACGCCGTCTCGTCCCCTGGCTCGGCGAGCTCGTCCACGTCTCCGTAGGCCCGTGCCCGGCCCGGTCTCATCGAGCCGGCGAAGGCGCCGACGCCTGTTGGTTGAGGCATGCGCATCCGGAGAAGCATTCAGCGGAGTGGGACCCAGTCCTGGATGCATCTCGATGACCTCTTCGCCGGAGTGCCCCGGCGATGACCTTGCGACCGTCTCAGCGACGGCGGGTGACCCGCTCGAGCCGGGCCAGGGCCTCGGTGACGGCCCTGTCGCTGGCTCGGGCGTCGGCCTTCGCCGCCGTCAGGTCGGCTCGCGCGCCTGATACCTGGGCCCTCGCCGACATGAGGACGGCGGCGGCCTCGGTCTCGGTAGTGGTCGCCTCCACCAGCGCCGTGGTTGCTGCGGTGAGCCCGGCGGCTGCGTCCGCGGCCTGTAGCCGGGCGGTGCTCAGTGCCTGCTCCGCGTCGGCTATCTCGGCCTCTCTCGCGGCCGAGGAGGCGACCTCTCGCGCGGTCGGCCCGCGTGCCGCCCGTGCCTGCCTCCGGACCGGCGCAGGCGAGGCTGCGCCCGATGGAGGACGCTCGGCCTTGGCACGCACCGCTGCGGGCGCGGGGTTGTCCGGTGCCAGGTCCAGGCCGAAACCGGTGGTCTCGATCGCGGTGACCAGCCGCCCGGTCAGCAGCTGTGTGGCGGCGGGCTCGTCGGCGGCCGCGGCGGTGAAGGTGGACTCGATGTCGCGCTGGGTGGCGGCGGTGAAGGCCAGGCCCGCGTCCTCGGCGATCCCACGGGCTCGGCCGGTCAGATCGGCGAGCAGGAGGCGCCGGTGCGTGGCGAGGTCGCGGAGCGCCGCGGCGTCGCCTGCGCGGGTCGCGTCGTGCAGGGCAGGACCGAGCGCGAGCGCGCCGGCGACCGTGTCAGGGGTGGTGCGGACGAGCTGGTTGAGCAGCCACGCGCTGATGGTCGGCTTGCGCAGCCGGGTGATCGCTGCCGCGGTGGCCGGGTCGCCTCCGGACCTGGCGACCGCGGCGACATGGTCACGGGCCGCGACGAACTCGGCAGGGGTCAGCGCGTAGAGCTCGGCGGCGAGCTCCTCGAGTTGGGCCACGACCCCATGATCCCCACGAGACATGGTGCTGGAGGTCATCCGTGGGGATCTTCCCCCTTCTTCGCCCAGCGACGGTCATCGGAGGTTGGCGGTGGGATGACGATCTCCTGGTGTCGATGGCCTTCGCGTTCCGGCGCAGGGTCTCACCGCGACGTCGAGCGGACCGAAGACCGGATGACGTGAACCAGACCCCCGAGCGCGATCGCGCAGACGGCGCAGAAGATGCCGATGAAGGCGAACGGGACGACTCTGGTCGTCAGCGCGGGCTCGCCGGAGTAGCCCCAGCACATGAAGGCGAATCCGACAGCGAAGCCGAAGGCTCCCAGCCGGATCGCCTTCTGACGCGGGCTGCCCTCGACCATCCCGAGGGCCACGGTGGCGACTCCCCAGAGAAGCAGGTTGCCGACCGCCAGCCCGGACAGTGGGCGCGCTCCGGCCCATCCCAGAAGGACGCCCAACAACAGTGCGAGGGCCAGTACCGACACCGGACCGACAACCGTCCGGTGTGCATCCCTGGGGTCCACCGCCCAGCCTCCCACCTGCCGCGCCGCTACAGCCCAGTGGCGTCGCTTCACCCTCGGCAAGACGAGCCCCCGCAGCTGTACCTGCTCACCCACGGAATCGTGAAGGTGTCGATGAACTTGGCGATGAGCCACGGGCAGGCGATGCGGTCGGTCTTCGGACGTTCCCGGGTCACCCAGATGCTCATCCGGCCATCGTGCTCTTGCCGCCCCACGGCTTGGCAAGTCACCGGCGCGGTCGGGCCGACGCCTACACGGTGTACATCGAGTCGAGGAGAGCCTGGTACTTGCCCTCCACGATCTTGCGCTTGATCTTGAGACTGGGGGTGAGTTCGTCGTTCTCCACGGACAGGTCGTGATCGAGGATGCGGAAGTCCTTGACGGTCTCCCAGCGGTTGAGGCGGCGGTTGAGCTCCTCGATGCTGGATTGCACATAGGCGTGCACCGCGGGGCTTGCGGCGAGCGTGGTGTAGTCGGTCTCGGTAAGGCCTTGGGCGCGCGCCCATTGGGCGAGTGCGTCAGGGTCGAGGGTGACCAGCGCGGTGGCGTAGTTGCGTCGGTCTGCATGCACGAGCATCTGGCTCGCGAGAGGGCAGACGGCCCTGAACATCACCTCGATCGGCTGTGGCGCGATGTACTTGCCGCCCGAGGTCTTCATCAGGTCCTTCTTGCGATCGGTGATGCGCAGCCGCCCTGTCGCGTCGATCTCGCCGATGTCACCCGAAGCAAACCAACCGTCGCTGCTGAGGGTCTCGGCCGTGGCTTCGGGCAGGTTGTGGTAGCCGGACATGACTCCGGGACCCCGGACGAGGATCTCGCCGTCCGAGGCGATGCTGATCTCCGTTCCGGGGAGCGGTGGGCCGACGACGCCGAACGCCGGGTCGCGGGGCAGGACGAGGCAGACCGCAGCGCTCGTCTCGGTGAGGCCGTACCCCTCGAGCACCAGCAGGTCGGCGGCGTGGAACCAGGTGGCCACGTCCTGGGACAGAGCGGCGCTGCCAGAGACCATGAACCGGATCCGTCCGCCGAGCCGGTCTCGAACCTTGCTCAGCACGAGTCGGTCAGCGAGGGAGCGCTGCGCCTTCAGCGCCCAGCCTGGCTGCTTGTCCGCCAGTCGGGCTCGTGCCATCTGGTCGCCGACGCCGAAGGCCCAGGTGAAGAGCCTGAGCTTGACGCCGCCCTGCTCCTGCATCGCCTGGACGACACTGGAGTGCACCTTCTCGAAGATGCGAGGAGGGCCGGCCATGAAGGTCGGGCGGACCACCGCGAGGTTCTCCACGATCTTGTCCATCCGGCCGTCGACGGCTGTCGGGAAGCCGATCTGCAGCTGCACGGCTTCGAGCATCTTGCCGAAGGAGTGCGAGAGCGGCAGCCACAGGAACTGAAGGTCGTCGATCGACAGGATCTCGATCGCCTGGGCGCCGGCACCGACGTAGGTCCAGCAGCGGTGCGGCAGCTCGACGCCCTTCGGGCGTCCGGTGGTGCCCGACGTGTACATCAGGGTCGCCAGATGCTCTGGCCGGACTGATGCCACCGCCTGGTCGACCGCGTGAGGATGGTCGACGAGATGACGAGCGCCCAGTGACTGAAGATCGGCGAGGCCGAGCACCCACTCCCCGTCCGCCTGCCCGTCGAAGGTGACCACCCGGATCACGTCCGGGAGGCGGTCCCGCAGAGCGCGGAGCTTGGCGATCTGGGTGTCGTCCTCGGCGAAGACGAGTCGGGTCCCGCTGTCGGTGAGGATGTATCCGACGTCCTCCACCCCGGTCGAGGGGTAGATCGCCGTCGTCGCCCCACCGGCGCACATGACCGCCAGGTCGGCGTACAGCCACTCGATGCGCGTCGACGACGCGATCGCCACGCGCTCCTGGGGTTCGATGCCCAGCGCCAGCAGACCTGCAGCCAGGGTCGTGACCGTCTCCGCGGCCTGGCTCCAGGTCACGGACTCCCAGCCATCGGCCACCGGATGCCGGAACGCCTCAGTCGTGGGGGTGGCCGCGACCCGGTCGTAGAACAGCCGGCCGAGCGATGTCGCCGGCGGCGGGTAGCTGGAGGGATTCAGAGATCCGATGGTCGCTGGGTTCATGACGCCTCCAAGTGCCCCGCGCGGCAGTGGACCGCCGCAGCCGGGACCCTCGCACCGAGAGTACGGCGGTCGACGCCACCGACGCCTGGCGTGCCGGCCGCCGGGACACCCTCTGCGGCGCTATCGCGGACCCGCCCGCCTAGGGTGGTGCTGCTCGACCTGGTGGGTGCCGGATGTGTCACGAGGCAGTGCCGGACGAACCCCGGGGCGTCGGCGTCTCGTCGCCCAGACGAGGAGGACTCGGTGACGGACGACGACGAGCTGAGGCAGCGGATCGTCGACGTGGCGGCGGAGCTGTTCGCGGAGAACGGGTACGGCGGCACCAAGCTGCGCATGGTGGCCGAGCGCGCCGGCGTCAAGCCCCGCACGGTCAAGGAGCTGACCGGCAGCCGCGCCCAGCTCTTCGCCCATGTGCTGGCCACGAGACCGCCGTCCGAGTCCGCCGCTCGTGTCGCCGCAGCAGCGGCCGATCCCGAAGCCGCGCCCCCGGTCTCCGTGCTGATCGAGGTGGCAGGCGACACCTTCTCGACACCTGAGCGCAGCTGGAACGTCGTCGAGCTCGAGGCGCTCACCCGAGCCCACGCAGATGGCGAGGTGCGTGCCCTGGAGGCGGATCGACTGCAGGCGCGCAAGGCGAACCTGAAGAAGGTCACCGAACAGACCCGGCGCGCCGGCGGCATCGACGACCGCATCGACGACGACGCCTTCGTGCACTTCGCGCTGGCCCTGTCGGCGGGTCTCGCGGTGATCGACCCCGTGACGGCGAACCGACCGGCCCAAGCCAGCTGGAACGCGCTCATGGCTCGTCTCGGGGCAGCGTTCGCACCTGCCGGTTTCCTCCTGAACGCCGAGCACGAGGCGCGAGTGCCGTGGCGGCTGCGGATCGACATCCCGGACCGCCCCGGCGGGCTCTCCCTGCTCCTGAGTGCCCTGGGCACGCTGCACGTCTACGTGGTCGCCACGTCCGTGCTCGACTCCCGTAACGGTGCCCGCACCATCGACCTCGCGTTGATGGCTCCGGAGCAGGTCAGCGCCGACACGCTCCTGGCGTCAGCCATGTCAGTCGGACACCACGGCTACGTCATGGAGGGGTCACCCGACGACGGTGCCGACCTGCCGACCCGCGTGCTCGACGGTGCCACAGAGCTCGTCACCAACCCCGGGTCCGCCCCGCTCGCGGCCGCGACCCTCGTCGAGGCCGACCGCTTCGAGGTCACCGACGCCACCCAGGGCGAGGACGACGCGGCCGACGTCCTGCGGCTGCAATGGACCGCTGATCGGCACGTGGTTCTGCACCGGAACTGGGCGCCCTTCGCTCGGGCCGAGAAGACCCGAGCCTCTGCGTTGCTGCGTCTGGCGGCGGCGATGGCCAGCATTTCGGGCGAGGCAGAGGCCCTCGGCTGGGTCGAGCCGATGAAGTCCGGCGGAACCGTCTGGATCCGGCTCGCCCGCCCCGAGGACTCCGATGCGGTCGCCGCCATGCACGAGCGGTGCTCCGAGCAGACTCTGTTCCGTCGCTACCTCACCGCCGTCGGTCAGTGGCGCGACATCACCCTCCGCCGCCTCACCGGCGGCCACCGGGGCGCGACCTTGGTGGCCATGAGCGAGGAGGGCACCATCGTGGGCCTGGGACACGTGTTCCCGGATTCCCCCAAGGACGGCCATTCGGCAGAGATCGCCGTGATCGTCGAGGACGCCTACCAGGGCCGAGGGATTGGGGTACGGCTCGTCAGCCACATGCTGGAACTGGCCGAACGGCTCGGGTTCGACGAGGTTGTGGCCACCGTGCTGGCCCAGAACAACGAAATGCTGCGGGTGCTCGACTCGACGCGGCTGGCGTGGACACGACACGTCGAGGACGGCGTCCTCACCCTTCGGGCGCCCCTGCCCACGGTGGCGCCAGCGGTCAGATCCCCTGGGCGTCCGCCAGGTCCATCAGGCCGCGGGTGACCGGATGTCCTTGATCGTGTGAGAGGTCACCTTCGCCAGCACCGCAGCCCGGCTGGCCGGGTCCAGTGCATCGATCTCCGCCTCGATGTGCTCGGCCGTCTCGTTGGCGATCCTGCGCTTCTCCAGCGCCTTCACCACCAAGTAGGCCGTTCCCGCTGCGGCTGCCGCCAGCGCGACGGCAACGAAGATCCGCTTCCTGCTCATCACGTCACCTCGGGTTCATCTCGTGCCCCGATCTCCAGGCTACGGACCGCTCCAGCCCGGAGTCCTCCTGCGCGCCGGTCCGGGTGCCAGCCACATCCGGCCGGCACCGGCCGTCCGACGGATCGACGTGACGTCTCCGGGCGGCCACTCCCCGGGGAGGCCGGGGCCGGACCGGTCGGCAGCCGAGCGTCGACCGTGTCAGGGTGCGTGCCCCCGGTCCTGACGGACCGTGGCGATCGACTCGGTGAGGGAGTCCTCGATCGCGGCGCAGAGGACGTCGAGGTCCGGCACGGCGTCGTAGTCGCCCGTGACGCCGATCGCCAGATGTCCGTCGTACGAGACGATCCCGACGCTGATCCGCACCCCCTGGGCAACCGGGATGTACGGGAACATCTCGAGCATCCGCCGGTCGAGCAGGTAGAGCGGGTACTGCGGACCGGGGATGTTGGTCGTCACGGTGTTGACCAGTCGCTGGCCGACCCTGGCGTAGACCTGGGCACCGAGCGTCATCAGCGTCGCCGGCACGAAGTCCCCGGCCGACATCATCGAGTCGACCGTCACGGCCACGCCGCTGCCCTTGAGGTGGTCCATCTGCCGCGCGACGGAGGTCAGCCGGGCCGTCGCGTCGGCGATCCCGACAGGCAGGTCGGCGAACACCGCCGTCACCTGGTTCCCGAGCCGGCCACGGTGGTCCTCGGTCCGGATCGAGACCGGCACGAGCGACCGCACGAGGACGTCGTCGACCGGCTCGCCGCGCGTGAGGAGGTAGCCCCGGAAGCCGCCGGCGATGGCCGCCAGCACCACGTCGTTGACCGTGCACCCGGCCGCGTCCTTCACCGCCTTCACGTCCGCCAGCTCAGCACGCGCCCAACCCCACCGGCGGTGCGGGCCGAGCGGACCGTTGAGCACGCTCGTCGGGGTCGCGGCGCTGCGCCCGAACTCGGCCAGGCCGTATGCCCGGATCGCGCCGGAGCGCAGCAGGTCGCCCGGCGACCGCAGCGCCTCCGCCGCCGTCACAGCCGCCCGACCCACCTCGATGGGCAGGCGCACGAGCCATCCGACGCCGGCGGCCGCGAGACCGAGGCGCGACGGCGTCGGACGCGGCCGCCACGCAGCCGCGGGCGGCCTGGTCCGACCTGGCTCGCGGTCGAGCACGATCTCCATCAGCTCGTTGCCGGCGAGACCGTCGATCATCGCGTGGTGGGTCTTGGTGATCACGGCCCAGCGGTCCTCCGTCAGCCCCTCGACGAGCCACATCTCCCACAGCGGTCGGTCGACGTCGAGGCGCTGCGCCATGGTCCGCCCGACCAGCGCACGCAGCTGCCGGTCGCCGCCCGGCGCCGGGATCGCGGTGTGCCGCAGGTGGTACGAGAGGGAGAAGTGCGGGTCATCGACCCACGCCGGTCGTGCGAGGTCCAGCGGCATCCGTTGCACGCGCTGGCGGTAGCGCGGCACCGAGTCCAGACACGAGGCGAGGTGATCGCAGAACGCCTCGTACGACGGCACCGGTCCCTCGAAGACCAGCAGCGAGCCGACGTGCATCTGCTGCGTGTCGTTCTCGAGCTGCAGGAACCCCGCGTCGAGCGAGCTCAGCCTCTCCACTCCGCTCACCTCGTCCGGCGGACGAGGGGGACGGCCCGGGCCGCGATGTCCGCGGCCTCGGGGTGGTCGACCAGCCAGCGCAGGACCTTCTCTGCCGTCCACTCCGGCACCTCGAGCTGCGGCACGTGCCCGACGCCCTCGGCGACCTCGAACTGCCACGTCGGGTTCGCCGCCGCGGCCGCACGGGCCGATGCGATGTGCACGAGCCGGTCCCGGTCCCCGTGCAGAAGCAGCACAGGGACGTCGATCGATCGCTGCATCGCGGCATAGCGGCGACGATCCGCGAGGACGAACAGCAGCGACTGCGCAGCGGAGAGCATCTCGGAGTCGACGTCGGAGTACTCGCGACGCTTGCCGGCGAGCTCGATGTGCCGGTCGACCACGTCGGCCGGCACACGGGACGGGTCCTCGCAGCACAGCCGTAGCAACGCCTTGGCCCCCTCCTCCGCAGAGGTCGTGCCGCGACGGCGCGAGAGCAGCCGACGGCCGACGGCGGGTACCAGGAAGGCGGCGAACGTCGCTGCGACCCGCGGGTCCGGACGCGCGTTGAGTGCGAGGGGCAGCGCCGGGTCGACGAGCACCAGGCCGGCGACGGTGTCGGGACGGCTCGACGGTCTGCAGGATCGAGATGAGACCCCCCATGGAGTTGCCCACGAGAATGGCGGGCGTCCCCGCGACCTCGGTGAGGAAGCGGTGCAGCAGCCGTTGGTTGGCCTGCACCGACGTGGACCGTGCGCCGCTCCGGGTGTGCCCGAATCCAGCGAGGTCGAGCGCCATGACGCGGCAGGTCGGGGTGAGCAGCGGGACGAGCGCTGCCCAGTTGAGCAGCGAGCCGCCGAGACCGTGAACGCAGACCAGCAGGGGGCCGTCCTGGGCGCCCCCATGGTCGACGTAGTGCACCGGTCCGTCCAGGTCGGCCCAGAGTGACTCGGCGCGGTCCCCCGCCCCGTGACTGCCGAAGGCCATGCATCGACTGTAGGCCGCGGCGCTCCCTGCCTCAGCGGATCGACCGGTTCCCGTTCTCGAGGGCGACTGCTGCCAGGCACTCGGGCGTCCGCTGCGACCGGAGACTCGACCGGGCGCTGCACGTGTCCAACCTCGGATGCCAGAAGCCCCGGACCCGTTGCGTTGCAACGTGATCCGGGGCTTCTGGCACGTGTCGGCTAGTCCAGGTAGTCGCGCAGCACCTGGGAGCGGCTCGGGTGGCGCAGCTTCGACATCGTCTTCGACTCGATCTGGCGGATGCGCTCGCGCGTCACGCCGTAGACCTTGCCGATCTCGTCGAGGGTCTTGGGCTGACCGTCGGTGAGGCCGAAGCGCATCTTGACGACGCCGGCCTCGCGCTCGGACAGGGTGTCGAGCACCGAGTCGAGCTGCTCCTGCAGGAGCGTGAAGGACACGGCGTCGGCGGGGACGATCGCCTCGGAGTCCTCGATGAGGTCGCCGAACTCGCTGTCGCCGTCCTCGCCCAGCGGCGTGTGCAGCGAGATGGGCTCGCGGCCGTACTTCTGGACCTCGACGACCTTCTCGGGCGTCATGTCGAGCTCCTTGGCCAGCTCCTCCGGGGTGGGCTCGCGGCCCAGGTCCTGGAGCATCTGGCGCTGCACGCGGGCGAGCTTGTTGATGACCTCGACCATGTGCACCGGGATGCGGATGGTGCGGGCCTGGTCGGCCATCGCGCGGGTGATCGCCTGGCGGATCCACCAGGTGGCGTACGTCGAGAACTTGTAGCCCTTGGTGTAGTCGAACTTCTCGACGGCGCGGATCAGACCGAGGTTGCCCTCCTGGATCAGGTCCAGGAACAGCATGCCGCGACCGGTGTAGCGCTTGGCCAGCGAGACGACCAGGCGCAGGTTGGCCTCGAGCAGGTGGTTCTTCGCCCGGCGGCCGTCCTCGGCGATCCACTCGAGGTCGCCGCGCTGCGTCGTGCTCATCCGGGCGCCGGAGTTCAGCTTCTCCTCGGCGAACAGGCCGGCCTCGATGCGCTTGGCGAGCTCGACCTCCTGCTCGGCGTTGAGCAGCGGGACCTTGCCGATCTGCTTGAGGTAGTCCTTGACCGGGTCGGCGGTCGCGCCGGCGACGGTGACGGTCTGGACCGGCTCGTCGGTGTCGTCGACGTCGGAGATGACGAAGGCCTCGGACTCCTCCTCCGACTTCTCCTCGTCGCCCTCCTTGGCCTCGCCCTCCTTGGTCTCGCCCACGACCTCGGCGATCTCGGCCTCGATCTCGGCCTCGAGCTCGACCTCGAGCACCGCGGCCTCGGTGAGGTCCGGCTCGACGACGGCGTCGAGGTCGGCGTCGTCGATGTCGACGATCTCGACGGCGTCCTCGCCCTCGACGACGACGATGACGGCGACGTCCTCGTCCTCGATCGGGGCGGCCTTGGCGCCCTTCGCCGGGGCGGCCGCGCTGGCGGCCTTCGCCGGAGCCGCCTTGGCGGTGGCGGGAGCCGCCTTGGCCGGGGCGGTCTTCGCCGTGGCCGGCTTCGCGGGGCGGACTTCGCGGGGGCGGACTTGGCCGGCGCCTTGGCCGGGGCGGCCTTGGTGGCCGGCGTCGACGCGGCTGCCTTGGCCGCGGGTGGCTGCGGCCTTGGTCGCCGGCTTGGCGGGGGCGGGAGCCTTGGCGGCGGTCTTCACCGGGGCCGGGGCCTTGGCCGCAGACTTCGCGGCAGCCTTGGCAGGGGTCTTCGAGGTGGCCTTGGTCGGCTTCGACGGCACGAACGAACCTCTCGTCATCGGGCTGGCGCGCACCGGATCACCGACGGGTCACCCGGGCGTGCGTGGTGAGGCGGTGCGCAAGGGGCGTACCGACGCAACATTGTCACACGGTCCCGGCATTCCCCCGAACACGGGTTCTCGGTCCCCGGACCCCCCTCGACCGGACGCGTCAGTGCCCCAGCGCCGGGTCGACGACGTCCGCGCGCGACTCCTGCCGGACGAGGAACGCCACCGAACCCAGCACGACCAGGACCCCGAGCACCTGGACGACGGCCACGGACTCGCCGAGCAGCACCGCGCCGAGCACCACGGCCACGGCCGGTTCCACGGTGGAGATCACCGCGGCGTCCGTGCTCGGCATCCGCGCGAGACCGGCGGTGAGCAGCAGGAACGAGACGACGGTGCCGACGAGGGCGAGACCCGCGGTGGCGGCCCACCCGACGAGGTCCGTCGGGCCGTGCGCCCCGGTGGCCAGGGCGAGGACCAGGAACGTGACGGCGGCGCCGGAGACGACCAGGACCGTGGTCGCGAGGCTCCCGACGCCGTGCACGAGGCGGCCGGACAGGACGACGTACGTCGCGAACCCGAGCGACGCGCCGACGGCGAGGAGCACGCCCACGAGATCCACCCGCTCGACCCCGCCCACGGTCAGGGCGGCGCCCACCACCGCGGCGGCCGAGCAGCCGGCCACGAGCAGCGACACCGGCTGGCGCAGCACGACGGCCGTGATGAGCACGACCCACACGGGGTAGAGGAAGAGCAGCACCTCGGCCAGGCCGGCTCCGATGTGGTGCAGCGAGGTGAAGTAGAGGATGACCTCGGCGGGAAGGACGAGGGATCCGAGCGCCAGGATCCGCAGCGCCGTGGCTCTCGTCGGGAGCCCCGCCCCGCGGCGGCTCGACCGGAGGGCGACGACGGCCCACAGCAGCACGGCCGCGGAGCCGAAGCGCAGGGCGAGCAGCGCGAGGGAGTCGACGCCGTGCGCGAACGCGATCTTCCCGAACACCGGCGCGATGGCGAACGCCACCGCCGAGCCCAGGATCGCGAGCACGCCGAGCCGTCGCTCGCGCGCCGCCGCGCCGGTCACTCCGGGGAGGTCATCGCGCCGCGGCCGCGGCCGCGGCGGCCTTCGACTCCTGCTTGAACCGGCGCACCTCGGCGAGGCTCGCCGCGTCGACGACGTCGGCGACCGAGCGGTGGCATCCCGGTTCGGAGTACGGCGCCGACGCCTCGCTCCACCCTCTCGGGCGCACCTGCAGCTGCTTGCCGAGAAGCGCGACGAGGATGCGCGACTTCTGGTCGCCGTAGCCCGGAAGGGCGAGCAGCCGGTCGAGCAGTGCCGCGCCGGTCGGGACGGCGCGCCAGATGGCCTCGGTGTCGCCGGCGTACTCGACGATGACGTGCCTGGCGAGGTGCTGGATGCGGCCCGGCCATCGCGCCCGGGAACCGGTGGACCGCAGGCGGTTCGGACGCGAGGACCTTGAAGGCCTCCGGCTCGTACGCCGCGATGCGCGCGACGTCGAGCCGCCGCGGGGTGTCCATCCGCTGGGCGAGGCGCCAGGGGCCGAGGAACGCGCGCTCCATCGGCATCTGCTGGTCGAGCAGCATGCCGACGACGAGGGCGAACGGGTCGCGGGACAGCAACGCGTCGCCGTGGTCGTCGAAGCACAGACGCAGCTCGGGGAGGCTCGAGGTGGTCGTCCGGGTGCCCATGCCTCCACGCTACTGCGCGTCCCGCGGGCATGCCGCGCCGCCCGGACGAGCTCTAGGGAGCCTTCACCGCGAGGACGGGGCAGGACGCGTCGAGCAGGATCTGCTGCGCGTTGCTGCCCATGATCAGCTTGCCGACGGGGGTACGGCGGCGCAGCCCGATGACGATGAGATCGGCGTCGACCTCCTCGGCGACGGCGATGAGGTCGTCGGCCGGGTCGACGCCGCGGACGAGCTGGCGGACCTCGTGCTCCACGCCGGAGTCGTGCAGCTTCGCGTGCACCCCGGTGAGGGACTCGTCGAGCTCGGCCGCGACGTTCCGGTCGAGGGCCGCGCCGCCCTTGTGCGAGTTGATCACGACGAGTCGCGCCCCGCGCTGCTGGGCCTCGGCGACCGCGCGGTCCAGCGCGGCCTCGCCTTCCGGCGTCTCGACGTACCCGACGACGATCGGGCTACCGATGGCACCCATCGTTCCTCCTCGGTTGAAGCAGCCGGCCCGGTGGACGGTGCGCAGCGTGAACCTAGCGCCTCGGACGAGCCGGGTGGCTCAAGACGTCGCCGATGCTGCCGACACCTCCGAGGTGAGTTTCGCGCCATCCCCTGCGTCCGATGCCCTCTCCGCCGATCTCGACCGTACGCGCAGGACGCGCGAGCTGGTGGAACAGCTCATCGCGCAGCCGTCCCTGCTGGGACCCGACTTCACCCCCATCCGTGCGCTCGACGCCTCGGCTCCGGGGCTCGCCCCGCTCCTCGGGTGGAAGGCCACCGGCCGCGGCACACCCGGGACGCACATCGCCGACACGCTCTCGCTGCTGGCCCAGGCCGCCGAGCTCGGCCTCGTGGAGCGGCTCGACTGGGCGTTCCGGGCGCACACCTTCGACATCGCGGTCGACGCGGGCGTGACCGGCGAGCTGCACCTCACGCCCGAGCCCGAGACGTTCGGAACGCCCTGCCCGCCGCGTCTCGCGGTCGCCGTCCTCCGCGGTCGCCGGTCGCTGTCGGTGTGCGCCGAGCTGCACGCGGACTCCTTCACCGACGAGCGCCGGCTGCTCGCCGCGACCGAGGAGATGCAGGCGTGGGGCTGGCAGGTCGTCGTGGCCGACGTGAGCGGGACGCCCGCTGAACCGACGGTGCTGCGGCTGCTCCCCCGTCTGCGCCCGGCGTACGTCCAGCTCGACCTCGGCCGACCGGACCGACCCACCGACGCCGTCACGAGTGCCTGGCGCGACGCCACCCACGCGGCCGGCGCCCAGCTGCTGGCCCTCGGCGTCGACACCGGCGCGCGGCTCGACAGCGCTCTCGGGCTCGGCGCCGCCTACGGGCGCGGGTCGCTGCTCGGGCGTCCGGTGCCGATCCCGACCTGATCGCACCCGACCGGATCGGGTCGGCTCACCCCACGAGATGGGCGTGCGCGGCCCGTACCACGACGGCGACGGTCTGCTCCTGCGTGAGCAGCGGCCCCGGGACCGGGAACGGTCCCAGTCCCTCGACGGTGAACTCGGCCCGCCAGACGGCCCGGACCGAGGCCTGGAACCGCCCGGGCACGAGATAGGAGTGGCCGACGGACGTGACGGGCCACCGCCCCCCGGGCGACGTGGTCCACTCCTCGGTGCCGTCCCCGTAGGTCCAGTGCCACCGCACCCGCGAGGTGAGCCGGACGTCGAGGCCGAGCACCGAGAGGCCGGCGTCGCGGATGCCCTGCGCCGGCTGCCCCGTGCGGAACAGCGCGGGCAGCCGGACCAGGGCTCCGGAGGAGGGCTGGACCCCGGCCCGCAGCGGCGGGAGGGCCACGACGGCGCGCTCGCGCACCCGCGACCCGACGTGGTCGACCGTGGTGGGGGGCGAGTCACCCTGGCAGGTCCGGCCGACCGGCACCCAGTCCTGCCCGGGCCGGAGCAGCCAGATCTGCACCGGCACGGTGTCGGCGGGGCAGTGGAGTGCGATCGGGCGGCAGCCGCCGACGGCGTTCGCCACGGTGGTGCAGAGCCTCGAGACCCGCCACCGGCAGTCGTCGCAGGACGCCGCCTCGCGCCGGTTGCTGTCCGCCCCGCGCCAGTGCGACGCGGGAACGACCAGCCCGCCCGTCCCGACGTAGAGGTCGTTCTCCGGGTCTGGCGACACGTCGACTCCGGTCGCCACCGACGGCAGTGCGGCCACCGGACCGGGGGTGGACACGGACAGCAGGGGGGCGGTGAGGACCGCCACGAGCAGGAGCACGGCGCGCGGACGAGGCATCCCGCGACGGTAGGCAGGGCGCCGTGGACCACACGCCCCGGCGCGAGGGCCAGGAGAGGAACCGTCGCCCGGACGGGTCAGCCGGCTCCGCGCCGGACGGTTCGCTGCGCGCCCCGCACCGGGCGGCCCGGGCGGCGCTCACGCGCCCGCCGCGAGCCCGTTGTCGGCCTCCGGGCCGAGGATCTCCTCCACGCTGAGCTCGCTCATGAGCGACACCCAGGCCCAGGGCGGCGTCCCCGCGTCGAGGGCCCGGGCGACGAGTGCGGCGAGGGAGTACGCCGGGTCCGCGTCGAGCGCACGGTCGAGGGCGACGCGGGCGGCCGCGCCGTCGCCGGCCACCCAGGAGCAGACCGCGAGCACGGAGGCCACCGGGGCGACCTCCCGCCCGGAGGCGCAGCGCACCGCCTCCCCCAGCACGGACCGGGCGGTGCTCACGACGTCCGGGTCGGGTTCGAGGGTGAACGCGCGCAGGAGCAGGTCGCGGGACCGGATCGAGGCGCACAGCGAGCCGGCCACGATCACGAGCCTGGTGAGCCCGGCGCGGTCGCGTGGATCGAGGCCCAGCTCCCGGACGTCGTCGACGAACCGGTCCACCCGCTGCTGGGTCCCGGCGACCATCCGGATGAGGACGGCGTCCCGCCCACGCTCGACCGCCTGGCGCACCGGGTCGTCGGGGTCGCGCGGGGCGAGGCCGTGGACCAGCTCGGCGCGCGACGCGAGCGGCGCGCTGCCGACCTCGACGAGGGCCGCCTGCACCCGCAGCGTCTCCCCGGCGTCGACGAGCCGGCCCTCGCGCCGGGCAGCACGCGAGGTCGAGGCACCAGTAGGACCGGATGCGGTTGCCGACGACGCAGACGGCGTCGAGGGCGAGGACGCCGGCGTCGCGCAGCTCCGCGGCGAGCTCGTCGACGAGCTCCCGGTACGGGAGGTCGCCCGGCGAGACGCCGCGCCACGGGGAGTCGGCGTCGTGCGGATACACGACGAGAACGGCCTCGAGCGCCCCCGCCTGCGGCAGCGCGCTGAGCGAGACCGACCAGGCGTCGACCACCTCGGCCACCGGGACGTCGACGCCCGGAAGGTCGATGCGGACGGTGACACGGACGGTGCGGCGCTCCGGGACGAGCCCGAGCAGCACGACGGACGCGTGCGGGTGGAACCCCACGAGGTGCGGGACGAGAGCGGGCAGGGAGTCGGGGCCGCGGACCACGAGGGCCGGCGATACGGAGGCGTGGGTCATGACGCCACGCAACGCCGTGCCCGTGACGCGGAAGGCCGACCGCGCGGCCTCCGTGGGGACGCCGCGCGCCACGTCGGTGCTGGGGACGGCGTACCCAGTGCCGGGCGGGACCCGGCGCTACGGCGGTCAGTCGTAGACGGCGGCGGCGATGGCGTCGACGGTCTGCTCGACCGAGAAGCCCTCCGAGCCCGGGATCTTCGGGACGAAGCCGACGAGCATGCCGTCGCGCATCACCTGGGCCTCGAGCCCGGCCGCGCCGTCGACGTCCCACAACGCCTCGCGGCCGTCGGCCAGCACGATCCGCACGCCGTAACGAGCGACCGGGCCGCGGTAGACGTGCGCGAACACCCGGCGCTGCTGGAGCGCCTCGACGACCTGCTCTGCCTCCGCCTGCTGCATGGCTCCGAGTATGACCCGCCGCGCTGTGAGACCCGGTCAGAGCATCCCGATGACGGCGCGGCGGGCCTGGAGGACGTGCGCGGCGAGGTGGTCGTTCGCGATGCGGACCCAGCCGGCGACGTCGACGACGCCCTGGCTGGGGTGCACGGCCGTACGGGACCAGAGCTCCGGCGACATCGACGCGAGCAGGCGGACGTTCACGTGGCGCATCGCGAGCAGCAGCGTGAGGGCGTCGGCGGCCGGGCGGACGTCGTAGCCGAGCGTTGCGGCGTAGGCCTCCTCGTCCCACTCGGCCCACACGGGAGCGTCGCCGGCGAGCATCTGCCGCAGCCGCACGGACTGGTGCAGCTCCGAGTCGGCGAGGTGGTGCAGGACCTCGGCGACCGACCAGGCATCCGGCCCGGGCCGACGGTCGAGCAGCTCGCCGTCGCCGGCGTTCGCGTCCGCGAACACCTGGGTGAGCTCCTCGAGGTGGTCGGTGTACGCCGCGAGCGCCTCGATCCGGCCGTCGTCGGCGAAGAGGGTCACGTGCGCGTCGTCGGTCATGGCGCGAGGCTAACGCCCGCCGTCGCGCCGGTGGTGGTCGCACCGCGTCCGGCGCCGTAGCGTGCGGGCATGGCCGAGCCCGTCTACGCCCCCGTGATCGCGACCGCCCTCGGCGTGTTCAAGGCGCTGGGGCTCACCCTCGACGTCCGCGGCGGGGAGAACGTGCCGCGGACGGGTGGCGCCGTGCTGGCGAGCAACCACGTGAGCTACCTCGACTTCATCTTCGCCGGTCTCGGCGCCCACGCGTCGCGCCGGTACGTGCGCTTCATGGCGAAGGACTCCGTCTGGCGCAACCCCGTCGCCGGCCCGCTGATGCGCGGGATGAAGCACATCCCGGTCGACCGCGAGGCGGGCGCGGAGTCGTTCCGGCTGGCGCTGGACGCGCTGCGGTCCGGCGAGGTCGTCGGCATCTTCCCCGAGGCCACGATCTCGCGGTCCTTCGAGCTCAAGGAGTTCAAGAGCGGGGCGCCCCGCCTGGCGCGCGACGCCGGGGTGCCGCTCGTCCCCACGGTCGTGTGGGGCACGCAACGGTTGATGACGAAGGACCATCCGCGGGACTTCTCGCGCGGCAAGGCGGTCTCGGTCACCGTCGGCCGGCCGATCGAGGTGCCCGCGGGCGCCGACCTGGACGCCGTCGGCGAGGAGCTCCAGCACGAGATGCGGCTCATGCTCGACGACGCGATCGCGTCGCTACCCGCAGGCGCCGGCGGGCGCGGACGACGCGTGGTGGCTGCCCGCCCGGCACGGCGGGACCGCGCCCACGCCGGTCGAGGCGACCCGGATGGACCGCCTGGAGGCGCTCGAGCGCGCGAAGCGCAAGAAGGTCTGAGCCGCAACGGTTCTCCGCCTCGGATCTGGCGGGTGCGGGGGTGGTCCTTCCCGCAGACCGACCCCCGTCGCGGGGGCCCCGGGGGCGTGGGCCACGATACGACCATGCGTTTGGACCACGTCTCGTACGCCGTGAGCAACCATGAGCTCGTCGACACGGTGCAGCGGCTGGGTCAGCAACTCGGGGGATCGTTCGTCGACGGTGGCCTGCACCCCCGGTTCGGGACCCGCAACTTCGTGCTCCCCCTCGAGGGCGGCACCTACGTCGAGGTCGTCGCCGCCCTCGACCACCCCGCCTCGGACAAGGCCCCGTTCGGCCAGGCCGTCAAGCGGCGCGCCGAGGACGGCGGCGGGTGGCTCGGCTGGGTCGTGTCCGTCGCGGACATCACGCCGTGGGAGCAGCGTCTCGGCCGCCCCGCGACCGACGGCCACCGGGTGCGCCCAGACGGATTCGACCTGACCTGGAAGCAGATCGGCGTCCAGGACCTCATCGCCGACGCCTCGCTGCCGTTCTTCATCCAGTGGACGAGCGACCCGGCGGAGCACCCCTCGCTCGCCGCGCCCGCGCACGTGTCCGCCGTCGCCTGCGAGCTCTCCGGCGACAGGGACCGCATCCGCGGGTGGCTCGGCGGCGAGATCGACTCGCCGATCGAGAAGACCGACATCACCTGGGTCGAGGACGAGGACCCGGGGCTGGTCGCGGTGCACTTCCGCACCGCGCACGGCGACGTCGTGCGCATCGACTGATTCCCGCGGCGACGACGTAGGTCTGCGGGCCCGCGCCTCCTGCGGCGGGCGCTCGGGCCGGCTCAGGCGGTCGGCGTACGGCCGTGCGGCAACGGCGGCGCGAGGTGCGTCACCAGCGCGAGCCCCATGGCCACCGACTGGCCGATGAGCAGCGCGAACAGCGCCGTGCCGACCCCGACCGTGCCGCCGAGCGACCACCCGACGGCGAGGACGGCCAGCTCGATCACGAGCCGGATCTGGCCGACCGGACGTCCGGTCCGGTGGTGCAGGCCGGTCATCCAGCCGTCGCGCGGGCCCGGGCCGTGCCCGGCCGTCAGGTAGAAGCCGCTGCCGAGCCCGATCGTCGCGATGCCGAGCAGCATGAGCAGGACCCGTCCGCCGAGGTTCGCCGGCGTGGGTACGACGTCGTACATCACCTGCAGCGCGACGGAGATCACGACGATGTTGAGGACCGTGCCGAGCCCGGGGCGCTGACGCAGCGGGAGCCACAGCGCCAGCACGACGACGCTCACCAGGAACGTCGTGGCACCGATGGGCAGGCCGGTGCGGATGCTCACACCCTGGGACAGGACGGTCCACGGCGTCGCCCCGAGGTCGGCGGTGAGCAGGAACGCCTCGCCGGTGCCGAAGAGCCACAGCCCGACGACGAGGGAGGTCAGCGAGCCGACCGTGGGGCTCCACACGTGGCGCGCCGTCCACCGGGTGCGTGGGATGGTCCGCGAGCCGCGGACCAGGAGGAGCAGCCGGGCGCGGCGGTCATCGTCGGGCACGGGCTCACCCTGGCAGGACACCTCGGTCCGGCCCAAATCACATGGCCGTCGGTGTGACGAGCGCGGCGTCCGACCGCGCGACCCCGCGGACGTCCCTGCGGCCCGGCTGTGGGCCGTCGCTGGGGCGCCTGAGGTGCCTCTACCGCGCTCTGGGGCACCCTCATGCGGATCAGGACGGGGGTGCGAGGAGGGCGTCGAGGGCCTTGCGGATGCGCTTGTCGCTCACCGGGTGCTTCGTGCCGAGGCTCTGGGCGAAGAGGTTGACCCGCAGCTCCTCGATCATCCAGCGCACCGCCCGGGCCTCCTCGGTCTCGCGCTCGGCGGGGTGCAGCGCGGCGAGGGTGGCCCGCCAGTCGTCGGTCACGGCGTCCACCTCTGCCTGCCGCTGCGCGTCGCGGGCGGTGTCCTGCGGTGCGGTGTCCAGCCGGCGGAGGACGGCACGGAGGTAGCGCTGCAGGTCGGGCAGGCGCTCGGTCCCGGCCGCGGCGATGAAGCCGTCCGGGAGCAGGGAGTCGAGCTGGGCCTCGAGGTCCAGCCGCATCCCGGCGAGCTTGGGCGAGGTCTGCCGCGCGAGCTCCACCCTCGCCTCGGTCGCGAGCTCGAGGATCGCGGCGGACTGCTGCACCGCGCGGAGCAGGTCGTCCCCCGCGCGCGCCCGCACGTCCGCGAGGACTGCGTCGTACGCCGGCCGATCCCAGGGGACGCCGCCGGCCCGGGCGACCGCCGCGTCCAGGCACGCGGCGAAGGCGTCCTCGACGAGCAGGGGCACGCTGCCGTGCGGCGTGTGCCCGAGGGCGAGCTTCTCCCGGGTGGACAGGACGCCGACGACGTAGCGGACCGGCGGCGCGACGGCGAGGCGCAGCAGCCGGCGTACGCCGCCGCGCATCGCCACGGACTGCTCGGCGCGGGTCACGAGCACGCGCAGGTCGACGGCGTCGCCGGCGTCGACGAGCGCGGGCCAGCCGCGCACGAGGTGGTCGCCGTGCGTCTCCTCCACCACGCGCGGCACGCCGTCGGCGGGGAAGCCGGTGAGCCCGACCCGCTCCACCGAGCGCGACGCCTGCGAGATGGTGCGCTGGACCTCGGGCGCGAGGTCGCTCTGCAGGGTCGCCACGTCCTTGCCGCTCGCGAGGACGGCACCGGAGTCGTCGACGACGCGCACGGTGACGCGCAGGTGCTCGGGCAGCGCGTCGGGCGCCCAGGCGTCGTACGGCACGACGACGCCGGTGAGCCGGGTGAGGGCGTGGCCCAGCGCGTCGAGCAGGCCGCGCTCCCCGGGGTCGAGCAGCGGCAGGACCGCGCGTGCGGTGTCCGGCACCGGGACGAAGGACGTGCGCAGCGCCTTGGGCAGACCGCGGATCAGTGCGGTGACCACCTCCTCGCGGCGCCCCGGCACCTGCCACAGGAAGTCCTCGGCGTGCGCCTGGGGCAGCAGCGCGACGGGCAGGTCGACCGTGACGCCGTCGTACGCCGCGCCCGGCTCGAACGCGTAGCTGAGCGGCAGCTCGACGTCGAACGCGCCGAACGTCCAGCGCCGCGGGAACTCGCCCTCGACGTCCTCGTCCGCGTCGCGGACGAGCAGGTCGCGCGGGTAGGTCAGCAGGTCCGGCGCGGAGCGTCGCGCGGTCTTCCACCATCGGTCGAACGACCGCGTGTCGGCGACGTCGGCGGGCACCCGCTGGTCGAAGAACTCGACGAGCACCTCGTCGTCGACGACGAGCCCGCGGCGGCGCACGCGGTCCTCGAGCTCGGCCACGTCCGCCAGGAGCTCGGCGTTGTCCCGGACGAACCGGTGGTGGCTGTCCCACTCGCCGCCGACCAGCGCGTGCCGGATGAACAGCTCGCGCGAGGCGACCGGGTCGATCCGCGAGTACTGCACCCGACGGCCGACGACGAGCGGTACGCCGTACAGCGTGACCCGCTCGTCGGCGACGACGGCCCCACGGCGCTTGGACCAGCGCGGCTCGGAGTAGCTGCGCTGCACGAGGTCGCCGGCGACCTGCTCGGCCCACTCGGGGTCGATGCGCGCGACGACGCGGCCGAACAGCCGCGCGGTCTCGACGAGCTCGGCCGCCATCGCGAAGGCCGGGGGCTTGCGCGCGAGCGCCGAGCCCGGGTGGATCGCCCAGCGTGCGCCGCGGGCGCCGAGGTAGTCGCGGCGGGACGCGTCGTAGGACCCGATGTGCGACAGGAGGCCCGCGAGCAGCGCGCGGTGCACCGCGCCGGGGTCCGCCACGCCGGGCTCGGCGGCCTCGGCCGTGCGCCCGGGTCCCACCGCGATCCCGAGGTCCTTGCACGACTGGCGCAGCTGCGCGTGCACGTCCTGCCACTCGCGGATCCGCAGGTAGTGCAGGAACTCGTCGCGGCACATGCGGCGGAAGGCGTTGCCGCTGCGCTCGCGCTGCTGCTCGCGCAGGTGGGTCCAGAGCCCGAGGTAGGCGAGGAAGTCGCTGGTCGGGTCCCGGAACCGCGCGTGCATCTGGTCGGCCTGCGCCTGCTTGTCGACCGGGCGCTCGCGCGGGTCCTGGATCGACAGCGCCGCGGCGATGACGAGCACCTCGTCGACCACGCCCTGCCGCTCCGCCTCGAGCACCATGCGGCCGAGCCGCGGGTCCAGCGGCAGCCGGGCCAGCCGCCGGCCGACCTCGGTGAGCAGGACCTCGCGCCCGGGCCGCAGCGCGCCGAGCTCGCGCAGCAGCTCGATGCCGTCCTTGATGTGCCGCGCGTCGGGCGGCTCGACGAAGGGGAAGTCGGCGATCTCGCCGAGCCCGAGCGCGGCCATCTGCAGGATGACCGAGGCCAGGTTCGTGCGCAGGATCTCCGGCTCGGTGAACTCCGGGCGGGCGAGGAACTGCTCCTCGGAGTAGAGCCGGATCGCGATGCCGTCGGCGACGCGTCCGCACCGGCCGGAGCGCTGGTTCGCCGACGCCTGCGAGATCGCCTCGATCGGCAGGCGCTGCACCTTGAGGCGCGAGGAGTAGCGCGAGATGCGCGCGGTACCCGGGTCGACGACGTAGCGGATCCCGGGGACGGTGAGCGACGTCTCCGCCACGTTGGTCGCGAGCACGACGCGGCGTCCGGCGTGCGGCTCGAACACGCGGTGCTGCTCGGCGGCGGACAGCCGGGCGTAGAGCGGCACGATCTCGGTGTCGCGCAGCCTGAGGCCGGACAGCGCGTCCGAGGTGTCGCGGATCTCGCGCTCTCCGGAGAGGAACACCAGGACGTCGCCCGGACCCTCGTGCTGGAGGGAGACGACGGCGTCGGAGATCGCCTGCACCTGGTCGCGGTCGTCGCCCTCGTCCACGCCGTACGGCGCGTAGCGGACCTCGACGGGGTACGTGCGGCCGGAGACCTCGACGACCGGCGCGTCGCCGAAGTGCGCGCTGAACCGGGCCGTGTCGATCGTGGCCGAGGTGACGACGATCTTGAGGTCGGGGCGCCGCGGCAGGATCTCCTTGAGGTAGCCGAGGAGGAAGTCGATCGTGAGGCTGCGCTCGTGCGCCTCGTCGATGACGATCGTGTCGTAGCGCTCGAGCAGCCGGTCGTTCTGGATCTCGGCGAGCAGGACGCCGTCGGTCATCACCTTGACGAGCGTCCGCTCGCTCGAGTGGTCGGTGAACCGGACCTGGTAGCCGACCGCTCCCCCGACGTCGACGCCGAGCTCCTCCGCCACGCGGTCGGCCACCGCCCGCGCGGCGATCCGTCGCGGCTGCGTGTGCCCGATCTGCCCGACGACGCCGCGGCCGAGCTCGAGCAGGATCTTGGGGATCTGGGTGGTCTTCCCGCTGCCGGTCTCGCCCGCGACGACGACGACCTGGTGGTCGCGGATCGCCGCGGCGATGTCCTCGCGGCGGGCGCTGACCGGCAGGTCGGGGTAGGTGATCGTCGGGAGCGACGCCCGGCGGGTCGCGACGCGCGCCTCGGCGCGCACGACGTCCGACCCGATCTTCTCGAGCGCCCGGGCCCGCGCCGCGCCGTCCCGGGCGCGCCGCGCGTCGTCGAGCCGGCGGCCGAGCCGGCGCCGGTCGCGCAGCATGACCGACTCGAGCCGGCGCCGTAGGTCTCGTACGTCGACCCGAACGGGCTCGGCGGTCGCCACGGGGCTGCCGACGTCCGCCCCGTGCGGCGGAGGAACGTCGTCGTCGGACATGGCCCGCCCAGGATAGGCGCCCGACCCGCCGCCGCCCCGCGCGTTCCGGCCCGCCGGACTCGGGGGTGGGTACGACGACGGGGGCCCCGCGATGTCGCGGAGCCCCCGTCGGTGGCTTCAGGTGCCCGTCCGCTCACGCGGCGCGGGCTCTGGTGGGACTAGTCGTCCCAAGGACCGAAGTCGTCCATGGCCTTACCTCTGTTCTCCTTGCCGGTCCGAGCACATCCCTGAGGGACCATCTCGAGGACCGTGAGTTCCCGCGGGGAAGTGTCACCGTCGCGGGGGTCGGTCGTTCTCTCCAGTTGTCCGCACTACCTGTATCGGCCGTGCGAACCCGAACATGACACCGACGCAATGCCTAACGGTACCGGATAGGCGTCGCATTCCCGAATCCGGCGTGAACGGAGCGTGACGCAGCCGTCCCGTTCGGTCACGGAGCGTGCCCGTCGGTGCTCCCGGACGCGGCGCAAAGCCCTCGTCACCGTCGGAGGCCCGGGCTACCGTGCGAAGGTCACGAAGCGCACCCGGAGTGGGAGGCACCATGACCGTCGTGGTCGCGATCGGCACACGCAAGGGGCTGTTGCTGGCCCGCAGCGACGACCGCGGGCGCTGGTCGCTCGACGGCCCGCACTTCCTCATGGAGGAGGTCGCCTCGGTCGCCTGGGACACCCGCCGCTCCCCCGCTCGCCTGCTCGTCGGCGTGATGAGCTGGCACTGGGGTCCCACCGTCGCGTGGTCCGACGACCTCGGCGCCACGTGGAACGAGACCGACCACGCCGCGATCGCCTTCCCCGAGGACACCGAGGCCGCGCTCGCCCGGGTCTGGCAGATCCAGCCGGACACCGCCGACCGCCCCGGGGTCGTGTGGGCCGGCTGCGAGCCGACGTCGCTGTGGCGCAGCGAGGACGGCGGGGAGAGCTTCGACCTCGTCCGCGGCCTGTGGGACCACCCGCACCGGCCGGACTGGGCCCCGGGGTTCGGCGGCGCGGCGGTGCACACGGTCCTGCCGAACCCGACGACGCGACCGGGTCACGGTCGCGATGAGCACCGGCGGCGTCTACGTGAGCGACGACGGCGCCACCGGCTGGACGCCGCACAACAAGGGCATCTCGGCGAAGTTCCTGCCCGACCCCTTCCCGGAGTTCGGCCAGTGCGTGCACAAGGTCGTCGCCGACGCGAGCGGCCCGGACCGCATGTACGCGCAGAACCACCACGGCGTCTACCGCACGACGACGGCGGCCGGACCTGGGAGTCGATCGCCGAGGGGCTGCCGAGCGACTTCGGCTTCGTCGCCCTCGCCTCCCCGCGCACCCCGGGCACGTTCTGGGTGATGCCGCTCGAGGCCGACGCGCGTCGCGTGCCGCCGGACGGACGGATGCGGGTGCACCGCACGCGCGACGCGGGCGACTCCTGGACCGAGCTCGGCGCGGGCCTGCCCGGACGACTCGTGGACCGTCGTCCTGCGCGACGCCGCCTGCGTCGATTCCCTGGCGCCCACCGGCCTCTACCTCGGCACCCGGGACGGCTGCGTCTACGCCAGCGCCGACGAGGGCGACTCGTGGTCGACGATCGCGGCGCACCTGCCCGACGTCCTGTCCGTGCGCGCCGCCGTCCTGCCGTGACCGAGCCACCGGGCGTCACGCTCCGCCTGCCCTCGGTCCTGGCCGACCTCGTCGGCGGCCGGCGCAGCCTCACCGTGTCGCCGGGGCCGGCGACCGTGGCCGAGCTGCTCGACGCGGTCGAGCCGGACCACCCGCGTCGTCGTACGCCGGATCCGCGACGAGACGGGTGCGCTGCGACGCTTCGTCAACGTCTACGTCGACGGCGAGGACGTGCGTCACCTCGAGGGTCTGGCCACGCCGCTGGCCACCGGGGCCACCGTGCAGGTGCTGCCCTCCGTGGCCGGCGGCTGAGCTACGGTCGATCCGCCGGACGGATGGATCTGTCTCGGCCGTCCCCCGCCCCGCGCAGCCATCTCGCGTGGTCGCGCACTCGCGATACATCCTCGGGGAAGTACCCGACCCAGCCGGCCGTGAGCGAGGTCCACGCGGCCGGCTGGCCGTCTTCGCCCACCACGCTCACGTCGCTGGTGACGGCCGAGAAGGAGAGCGCCAACGTGGGCGACCAGTCCTCGCGGAAGCTCCGCACGGCTACCGCTGACGGCCGGGGTGCCAGCGCCACCGTGAGTCCCGTCTCCTCGCGGACCTCTCGGACGGCCGCCTCGCGGGGGTCCTCGCCGTCGTCGACCTTGCCACCTGGTGGCACCCAGCCGCGCCAGCGGTGCTGAACAAGCAGGACGCGCTCCAGATCCGGGCTGAACACCCACACCTCGACGGCGATCGGCGTGTCGGCCGGTGGTGGCGTGACGGCCAGCCACCGCAGCGCCTGGTCGTACTCGCGTACCGCCAGGGCAGCCTCGGCGGCCCCGCGCTGCCACGAGGCGGCGGAGCTCACCAGGTGCGCACGGCGAGCGCGTGCTCGCTCGCTTCGAGGGCGTGCGGCCGGGGCCCGCGGGTCATTGTGCTGGGAACCTAGGAAAGGCCGACGATCTCGCCGTTCTCGTCGATGTCGATCCGCTCCGCCGCCGGGTGCTTGGACAGGCCCGGCATCGTCCGCATGTCGCCGCAGATGGCGTACACGTAGCCGGCGCCGACCGCCGCGCGCACCTCGCGGACCGGCATCCGCCAGCCCTTGGGCGCGCCCTTGAGCGCCGGGTCGCTCGAGATCGACAGGTGCGTCTTGGCGATGACCACGGGGAAGTCGCCGTACCCGAGCGCCTCGAACTGGCGCAGGCCGGTCGCCGCCGCGGGCGAGAGGTCGATGCCGTCGGCGCCGTAGACCTTCGTGGCCACGGCCGTGAGCTTGTCGACGAGGGAGTCGCCGAGGTCGTAGGCGTAGCGGAAGTTCGTCGGCTCGGCCGCGGCCTCGTCGACCGCGTCGACCAGCATCTGGGCGCCCTCGCCGCCGAGCGCGACGTGACGGGTGACGGCCACGCGGGCGCCCGCCTCCTCGGCGATCTGGCGGACGACGTCGTGCTCGGAGTCGTAGTCGCCGGGGAACGCGTTGATCGCGACCACGGGCGAGACCCCGAATCCGCGCAGGATGGCGATGTGATGGCGCAGGTTGTCGGCGCCGGCGGCGACGTCGTCGGGGTTCTCGACCAGCATCTCCGGGGGCAGCGGCTTGCCCGCGACCACCTGGTAGCGACCGGAGTGCGCCTTGAGCGCGCGCACCGTCGCGACGAGGACCGCGACGTCGGGCTGGAGCCCGGAGACGCGGCACTTGACGTCGAAGAACCGCTCGGCGCCCATGTCCGAGCCGAAGCCGGCCTCGGTGATGAGGTAGTCGCCCATGTGGGTGCCGAGCAGGTCGGCGACGACGCTGGAGTTCCCGGTCGCGATGTTCCCGAACGGTCCGGTGTGCACGAGGGCGGGCGTGCCCTCGAGGGTCTGCATGAGGTTGGGCTTGATCGCGTCGCGCAGCATGACGGCCATGGCGCCGCCGGCCTTGAGGTCGTCGGCGGTGATGGGCAGCCCGTCGTAGCTGTAGCCCACGACCACGCGCCCGAGCCGCCGGCGTAGGTCCTGCAGGTCCGTCGCGAGCGCGAGGATCACCATGATCTCGCTGGCCGCGGTGATGTCGAAGCCGGTCTGGCGGGGTACGCCGTCGAGGCGGGCGCCGAGGCCGACGACGACGTTGCGCAGCGCCCGGTCGTTGACGTCGAGGACACGACGCCACGCGATGCTGTGCGGGTCGATGCCGAGCTCGTTGCCGTGGTGCAGGTGGTTGTCGACCATCGCGGCGAGCAGGTTGTGGGCCGCGGTCACGGCATGGAAGTCGCCGGTGAGATGGAGGTTCATGTTCTCCATCGGGACCACCTGGCTGTAGCCGCCGCCGGCGGCACCGCCCTTGATGCCGAACGTGGGACCCATCGAGGGCTGGCGCAGCGCGACCGTGGGGCGCCGGCCGCGCACCGCGAGGCCCTGCGCGAGGCCGATCGAGGTCGTCGTCTTGCCCTCGCCCAGCGGCGTCGGCGTGATCGCGGTCACGAGCACGTACGTCGCGCGGGGCCGGTCGGCGAGCGCCGTCGTGGCGGTCGGCGCGACCTTCGCGACGTGCCGCCCGTAGAGCTCGAGGTGGTCTAGACCGATTCCGGCGCGGCCCGCCACCTCCTCGATCGGGAGCAGGGCGGCGTCGCGGGCGATGGCGAGGTCGGTGGGCATGGGGGTCGTGGACGTCATTGTCACGGGGGCAGCATGCTCCCCGAACCCCGGCGATGCCCGCGCATCGCCCGGGAACGCCGTGTCTCCTACGTAACATTCTGCTCCCGCACGCCTCCGCAGGACTGTCGGACCGCGCGCCTAGGCTCGCCCCGAGCCGTCCACCGGGGCGGTCAAGCGGTGGTCCGGCGAGGAGGGTCCGGTGCGGCTGATCCACACGTCCGACTGGCATCTCGGCCGGACCCTGGTCCAGACCAGCCTGCTCGACGCCCAGCGGCACTTCCTCGACTGGCTGCTCGATCTGGCCGTGGAGCGCGGGGTCGAGGCCGTGCTCGTCTCGGGCGACGTCTACGACCGCGCCGTCCCCCCGACGGACGCCGTGCGCCTGCTCGACCACGCCTTCGTGTCGTTCGCGGCCGCGGGCATCCCGCTCGTCGTCGTGAGCGGCAACCACGACTCCGCGGTCCGGCTCGGCTTCGGCGGAGAGCTCAGCGCCCGTGCCGGAATCCACCTGCGCACCAGCGTGGCGGAGCTCGACCTGCCGCTCGTGCTCAAGGACGAGCACGGTCCGGTCGGCATCTACGCGATCCCCTACCTCCTGCCCGACGCCGCCATGGCCGAGCTCGGCACCGACCGGTCGCACGCCGCCGTGCTCGGTGCGGCCACCGCGCGGATCCGCGCCGACGCGGCCGCGCGCGGGATCTCCCGCACCGTCGTGCTGAGCCACGCGTTCGTCACCGGCTCGGCCGCCAGCGAGGTGAGCGACTCCGAGCGTGACGTCCGCGTGGGCGGCATCGGCGACGCGCCGGCCTCGGTCTTCGACGGCCTCACCTACGTCGCCCTCGGGCACCTGCACCGCCCGCAGCGGGTCCGGCTCGACGGCAGCGCCACCCACCTGCGCTACAGCGGGTCGCCGCTGGCGTTCAGCTTCTCCGAGCGCGACGACACCAAGTCCGTGGTCCTGCTCGACCTCGACGCCGAGGGCGTGAGCGAGGTCACCACGATCCCCACGCCCGTCCCTCGCCCACTTCGCCAGGTCACCGGCCGGCTCGTCGAGCTGCTCGAGCGGGCCGGCACCGACCTGGCGCACCTCACCGGCTGCTGGGTCAAGGTCGTGCTCACCGACGCGAGCCGCCCGGCCGACCCGATGGACCGGCTGCGCGCCGTGTGGCCGCACACGCTCACCCTCGACTTCCAGCCCGAGGGCGAGCGGATCGGCGTGGCCGCCGACCTCGCCCGCCTCGCCCGGACGACCGACCCGATCGAGGTCTGCGGCTACTTCGTCGCGTACGTCGACGGCGCCGAGCCCACGGACGCCGAGCGCGCCGTCCTGCGCGACGCCGTCGAGCGGGCGCAGCGGCACGCGGAGGCGGGCGGCTGATGCGACTGCACGCCTTGGAGCTCACCGCGTTCGGCCCCTACGCCGGCACCGAGTCCATCGACCTGGACGCCCTCACCGCGAGCGGCCTGTTCCTGCTCGAGGGGCCCACCGGCGCCGGGAAGTCGACGATCCTCGACGCCGTCACGTTCGCCCTCTACGGCTCCACCGCGTCGACCGGCACGTCCGACGACCGGCTGCACTCCGACTTCGCCGACCCGGGCACCACCCCGTCGGTCACGCTCGACCTGTCCGTGGGCGGGGAACGCCTGCGAGTGCGGCGTACGCCGCAGCACGAGCGGCCGAGACGGCGCGGGGAGGGTGTCACCACCGAGGCGATGAGCGTCCACCTCGAGCGGCACCAGGGCGGCACGTGGACGAGCGTCTCGTCGAACAAGGCGGAGGTCGGCGCCGTCCTCGGCGAGCGGATCGGGCTGACACGTGAGCAGTTCACCCAGGTCGCCCTGCTCCCCCAGGGCGAGTTCGCGACGTTCCTCAGGGCGGACGACGACGCCCGGCGGACGCTGCTCACGACGATCTTCGGGACGCATCTCTACGACCGCGTCACCGCCACCCTCGACGGGCTGCGCACCGAGGCGGGCCGCGCGCGCGATCTCGCGGCTACCCGGATGGGCCATGCCCTGGCCGCCGCGGCGCAGGCCGCCGGGTTGGAGGGCACCGACGCGGAACGCCTGATGGCTCTGCCCGACGCCGGGCGGCCGGGCGCTCTCGACACCGTCGGCAGCGCGCTCGACGACGCGCTGGCGGCTGCCGCGGCGCGGCTCACCGGTGCCACGGAGTCGCTCGCCGCCGCCGAGACCGCCCGCACCGCGGCCCGGCGGAGCGCGGAGCTGTACGCCGGGCACGCCGAGGCCCGACGCGCGCAGGAGCAGCACGACGCCGGCCGTGCAGAGCACGAGCGGCGCGTCGAGGAGCTCCGGCGCGCGCAGGCCGCCGCGCCCGTCTCCGTCCTCCTCGGCCAGCTCGACGACGCCGACGCCGCGGCCCGGGACGCCCGTCTCGCCCTCGCCGCCGCCGCCCCCGGGCTCGACGCCGACGCGTCCGACGGCACCGGGGCCGACGAGCGCGAGCTCCTCGCCCGGGCCGACGAGCGGACCGCGGCGGAGCTCGGTCCGCTCGTGGCGCGCGAGTCCGCGCTCGGCGAGGCGCACGCCGCGATCGACGCGCTGCGCATGGACCTGGCGGACGCGCAGCGGGGGCTCGACGAGCTCGCCGACCGGGCCGCCGGGTTCCCGGCACTGATCGAGGAGGCGGAGCGGGCGAGGGCCGGCGCCGCCGCGCTCGCCGGCTCCCTGCCGGGGGCGGTCGATGCCGAGCGGGCGGCCCGGGACCGGGTCGAGGCCGCCATCGAGCTGGCGGCGGTCCGGCCCGAGCTCACCGCGGCGCAGACGGCGCTCGAGGCGGTCGCGGACGAGCACCGGCGCCGGGTCACCGACCACCTCGCGCTCTGGCAGCGCCACCTCGACGGCATCGCCTCGACCCTCGCGGCCGGGCTCGTCGAGGGCGCGCCCTGCCCGGTGTGCGGGAGCGCGACCCACCCGCGCCCCGCCGAGCTGGGCGCCGACCCGGTCGGGGCCGCGGACGTCGAGGCGGCCAGGGCGCTCGCCGACGCGGCCGAGGCCGACGTCGCCCGGCTCACCGCCGTCCGCGACGACCTGGACCGTCGCCGGGCCGAGCTCGGCGGCCGGGCCGGCGACCACGACCTCGCCGCACTGCGCGGCGCGCACGCGGCGGCGCTGAGCGCGGTGGAGGCCGCCCGTGCGGCGGACGCGGGCCTGCCCGCCCTCGCCGACGCGCATACCCACCTCCTGGCCCGGCAGCGGGACGCTGCCGACGACGCCCGGAACGCGACCGAGGTCGCGACGTCCGCGCGGCACGCGCTGGCGGCTCGCACGGCCGCCGCGGCGGAGGAGGCGTCGGCGGTGGACCTGGCGCGGGGCACCCACCCGAGCGTCGCCGCCCGGCGGACCGCGCTCGTGGCGGCCGCAGCCCGGCACCGCGCCGCGGCCGAGGCGCTCAGGGCGCTGCGCGCCGCTGTCGTGGCTCGCGGCTCCCTGCTGGACCTGGCCGAGGCCGAGGCGCGGGCGCACGGGTTCGCCGACGCCGCCGAGGCGCGCGCGGCCCGGCGGTCGCCGGCCCGGGCCGCCGAGCTCGAGGGCCAGGTCGCGGCCTGGGCGACTCGGGCCGTGACGCTCGCGGCGGCCGTGGACGACGCCCGCTTCGCCGACCTGGACCCGGCGGGGGCCGCGGCCGCGGCCGACCGCCTCGTGACGGCCGAGGCCGACCGGCGGTCGGCCGCCGGTGAGCAGGACGCGGCCCTCACCGCCGAGCACGAGGCGCGCCGGCGGGTCGAGGACTTCGCGCGGCGCCGGGCGGACCTCACGGCCGCCGAGACCGCCCACGCGCAGGTCGTGGCGGACACGGCCGCCGTCGTCCGGCTGGCCGGCCTGGCCAAGGGCACGACCAGCGCGCGGCGGATGTCGCTCACCAGCTACGTCCTGCGCCGCTGGTTCGAGCAGGTCGTCTCGGCGGCCAACCTGCGCCTCGGCACGATGTCCGCCGGCCGCTACGAGCTCGAGCGGGTGGACGAGGCGGACCGCGGCGAGCGGCGCTCGGGGCTGTCGCTGCGCGTCGTCGACCGGCACACCGGCGAGTCGCGCAGCCCGAAGTCGCTGTCCGGCGGCGAGACGTTCTACACCTCGCTCGCCCTCGCGCTCGGGCTGGCCGACGTCGTCCGCGCCGAGGCCGGTGGCGTGGAGCTCGACACGCTGTTCATCGACGAGGGGTTCGGCACCCTCGACGCCGAGACCCTCGACCAGGTGATGTCGGTCATCGACGAGCTGCGCGACGGCGGCCGCGTCGTGGGGATCGTGAGCCACGTCGCCGACCTCAAGGAGCAGATCTCGGAGCGGCTCGAGATCCGCCGCCGCGACGACGGCTCGTCCTACACGACCGTCGTCGCCTGAGCCGTGCCAGGATCGCGCCGTGGGTGACTACGACGTCCTGTTCGAGCCGGTGCGAATCGGGCCGAAGGTCGCGCCCAACCGCTTCTACCAGGTCCCGCACTGCAACGGCCTCGGACACCTGCGGCCCGCGGCGCTCGCCGCGATGCGCGGGATCAAGGCCGAGGGCGGCTGGGGCGTCGTCTGCACCGAAGAGGTGGAGATCCACCCGAGCAGCGACCTGTCGCCCTACGTCGAGGGGCGCCTGTGGGACGACGCCGACGTCCCAGGGCTGCGCCTCATGACCGACGCCGTCCACGAGCACGGCGCGCTCGCCGGCATCGAGCTCACCCACGCCGGTCTCGACGCGCCGAACTACTACTCCCGCATGACCCCGCTCGGCCCACGCTCCGAGGGCGTCCTCGGTGGGAGCGGCTTCGAACCGGTGCAGACCCGCGCGATGACCCGGCGCGACCTCGCCGACGTGCGGCGCTGGCACCGCGCCGCTGCGCTGCGGGCCAGGGACGCCGGCTTCGACATCGTCTACTGCTACGCCGCGCACGGTCTCACGCTGCCGATGCAGTTCCTCTCCCGCCGGCACAACGACCGCACCGACGAGTACGGCGGCAGCCTGGAGAACCGGGTGCGCTTCCTGCGCGAGCTGATCGAGGACACCCGCGACGCGATCGGCGACGACTGCGCGGTGGCCGTGCGCCTCGCCGTCGACGAGCTGCTCGGACCCGAGGGCATCACCCACGACGGCGAGGCGCCGGAGATCCTGGCGATGCTGGCCGAGCTGCCGGACCTCTGGGACGTCAACGTCTCGGACTGGAGCAACGACTCGGCCACCTCGCGGTTCGCCCCCGAGGGCCACCAGGAGCCCTACATCGCGTTCGTGAAGTCGCTGACGACCAAGCCCGTCGTCGGAGTCGGCCGCTACACCTCGCCCGACGCGATGGTGTCGGCGGTACGACGCGGCGTCCTGGACCTCGTCGGGGCCGCGCGACCCTCGATCGCCGACCCGTACCTGCCGCACAAGATCCGCGAGGGTCGCGCAGACCGGATCCGCGAGTGCATCGGCTGCAACATCTGCGTCGCGACCGATCCCAAGTCGTTGCCGATCCGCTGCACGCAGAATCCGACGATGGGCGAGGAGTGGCGACGCGGCTGGCACCCCGAGCGCATCGAGCCGCGGCGTACCGCCGCAGACGTCATGGTCGTCGGCGGCGGTCCGGCCGGCCTCGAGGCGGCCCGGGCCCTCGGCGAGCGCGGTCATCGTGTGCAGCTGCTCGAGGCGCGGAACCGGCTCGGCGGTCGCGTCGATCGCGAAGCGCTGCTCCCGGGGCTCGCCGCGTGGCGCCGCGTCGTCGACTGGCGGCTCGGCGAGATCGGCCGGCTGGACGGCGTCGAGATCTATCCCGCGTCGCCCATGACCGCCGACGACGTGCTGGACACGGGCACGCGGCACGTCGTCGTGGCCACCGGCGCGCAGTGGCGCCGCGACGGGCGCGGCCGGTCGACGGGTACGTCGGTGCCCGGGCACGGCCTGCGCGGGGTCGTCACCCCCGACGACCTGCTCGACGACCTCATGGCCGGGACCTGGTCGCTGCCCGCGGGTCGCGTCGTCGTCTACGACGACGACCACTACGTCATGGGTGGACTGCTCGCCGAGCTGCTCGCGACGCGCGGCCACGACGTCACCCTCGTGACGCCGGCGCCGCTCGCGTCGTACTGGACGCAGTTCACTCTCGAGCAGGAGCGCATCGAGACCCGGCTGCGGTCCCTGGGCGTGCGCATCCTCGCCCGCGTGACGCTCGCGCGGATCGACGTCGACCACGTCGTGACCTCGTCGGTCCTCGACGCCGCGTCCGCGACGCTCCCGCGCGACCACGTCGTGCTCGTCGGCGACCGCGCACCGGTGACCTGGCTGTACGACGACCTCGCCGTCGCTCTCGAGGACGGACGGATCGACTCGCTGCGCCTCGTCGGCGACGCCGACGCACCGGGCCTCATCGCGCAGGCGGTCTTCGCCGGTCACCTGGCCGCGCGCGAGTTCGGCGACGACGTCGACCGCGACGTCGTGCCGTTCCGGCGGGAGCGGTACGCACTGCCCTGACCGGACCGCTCGGACCGACGGCCACGCGACCGACGGTCCAGCGTCCGGCACGGGGCGGAGACGGTCAGACCTTGGTGCTCTGCGCGTGGCGCGGGCCGTGGTGGAAGGCCCCGACGTTGCCCCTCCGCAGGCGCTCCGCGCGACGTGCCCTGGTCCTGCGGCCCACCGTGGGGGCGGGCCTGCCGGCGAACATCCAGCTCGTGCGCTTGTCGTGGCGGGCGTCCGGCATCCATCCAGATGGCATCGTCACCACCCTCTCTCAGGCGCCACCAGTCTCCCACTCGACCCGCGCCGTCGCGCCGCGGCGCCGCGCCGCGCGGCGCGGGACGGTGCCGGTCGGCGCACGCGGGGGAACCGGCGCCGGACCACGCCCACGGTCCGTTCGTAAGAGTTCGGTCATCGGCGGACCGGATCCAGCCGGACCCGGCGGAGAGTTGACTCACCCAGCAGCGCCGCCGGACGTACCTGGCGCCCCAGCACGAGGAGCCCCGCATGCCCGACCCGACCGCGCCCGATCCGACGGCGCCCGACCCGAGCCGGCCCGACCCGGTCCCGACCGGCCGGCCGACGGGCCAGGTCCCTGCCGACGCCCTCGTGCTGTACGGCGCCAGCCTGGTGCCCCGACTGCCGGCGCAGCAAGGCGTTCCTCGGCGAGCAGCGGGTGCCGTTCCACTACGTCGACCTCGAGGCGCACCCCGAGGAGGACGCGACCGTCGAGCGGTACAACGACGGCAAGCGGATCATCCCGACCATCGTGTTCCCCGACGGCAGCCACCTCGCCGAGCCGTCCAACGAGGAGCTCGCGGAGAAGCTCGGCCTGCGCCGTGACGCGGGCATGACGTCGTACGACGTGGTCATCGTCGGCGGCGGCCCGACCGGCCTCACCACCGCGATCTACGCGGCGCGGGAGAACCTCCGGACCCTCGTGCTCGACCGCTCGGCGCTCGGCGGGCAGGCCGGCGTCACCGAGCGGCTGGACAACTACCCCGGGTTCCCGGACGGCGTCGGAGGCGCCGACCTCGCCGATCGGTTCGCCCGCCAGGCCGCGAGGTACGGCGTCGAGCTGCTGCCGGCCGTGGGCGTCACCGGCATCGAGAGCGCCGGCGGTACGGCGCGGGTGACGACGTCGACCGGCCAGGTCCTCATGGCCGGCGCGGTGCTGGTCGCCACCGGCTCGACCTACCGGCGGACCGACGCCCCCGGCGAGGCCGACCTGATCGGCGCCGGCGTCCACTTCTGCGCCACCTGCGACGGCCCGTTCTACCGCGACGCGGACGAGGTGGTGGTGATCGGCGGCGGGAACTCGGGGTTCGAGGAGGGCCTGTTCCTCACCCAGTTCGCGAAGCACGTGACCATCGTGGAGCGGTCCGCGGCTCCGCGCGCGTCCCGCCTGCTGCAGGACAAGGTCGCCGACCACCCGCGCATGAGCGTGCTCACCGAGACCTCAGTGACCCGCTTCACGAAGGGCGAGGACGGCAAGCTGCGGTCCGTCGGTCTGCGCGGCGGCGACGGCACCGAGGTGGACCACCCGACGGTGGCGGCCTTCGTCTTCGTCGGTCTCGACCCGAACACCGGCTGGCTCGACGGGCTCCTCGCGCTCGACCCGGCGGGCTTCGTCGTCACCGACCACACGCTGGCGACCTCGGTCCCGGGCGTGTTCGCCGCCGGCGACGTCCGGGCCGGATCGACCAAGCAGCTCGCCTCGGCCGTGGGCGAGGGGGCGGCCGTCGCCCTGCAGATCCGGCACCACCTCGACTCGGTGCTGGCCGGCACCTGACCACGACGGCCCGGTCGGCCCGGCGGCTAGCGTGGCGGCATGACGTCCACGCCCGAGGTCCTGGTCCGCCGAGCCACACCGGACGACCGGGAACGGGTGCTCGACACGGTCGTCGCCGCCTTCACGACCGATCCGGCGTGGGCCTACATCACTGGAGGAGACACCGACCGGGTCGCTCCGCTGTTCGCCGGCGCGCTGTTCGACGGTCGGGTGCGCGACGGCACGGTGTGGGTCGCCGACGACTGCCGTGCCGTCGCGATGTGGTCCGACCGCACCGGTGGGCCGGTCGACGAGGATCACGCCGGACGCGTCTGGTCGGACTACCGCCGAGCGGTCGGCGAGGACGCCTGGGCGAACCTGCAGCGTTACGACCGGGCGATCGAGGAGTACGCGCCGCCGCGGCCGTACTGGTACCTCGGCGTCCTCGCGACGCACCCGTCGGTCCAGGGGACCGGGCTCGCCAGCGCAGTGCTGCGTCCTGTGCTCGCCGCCGCAGGGAGGGCCGGGCTCGACTGCTGGCTCGAGACGTCGGTACCGGCGAACACCGAGTTCTACGAGCGGCGCGGCTTCACCGAGCGGGTGCGCGTCGACGTCGAGGGCCTCCCCACGACGTGGTGGATGCGCCACCCTCCGGGTGGCTGATCGCCGCCGTGCTGCGGCCGGGGGGCGGGGTGCCGGTCGGTGCGACCCGCCCCCCGACGGGCCGCACCGACCAGGTCATCAGCCGAGCGCGCTGTCGTCGATGGGGAGGCCGGCACCTGCGAACGCCTCCGCCGCGACGCCTGCCGCACGCATTCGCCACCGGCCGCTGATGGTCGGACGCCAGTATCCTGCGGTCGCGGCCGATGGGAACCGTCATCCTGCTGACAGACCGAGCCGGGGGGACCGGGTGGTCCTGTCCTCGCGGTCCGACCGATCCGCGACGCCTCGTCGACGCGGTTGCCGGGTAGCCTCTGCCTTCACCCGCACCGCCCGGGCGGTGGAGGTCCTGTCGCCGAGGAGGCACCGTGCCCGCGTTCGACCTTCCGCTCGACGAGCTGCGCAGCTACCCGGGGCGCAACCCGCGCCCCGACGACCACGACGCCTACTGGGCGGATGCGCTGGAGGAGCTCGCCGCGGCCGAGGCGGGATCCGACGTGGTCCTCGAGGCGGTGGAGCACGTCGCGCCGTACGCCGAGTGCTCCGACCTGTGGTTCACCGGCGTCCGGGGCGCGCGGGTGTACGCCAAGTACCTCAGGCCACGCGGGACCGAGGGCCCGCACCCGGCCGTCATCGTCTTCCACGGCTACTCGGGCCACAGCCCGGACTGGTTCGCGCTCCTTCCCTATGTGGCGCAGGGCTTCTCGGTCGCGGCGCTGGACGTGCGCGGGCAAGGTGGTCGGTCGCAGGACGTCGGGGGCGCGCTCGGGAACACCCTCGAGGGCCACATCGTCCGGGGTCTGGGGGACGAGCCCCGCAACCTCGCGTTCCGGCACGTCTACCTCGACACGGTGCAGCTTGCCCACATCGTGATGGACCGCCCCGAGGTGGACCCGACGCGGATCGGCGTCACCGGGGGGTCACAGGGCGGTGCGCTCACTCTCGCCTGCGCCGCGCTCGAACCGCGGATCCGCGCGGCCGCCCCGGTCTACCCGTTCCTGTCGGACTTCCAGCGGGTGTGGGAGATGGACCTGGCCACCGACGCCTACGCCGAGCTGCGCCACTGGCTGCGCCGCTTCGACCCGACCCACGCGGACATCGACGCCATGTGGCGCACGCTCGGCTACGTCGACGTCCAGCACCTCGCGCCGCGCATCGAGGCGAGGGTGCTCATGCTCACCGGGCTGATGGACCAGATCTGCCCACCGTCGACGCAGTTCGCGGCGTACAACAAGATCCGCGCGGCGAAGGAGATGGTGCTCTATCCCGACTTCGAGCACGAGGACCTTCCCGGCGAGGACGACCGCATCCTGCGGTTCATGGTCGAGCAGCTCGCCGGCTGACCAGCGGACGCCCGCCGTCCGGGATGGTCAGTCGCGCTGCGCCCGGCGCGGGAGCCGTGCGTTGATCCGCCAGGCGACCGTCGACGCGCGCCAGGCGCGCGATCGCGTCACCACCTCCCAACGCTGCCGGGAATCCTCGAGCGCGGCATCGAGCTCCGCGACCCGCGCGTCCGCCTCCGCGACCCGCGCGTCCGCCTCCGCGATCCTCCCGCCGAGCTCCACGCGCATCCGTTCCGCGGCCGCCCAGGCGTCGTCGCGCGACTTCAGCACCGGGACGAGCCCGGTCAGGTAGCGCGATGCCGCCCGTAACGCCTCGACGGCGTCGGTGTCGGTGTCCGTCGTCGGGTCGGGTCCACGGAGCACGTCGGCGTAGACGCCCTCCCACCGGTCCACTGCCGAGTCGAGCGAGGAGTTCGCCCGCAGCCACGCGGACACCGCGGCGGCGTCGGCCGGGTCGTAGTCGGCGAGCGCCCGGGCGACGTTCTCCCCCGTGACGCGGTGGTCCTGCTCGACGCGCAGACCGAAGTTGAGGCCGTGCACGCGGGGCAACCGCGCGCTCGTCGTCATCCCGGACATCCCGTTGCTGTCCGCGACGACGACGGCGCACCCGACGGCTGCGGCCTCGATCGCGGAGCGCCCCTTGGCGAACACGACGTCGTACTCGCCGAGGACGTCCTCGGGCGCGGCGACGGGGTGACCGCTGTCCCGGCCGACGATGTCGACGCGGGCGATGCCGGCGTCCCGGCACGCCCGGGCGATCACTCCCCCGAAGTTGTCCGCCGTGGCCAGGTTGCTGAAGATCAGCGCGGACGTCGGCCGTGCCGGCAATGGCGGACGCTGAGCGAACCGGTCGAGGTCGACGGCGTTGTGGATGACGCGGGTGACCGCCCTCGGGATGCCCGGCGTGGTGAGGAGCCGCTCGAGGCAGAGGTCGTCGACGGCGACGTACTCGCGGATGCTCGGGAACAGGGGAGGCAGCTCCTCCCACGGCAGCCAGCCGTGGCAGACGTACACGGCGGGGACCGACGGGAACCGCGTCATCGCCGCCATGGCGTCGAGATGGTGCTGGCCGTGGATGACGTCGGGCTCCTCGCCGAGCGCGTCGAGGTCGTCGATCACGGGGATGGAGTGGCGCTCGAGCTCCGCGGCCACCTCCCCGAGCACGGTGCTGTAGGCCACGGGGCGATGACCACGACGCGCGAGCCCGAGGGCCAGGTCGCGGACGAACATCTCGGTGCCCGCCCGAGCGGCGAACGTGTTGTTGGTGATGAGGACGCGCAGGCCGGACCCGCTCGCGCTGTTCCGCGGGCGCATCGTCGCCGGGTCGGTCACCGCGGGTCCAGACCCAGCATCTGCCGCGCCTCGGCGTGAGTCGCCGGGCGGCGCTCGAACGCACGGGCAAGCCCGAGAACACGATCCACGAGCCCGGCGTTCGTCGCGAGCTCGGTGCGCGCGGCGTCGTACCAGATGTTGTCCTCGAGCCCGATCCGCGCCCCGTGGCCGAGCAACGCTCCCAGGGTCACCGCGGCCGTCTGCGTCCGACCGATGCCGCCGGCCGTCCACAGGGAGCCGGCCGGCATCCCGGCCTGCAGGGCGCCGACGTGACCCGCCTCCGGCTGGGCGCCGGCCACGTTGCCGAGGATGAGGTTGACGTAGAGGGGCGCGGCCAGCACGCCCTTCGTCGCCAGGTGCGTGACCACGTTGAGCATGCCGAGATCGAACACCTCGAGCTCGGGCCTGATCCCGCGCTCGGTGATGCGCTCGGCCAGCCTCACCACTGTGTCGGGTTCGTTGACGCTGGCCCCGGTGGAGAAGTTGAGCGACGAGAGGGTGAGGCTCGCCAGGTCCGGCCTGAGGTCGCCCGTGAGGTCGAGGACGTCGGTCCGCTTGTCGAGCTCGCTCCAGTCGCGACCGCTGAGCGATACGCCGAGGACCACGGCCGGATGCCGCTCACGGATCCGTCCGATCAGTCGGGCATAGACGTCCTTACGCCAGGTGGGCCGGCCGTCGTCGTCGCGGGCGTGCAGGTGGACGACGTTGACGCCGAGACCGACGCACCGATCGACGTCGGCGACGATCTCGTCGACCGTGAGGGGCACGTGGGGAGTCATCGCCCGGGTCGGGACCATCCCCGTGGGGGCAAGGTTGACCAGCACGGGACCTCGGGGATGCTGGGTCATCCGGAGGTCAGTCCCCGGGCTCGTCACCGACGCCCGCCCGCGCGAGCACGATCTCAGGGGCCGTCGATCCTTCGTCGCCCGAGGGGATCCGCACCCGGGCCGGTTGCCCGGTGACCACTGCTCCGGGCGGCACGTCGCGGGTCACCACGCTGCCGGCCCCGATCACCGCCCCCGCCCCGATGGTGACCCCGGGGAGGACCACGGACCCGCCACCGACCTTCGCGCCGGCGCAGATCCGCGGTGGGGTGAGCGGACCGCCGAGCAGCTTGTCGTTGAGTGTGATGACCCCGGGTCCGACGAACACGTCGTCCTCGATCACGACGCCGCGCGTGATGTGGCACGCAGTCTGGATCGACACCCGGTCACCGATCTCGCTGTCGCAGATGTTGCTGTGGGACCCGATCGTGCAGCCGGCACCGATCCGCGCACCCGAGTGCAGCAGTGCGAAGGTGCCGACCCGGCTCCCCAGGCCGATGACCACGCCGTCCTGGACCTCCGTGAGCAGCGCGTTGTAGAAGTGCACGCCGGGGAACCGGAGGGCCAGGCCCGAGGCCGGGTCCCCGCCCGGACCGGTCGCGCGAGGATGCTCCGCCATCCCGCGATCCTAGGGGTCGTCACCGGTCCACGCTGGGTCTCGGCCGAGCCGCGCGACCAGGACGGACACGCGCCTTCCGGCGCGAGGATTTGCCCGGTGAATACCCCCGGGGGTATCCTTTCTTCGTCCACCCCACCCAGAAGTTGCGAGGTCCCTATGTGCAGTCCGGCAGTCTGTCGCGCGTGCGGCAAGGCCACTTACAGCGGTTGCGGCATGCACGTCGAGCAGGTGCTCGGCCACGTGCCGGCGGAGAAGCGCTGCTCCTGCCGGTGAGTCGGCTCCCGAGGGGCGGTGCGCGTCAGGCGCACCGCCCCTCGCCAGGCCCGGACCGCACCGGCGCACCGCGCCCGTCCCGCCCGTTCCGCGCGACCGGACCATACCCCCCTGGGTATCTTGATCCGGTGGGCACGACCACGAGAGAGGACTCGGTATGACCACGACCACGCTGACCTCCGCCGACTTCGAGGAGACCGTCCTGCGCGACGGGATCACCCTCGTGGACTTCTGGGCCTCCTGGTGCGGTCCCTGCCGCGGCTTCGCCCCGGTCTTCGAGCGCGCCTCCGAGACCCACCCCGACATCACCTTCGGCAAGGTCGACACCGAGGCTGAGCAGCAGCTCGCCGCGGCCGCCGGCATCAGCGCCATCCCCACGCTCATGGCGTTCCGCGACGGGATCCTCGTCTACCGCGAGGCCGGCGCGCTCCCGGCCACCGCCCTGGAGCAGCTCATCACCGCGGTGCGCGAGCTCGACATGGCCGAGGTCAAGGAGAAGGCAGCAGCACGATGAGCACCCAGACCCCCGAACCCCTCCCCACGGTCGGCGTCGCCGACGCACGTCGCGAGGTCGAGGCGGGAGCGATCCTCCTCGACGTGCGCGAGCGCAACGAGTGGGACGCCGGGCACGCGCCGCAGGCCGTGTTCCTCCCGATGAGCGAGATCAACAACCGCCTCGACGAGCTGCCGCGCACCGGCCACGTCGTCGTCACCTGCCGGTCCGGCAACCGGTCGCAGGCCGTCGTCCGCTTCCTGCTCGGCCACGGCGTCGACGCCGTCAACCTCGACGGCGGCATGCGCGCCTGGCACGCGGTCGGCGGCGAGCTCGTCGCCGACTCCGGCACCCCGACCATCATCTGACTCCCCCGAGGACTGACTCACGTGAAGAAGATCATCGCCCTGGTCGCCGTGCTGTTCGGCGTCGCGCTCCTCGCCGGCTGCGGGTCCAGCAGCGCCGTGCAGAGCGTCGACCCGCAGACGTTCCTGTCCACCGCGAAGCAGCCCGGCGTCGTGATCGTCGACGTGCGTACGCCGCCCGAGTACGCCGCCGGCCACGTCGACGGCGCGATCAACATCGACGTCGAGGCTCCGACGTTCGACGCCGAGATCGCGAAGCTCGACAAGAACACGACGTACACCGTCTACTGCCACAGCGGCCGTCGCTCGGGCATCGCCACCGACGCCATGGGCAAGGCCGGGTTCACCCACGTCTACGACCTGCAGGGCGGGTTCATCGACCTCGCCAACGCCGGCGCCGCGGTGGTCACGTCATGACCGAGGCGCAGCTCGACGTCGTCGCGATCGACACGCCCAACCTGGGCGACCGCAGCTACGTCGTCGGCCGCAACGGCTCGGCGCTCGTGATCGACCCGCAGCGCGACATCGACCGCGTCGAGGCCCTCCTCGACGCCCGCGGCTGGACCGTCTCGCACGTGCTCGAGACGCACTTCCACAACGACTACGTCACCGGCGGTCTCGAGCTGGCCCGGCGCACCGGTGCGGAGTACGTCGTCCCGAGCGGCATGGACATCTCCTTCGCCGCGAACGCCGTGGGCGACAAGGCCGAGCTGTCGAGCGACGTCGGCCTCGTCCGGGTGATCCACACGCCCGGCCACACCCCGAACCACCTGTCGTTCGCGGTCAACGTGGGTGGCGAGGACCTCGCGCTGTTCACCGGCGGGTCGATGCTCTACGGCAGCGTCGGGCGTCCCGACCTGCTCGGACCGGAGCACACCTCACCGCTGGCGCACGCCCAGTGGCAGTCCATGCGACGGCTGCGCGACGACGTGACGCACACCGCGGGGCTCTACCCGACCCACGGCTTCGGCTCGTTCTGCAGCGCCACCGCCACCGTCGGCACGGCCTCCACCCTCGCCGAGCAGATCCGCAGCAACCCGGCGTTCCACGTCGACGAGCAGACGTTCGTCGACGAGCTCATCGCCGGGCTCGACGCCTACCCGCGCTACTACGCGCACATGGGCCCGGCCAACCAGGCCGGTCCCGGTCCGATCGACCTCTCGCTCCCTCGCGTCGCGGGCGCCGCCGACATCGCGGCCGCGATCGCGCGCGGCGAATGGGTCGTCGACCTGCGCCACCGCAAGGTGTTCGCCGCGGACCACCTGCGGGGGTCACTGTCCTTCGACGTGCACGGCAACGCCGTCACCTACCTCGGGTGGCTCATCGAGTGGGGCACCCCGCTGACCCTGCTCGGCGAGAGCGTCGAGGAGGTCGCGCTCATGCAGCGCGAGCTCGTCCGCATCGGGATCGACCGGCCCGCGGCCTACGCCGTCGGCTCGCCGACCGACTGGGCGAGCGACGCGACGCCCGCCTCGTCCTACCCGCGAGCGACGCACGCCGACCTGGCGGCCGAGCTCGCGACCGACCCGGAGCTCCCGGTCCTCGACCTGCGCCGCCGCAGCGAGTGGGACGACGGCCACGTCGACGGCGCCCGGCTCGTGCCGCTGCACGAGCTGCGCGACCGCCTCGACGAGGTGGTGGCGTGGACCGCCGACCTGGACCGTGCCGTCTGGGTCTACTGCGGCAGCGGGTTCCGCGCGTCGGTGGGCAGCTCGATCCTCGAGGCCGCCGGTGTCCGCGTCGTGCACGTCGACGACGACTTCGCCAACGCGGCGAAGGCCGGGCTGCCGATCGCGACGACCGAGCACGGCGAGCGCATCGGCGAGGTCTACGCCGACTGATCCGTCGCCGCCTCGGCGCGGCGGCCGGGAGCACCGGCCGCCGCACCGAGCGGCAGGATCACGGTGAACGTCGATCCGCTGCGTCCGTCGGACTGCACCCGGACGTGACCGCCGTGCGCCTCGACGAGCTCGCGGACGACGGCCAGGCCGATCCCCGAGCCCTCGCTGTCGGCCCGCCCTCGCCAGAGCCGGTCGAAGACGTGCGGCAGGTCCTGCGCGGGGATGCCGGGACCGGTGTCGGACACCCGCAGCTCCGCGTCGGTGCCGGCCGTCGTCACCGTGACCGTGACGCGGTCACCGGCGCGGCAGTAGCGCGCCGCGTTCGTGAGCAGGTTGGCGACCACCTGGTGCAGCCGGTCCGCGTCGCCGTCGACCACGACGCCGCGGTGCAGGTCCGGCACGACCTCGAGCCCGGCGGTCGTCGTCGCCGAGGCGGCGGCGACGACGGCGTCGGCGACGAGCTCGCCGAGGTCGACGGGCGCCCGGTGCAGCGACAGCGCGGCGGTCTCCGCCGCCGCGAGGGCGGCGAGGTCGTCGACGACCCGCGAGAGCCGCTCGGACTGGGCGTGCAGCGCGGACAGCCGTTCCGGGTCGGCCTCGACGTAGCCGTCGCGCAGCTCCTCGAGCCCGGCCTGGAGCGCGGACGAGCGGGGTGCGCAGCTCGTGCGCGAGGTCCGCCGCCATCCGGCGGCGCGACGACTCGGACCGCTCGACGTCGACCGCGGCGGTGTCGAACGCGCGGGCGAGCTCGCCCAGCTCGCCCGGCTCGGCGAGGTCGGAGGCGTCGGCGCGCGCGGTCCGGTCGCCGGCGGCGAAGGCGCGCGCGACGGCCGCGAGGCGGACCAGCGGGTTGGTGAGCCAGCGGGTGACGAACCAGGCGACCACGACGGCCGTCACGAGCGCGGCCAGGCCGGCGAGCAGGATCCAGGTCCACGCGATCTGCTGCTCCGCGGCGACCGATCCGGTCCCGAAGCCGAGGTAGACCGTGCCGACGGTGGCGCCGTCGACGACCACTGGTGCGACGACGACGTCCGCCCGGTTGGCCGCGCCCATGCCGAGCCCCGGCCCCATGCCGGCGCCCATGCCGTCGGGCGCGCTCACCACGGTGCCGTCCGCGTCGCGGACCAGCATCCGTGCGCCCGCGGCGGCGGCGGCGTCGTCGGCTCGGGCGAGGTCGGCACCCTGCCACCCGCCGGCCGTGGCGTACGCCGTGGCCGCGGCCGCGGCGGCGTCGGTGGCGGCGGTCTGCCGTCGGGTGTCCTGGGCCGCCGCGAGCCCGCGCGAGGTGCCCACGAGCGCGGCCAGGACGAGGACCAGCACGGAGGACAGGGCCACCACCACGAAGGCGACGAGCAGGCGGGTGCCGAGCGGTCCGAGGCCGCGCCGCGGCTCAGCGGTCATGGTCGAGCCCGAAGCGGTATCCGACGCCGAGCACCGTCTCGACGATCGAGGCGCCGCCGTCGCCGAGCTTGCGGCGCAGGTTCTTCACGTGCGAGTCGACGGTGCGCTCGTAGCCGGCGAACTCGTAGCCGCGGACCCGGTTCACCAGCTCGGCGCGGGAGAACACCCGGCCCGGCGCCGCGGCGAGCGAGGTGAGCACGCCCCACTCGGTGGGCGTGAGGTCGAGCTCGGCGCCGTGCAGCCGCGCGGTGTGTCGCGCCCGGTCGATGACGAGCTGCCCCGCGCCGTAGGAGTCCTCGTCCCTGCTCTCCGCGCCCTGGTGCCGGGTCAGCACGGCCGCCACGCGCAGCACCACCTCGCGCGGGCTGAACGGCTTCGTGACGTAGTCGTCGGCGCCCCGCTCGAGGCCCAGGATCCGGTCCTCGACGGTGCTGCGGGCGGTGAGCGCGATGACGGGGATCGCGGCCGCGGTGGCGAGGTGCAGCACGTCGAGGCCGTCGATGTCCGGGCAGCCCGAGGTCGAGCAGGACGAGGTCGGGGGCGCCCTCGGCGAGCAGGCGGACGCGCCTCGGCGCCCGTCCCGGCCGTGAGCACCGCGTGGTCCTCGCGCTCGAGGTAGCGGCGCAGGAGGTCACGGATGTCGCGCTCGTCCTCGACGACCAGAACCGTTGCCACGGGCCCATCCTGCCGCCCGGCGATCCGTGCGGGCGCGTCGCGCGACCTGGCGCGCCGCAATCTCCACGGGAACTCCACATCGACCACATCGGCGATCCAGAGCGGTCGTCGACAGTGGGCGGTGCAAGGAAGAGCGCCCCCGAGCGGGGCCTGACACCAGGAGAACATCATGCGCCGCACCATTGCCATCGGATCTGCCGTCGCCGCGGGGGTCGCCTCCGTCGCACTCGTCGCCGCACCCAGCTGGGCCGAGGCCGGCAACTGGCTCGGGACCGCGCGCGCCGCGGTCACGGGGGCCACCGCCGACCCGACCCCGGTGTGCACCGGCACCGGCCCCACGGGCAACGGAGGGATGGGTTACGGCATGCGCAACGGCACCGGCAGCACGACCGGCGCCGGCGGCCCCGGCTACGGCATGCGCAACGGCTACGGCGGCGGAGCCGGCGGCGGGATGCTCGCCCAGGGCAGCACGGTCGCCCAGGGCACGCTCACCGCCGCGCAGAAGACCGACCTCGCCGCGATGGCCGAGGAGGAGAAGATGGCGCACGACCTCTACGTCGCCCTCGCGGCGAAGTACCCGGCCGTCACGCAGTTCGCCCGTATCGCGCAGTCGGAGACCCAGCACCTCACCGCGGTGCGGGCGATGCTGGACCGCTACGACATCGCCGACCCGACGGCCGGCAAGGCGGCCGGCGAGTTCGCGAGCGCCAGCTTCCAGTCGACCTACGACACGCTGCTCGCCGGAGCGACCACGTCCACCGCGGCGCTCGCCGCGGGCGTGACGGTCGAGAAGGCCGACATCGCCGACCTCGCCTCCGCGACGTCCGGCCTGACCGCCGCCCCCGACGTGCTCGCGCTCTACACCCACCTGAGCACGGCCTCGCAGCACCATCTCGCCGCGTTCGGCGGCTGATCCACCCCCCTGGCCGCCGAACCGGTCCCCCTGACGCCGCTCCGTCCCTCCAGACGGAGCGGCGTCGCCATGCTCGCGCGCACTGCCATGTCGGCCTCCGGGCATCGAGCAATGTCGTGCCGGCCGCACTACCGTGAAGGTGTCCCAGGACCATCGCAACGTGGGACGGGCAGCGGTCCGCGGATCCTCGCGGGGACGGCGCCCGACCCGGTCGGGAGACGGACATGACGACCCAACCCGTCGAAGGGACGCCGTCGGTCGAGCCCGAGGAGGCGATGGCGCTCCTCGCGGGCGACGCGCTCCTGGTCGACGTTCGCGACGCGGACGAGTGGTCCGCCGGCCACCCGCGCCACGCGATCCACATCCCGCTCGGCGAGGTGTCCGCGTCCACGCCGTACACGACCCGGACCCGGCAGGTCATCGTGGTGAGCGGTACCGGCCGCCGCGCGCAGGAGGCGGTCGTCCATCTTCGGGTGGCGGGCGTCGACGCGTCGGTGCTCCGTGGCGGGCTGCGCGCCTGGGTCGACGCGGGCGGCGACCTCGTGGCCGATGCGGGCCTGGAGCCGCGCATCGCCGGAGCGCGGCCCGCGGACGACGTCGGCGCGCCATAGCCCCGGACGTGCGTCGTCCCGCCCCGCGCACCGGGACGGGACGACGCGATCCTGGCGGCGCTACGGCACGATGACCGCACGCCCGGCGACGGTCCCGGCGTGCAGCTGCCGGTAGGCCTCGGTCGCCTCGGCGAGCGGGAACGTCGTGTAGTGCGGCGTGATCAGGCCGCGCGCGGCGAGGTCGAGCACCTCGACGAGCTCCGGCCGGCTGCCCCAGTACGTCGTCTGGATCGAGACCTCGTAGGGGACGCTGAAGAACGACACGGGCAGCGTGCCGCCGCCGATGCCGACGATCGTGAGGTCCCCGAGCTGGCGCGCGACCGCGGCCCCCAGCATCAGCGTGTCCTCCACGCCGACGAAGTCGAGGACGACGTCGGCCCCGATCCCGTGGGTGTACTCGCGGATCTCCGCCGCCGAGTCCTCCCCGGGCACGACCGTGTGGTCGGCACCGAGGTCGGTCGCCATCGCGAGCGCGTCCGGCTTCGGGTCGACGACGACCACCCGGGCGGCCGTCGTCGCCTTGAGGATCTGCAGGCCCATGTGACCCAGCCCGCCGGCGCCGATGACCACCGCGGTGGTGCCCGGTGCGAGCTTGTCCCAGGACCGGCGGACGGCGTGGTACGGCGTCAGCCCGGCATCGGTGAGCGGGGCCGCCGCCGCCGGGGACAGGCCGTCGGTGAGCGGCACGAGGAAGCGGGCCGCCGGGACGAGCAGGTACTCCGCCATGCCCCCGTCGAGGCCGAGACCGCCGCCGCCACCCGGGATCGGCGCGCCGATCGTGTTCTCGCAGTACGTCTCGACGCCCTGCTGGCAGCGTGCGCAGGAGCCGCAGCCCCAGGGGCCGTACACGGCGACGGGCTGTCCGACCGCGAAGCCGGTCACGCCCGCCCCGAGCTCGTGCACCCAGCCCGCGTTCTCGTGCCCGAGGGTGAACGGGGGCGCCCAGGGCAGGCCGCCCTCGAAGTCGTGCATGAGGTGCAGGTCGGAGTGGCAGGCGCCCGCTCCGCCGACCTTGATGACCACCTCACCGGGCCCGGGCCTGGGGTCCTCGACCTCGACGAGCACCGGGTCGGACTTCCAGCTCAGCAGCCGCAGCGCGTACACGTTCGCTCCTCGATCTCGGGGTCACGTACTCGTCCACAGTCCTCTGCGCGAGGATCCGTCGCGCGTCAGGGACGGAGTCCGACGCCGGAGGGCGGCCGCCCGGCGTCCGGTGCGGGCCGGTCAGCTGCGCGGCTCCCACCGGAAGAAGCGCGCCGCGACGACCGCCGCGACGACGCCCCACAGGGCGATCACGCCGAGGTGCAGCCACAGCTGGGCGTCGACGGCCTGCCCCGAGCTCACGGCGACGGCGACCGATGCCATGTGCCGCAACGGGAACGTCCAGCCGAGGGCCGACATCACGGTGGGCAGCGCGGGCGAGTTGATGAAGATGTCGGACACCATCGACAGCGGCAGCAGCGTGGCGAGCGCGATCGCGGTCACGCTCTGCGGCGAGTCGACGAGCGACACGAGCAGCAGGCCCGAGCGCCGTCATGCAGGCGATGATCGCGGCGAAGGCGAGCGCCGTGCCGCAGCAGCGGCACGGGCCCGATCCGCACGCCGAAGAATATCGCCCCCACCCCGAAGACGAGCAGCGACCGTGAGGGCACCGAGCACGACGGCCGCGCCGATCCGGCCGGCGAGGTAGGCGCCGGGCGGCAGCGGCGTGCCGCGCAACCGCTTGAGCACCAGGCGCGAACGGTCCTCCGCGACGAGCGAGGACAGGTTCACGTACGACATCACCGCTACGCCGTACACCGAGAACACCGCGGCGAGGTACTGCGGCAGGGGCAGGCCGCCCCAGGTCGCGTCCCGGCCGTAGACGGCCGAGAAGAAGATCAGCAGCAGCAGCGGGAACACCACCGCGAAGAAGACCGACAGCGGGTCGCGCAGCAGCTTGAGCGTCGTGTACCTCGTCTGGGCCAGCGCGAGCGACATCCACGACCTCGGCCCGACGTCGACCGCCGTGCCCAGCCGGCCGGTCGCGACCCCGGTGTCGGGCTCCCCCACCCGCTCGGCCCGCGCGGCTCGGGAGAGGAGGCGTCGACCGCACCGCGGTCGCGCCGCCGGCCGTGCCCGGGTTCGGGCTCCCAGGTGAAGAACCGCAGCGCGACGAGCGCGCCCGCGACCCCCCACGCGACGAGGACGGCCAGGTGGTCCCACGCGAACCCGCTGCCGGTGAGGAACGGGTTGAAGCCGTCGGCCACGGCGTTGACGAAGTGCTTGAGCGGGAAGAGCCAACCGACGCTGTCGAGCCAGCCGGGGAGCGTGACGACGAAGACGTCGGAGACGAACGCGAGCAGGATCAGCCCGCCGTTGGCGAGCGCCTGGGTGGCCCCGGGCGTCGGCGCCAGCGACACCACGGCGAGGCCGAGCGCGGCGAAGCACGCCACCCCGACGACGAGCGTGACGATGACGGCCGGCAGGGTGCGCCACACGATGTCCACGCCGTAGAACACGACGCCCACCACGGTGACGAGCACGATCGCGATGAGCGAGACCCAGACGGCCGTCGCGACCCGCCCCGCGAGGTGGATCCACGGCGGGCAGCGGCGTCGACCGCAACCGCTTGAGCACACCGGACTCCCGGGCGTACGCGACACCGAGCGCGAGCGAGACGAAGGCGGCCATGCACGCGCCGAACACGGCGAAGACCGGCGTGAGGAACTGCGCCACCCGCACCCCGGAGCGCGCGTCCATCACCTCGTTGCCGGCGATCGCGCAGATGACGACGAGGAACGACAGCGGGAACACGAGGGTGAAGAACGCGGCGACCGGCGTACGCCAGAAGCTCCTCGTGGAGTAGCGGAACTGGCCGACGAGCATGCTCGCGACGGACGGGCCGCGACCGTCCGTCGTCGCCGGAGGCGACGCGACCGCGGGCCGACCCACGTCAGTCACCGCTGTCGTCACCCGTGAGCGTGAGGTAGACGTCCTCGAGGGTCGGGCGGGACAGCGTCAGGTCGGCCAGCTCCAGCCCGCGTGCGCCGGCCCAGCCGGTGAGCGTGAGCAGGTCGGCCGTGGGTCGCGAGGTCTCGCCACGTGACCGACGCGCCGTCGACCCGCGGGTCGCTGCTGAGCGCCGGCAGACTCCCGACGTCGTGTCGCCGGCCGGCAGCCGGAACGCGATGACCGCCGAGGAGTCCTGCGCCATGAGCTGCGCGGGCGGTCCCTCGGCGACGATCCGGCCGCCGACGAGCACGACCACCCGGTCGGCGAGACGCTCGGCCTCCTCCATGTAGTGGGTGGTGAGGACGATCGTCGTGCCGAGCCCGCGCAGCGAGGCGATGAGCTCCCATGCCTTGTGCCGGGCCGACGGGTCGAAGCCGGTGGTCGGCTCGTCGAGGAAGAGCAGCTCGGGATCCCCCACCAGCCCGAGGGCGAGGTCCAGCCGGCGGCGCTGACCGCCCGACAGCGTCTTGGTCCGCTCCGACCGCTTCGCGGTGAGACCGACGAGCGCGATGACCTCGTCGACGTCGCGGTGCCGCGGGTAGAGGCCGGCGTACATCTCGACGAGCTCGACGACGCGGAACTCCTCGTCGAACCCGGCCTCCTGCAGCACCACGCCGATGCGCTCGCGATAGGGCCGACCGCCGGTCGCCGGGTCGTAGCCCAGGACCCGCACGTCGCCGGACGTGCGCTCGCGGTGACCCTCCAGGATCTCGACGGTCGTCGACTTGCCCGCGCCGTTGGGACCCAGCAGGGCGAAGACCTCCCCCTCGCCGACCGTGAAGCTCACGCCGTCGAGGGCCCGGACCGCTCCGTAGCTCCTGCTGAGCGAGTCCACGACGATGACGTCGCCCATGCCGGTCACCGTACGCGCGGACGCGCAGGCGTTGCAGGGCCGCGCGAGGTGCCGGGCCGTCGGCGGTGGCGGCATCCGGCGGGCATGACTCCACCCCGACCCCGCGGGAGGATGGAGCCGTTGCCTCGTGGCGCCCCTGGAGGTGTCGGTCATGAGCGCGGAACGGCAGGTGCGGCCGGTCAACGGGTGGTTCGTCCTCCCGGTCGTCGTGGTCCTCTACGTGCTGGTCCCGGTCCTGGGCTGGTGGTCCTTCGCCCAGGGCGACCCCACGACGGACGGCGTCCGCGTCCCCGTCTGGTGGGCGCTCGTCGCGGCCTTCCTCGTGCTCGTCCTCGCCGTCATCGCGTCCGTCGGGTTCTACACGCTGCAGCCCAACGAGGCGCGCGTGCTGATCCTGTTCGGCAGCTACCGCGGGACCGTGCGCCAGCCGGGCTTCGCGTGGGGGAACCCGTTCTACGCCAACGGTTCCAGCGGGAAGCAGACCGGTGTCACGGCCGGGGTCGGCCGCAAGGGCAAGGGCGACGCGGAGAGCGCGACCGCGCCGTCGCGGCCCAGGCGGTACAAGGTGTCGCTGCGCGCCCGCACCATGAACGGCGACCGGCTCAAGGTCAACGACCGGCGCGGCAACCCGGTCGACATCGCCGCGGTCGTGGTCTGGCACGTCGAGGACACCGCGAAGTCGGTGTTCGACGTCGACGACGTCGAGACCTACGTCTCCACCCAGAGCGAGACGTCGCTGCGGCACCTCGCCACGCGCTACCCGTACGACACGGGCGAGTCGGTGGCCGACGAGGTGGACGAGGTCACGCTGCGCGGCAACGTCGACGAGGTGTCCGCCGCTCTGCGCCAGGAGCTGCAGGAGCGGCTCGCCCCGGCCGGCGTCGTCGTCGACCAGGCGCGGCTCACCCACCTCGCGTACGCCCCCGAGATCGCGCAGGCGATGCTGCGCCGGCAGCAGGCGGAGGCCGTCATCGCGGCGCGGCGCAAGATCGTGACCGGCGCGGTCAGCATGGTCGAGATGGCCCTCGCGGACCTCGCCGCGAAGGGGGTCCTGGACCTCGACGAGGAGCACAAGGCGGCCATGGTCAGCAACCTCATGGTCGTGCTCTGCGGCGAGTCCGCCGTCCAGCCGATGGTCAACACCGGGACGGCGGGAACCTGACCGCGGCCGCCCGCGACCCCCGGCGGGCGGCTGCGGTCCGCGTCGGCGACCACGGCGACGCGTCGAGCACGTACGGAGCAGGAGGACGTCATGGAGTACGCCGTCACCCTCGAGCAACGGGCCGAGCAGCCGGCCGCGGTGGTGCGAGGCCATGTCGACGTCGAGGAGCTCCCCGCGTTCCTCGGCGGGGCGTTCGGCGAGGTGGGCGCGGCGCTCGGCGCGCAGCGGCTCGTCCCGGCGGGTCCGCCGTTCGGGAGGTACCGCATCGTCGACGGCGGGTTCGACGTGGAGGCGGGGTTCCCCGCCTCGTCGGCCGTCGCGGCCACCGGCCGCGTGGAACCCACCGTGCTGCCCGGTGGCCCGGTCGCGACCACGATGCACGTCGGCTCCTACGACGGGGTGTCCGCTGCCTACGCGGCGGTGCAGGAGTGGGTCGGATCCTCCGGCTACGTCGTCGCCGGCGACCCGTGGGAGTGCTACCTCGACGAGCCCGACGTGGCCGAGCCGCGCACCCTCGTCTGCTTCCCCTGCCGGGACGCCTGAGCCGCTCGCGGAGGTAGGACGATGCCGGCGGTCCCGGTCCGTCCCGGTGCCCCTCGGGCTGCACCGGGACGGTCGGTCGCCGACGGGCTCACCGCGACCGAGGCCGGTCGTCGGCTGCTCGAGTCGGGGCCCAACGTCATCGCGCAGCACGGCCGGATCTCGGTCTGGTCGAGCATCGGTGCGCAGCTCCGCGACCCGCTCATCCTGGTGCTGCTGGCCGCGCTCGTCCTGACCCTCGTCACCGGCGACTGGACCGACGCCGCGGTGATCGGGCTCGTCGTCGTGGTCAACACGACGGTCGGCGTCGCGCAGGAGGTCCGGGCCGACCGGGCCGTGACCGCGCTCGCGCAGCTGAGCGCACCGACGGTGCGGGTCCGCCGCGACGGTACGGAGTCGTCCATCGCGGCGCGCGACCTCGTGCCCGGTGACGTGGTGCTGCTCGGCGAGGGCGACGTCGTCCCCGCGGACTGCCTGGTGCTCGAGGCGGTCTCGCTGCTCGTGGACGAGTCCGCCCTCACCGGCGAGTCGGTCGCGGTCGGGAAGGCCGGGGCGCACGGAGAGCGGCCCGGGGAGCCGCTGTCGTCGGGCACCGTCGTCGTCAAGGGCCGCGCGGTGGCCGAGGTCACCGGCACCGGCGCGGACAGCGCGCTGGGCCGGATCGCCGCGCTGCTGGACACCCGGGTCCAGCCGACGCCGCTGCAGCGGCGGCTGGCCGGGCTCGGCCGGGTCCTCGCCCTCGTCGCGGTGGTGCTGAGCGCGGTCGTCCTCGGTCTCGGTGTCGCCCGCGGCGAGCCGTTCGAGCTCATGCTCGTCACGGCCATCAGCCTCGCCGTCGCCGCCGTGCCCGAGTCGCTCCCCGCGGTGGTCACCCTCAGCCTCGGCATCGGTGCACGGCACATGGCCGCGCGCAACGCCATCGTCCGGCGGCTGCCCGCGGTCGAGACGCTCGGCTCCGTCACCGTCATCGCGACGGACAAGACCGGCACGCTCACCGAGGCGCAGATGGTCGTCGAGGAGCTGTGGACACCGGAGCACCAGGTGTCGGTCAGCGGTGACGGCTACCGGCCGGAGGGCGAGTTCGTCGCCGGCGGCACCCGGCTCGACCTCGGCGCGGCGCCCGACGTACGGCTGCTGCTCGAGGCGGTCGTCCTGTGCAACGACGCCACGCTCGTGCCCCCGGGGGAGCCGGGCGCGAGCTGGACCGGGCTCGGCGACCCGACCGAGCTCGCGCTGCTCGTGGTCGGCCGCGAAGGCGGGCGTCACCCGCGACCTGCTCGAGCCCGACCTGCCCCGCGTGGACGAGGTGCCCTTCGACAGTGCCGCCCAGTGCATGAGCACCGCCCACGCCCTGCCGGGCACCGACCCGCCGCAGGTCCTCGTGGTCACCAAGGGCTCGGTCGAGGCGCTCCACTCCAGGGCTCGCCATGGTCAGCACGCGGCGGCCTGGCACGAGGCCGCCCAGCGCGCCGCTGCGCTGGCCGATCGGGGCTTCCGGGTCATCGCGGTCGGCGTCGGCGAGGCCGACCGCGGGCCGGGCTGGGCCGACGCCGGCGAGCGGCTGCTGGGGCTCGTCGCGATGGACGACCCGGCGAAGCCGGCGGCGCTGGCGACGATCCGGGCCTGCCAGGACGCGGGCATCACGCCGGTCCTCATCACCGGCGACCACTCCGCGACGGCGCGGGCCGTGGCGGTGCGCGTGGGCATCCTGCCGTCCGACGCGCCGGACCACACCCGCGCGGTGGCCACCGGTCCGCGCATCGAGTCCGGCGAGATCACCGACCTCACCGCCGTCCGCGTCTTCGCCCGGACGAGCCCGGCGCAGAAGCTCGACATCGTGCAGGCGTGGAAGGACGAGGGCGCCGTCGTGGCGATGACGGGCGACGGCGTGAACGACGGACCCGCTCTGCGTCGGGCCGACATCGGTGTCGCCATGGGACTCCGCGGGACGGAGGTGGCCCGGCAGGCGGCCGACCTCGTCCTCGCCGACGACGACCTCGCCACCGTCGTGGCGGCGGTCGAGGAGGGCCGTCGGGTCTACGCCAACATCCGGCTCTTCCTCGTCTTCGGGCTGTCCGGCGGCGCCGCGGAGATCCTGCTGATGCTGCTCGGCCCGTTCACCGGCCTCGCCGTACCGCTCGTCGCCGCGCAGATCCTCTGGATCAACCTGCTCACCCACGGCCTCACCGGCGTGGCGCTCGGAGCCGAGCCGGCCGCGCCCGGCCTCATGCGCCGCCCGCCGCGGCCGCCCGAGCAGAGCGTCCTCGGGGACGGTCTCTGGCAACGCGTCCTCGTGATCAGCGCCGTCCTCGGCGCCGCCGGACTCGGGCTGGGCGTGTGGGCCCAGGACGCCGGCAAGGCGTGGCAGAGCATGGTCTTCCTGGCGCTGGTCAGCCTGCAGCTCGGCGTCGCCCTCGGGCTGCGGCCGCGACCGTTCACCCGGGCGAACCTCTTCCTCCCGCTCGCCGTCGGCGGGTCGCTGCTGCTCGCGCTCGCCGGGATCTACCTGCCGGTGCTGCAGGACCTGCTCGGGACGGCGGCCCTGCCCGCACCGGACCTCGCGCTCGCCCTGAGCACCCTGCTCGTCGGCTGGCTCGCGGCTCGCGTCACCGGTCGGATCGCCGCGCGGCGCGAGCGGCTCAACGACCGCGCAGCACGGAGATGACGTCCGCGAGCACTCCGTACGCCGTCTGCCGCGGGGCCAGGTCGTGGCCCACGACGGTCAGCGCGGGCATGAGGTCACCCTCGAAGTGCAGGCCGAGGGCCATCGCACCGAGGCCGGCGAACGGGTCGTCGGGCGCGAGCCGGGTCGGCGCCACCCGGCCGCGGACCGTGCCGTCGTCCCGTTCCACGACGGCGACCAGCCGGATCGGGGTCCCGTCGGCCGCGGCGGCGCGCACCTCCTCCGGGTCGAGGTCGCGGATGCCGGTGACCTCGACGTCGGCGAGCCGAAGGTCGGCGTCCATGAGCACGTTCGCGATCGCGACGACCTTCACCGCGGAGTCGTAGCCGTCGACGTCGAGGCTCGGGTCGGCCTCGGCGATCCCCCGGCGCTGCGCCTCGGCCACGCCGTCGGCGAACGTGCCGCCGGCCTCGATCGCCTCGAGGATCACGCTCGTCGTGCCGTTGACCACGCCACGCACGCGGTGCGGCCGCTCGAGCGGCAGCGACTCGCGGAAGAGCGAGTAGACCGGGAGGCAGTCGGCGGTGGCCGACTCGAAGCGGAACCGCACGCCGTGCTCGCCGGCGAGCGAGTCCAGCTCGCGGTACGCGTGCACGACCGGACCCTTGTTGGCGGTGACGCCGTGGATGCCGCGCACCAGCGCGGCGCGCAGGAATCCGGCGGCCGGCTCCCCCGTCGCGAGGTCGACCGGGCTGAGCTCGACGAGGACGTCGGCGGCGCACCGCTCCAGCCACGCCCCGACGCCGGCGGGGTCGTAGGGCTCCCCCGCGGGCAGGCGGCCGGCCGCGACGTCGTCGAGGTCGAGCCCCGCGGGATCGGCGACCATCCCGATCCGCCGCGACATCACGCCGGTGACCCGCAGGTCCACGCCGTACTCCGCCCGCACCTGCTCGCCACGCTCCCTGAGCAGAGCGACGAGCGCCGTGCCGACGTTGCCCAGGCCGATGACCGCGAGATTGCGCACGAGCGGGAGGGATCGGTCGGAGCCCGGTGACGTCGCCATGGCCCTGATCCTGCCGCGCCGGCTCGACCGCGGCCCGCCTCACCCCGGGAAGTGCGCGGGAACCGGCTCGGTCGTGAGCGCAGCTACCGGGGCGAGGCGGGAACGGCCGGGGCCTGGTCGGCGAGGAGGGCGAGGAACCGCGCGCCGTACTTCTCCGCCTTCACCGGGCCGATGCCGTTGACCGCGAGCAGCTCCTCGGTGCTCGACGGGCGCGCCGTGACGAGCTCCCAGAGCGTGCGGTCGGGCAGGACGACGTACGCCGGGACGCTCTCCGCGTCGGCGATGGCGCGCCGCTCCGTGCGCAGGACCTCGAACAGCTCGCGGTCGGCGTCGGAGGCGGCCGACCCCGCGTCGCCGCGGCCGGTCGTCCGCGGCTTCTTCACCCGCGTCGTGGCCTGGGCCGTGAGCCGGCGCAGCTCGACCCGCTCGGTGCCGTCGAGGATCGGCCGGGCCGCCTCGGTGATCGTGAGCGCGCCCATCCGCGTGGGGTCGGGCGAGAGCACCGAGCGCGCGACGAGCTGGCGGATGGTGCTGCGCCACTCCTGCTCGCCGACGTCGGCGCCCACCCCGAACGTGGGCAGCCGGTCGTGCTCCCAGCTCTCCACCTTGGGCGTGCGCTTGCCGCGCAGGACGTCGATGACGTGCCCGGCGCCGAACCGCTGGCCGGTGCGGACCACGGCCGAGAGCACCTTCTGCGTGGCGACGGTGGCGTCGTAGAGCTCGGGTGGCGTGAGGCACGTGTCGCAGTTGCCGCAGTCGGCGGACTCCTCGCCGAAGTAGGCCAGCAGCACGCGGCGCCGGCAGGTCGACGCCTCGGCGTAGCCGAGCATCGCGTCGAGCTTCATCTGGTCGACCCGCTGGTGCTCCGGTGACGCCGAGCCGCTCGTGATGAACGAGCGCTGCTGCACGACGTCGGCCAGGCCGTAGGCCATCCAAGCGACGGCCGGGTCGCCGTCGCGGCCCGCGCGACCGGTCTCCTGGTAGTAGCCCTCGAGGCTCTTGGGCAGGTCGACGTGGGCGACGAAGCGGACGTCGGGCTTGTCGATGCCCATACCGAAGGCGATGGTCGCGACGACGATCACGCCGTCCTCGCGGCGGAAGCGCTGCTGGACGTCCTGGCGGACGTCGGTGGCGAGGCCTGCGTGATACGCGAGCGCGTCGTATCCCTTCTCCCGCAAGAGGTCCGCGAACTCCTCGGTGCGCTTGCGGGACTGGCAGTAGACGATGCCGGCGCGGCCGCGGAAGCCCTGGCCGTCGTCGCCCAGCTCCAGGAAGCGGAGCAGCTGGGCGCGGACGTCGGACTTCTCCTCGACGACGTAGCGGATGTTGGGCCGGTCGAAGCTCGTGACGAACTCGGCGGCGCCGGTGAGACCCAGCCGCTCGTGGATCTCCCGGCGGGTGATGGCGTCGGCGGTGGCGGTGAGCGCGATGCGCGGGACGCCGGGGAACCGGTCGGTGATCTCGGCGAGCCGGAGGTACTCCGGCCGGAAGTCGTGCCCCCACTGCGACACGCAGTGCGCCTCGTCGATGGCGAACAGCGCGAGGCCGGGTCCCTCGGCCACCCGGTCGAGCAGGTCGAGGAACGACGGGAGCATCAGCCGCTCGGGGGCGACGTAGAGCAGGTCGAGGTCGCCGCGTCGCGAGGTCGGCCCGAAGCTGCGCGACCTCCGCCGAGGTCGACGTCGAGTTCCAGTACGACGCCCGTACGCCGAGCAGCCGCAACGCCTCGACCTGGTCGTGCATCAGCGCGATGAGCGGCGAGACGACGACACCGACACCCGGCCGGACGAGGGCGGGCAGCTGGTAGCACAGCGACTTGCCGCCGCCCGTGGGCATGAGGACGACGCTGTCCTGCCCGGCGATGGCGCGTTCGATGATCCGTTCCTGCGCCCCGCGGAACGACGAGAACCCGAAGACGTCGCGCAGCACGATCGCGGCCGTGCTCTGCTCCACGCGACGACTCCCCGACCTCCGGCGGCCACCTGGGTCGGGACCGTCCCCGCCATTGTGTCCGACCGGGCCGACGGACCCGTCGCGGGCCGACCGACGCGAGTGACCGGATAGGGTGCGACGCGGTGCGCCGGGAAGCCTGGTCGGCATGGCATCCGCCTGCCCGATCCGACGACACGAGGTCCCCGTGCCCACCACGACCACCGGGCTGACCGCGGCGTTCGTGCTCTGCGCCGCGCTGTCGCTCGGGGCGAGCTCGGTCCTCATCGTCCGGATCGAGCGGCTCGGGACGAGGTTCGGTGTCACCGAGGCGGTGCTCGGCCTGGCCGCCGCCGTCGCGGCCGACGCGCCCGAGATCACCTCGGCGGTCACGGCCATCGCTCGCGGCCAGCACGACGTCGGTGTCGGCGTGGTCCTCGGCGCGAACGTCTTCCAGCTCGCCGCGCTGCTCGGCATCGGCGCCATCGTGGCGCGCGGCATCTCCCTCGACCGTCGCGTGGTGGCGTTCGAGGGTGTCGCGGCGGTGTGGATCGCCCTGGTCGCGCTCGCCGTGGTGGTGCGCGGACTGCCCGGCCCGGTCGCGCTGCTGCTCGCGCTCGTCGTCTTCGTCCCGTACGCGGTGGTGTCGGCGCTGAGCCCGGAGGCCCGCGCCCGGCTGCCCCTCCCGATCCGGTTCCGCGACGACGTGGAGGACGTCATCGAGGAGGAGGAGGTGGAGATCGCCGAGGTGCTCGGACCGATCCGGAGCCACCGGTGGGACGGCTGGGTCGCGCTGCTGTCCCTCGCCGTCGTCGTCGCGGCGTCGGTCGCGCTGGAGGGCGTGGCGACGACCCTCGGCACCCGCTGGGGCATCTCCGACGTGGTCCTCGGCGGCGTCGTGCTCGCCGTCGTCACGAGCCTGCCGAACCTGGTGGCCGCGGTGTACCTGGCCCGGTTGGGCCGTGGGGCCGCGACGCTCAGCGAGGCGATGAACAGCAACCGGGTCAACACCCTCGCCGGGCTGCTCGTCCCCGCGGCGATCATCGGTGTGGGCTTCGGGGCGGGCGCGGCGTCCGGTACGGCGACGCTGGCCTACTGGTACGTGCTCATGACCGTCGGGATCCTCGCGCTGGCCTACGTCCGTCGCGGCCTCGGCCACCGGGCGGGCATCGCGATCCTCGCGACGTACGCCGTCGTCGTGCTCTCGCTGGTCCGGTAGCGGCGACACCGGGCCCTGACCGGCCACGCGTGCCGAGAGTCGCGATGCGTCCCGGACGTACGCGCGCGCTCAGACCTCCTCGAGCGGGACACCCGGATCGGTGAGCCGGCGGACGTCGACCGGCCGTCGCGACGTGATGAGTCCCCGGATCGGCTCGGTGACGTCCCACACGTTGACGTTCATGCCGGCGAGCACGCGGTCCCCGGACAGCCAGAAGGCGATCAGCTCGCGACCGGCCAGGTCGCCCCGTACGACCACCCGGTCGTACTCGCCCGGCGCCGCGTGGCCGAGGTACTCCAGCCCGAGGTCGTACTGGTCGGAGTAGAAGTAGGGCAGCCGGTCGTAGACCGCCTCGCCGCCCACGAGCCCGGCGGCCGCGACCACCGGCTGGTTGACCGCGTTGGCCCAGTGCTCGACCCGGATCCGCCGCCGCAGGGTCGGGTTCCAGGCGTTCGCGACGTCGCCGGCCGCGAACACGTCGGGGTCGCTCGTCCGCAGGTGCTCGTCGACGACGATCCCGTCGTCCACCTCGAGCCCGGCCTCGCGGGCCAGCGAGTCGTTGGGCGTGATGCCGACGCCGACGACGACGACGTCGGCGGGCAGGTGCGAGCCGTCGGCGAGGTCGACGCCGGTCACCGCCCCGTCCCGGCCGGTGAACCCGGTGACGCGCACGTCGAAGCGCAGCTCGACGCCGTGCTCGCGGTGCAGGTCGACGAACACGCCGGCGACCTCCGGCCCTAGGACGCCGAGCAGCGGGAGGGACGCCCTCTGCAGGATCGTGACCTCCTGGACCCCGGCGAGCCGGGCCGCGGCCGCCGTCTCCAGACCGATCCAGCCCGCTCCCACGACGACGACCCGCGAGGCCGTCGTGAACGCGGACCGGATGTCGTCGCTGTCCTCGAGACGCCGCAGGCGATGCACCCCCGCGAGGTCCTCGCCGGGGACGCCGATCCCGCGCGGGCTCGATCCGGTGGCCAGCAGCAGGCGTTGGTACCCGACGCTCGTGCCGTCGGCCAGCCGCACGGTGTGGTCGGCGCGGTCCAGCACGACGGCCGCCGTCCCGAGCCGCAGGTCGACGTCGTGGTCGACGTACCAGGCGGCGGGGTGGACGAACACCGAGTCGCGTTCGGCCTTCCCCTGCAGGTAGGCCTTGGACAGCGGCGGCCGCTCGTAGGGCCGGTGCGGCTCGTCGCCGACGAGCGTGACCGGTCCGTCGAACTGGGCGGCCCGCACCGCCTCGGCCGTCTTCGCCGCCGCGAGGCCACCGCCCACGATCACCACACCGGTCTTGGCGCTCATGCGTCACCTGCCTCTTGCGCGCACGCTAGCCGCACTCGTGCGTCGGCGCACGCGTCCCGTGCGACCCCTCCACACCAGAGACGTGCGCCGTCGCCGGATGGTTGGACGTTGCGTCGCCGGGTGAACCAGAGGCCCGGTCGATCCGTTCCGGTGGGTGGACGCCGCTGCCCCGCCGTCCGGGCGGGGCTCGTCCCGGTCCGTCGGAGGTTCGCATGCGCCCGTCCCGCACCGTCATCGCCGCCGCGCTCGCCGTCTCGGCCCTCGCCGTCGTCGCCGCTCCCGCCTCCGCCGCGTCCGGTCCTCCGGTCCTCAACGCGGACTTCGTCCCGAGCACACCGGGTGACGCCAGCATCTTCGGCGTGACCGCCGGAGCACTTCCCTGGGTGCTCGCGGACGGCGAGGCGCACGTGCGCGCGTCGGGCTGGACCCTCGTCCACCTCGAGGGGCTCCAGGTGCTGCGGCCCGACGGCACGACGGACAACCCGATCGCGTCGATCACCCTGAGCCTCTACTGCGGCGGCGTGCTCGCGGACCGGAGCGCCCCGCAGCCGCTCAGCGTGCCCGCCGGCGACGCGCGCATCGGGTCCGGCTGGCCGTGCCCGCGACCTGCCCCTCGGCCACCGTGCTCGTCAACCCGGCCGCGTCTCGGGGCACGGCCTACATCGCGAGCGCCGTGGCCGAGGACGACGACTGACCCGCCGGACGAAGGCTCGCGCCGTCCTCATGGGTCGCCCGGCGCGACTCACCGGAGTCGGCCAGGGTCCGTCGTCACCCGGCGCGAGCCACTCGTCGAGCGGTCTCGCGCGGTCGTAGAGCCAGCCCTGCCCGTGCTGCCACCCCTGGGCGGCGAGCACCGCGGCCTGCTGCTCGGTCTCGACCCCCTCGGCGACGGTGTCGAGGCCCAGCCCGTGCGCCATGCCCGCGAGCGCCTGGGCCAGGCTGGTGCTGCGGGTGTCGCCGTTCAGGATCCCCGCGGTGAAGGACAGGTCGAGCTTGAGCCCGCTGACCGGCAGGTCCCTCAGGTGGGCGATCGAGCTGAAGCCGGTGCCGAAGTCGTCGACGTACCACCGGGCACCGGTCCGCGCGACGGCCCGCATCGCGGTGTCGACGGCCTCGCTCACGCTCAGCAGGGTCGTCTCGGTGACCTCGACGTGCAGGCGGGCCGGGTCGACACCGGCCGTGCGCACGGCCCGGACGATCTCGTCGGCGTAGTCGACCAGCGTCAGGGTGCGCGCCGACACGTTGACCGACACGAACAGGTCCGACGAAAGCTGGGACAGCGCGCGGGCGGCCTGGTCCAGCACCGCGAGGTCGACGTCGGCGATCTGCGCGCTCTGCTCGACGACCGGAAGGAACTCGTTCGGCGGGACCAGGACACCGTCGGCGCGCTGCCACCGCACGAGCGCCTCGAAGCCGACGACTCGGTCCGCCCCGAAGCGGACGATCGGCTGGTACCACGCGACCAGCTCGCCCCGGACGAGCGCCGCCCGGACGTCGGCCAGCACGGCGACGCTGCGTTCCGCCTCGAGGGCGAGGCTCGGGTCGAAGAACGCGATGCGGTCCCGGCCGTCCTCGCGGGCCCGCCTCGTGGCCAGACCCGCGTCGCGCACCAGCAGCGCGGGGTCTACGCCCGGTCCACCGGTCGCGATGCCGATGCTCACGGTGCTGCGGATCTCGTGCCCCTCGGCGACGAGCGGAGCCTTGGCGGCCTGCCGCACCAGCTCGGCCGTGACCGCCGCGGACGAGGGCTCGGGCAGGTCGGGCAGGACGACGAGGAACTCCGCGCCGGTGCCCCGCCCGACCAGACCGGTCCTCCCGACGATCTCCTCGATCCGGTGGGCGAGCGTGGCGAGCACCACGTCGCCGACGGCATGGGTGAACGCGGCGTTGACCGGGGCGAGCGAGTCGACCCGGACGCCGAGGACGGCCAGCGACCGCGACGAGCCCGAGCCGCGCGCGAGCTGATCGTCGATGTGGGCGAGGACGGCGGTCCGGTTGGCCAGCCCGGTGACCGTGTCGTGGTCGCTGACGTGCTCGAGCTGGGTCCTGGCCTCGACGATGGCCTGGATGTCGCGCATCGCCACGACGCGGCCACCGCCCTCCGCGTCGGGCAGGGGCTTGTCCGAGAGGTCGACCCACCGCTGTCCCCCGTCGGCGCAGCGGAACCGGAAGTGGTCGTGCACGGTCCCGCCGGCGACGACGTGGTCGCGGGCCCGTCGGGCGCGTTCGAGGTCGTCGGGGTGGGCGAGCTCGACGCCGATGGTGCCGAGCAGGTCCTCGGGCCGCCAGCCGAGGATGTCCTGCACCGCGGGCGAGACCCACATCACCCGCCCGTCCGCGTCGACGTGCCACACGATGTCGGACGTGTTCTCGGCAAGGAGGCGGAACTGGTGCTCCTGAGCGGCGAGCTGCCGCGCCTCGCGCTCGGCCGTGACGTCGAGGACGTTGCCCACGATCGCCGGCCGGTGGTCGAGCGTGGTGACGGTCGCGTACACCTCCAAGGTCGCGAGCGAACCGTCCTTGCGCAGGGCGCCGAACTCGTAGTGCCGCTCGTCCTCCAGCCCGGCGCCCCGCGCGTCCATGCTGGTGCGCAACCGGTCGACGTCCTCCGCGGCGATCAGTGCGAAGGGATCCGCGGAGGTCAGCTCCTCGACGTCGTAGCCGAGCATGTCCGCGAGCGCGCGGTTGACGTACCTGAGGATCCCGTCCTGCGCGAGGTAGATGCCGACGAGCGCGTGGTCGCTGAGGTGACGGAAGCGCTCCTCGCTCTCCCGTCGCTCGAGCTCGGACTCGTGCCGCAGGATCGCCGTCGTGACGACGTGCGCCACCCCGCGGAGCAGCTCCACCGCGCCGCCGAAGGAGCGCCGACCGCGCATCCGGCCGAAGGCGAGCGTGCCGACCGGCTGTCCGTCGCCGACCGAGCATCGGGTAGAGCAGCGCGCCCGTGATCCCCAGCGCCCGCCACGACGTCCGGTCGACGGCAGCCGCGGGCGGCAGGCCGTCGACGTCCTCCACGACGAGCACCTCGCCCGCGGCGACACGAGCATGACTCCACGGGAAGAGGTCCGCCCGTAGCAGCGGGTCGGGCAGGGACGGGGCGTCGCCGAGCACGAGGACGTGGGTCAGCTCCTGGTCCGGTCCCGGCGCCGGGACCGGTCGGAAGACCGCGGCGTGGTCGAGCTCCAACCGCTGGCATGCGCGCTGCAACGCGTCGAGGACCGCGTCGTCGAAGTCGCCCGAGCTCGCGACCGCGAGCACGTGCGACGCCTCCGCCTGCAGCTCCAGGCACGCGCACGGATCGCCGACCGACGACACCGGCGCCGGCTCGACGGGAACGAATCTGCCGGACCAGGTCACGGCGTCAGGATGTCACCGAAACGATCTTGAAGCGACGCGATCGGTGACCCGCCGATCACGGCACCGACGGCGGCGCCGAGGACTCCTTCTCAGCCGGTCACCCGCCACGCGAGGAGCGACGGGAACGCGCGCGAGACCGGCACGCAGACCAGGGGCCGGGCCGCCACGTCGTGGGCGGTGTCGCCGCGGACCGAGCATCGGGCTCCCGCGGTCTGGACGGAGGTCCGCGGGGTCGCGGAGTCGTCGACCGGGTGCGTGGCGGGTCCGCCGGACGCGCCGAGGAGGAGGCCGAGGCCCAGCGGCAGCGCGACGAGCACCGCGCCGACGGACACCGCGAGCCGGGCGGGCGCCGGCAGTCGGCGCCGACCTGCGCCGAGCACGCGACGCGCCGCCAGGACGCTGCGTCCTCGCCCGATGCGCCGGCCGTGGGCCGGCCGGCCGCCTGGCGCGCCAGCTCGCGCGCCGGGTGCGGTCCGCCCGAGGACGCGGCCGTGATCGGCATCGTGCGGAAGCCGTTCCAGCTCTCGGTGATCGCGTGGCGCACGTCGTCGCGGTCGCCGTCGGCGTACCACCACTGCAGCCCGCTCTCGAGGTCCAGGGCCCACGCCGGCGTCCCGTCGGCCGTGAACGCGAGGACCAGGTCCCGGTCCGCGGCGAGCTCGCGCACGAACAGGACGTCGTCCACGGGAACCCCCTCGGGTCCGGCCTCCGGCTGCGCAGACCCTCACTGTCCCCCGAGAAGCGGACCGGCGCACCCCGGTCGAGGGTCACGATCGGGCGACGAGACGCCGCTCGCGAAACGCTACGACGGCCTACCCCTGGCGGCGACCCGTGCCTGCGGCACGGACGAGCGGCTCGGGCTGCGGTCGCGGCTCCACCGGAGGCGGGATCTCGGACGGGTCAGGAGGAATCGGCGGCTCGGGGATCGGCACCGGCTGCGGCGGGATCGGTCGGGGCGGCAGCGGCTCCGGCGTGATCGGCTCGGGGACGCCCCCTGGTTCCGCTGTCATGGCTCGCCCCTTCCTCTGCACCGGAACGTACGCCGACGCCTGGCGGGACACCTCCCGAGGGACGCGTTACCCCGTGCCGGCCGACCCCCGTGCCGGCCGGCCTCCCTGCGCATCACAGCCAGCCGTTGCGCCGGAACAGCCGGTAGAGCCCGAGGCACGTGACCCCGATGACGCCGAGGACCAGGAAGTAGCCGAACCGCCACTTCAGCTCGGGCATGTTGTCGAAGTTCATGCCGTAGATGCCGGCGATCGCGGTCGGGACGAGCGCGATCGCCGCCCAGGCGGAGATCTTGCGCATGTCCTCGTTCTGCCGGACCGCGATCTCGTTCTGCCGCACGGCGATCTGGGCCTGGTGGGCCGCCGCGCGGGAGAGGTCGGCCTGCAGGACGTCGGACAGCAGCCGGTCGTGACCTTCGATGAGGTCCGAGGCGCGCAGCACGTGGTCGTAGACGTCGCGGAAGTACGGCGTAGCCACGTCGCTCACGCCCGCGACCGAGCCCTCGGCGAGCAGCTGCAGGGCGGGGCAGAGCGGGAGCACCGCGCGGCGGAACTCGGCCACCTCGCGCTTGAGCTTGTAGATCCGCTCCGAGTGGTCGTCGACGTCGCTGCTGAACACCATGGACTCGATCTCGTCGACGTCGTCGTCGATGAAGGTCACCGTCTCCTCGTAGCCGTCGACCACGAGGTCGGCCGCGCGGTACAGCACCGCGGTGGTGCCCATCCGGAGGATCTCGGGGACGCCGTGGTCGAGCTCGGCGCGCACCCGCAGCAGCACGTCGCTGTCGCCGTGCCGCACCGTGACGACGAAGTTCGGTCCCACGAACATCGCGATCTCCGAGATGTCGACGACCTCCTCGTGACCGACGTAACGCACCGGCTTGAGCACGAGGAACAGGACGTCGCCGTAGGTCTCGAGCTTGGGCCGCTGGTGCGCCTTCACCGCGTCCTCGACGGCCAGGGGCGGCAGGGCGAACTGCCGCGCGACGGTCGCGACCTCGTCGGGCGTCGGCTGCTGGAGCCCGATCCACACGAAGCCGTCGGTCGTCCGGGCGATCTCGCGGGCCTCCTCGAGCGGGAGCCGCCCCGGCCGTCGGCGGCCCGCCTCGTAGACGGCGCAGTCGCCGATGACGTCGTCGAGATCACGCGGCTCGGTCGTCACCGGTGCGACCGGAGGCGCGTCGTACGGCGGCTCCGGACGGCTGCGCGCGGACCGGTGCGGCAGGAGGCCGCGGGCGATCTCGGACACGCGAGTGCGGTCGTGCTCCTCGTGCGACACCCGCGCCACCTCCTCGAGCCACGCGCCGACCCCGTGTCGACGATCCGGTACGACGATCCGCCGCGCAAGGGTATGCCGCCGCCGGACGCCCGCGTCCCCGGTTCGGGCTCGACCACCGTGCCGCCGTTCCCGACGGCCGGGACGGTCGGACCACCGTCGCACGCGGACTACCTCGAGCTCGCACCGCGACGCCGCGCGCTCCGGGCGCCGAGGTCGAGCGCGGCCGCGAGGAACGGCGCCGACGGCAACGAGGAGACCAGCCGCGCCTCCTCGGCGAGCGAGGTGTCCTCGTCGAGGAAGCGCAGCACGAGATCGGTGGGGTTGCGGGCGAAGAGCAGCTCGAGGGACTCCACGAGCGTCCCGGGGTCGCGGGCCGCGAGCTCGAGAAGGACGGCGTCCATCGCGACGTGGCGGGTCCGCCGGCGCAGCCCGCTCGGTCGCTCACCACGCCGCAGCTGTGCGGCGATCCGCGCACCGTCGCGGCGCATCCGCTCGAAGCCGTACCCGGTGCTCGCCCGGACGAGCCCCGCCTGCGCACCGATGGCCAGGCAGTGCGCGGACCGTGGGCGGCGCACCCGCGGGCGCAGCGGCAGGACGCCGGCCTCGCGGCGTACGACGCGGTAGCGGCCGGCACCCAGGGTCCGCTCGAGCTGCTCGTCGAGGTCGCCGCGGGTCGGTGCGGGTTCCGTGACGCCGGTGATCCGGGTGAGGTCGACGAGCGCGCGGTCGGCCGCCCACGGCAGCGTGTAGACGAAGGCGGCACCGCCGCGCTGCGGGACGCGGAAGTCCATGAGCCGCACCAGGTCGCGGTCGAACGCGGGGCCGTCGGTCTCGACCTCGCAGCCGTCGAAGGACATCCACGCGTGCGCCGTGCCGACCCGCTCGGTCAGCAGGCCGACGGAGTCGAGGACGAGCCCGGCGCGTACGTCGCCGGCGTCCGTGGACACCACCGCCGAGCCGTCCGAGTCGCGGATCGCGTACGCCGTCGCGTCCAGACGCTCGCCGGCGACGGACGCGAGCGCGGTGTCAGTGGCCTCGCGCAGGTCCTGCCCGCGCACAGCGACGTACCGGTGCTGACGCAGCCCCAGCACCCGCTCGCCGCGCTCGGACGCGATCACGAGGCGGCGCCAGGAGCCGGCCTCGGCCGCGTCGGAGTGCGCGCCGAGCGGGAGCCAGGACGCCCAGACCCGGCCGTCGACCGGGACGGAGCCGTCGTCCACGAGCAGCACCGGACCCGCGACGCGCGCCGCGGCGAGCGCCCGGACCACGGCCGACCCGCTCGCGCCGGCCCCGAGCACCACGACGCGGGCGTCACCGCTCGCTGCCACCGGCGACACCCGCGAACGCCTCCTCCTCGACACCCCGCCCCGCGCCCGTGGCGCGGCCCGGCCTCAGCCGTCGTCCGTCGCGGCCGGGCCGGTCGGTTGCGCGCCGCCCCTGGCCCGGGCGATCCCCCGAGCCAGGACGATCGCGACGACGACGGCGCCCACGACCGTGATGATCCGGTTCGGGTCGACGGCCGGGACCCAGCGGACGTTGCCGTCGCGGATGACGATGGCGCCGGCCGGCGCCGCACCGACGCCGTAGCCGCCGCCCTCGCCGGTCTGGCCCTGGTCCTCCTGGCTGTTGCCGCCACCACCACCGCCCGCGACACGGGCCGCCGTGATGACGGTGACGCCGTCCTTCTCGTACGGCGCGGCGAAGACGCGGCGCACCGAGATCGCGTCCTGCGCTGCGTTGACGAACTGGTTGATGTCCACCGGTACCTCCTCGAGCCGTGCCGACGAGATCCCGTCAGCCCTTGCGGTCGAAGGCCTTGCGGACCGGGTCGGAGACCTCGGCGAACGTCGCGCTGAGCGCCTCGGTGAGGCTCTGCCCGACCTGCTGGACGTCGTTGCGCACCGCCTCGTCCGTCGCGGCCGCGCCGAGGGCGTCGAAGGCGTCCTGCAGCGCCGTGCCGAGCTTCGCCACCGCAGACTCGACCGCCGCCTCGGCGTCGCCGTCCTCGCGCTGCTGCTCGTAGTGCAGCTTGAGCCTGAGGGCGAGCCCGCTCAGGGCCTCGCCGGCCTCGTCCCATGCCTTGCGTACGTCAGTCATGTGTCTGTGGTAGCACCGGGAACGACGCGTTGCCAGGCCTACGCCGGACCTGCACGGGTATCGGTCGCCTGGCCTCCCGGGCGTGCTGGTGGTATGCATGTGGTGGAGGCGCGCAGAGGCATTGGCCTCCTCATTCCAGCGCTCCTGCACGCCGCCCCTCGGCGCCCCGGCTCGTTCCGGCGCGACGAGGTGAAGGTGGTTTGGCGGTGCCGTCCCGGCACCGACCGCACGCGTCGGCCGGGCCGGACGGCATGCGGGAAGGGAGCGTGGGCGATGTCCATGCACGCAAGCGAGAAAGTGAGCGAGAGGGGCACGGGAGGCGCGTTCCTCGCCGCCGTGCTGATGGTCGTCGGTGGTGCGATGGCCGTGCTGATGGGTGTCGCGGGGATCGTCAAGGACGCGTTCTACGTCATCCCGGCGGACTACTGGATCACGTTCAACACCACCACCTGGGGCTGGATCCACGTCGGAGCCGGGGCGGTCCTCATCGCCGCAGGGCTCGGCGTCATGACTGGTGCGAACTGGGCCCGCTACCTCGGGATCGGCATCGTGTCGGTCGCGGCAGTGGTGAACTTCATGTTCATCCCGGTCGTGCCGTTCTGGGCCTTGACGCTCATCGTCATCGACCTGTGGGTCATCCACTCCCTCGTCGTGCACGTCAGGGAGCCGCAGATGGTCTACCTCAACCCCGCGTCGGTCAGCGGCAGCCAGCAGCTGCAGTCGCACTAGCGCCGGGACCGCGAGCGGGCCCGTCCCCGTGGGGGGCGGGCCCGCTCCGGTCATGCGAGCCGGAGGCTCACCGGGCGGGTACGCCGGCGAGGATCGCGTCGATCTGGCCCATCGCCTGCTGCAGGCCCTCCTCCATGCCCATGGCGACGAGCTCCTCCATCGCCTCGACCGACGGGAAGTGCGTCGCGATGGTCATCGCGACGCCACCCGGCCGGTCGGTGATCTCGACCCGCATGACCATCGTCGGCATCGCGGGGTTCGGTGCTCCGTCGTCGTCGGCGAAGCCGTCCTCGACCACCAGCAGCCGCGGCGGCTCGGCCTCGAGCACCTTCCACCAGCCGCGCGGGCGGTCGCCCTCGGGCCCGGTCATGTAGTAGGTCACCCGGCCACCGGTCCGGAGGTCGTGCTCCTCCACGGTCGCGGGGTAGGTCGGCGGCCCCCACCACCGCTCGAGCTGGCGCGGGTCGGCCCACAGCTGCCACGCCCGGTCCGCGGGCACGTCGTACTCCGCCGTCACGGTCATGGTGAGCCGCGCGGTGTCCTTGTGGACGCTGGTCACGCTCATGCGGTGCCTCCTCGTTCGTCGTCGGTCAGTACGTCGGCCATCCGGTCGATCCGGTCGCGCCAGAGCAGCTCGTAGGCGTCGAGCAGCGCCTGGACCCGCGCGAGGGCGGTCGGCGTCCCGGTCACCCGCTGCTCCCGGCCGTGCCTGCGCTTGGTCACCAGCCCCGCCTCCGCCAGGACGGCGACGTGCTTCTGCACCGCCGTCACGCTCATCGGGTAGTCGCGGGCGAGCTCGGACACCGAGTGCTCCGGCGACGAGCACCCGGCGGACGATGTCGCGGCGCGTCGCATCGGCCAGCGCGTGGAACAGCCGGTCGACCTCGGCGTCGCTGAACTGATCTACAACCATTAGGTTGTAGATTCTGCCTGCCGACGCGCCGCCGCGCAAGCCCCTGTCCCGGCGCGACGTCGGGCCGCCGGTGGTCGCCGAGAGGTGGCACCGCCGCGCGCAAAGCACCCGCGCTGGTCCCCTCGCTCGACCCGCGGGCCCTGCGTAGGGTCGCGCCATGATGCGCACCGACGATCTCGGGCACGAGGTCGTCCGGCCGCGGGAGGTGCGGCGTGTCGTGTCGCTCGTGCCGTCGCTCACCGAGGCGATCGCCGTCACCGCGCCGGGCGTACTGGTCGCGGCCACGGACTGGTGCACGTACCCGCCCGACCTGTCCGTGCAGCGCGTGCGCGGGACGAAGAACCCGGACTGGAAGGCCATCGTCGCGCTGGCACCGGACCTCGTCGTCGCCAACATGGAGGAGAACCGGGAGATCGACGTACGCCGGATGCGGGACGCGGGACTGGCGGTGTGGGTCACCCGGATCGAGACCGTGGACCAGGCGTTCGCGTCCATGTCCCGCCTGTTCGCCGACGGCCTCGAGGTGCAGCGGCCGGGCTGGCTCACCACCGCGGAGCGGACCTGGTCGGAGCCGGTCGTCCCGCTGGGACTCCGTGTCGCCGTGCCCGTCTGGCGCGACCCGTGGTTCGTCGTCGGCAGCTCGACGTTCGCGGGCGACGTCCTGCACCGGCTCGGCCTCGTCAACGTCTTCGGCTCGTCGCCCGAGCGCTACCCCAGGGTCGACGTGAGCCTGCTGACCTCGTCCGAGGTGGACCTCGTCCTGCTCCCCGACGAGCCCTACGTGTTCACACCCGCGGACGGTCCGGAGGCCGTGCCGGTGCGTACCGCGCTCATCAGCGGTCGGGCGCTCACCTGGTACGGGCCGTCGCTCCTCACCGCACGGGACGAGCTGCTCCGCCCGATCCTCGCCGCGCGGGAGACGCCTTGACGAGCGGTGCGAGTCCCCGGGAGGGCGGCACGGACCGGCAGCAGTGCCGTGAGCACCGCGGTCGGGTCGAGGGGGTCGCTCACCAGGTCACCTCGGCGAGCACGACGGGCAGGGGACGTCCGGGGCGCGGGAGCTCGTCGAGCAGCTCGCCGAGCGCCGCCGCCGCGGCCGGCGTCAGGACCACGACGTCGACGTCGGACCCGAGCCCGTTCCATGCGTCGACGACGGCACCGGGCGCCTCCACGGGGATGACCTCGGCCCCGGCCAGCGCGAAGCCGGCCACCCGCGCCCGCTCCCCCATCGCGACGAGACGTCCCACGGCACTATGCCTTCCCGATCAGGATGACCGCGATCACGAGACCGTAGATCGCGATGCCCTCGGCCAGCCCGACGACGACCATCGCCCGGCCGAAGATCTCCGGCCGCTCGCTCATCGCGGCCAGCGCGGCCGCGCCGGTGTAGGCGACCGCGATCGCCGCGCCGATCGACGACCCAGCGACGGCGATGGCCGCGCCGAGCAGGGCGGCCCACGCCGCGCTGCTCGACGTCGACGTCGTCGTCTCGGTGACCGCCACGCCCGCCCCGGTGCCCGCCGAAGCGCCGGTCGCCGTCGCGACGAGCGTGACGAGGGCGGCCACCAGGACCACGGCCGCGCTGCCCAGCAGGACGGCGGCGGCGTGCTTCGGTCGGCGGCGCAGCGCGAGCACCGCCGACGCCACGACGACGGCGACGAGGGGTACGGCGACGATCGAGGTGACGAGCGGGCTCATGACGACATCTCCTTGCTCGCTGGCACGGCCGGCTCGGACGCCGGAGGCGCGTCCGGGTCGGGGAGGACGGGCAGGTGCCAGGGCCGGAACGGCCGACCCTCGCTGGTGAACACCCGGGAGAACAGCTCGTAGTACTCCAGGCGCAGTGCCTGGACGCCGGCCACGAGCGCCTCGAGCAGGAACGCGAGCGTGTTGCCGACCAGGAACACGGCGATCGCGGCCAGCGACCCCGACCACGCCGCCCCAGAGCGCGGTCGCCGCGGCCCACACCATGGCGAGGATCGCCGCGTGGGTGAGGCCGAAGGCGGCGAGCCGGGCGAAGGACACGACGTTGGACCCGAGCCGGATGACGCCGTTGAACAGCTCGATGATCGCCTCGCCGACGCCCGCGCCACCGCCGCCGGCCGCGGTGTGCAGCCCGATGAACGACAGCACGAGACCGGCCGTGATGACGACCGCCGCGACCACGACCAGTGGCCGGTGGTCGTACACCAGCCCGCCCACGAGCAGCGCCGCACCGAGGAACAGGGTGGCTCCGGCGATGCCGGTCGGCGCGTAGAGCGCATAGAGCCAGCCGCCCTCGCGGACCCGGTTGACGATCCCGATCGCGTACGCGACCGCGAGCAGCACGGCCCCGATCCCCATCGTGACCAATAGCAGCGTGACCGGGTCGTCGAGCGGCGAGATCCACAGCGGCTCGATGACCCCGGTCGGTCCGAAGAACTCGCCGAACAGCACTCCGGCGGCCGCGGCGGCGAGACCGGCCGCGGCGACGACCGGCCACGCGGCGTGGAACCGGGCGAGCGGGTGCGGCCGCCCGGCCCGGATGAGCAGCGCCGCAAGGACGAGCAGGAGCCCGTGACCGACGTCGCCGAACATGAGGCCGAACATGAGCACGTAGGCGACGGCCGCGAACGGCGTCGGGTCGATGTCGGCGTACGGCACCTCGGCGTACGTCTCGACCAGGGTGGTGAAGGGACGCTCGCTGCCGCGCCTGCGCAGCAGCGTGGGGACGACGGCGCCCTTGGGCCGGGGCAGCGGCACCAGCGCGGCACCGAGGTCGGTCAGGCTCGCGGCGACCGCGGCCACCGAGTCGACCGGGGCCCAGCCGGCGACGGCGGCGACCTCCCGGGACGTGATGGCGGAGGAGACGACCTGTTCGAGCGCGACCTCCCCGGCGAGCAGGTCGGCGCGACCCCTCCGCTCGAGCTCGTCGAGGTCGACCGGCTCGGCGGTCAGCGACGGGACGGCCCGTCCCTCGGCGAGCCGCTGCAACGCACGGGCCGCCGGGCTGGGCAGACCCTCCGGCGTGGGCACGACCTCGACCTCGACCGCGCCGGCGTCCGCGAGCCGCACCAGCACCTGCCGCAGCGCCACGACCGGCGCCACGACGGCGACCCGGCTCATCCGGACGGGTGCGAGACGGTCAGACGACGGCATCGAAACCGTCCAGGGGTCGGCCGCCCCGCGAGGCGAGCTCGAGTGCCGCCCGCACGCGCCACGCGTCGACCGCGAGCAGGGCGAGCACGCCGACGACGGGCGTGAGGTCGAACCGCGCGGAGACGGCCATGGCGGTCCCGTCGGCCTGCAGCCGACGCCACCAGCCGGCCTCGGCGCGCCACAGGCTCTCCGGACCGGCGACGTCGGCGAGCACCCACGCCAGGGCCGCGGGCAGGGCGAGGCGCAGCTCGGCGAGGGTGCGTGCCTCGGTCGCCACCGGGCCGAGCACCCGGGCCGCCAGCTCCGCGGTCGTCGGCTCGAGCTGGCGACCGCCGGCCACCACCTCGTGCGCCAGCAGGAGGACCGCCGCGGCGCGGGCCCACCCCGCGGCGAGCGGCACGGACGCGGTCACCCGGGCGCACCAGGTGAGCCGCAGCGCCACCTGGATGCTGTGGTCGTCGTCCCCGCCCGGGTCACCCCACGGCGACGACGAGAGCAGCTCGCGCACCTCGGTGCGCGACGACGCGACGCACAGCCTCGGCCACGCCGTGGCGAGGCTGCCGAGCTGGTACGGCGCGGGCGAACCCCCGTCCCCCCAGGCGCGCAGGAGGTTCTCGACGTTCGCGATCTCCGCCCACGCCGCGAGGACGCGCAGCGCCTCTGCGCCGCGGGGTGGCAGCCAGCCGGCCAGCACGCGGGTGTTCCACAGGTACGTCGCCGCTACGCCGTGCTGCGCGGTGGCGAGATCCTGGCCGACCCGCACGTCGTGCCCGTAGGGTCCCGCGCTCAGGCGGGCCACGGCCGTGGCGAGGTCGCCGGACGAGGCCAGCGCACGGATGTGCCCCGGGCCGACACGTCGGCTGGCCGCGGCCCGCCCGCGCACCGAGGCAGCGACCCAGCGGGCGCTCATGGCCCTGACTCCTCCGGCGCAGCGACGTCGGACATCGCCAGCAGGTCGGAGCGCACGGCATCGATGACCCGCGCGACGAGGTCGGGGACCCGGGACCGCGACGTGCGCTCGATCGACGCGATCGTGCGCTGCGCCTGGCTCAGCTCGCGCTCCGCCTCCGCCCGGCTGCGCCGGTGCTGCACCTCGGCGACCGCACCACGGGCGGCCTCGGCACGGTCGCGTCCCGCCGCCAGCGTCGCCGCTGCCCGTGCCGCGGCGTCGGCACGCACTCGGGACGCGAGGTCGTCGCCCTCGTGCCGGATCCGGGCGCACTCGCCTTCGGTGTCCGACAGCAGGGCGAGCACGGGGCCGAGTTCATCGGACAGCGCCGCCCTGCGGTCGGACGGGACGCCGGCGGGTGTCGCCGCACCCGGTGCGCCGGCTGGCCGGAACCGCTCGAGGAGGTCGCGCACTGCCACGCCGACCACCGCCATTCGCGTCCCCGGCCGTCCGCGTCCGGGTGGGACGCGGACGCGCGTGAGGCGAGCGCCTCCCCGCCGGAGTCGACGCCGACTGCGGCGGAGCGGTCCGTCACGACGACGGTAGCCCGATCGCATCGGTGAGTCGTTCCCAGCGGAGACCCGCGCTCCCCAGGCGACCCCAGCGATGCGTCGGGAGGCCCGGGACGAAGCAGGGTCCGGACGTCGCTTCCCCACGACACCCGGACCCTGCTGACCTTCATCCTGCCCGCTGCCCGGCACCGACGGCCGGACGACACACCGTGGTGGCGCGCGTCACGTCCCGGACCGGGTCAGCCGTTGGGCTGGACCTCCGCGGCGCACCGCTCCCCCGTGCGCACCGCGCCCTCCATGAACCCGATGAAGTCCTGGCTGGTGTGCTCCCCGGCGAAGTGGATCCGGCCCTCGGCGACCCCCTCGTAGCCGGAGAAGCCGGTGTACTGCCCGACCCGCCAGTAGGAGTAGCCGCCGCCGCAGAGCGGGTCGAGCAGCCCGAAGTCGTACCAGGAGTTGCCGGTGTAGGCCTTGGTCGAGCCGGGCAGGACCGGCTCCATCTGGGCGAGCATGTCGTTCGCGAGCCGCGCCGGCACCACGCCGGAGCCGGCCCGGATCCCGTAGGTGTCGACGATCGACTGGGTGTCGTTGCCGCCGGGGAACGCCGTCCAGAGCGACGTGGGCGCGGTGTAGCCGCCGCTCGCGGCGCTCTGCACCATCTGCCAGCCGGAGCTGATGAACCCGTTGTCCTGGTACGTCGTCCCGGTGTAGCCGTCGGCGATCCACGGCTCGCCGGCGAACTCGAGGATGACCTTGCCGTTCGTCCCCATCCCCATCGAGTTGATGGCGGTCGTCTTGAGCGGCGACAGCCCCGCCCGGGAGAGGTCGACCTCGCGCAGGGTCTTGAACGGGAGGGCCAGCACGACGCTGTCGACGGTCACCTGCTTGGTCGCGCTCCCCGTCTGGAAGGTCAGGGTGTACGTCGCGTTGCTGTTCTTCCGCAGGGCCACGAGGACGTGTCCGGTCCGGATCGCGCCGGCCGGGAGCTGGGCGACCATGCCGTCGATGATCTGGTCGTTCCCGCCGGTGACGTGCCAGCGCTCGTCGGTCCCGGCGAGGTACGGCTCGTCGCCCGGCTGGTAGGCGCGACCGTTGGCGCTGTCGTAGTAGCCCATGATCATCGTGAGGTTGAGCGCGGACTGGTCGGCCGGGTCACCGCCGTACTCGTCGATGACGTTCTGGAGGCACATCGCCCCGAAGTTGCCCGCCGATCCACCCGGGAGATACGTGTCCATCCACTGCGGCACGCTCATCCGGTCGTACGCGAGACCGGTCGCCGTGTAGCCGTCGTAGCTCTGCGGCCACGGCGCCGCGCGGATCGCGTCGTTGAACAGCGTCCAGCCCCACGACTGCCAGTCGGCATCGAGCTGGGCCTGGGAGTACCGCGCACCGTTGAGCCAGTACGTGTCGACGGTGCCGGGTGCGTAGGCGCGCGTGTCGTCGAGCTTGAGGTTGAACTGCTTGACGAGGTTGAGCATGGCGGAGTGCTCGGAGGAGATGTACTCGCCGTGCATCTCGGCGACCAGCCCGTTCGCCCATCGCCCGCGCTGCGTCTCGACCCGCCCGCCGACGCTCGCCGCGCCCTCGTACACCGTCGACCTCCAGCCGTACTTCGTCCAGAGCAGGTGCGCGGTGCGCAGGCCGGCGAGACCGCCGCCGACGACCGCGATGGTGGGCTGCTTGGACGTGGCCGCGGCCGCGGGGGACGCGCCGAGCAGGGCGTCACCGCCGATCGCGGCCGCCGCGGCCGCCACCGCGATCCGGCCCACGCCCGTGAGGAAGTCACGTCGACCGACCCGCTTGACGTTCTCCATCGCGACGGCCTTGGCGGCGTGGTCCTCGGGCGCACCGCGTTCCAGCACCCGGTCGACGGCGTCGCCGTACGCCTCCGCCGCCTCGCGCGCCGCGGCCGCCTGAGCGACGTCGCGGTCCGCCCGCATCGCCGAGACCTCGGCGATCGGTATCCCGGTGGCGGCCGACTCGGCGCTGGCGGCGTGCGCCGATCGCAGCCGCCGGGTCGACTCCGAACGTGCCGTCCGTGCCATCGCGTGCCTCCTGGACTCGGGTCAGCAGATGGCCGGAGGCTAGAGGGGCGCGCCTGGGCGCGCACCGGAATCGAGAACCCCTGAACACGGCATTACCTGCGGCCCAGGCGATCGCCTGCCCCACCTCCGCGGCCGCGTCGGACAGGGGCGGCCCGGCCGGGCGGGTCGACGTAGGGTCGAGCCCCGGACGTCTCGTGGAGGGACCATCGTGCAGGACCTGCTCGACCACCTGCTCAACGCCCAGGCCTGGGTGGTCTACCTGGCCGTGGCCCTGCTTGTCTTCGCCGAGGACGCGCTGTTCGTCGGGTTCGTCATCCCCGGTGAGACGGCGGCGGTTCTCGGCGGTGTGGCGGCGAGCCGGGGTCACGTCGAGCTCGTCGCGATGTGCGCCCTCGTGGTGCTGGCAGCGATCGTCGGGGACAGCGTCGGCTACGAGGTCGGGCGGCACTTCGGCCCGCGGATCCTGGGGTTCCGGGCGTTCGACCGGCACCAGCGACGCCTCGCCGACGCGCAGGACTTCCTCGCCCGCCGCGGCGGCGCGGCGGTCTTCCTCGGCCGGTTCGTCGCGTTCTTCCGCGCCGTCATGCCCGCGCTGGCCGGCAGCGCACGGATGCGTTATCCCAAGTTCCTCGCCTACAACGCGGCCGGTGGTCTGGTCTGGGGCACCGCGTTCGTCTGCCTCGGGTACTTCGCGGGCAACTCGTACGCCCGCATCGAGCAGGCGGTCGGCCGGGACGCCGCCCTGGCCGTCGCGACGTCGCGCTGCTGGCGCTCGTCGTCTGGCGGGTCCGCAAGGGTCGCGCCGAGCGGGCGTCCGAGTCGGCCGACGTGGTCGAGGATGCGGCGTAGGGGAAGCAGCCCGGTCCCGCTGACGGCGAGGTCCGCCGAGCGGGTCCGAGGTGAACGTTTGCGGGCCGTCCAACGTTGGATGGACGGGAGCGTCGTGATCACCCGGCACAGGAGAGGCGAGCGCATGCTGACGATCGGGGACGAGGCGCCGGACTTCGAGCTGCCGGACCAGGACGGGAGGCCCGTCCGACTGGGCGAGCTGCTGGTTGCCGGACCGGTCGTCGTGTTCTTCTACCCGGCCGCGCTGAGTCCCGGTTGCACCGTGCAGTCGTGCCACTTCCGCGACCTGGCCGGCGAGTTCCGGGCGGCGGGTGCGGCCGTCGTCGGGATCAGCGGCGACGACGTCGCGAAGCAGAAGCGGTTCGACACCACGCACGCGCTCGGGTTCCCGCTGCTGTCCGACCGGGATGCGACCGTGCGGTCGGCGTACGGCGTGCTGAGGATGCGAGGTCACGTCCTGCCTGCGAAACGGGTCACGTTCGTCGTGGCTACGACGGGTCGTGTCGTCGAGGCGGTGCACAACGAGCTGAGCATGAACGCGCACGCCGACCGCGCGCTGAAGGCGTTGCGCTCGTTGGGATCCAGCGCCGGCGGCAATGAGGTCGGTGGGGCGGGGCTCGGGTAGCCGTGGGCCGTGGTGTCAGCCCACGGCCTCGTCCGCCGCCTCGGGACGGGCCTCGCGCGCGGACTTCGGCGCGGGTCTCGGCCGACGAGGCTCACGGACACCGGACCCACCACCACGGTCGACCCACAGCGTCACGCGCGTGCCGGGTGGGACGGTGGCGCCCGCCTCCGGGCTCTGGTCCGTCACGACCGCCTCCGGCCAGCCCTCCGGCGGCGGGCCGTCCGGGTCGGCACCCACGGCCACGAGCCCTGCGGACACCAGCGTTTCCCGCGCCGCGTCCCAGGCGAGCCCTACGACGTCGGGTACCGGAGTCGTGGCCGACCGGCGCAGTCCCCGGGCGGCCCAGTCGATCAGCTCGTCGCGCATCACTCGTTCGAAGGCCGCCGGATCTCCGTGCGCCGCACGGTCTCCCGCCGGCTCCCGCCCCGGCTCCTCCAGTTCGGGCGCGACCGGTTCGGCCGTCGACCGGCCGTCGTCGACGTCGCGCCAACGCTCCCAGGCCGACTGGCGGCTGACCCCCAGCATCGTCGCGATCTCCGCCCACGACCTGCCGTGCCGGCGGGCGGTCCGTACCGCGACGAGCTCGGCCTGGTCGAGCAGGCGGCGTACCACGCCGATGTCGGAGAGAGCCGACAACGCCTCGACCGCATCGTCCGGTCGGCCCGGTCCCTCGGCGGAGGCGTCCCGGTGCCAGCCGTTCAGGCGCGCCCACGCGCGCCGCGCGTCGCGCCACGGGTTCCGGCTCACAGCTGTCAGGCTAACCTGACAGACTCGGACCCGGAAGGCCCGACGTCGCCGACCCACTGTGGGCCCACCACCCTGCGGAGCTCCCGACCGGCCGCGACCGGTGGCGGGAAGCCGACGACGGCGCGATGCGCCCTCACGCGACGCCAGGTCCGTGAGCCCGTCAGCCGCCCAGCGCGTCCTGGGTCTGCACGGCCGCCGCCCGGGTGGTGAGCTCCAGGACCGCGTCCAGGTCGAGGTGCCGACCGGACCGGTGTGCTACGTCGTAGACCTCGGGCGGGACCGCGGCGCGTACGCCGTCGGCGATCGCGGCCATCACCGGACGCAGACCGGGCCACGGGACGATCCCGACGCGGTCGCGCAGGCCGTGCGACGCGCCGACGAGCGCGGCGGCGTCCTCCCCCGCGGTGCCACGGGCGAGCAGCACGGCGGCGAGCCCGTCGCACGCGAACGAGAGCGTCTCCGGGTTCTTGCACTCGTGCGCCCAGCGGGCGCCCGCGGCGAGGTCGGCAGCCGCGTCGTCGAGGGCACCGCGGCCCAGCCGGGCGAACCCGCGCGACACGGCGGCCGCGCCGAGGAGCATCGCGTTGTCGATGCTCCGGGCCTGCGCGAGCCCGCGGTCGAGCTGGGTCTGCGCCTCGTCGAACCTGCCCTGCTGCGCGAGGATCAGGCCCGCGGTGCTCGAGCAGATCGACGCCAGGAACACGTTGCCCAGCGCGAGGAACTGAGACTCGGTGCGGGCGAACGTCTCGATCGCGCGGTCGTGCTCCCCGGCGAGCGGCGCCAGCGACGCCTCGAGGAAGCCGCAGAGCGCGATCCCCTCGGCGTCGCCGAGCTCGGTGAACAGTGTGGTGCTCTCTGCGAGGCGCGCGGCTGCGACCTCGTTGTCGCCCTGCTCCACCCCGGCGCCGGCGAGGGTCCAGGCGAGCCGCGCCCGGGTCAGCGGGTCGAGCCGGTCGGGGACGTCGAGCGCCCGCTCGAGCCAGAGCCGCGCCTCCCGGGTGTGGTGCCGCGCCCAGAGCCACAACCACAGTCGGAAACCGACATCGACGAGAGTCTGCGGATCGCCGGCGGCGTGCGCGCGCGAGCCCGCGACGCGGATGTTGGCCGACTCCAGCTCGAGCCGTTCGAGCCATTCGGCGTGCTCCGGGCCGGGCAGCGCGGCGTGCGCCCGAGCCGCGAGCCCGAGCACCCACTCCCGGTGCGCCGCGTCGACGACGGCCACGGACCCGCTGCGCTCCAGCCGTTCGCGGGCGTAGTCACGGACGGTCTCGAGCATCGTGAAGCGCGGCGGGTCGACCGCCACGGCGTCGACGTCGAGGAGGCTGTGGTCGGCGAGGGTGGCCAGCGACTCGAGCAGGTCGCCCTCGAGCGACACGACCTCCTCGATCGCGGCGAGCGACGCGCCGCCCACGAACGTCGAGAGACAGGCGAGCAGCTCCCGCTCGGCGGGCCGCAGCAGCTCGTAGCTCCAGTCGATCGTCGAGCGCAGCGTGCGCTGCCGTTCGGGCAGGTCGGCCAGCCGCGCCGCCGGGAGGTCGAGCCGACGGTCGAGGCGTTCGAGCAGGTGCGTGGGAGCGAGCAGCCGGACCCGGGCGGCCGCGATCTCGATCGCGAGGGGTAGTCCCTCGAGCCGCCGGCACAGCTCCACGACCGCGTGCAGCTGTGCCGGGTCGGCCGCCAGGTCGAGGTCGGGGCGGGACGCCCGGGCGCGCTCGAGGAACAGGCGCACGGCGGCCGAGCCCGCCGCAGCGCGCTCGATCGCCTCGATGTCGGCGGCCGGGGCCACGAACCCCTCGGAGGACACCGTGGGACCCAGGTCGAGCGGCTGCAGCGGGTAGTCGTGCTCCGCGACGATCCGGATGCGGCTTCGGCTCGTGACGAGCAGGGTGATCCCCCCGCAGGCGCCGACGAGCGCCGCGAGGTCGTCGGCGGCGTCCCGGACCTGCTCGGCGTTGTCGAGCAGCAGCAGCAGGTCCCCGCGCTCGGCGAGCGCCTCCGCGACGACGTCGATCGAGGACCGCGCGGAGTCCAGCCGGATGCCCAGCCGGGCCGCGATGCTGGACAGCACCAGCCCGGGCTCCGGCACCTCGCCCAGCGGCACGAACACCACGCCGCCGGGGAACGTCGGCGCGAGGCGGTGCGCGGCCTCGAGCGCCACGCGCGACTTCCCGATCCCGCCCATCCCGGTGACGGTGACGAGGCGTACGTCGCGACGGCCGAGCAACCGGGTGATCGCCGCGAGCTCGGCCTCCCGGCCCACCAGCGAGGAGGTCGCGATCGGCAGCGTGGCGGCCGGCGAGGACGGGGTGGTCGGCGCCACCGCGTCCGGTCCGCCGTCGGCCGCGGACGGGGCCGCGCCCGAGGCGAAGGCCTCGGCGAGCATGGCCGCGAGGTCGTCGGCGACGAGCGTCGCGAGCTCGTCGACCGAGGAGTAGACCCGCAGCCGCACCCGCGGGTCGGCGGCGACGTCGGCGAGCAGGGTGGTGAGCTGCCGGGTCGCGCTCGGGCGCGGGCTCCGCGACGTAGACCAGCTTGGGCCGGTCACCGCTGAGGCGGTACTCGTCCTCGAGCCCGGAGATGTCCATGGTGGGCGCGACCCAGCCGTAGCGATCGCCGTAGATCGCGAGGAACACGTGCGACTGCTCGAGATACGCGCGGTACAGGGCGCGCGGTGGGTGCGGGCGCGCGCCCATCTCGAACATCACCGGCGCCATCCGGAGCGACTCGACGGCCGCCCGTACGACGGCCCGTTCGGCCTTGAGCTCGCCGAGCGTGGAGCTGACGAAGACGCGCAGCCGCTGGTCGGGGGTGAGGATCACGGCGTACCGACCTCCCTCACGGCGCGATCGACGATCTGGCGCAGCGACGCGGTGCCGCCTGCGGCGAAGGCGGCCTCGAAGACGTCGGGCGCCACCGCCCGCGAGGCGGTGAGACCCAGCCGGTAGTCCTCGTCCTCGGAGAGCGGTCGGCGTACGTCGAGCGCGGCGCGCAGGTTCGCTCCTCCGCCGTACAGCCAGCCGGACAGCTCGGTGTGCCCGGCGCGGCCGACCGCGCCGGCGAGCACGTCGATCGCGTCCACGAGGTCCCAGGTGTCGTCGAGGTCGGCGTAGATCACCACGGCGGTGCGGGCCAGGGCCTGGGCCAGGTCGAGGTCGCCGAGCACGGCGAGCGCCTGCGCCTTGTTCATCTGGGCCCGCGCCTGCAGCTCACGCGAGCCGAGACGACGCCCGAGCGCGAACGTCTGGTCGTAGAGCCGGATCGCCTCGGCCTGGTCGCCCCGGTGGTGGGCCAGCACGCCGAGGTTGTTGAGGACGCTCATCAGCCGCTCGTCCTCCTCGGTGCCGTCGAGGCTCGCGAGGCTGCGCCGCCACCAGTAGTCGGCGCCGTCGAGGTCACCCCGCTCGTACGCGACGTTGCCGACGAATCGCAGCGACGCCGAGACCTTCGCGGGGTCGCCGAGCTCCTCCCGGATGGCGAGCGCCTCGCGGTACTGCGCGTCGGCGGTGTCGTAGCTGGCGCGGGCCCGGGAGATGTACCCGGCCGCGTTGAGCAGCTCGGCCCGGATCGGCGTGCGCTGACCGGTCGACAGGGCCAGCGCGCGGTCGAGCCAGCGACGACCCTCGCTGAAGTGGCAGTGCGAGCGCCAGAACGTGCCGAGTGCGGCGGCGAGCCGGACGAGGACGTCGACGTCGCCCGCGCGGTCGGCCCAGTCGAGCGCGACGCGGATGTCGTCGTGCTCCTCCTCCAGCACCGCGAACCAGCCCTCCAGCTCGGCCGGCGACGAACGGTCGGCCTCCTCCACCCGGGCGAGGACGTGGTGCGCGTGCCGGGCGTGCACCACCTCGGTCTCCCCCTCGTCGTCGAGCCGCTCGTGGGCGTACTCCCGCACCGTCTGCAGCATCACGAATCGCGGCTCGCCCGGGAGGTGCGCGTCGTACGCGCGCACCAGGCTCTTGCCGACCAGCCCGTCCAGGCCGTCGAACACGTCGGTGTCCGCAGCACCGACGACCTGCTCGGCGGCGCTCAGGGTGAAGTGCCGCGGGAACACCGCGAGCCGGCGGAACACCAGCTGCTCGTCCGGGTTCAGCAGCGCGAAGTCCCAGTCGAGCGTGGTGCGGAGGGCGCGTTGCCGCTCCGGCAGGTCGACCGGCCCGCTGCCCAGCACGTCCAGGGCGTGCTCGAGCTTGTCGAGCAGGGCGGTGGGCGGGAGCAGCCGGGTGCGTGCCGCGGCCAGCTCCAGGGCGAGTGGTACGCCGTCCAGCCGCCGGCAGATCTCCGCCGCCGCGTCGCGCTCCGCGGCGCTGAGCACCCGGGTCGGATTCGCGGCCTCGGCCCGTTCGAGGAACAGCTCGAGCGCCGAGCTCGCGTGGGGGTCCGACGATCCGGGCGGAGGAACCTCGAGCGGTGGCAGCGGGTACTCCTGCTCCCCCCGAACGCGCAGCACGCTCCTGCTGGTCACGAAGAACGACACCTCCGGCGCCGCGGCGAGCAGGTCCACCACGAGCGGCGCTGCGGCGGTGACGTTCTCGAAGCTGTCGAGGAGCACGAGCGCCTGCATCGGCGCGAGGTAGCTCTTGAGCGACTGGAACGGCAGGGCACCGGCGCTCTCGCGGATCCCCAGCGCGTGGGCGATCGTCGGCGCGAGCAGCGCCGGGTCGCGCAGGCCGGCCAGGTCGACGAACCAGGCCCCGTGCCGGAACGTGTCGGCGCACCGCGACGCCACCTCGATGGCCAGGCGGCTCTTGCCGATTCCTCCCGGACCGGTGAGCGTCAGCAGCCGCGTCGGCGACGACGTGAGCAGGCGGCACACCTCGTCGGCCTCGGTGGCACGTCCGACGAGCCGGTGCCAGGGCGCGGGTATGCGCGAGCGTGTGGACGGGGCGCGCGGCGCGTCGTCGGTCGGCGCCGGCGGTTGCGGCGGCGTCGTTCCGGTCGCCGCAGGAGGGACGACCGGTGAACGCCTCGGTGAGCACCATCGCGAGGTCGTCGGCGACGAGACCGGCGAGCTCGTCGGCACCGGACACCCGGCGGTACGACGTGAGCTCGTCGGCCTGGATGCGCGAGAGCAGCAGCGCGAGGTGCGGGTCCCGCGTCCCCGAGCCCGGAGTGACGTAGACCAGTCGCGGACGGCTGCCCGCGGCGAGGTAGTGCCGCTCGAGGATCGAGACGCCGACCTCCTGGTCGATCCGGCCGTACCGGTCGCCGTAGACCCCGACGAACACGTCGGCCGAGTCGGCGTCCTCGGTGTCGACGTCGACCCGCATCGCGGTCAGCGCCGCGTCCACCGCCGTCGTCTCCCGCGGCAGCTCGGCCTCGTCGATGCACAGGTGGACGCGCACGGTGCGCCCACGCCGCTGACCGTCCAACGTCCACCCCGACGACTCGCGACCGGTCACCCCGTCCCCGGCCGGTGCCCTCAGACTGGCAGACCGGCGGGGGTGCCGGGGGCCGGAATCGGTGGCTCTCCGTACTTCGGATCCGACGACATGGCGACCGGACTGCCCGCGCCGGTGGACCGTCGATGGGGCGCGCGGCTTCCGAACGGCGGATGCGCGACGAACTGCCGCGCCGGCGGACGGCGGGCGCGCGGCACCCGGTGGACCGTCGGAGGGCGTGCCGGTTCGGGCTCTTCCCGCGGGCCGGTGGATGGTCGACGTGGTGGTGCGCCCTGCTGGTCAGGGCCGGGTTCGTGGGGGCGTGAAGGTCCAGCAGCCGGTGGTGTGCGGGTCGACGCCGTCGGTCGGCGCGATCGACCAGCCGCCCTCGTGCACGGCGTGGTGGTGGCGCACGCAGACCAGCACGGTGTTCGAGAGGTCGGTCGCGCCGCCGTCCTCCCACGGAAGCGTGTGGTGGGCGTGGGTACGCGAGGCGTCGACCCGGCAGTCGGGGAACGCGCAGTGCCCGTCGCGGACCTCGAGGGCGCGGCGCAGCGTGGCCGGGACGGTGCGCTGGGTCCGACCGAGGTAGAGCACGGTGCGGGCCTGCGCGGTGAGCCGGTCGGTCAGCACGTCCCGCCACGCAGCGCCGCTCGCCTCACCGGCCAGGTCGCGTCGACGAACTCGTCGCGGCGTGCTCGGCGCTCCGTTCCGGCCGGTCGCAGTGGCCGTGGCGTCGCGCTGTCGGAGCTCGGCGACGACGCTTCGTCTCGGCGGTCACGTCGTGGCGCGTCCGCGGTCGGTCGGTGGCCGGTGCTCGGGTTCGGTCGGGTGGTGATCACGGGGTGCAGGTCGGTGTCGCAGAGGATCCGGCGCAGCGACTCGTCGGGCAGCAGCACGGGCTGTTCGTGGCCGGGGACCAGCAGCCGGCCGCCGAGGCCGGCGAGCAGCTGGTCGAGGTCCGCGGTCAGGGTGAGGTGGGGGCGGACCCCGTGCCGGGTGCCGAGCAGCGCCGGCGTCGAGCGCGCGGGCGGCGAGGTGGCCCAGGGCGAGGGCGAGCAGGTGCGGGCGGCGGGCCTTGCGCCGCTGGGCGTCGAGCACCGGGTGCCCGCCGGGCTGGTCCTCGGGTGCCAGGGACCCGGTGCGGTGCCAGCCGTCCACCACCGCGTCGAGCGCGGTGGACAGCGCGGCGGCGGTCTCCGCGGTCAGGTACCCGGAGAGCCGGTACCCGACCCCGACCGGGGTGATCGTGACCTGCTGGTCGTCGTAGGCGTCGAGCTGGGCCTGGCGGACCCCGTCCGGGTCGGCCACGAACCGCAGGTACCGCGCGGTTAGGGCGACGTCGGCGACCGGGGCCCGGCGGGCCAGGTCGACCAGCACCGCCTCCGCCTCGCCCGGCCTTGGTGGCACGCACCGCGACCGGCAGGGCCCGCACGGCGAGGGTGATCCCGCGGGTGATCTCCCGCACCGCACCGGCGGGCACCTCCCCGGCCAGCCAGGCCCGCTCGGTCGCCGGGAAGTCGACGCGCAAGCGCGGTCGAGGACGCGAGGAGGACCTTGGCCTCGGTCTCGGACTTGCGGCACCGCTGGAGCAGCCACGACTTCGTCGACGCGTGCCCGGCCGGCTCGAGGGTGCCCGAGGCGTGCACCACCCCGGTCGCGACCGTCGCCACCGCGGCCCCGCGATCCAGCGCCCGGTGCAGCTTCTCGGTCAGTCCGATCAGCGCCGCACCCGGAACCTCGACCAGCGCACCCTCCGCGGTCAGCTCCGCGAGCCGGGCGACCACTGCGTCCAGCTCCGCGACCGCGTCCGCGACCAGCGCACCGGGACTGCGCGGCGGGCGGGTCGTGGTCGAGCTCATGACCCGAACCTACCCAGGGGGTCCGACAGTCGCCAGGCCCCGAAACCGCCCTGGGGACAACTACTTTCCGCGATCCAAGATCACCGACGGTGACGGCGTACCGGACCGTCGACCGACGCACTCCGGCAGCGAGTCGATCGAAGGCGATGCCCCGATAACCCAGAGCGGACACCTGCCTTCCGCGATTCGAGATCACCGACGATGACGGCGTACCGGACCGTCGACCGAGCCGCGCGGCCGCGGCGACGTCGCGCAAGTTCGTCGAGTGGGCCGACGTAACCGTTACAGGGCGACCGGTTCACGGTTGCGGGCGTTCTCGGGTCACCTGAGGCGGCGGAGCACCTACGCTCGCCGCATGCAGGTGGACATCAACTCAGGACCCGCGTTCGCGTTCGGCGAGATCACCCTCCCCGCGGGCGGCGCCGTACGCGTCGAGGCGGGCGCCATGGCGATGACTCGCGGCGACGTGCAGATGACGACGTCGACCCAAGGCGGCTTCCTCAAGGGGCTCAAGCGGTCTCTCGGTGGCGAGAGCTTCTTCGTCAACGACTTCAGCTCCGCCTCTGGTGGTGTCGTGGGCGTCGCGGCGGCGCTGCCCGGCGACATGGCCGAGGTGACCCTCGGCGGGTCGGGCGCACTCCTCGTGCAGTCCGGCTCGTGGATCGCCTCGGACCCGACGGTCGACGTCGACGCGAAATGGGGCGGCGGCAAGACGTTCTTCAGCGGCGAGGGCCTGATCCTGCTGCGCTGCAGCGGCCAGGGCGAGCTGCTGGTGTCGGCCTACGGCGCGATCCGATCGATGACGCTCGCGCCGGGCGAGGTGCTCACGCTCGACACGGGCCACGTCGTGGCGTTCGACGACACGGTGACCTACGCCGTGCGCAAGGCCGGCAGCTGGAAGTCGACCATCCTCGGCGCGGAGGGCCTGGTCACCGACTTCACCGGCCCGGGCAGGGTGTGGCTGCAGACGCGCAGCAGCAGCGACCTCATCGGCTGGATCCAGAGCAAGCTCCCACCCCAGCGCAGCTGATGCCTCAGTCCCCGGACCCGGGCCGCGCGTCGAGGATCGCCGCGAGGGTGTCGGTCCGGGCGTCGGTCCACCCGGTCGGGTCGGTGACCGCGACCCACGACTCGAGGTTGGCGCGCGCGGAGTACATGTGGCCGAAGCCCCACGGGACGTTGCCGGCACCGGGGAGGTCGAGGGCGACCTGCCACATCGTGACGAGCGGGAACCAGCCCATCCGCTCGGACACGTCGGGCGGACGTTGCCCGTCGAGGAGCCAGTCGGGGACGCTCCACGCGAGGTCGGGCGAGAAGAACACGACCGGGTCGGAGCCGTGCTGCAGGTACACGACCCGGGTGGGTCCCCACAGGCCGGCGGTCGGCGTGATCCCGTCCTGCTCGACGGCGAAGCGGACGGTGCGCCCGTCCCGGTACACCGGCCACCACGGAGGGGTGCCGGGCTCACGGGTCGACTCGAGGTGCGCGTGCAGCTCGTTGACGAACGGGGGGCCGGACATGAAGGCGCCGTCGATGGGCTGGTTGAGGATGCCCACCGAGCCGAGGATGCTCTCGACGCCGTACGAGCCGAGGGAGAGCCCGTAGAGGTAGAGCTTCGGGCGGTCGGTCACGGGCAGCGTCGACCAGTACTCGTGCACGGTGCCGGAAGACCACCTGCGAGGTCGCCTGCACCGCCTCCTGGTCGGCCAGCAGCGAGATCCAGCTCGGCAGGTACGAGTACTGCACGCCCGCGATCGCGGTGTCCCCGTTGAACACGTACTCCACCGGGTCGACGCCGTTGGGGTCGAGGAAGCCGGTGCCGGTCGTCGTCGCGACGACGAGCACCTTGCGGTCGAAGGCACCGGTGCGCCTGAGCTCCGCGAGCAGCAGGTCGGCGCGGTCCTGGAGCGTGGGCGCGGACTTCAGCCCGACGTAGACCCGCACCGGTTCCTCCGCGCCGCCACCGCTGAACGAGTCGATCTCCGCGGCGGTCGGACCGGTGGCGACGAACGATCGACCCTGCCGGCCGAGCTCGTCCCAGGCCACCAGCGATCCTGGACCCCCCGATCGGAGCTGTGACGTCGTCTGCTCGACGCCCGCGCTGGTGGCCCCGTCGCGAGTGGAGAACATGACGTTGGCCACCGCGAAGAACCCGGTGACCAGGACCCCGGTGAGCAGGCCCCAGATGAGCAGCAGCAGGCCGGCCGTGGCCGAGCGTGATGGCCAGTCGACGCGGCAGCCAGGACCCGAGCCGGCGACCCGCGGCGCGGAACAGCAGCCGGATCGAGCGGGACACGACGAGCACGAGCGCAGCGACGAGCACGGTGACGGCGAGGATCACCGGCCATACCGTCCACGTGACCGACGGCATCCCGAAGGTGGTGCGGATCTCGTTCTGCCAGCCGACCTGCCGCCAGGCGGAGAACAGGACGCCCCAGCCCGATCAGGGCGCCCAGCACGCCGAGGACGACGACGCGGGCCCGCCCGCGAAGGCCGGGGAACCTGCAGGTAGTCCCCCAGCGCCTGGCCGGTCGCACCGAACGCGTACCCGACCATGAAGGTGACGCCGGACACCACGCCCTGCACGTACCCGGCGCGCGGGAGCAGCGACGGCTGCAGCGAGAGCGCGAAGAAGAACGCCCCCACGACGAGGCCAGGCGCCGAGAAGACCGGCTCGAATACGCGCGGCGGTCGCGCCCGGGCCCCGCCGGTCGGCCCGGTCTCCTCGACCGTGGTCGTGCTCGTGTCGACACTCATCACGTCCCCTCCCCCGTCATCGACCTCGTCGCTCTGCTCGCCCTGACGTGGCGTCGCCGCTCGGACACGGTCACCGCCTCATGACGTCGCGGATGTTCACGACGAGGACGACGAACGCCAGGAGCGCGAGCACCACGCTGGTCACCAGCTGCCAGCTCCCCGCGAACAGCTCGATCAGGTTCAGTACGAGCAGCAGGAGGAGGAGGCGGCCGAGGAAGGCCAGCAGGTAGCCCCGTGCGAAGGCCTCGACCGAGACCACGGCGACGAGAAGCGTCAGGGCCAGCTCCCACCGGGCGACGAGATCCGGACGCAGCAGGACGGACACCAGCCAGAGGACCAGGGGCGTGCTCACGACGGCCCAGCCGCTGAGGAAGCGGGACCGGCCCCGTTCGCTCCTCTCGATCGGGGTACGCCGCTGGCGCAGATGGGCGTGCGGGTCGGCCACCGGTATCCCGTCGCGCACCGTGCACCGGAGCCGATCGCGCTCGTCGGCGAGCCGCACCGCCGTCATCCGGGCCGCGACCAGGTCCCGCTCGGCGCCGTCCAGGGCCCGGACGGCCGGCGACCCCGGCGCGAGGCCCGCGGCCCGGACGGCCACGGACTCGCCCGAGGCCGCGGTGTCCACCTCGAGCCGGGCGAGCTCCGCGTCGAGCTCGTCGATCCGCCGCGCGACCAGCGCCTGCTCCTCCACCGGGTTGGGCGCGACCTTGGCCAGCCCGGCCCACCCGACCGGGTCGGCCCAGCAGGGCCGCACCGTCCCGTCGCGCTCGTAGCGCGGCCCGGCCGGACCCCGCTCGCCGCCGAGCCGGTCTCGCGTGTCGTGCCCCCACAGGCCCCGGTAGTCGCGCACCCACGGGGTGTCCTCGTCGATGACGACCGGGGTCCAGCCCAGCTCCTCGCCGGGGCCGATCCCAGGACCGTCACCGCGCGCGTAGTCGACGTAGGGGATACCGAGCCCGGACCCCTGCGCGGCGCGGGCCCACGGCGTGAGCAGCTTCGCCGCGCGGCGCACCGCCGGGACGACTCCGCCGAGGTTCGGCGGCGCCACGGTGATGAGGTAGTCGCCGGGCAGGAAGGCTCCCGAGTGCGACCCCGCGCCGACGAACACGACCGGGTGGCGCCCGTCGACGAGAGCGAGGTCGGGGTCGTCCCAACGACGGCGCAGGTCGTCGCCGGTCTCGTCGTGGGCGGAGAACACGACCCACCGCGCCGGCGGGAGACCGTCGTCGTCGAGCACCCCGGTGCCGTCGAGGTAGACGGACACCTGCTCCCAGTCCGCCTCGTGCTCGTTGACGCCGGAGAAGGCCGAGCGCCAGTTGTTGAAGCTGTAGAAGTACCAGTACTGGCACACGAGGTAGCCGCGGTCGCGCGTCACGCGGGCGTGGTACACCGGACGGTCCGGGTCCAGGTGCTCGTCCTGCGCGGTGAGCGACAGGGCCGCACTGCCGCCGGGCACGGCCCCACGCAGCAGGAGCGAGAACCGGTTCAGCGTGTCGATGCCCCGGCCGAGCAGCCCGACCTGCGCGAGCCGCGCGCCGCCCCGGAAAGCGGGACGGCGTGTCCGGCGACCGCGGAGCCGGGTCCACCGCGGCCTCGGCGTGCTGATGGCGCTCAACGACTGTCCGGGACCGTCGATCGCGGAACCGAGGGCGGCGAGAGCGGCGAGGTCAAGGGTGCCGGCCTCCGCCACCACGCGCGGCGCGCCGTCCGGCCCGTCCTCCCACAGGGTGCTGTGGCGTACGTAGGCCTCCACCCCCACCGGTCGGAAGTACTCGCCCTGGGTGAGCCGCAGCACCGGCTCGAACGCGCGGAGCAGCGCGAGGTCGTCCATGACGTGCGGCGCCGGTGGTGGCGTCGTCATGCGCCGTCCGCCGCGGATGCCGCCGAGCCGGTCTCCACGTCGACCGGCTCGCCCGCTGCGGGAAGCTCCGAGGCGAGCTCGTAGCGTTTGCCGTAGATGTCCAGCAGCGCCAGCATCATCGCGACGACGGGTACGGCGAGGAACGCGCCGGCCACGCCGAACAGCGCGGCCCCGAGCAGCACGGCGCCGAAGGACACGGCCGGGTTGACGTCGACGGCCTTCGCGCTGATCCTCGGCTCGATCGTGAGGTTCTCGACCTGCTGGTAGAGCAGGGCCCAGCCCAGGGCGATGACGCCGGTCCACGGGTTCGGGCTGAGCAGGCCCACGAGAACGGGCAGGACGATCGCGATGTAGGTGCCGATGGTGGGCACGAACTGCGCGACCACACCGGTCCACAGCGCGAGCGGCAGCCAGTAGGGCAGGCCGATGGCGAAGAAGACGATGCCGCTGGTGAAGGCGTTGATCGCGCCGAGCAGCACGCGGGCACCGACGTATCCGCCGGTCTTCTGCGCCGTGATGGTCCACACGTTGAGGACCACGCCCTGGGTCCGGGCCGGGAACAGCCCCGCGACCCACCGCTGCAGCTGCGGCATCTGCGCGGAGAAGTAGAAGGTGAACAGCCCGAAGGTGAACAGCGAGAACACACTGCCGACCACCGACCCGAGCAGGCCGAGCAGGTTGACTCCCACCTTCGACGCGATGGACCCGAAGTCGAGGCCGCCCGCGCCGACGGAGGACAGGATGTCCTGGAGCGTCAGCGACATCGAGAACCGCTCGTTGACCCAGGCGATGGCCGAGTCGACCAGGTCGGGCACCCGCGCGATCAGCTGGCTGAGCTGGTCGACCAGCAGCGCCCCGAACGCGACGATGAAGACGGCGACGAACAGCACGAACGCGAGCATCGACGAGCATGGTGGCGACGCCGCGACGCATCCGCCGGGAGAGGCGGTCGACTACCGGGGCCATCGCGATCGCCGCGAACCACGACATCAGCACGGTGAAGATGACGCTGCCGCCGTCGTCGATCACGAACCGCACGACCAGGCCGAACGCGATGACCGCCAGCAGGACCAGCCCGACCCGCCAGACGTTCCCCGGGACGAACGTCACCTGCAGCCGCTCCCGGCGCGGCACCGGGTCCGGCGTCGTCGATGGCGCGCCCGCTTCCGCGGGAACCGTGTGATCGGTCATCGAAACCCCTTGTCGTGGCGCCCCTCGGACGCTAGCCGACGTGCGTACCAGCGCCAGCCGACTTAGCCTCGCCGTGTAACCGTTACGCGGGCGGACGTGGCGGAGTCGTGAGACGGGGCGGACGGAATGGCGGCTGACTCCAGCGGCCCGGGATGGATCCCGGCCACGCTCGACGCCGCCGAGTACGGCGCCGCCGACGTCACCGCAGCGCTCACGCGCCTGCTCGAGAGCGAGTCCTTCGCGTCCTCACGGCGGTCGCGCGACTTCCTCGCCTACGTCGTCACCGAGACGCTCGCGGGTCGCGGGCATCGGCTCAGCGAGCGCACCGTCGGTCGCCGCGCGCTCGGCAGGTCGGACCTCTTCGACGGTCGGGTCGACTCCTCGGTCCGCGTCCAGGCCACCCGGGTGCGCGGCGCACTCCGCCGCTACTACGAGAACGAGGGGGTCCACGACCAGGTCCGCATCCTGCTGCCGGCCGGGACCTACGTGCCCTCGTTCGAGCGGTGCGACGACGGCATCCCGGAGATCCCGACCGACAGCGAGCCGGGGATCGTGGTGCTGCGCCTGGACGACGCCGGACAGCCGGAGGCGGCGCTCATCGGCACCCTCATCAGTGAGGCCCTGGTGCACCGCCTCGCCGGCTTCCCCGAGCTGCGCGTGATCGGCCCGACGTCGGCAACATCCTCGGACCCGCGTCGCATCGGCCGTGACCTGCACGTCCGCTACGTCCTCCAGGGCGCCGTCGTCGCACGGGACGGCGCCGTACGCCTCAGCGCGCGCCTGACCGACGCGACGACGGGCGAGGTCGTCTGGTCCATCGCCGACACGCAGGACGAGGAGTCGTTCACCGGGTTCGACGTGGAGGACCGCTGGGCCGCCGCGATCGCCGGCGAGCTCGGGGACTACACGGGCGTCGTGCTCCGGCACGAGCTGTCGATGGCCGGGCCGCCGTCCGGCTCCGCCACGAGGGCCGCCCGGCTGGCGTACTACGCGCACCTCGAGTCCGGCGCCAGGGAATCGATCGCCACCGTGGCGGCGGCGCTGGACCGGGCCCTCGCGGGCGACCGGTCCCCGGCGCTGCTGGCCATGCGCGCCTCGATCCACAACACCGCCGTCCACGAGGGCACGAGCGCGGACCCGGAGAGTGACCTCGACACCGCGGTGGAGCTGGCCCGCGAGTGCCTGGCCCTCGACGCCCGCAACCCCCACGCCCACCTGGTCCTCGGGACGACGGCCCGCATCCGCCGGCAGTGGGACGTCGCGGCCCGGCACGCGGAGGAGGCGGTCGCCATCACGCCGTTCCACCCGACCAACCTGATGACGGCGGGCCTGCTCATCTCCCTGTCCGGGGACTGGGACCGGGGCATCCGCTTGATGCGCGAGGGATTCCGGCTCAACCCGCGCCATCCGGGGCACGCGCACGCCGCGCCGGCACTCGGTCGGATCCTGGCCGACGACGACGCGGAGGCGCTCGCCGAGGCGAGCCTGGTGCACGCCCCGGACCAGGTGTGGGGCGCGCTCTACCGCGCGCTGGCGCTGGCCGGGCTCGGCCACCTCGACCAGGCGCGCGAGGAGATGGCCGAGGTGCTCGCGATCGAGCCGACGTTCCTCGACGACCCGCTCGCGCCGTTCCGCAAGGGGATGCGCTGCACGGACGAGCACGCCGAGGTGCTGCTCCGTCACTTCGCGCCCTTCACGACGGCAGCGCAGCCCGGGCTCGACGACCCGGCATCGGCGCCGAACCCGCGGGAGCACGCCGAGGAGATGGCCGCGCCGTAGCGGTCGCCGTCACGCGGTGGCAGGCGACCCCTAGCGACCGAGCCGCGCCCGGGCGAGGCCCCAGCCGGCCGAGAGGCCGGTGACCGGTCGGAACGCACGCGCCTGCGCGGTGAGCTCGCCGACCTCGTCGTCGCTCAGTGCGAGGTCGGCCGCCGCGGCGTTGGCCTCCACCTGCGCGACGCTCGACGCGCCGGGGATGACGACCACGTTCGGGTGGCTGGACCAGCCAGGCCAGCGCCACCTGCGCCGGGGTGACGTCGTGCGTCGCGGCGACGTCGCGCACGGCGTCCAGAAGGTTCGTCGCACGCGTGCAGGTTCTCCGTCGAGGAACAGCGGGTTCATCCGGCGTATGCCGCCGCTGGGCGGGTGCGCGGCGTCGTAGCGGGCGGACGAGCAGGCCCTGCGCCAGCGGGCTGTAGGCGATCACGACGCGGCCCTCCCGCTCGGCGTACGGGACGAGGTCGTCGAGCGGGCCGTGTGCGCGAGGCTGAATTGCACCTGGTTGGACTGAGCACCGGCCGGCCCAGCGCGGCTCGGCGTGCGCCAGCGCGCCAGCGAGTAGTTGTCACGCCGACCGCACCGATCCGGTCGTCGTCGAGCAGGCTCGCGCATCCCCGGCATGATCATGCCGTCGCGGACGACCGGGTTGGGCTGATGCACCTGGTAGAGCGGGATACGGCGCAGCTGGACGGCGACGGGCGCTGGCCTGCGCACTGCGACGGATCACCGGCGGGAATGGGGCAGTGGGAAGATCTTGCTGGCCACGACGACCCGCTCGCGGTCGCCCCGAGCGCCTCGCCGAGGATCCGCTCGCTGCGGCCGAACCCGTACGCCTCGGCGGTGTCGAACAGGGTCACGCCCAGCTCGACGGCGCGACGCACGATGTCGGCGCCGTCCCGTGCGCGTAGTCGTCGCCGTAGCCCCACTCCCGGGAGCCGAACTGCCACGTACCCAGCCCGATGCGTGACACGGGCTTGCCGGTGTCGATGCCGTCGAGGTACTTCACGCGGCCTCCTCTGGCCCGGAGTCCCTGCGGCGCCCGGTGGATGGGCGCGGCCGAGCGTCCAGGCTACGCCGACGGCTCCCGCCCCACTTCTGCGTCGAACCGCTCCCGCGGTCGACGGGCGCGGGCGACACTGGCCCATGCTGCCCTGACCCGACGAGCGACGGGCCGCGGGAGGGAGGGGGTCCCGTGACCGTGCGCGTCTGTTCTCGCGACGACGATCTCGACGCCGTCCATCGCGAGGACCCGTCCTGGTTGGGCAGCGCGAGCTTCTGGAACTTCCACGAGGCCCTGCAGTCCGATCATCCGGCGTACACCTGGTGCTTCGACGACGGCCGGCCGGTCGCGCACGCGGCGCTCGACTGCGAGCCGACGAGGGGACCCGAGCAGGCGCGTGCGCTGCTGTGGGTCGCGCCCGAGGCGCGCCGGTGCGGCATCGGGACCCGGCTGCGCTCCACGATCCAGCTCATGGCGCGCGAGAACGGCTTCCGCACCGCGCTCGTCTCGGTACCGGAGGCCGACCTGGACGGGCGGGACGTGGCCGAGCACTGGGGCGCGCGTCTGGACGGCCACCACGTGGAGCAGTCCCTCGACCTGTCCGCGTTCGACGACGAGCGCGTCCGGCGGCACACCGGTCGTGCGGTCGCCGCCGGCGTCACGTTCCACGAGGTGGTCGGGGAGGAGAGCCTGCGGGCCGTGTACCCCTTCGCGCGCGATCGCTTCGCCGAGACGCCTGATGCCGGCGACGACTCTGCCGAGGTCACCTTCGAGGTGTTCAGGTCCGTGGCCACTCCGGGCCACGTGCTCGTCGCGCGCCTCGGCGACCGGCTGGTCGGCCTGACGTGCGTGCGGGATCGCGACGAGGATCCACCCGCCGCCACGACGATGTTCACCGGCGTCCACCCCGACGTACGGGGCCGCGGCGTCGCGACGGCGCTCAAGGCCGAGCAGGCGCGGCGGCTGCGCGACCAGGGCTACCGGACCGTGGTGACGCACAACATGGACGGCAACGAGCCGATCCTGGCGGCGAACCGACGACTCGGCTTCGTCCCGCGCGCCGGCTGGTTCGACTACGTCCTCCCCACCGGGCCGTGACCCGAGCGGGGCGATGACGCCGGCAACGGGCCGGTGAGCGCGGCGGAACCACCCGATGACGCGTAGCGGGGCCGCACTCTCCGAGTGCGGCCCCACCTTCTCGCTGGGTCAAGCGGTGCAGGTCGCACCGTTCAGCCTCCGTGCAGTTCGGCTCACGACACGATCGCCGTCATCCCGTTCCAGCCGATCCCGATCTGCCTTGAGGGCAGGATCCAGCCCGCAACCCCGTTCCCGCGGTGCAGCTGCAGCCGGCCCACACTGTCTCGTGCGATCAGGTCGACGCGTCCGTCACCGGAGAAGTCGCCAGGACCCACGAGCGCGGTCATGCCGTTCCAACCGGTGCTGACCTTGGCCTTGGCCAGCCAGCTGCCGGTCCCGTTGCCCGAGTACAGCCACAGGTTGCCCTGGGCGTCCCGCGCGAACAGGTCAGGGTGCCGGTCGCCGTTGAAGTCACCGACGCCCACCAGGGCGGTCATGCCGCCCCAGCCGGAGCCGACCTTGACCTTCGGCAGCCAGCGGCCGGTCCCGTTGCCCGGGTACAGCCACAGGTTGCCCTGGGCGTCCCGCGCGAGCAGGTCGGGGTTCAGGTCGCGGTTGAAGGCACCGATGCCGACGAGCGCGGTCATCGAACCCCAGCCGGTACCGACCTTGACCTTGGCCAGCCACCCGCCCTTGCCGTTGCCCGGGTACAGCCACAGGTTGCCCTGGGCGTCCCGCGCGAGCAGGTCGGCGTGCCGGTCGCCGTTGAAGTCACCGGGCGCGACGAGCGCGGTCATGCTGCTCCACCCGGTACCGACCTTGACCTTCGCCAGCCAACCGCCGGTCCCGTTGCCCGGGTACAGCCACAGGCCGCCCTGCGCGTCCCGCGCGAGGACGTCGGCGTGACCGTCACCGTTGAAGTCGTTCTTCAGCAGCAACGGCGCCACCACCACGAGCGGCGGAGTCACGACGGTTGTCACGGGCGTCGTGGACGTCGGCGTCGGCGTCGGTGTCGGCGTCGGTGTCGTCGTCGGTGTCGTCGTCGTGGCGGCGACCACCCACTCGCGGGTGACGAGGTCGGAGACGTTGTCCGCCGTGTCCGTCGCACGGGCGGAGAAGCCGTACGTCCCCGGCTGCAGGCCGGAGTAGGTCTTGGGAGACGTGCAGCTCTCCCACTGACCCGCTGTTCCGTTCGTGGTTAGCAGGCACTCCAGCGTCACGTCAGACTCATCCACGGCCACAAGGGTGAACGAGGCCGTGGTCCCGAGTGTGTCGACCGGCTCGACCGTGACGATCGGAGGAGTGAGGTCGACGGTCCAGCTCTTGGTGACGACGTCCGAGACGAGACCCCCCTTGTCCGTCCCACGGACGGAGAAGACGTAGTCCCCCGCCGCCAGATCGGTGAAGGTCGTGGGAGACGTGCAGCTCTCCCAAGAACCGGCCACAGTGTTCGTGGTCAGCATGCACTCGAACGTGACGGTAGATGCATCGACCGCGGTAATCGTGAACGACGCAGTCGCGCCGAGGGTGTCGACCGGGGTGATCGTCACGACCGGTGCCGTGGTGTCCTCACCGGCGTCCGGCGGCTGCTCGCCGTGGGACTCAGGAGCGGAGACGGACACGACGAGCGGCGTGAGCGTGTTCCCGCCCACCAGGCTGACGTGCGAAGGCGTAGTTGCCCACCAGCGCGCCCACGGCGACCGTGGCGTACCACGTCACCGGGGTGTAGCCGGGAGTGAGCGTCGCGTCCCACGTGCCCACGAGCTGACCGGCCGCGTTCAGGGTCAGCGGCATTGCGACCATGTCGGTCCCGTTGCTGGCGTAGATCTTCACGTCGCCGGCCTTGGTGGCTTCGGTCGCCGTCCGTGCCGGGGTCGTCCCCTGGGCCGGTCACGGTCAGCGCCAGCTGACCGGTCGCCAACCGTCGGCGAGTACACGGTCAGCGGGATCGCCATCGTCACGCCCTGGGTGTTGAGCTTGGGCAGCCCGTCACCCCACAGGACCGTCGCGACGTTGTCGTTCACGGTGATCGTGCCGGATTCAGAGGCCAGCACCGTCGCGGGGTCGTCGACGTCGATCAGCTCGAGCGTGATGGTGTACGCCCCGAGGGGTGCGCCGTCGGCGACGGTGGCGTCGAACGTCGTGGAGACGTTGTAGCCCGGCGTCACGGGGAATCCGCTATCGGGACCCCACGTGCCGACCAGGTTGCCGTCAGCGTCGACGACGAACGGCACGGACTGACCGTCAGCGACAGATGTCGCCGTCAGGTCGCCCGCCAGGAAGGCGTCGGTGGCGTCGACGGTGATACGCAGCTGGGCCGTGTCGATGAGGTCGCCGCCCCAGGGGTTGAGCAGCGACGCCGTCATCTGGAACGGGAGCGTCTGGAAGACGTTCGCCGGCAGCGTGCCGAGGTCGACCGCCGGGTCATGGATCGCCTTGAGCTGCGCCACGGTGGTGTCGACACCCGGGACGTCCATGTAGAAGCCGGGGATGAAGGTGTTGTCCGGGACGAAGTTGCACATCGCCCGGACGTCATCGGCCAGCTGCGCGAACGCGGTGATGCCATGCAGGGTTCCACTCGCATCGGGCGTGCCCAACGTGGTGAACGGCACGACATCGGTGATCTTGCTGACCTTCCAGGTGAGCGTCGCCACGTCGAGCCAGGTGACGCTGCCCTTGAAGGTCTGCGAGCGGTTGTAGCTGAAGCCGCTGTAGTTCACGAACCGCTCGCTCCCGGCCAGCTCGCGTCGTCGGGTTGTCCGGGATCGGCGGACTGGACGAAGTTGACGCCCCAGGGGGACGTGTACTCCGGCACCGGCGGTGTCGCGGCTGGGTCGGCGGGCGGCGGGAACCCGACGATCCGGTTGTAGTACTCGACGGCGTCAAGGGTGAGCGGCGTGCTCTTGCTCGCCGCGGCACCGATGTTCATCGCCGCCAGTTCCCAGGCGTCGAACCGGCTGTTCGACTCGGCATCGGCGGGCGCCGGTCCGATCGCGGCCGGCGGGCCGGTCGTGGTGGTCGCACTGTTCGGGAGCCCGGGGATGGTCCCGGACGTCATCAACGACTGGTAGATCGCGGCATTCTCGGGCGAGGCGTCGATGGCCTTGCCGTCGTTGCTGATCCGCCCGGTCGACTCGAGCGTGATGTCGGTCGCGAGCTGGAACTTGGTGGTCACGTCGGCGAGCTTGGTGGCGATGACCTCGTCCGCGGTTCGGGCCAGGTTCAGCCGCTCCAGCTCCACTTCGGCGATGAACATGGCGTACTGCGGCTGCGGGTCGCAGGCTCCGGTGAACTCCACCGGCAGCGGGTCGGCGATCCATGCGCCCTGCAGCGGGACGACCCACACGGTCCGCCCGTCGACCGGGTTCGTCGTCGACGTCACGCCGGGAATCGCCTCGTAGGACACCGGCTGCACGCAGTACTCGGTGGACGCGGCCGTCTCGGCCGTCTCCGGCACGACGTACTTCTTGAGGATCGGCGTCCCGTTCTCGGCGCGAAGGGCGATCACGAGGTCGGAGTACACCGACCCCGTCGTGTCTCCGCCGCCGCCTCCTCCTCCGCCTCCGCCTCCGCCGCCTCCGCCGCCGCCGCCGCCCCCACCGGGGCCGGCCGCCGTGGCAGATGCGGATAGCACCAGGATCGCGGCAGTCGCAGCGGCCAGGATCACGCCTCCACGCGTTCGGGTCTTCATGATGCCTCCCTCGTCGGCCCTCGCGAGGGCCCGGCGACCTCCCGTGATGCGTCGGTTTCGCCATTGACTCCCCGTGTACTCCAGTGGCGACCAGAGCAAGTACACGGATCGCTGTCCCGCACCGCAGACGCGACGAGCGCCTGTACTTGGACCATAGGACGGTGCCGGACGTAATGCGCGTCGGCGCGTAGCGATTATCCTCTGCTCCAAGGATTTCCGGACGAAGGCAAGGCTCACCGTGGCACCGGGATCGAGACCTCAGCGGACGCGTGTGCTCACGGGTCGAGGCGGTATCCGAGGCCCGGCTCGGTGATGAGGTGCCGCGGTGCGGAGGGGTCGGTCTCGAGCTTGCGACGCAGCTGCGCCAGGTAGACGCGCAGGTAGTGCGTCTCCTTCTCGTACCCCGGACCCCACACCTCGCGCAGCAGCTGCTGCTGGGAGACCAGCCGGCCGGCATGGCGGGCGAGCACCTCCAGCAGGTGGTACTCCGTCGGCGTCAGCCGCACCTGCTCCCCGGCTCGAGTCACGACCCCGGTCCCGAAATCCACTGTGAACGAAGCGGTCTCGACCGTGGCAGGAGCATCGCCGCCACCACGAGCGCCGCGCCGCGCCGCGGCGCGCAGGCGCGCCAGCAGCTCGTTCATCTCGAACGGCTTCGTCACGTAGTCGTCCGCACCGGCGTCGAGGGCGTCGACCTTCTCGTCACTGGTGGCGCGCGCCGACAGCACGACGACCGGGACGTCGTTCCAGCCGCGGATGCCGTGCAGCACCTCGATGCCGTCCAGATCGGGAAGCCCGAGGTCGAGCACGACGACGTCGGGATGGAACCGCGCCAGCGAGTCCAGCGCCTCCCGGCCCGAGGACGCGACGGCAATCTCGTAGCCGCGGGCCCGCAGGTTGATGCTCAGGGCGCGAGCGAGTGCGGCGTCGTCGTCGACGACGAGGAGGCGGGTCACGTCTCCTCCCGCTGGGACGATCTCGACGACAGCCGGATCCGCGAGCGGGACGGTCACCACCATCGTGAGGCCTCCCCCGGGTGTGTCCTCCGCCTCGAGCGTCGCCCCGACCGCCTCCGCCAGGCCCCGCGCCACGGCGAGCCCGAGGCCGACCCCGGAGCCGGCCGGTACGTCGCCGAGACGTTGGAACGGTTGGAACATGCGCTCGCGATCACCGACCGGGTACGCCGGAGCCCCGGTCGATGATGCGCAGCTGAAGGGCGCCCTCGGGAATGACCGCGGCGCACAGCCGTACCGGACGTCCGATCGGAGAGTGGCGCACGGCGTTCTCGATGAGGTTCGCGACGGCACGCTCGAGCAGCACCGCGTCGGTCAGGATGAGCGGGACCCCGTCGTCGGTCTCGTCCACGACGCTCGTGGCGTCGACGCCCTGCAGGGCCCGCTGGAGCACCTCGTCGAGCGAGGTGGGCTCGAGCCGCGGCCGGATGGCCCCGGTCTGGATGCGGCTCAGGTCGAGCAGGTTGGAGACGAGGGCGTCGAGCCGGTCGACCGAGGCCGCGGCATCGGCGAGCAGTGCCTGACGGTCGGGCTCGGCGACGGACAGGTCCGGGTCCTGCAGCGTGGTGATGGTCGCCTTGATCCCGGCCAGTGGCGTGCGCAGGTCGTGCGACACGGCGGCGAGCAGGGCGGTGCGTAGCGGCGTCCGACTCGCGCAGCCGTGCCACGTCGGCCGCCCTGGCCGCCAGCCGGTTGCGCTCGAGGACGGCGGCCGCCTGGGCGGCGAACGCGTCGAGGATGCGCAGGTCGGAGGCCGCGAGGGGTTCACCGGACAGGGCGAGGACGAGTCCGTGACCGGCGTCCACGCTGACGTCGGCGCGATCCGGCGACGACGGCGGTCGCTCCCCCGACACCTCGACGACCGAGCTGGTGGCGCCCCCGTCGACGCTCTCGAACAGCGCTGCGCTGCGCATCCCGAAGGTCTCGCGCGCCTCGTCGAGCAGTGCGCGTACGCCGTCCTGACGCCGGAGCACTCCGGCCGACATCGACGCCAGCACGTTCGCCTCGGCCCCGCGCCGAGCCGCCTCGGCGGCGCGGGACGCGCTGCGATCGACGATGGTGGCGACGACGGCTGCCACGAGCACGAAGACCGCGATGGCGAAGGCGTTCTCCGGCTGCGAGATCGTGAAGGTGCCCACGGGCGGCACGAAGAAGAAGTTGGCGAGCAGGCTGGCCTCGAGCGCGGTCACGATCGCCGGAAGGAGACCACCGACGAGCGAGGACACGACGACCCCGAGGAGGTACGCGAGCAGGATCGTGCTCAGGCTCAGGTGGTTCCGCAACGGGAGGAGCACCACGGTCACCACGACGGGGATGGTGACCACGACGGCCCAGGACCAGGACAGGCGCCGTCCGCCGGACGCGGAGGTGGCGCGCCGAGCGTCCCGTCGCATCGGCGGGATGGGTCACGACGTGGACGTCGATGTCGCCGGAGTCGCGGACGATGGCGTCGGCCGTGCTCGGCCGCAGCGCCGTGCTGACCCTCCCGCGCCGAGAGGTGCCGACGACGACCTGCGTCCCGTTCACGGACCGGGCGAAGTCGAGCACCGCCCGCGCGACGTCCTCGCCGACCACGGTGTGGAACGAGCCCCCGAGGTCCTCGGTGAGCCGGCGCAGGCGCGCGAGCGAGTCGGGTCTGGCGCCGAGGGTCCCGTCCCCGCGCACGACATGGACCGCGGTGAGGTCACGGCCCGCCGAGCGCCCGGCGATCAGGGCACCGCGACGGAGCAGGGTCTCGTCCGCCTCTCCTCCGGTGAGGGCCACCACGATCCTGGGCCGCGCCGCCCAGGTGCCCTGGATCCCGTGCTGCTCGCGGTAGCGCTCCAGGCCCTCCTCCACCCGATCGGCCAGCCAGAGCAGGGCCAGCTCGCGCAGCGCGGTGAGGTTGCCGAGGCGGAAGTAGTTCCCGAGGGCGGCGTCCACCTTCTCGGGCGAGTACACGTTGCCGTGCGCCAGGCGTCGTCGGAGCGCCTCGGGACTCATGTCCACCAGCTCGAGCTGGTCGGCGGCGCGCACGACCGCGTCGGGCACGGTCTCGCGCTGCTTGATCCCGGTGATCGCCTCGACGACGTCGTTGAGCGACTCGAGGTGCTGGATGTTGACGGTCGAGATGACGTCGATGCCTGCGGCGAGCAGGTCGTGGATGTCCTGCCATCGCTTGGTGTGCCGGGATCCGGGGATGTTGGTGTGCGCGAGCTCGTCGACGAGCGCCACCTCGGGCCGGCGCGCCAGCACGGCGTCGAGGTCCATCTCCTCGAAGCGAGCGCCGCGGTGCTCCACCGTGCGCCGGGGCACGACCTCGAGGCCGGAGACCATCGCCTCGGTCTGGGGTCGGCCGTGGCTCTCGACGAAGCCCACGACGACGTCGGTGCCCCGGCCGAGCCGGCGGTGCGCCTCACCGAGCATCGAGTACGTCTTCCCCACCCCGGGCGCCGCACCGAGGTAGACCCGCAGCCGGCCACGGCTCGGCACCCCGGGACCGGAGGCCTGAGCTGCGGGCTCGACGTCGGGACTCACGATCACCTCATCCGCTCCAGTGCGAGGTTGAGCTCGAGCACGTTGACCCGCGGCTCGCCCAGGAAGCCGACGATACGGCCGGTGACGTGCTCGTCCACGAGGGCATCGACGGCGCTCACGGTGAGACCTCGGGCCCGTGCGACGCGAGCCGCCTGCTGGTGGGCGTACTCCGGGCTGATGTCCGGGTCGAGTCCGCTGCCGCTCGCGGTCACGGCGTCGGCGGGGATGGCGTCCGCGCGCACGCCGTCGGCGAGCGCCAGGGCCGCCTTGCGCTGGGCGATCGCGTCGACGAGCGTCGGGTTGTCGGCGGCCAGGTTGGACCCGCCGCTCGCCAGCGCGTCGTAGCCCTCCCCCGCGGCGGACGGTCGCGGCCAGAACCACTGGGACCCGGTGAACGACTGACCGATCAGCGACGAGCCGACGACGCGGCCCGTCGGAGTCGGCGACGAACGAACCGTCGGCGCGTCCGGGCACGAGCCGGCCGACGCCCCAGACGACCAGCGGGTAGACGACACCGAGGACGAGGGTCATGACGAGGAGGAGCCTGAGGGCGACCCAGGCCTGGCGCAGCGTGACGGTCATGATCAGCCGATCCCGGGGATGTGGGAGACGAGGAGGTCGAGCAGCTTGATGCCGACGAACGGGACGACGATGCCGCCGAGTCCGTAGATCCACAGGTTGCGCGAGAGCAGCTGGGAGGCGCTGGCCGGCCGGTAGCGCACGCCGCGCAGGGCGAGCGGGATCAGCGCGACGATGACCAGGGCGTTGAAGATGACCGCCGACAGGATGGCCGAGCTCGGGCTGGCCAGGTGCATGACGTTGAGCCGGTCCAGGCCGGGGTACGCCGCGACGAACATCGCCGGGATGATCGCGAAGTACTTCGCGATGTCGTTGGCGACCGAGAAGGTGGTCAGCGCGCCGCGCGTGATGAGCAGCTGCTTGCCGATCTCGACGATGTCGATGAGCTTGGTCGGGTTGGAGTCGAGGTCGACCATGTTGCCGGCCTCCTTCGCCGCCGAGGTGCCGGTGTTCATCGCGACCCCGACGTCGGCCTGGGCGAGGGCCGGCGCGTCGTTGGTGCCGTCACCGGTCATCGCGACGAGCCGGCCGCCTTCCTGCTCCCGGCGGATGAGCGCCATCTTGTCCTCCGGCGTGGCCTCCGCGAGGAAGTCGTCGACACCCGCCTCCTCGGCGATCGCCTTGGCGGTCATCGGGTTGTCGCCGGTGATCATCACCGTGCGGATGCCCATCCGGCGCAGCTCGTCGAAGCGCTCGCGGATGCCGTCCTTGACGACGTCCTTGAGGTGGACGACGCCCAGCACGCGCTCGCCTTCCGAGACGAGCAGCGGCGTGCCTCCGCCGCCCGGCGATGGCGTCGACGAGGGACGACACCTCGGGCGGTGTCTGACCGCCGAGTCCGGCGACGTACCCGAGGACGGCGCCCGCCGCACCCTTGCGCACCGAGCGACCGTCGACGTCGACGCCGCTCATCCGGGTCTGCGCGGTGAACGGCACCCAGACGGCGTGGTCGAGCGCGCCCTGCTCCCGCGCGCGCAGGCCGTAGCGCTCCTTGCACAGCACGACGATCGAGCGCCCCTCCGGCGTCTCGTCGGCCAGGCTGGACAGCTGCGCCGCCTCGGCGAGCTGGTCCTCGGACACGCCGGGCGCGGGCAGCAGCTCGACGGCCTGTCGGTTGCCGAGCGTGATCGTGCCGGTCTTGTCCAGCAGCAGCGTCGAGACGTCGCCGGCGGCCTCGACGGCGCGCCCGGACATCGCCAGCACGTTGCGCTGGACGAGGCGGTCCATGCCGGCGATGCCGATGGCCGAGAGCAGCGCGCCGATCGTGGTCGGGATGAGGCAGACGAGCAGCGCGACGAGCACGACCACGGACTGGGGTGCGCCGGAGTACGACGCCAGCGGCGGCAGCACGAGGATGACGAGCAGGAAGATGATCGTCAGCGAGGCGAGCAGGATGTTGAGGGCGATCTCGTTCGGTGTCTTCTGCCGGCTGGCGCCCTCGACGAGGGCGATCATGCGGTCGATGAACGTCTTGCCGGGTTCGGCGGTGATCCGCACGACGATGCGGTCGGAGAGGACCTTCGTGCCGCCGGTGACGGCGCTGCGGTCCCCGCCGCTCTCGCGGATGACCGGGGCGGACTCGCCGGTGATGGCCGACTCGTCGACGCTGGCGACGCCCTCGATGACGTCGCCGTCACCCGGGATCACGTCACCGGCCTCGCACACGACGAGGTCGCCGAGGCGCAGGGCCGTCGCGGAGACCAGCTCCTCGTGCCCGCCGGTGAGCCGGCGAGCCATGGTGTCGCGGCGGGTCGCCCGCAACGTCGCCGCCTGCGCTCGGCCGCGGCCCTCGGCGACCGCCTCGGCCAGGTTGGCGAACACCACGGTGAGCCACAGCCAGACGGTGATCGACCAGACGAAGACGCTCGGCTCGAGGAGGGCGGACAGCGTGGTGAGCACGGCGCCGACGAGGACGACGAACATCACCGGCGCGCGCCACATGAGCCGTGGGTCGAGCTTGCGCAGCGCGGCAGGCAGGGACGTGACGAGCGCCCGCACGTCGAACGAACCCGACCCGATCCGGTGCCCCTCCGTGACGGGTGCCGTGGGGGTCGTGGCGGTCATGAGAGTCCCTCCGCGAGAGGTCCGAGTGCGAGAGCCGGGACGAAGGTCAGGCCGGCGACGATCACGATGACGCCGACGACCAGCAGGACGAACTGCGCGCGGTGGGTCGGCAGCGTGCCGGCGTTGACCGGGGCGCGTCCCTGCTGGGCCAGCGACCCGGCCAGCGCGAGGACGAAGCAGATCGGCAGCAGCCGGCCCAGGGCCATGGTCACCGCGAGTGCGACGTTGTAGAAGTCGGTGTTGGCGTTGAGTCCGGCGAAGGCCGACCCGTTGTTGTTGGCCGCCGAGGCGAACGCGTAGAAGACCTCGGACAGGCCGTGCGCTCCCGGGTTCAGGATCGACGAGCGTCCCGTGTCGGTCGCCATGGCGACGCCGAGCCCGACGAGAGCGAGCGCGGGCGTCGTCAGGATGTAGAGGGAGACGAGCTTCATCTCGCGGGCACCGATCTTCTTGCCGAGATACTCCGGTGTCCGACCGACCATGAGACCGGCGACGAACACCGCGAGGACCGCGGCGATGAGCATGCCGTAGAGCCCGGACCCGGTACCGCCGGGTGAGACCTCGCCCAGCACCATGTTGACGATCGCCAGCCCACCGCCGAGGGCCGTGAACGAGTCGTGCATCGAGTTCACGGCCCCGGTCGAGGTGGACGTCGTGGCCGAGGCGAACAGCGCGGACATCGGGATGCCGAACCTGACCTCCTTGCCCTCCATCGCGGCGCCGGCCAGCTGTGGTGCCGCCCCCGACCCCGTGGTCTCGGCCCAGATGAGCAGCGCCGTCGACGTGGCCCAGATCCCGGCCATCACGGCAAGGATCGCGCGGCCCTGGCGCAGGTCGCCGACGATGCGACCGAACGTGCGCGGCAGGCTGAACGGGATGGCCAGCAGCAGGAAGATCTCGAGGAGGTTCGTGAAGCCGTTGGGGTTCTCGAACGGATGCGCCGAGTTGGCGTTGAAGAACCCGCCGCCGTTCGTCCCGAGCTCCTTGATGGCCTCCTGGCTGGCGACCGGGCCGCCGGGGATGCTCTGCGTGCCGCCGGACAACGTTGCGACCGTCGTGCTGCCGTCGAAGTTCTGCACGACGCCGTTGACCAGCAGGACCACGGCGAACACCGTCGCCAACGGGAGCAGGACCCGGAAGGTGATGCGGGTGAGGTCGACCCAGAAGTTGCCCACCCGGTCCGTCCCCGTGCGCGCGAACCCGCGGACGAGGGCGACCGCCACCGCGATGCCGACCGCCGGCGGAGAGGAAGTTCTGCACGGCCAGACCGGCCATCTGGGCGGTGTAGCCCAGCGCGACCTCACCGGAGTAGGACTGCCAGTTCGTGTTGGTCACGAAGCTGACCGCCGTGTTCAGCGCCTGGAGCGACGGCATCCCGTCGGCACCGAGCGAATAGGGCAGGAACGACTGCAGGCGCAGGATCGCGTAGAGCAGCACGATCGACGCCAGCGAGAACGCGACCACGGCCCGGAGGTAGACGGACCAGCGCTGGTCGGCGTCCGGGTCCACGCCGATCGCGCGATACATGCCGCGCTCGACCCGGGTGTGGCTCGGGGACTGCAGGGAGCGGGCGACGTAGTCGCCGAGCGGGCGGTGCACCGCGGCGAGAGCCGCGACGAGGGCGAGGACCTCGAGCGCGGCGGCGAGTGATGGGTTCACGATGCTCAGAACTCCTCGGCGCGCAGCAGCGCGACGACCAGGTAGACGAGCAGCGCGATGCCGGTGACGAGCGCGAAAACGCCCAGCGCGTTCACAACCGCTCCAACCCGCGCACCACGAGGAGCAGGATGCAGGCGATCGAGATCGCGACGATCGTCGCGGTGAGCTCGGCCATCGGAAGTCCCTTCGTCCGGTACCGCTCTGGGCACCCGGTTCATTGGACACCGCCCCCGAGGGAGGCGATCACAGGCCTGACGAGTTCATGATGGGTGACTGCGGCACCCTGATGCCTCCCTGACGCCGGCCGCCCGACCTTCCCGCGTCAGGCTTCCGGCGTCGTGGCCGATGACCTCGCTCGACGTCGGCGTGACTCCGCGATCAGCTCGGACCGCACGTCGGCCGACACCGCGCACCCGACGAGCAGCGCGAGCAGGAGGAGACCGTCCTGGTTGCCGTTCCAGCTGCAGCTGCCCCATCTGGTCCTGCACGAAGCCGTCCGCCACGAGGAGGGACACCAGGGCGAGCACGACCGAGGACGGCACCGTGGTCCACCAGGCGGCGACGACAGCGATCGCGACGACGACCACGACGGCGACGAGCTCAGGCAGACCCATCGCCTGGGCGAGCGCGGCCCAGGCCAGCTCCGCCACGAGCGCCGCACCGACAACGAGCGGCGCGGGCGGACGGGGATCGTCCGGGACCCGGCGCAGGTCGGCCCAACCCACCCGAGCAGGAGACATGTGCGCCATGACTCCAGGTCACCAGAGCGGGTCGTCCCGCGCTCCGGGTCTTGACGCCGTCCTGACGTCGCGCCCGCGATCCTGACGGACCGTTGACGCCGTCGCGGCGACGGACCCCGGGCCGCCGACCTTCAGTCGGCCGACTGTGCTCCGAGCTCGACGACGAACTCGGCGACCGGTTCGCCGTCGCCCCAGGCGCGCCGGTTGGCCAGCCGCAGGGTCGTCGGTCCGGCGAGCAGCACCTCGAAGGTCAGGACCCGCTCGCCGCCGGCTCCACGCGGGGACTGCGGGCCGTCGTACCGGTCCTCGACGAGTCGCAGCCGGGTCTCGTCGTGGTCGGTCTGCCAGCGGTAGCCGGTGGTCGGGTTCTCGGGCAGTCGCACGGTCGCCCGATCACCCACACGGACCGCTCGGGTCGTCCCGGCGTCCTCGACCGTCAGCTCGATGGCCATGTCGTGCCTCAGCCTCCCTCGGCTCGGAACCCAGCACGGATACGCGAACGCGAGCGTGACAGACGCCGACGGCCGAGGCGAGCGCACCGCGGCACTGCCCGGGCAAAGGGGATTGTCAGCGCTGGATGCGGAGAGTACTTTCACGGACACATTCCGTTACCAACGCCCGCAAGGGTTCCATGGACGGATAGGGGGCACGCGATGTTCCGCGGTCTGCTCGCCAGCGGGTTCGTCTACCAGAAGTACGACGAAGAACCGCACGAGGGCATGCGCCTGGGTCGCAACCAGTGGCTCGACGGTCGCAGCCTCGCCCACATGGTCGAGAACGACGCCCACGAGATGGGCAAGCCGTTCGACCACCAGCACTGGGAACGCGCCCTGGTGATCCTCGACCAGGGCAACCTCGGGTCGTGCACCGGCAACGCCGGGACCGGAGCGCTGGGCACCCAGCCGCTCTACGACGCGGTCGGCAGGTCCGTGCTGCCGTCCGTCACCGATGCGGCCGCGGCGGAGCAGTTCGCCGTCCAGCTGTACTCCGACGCCACGGTCGTCGACGGGTACCCCGGCACCTACCCACCCGACGACAACGGGTCCTCCGGCCTCGCGATCTGCAAGGTGCTCAAGTCGCGCGGCACCATCAGTCGGTTCCGTTGGGCGCGTAGCGCTTACGGCCTCCTCCGGTTGCTCCAGGCCGGCCCCGTGCTGCAGGGCATGCCCTGGCACAACGCGTTCTTCCAGCCCGACGCAGCGGGCTTCATCGACTCCGATCCGTCGTGGCCCGGGAGCGGGCTCGCGGGCGGGCACGAGGTCGAGGCGGTCGGGGTCGAGATCGACGACGCCGACGCGTTCAACAGCGTGATCGTCTACGCCAACAGCTGGGGCACCTCCTGGGGCGACGCCGGCTACTTCCGGATGCGGCTGCGCACCTACGAGCAGCTCAGCGGCGTGGACCTCAAGCAGATGCTGGTCTGAGCTCCGGTCGACCATCCCGGTCACCTCGCTCGCCGCGGCCCCGCCGGTCCTGGGGCGGTGCCGCACCACGTCCCCACCGGGGGTGCGCTGCCATGTCCCTGCGCGCCGTACGACGGTGACCACCGACGGCACCCGGGTCGAGCTGGTCGTGAAGCTCGTCCCGGGGGCGCTGCCGGGCGGTCGCGCGCACCGGGCGCTCCTCGCGCTCGCCACCGACCTCGGGATCACGCTCCGGCCGGTCGACCCGGCCGGGTCCGATCCCGACCTCGCGACGTACCACGTCGCACTCGTCACGCCGGACGTCGCCGGCCGCGCCGTCGCGCTGCTGAACGGGCGCGAGGACGTCGAGGCCGCCTACAGCAGACCGCAGGGCGAGCCCCCTGCCGAAGGGACGCACGATGACCACTGACCAGAATCCCGCTCCCCCGGCGACCTCCTCGGCCGGTCGGCCCGAGCTCGTGGTGGTCGCCAGGCCCGACGCGGGCCTGCGGGCTCGCGCGGGAGGCGTCGCGTCGGTGTCGGGTGCGGACACGGCGTCCCTCGACGAGCTGCTGCGCGCGAACGGCGCGGTCCTGCGCCCGTTGTTCGGGCTGTCCGAGGACCGCCTCCGCGCTCAGCAGGAGACGGCTCGGACCGTCGCTCTGGCCGCCGCACAGGCCGAGCCGGAGCCGGCACCCGACCTGGCCCTGTTCTACCGGGTCGCGGCCGACGAGGACCGGCTGCAGTCGCTGGCCGACCAGCTCCTGGCGCACGACCTCGTCGACGGCGCCTACGTCAAGCCGGCGGGCGAGCCGCCGACCCTGCTGACGGACGGACGCGGACCCGGCCTCAACGACATGGCGCCCGACGCGGGCGACGCGCCCCCGACGACGGCGAGCTTCGTCGCGAACCAGATCTATCGCAACCAGACGCCGGCCGGCGTCGACGCGCTGTTCGCGAGCACCCTGCCCGGTGGCGACGGCACCGGGGTGAAGGTCGTCGACTGCGAGTGGGCCTGGCGGTTCACCCACGAGGACCTACTGCAGAACCAGGGCGGCGTGGTCGCCGGCACCAGCAGCGGCGGCACCGACCACGGCACCGCGGTCCTCGGCGTCATCAGCGGGGACGCCAACTCCCTTGGCGTCACCGGGATCGCGCCGGGCGCGGTGATCAGCGCGTCCTCCTTCGTCGACCAGTCCTCGCCCCAGGCGATCAAGGCGGCCGCCGACAAGCTGCGTCCCGGCGACATCATCCTGCTCGAGATCCACCGGCCCGGGCCGCGTACGCCGAACCCGCAGCAGGGTCAGCTGGGCTTCATCGCCATCGAGTGGTGGCCGGACGACTTCGCGGCGATCCGCTACGCCGTGCAGAAGGGCATCGTGGTGGTCGAGGCCGCCGGCAACGGCTTCCAGAACCTCGACGACGCGATCTACGACACCCCCCAGAGCGGCTTCCCCGCGAGCTGGCGGAACCCGTTCAACCCGCGCAACCCGTCCTCGGGAGCCGTCCTGGTCGGCGCCGGGGCGCCCCCGCCCAGCACCCACGGCCGCGACTGGGGACCGGACCGGTCCCGGCTCGACTTCTCCAACTTCGGCGCCCGCGTGGACGTCCAGGGCTGGGGACGCGAGGTCACCACCACGGGGTACGGCGACCTGCAGGGCGGTGCGAACCAGGACCTCTGGTACACCGACCAGTTCTCCGGCACCTCCAGCGCCTCACCCATCGTCGTAGGGGCCCTGGCCTGCGTCGCCGGCGTGCTGCGCGCGCGGGGACACCGGCACCTGACCTCCGAGCGGGCCCGCCGCCTCGTGCGCGGCTCGGGTGCGCCCCAGCAGGACGCCCCGAGCCGCCCGGCCGGACAGCGCATCGGGAACCGACCCGACCTGCGCCAGCTGATCCCGGCGGCCGGCGGCTTCCAGTCGCGCAGCGCCGACTACGACGGCGACGGGCGCGCCGAGGTCCTGATCACCAGCCCGTGGGGCATCGGGATCCTCGAGCAGGCCGGCACCACCATGGCCGCACCCACCATGGCGCCCAACGGAACCCGCTTCGGCGGGTGGCTGCTCAACACCGCCGACAACCACATGGGCCCGCCGGCGGACTACGACGGCGACGGCCGCGCCGAGGTCCTCGTCACCAGCCCGTGGGGCATCGGCATCCTCGAGCAGGCCGGCACCACCATGGCCGCACCCACCATGCAGCCCAACGGCACCCGCTTCGGCGGGTGGCTGCTCAACACCAGGGACAACTCCTTCGGGCCCGCCGCGGACTACGACGGCGACGGACGCGCGGAGCTCCTCGTCACCAGCCCGTGGGGCATCGGCATCCTCGAGCAGGCCGGCACCACCATGGCCGCACCCACCATGCAGCCCAACGGCACCCGCTTCGGCGGGTGGCTGCTCAACACCGGGGACAACTCCTTCGGGCCCGCCGCGGACTACGACGGCGACGGACGCGCGGAGATCCTCGTCACCAGCCCCTGGGGCATCGGCATCCTCGAGCAGGCCGGCACCACCATGGCCGCACCGATGATGGCGCCCAACGGCACCCGCTTCGGCGGGTGGCTGCTCAACACCGCCGACAACGTGTTCGGCCCGGTCGGCGACTTCGACGGCGACGGCCACGCCGAGATCCTCGTGACCAGCCCGTGGGGCATCGGCGTCATGAAGCTGTCCGGCAGCACGATGACCGTGCCGATGATGGCGCCCAACGGCACCCGCTTCGGCGGGTGGCTGCTCAACACCGCCGACAACGTGTTCGGCCCGGTCGGCGACTTCGACGGCGACGGCCGCGCCGAGATCCTCGTCACGAGCCCCTGGGGCGTCGGCATCATGAAGCTGTCCGGCGGCACCATGACCGTGCCGATGATGGCGCCCAACGGCACCCGCTTCGGCGGCTGGCTGCTCAACACCGCGGACAACCGCCTCGGCACCGGCGCCGACTACGACGGCGACCACCGCGCCGAGATCCTCGTCACCAGCCCCTGGGGCGTCGGGATCCTCGAGCAGGCCGGCACGACCATGGCCGCTCCCACGATGCAGCCCAACGGAACCCGCTTCGGCGGGTGGCTGCTCAACACCGTCGACAACGACCTCGGGCACGGCGCCTGAGCTCACGGCGAGGCACGCGGCGAAGGGGGCGGGAGCATGCCCAGCTCGCGCATCATCGACGTCGCCATCGGCCTGGCGCTCGTCTTCGGCGTCACCGCGGCGCTCAGCTCGGTGATCACCGAGCTCGTCGCGCGCTTCCTGGGCCTGCGCGGAGTGTTCCTGCTGCGCGGGCTGCGCGAGCTGCTCGACGGCGGTGACGCCGAGGTCACCAACCTGTCCCAGGTCCAGGCCAGCTATCAGTCGCTGCAGGGCCTCATCGACGGGCAGCTCGCGAGCTCTCGCGCCCGGGCGCTGATCGACGTGACCGGCACCGAGGAGGAGGAATCGGGCGCCACGACACAGCCCGACGACGCACCGGCCACACCACCGCCCGGCCTCCCGAGCGACACCACGGTCCCCACCGTGCCCTCGGCCACCGGCGCGGTGCTCGGCAGCCCCATCCTGCGCAACCAGGGAATCGCGGGCCAGCTCACCGACCCGGACGCTGACGCTGGCACCCGCCACCACCACCGGGAGCCCGAGCACGATGTCCTCGGGCAGTCGTGGCTCCTCCCGACGGGAGCAGCGCAGCCTGCCCGCCTACATCCCGGCCAGGTCGTTCGCCGAGGCCGTCGTCGACCTCATCGTTCCCGACGCCACCGGGACGACGTCGATGAGCACGATCCGCGACGCCGTGGACGCGCTGCCCGACTCGATGTCGACGTTCAAGACGTCGCTGCAGGCCCTGGTCAAGGGCGCCGGCGACGACACCGAGCTGTTCCGCACGTCCGCTGGAGCACTGGTACGACAACCACATGGCCCGCGTGGCCGGCTGGTACAAGCGCCGCGTCGCGAAGATCACCCTCGTGGTCGCGGCGATCCTCGTCGTCCTGGCCAACATCAACGCCGTCGCCATCGCGCGCACGCTCTACACCGACGACGACGTCCGCGGCGCGGTCAGCGCGGTGGCTGCGCAGAGCACGGCGTGCCCCGCCGGTCACGACCAGCAGAGCTGCCTCGTCGACCTGGAGACCCGGCTGGTCGAGGCCGCGAACGCCGGCCTGCCCATCGGCTGGGAGACCGTGCCCGAGTGCACGGCCCCGACGTCGGGGTGCAACTGGTGGGACCGCCGAGGGATCTTCGACCACGACGGCGGCTCGTTCTGGCGGGTGCTCCTCCTCGTCATCGGATTCCTCCTCACCATCACGGCCCTGGTTCCTGGGGCCCGCTTCTGGTTCGACCTGCTCGGCAAGCTCGGCAGCCTGCGGACCACCGGGCCGAAGCCGCCCGCCGCCGACTCCTGACCACCCGATCCGTGAAGGAGATCTGTCATGGCAGACGTCGACCTCGTCCTCGAAGGCGGTGGCGTCAAGGGGGCCGGCCTCGTCGGCGCGATCACCGCGCTCGCCGCGGCACCGGACCCGTACACGATCCACCGGGTCGCCGGGACCTCCGCCGGCGCGATCGTCGCGTCCATGCTCGCCGCCGGCTACGACGCGGCCGAGATGACCCGGATCATGACCGAGCTCGACTTCGCCCGGTTCGAGGACGAGCAGTCGCTCTTCGGCCACTTCGAGAAGCTCGGCGAGGGGCTGGGTCTCCTGCTGCACGAAGGCCTGTTCGTCGGTGAGTTCCTGCACGACTGGATCGAGAAGCTGCTCGCCGCCAAGGGAGTACGCACGTGGGGAGACCTCAGGGAGCACGACCCCGCGAGCTCGCTGCCCGCCGACCAGCAGTACCGGCTCGTCGTCGTCGTGTCCGACGTCTCCCGCGGCCGCATGCTCCGGCTGCCCTGGGACTACCGCGAGCAGCTCGGCGTGGACCCGGACACGCAGCCGGTCGCCGACGCGGTGCGGTCCTCGGCCGGCATCCCGTTCTTCTTCCGGCCGTTCCACCTCAAGGCCGACCCCGCGTTCACCCAGGGACACGGCGAGGTCCTGTGCACCGACGGCGGGATGCTGTCGAACTTCCCGGTCGCCATCTTCGACCGCGACGACGGACAGCCGCCCCGCTGGCCGACCTTCGGCATCAAGCTGTCCGCGCGCCAGGCGATCACGAGCGCCGCGTGGGACCCGAACGCCGACGCGATCCAGCTCGCCAAGTCGCTGCTCTCGACCATGCAGAACGCGCACGACCAGGCCCACATCGACGACCCGTCCGTGGCCGCCCGGACGATCTTCGTCGACACCTCGGGCTACAGCGCCACCGACTTCCACCTCACCGCCGAGGACAAGACCACGCTGTTCACGAACGGTCAGGCGGCGGCGCAGAAGTTCCTCGGGAAGTGGGACTGGGCCAAGTGGCAGCAGGGTGACTTCACCACCCTGCGCTGAGCCGGTGTGTACGCCGGCGACGCGGGCGTGACGTCCACGCTCGTCCCCGGCCGAGCGGGCCGGCCGAAGTCGCCTCTCCCAGCGCGGCGAGCGGCTACCGTCTCAACAGTCACCACGGGGGTGGGTCATGGGCGCCGAGAACAGTCCGGCCATCCCGATGCCGGCCCGCCGCCGGCTGAGGGCGTTCGCCTTCGACCCGATGTCCTCGCGGCTCACCGGGCGGATCCTGTCGGTCGACGTCCCGTTCGAGCGCCTCGAGCCCGGGCCGCTCGGGTCCCTCGTGCAGGTCGTCGACTTCGACCCGGTCCGCAAGCTCTGGTACCAGCCGGTCGACCTCGACGACCCGGCCGTCCTCGCGCGCGGCGGCCTGCGCCCGTCCGAGTCCGACCCACGGACCCACCAGCAGGTCGTCTACGCCATCTCGAGCAGCGTCATCGAACGGTTCGAGCGATTCATGGGACGACGGTTCCGCTGGCGCGCGGACCGCGCCCTTCGCCTGGTGCCGCACGCGTTCCTCGGTCGCAACGCCTACTTCGACCCGGAGCGGCGCGCCGTCCTGTTCGGCTACTACCCAGCCGACGCGCGCGACCCGGGGGCGAACCTCCCCGGCCAGCTCATGTTCACCTGCCTGTCCGTCGACGTCGTCGCGCACGAGGTCACCCACGCCATCGTCGACCGCGTCCGCAAGTACTTCCGCGAGCCGACGAACGCGGACGTCTACGCCTGGCACGAGGCGTTCGCCGACCTGGTGGCGCTGTTCCACCACTTCCTGTTCCGCGAGGTGGTGGCCGAGGCGATCGCCGGCTCCCACGGCGACATCGGCAAGGGCTCGGCGATCCTCGACCTGGCCAAGGAGTTCGGCGTCTCCACCGGCCGCGGCGCGGCGCTGCGCGCGGCCATCTCGTCCGAGGCCACGCCCGCCGCGTTCCAGGCCGCGACCGAGCCGCACGAGCGCGGCGCGTGCTTCGTCGCCGGGGTGTTCGACGCGTTCCTCGAGGTGCACAAGTCGTCCATCGCCGACCTCAAGCGGCTCTCCAGCGGTGGCACCGGGATCCTCCCGCCGGGCGACCTGCACCCCGATCTGGTCGCCCGCGTCACCGACGAGGCGCTGAAGATCGCCGACCGGTTCCTCGGGATGGTCGTGCGGGCCTTCGACTACATGCCGGTGGTCGACCCCACCTTCGGCGACGTGCTGCGCGCCGTCGTCACCGCCGACCGCGCCCTGCACCCCGACGACGGGATGCAGATGCGCGCGATCCTCGTCGAGTCGCTGCGCCGGCGCGGCATCTACCCGAGCGCGGTGGGGTCGCTCACCGACGAGGGCCTCACCTGGCCCGGGCCGTCCCAGCCAGGGCTGAGCCTGACCCGGGGGCCGGTCCAGGTCGAGCTCACCGGCTGGATCCTCCAGGCGACGCAGAACCTCGACGTTCGCGGCCACCCCGGCGACGTCCCGCAGACCGACGACCCCGACCAACCGGTCACCGGCACCCCGCACGACCCGCGGCCGGCCGTGGCGATCAACGCCTGGGCCCGCGCGCACGACCTCGAGCTGGGCCTGGATCCCGGCTGGCCGATCGAGCTCGTCGGCGTGCACGTGACCTACCAGCAGGCGTCCGACCACCAGCCCCGCCCGCACCTCACCATCCAGCTGGCGCAGCGCCGCCAGGACCTCGAGGACCAGTCGCAGGACCCCCGCACCCGGACCCCCGTCCGCGCCGGGACCACGGTCATCGCCCGGGTCGACGGCACGGTCGAGCACGTCATCGCCAAGCCGCTCCCGCTGTCGGCGGAGGGGCCGGCGCGCGGGCGCACCGGTGCACGAGCCGCCGCCGTACGCCTGCAGCACGACGCCGGTACGGCGCGGCTCGAGGCGATGCGCGCGTGGTGGGACGAGATCGACCGGCACGACGCACTCGCCGCGTGGCTCACCGAACCAGCCGTGTCCCGCCTGTCGTTCGCGAGCCTGCACGCCGCGGAGTCCGCGGCCGCCCCGGAGCCGACCGCGCGCACCGCGGACGGGACGGGGGCGGACCATGGCTAGGGCCACCGTCACGGTGCGGATGTACAACGTCGGCTTCGGCGACTCCTTCCTCGTCACGGTCAGGGACGGGCGGCAGACCTGGCGCATGCTCGTGGACTGCGGCGTGCACAGCCAGGGCAGGGCGCGACCGATCGAGACCGTGGTCGACGCGATCGTCGACGACCTCACGGCGGGTGCCGAGCCGGGTCAACCGCCGACGCTCGACGTCGTCGTCGCGACCCACCGGCACGCGGACCACATCAGCGGCTTCGCGTACCAGCGCTGGTCCGAGGTCCACGTCGGCGAGGTGTGGCTCCCGTTCGTCGAGGACCCGCAGGACCCGGACGCCGCGCGGATCAGAGGCTCGCACCAGCTCGCCGCGGAGCGACTCGGCTCCGTGTTCAAGGATCGAGGCGGCCGCGCACCGCTCGAGGCGATGGTCAGCGCGTTCGCGATCAACGCGCTCGGCAACGACGACGCCATGGACCGGCTGCACGGCCGGAACGGGCGCGGCTTCCTCAACCAGCCCACGGTCCGCTTCCTGCCGGCGCTCGAGCCGGGCCGGAACACCATCGACACCGGGGTCCGCGACGTGCGCGTGCACGTCCTCGGCCCGCCGCGAGATCCCGCACAGCTCAAGGTGATGGACCCGCCGAAGAACGTCGAGTGGCTGGTGCGCGACGCGCAGCACCAGGCCGCGGGCGACGCCGTCGTGCCGCTGTTCGGCGGCGTGTACGTCGTCGACCACCCGTCTCCGGCGCTGCACCGCCAACGGACCCAGCTCCGGCTCACCGCCACGGTCGACCTGGACTCGCTCGTGCAGGCCGCGGCCATCCTCGAGAACGCCGTCAACAACACGAGCGTCTTCCTGCTCCTCGACGTGCGCGGCGTGAAGCTCCTCTTCCCCGGCGACGCGCAGCAGGGAGCCTGGGACCACGTCCTCGACGACGCCGGCAACCGGGTGCTGCTCGGCGACCTGGCGTTCTACAAGATCGGCCACCACGGGTCGCACAACGCGACCCCTCGCCGGTTCGTCACGGACCTCCTCGGCGACGGCAAGTACGCCATGCTGCCGTGGGGTCTCGTCCGCCGCTGGGCCGACACGATCCCCAAGAAGGCGCTGTTGACCGCCCTCGCCGAGCACCACACCCGGCTGATCCGGGCGGATGCCGCGAAGAAGGCGCCGCACGTCAAGGTCGACGGGGATCTCTGGTCCGAGGTCGCGTTCACCGAGCCGTAGCCCGGGCTGCGCGCGGCAGCCAGAGACCGCGAGCCGCTAGGCCGGCCAGCCCGGGTCGGCCCAGGTCACGTCGGCCGGCAGCGCGGGCCGGTACGCCGGGTCCGCGGCCATCCGCGCGCGCACCGAGCTGTGCACGTGCGCCCCGGCGGGGATCGGACGCCGCCGGGTGCCGACGAGCGCCCAGATCCGGTCCATCGAGTGGACCGTCCCGGTGGCGAAGTCCGCCGTCACCGCGCACTCCTTCGCGAAGCGGTCCGGGTCGAACAGGATGCCGGCGTCCCGCGCGCCCTCCGCGACCCAGCGCAGCGCGATCGTCGACAGCCGCGGGTCGTCGTCGAAGGTGCCACCGACGTCGGAGTGCACGCCGGCGAACCACACCTCGGAGGCCTCGGTCCGCTCCGGCTTCTCGAGCGCGAGCAGGTACTCGCGATAGGGCTTGCGCTTCTCGTCGATGGCGACGGCGTGCCGCACCCGCGCCACGTTCAGGGGGATCGTGCGGGACCACGGCCACTTGATGTCCCAGCGGAGGATCCCCGCTGCCTTCACCGTGTCCCAGAGCCCGAGGAACGCGACCGGGGTGCTGCTGCGCCCGTCCACGTGCTGCGCGAAGGCCGCGGAGAAGGTGTGCAGCTGCGTCCAGTCGTCGTCGCTCCACTCCCGGTTCTTGGCGGCGTAGTTCGACACGGCGTAGGGCACGAGGTTCTCCGACCCCGGCCGCATCAGCCCGATCGAGCGCAGCATCCCCACGACCGAACGGGCCGAGTAGGCGCCACGGCTGAAGCCGAAGACGTAGACCTCGTCGCCCGGGGACCAGTTCCGCATCAGCCAGGTGTAGGCCTCGCCGAGGTTCGAGCGGAGCCCGGTCCCGAAGGCGAGCCCGGCCGTGCGCGACATCCATCGCGCGACGGGCGTCCAGGCGGCACCGGACGAGAACGTGCCGACCCCGGGGTCGTAGTAGGCGATCTGCCGGCTCGGGTCCGAGAGGTCGAGCATGCGAAAGAGCCGGACCACGTTGGTGTTCCCGTGCGCGCCCACCTGGTTCGCGGTGCCGTCCAGGCAGACGACCAGCTTCTTCGCCATGACGTCCTCCCCCGTCAGCGCATCATCCCGGAGCAGCCGGCACCGCGGAACCCCTGTCGCGACCGTCCGGCGGATCGGAACGACGTCGACGTGCTGGTCCGACCGCAGGTCACGGGGTTCGAACCGAGCTCTCAGGTGGCGGATCCGTCCGGGCGCGCATACTGGTCGGCATGGCGTTGAACGAGGTCCTCCGTTCCCGCAGGGCCCGCTGGCTGGTTCCCGCGGGAGTCGTGGCGGCGCTCGTGGTGGGCGTCGGTGTCGACACGACCGTCGCCGGTGCGTCTCCGGCACTCGCTCCCCGCACCGCCGCCGAGCTGCTCGCCTCGACGGCCCGGGCCGTCGGCCAGCCGTTCTCGGGCACGGTGGTCGAGACCGCCGACCTGGGGATCCCCGCGCTGCCCGGTGCGGGCTCGACGTCGTTGTCCTGGCAGTCGCTGGTCAGCGGCTCGCACACCGCCCGGGTCTGGTACGCCTCGCCGAAACAGGTACGGGTCTCGCTGATCGGTGACCTGGCCGAGAGCGACGTGGTCCGCAACGGCCGCGACGTGTGGCTGTGGTCCAGCCGCGACAACACGGCCAGCCACACCGTGCTGCCGGAGCGAGCTGCGGGGACCCCGCGGGAGATCCCGACCATCGACCCGCTGACCGCGGCGTCGAAGGCCCTCGCCGCGATCGATCCCACCACCTCGGTGACGGTCGACGGGACGAGCGAGGTCGCGGGCCGTGCGGCGTACGAGCTGGTCCTGGCACCGAGGTCGAGCTCGTCCCTGGTGGGACAGGTGCGGCTGGCCGTCGACAGCGAGACCTCGGTCCCGCTCCGCGTCCAGGTCTTCGCCAAGGGCTCCGCCGAGCCGGCGTTCGAGACGGCCTTCACGTCGATCTCGTTCGACCGGCCGGCCGACTCGGTGTTCGCCTTCACGCCGCCGGCCGGTGCGAAGGTCAGCGAGACGAAGCTCCCCATGGCCGATGCGACCTCCGCCGCCGGCGCCCCGAAACCGGAGCCGTCGTCGTCCGGACCTCACCCCACGATCACCGGCAGCGGCTGGACCGCGGTGGCCGAGATCCCGGGAACGACGGCACTCGGCGGCACCGGTACCGGGTCCGCTGCGCTGGGCGCGCTGATGCGCGCGACGACGACGGTGACGGGAGCCTTCGGCACCGGGCAGCTGCTGCGGACCTCGCTGGTGTCGGTGCTGCTGCTGCCCGACGGGCGGGTGTACGTCGGCGCCGTCACGCCGGAGCTGCTGGAGCAGGTCGCCGGCGCCGGCCCGCGGTGACGCAGCTGTCGGGAGCGCCGGCCGGACACGTCCCGCCCCGGTCGGCGCCGGACGGGGTGGCGATCGCCTCGCGCGGGCTGACCAAGCGCTTCCGCGGCGGCCAGGTCGCCGTGGACCACATCGACCTCGACGTCCCGGTCGGTGCGGTCTTCGGGTTCCTCGGCCCCAACGGCTCGGGCAAGACCACGACGATCCGCATGCTGCTCGGGCTGATCTCGCCCACCGAGGGCGAGTACGACGTCCTCGGCTCGCGCATGCCCGCCGGTGCCGCCACCGTGCTGCCCCGGGTCGGGGCGCTCGTCGAGGGACCGGCGTTCTACCCCTACCTGTCGGGACGGGCGAACCTGGCCCGCCTCGACGCGGCCGACCGCACGGTCGACGCGCGCTCCGCCTCCGCGCGCATCGGCCACGCCCTCGAACGCGTGGGCCTGTCCGCGGCGGCGGACAAGCGGTACCGCAACTACTCCCTCGGCATGCGGCAACGACTCGGCCTGGCCGCCGCGCTGCTGCGCCCCCGGGACCTGCTCGTGCTCGACGAGCCGACCAACGGGCTGGACCCGCAGGGGACCCGCGAGGTGCGCGCGCTGATCCGCGAGGTCGGTGCCGAGGGCGCCACGGTCTTCCTGTCCTCCCACCTGCTCTCCGAGGTCGAGCAGGTCTGCTCGCACGTCGCGGTGATGAGCCGGGGCCGGCTGGTCACCCAAGGCACCCTCGACGACCTGCGCGGCGTCGCGGCCACGCGGGTCAGGGTCGTCACGGGCCAGGCCGGTGATGCCGCGACGGTGCTCGCGGGGATGGGCGTGACCGGCGTCGACGTCGGCCCCGACCACGTGTCCGGGACCCTCGGCGACCTCGAGTCGGAGCGGCTGACCGAGGCCCTGGTCCGCGCCGGCGTCGGTGTCCGGGAGCTCGTCGTAGAGCGACCCGACCTCGAGGACGTCTTCGTGTCGCTGACCGGGGAGGGCTTCGATGTCGACCAGTGACGGCACGGGCGTGCTGGACCGGCCGGCCGCGCTGAGCTCCCGCCTGCTGCGGTCCGAGCTGCGGCTCGTCTTCCTGCGCCGGCGCAACCTGGCCATCCTGGTCGTCCTGGCCGGCGCGCCGGTCCTCGTCGGCCTGGCCATCAGCCTGGGCTCGCACGGCGACGGTGGTGGCGGTGGTGGGCCGGCCTTCATCGGGCAGATCACCCGCAACGGGTTCTTCCTCGCGCTCACGTCCCTCGTCGTCGCGCTGCCGCTGTTCCTGCCGTTGGCGGTCTCCGTCGTCTCGGGCGAGTCGATCGCCGGTGAGGCCTCCACCGGCACGCTGCGGTCCCTGCTCGTCGTACCGGTGAACCGGAGCCGGCTGCTGGTCGTCAAGTACGCCGGCATCGTCGCGTACGCCACCGCCGCGGCGGCCGTCGTCTCGGTGACCGGGGTGCTCGTCGGGTTCCTGCTGTTCCCGTCCGGCCCGGTCACGCTGCTGTCGGGGAGCGTCATCCCCCTCGGGCGAGGCGCTGGTCCGCCTGCTGTTCGTCACGCTCTACGTCGCGGCGATGCTCGCCGGCGTCTCCGCCATCGGCCTGTTCGTCTCGACCCTGACCGAGGTCCCGCTGGCGGCCATGGCCACCACGGCGATCCTGGTCGTCGTCGCCGAGATCCTCGACGCCGTACCGCAGATCGCCTCCATCCACCCGTGGTTGTTCACCCACTGGTGGCTCGCCTTCGGCGACCTCGTCCGCGACCCGGTCTCGCTCGACCAGATGACCCAGGGGCTGCTTGTCACCGGTGCGTACGTCGTCGTCTTCGGGTCACTGGCCTGGGCCCGGATGACGACGCGCGACGTCACGTCGTAGCAGCGCTGCCCAGCGACCGGCTATGAGGCGGTGGGCACCGACATGGTCGGCAGCACCTCGCGCAGCTTGAGGCGGCGACCGGTGATGACCAGGGCGCGGCGGTACACGCTGGAGCCGAACCAGGCCAGCAGCACGGCGGCTCCGACGGCGAGCAGCATGCTCACGACCAGCTGCCACTCGGGGACCAGGCCGGACGCCCAGCGGGTGGGCATGGCCATCGGCGAGGTCAGCGGGAACATCGACAGGGCGACGCTCAGCGGCGACCCGGGATCCTGCTGCACGACGAGGACGGCGCCGAGGTACGCCAGGACCAGCATCATGGTCACCGGCATGATGGCCGACCCGACCTCGGTGACCTTGTCCACCAGCGCTGCCGCGGCGGCGAACAGGAACGCGTACATGAAGAATCCGACGACGAACCATGCCACGCCGAGAGCGATGTCACCGGCCGCGACCGTGGGCAGGTCGAGTCCGTCCGTGACCGTCATCGCTGCAAGGATCGGCACGGTGAGGACGAGGAGCTGGATCAGCGTGCGCAGGCCGATCCCCACGACGTTGCCGACCAGGATCTGGCTGGGTCGCAGCACTGCGAGGAGCACCTCGGCGATCCGCGTCGACTTCTCCACCCCGACGTTCATCGCGATGCTGTTCCCGCTGAACGTGATGGCCAGGTAGAGCACGATGCCCACGACGATGCCCACGGTGGCGCGGTTCTGGTCCTGGACCGGTCCCACCTCGACCTGCTCGGGTGGGGCGATGGAGGTCACCGCGGTCACCTGCGCCGGTGTCAGGCCAGCCGCGCTCAGCAGACCGGCACGCTCGTCGGCCACGACCGCCTGCGCCACGAGTACGGCGGTGGCGCCCGGGGCGTCGGTGCGCACGTACATCACGTGGTCGCCCAGTCCGACGGTCGCGTCACCGGAGCGGACCGCCGCCTCCACGGCCGCGTCGTCCGCGGCCGACACGTACTCGACGCGGAACTTCGCGGCCGCACCTGCGGCGTCGAGCTGGGTCCGGATCGACACGGGTGCCGGCCCCACGGTCGCCAGCGTGTAGGTGGGCTCACCACCACCGATCAGCCGCGGCAGGAACACCACCGCCAGCCCCACCACGAGCAGGATCAGCGTGGTAAGCCGCACCGTCCGCGAGCGAGCCCCTTCGCCCAGGCTGCGGCCCGCGACGAGCCGGGTCCCCTCCCACCAGGCCGATCCCCGCATCACGTCACCTCCGCCAGCTCACCGGCTGCCGCCATGAACAGCTGCGACAGCGTCGGAAGGTCGAGTCCGAAGTCGGAGACGAGCCCGATCGCGCGGGCCGCGTCGAGGACGGCCAGCGGGTCGGTATCCGAGGGCAGGTCGAGCCGCAGCGCGTCCGCACGATCCTCGACGACCGTCACCTCGGGGAAGGCGGTGAGCCAGCTGCGATCGGCACCGGTGACGGTGAGCCGCAGCTGCCGGCGGCCGGACGACGCCCGGAGGTCGGCGACCCGGCCCTCGAGCACCGTGTGCCCGTCGTCCAGCATGACGATCGACTCGCACAGGTCCTGGACCAGGTCGAGCTGGTGGCTGGAGAACAGCACGGTCCGACCGGCGTGAACCCGTTGCAGCAGTGTGGCTGACAGCTCCTCGACCGCCACCGGGTCGAGCCCGGCGAACGGCTCGTCCAGCACGATCACCTCGGGGTCGTGGACCAGCGCGGCGGCCAGCTGCAGCCGCTGCTGCATGCCGCCGGACAGCTTGTCCGGCCGGTCCGACCACCGGTCGGCGAGGCCGAGCTCGTCGAGCAGGGCGCGCGCCGAGCTGGTGGCGTCGGCGTGGCCCATGCCGTGCAGCCGGGCGAGGAAGACCAGCTGGTCGCCCGCGGGCATCGCGGGATAGAGGCCACGCTCCTGAGGCATGTACCCCCAGCGCAGACGATCGGTCGCGGTGACCGGACGACCCGCCCACCGGGTCTCCCCGGCCAGGGGGTCGATCACCCCGAACATGACCCGCATGAGCGTGGTCTTGCCCGCGCCGTTCGGCCCGAGCAGGCCCATCAGCACACCGGGCGGGACCTCGAACGACACGTCGGAGAGGACCCGGCGCTCGGCGTACGCGTGGGACACCTCTCGGACCTGGAGCGCACCGCCCGACGGGCGTTCCGTGGCTCCGGCTCCGACCGCGGCGACGAGGCCTTCCTCGGTCACCATGACACCGATCCTTCTCGGTTCCATCCCTCGATGCATGCCGGTGCGGCGACGTGGCAATGGCGTCGCCGCTCATCCGAGCGGACGAGACGACACCGGTCTGAACCACGGCCGGCGGCGCGGGCGTGGTCAGAAGTGGAACGCCGTGCGCATCGTGGCCGCACGGGCCGCGGCGCCCAGGTGGGCACGCAGGGCGAGGGCGTCCTCGGTCGTGCGCAGCAGCGAGTAGTGGCTGAAGCTCGTCGCACTGCGGGTTCCGGGTCGGGTGGTGGGAGAGATCACCACGGTGGCGATCCGGCAGCTGGAGTCGCTGCTGGCCACGCACGACTGCCCGGAACGTCCGCCCGCGCCCTCGTCGTAGGTGATGACGATGGCCATCTTCCCGGCGAGGTACTGGCGCGACGACAGCATCCGCGGCAGCCAGGTCCCGATCCACGCGTCGGGGTGCGCGTTCGAGCAGTCGTGGCCGTCGTCGCACAGACCGGGGATGACGAGCGCGAAGGCGGGCATCGTCCCGGTGGCGAGCGCGGTCCGCAGCGGGCCGGAGGCGGGGGTGCCCATCGCGACGTCGTTGACCCGGCAGGACGCCCGCAGCGCGGGGAAGTACACGGCCGGATTGTGCTTGGCCGCGTAGGGATACGTGCTGCTGGTGCTGCACGTCGTGCGCATCCCCTGCGCGTACGTCTTCCACGTCCGGTGAGCGGCGTTCAGCTGGTCGAACAGGGTGGTCCGGCGCTGCGGGCAGGAGAGCGGGCCGCAGTCGCTCACGACGCCGCCGGTCGAGCCGGACACGGAAGCCAGGTAGTTCGGCAGTGACGGGTGCGTGACAGCGTGGCTGTTCGTGGCCAGCCCGCACCGTACTGCTGCCGGTCATGCCGATCCGCACGCCGCGGTGCGCGGTCTGCGATCCGGCCTCGCCAAAGTTCGATGCGCGCACGCTTTACCGGCTGAGCGAATGGACCCGGTTCGTCAACATGCTGGGCTTGCCGGCGGTGGCAATCCCGGTCGGCCTCGATGAGAACGGGCTGCCGCTGGCGCTGCAGCTCGTCGGGCGTCCGGACGCGGATCGGGCCTTGATCGCGCTGGCCGAAGCGGTGCAAATGCGCACCGACTGGCACGGCCGCGTTCCCGCCGGCCTGGCGGATTCTTGATGCGATCCACCACTTGAGATTTTCATGCCCTACCTGACGACCGACGATGACGTGAAGCTCTACTACGAGGAGGCGGGCAGCGGCTTTCCGATCGTGTTCGTGCACGAGTTCGCCGGCGACCTGCGATCCTTCGAAGGGCAGATCCGCTATTTCAGCCGCCGCTACCGCTGCATCGCGTTCAATGCGCGCGGTTATCCGCCCTCCGACGTGCCCGACGATGTCGAGCGCTATTCGCAGGATCGCGCGCGCGACGACATCCGCGCCGTGCTCGACGCACTCGCGATCGACAAGGCGCATATCGTCGGCCTGTCGATGGGCGGGTTTGCGACGCTGCATTTCGGTTTCACCTATCCGGATCGCACCCGGTCGCTGGTGGTCGCCGGTTGCGGCTACGGCGCTTCGCCCGACAAGCGTCAGCAGTTCGTCGAAGAGACCGAGGCCGCCGCCAAGGGCTTCGAGACCCTCGGCATGGCCAAGGCCGCCGAGGCCTATGCGCTGGCGCCGTCGCGGGTGCAGTTCCAGAACAAGGACCCGCGCGGCTGGCGCGAATTCGCCGATCAATTGGCGGAACACTCGACGCCCGGCGCGGCGCTCACCATGCGCGGAGTGCAGAAGCGCCGGCCGTCGCTGTTTGACCTCGTCGACAAAATGCAGACCATCACGGCGCCGACGCTGGTCATGGCGGGAGACGAGGACTGGCCTTGCCTCCAGCCCGCGCTGCTGATGAAGCAGACGATACCGACCTCGGCGCTGGTGGTGCTCCCGAACACCGGCCACACCCTCAACCTGGAGGAGCCGGCGGCGTTCAATCAGCACATCGCCGATTTCCTGGCGGCGGTCGACAGCGGCGCGTGGCGCCCGCGCGATCCGCGCGCAATGGCGACCTCGATTTTGGGGAAATAGTGCGGGTCGGTGGCGTGGCGTTTCAGAGCGAGTGAAGTGCGTCCGCGGCGACGGCGGTATGCACCCTCCCCTTAAAAGGGGAGGGGCGGGGAGGGGATCGGCTTACTGGCGCAAAATTTGATCCCCACCCGGAGCGCATTGCGCTCCGACCTCCCCTTTTCAAGGGGAGGTGACCGCGTGCGTTGCGCTACCGTGAGTCAACCAAAACTCATCCCGCTCTAAGCGATCGCCTCGGCGCTCTGCAGCATCGCGAGCAGCGAGCTCTTGCGCACGAATTCGTGGTGCAGCTTGCGGTCCTCTGCCACCCGCCGCAGGTTGTCCAGGTTCTGCCGCCGCTTGTCGGGATCGCGTTCTTCGAGCACGCGCTTGTTGGCGATCGACTGCGCCTGCACGTATTCGATCGCCGTGAGGCGGCGCTGCCGATCGTAGCGGTCGAGCAGGGGATCGGGCTCCGCGCCGTGCCAGATCTGCCCAATCTTCTCGGCGAGGTTCAGGCCGTCCTGGAAGCCGCTGTTCATCCCCATGCCGCCGATCGGGTTGTTGATGTGCGCGGCGTCGCCCGCAAGCACGATGCGGCCAGAGCGGAAGCAGCCGGCGACGCGCTGGTGCACGTCGTACATGTTGCGGTGGAGCACTTCGTAGGGCCCGCCGCCCGGCAGACACTCCGCGAAGCGCGCCTGGATCCAGCGGTCGCTCATCACCTCCTCGTCGCTTTCCGTTTCCTTGGCGGGAAAGAGGCAGCGCCAGAGCCCGTTGAAATCCTCGCCCGGCACCTTGATCAGCGACACCCAGCGGTCGGGATGTGCGCAGTAGCTGCGATAGCGAAAGCCCATCGCGGCCTCGAAGTCGAACGGCACCGCGATGATATTGAATCGCTCCGCCCAGGTGAAGCCCTCGAACGAAACCCCGGTCGCCTTGCGCACGATACTGCGCCCGCCGTCGCAACCGATCAGGTAGCGCCCGCGATGGACTTCGATGCTGCCGTCCTCCCGGCGGACATCGGCCTCGGTATAATCGGCTTCCTGGCGGACCGCGATGACTTCGGCCGGCCGCACCATGGTGAAATCTGGAAGCTTTTCGGCTGCCGCCAGCGCCACATGGACGGTGCGATGCTGCTCAAGCTGGATGACGTAGGGATATTTGGTTTCGCCCGCGAGCAGCCCGTAGTCGAATTCCGCGACGACCTTCTGCGACACCCGATCGCGCCATTGAAACACCGGTGATTTCAATCCGAGCCGCACGATCTCGTCGGTCAGCCCAATCGGTTCGAAAAGTTCGAGGGTGGAGGGTTGCAGCGTCGCGGCGCGGTGATCCTCGGCCGGCTTGGCGAGCCGGTCGAACACCGTCACCGGAATGCCAAGCTGCGCCAGGCGCAGGCCCGTCACGGTGCCGATCGGGCCGCCCCCTGCAATCAATACGCGATCAAGGTCTGCCATGGGCGTGTCACGTGTGCGTCGGTTGTGCGGGCGGGTATCGCGCCGGTGAGGAAGCATCAGATCGTGCCGGCTGGTCGCAGGACGACGAACCCTTGGCACGAGCCACGCGTGAAGCGGTGCAAGCGATGTTACGCTATCTTTTTTGAAGACTCAAAATTAACCGGAATCGCTGATTTTAATTGGGTTTAGGCTTGCGACATGAAGGCAGCAAATCGCAGACATGGCAACCAAATGACCACCAAATCCCGGACCTACCATCTGCTCACCGACACCTATGTCTCAGCGGTGCAAGACTTCGCCGAAGGCGACGTGCATACCGTGTGGGACCAGCGAGTTCAAGGTCTGCAAGTGCGCGTCGGCAAGCGTCGCACGACATGGGTCTTCTTTCAGCAGCGTCGCGTGCGAGGCAAGCGTGAGACGATCTACAAGCGTCTCGGATTCTGGCCGCAGATCGATGTGAAAGAAGCTCGCAAGCAAGCACTGATCGTTGCCGGTCATGTTGCTGCGACCAGCAGGCCATCTCCTGGGCGACAAGTGGCGACGAAGTTCAAAGGCGCTGTTGCGGATTACGTGGCGCACATCCAAAAGCGCCCGAAGGGTGCATCGTGGTCGAGCAATATCCAATCATTGCACAAGACACATCTCACACGATTCGACGATTGGACACTTGCCGAGATGGCAGATGCTCCCGGCGCGATCAAAGAGTGGCACAAGAAGGTCTCGAAGCGGAGTCCTGTTGCGGCGAACCGTGCCGCTACGGTGATCCGTGCGGTCTATGGCTCTCGCACGCAAGACCGACCGATCCTTGCCACCATACGCGCCGACATCAGCAGTCGATTGGAATCCTGAAACACGCTCACAACGTTCGCTTGCTCCTGCCGACTATCCGAAATGGTTGCGGGCTTGGCGGCGAATAGACAATCCAATCCGACAGGCATTTCACCGGCTAAACTTACTTTGCGGATGCAGACCCGGAGAGCTTGCACGTTTGCAGTGGGCCGATGTGCTGCCGCGTGAGCGATGCTTCATCATACGATCACCGAAACGAGGAGCGGATATCCGCATTCCGTTCACGCGGCCGATCATTCGCGAGTTCAAGCGTGTGCGTGACGCTGCTCGAAGTCCATTCGTGTTCCCCGGCTCGATCAAAGGCTCACACATTAGAGCATCTGATGATGGCCTGCCTGCCTGGGGCATGATGTTGCGCCGGGCGTGGCGTACCCAAGCAGCCGACATCGGACTCGATGAATTTCACACCCGTATTCTGATGGGTCATTCATTGCGCGATGTCAGCGAAGGATATGTGAACAAGCTCGCGTTATCTTCGGGCAGCGGACTGCGGAAATCTCAGCGCCGAATGAGCAAGCGCATCGAGGCGCTACTGGCCGGGAAGTAGTCGCCTGAATTTTATCCGGGTGCGCAGAAACCCAAGGCCAAGTCCGCACTTCGAGTTATGGACTACCGTATCGCATGGGTACGGCGACGCGATTGGGCACATGCCGGGCGTTACAGCCACCCCCGCTCACCGAAAGCAGAAAGATCAACTCCGGGCGGCGCGTACCATCCCGCCGAGCCATAGCGGGCGCCAAGCTTCGTCGCGACGTCCTTGTTGCCATAAGGAATCCGCAGTGGCGTCCCGGCCACCGAATTTGACTGAGGTGCAGTTGACGGGGCAGCATCGTCGCCGGCTTTGCGTTTCCGGGACTTCTTTGTCGGTCCCGCCGATTGAGGTGCGCACTGAACCAGCCGGCTTGTAGGTGGTCCTGCGACCGCGCCTGCGGCGCTTGCTGTCTCGGTTCGAGTCAATCCACGCCGACATGGCAGCTGAACTGGCCTTGGCCTCGTCGGGAATGACGAGGCCTTTCCCCAGCGCGATCTTCTTAGCGTACAGCAACTGGGCCGGACTAACCGGTTTGGGTTCAGGCTTCCCAGCCGTTTCACCGTCGGCTTTCTTGGGCGCGTGTTCGCTGAGGAACTTGCGACAGATCGAGATCGACGTCTTGTAGCCGGGCGGAGGCTTGATGCCCTTCTGCCGGACGAGGCTGTCGGCAAAGCGCTTCATCGCGGGCGTTGGCGGATACGCTGCGGCGCCGTTGCCGGCTGCAGCACCAAGCGAGGGCAGCCCTCCGGCGGCAGCGCCGTTCTTCAGCTTGCCGATGATGCGCTCGGCGACATCGCACACGGCGTCGATCGCACCGACCATCTCCTGCTTGCCGACAACGACATCGTCGAGCAGGCATTCAAGCTGCGCCGTCACGCCCGGATCGACCAGCGCCGGATCGGCCTGTTTGAGAACGCCGAACAGCGAGAGGCCGGTCTCGGTTGGCACAATGTGCTTTCCCTGGGCGATCAGGAAATCCTGTTTCTTCAGCCCGCCGATGATCTCGGCCCGCGTCGCCGGCGTGCCGATGCCCTTGGCTTCCTTCAGGCGCTCCCGCAGAACCTCATCATCAACAAACCGCCAAGCATTCTGCATCGCCTCGATCAGGGTGCCTTCGTTGTAGCGCGGAGGTGGCCGGGTTTCCTTGTCTTCGATTTTCGGATCGTGCAGTTGCGCGGTCTCGCCGTTGCGCAGCGGCGGCAGCAATTGCGCCTCGTCGCCCTTTTCGTCCGCGGGCTGCCACTCCGGGAATGCCGCACGCCAGCCAAGATCAATGGGCTGACGGCCGGCGGCGCGAAATTCGAAGCCGCGCACGTCGAGCGTGGCGGTTGTCTGCCGGTAGCGGAAGTCGGGCATCAGGGCGGCCAGATAGGCCCGCGCAATGACGTCGAACAGTTTCTTCTCGTCGGATGACAGGCGAGGCCAGACCTCACGCAATTTGTCGATCGTGTTGACGTTGGGAATGACCGCGTGATGGCTCGCGCCCTCAAGGCCCTTGTCGTAGAAAGCGCCGCTCGCACCCCTGCGGATCACCGGCGGATCGGGCACCGGGATTGCGCTGAACGATTGCCCCACCCGCAGTCCGGCTACGATCTTCGGCACGTCCGACATCAAGCTCTGCGGCAGGTAGCGCACCTCGGCGCGCGGATAGGTGATGATTTTCTTGTCCTGGCCATCGTAGAGTTCCTGCGCTACCGCGAGCGTCTTGCTGGCCGGCCAGCCAAACCGCGAGCCGCAGACTTTCTGCAGCGACGGCAGATCGTGCAGCTTGGGCGGGCCTTGCCGCTTATCTTCGACACGTACGCCAAGCGGCCCTCCAAAACCTTGAGCGGCGTTGACGACAGTTTCGGCAACCTCGCGCTTGAGGATTCGCTCCTGCGGCGCATAGCGCATCTGGAACTGGCCGCCCGCAACTTTCGCGGTGGCGACAACTTCAAAATAGGCGATCGGCACGAAGTTCCGGATTTCCAACTCGCGCTTGCACACGATCGCCAAGGTCGGCGTTTTCACCCGGCCAACGCCGATCACCCGGCGAGAGCCCTGTCCGAGAATGACGGTTGCGGTGCGGGTGAGCGAGAGGTTGTAGATCTGATCGGCCTGCCGGCGCGCAACAGCGGCGGCGTAAAGGCGAGCATATTCGGCATTGGGTTTTGCCCGACCGAAGGCGTCGCGGATGGTCTGCTGGTCCTGCGCGGTGAACAGTACTCGCATGACCTGACCGCGATATTCGTAATGCTCGAGAATTTCCTGACCGATGAGCTGACCTTCGCGGTCGCAATCGGTGGCGAGCCAAACCCGCTTGGCGGTGCGCAGCGCCTCGCGAATGGCTCTGAGCTTGGCGGCTTTGTTACCGCCCTCCGCCGGGCGCGTGCCGTAAAGACCCTCGGGCCGCAGCAGGATTGGCGACCAGCGCTTCCATGCCGGCACGACCTCTTCCGGTTCCAGCAGGTCGAATAGATGACCCTCGGCCGGGAGGATATCTCCGTAACGGGAGCCGACAGCAGCGCGGACGTCCTTGGCTTGGCTCGATCTTTTCCGTGATGACGATCTGATCCGCCATGACGGCTCATTTCGAAGAATCGATTCGACAGCGGCGAAATGAGAACATATAGCGAACAAAATGGCCCTGCAAGCTGCGTGTGAGCCCTAAGCCTACGAATCTGGGGGTCGGAGTTCGAATCCTTCCGGGCGCGCCACCTAGTACTCATCTGCGAACACATGCTTGGTTGTCCGGCGGCAAGGACGGCCTTTTCGAGCAGATCCTTTCTGCCTTTGATCCGAATCTGGTGATCATCGACTTCGATTATGTCGATGAGCGACTGCAAGTAGGCTTTGCGGAACGGCACCGATCCGGTGGTGAAGTTCTCACGCATGGTCCGGCCGAAACGCTCGATCAGCGCGGGATCGATCTGGATAGGGGAGCCGACTGTTCCTTGGCGCCTTCGAGGCGCAGCCTTCGCTCGGTCACGTTCCGCCTTCAGGACGGTTAGCCGGTCCTTGAGGATCTCGTCGAGGTCCGTCAGGCCGTCCTCGACCATCCGGTACAGCCGCTTGAGCTTATCCTCGGCGTCCGTCATCTCCCTTGAAGCGTCAATTCGGCCGTTGAGGCCTTCGGCCTTTTCGCTGCGCCGCGCAAACAATGATGCCAGGATCTCGGCAAGTCGCTCCGGCTTAAAAAGCCGGTCCAAGAGATGCGTCGTGACGAGACGCGTCGAGTTTCTCCATCGGAATAGATCGCCCTTTGCAAACGGTCTTGCCTTTGTTCGCACAGGTTGAGCAGGTGTAGTACCGATACACCGACGCCGTTCGAGGTGCCGGTGCGCAACGTCATGCCGCCGCCACAGGTTGCACACACCGCCAAGCCCGTCAGCAGGATCGGGCCCGTCGTGACGCGCGGGGGCGCTACTCGTCGGGCTGCGTGCGCGCAACTGGCGCTGGACCCGTTCAAACACTCGCGGGTCGATGATGGCTGGGACCGGAATCTCGACAACCTCATCCTGCGGCTTTCGTTCACGCGTCTTTGACGAGGTTCGATTAAATCTCCATCGCCCGATGTAGACAGTGTTTTGCAAGATCTTGTGCACGTTGCCAACGCCGAATGTGTTGCCCCTGCGGGTTCGATAGCCGCGGGCATTGAGCCATTTCACGACTTCCTTGACCCCGAGGGCACCCGAGCTGCCGTCGCCGTGCAGATACAATTTGAACATGAGCCGGACCGTTTCGGCTTCGACCGGGTCGACGTCCAGCTTCTTCTTGGTCTTCGTGCCCCGCTTCTCGGCTTCAATAATCTTGTAGCCGAGCGGAGCGGTGGCTCCGTTCCAGAACCCCTGACGCGCGTTCTCCTTCATCGACCGGATGACGTGCTTGGCGTTCTCCTTGGACTGGTATTCATCGAACAAGCGCGATGACCTTCCGCATCATCGCCTGCACCGGTTCGCTTTCGTCGCCGACAGGTTGGGTGATTGAAACGACTCTGACGTTATGCTTCGCAAGTTTTCGGAGGTAGAACTCCTGCTCGAAGGCCTCTCGGAAAAATCGGCTGTAGCTGTGAACGATAATGTAGTTGAATGCCTGCCCGCCATCACAAGCGCGTTCGATCATCTGTTGGAAGGCGGGGCGGCGGTCGTCGCCGGCGGAGGCGCCCGCTTCTATGAACTCGGCGACTACGGCGTATCGTTGGCGCGGCACCACGTCTTCAACTGTCCGTTGATCGGGAATCGAAAGGTCGTGCTCAGCCTGCCGGCCGGTCGAGACGCGCATGTACAGCGCGGCGCGTCGGCGTGAAGTCGATTTTGCAACCGGAGAATGCGGCGCCGGATCGCGACTTTTCATCTGGTTCACCCTGTCAGATCTTGCACGGCCATTGTCTCAGCGGAAAGGGTACCTTCGCCAAGGACGTTCGTCGCCTATTCGGACCCACCCAGAGCCTCCTCAAGGAGGTCGCCGAGGTAGGTCTCGATCACCTCGAGCTCGCGCCGGGAGATCGGGATCGACTGCGGAAAATCGTCGACAATGCCTGATCCGGCGAGTTCGAGCGCCACAGAATGGACCGAAATCGGCCGGGAATTCCGGCGCGGTCGGGGCACAACCTTGGCCTGCTTGGGGACGCCAACGTCCTGACGTCGCCGGGTATCCGGATCGGGCGGCGCTCCGGAACGTGATTCGAGTTTCTGCCTCATTACAAGGGCCAGGCTTCCATGACCGTTTTCGCCCGCGCCCAACCCGGGAGCGCGCGATCGAGGCTGGTTAGCAAGGCCTATGGAAACCGGGCGGGGGCGGCTCAAAACTGGAGTAGTCTTGAACGATGGCCAGATGAGCTAGAATTTGAGACGACCGGTCTGCTTGGCGTGCAGAGGAACGTCGGAAATGGATCGCCGGCGCGAGCGGCGCTCGTCATGCGGCGTAAACAAGATCTTTAGAAAGTCTTAAGGAGCCGTCGCATCGCATCGAAGTTGGAATTTTTACCCTTCAGCTCCTAAATTCTCGATGCCGCAGAATTGCTTGGCTTGGCTAATTCGTTGCGGAATTTCTCGCAGATGCCGTTGCAGGGGCTCATCGACGGCGGCGAGGCGTAGCAACCACATGGCAGATGTTTTCTCGGCGGGGGGCCAGATCGAGGTTTTGATATGCGCGAGATGAAAATCACACCGTTCCCCCGGGAGATCGAGATTGATGATGTGGGTCATTTGGTCAGAACTCGTCTGAGCCAGACGATCGTTATTCGGCCAGACCAAGGGATCCAGTTGCTAGGGTACATGTGTCACCCTAACGATCCAGGGTCTCTGCGACGCCCTGCTGCGTATGCTTTGGGGGTGGCAGGAGGCGTCGGAAGGTAGCTGACCGTCCATTCCAGAAAAGCTGGGCCGCATCCAGCACAACTGGGCGCGCCTGGCGGATGTCCTGCATTTGTTTTTTGATCTTAACTCAGGGCGGCACCAAGAGCGCCGAGGTGGAGCAAGCATCGGGAAGGCCATCACATTAGTCGATGCCAATGCGAAGAGCCGAGGCACCGGGATTTCAAACCTCTGGAGAATTTGGTCTTGCTACAAGGACGTCGCGCCCCTTGTCACCGCGGCGGTCATTGTTTGTGCCGACGCCCGCGCGCGGTATCAGGGGGCGCCATTCGGACTGAGCTTTGATCAGCTTGGGCCGTTCCAGATGGCGATGCTGATGCCGGATCTTGTACTGGCGGTTGCGCTTGAGTTCGAACGTCTAGGACTGAGTGTCGTACCGCATGCTCTCGATGAATTGACGCTCGATCCTGAAACGCTGTGGCGCATTCCGCCTGACGTCAATGTCGCGCCGGTCGCACCACCGGCTCGCAAGATCAGGCGGCTGGATCTAACGGTCCTTAATGAGCGACGGGCTGGCAATGCCGTCGCCCACAAGACTACTCCAGTTTTTGGCTGACCCTCCGCGGGCGGCCCTCGGCTCTTGATATCTCCTGGTCTTCATGACGGGCCGCGAAAGCGCGTCCGAACGATGAAGTTTGCAATCAGGAGACAACGTCATGCCCTCGAAGCCTCCTCACTCTGGTCCTGGCCCCGTCCAACGGGATGAAATGCTGACTCCTCAGGAGTTCGCGAAGATCCTCAAGGTCAGCCTGTGGTGGCTGGCCAAGGCCCGCAAGCGAGGAGACGGCCCGCCGTACTTTCGGGCCGGCCGCTCGATCCGCTATTTCCCGCTGGGCAAGCCGAAATGACGATCTGGCTCCAGGAGGCGATGACCATCGCCTCCCTAATATCCATTCCCTCTAAATTCATCAATATACATCAGGATTTACAAGTAATTTTATGTATTAGGAAGGGTCATAGATGTATTAATACCCAATATACTCTTGATTATTTCCTAAAATACACCACATTACTTCATGGTCCATCTCCATCCACCTCAAGCCTGGAGAGCCGCGTCCCCATGAACTTCGCTGGACTGATCGAACCCTCGTTCGCCGACGTCATCCGGGCGATCGAGAACGCCACCGACTTGAAGCCACAGACCAAGGCGCACTGGTGCTGCTCGCTGCGCCAGATCGCAATCGCGCTGGATAAGCCCCTGGAGCTCATTCCGGCCCGTTGGACGGCAATCTGGCCCCTGGTGAAGGCGCTGCACCACGCCCGCGTCCGCTCGACGGACCTTCAGCCGCGCGTGAGCTCCGTCACGGCCTACGGGTACATTTACAAGCTTCGTCGCGGCGCGGAGCTGATCGAGCCGGCACTGGACTTCCGCTGGCTTACCGAGATCGAGAAGGATCTGGCGCTCGTGATGGTAGCGCAATCCAAGTTCGACAGGTTCGTGCTCACCGATAGAGCGGTCGTGGCTGGGCTGACGCTCATCGTCGAAGCGCAACTGCATGCGGCCGATGAAGTCGCGCGCGCAGTAGGCATTCGCAATGGCCTGATGCTGGTGCTCATTGCATTGTATCCCTACCGCCGCAAGAACTTTGCCGCCCTCGCACTTTGTGAAACCCTTCGCCAAATCAAGACTGCCTGGTGGATCACGTTCCCGCGCAAAGCCACGAAATCTCGCCGGGCGGACGAACGCCGTATCCACGACTGGCTTGTTCCATACCTGAATGTCTACCTGACCGAAGCTCGCCCCGTGCTGCTCAAGACCTCGGGGCAGAATACCAATGCGCTGTGGGTCTCGTCGAACGGTCAGCCGATGACGCCAAACCAAACAGGAAAATTGATCTCTCGCATCACGCTTCAAGTGCTGGGGGTATCAATCTCGCCGCACATATTCCGGACCGGTGGCGCGACCACGGCGGCTACGTACGCGCCCGAAATGCCGCACTTGGCCAGCGCCTTGTTGGACCACACCGAGCCGACTGTCACGGAACAGTACTACATTCGAACAACCAGTATCGCGGCGGCAACGACGTTCGGCCGAATGATTAGGGTCCGGCAACGGTTGTGTGTGCCGAAAAGCTAGATTCGAACATATTGATGGTGCAAGCCACCGACCATGGCGTGTGACCGGATACGTCCGATCGGTTGGACCGGGCGTGAAACGGGTGCATCCATGTTCAATGAACGGTGTGTTCTCGCTGCATTGTAGTAGCTTGCGTATGATTTCAGGATGCGGCGCAAATGCTGCTCACCCAGCGCGACGATATGGTCGACGCACTCGCGACGGATCGTCCCGATCATTCTCTCAGCAAAGCAATTCTGCCACGGCGAGCCGGGCGCGATCGGCTTGTCCCGGATTCCCATGGCTCGCAATCGGCGGGTGACCGCTTCTCCGTAGACCGCATCCCGATCTCGGATCAGGTAGCGTGGTGTCGCTTCGCCCCAGGGGAACGCTTCGGTGATTTGCTGCGCAATCCAACTCGCCGTCGGGTGGCTGGTGACATTGATCCAGGCCAACTCCCGCCGATCTAAGCGAACAATCACCAAGACGTAGAGCAGATTGAAGCCAAGCGTCGGGACCACGAACAAATCCATGGCGGCAATCTGTGGCATATGGTTGCGCACGAAGGTGCCCCAGCGCTGCCTCGAGGGCGCTGTGCCATTCGGTCTGACCATGTACCGGGCGACCGTCGACTGCGCGACCGCAAACCCGAGCTTGAGCAGTTCGCCCTGAATACGCGGCGCACCCCAAAGCACATTCTCGATGCTCATCTGCCGGATCAGGACTCGCAGAGCCGCATCGATCCGCGGCCGTCCGCCGAGATTGCGGGACTTCCAGCGCCAATACCGGCGGAAGCCCGCACGATGCCAGCGCACCAAAGTCTCCGGCCGAATGATCAAGCTGGCGTTCAAAATCGACGGAAACCAGCGATACAGCTGGACGAAAAACAGACGGTCGCCGTTGGTGAACTCGACACGACAACGCAGCTTCCGCCGCAACACGATGACCTGTTGTCGGAGCGCAGCATTCTCGGCCGCAAGCTGGGTCTTGGGCTTGAGGGGCAAGACAAGCAGGTTCAACAACAACCGCAAGAGTGTGAGCATCGCGACTGACGGTAAGCGATTCTGTCACCAGATCAAGCCGAGCGAGGTTTTGAGCACGCACAGCATAAGCGCGCTACTTCCGTCCGTCGGTTTGGCGAGTGTCGCGCAGCACGCCATCACTCCGCATGATGAGAGGCGTCCGAGCTGGTCGCAAAGTCTCAATATCAATCAATGTCAGTTTCGCACGGAAAGCGGATATCGCTCCGCCAGGTCATCAAGATATGCAGCTACATCGATCCCGCCGAACGGCACACCGAGCGAAAATACCACCCCCGGCTCCATACTTACGCCACCAACGGTCATGGTCTTCAGCGGCGTCCATGTTCCGTTGCCGTTGTGCCTGAAGCTTTGCAGGATTTCGTGTTCATTCACTGCAAGAAACTCGCAATGTATCGCCTCTCGCGCTGCCGCGAGCTACGGTGTTGCCCGATGAACTAACATCGTGACGTTGCTGGTGGCTGCGCGCACTCTCAGCGTCAGTCACTTCAGCCGTTGGTTTTGGGACAGCGGTTTCAACATGCAAATATTTCACGAAACATCGTACATTGAAAGAAAAAACAATGAATTCGATTGAATTTCCCGAAATATTTCCTGCGATCGGGCTGGTTTTTTCTTGCTTGGTTATTATCTAATTCTGGTCACGATTGGATGCTCATCCAATCGAGGGATGATTTATTCTATTTTCTTAGGCACTTACATGACCAATGTGGCCGCGAATGCCGCGTTTGATTACAGAGCTGCGGCGGAGTTGTTCCCTACAAGGAGTGAAGCGGAGTTGTTCCCGTCCAGGAGCCGAAGGCTCAGGCGGGAACCGATTGGCTACGGACGGTTTGCCCGCGCCGCGGATGCCATCCGGTTCGCGATCGAGGAGCTTCCGTCCGAACTTCTTCCGAATGCCTGCCTGGAAGTCGATGAGGTGATATTCGACCGCGACGAGATTCGCCGATTGTACGATAGCGACGGATATCCGCTGACCCGACGCGTGAGCGCTCGGTGAATGCGAGAACGGCCAATGCCGATGAAAGTCCGTCCACTTCACGGTCGCGTTGTCATCCTTCTGACCTTCTAATGACGATGAACCCAGCGCCCTTAAGAACGACGAAACCAGGACACAGGTCGATCGGCTAACCGACATTCAGTCGTGCAGTTCACCCGAGGCACACATGACGTTTACGTTCGAATCGCCGTTGCAGCTTGTCGGGTCTCCTGTTGTATTCGTTCGATCGCTCGATGATGCGAGGGGCGTTCTGCGGGAATATGTTGGTCGCCGGACACGCGAGACCTGATCCTGCGCCGTCTTGTGGCGCATCGACCAAACAGGCCGGCGAAGTAGCCAGGATCTTTCGCTGGTGAGCAGAGCAAGAAGGGTTACTCCTCCGACAACCCCAATCGACGCTGGACCAGCGCGCGCAGACATGAGGCAAAAGGCCAATGGCAATTGAACTCGCGCGCGCGAGCGTTAAGCCAAAGCCTTGGGGCATTCTTGATTTGCGTCCTTGGAGCAACGTTAGCCATAACGACGGAGCGATCGGCGAACTCTGGTACGAGCGACCAGGGGAAGCGGGCAGTGACTCCTCGCTCTTGCTTAAGCTTTTATTCACCAACCAGACGCTGTCTATCCAAGTTCATCCAGATGATGCATTTGCACATTCAATTGGGTTGCCAAACGGCAAAACCGAAGCCTGGTACGTCCTGAGCGCCCCTCCTGACGCCAAGATTGCCCGCGGCCTTACTCAGCACCTGACACCACAGCAATTACGTGCGGCCATCGTCGACGGATCGATCGCGGATCTTGTCGTGTGGCGCTCAGTGGCATCAGACGACGTCATTTTCATTCCCGCCGGAACGATCCACGCAATCGGTGCGGGTCTTGTCATGGCCGAGATTCAACAGCGCAGCGATGCGACCTTCCGCATGTTCGATTTCGGCCGGAATCGTGAGCTCCACGTCGAAAACGCCATCACGGTGGCGGATGCTGGCCCGGCCAAATCGTCAGCACAAAAGCGCCGGCTCACCGAGGAACGGACACTTCTCGTCTGCAACTCCCACTTCGTGTTCGAACGGATCGAGCTGGCGCCAAACTCCGCTTGGTGCCTCGACGCGGACCGCGAGACTTGGATTCTCACTTATCGGCGGCGGCGCCCGCGTTGGATCGTTCGATGCTGCCACAGGCGATGCCATTTTCGCGCAGTCGGACCGCGTCGATATCCGTGCCGGCGCGATCGGGATGGTGGCCCTCGTGGCCTACACGGGCGGTAATCCGGCTCCGCACCTGTTGCAGCGCGTCGGGCTGCCCGGGTCAATCAACGCAGAACGGCGACAGGACCTGCAGGTGCCAACTTGAGTCACACCCACAACGGCGGCTCCAACGTCAGTCCGCCGACATCGATTCAGCGTGTCGCATTCATCGGCAATCATCTTCCGCGGCGGTGCGGTATAGCGACCTTCACGCATGACCTGCATCGGGCGGTGTCGACAGCGCGTCCCGATCTGGAGACTTGCGTCGTCGCAATGACAGACCCCGGTCGCACCTATGACTATCCGCCGGCTGTGCGGTTTCAGATCCATGACGACATGATCGAGGATTACGCGCAGGCTGCCAAGTTTCTGAATACGTCACGGTTCGACATGGTTTCCCTCCAGCACGAATACGGGATTTTCGGCGGTGAGGCCGGCAAGAACATCGTCGAGCTCCTATCGCGTCTCGAAATGCCGATCGTGACCACGCTTCACACCGTGCTCTCCCAGCCGACGCCGATCCAGCGCGACGTGATGCACCGGGTCATCGATCTTTCGATGAAGATCGTCGTCATGTCAGAAAAAGGCCGCGAACTTCTCCGCTCGGTTCATCACGTGCCAGCTAACAAAATTTATGTCATTCCGCACGGAATACCTGAATTCCCGTTCCTCGAAACGCATCACGCCAAGACGAAATTTGGCTTCGACGGAAAGACGATCATTCTAACATTCGGGCTTCTCTCGCCAAGCAAGGGCATCGAAACCGTGATCGATGCTATGCCGGACATCATCAAATCCTGTCCGAATGCCGTCTATGTCATTCTCGGTGCAACCCATCCCAATCTGGTTCGGCATCAGGGCGAGGTCTACCGCGAGAGCTTGGTGGCACGGGTGCGGGAGCTTGGCGTTGAGGGCCATGTCGCTTTCTTCAATCAGTTCGTCGATCAGTCCACGCTGCTGGACTTCATTTCGATGTGCGACGTCTATGTGACGCCTTATCTCAACGAAGCACAGATGACATCGGGCACACTCGCTTACAGCTTTGGCTTGGGAAAAGCGGTCGTATCGACACCCTACTGGCACGCTCAGGAGCTGCTTGGTGAGGGACGCGGGATTCTGGTTCCCTTTGGGGATTCCAAAGCCGTGAGCTTCGAGATTGCCGGCCTGCTGACGGACGATGTCCGCCGTTTTGCTATGCGCAAACGCGCATACGCGGCGAGCCGATCGATGACTTGGGCGGAAACGGCCAAGCGCTATGTTGCGGCCTTCCAGGCTACGTGCGCGGACGTGCGACCCGATATGTCGCTTCCGATAGTTCCGATTGGCTCTTGGCGCAAGGCAGTCGCCATTCCGGAGGTGCGGCTCGGGCATTTCCTATCGCTCTGTGATAGTACCGGAATACTCCAGCACGCCACGTATTCAGTCCCCGATCGCACGCACGGTTACTGTGTCGACGATAACGCCAGGGCCTTGCTGTTCTCGACAGCGCTTTCAAATTCTGGCGAAGCGCGATTGTCAGAGACGATCACGGCAGGATTTGCGGCATTCATCCAGCACGCGTGGAACCCCGATACTCGTCGATTCCGAAATTTTATGAGCTACGACCGCCGATGGCTGGAAGAGTTCTGGCTCGGAAGATAGTCACGGCAGGACGCTATGGGCATTGGCCGAATGCGCAAGCAACGACGCCGATGCATCTCGCCGCAGATGGGCTGCGGGGCTGTTCAAGACCGCACTTCCCGTGGTGACGGAATTCTCCTCTCCCAGGGCCTGGGCTTTCGCCCTCCTGGGTTTGGACATCTATTGCAAATTTGCCGATGGCGACGTTCGGGCCGACCGCCTCCGCGGCCGGCTAGCCGACAGGTTGATGTCGTTGTTTTCTGAGATCGAAAGCAAGGACTGGGTTTGGTTTGAAGATCTGCTCGCATACGACAATGCGCGCCTTCCACAGGCGCTGATCCAGACCGGATTGACGACTCATACGCCAGCTTACGTCAAGGTCGGTCTTCGATCGCTCCGTTGGCTCATGACGCTTCAGACCACCTCATCCGGAAATTTTAGGCCAATTGGGACCAAGAGCTTCGGCCGGCTCCGGCAACAACCTGAAGCGTTTGATCAGCAACCAGTGGAGGCATCAGCGGCCATTTCCGCCTGTCTTGCTGCGTGGCGGGCGGATGATGACGCCGAATGGCCAATTGGGGCAATGCGGGCATTCGATTGGTTTTTGGGCAAAAACGATTTGCAGATAGCACTGGTCGATCCCGATACGGGCAGTTGTTCGGATGGGCTCCATCCGGATCGCCCCAATGAGAACAAGGGAGCAGAATCAATGCTATCGTACCTGCTAGGCCTTGTAGAGATTCGAGCGTTCAAGCGTACTGCTGCGATAGGCCGAACGAGACCTGGGTCTAACCCAGTACCCAGCGCCATCAGTACGATTCAATCTCCAGCATCCCCAGGGAGCATCTTTGTCCCAATCCCGATTCTTGAATCGCCAGAGCTTATATCTGCGCCCGGATCCGGCCAGGGTCGTCGTCAGGCCCTTCAAACCGGCGACTGAACCCCGAGACCTCAACCCTACCGATAAGCTCCGGGCCAATCATATCGTCGACAGGGTTCTTCGGCTCGACGCCGAAGCTGCCGCGCAACAACTGAGCGAGGTGCTCGAGAACTTCGACGGTCGACATAGAAATCTTCTCGATATTTTCGAGACGCGCGCCGCGGAGATGGAGCACGCGCTTGAGCCACATGCTCAATTGAGTAAAACGCAACGGGGCCTGATCGGTGCCTATTTTCTCAACGAGTACTCGTTCGAGGCATCGGCGTTGTTCAATCCGAGCATCGTCCGGCACCCCGACCAAATGGGCGCGCCGGAAGGTGGCTGTCAATTCATCTTGAGCCTTCGCGCCGTCGGCGAAGGGCATATCTCATCGCTGACCTTCCGGTCCGGTACCATTGCGACAGACGGAAGCGTAGCCATCGATCCGACCGCGCGTCTCGCATCGGTTCCAAAAATTCACAGCCGAACATCAGGACCCCATGGACACGATGTCGAAGTCATTTTCCGGGCGGACGAAGAGTTGAGCGAGCGGGTCATCTTTCCGATCACCGACGCACAGGCAAACGGCATCGAGGACGCTCGTTTTGTTGAATTCAACGACGGTACAAGAAAAACCTTTTATGCGACCTACACGGCCTACAGTGGCAAGGCGATCCGCTCTGAGCTGTTGGAAACCACCGACTTCCGATCGTTCCGGATGACTCCGCTCGGCGGATCGGCGGCCCGCAACAAAGGCATGGCATTGTTTCCGCGAAAGATCGACGGCCGCTATGCGATGATTGGTCGGCAGGACAACGAGAACCTCTATCTGATTTATTCCGACGATCTTTACTCGTGGGAAGGCGGTCGATCCATCCTGCAGCCCGAATACCCATGGGAATTCGTTCAGATCGGCAATTGTGGCTCACCCATCGAGTTGGATGACTGTTGGCTGTTGCTGATACACGGGGTCGGTCCAGTCAGGAAATATTCGATCGGGGCGGTTCTTCTGGACAAGAAGGACCCCTCAAAGGTTCTCGCACGTTCGCGCGAGCCTCTTGTCCGCCCCGAACCCACGGAACGCGAGGGGTACGTGCCCAACGTCGTGTATACCTGCGGCGCAATTCGTTACGGCGATCAGATCATCTTGCCGTATGCGATATCTGACACTTTTTCCAATTTTGCGACGATTAAGATTGCGGCATTGATGCGGGCCATTACAAACTGATAACACTATTGCCGTTCCAGTTGCGAGCCGGTGGCCTCGGAGGCGATCTCGTAGCTCGCGCCACGCAGCCGCAGCGACAAACGAAAAATGGGAATCGCCGACGGAAGCCACGGCCACTCCACGAGCGCGGCGGGCTGCGCCGCCTCGGCCCTCGCGCGCGCTTAGAGGGCGGCAAAACTGGTGACGCGGCCCCAAACAACCAGCTGTGCGTGCTCAAAACCTCAAAACCTCGTCTGGCTTGATCTGGTGATAGAATCGCGTACCGTCAGTCGCGATGCTCACACTCTTGCGGTTGTTGTTGAACCTGCTTGTCTTGCCCCTCAAGCCCAAGACCCAGCTTGCGGCCGAGAATGCTGCGCTCCGACAACAGGTCATCGTGTTGCGGCGGAAGCTGCGTTGTCGTGTCGAGTTCACCAACGGCGACCGTCTGTTTTTCGTCCAGCTGTATCGCTAGTTTCCGTCGATTTTGAACGCCAGCTTGATCATTCGGCCGGAGACTTTGGTGCGCTGGCATCGTGCGGGCTTCCGCCGGTATTGGCGCTGGAAGTCCCGCAATCTCGGCGGACGGCCGCGGATCGATGCGGCTCTGCGAGTCCTGATCCGGCAGATGAGCATCGAGAATGTGCTTTGGGGTGCGCCGCGTATTCAGGGCGAACTGCTCAAGCTCGGGTTTGCGGTCGCGCAGTCGACGGTCGCCCGGTACATGGTCAGACCGAATGGCAAAGCGCCCTCGAGGCAGCGCTGGGGCACCTTCGTGCGCAACCATATGCCACAGATTGCCGCCATGGATTTGTTCGTGGTCCCGACGCTTGGCTTCAATCTGCTCTACGTCTAGGTGATTGTTCGCTTAGATCGGCGGGAGTTGGCCTGGATCAATGTCACCAGCCACCCGACGGCGAGTTGGATTGCGCAGCAAATCACCGAAGCGTTCCCCTGGGGCGAAGCGACACCACGCTACCTGATCCGAGATCGGGATGCGGTCTACGGAGAAGCGGTCACCCGCCGATTGCGAGCCATGGGGATCCGGGACAAGCCGATCGCGCCCGGCTCGCCGTGGCAGAATTGCTTTGCTGAGAGAATGATCGGGACGATCCGTCGCGAGTGCGTCGACCATATCGTCGCGCTGGGTGAGCAGCATTTGCGCCGCATCCTGAAATCATACGCAAGCTACTACAATGCAGCGAGAACACACCGTTCATTGAATATGGATGCACCCGTTTCACGCCCGGTCCAACCGATCGGACGTATCCGGTCACACGCTGTGGTCGGTGGCTTGCACCATCAATATGTTCGAATCTAGCTTTTCGGCACACACAACCATTGGGCGCAAGTCGGCACGACCACGATTGCGATCGACACCCTCGTCCACAATTTCCTGCACCGGACCGGCATCCTGCACCGGTTTGGTGCCGCTCACCCTTACGGCCCAGCCTGCTACGGCGGCCACGGTTGTGTCGGCATCATCCAGCACGTGGCCAACCAGATCGACGCTCGCGAGTTCAACCCGCGGTTCCCGAAAACCTTCCCGCGGTTTGTGCAGAACGCGATCTGGCGATACTGCTCAGAGAATGGCATCGATGTCTGTAACGGCAATCGGATCGACGACAAGGCTCGCTGCAACAATTTGTATTGTCAAGTGAGACGCATGTGCGATCGAGTTGCGTTGCGGTCGCCGTCCGACAAATAAATCGGCCGGTAGTCGCCGCCCAATCACCAATAAATAATCGTGTCGAATGTCCGCTAACTCCGAAAGCGCCCGAACTGGTGCGGTGCCGCGAACCGACGCTAAGGGCCTACTTTCTGCCATATGCACCGCAGCAACCGGCTCCCTTATTCAATCACCTCGTCGGCGCTCAACTTCGAGACCAAGAACACGCAGGGCGCCTGAGCTTTCCTACGCCTCTACAGGCCGGCTACATGTCCGGGCTGGGCGCGGCCATGCTCTTGCCGGTGACCTTCATCATCCAGCAATAGACCTCGAGCCGGTTGCCGTCGGGATCGAGGAAGTAGAACGCGTGGCTGCCGCTGCCGCCGACGAAGCCGCGTTCGCCGCCCTCAGGCGCGTGCACGTAGGGACCGCTGACGATCTCGACGCCGCAGGCGCGCACGTGGTCGAGTGCGTGCAGCCAGTCCTCACGCGAATCGACCTCGAAGGCGATGTGGTCGAGGCCCGGCGCCGAGCGACGCATGGCGGAATTGGTGATCGCGACGCCGGCCTTGCGCGCGTCCTCCGGCATCTCGAACAGCACCACGTCGTGATGCTTGTCGCCGATGCGCATAAAGCAGATCGGCCGGCGGATGTTGGGCGGGCCCCATTTGCCGGTGAGCTTGAGCCCCAGCACCTTGCGGTAGAATTCGATGGAATGCTCGACATTGCTCACATGGATGCCGATGTGGCCGACGCGATCGAGACGGATGCCCATGCTATTCCCCCTTCGGCTTGAGCGCATGACCGGACCGACAGCATGGTCCGGCGGCGCTGGGCGTCAAGGGCGAACTCGGTTGCCAGGCCAGAACGGGCTCAATTTAACCGAGTCCTGGATGCCCGCGATATGACTACATCATGCCTGCTCCGGCATCATTCGCTACCGATGCGCTCAGCGCAGGTGTCAAACAATTTCGGGATTGGCCTGAAGGCAGACATTGCCGGCAAGGGGTGGGAAGGTTTATCGGTTACGCGCCCTCACGGACGCCGTTGGGTGATGCTGTCCCGAAGCCGGGCCGAAGGCATCTGGCGTGTCAGGCTACCCGAACAAGGCTGAGGACGGCGCCCTTGCCCCTCACTTCTGCCTCCTCGAACTCAGCGGCGGCAATCGCCCGATCGAGCGCGGCACGCAGTTCCTTGGCCGTCTCCAGCGTCAGTTCAATCCCAGCCCGCGCCCCGGGTTCGAGGGCAATGTTGATGAAGTCGAGCGTGATGACGTCGCCCAGCGGCGCATGGCGCGCGTGGTCATAGGCAACCACCGCCTGCGAGAGCGGGAACCATTCGTCCCCGCGCTTTGCCATGCCCTCTGCCCGCGCGATCTCGATGATGGACGTGCACATGTCCGGGCCTCCTACTTCGCCAGATGCTTGCCGAAGAAGGCGAACACCTTGCTCCAGCCATCCATGGCCTGCTCGGGCCGGTAGAGCGGCCGGTGCCAATACCAGATGCCGTGGCCGGCACCGTCGTAGCGGTAGAACTCGTGCACCTTGCCGTGCTTCTTGAGCTCGGCTTCGTGCTGGTTCACCTGCTCGGGGCTCGGCGCGCGGTCGTCGTTGCCAAATATACCGATCAGCGGGCACGACAGGTCCTTCGTCATGTCGATCGGCGCGACCGGCGTCTTGGCGTTGAGTTCCTCCTTGCCCATCACCACGCGGCCGCCCCAGAGTTCGGCGCAGGCGTCGACGTCCTTCTTCTGGCAGGCATAGATGAAGGCGTGCCGACCACCAGAACAGGAGCCGAAAAGGCCGACCTTGCCGTTGTGATTGGGTTGCGCGCGCATCCACTTCACTGCCGCCTCGGTATCGCCGACCATCTGGGCGTCGGGAATGCCGCCGTCGGCGCGCACTTTGGCGGCGACGTCGTCCGGATTGCCCTCTCCCGCACGCTCATAGAGGTTGGCGCAGATCGCGAGATAGCCGTGATGCGCGAACCGTCGCGTCGTCTCAATGTAGAACTCACTCCAGCCCGGGAGATGGTGGACAAGCACCACGCCGGGAAATGGACCTGGACCAGAGGGCTTGGCCACATAAGCGGTAATCGGGGTCCCCTTGTCACCTGTGAGGGTCACGTTCTCGCAGGTCATGCCTCGGTAGAATGACATCAGTCTTCCTCCATGGGCGTCGGCCTCATTCGTCAGTCCGTGCGTCGCAGTACCCCAGTCACGTTACCGACAGGGAGTGAAAAGGTAAAACGGTTACGGCCGCGCTACATCACGCACCGCGAGTGGGTGAGATCGCGAGTAACGAGAGCTTGCACCTCGCGGTTTCACGGCCCCGGAATGCGCCGCGCGCCGATAGGGGCTTCACGCCTTGCTGGGGCGGTGAAAACTTGGCACTCTTTGACGCGGAGACAGTCATGATCCAGGTCAAGCGGATGAGTCATGCGACGTTCGAGACGCCCGATCTCGAGCGGCAGATCGATTATTTCACGCAAGTGGTGGGCCTTCAGGAGGCCGGCCGTGAGAACGGCACCGCCTTTCTCGCCACCAAAGTGGGCGACATCGTCTTGCGGGTAAAGAAGGGCAGCGAGGCACGCTGCGCCCGCATCGCCTTCCAGGTCGACCCGGCGAGCGATCTCGCCGACATCCGCAGGGGGCTAGAAGCCGAAGGCATCAAGCCGAAGGAAAGCGCTGACTCGACGCCCGGCGTGCCGCGCATGGTGAGCTTCGAGGACCCCAAGGGCACGGTGCTCGAGGTGTTCGCTGAGCAGACCCCAATCGCCAAGAACACGGCCGTCGCCGGCATCGGCCCGCTCAAACTTGGGCATCTGGCGTTTTGCGTCGATGACCCGGAAAAATTCGTTGAGTTCTACGGCAAGGTGCTGGGCTTCCGCATCTCCGACTGGATTGAAGACTGGTTCGCCTTCATGCGCTGCGGCCCGGACCACCACACCGTGAACTTCGTGCGCGGCAAGCGCACGATCATGCATCATATCGCCTTCGAGCTGAAGGACTGGGCGCAGATCCTGACGGCTTGCGATTTTCTCGGCAGCAAGAACATCCAGTTGACCTGGGGACCGGGGCGGCACGGGCCGGGGCACAACATCTATACCTATCACCGCAACCCGGACGATCAGATCATCGAGCTGTTCACCGAGCTCGACAAAATGCTGGACGAGGACCTCGGCTATTTCGAACCGCGGCCGTGGCACCGTGACCGGCCGCAGAAGCCGAAGGTGTGGAGCGGCCCGAGCGACGTCTGGGGGCCGCCGCCGACTCCAGAGCACATCCGGCAAAGGAATTAGTTCGCTAACGCGGTGTTGATCGGGGCTGAAACCGGTTTCGCGACTGCAACATAAGATGACGGCCGATGTCGCGGTCGGGGTCATTAGTCAGCGCCGTACCCCACCTATTGCAGGGACCGACCGATGTCGGCTGTTACCCCCACAGCGTACAAGTCATTGCAGCGCGGCAAAATGACGTCATGGGCCGATTCTGTTGAACAAGTCGGCAACAATTCGAAGTAGATCGCGCCGCCGATCCGCGCGTCAAGTTCGATAGTTCGGCGGGTCTAGTTCTCAGGCTGGCTTTAGGTTTGGTACCGGGATCAGCTTCGCCATCTTTCTGAGGTTCTGAGCGGTTGCCGCGAGAAGGAACTCATCGCGTGCACCAGTTGGTCCTCGTAGCCGGAGCCGATCAAGCTTTAGAATGCATTTGAGATGCGCGAACAGCATCTCGACCTTCTTGCGTAACCGTCGCGCGAGGCGCCCTTCCCACGAGTTTGCGATTTGGCGGGCCATGTCACGAGCGCCTTCGTAGATTGACCGTGGCACGTATCGGGCCGGCTCCTTTGGGCAGCATCGAGGCTTCAGGCGGCAGGCTTCGCAATCGCGTTTACTCGCGCGGTAGCGTAACGTCGCTCCATCATTGATACGTGATCCCGTCGTGGTCAGCATCTTGCCGCCCGGACAGTAGTAGACGTCGCCAGCATGATCATAGGTGAACTCATCGCGGGAGAATGTGCCGTCCTTACGCGCCGACTTGTCGAACACCGTCACGTGCGGCTCGATGCCCTGCTCATAGACCAGCCAGCCGAGCATCTCAGCCGAGCCGTAGGCGCTGTCGCCCAGAAGGCGTGCAGGGTAAAGATCAAAGCGGGCCATCGCACGTTCGATCATACGTTTTGCGGCCAGGACCTCGGCCTGCCGGATCGCGGTCGTCGCTTCGACATCCACGATGATCGCGTTGTCGGCGTCGATGAGGTAGTTGGTGGAATAGGCAAAGAACGCCTGCCCGCCATGGGCCCCGGTCCAACGTGCCGCCGGATCGGCTGGTGAGACGAACTTGGGCACCACATCGGTGGCAGCACCGAAGGCCGCATCGTCGAGTACGGCAGATATTCTTTGACCGCCCGGCCGGTTGCCTCTGGCGGCAGCCCCCTCTCGCCTTCGATGCCATTCTGCCGGTTTGCGTCCGCCTTGATCAGACTGGCATCGACCGCAAAGGCTTCTCCGCCAACCAACCCCTCGCGAATGCAGCGCCCCAGGACTGTGTCGAACACGCGCCGCAGCAGATCGCTCGCCCGGAACCGGCCATGTCGGTTCTTCGAGAAGGTCGAATGATCCGGGACACTCCCATCGAGCCCAAGCCGACAAAACCAGCGATATGCCAGATTGAGATGGACTTCTTCGCACAGACGCCGCTCCGATCGAATGCCGAAGCAGTAGCCGACGATCAACATTCTGATCATCAGTTCTGGATCGATCGATGGCCGGCCCATCGTGCTGTAAAAGGCGGCCAGACCCCGCCTCAACTCGCCGAGCTCGACGAACCGGTCGATCGACCGCAAAAGATGGTCAGCAGGAACGTGTCTTTCGAGAGAGAACTCATAGAACAAAGCAGCTTGTTCGACTTGCCGATGTCCCATCATGATTCGCAGTCCTGCTTCTAGAGCATGCCTCCCGCCAGAGCCAGCAAAGGGAACGTACGAATGCCGCCTGGGTGTTTCGCCGGTGCCTGGGCGAAGAAATCCTCGAACGCCAAGCCAAGAAAAAAGCTCAATCCGAGCAGCAGACCTAAGCTTTCGAGTGAAGGAACAGCACTCATAGGTTTGCGCCCAGGTCCGGATTTTATTTGAAGTGACGCAGCTCATGCGGGTGCCAGCAAATTTGAACACGATCCCAACGGTATGACAACCGTTCGCTACACATCTCCCGAGCCATGTCCATAATTGCCATGGGGAATTTGAGCGCGTTGAGAACTAGGCGACGAGGTTAGGATGGCCGCGTACGTCTACCCTTCGTCCGTTTTCGTGGGCGAGCACCGAGCTGTTGATCCTTGTCTTGCTCATTCTTCGCCGAATGATATCGGAGGCTGATTGCTTTCAGATCGACCGATGGCTCGAGAAATTTAAGGTCCATTTCATGGAGCGTATCAACGAGGACGCGTGAAATCACCAAATCCCAAAACCAATTGTGATTTGATGGAATAACGTACCAGGGTGCGCGCTTCGTGCTTGTCTCGATCATGGCATCTTCGATTGCCTCAATGTAAGCTGGCCAGTACTCGCGTTCGGTATAATCTGCATCGCGGATCTTCCAATTCCGATGCGGATCATCGAGGCGCGCTTTGAAACGAGCGAGCTGTTCTTTTGGGCTGATATGGAGATAGAACTTGATGACGTGTGTGCCGGCCTGATTAAGCAGAGTTTCGAACTCGCAAATTCGATCATAGCGTCTCGACCAGACTGACTTCGGCACGATATCGTGCACCCGTACGATGAGCACATCCTCGTAGTGGGAGCGGTTGAAAATCATGATCTCGCCTTTTGTCGGCGTACGATTGTGGGAGCGCCAAAGGAAGTCGTGGGCGAGTTCTTCGTGCGTCGGCTGTTTGAAGCAGGCTACATTGACCCCTTGCGGATTCGTGCCGCTGATGACGTGCCTGATAACGCCGTCTTTTCCTGCCGCATCTAGGCCTTGCAATACAATGAGAAGAGACCGCTTGCCTTCCGCGTACAGCCTGTACTGCAGTAGTGCGAGGCTTGCAGTGTGACGTGCAATTTCCGCCGCAACGCTTTCATGACTCTCGAACGCGCCTGTGTAGGCTGGATCAATGTTACCAAGTTTAAACTTGACATGGGGCTTCACGAAGAACTTCTTCCGAAAATCCATGATGGCTGTTGTCCTTGTTAGAGGCTCAAAGGGCGCGAAATTGAGCCGGTATTTGTCGGGTGAGGGAAACTCATGAACGCAAGCCTTACATTAGGCTCTGGTTCTATGGATCTGATCAGCAAAGACATTCTCGCCATGTGCGCTAAAACGGCAACCTTAGAAATATTGCGACCATCAAAAAACTGAACGCTCAAGGCTGGACGACCATCAAGCGGCGCTGCCAACCGGCCCACCATCGTAAGAGAAGTACCCATAACAACCGCTCGCCTGGGCGCAACATGGACGCGGTGTGCCCGTTCGGCCAACAATGCATTGCAATAGCCGCCACCCGTCACGTTGAGTGTTTGGATTGTCCAGCCGATGCGGGGTCGGTTAAAGACGCAAGAGCTCTTCAGCTACGTTCATCGGGAGAAAAAGATGATCGATTGCTACACTTGGACGACGGACAACGGCTACAAGCCTCGGATGATGCTTGAGGAGACCGGGCTCGCGCACAAGATTGTCCCGGTCAATTTGCGCGAGAAGGCGCAGATGTCGCCGGATTTCATGAAAATCAGCCCCGGCCATAGAATCCCGGCGATCATCGATCATGACGGCCCCGGTGGGGCGACCGTGACACTCTGTGAATCAGGCGCAATCCTCAAATATCTCGCGGAGAAGTCCGGCAAGTTCTATCCGAGCGATCCGGTCGTCCGCGCCACCGTGGATCAATGGCTGTTCTACGGCTCTGCAACCTTCACCGCACTAGCGCAGCAGTTCGGCCACTGGGTTGTTCGCTCTCCGGAGAAAGTGCCGCCCGCACAAAAACACTATGATGCCAACCTGCGCGACATGCTAAGCATCCTCGATCGGCATCTTGCCTCAAACGAATATTTTGGCGGTGCCTATTCCATTGCCGACATGACCATGTATTCCGACGTTCACCTTCACGGCGTAAAGGACATTGGTCTCAACGATTATCCCAATGTGAAACGTTGGCATGATGCGATTGAGGCTCGTCCAGCCGTTCAACGAGCGTGGGCACCGTTTCCGACGTAAACAATACTCGTTCCTCCGTCTGGGCTTGTCGGCCCCAATGGATTCGTCGCGTCAATTTCCACTTTCGAGCAAGTCGGCGCGCTGCCTGAAGGTTAGGCTCGCGAATCGCCGAGGCCATGATTGCGGCATTGCAGGCGCCGATGGGGTTCAAACCCGTGGCGACGGACGGCGCGGCACGGGCGGCGCGCATGCTTTCGGAACTCATCTAGGGGCAGGGACGATCCCGGTGATCGAAGAAGCGCGCGGGCTCGTCGACTACGACGAATGCGGAGCCGCTCCGGCCATCGTGCTCGTGCCCGGATCGTGCAGCACTGGCGCCGCATGGCGGCCGATGGCACTGTCACATTAACCAGGAATTAGGTGAAGACGGCCGTATAACATTCGCTTATGGACAAGCTCCCATACCGCCGCCACCAGTCCTCGCTCAAAATGTCCACAGGACCGAGAGAGGCTGGTGATTTTAACGACCCGGCCGTACCGTAACGGTCATGGCGGCGATTCTCTTTCAGTCATTGCACACGGATCGAGAGAGATGCCGGTTTGGGGCGATTTCTATTCGCGCGAATGGAACACGGGATTGCCACCAGCCTCGCATCAAAAGGAACTTGCTAAATCGATCGTGCGTGTGCGTATTCTGGCGCTTATCGAGTATATTTCAACGTTACAGGGCAAGTAGCCGAGAATCGTTCACGTCACGTCTGAAATTCGCACGTGAAGGTGGAACAAATTCCCGGCGGCGGCTGCTTCCAAGGTCTTAGTATGTCCACAATGAAGTCTTTAGCTTGAAGTCGGTGGAACGCTTGGGAGTTCCCAATGCGAATGTCGATAGACTTTTGTTGGCGCAAAGCCGCCGAATGCCATTGCCTCGCCGAATCGAGCTATTCGGTGCAGAGTTTCTTCATACGCTCTCGTAATTCCTGGATTGAACTCGCCAATCGAATAAACGCAATCGGCGACGCGACCCGCGCGCGGCACGAAGAAGCGTGGGACTCGATTATCGCCGGGACGGAAAGTGCTGACTGGTGCCGGGATATTCCGCGCGGGCGACCGCACCGATTGCACTAGCCGCACCGTCCGTCAAATCTCTCGTCTGGTTTGCTGAGATCGCGGTATTCGAGCAATTCGTCGGCGCGTGTTTCAGGGTGACTTTATGCTCCGTGCGACATCTGTAAAAGGATAGCACTACGCGACGTCGTCGTATCTCTTGGTGGCTTCGTTACTCGGAAACAGGCAATAAAGTCACTTAAGGCGATCATCAAACGTATGCAGTATGAGCGCGAAAAATATCGCGGAAAGAAGTAAAAGCAGATAGGTCGGGCGCCCGGTTCCGGTGGCCGAACCGCTTTCGAGTGGGTTTGATGGCGTTGCTGAGACAACATCGAACCCAAACGGAAGACGATCATGACCGCCAAGGACAAGATAGCACGCCGCAAGCTCTCGCTGCTGGAATTGGCCTCGGAGCTTTCGAATGTGAGCCGCGCCTGCAAGGTGATGGGCTATTCCCGCCAGCAGTTCTACGAGATCCGCCGCAACTTCCAGACCTATGGCGCCGAGGGTCTGACCGACCGCTTGCCCGGCGCCAAGGGGCCGCACCCTCGCGCTGCGCCTGCTCTAAGGCCTGTTGAGGTTCATCGAGAGTTTATCACGGCGGCGGCGAGATGGATGATGGCGGCGAAACTCTGATCGGTTTTGTCTGCGCGCATGGCGATGCGTTTGAACTCCTTGAGCTTGCAGAAGAAGTTCTCGATTAGGTGGCGCCATTTGTAGAGCTCGGCGTCGATCGGCAGCGGCAAGGCACGCCGTGGATGCTGTGAGATGACGATCTTGGCGCCGCGCTCGTTGAGGTCGGCGATGATGGAATTGCTGTCGAAAGCCTTGTCGGCGATGAAGCCGCCAAAGGCGAGACCGTCGATGAGCGGAGCGACGCCGACTGTATCGAAGCGATGGCCGGGCAGGAGAACGAAGCGGATGAGATTGCCGAGTGCATCGGTCAGCGCCAGAATCTTGGTCGTCATGCCGCCCTTGGAACGGCCGATGGCCTGGCTCTGAGTCCCCCTTTTGCGCCCTGTCCGTGGCGGTGGACCTTGACGATGGTGGCGTCCACCATGGCGTATTCCATGTCCGGCTGGTCCGAGCAGGCTTCGAAAAGCCTGACGAAAACATCGGCTTTGACCCAGTCGCGGTAGCGCTTGAAGACCGTGTTCCAGTTGCCGAAGAAAGCCGGAAGATCACGCCATGGGCTTCCCGTCCGGACGATCCAGAGCACCGCTTCGACGAAGCGGCGGTTGTCGCTTCCGCTACGCCCGGGGTCCGTCGGCTTACCGAGACAATGCGGTTCCATCTTCGCCCATTGGGCGTCCGTCAGTACGAATCGTTCCATCCAAAGCTTGAATCACGACCAAGCCTCAGATGGAATCCTGATTCTCAACAGGCCTTAGCACGACCCGAGCGTTCGCCTCAGCCAAGCCTCACCGTGTTGGCAACGTCGGCTCCGTCCACGACTAGGATAACACCAACAAAGAAAGCAAGCGCGTTCCTCGCGCTAGGCCACGGAACGCGCCCCTTCATCTCGTCTACCTAGGCAGCGGCCTTGCGCGGTGCAGTGCCCGTCTTGATATCGATTGTCTTGGTGGTCTTTATGGCCTTAGCGGGCTTCTTGATCGTGAGACGCAATACGCCCTTGTCGAAGTGAGCGTCGACGGCTCCGTCCTCCGGCTCGAAGGGTAGGGACATCGACCGGTAGAATGAGCCGTAGCTCCGCTCCTCGATATGCCAGTCCTTTTCTTCTTTCGTGGTCTCCGCTTTTTTCTCGCCAGAAATAACAAGTTGGTTGTCGTCCAGGCTGACCTTGATATCTTTCTCGTCCACGCCGGGAAGTTCGGCCGTTACTTCGAAGGCATCCTTTGTTTCCGCCACGCTGATTGCGGGCGCGCCAGCCCCAATCCCAGGAGAGGACGAGCTCTGATCGAAAGCACGAAGTGCGTTTTCCATTTCGCGCCGCATGGCACGGAACGGGTCCGATGTCAGCTCTTGGCCTGTGGCCCACAATCTTGGAAGATTCATTGTTTGCTCCGGGGTTCAAAAACATTAAACTACAATTTTTCTGACCCTGTCGGGTTGATTTAGCTCAAGATCGCCGAATTACTTCGATGCATGAACGGCTCGGCAGCAAGCCTTCTGATTTTTCTACCTAAACCATGATCTTGAACGCTGCGAGAGTGACTCCGCGTCGCCGCTGCGAGCAGACCGACAGCCGTCGTTTGACCCGCGCCTTCTCGTTAGAGCAGTGTTGATGTGGGTCAATGCAGGATTAATAGCTTAAACCTATTATATTGAGATGACTGTTCATCCGCTGCCCGATAATTGGTTACCCGTTTCAATTGCGCCATCCGACGCCGACCTTCAGGTCGGTGTGATGGACAAGAGGGGGGTCCACGCGCTGGTGTTCCCAGTTCGCAAAAGCGGAACTGATTGGGTGGACGCTTCAACGAAAAAACGCATCGACATACAGCCGACACATTGGCGCAAATGGACGGACCACCGCTGAATTAATATGCCTTAGTCTCATTCTTGTCATACGGGGGCAACTGTTGCAATTTCGCCTCCTCCTCAGCAAGGAGGCGCGTTTCCATCGCCCGCTTTGTCGGATCGGCTTCCGTTTTCAGCAGTTCCTTGAGCCTGTCTACATTTGCTTGGATAATCCTTCGCATACGAAACTCCCATTCCAGTCGCAGCGTAGTGGCCGGATCGGTCGGCCATATCAGAATAAATCCCCCACGACGATGACCCTGCTTCAGGGTCGGGGAGATGGGCAGCTTCGGGCGCGGGCGCTACAATGAAGAGTTCGCTGACACTGCGCCCTTATGGCGGAGGAGTCGAGGCATGTTTCTGTCGGCGGACATTACAAATTGGGACAGTAAATCACTACCGAGTTGGCCGACGTCATGCTGCAGTGCGACGGTGGCTGTACCCAGAAACCTGACATGAATTCAACGCCTTGGTCCGCGCCGCAAGCCCCTCGGAATTTGACAGCCTCCCTACGCACATGACCCTTGAAGAAATGACCGTGCAGCGCGACGCGTTGTTGGCCGCGCGTTACCGTGGCGTGCGCACGGTCGAGATCGACGGCCGGCGCGTAACCTACGCCACCGACAACGAGATGGCGGCAGCCATCACGGATCTAGAGCGGCGCATTTCACTCGCCGGAAGCGAGGGCCGTCGCAGGCGTATTCTCACCTCCGCCTCGAAGGGCCTCTGAATGATCGCGTCGCTGACGCATCTTCGGCGCCGCGTCGGTGCGTTTATCGGCGGCTTCGAGGCTGGACTTGCGAACCGCAGGCTCCGGGGCTTTCAGCCGAGTTCGGGCGCATCTCAACACGCTGATCGCGGCGGCGGGTCCTGATATCACCGCCCGCGCCCGTTGGCTCGTGCGCAACAACGGTTATGCAGCGAATGCCATCGAAAGCTGGGCAGGCAATGTCGTCGGTGCCGGCATCAAGCCTTCGTCGCTGATCGCGGACTCCTCGATTAAACCGAAGGTGCAAAAAACTCTGGCTCGACTGGATCGACGAGGCCGACGCCGAAGGTTTCACTGACTTCTACGGTCTGCAGCGGCGCGCCGCGCGCGAGGTGTTCATTGTCGGCGAAGTGTTCTTTCGGTTTTGTCCGCGCCGCCTGCAGGAAGGGCTCACGGTCCCGCTGCAGCTGCAGATGCTTTCTTCGGAGATGCTGCAGCTGAACCGAAACGAGCTCATGCCCGGCAGTAACGTCATCCGGCAAGGGATCGAGTTTGATGCGATCGGGCGGCGCGGTGCCTACCACTTCCTGCGCCGGCACCCAGGTGACATGACCGACCCTGGCCTTGCCGGCGACATCGTTCGCATCCCGGCATCTGAGATCGTGCACATCATCGACCCGGTCGATGCCGGTCAGCTCCGAGGGGTATCGCGCTTCGCCGCTGGAATTGTGAAGCTATTTCTGCTCGACCAATACGACGACGCCGAGCTCGACCGGAAGAAGGTCGCGGCGATGCACGCGCTGTTCTCGCCGGCGCCCGCCGAGCCGCTCGATGCGGCGGAGGGTCGCGACGAGAACGATGAGCGCACGATCGACTTGCAGCCGGGCCAGATCACGATGCTGGAGCCAGGCGAGGAGGTGCAGACCTCGGCGCCTGCCGACTCGGGGCAGACCTACGAGCCGTTTCAGTACCGGACGCTCTTGCAGGTGTCAGCGGCGCTCGGCGTGCCTTATGCCTATGTGTCGAATGACATGCTCAAGGCCAACTACTCGAATTCGCGGCTTGCCCTGCTCGAGTTCCGCCGGCGCATCGAAGCCTACCAGCAAGGTGCGGGGCCAATGGCGGTTCAAGCGTGTCGATATCGATCATTGGATCGAGCAGCAAAAGGCGGCGGCTCGTAACTCTGAGGGGCAATAGAATGAGATTTTTATTGTGCCACACCGACCACGGAGCCCTCGGTAACCCTGTCGACACGCAGATCACGCCGCCCGACGGAACGAGCGGCCTCATCGGTTTGGGGACTGAGGCCAAGTTGCTTCGACTGCAAGTTATGGGGGAGTGAACATGAAGACCGTCCGCGATGCCTGTCACCTCCAAGAAAACGCCCTATCGATCAAGCTCAGCGACCAAATTGAGCAGCTCGATGAGTTGATCACCATGGAGGGCAACGGCGCCGCCTTCTTCGAGAAGACTCACATCACTCAGGGCATGCAGGACCTTATCAGCGAAGGCATTGCGAGGCTCGCAGGCGCTTCATCCCAGGCAATCTTCCACCTCAAGCAGGCAATGGGCGGCGGCAAGACTCACTTACTCGTCGGTTTCGGCTTACTCGCCAAAAACGTCGACCTTCGCAAGACCTATTGCGCAGGGATGCCTCACTCCTTGTCCTTTACGAGTGCAAATATCGCCGCATTCAATGGCCGCAACAACCCTGATCATTTTTTTTGGGGTGAGGTTGCAAAGCAGCTCGGCAAGGGCGATCAATTCAAAACGTTCTGGACGAGCGGTCCCAAAGCTCCGGACGAGCAGGACTGGCTAAAATTATTCGATGGCGATCAGCCTATTCTCATTCTGCTCGATGAGATGCCGCCATACCTTCACTATCTCGACACGCAAAAAGTCGGCAATGGCACAGTTTCTGACATCGCTACACGCGCGTTCGCTAATCTTCTTACGGCAGCTGGAAAGAAGAAGAATGTTTGCGTTGTTGTATCTGACCTCGCGGCTGCCTATGACACCGGCGCTAAGCCAATTTATCGAGCACTTGAGGATGCACGAGCCGAACTCGGACGCCAGGAACGTAGCATCACGCCGGTAGACCTAGCTGCCAACGAAATCTACGACATCCTGCGCAAACGACTCTTTAAATCCCTTCCCGACGCGGCTGAGATCGGTGACGAGCGTAAATTAGAAGAAGCCGCAAAATCGAAAACTGCGAACAGAGCTGCTGAAGCGATCGCTGATGAAATCACCGCGACGTATCCGTTTCATCCACGATTGAAGAACGTGATTGCGCTGTTTAAGGAAAATGAACAGTTCAAACAAACCCGGGAATTGATCGAGCTAATTTCGCGGCTACTTCGGTCCGTGTGGGATCGTCAAGCTAACGACGTTTTCCTTATCGGTCCGCAGCACTTCGACCTCAGCATTGCCGAGGTGCGCGACAAGCTGACCGAAATCTCGGGTATGCGGGACGTTATCGCAAAGGATCTGTGGGATGGGCAGCAGTCTGCCCATGCCCAGATCATCGATCTACAGACTGGGAAAGAGGCCGCAACTCAAATCGGTGCTCTATTGCTTACAGCAAGTCTCTCAACCGCTGTTAATGCAGTGAAAGGCCTTACCCGAGAGGAAATGGTTGAATGCCTCATCTCACCCTTCCTCGAGCCATTTAGCAGTGCCGACTACGCGGTCATCATTCATGGGAATACCTCGATGTTACTTCATCTCCGTGGGAAGAGATTCATCAACAAGCGGAAGAACCGTCAATGACGGCGGCTGACCAGGCCTATGAGAATTCCCACGCCGACCGCAACTGCGAGTATGACAAGCGGGCGATGCTCGACCTCCTTGGAAAGCCGGCGCAAGGTATCGTTGCCAAACTTCGCCGCCTCGCTGCCGATTCTCGCCGCTTCGTCGCTCATGGAATTGGCGCCCCCGCGAAACCGGTCGGCTATGCTGCTCAAAACTGCGGCAACAGTCTCTCCGACGTGGTCGGCAGCCTCCACCGCGCTCGCGGAGGTGCGGACGCCAGCGCGTTCTAAGCGCTTTTCGATCGCCCACAAGCGCCGTTCGATTTTGCTGATATTGGCAGACATGGCGGGGGAGTCCCCAGATCGACCAAACATAACGAGCATCCTATGAGAAAGAGGAACATATCATCGCGCGCACGATTGGTCGTCCTGATCTAGATCGACCGACATTACCCAAATCACCCCAACCGCCTTCTCAAACAGAGAATCGCGTACGCCATTCAGCGGAGGCGCTCAAAGAACGTCAGCCTGTGGATCATGCACGATCAACCACGCGATCGTATCCTCATGCCGAGCGAAATTCCGACGCCAAAAGCAATCAGCACAGCCGTCAACGGGTTGCGCCCGATACTGGCTTCGATCTCGCTGCGCACCGCGCGAACACGGTCCGTCGTCTGGTGTTGTACCAGCTTGCTAAGTGTGTCAGCCAGGCGCGCGACTTCCTTTCGAACGGCAGCCAAATCCGCGCTCAGGTCCTCGCTAGCGCCTTCTGCGTTGTTGGTCATGGACTGTCTCCAACATGAAGAGGCCGGCGACGCTGCCACCGCCAACATTCCGTCCGTCAGATCAAATGCGCCCCATGAGCAGCAGTACGACGAGGATAATCAGGATGATGCCGATGATCCCGACGCCGCCGTGACCGTACCCATAGCCGTAGCCGCCGAAGCGGCCACTGAAGCCTCCGAGTAGGAAGATGATGAGAATGATGACGAGTATGAGTCCGATCGACATGATCTATATCCTTGCTGCAGGACCTAACTGAATTTTAGTCTGTTGACACTTCGGGTAAAGCTGATGGCCGAACACCACGGTGGCTACAGTGAGTTCGCCGATGATGAGGTAGAGGATGGATGTTTGACGCCCGAAAAACCTTCTGTCTGCTTTGATCTTTATGCCGGGACTCTAGCGTCTAAGACGCGGAACCATCGGCTTGATCGGAAGCTATTTTGGGACCAATTTAAATTATGCTGCACACAACAGAATCGTCGTTGATTTGGATCAACTGGCATTCTTACCTTGCTCTCCGAGCCCCGCACCGGTCTCGGGATTTGCTTCGCACGATCAAGCGAACAGCACCGTGAATCGCGCGCCTTGGTTATTGTCACCTCCTCCAAACCGTAAGTGACCGCCGATCTGTTTGACAAGAGATCGAACAATCCTCATGCCCAGACCTCTTGAGGCGGCTGGATCAAATCCGTCTGGCAGATTTGGGCCATCGTTGGAGACCGATAGCGCGTAACCCGCTGTGCAATCTGCTTTCAAACTGACCACGATCTGGCCTTTGCCGTATTTGGCCGCGTTCGTAATCAATTCGCTGACGATGAAGCCGAGCGGAATCGCGGTGACGGACGGCAGCCCGATTTCCATCGCATCAACGACGAGGGTCCGCTCCGAGCTCCACTCTGGAGACAACAGCGTGGAGAAATCGCGACAAAGACCATCAATATATTGCTTGAACGCAACGGTTTGCGTGCCATCCAAACAATGGAGGCGTCTATGGACCCGCTCGATCATGGTCACGCGATTTGCCGCAAAGGCCAGTTGCGAGGCGGCCTCCGCATTCAACGAAGTCCTGCTTTGCAGCGAAAGCAGGCTCACGATCATTTGCAGCCCATTCAATAGTCTGTGATCTGATTCTTTACTCAAAATCTCGTGTTGTCGGATCAACTCGTCCTTCTGACGGAGCAGAGCCTCTTCTCGGACAAGGGCCTCTCGCAGCTGGCCTTCTGTGTGCCTATGCTCTCTCAGCTCTCGTTCATAGCTCGCGACCGTACGCCGCTCCGGCCATTCAACGGCGCGACTCAAAGGCGAGTCCGCGCTGTACGACAAATGTTCGATGGTCATTTATTCACCCCTTTCTACCAGAGTCTTAAACTCGTGGCGCAGAGAGACCGCCAGCCAAATCAACTTGATTCAAATTAATTACGTCGCCTGCGGACAATTGAATCGCTCCGCGGAAGATCTCACTTTCCCACATCACAATTCATCGTCTCGACCTTCGGCGAGCGCGACGGTATCATCTTAGAATATCAAGTTGCTGTTTGCGCAGACGTACGGCTGTCGCGACATCCGCAAGTTTCAACTTATGCCTCTTATCGAGAGAAGTCGAGAGGAAATGTCTGAGTGCCGGACATTGACCTTGTATCGACTGCCTAAAAGGCACAACCTGGAGTTCCTGAGACTTGACCGCGGATGGCGACGTCACGATGGCTAGCTGCAAGGCTGAGGATCCGCATGCCAACCGATTACTCGGTTTGCTGACGCCACGAGACTACAACCGGCTTCGCCCACATCTTCAGCACATTCCGCTGGAGTACAAACAGTCTCTCTATCGCGCCAACAAGCCGATCGAATTCGCCTATTTTATCGAAACTGGTGTCGGCTCCCTGGTGAACACCATGGCGAACGGCGATGCGGCAGAGGTCGGAACAATCGGCAATGAGGGGTTGGTTGGGCTGCCGCTCGTATTTGGCGACGATAGATCACCTACGAGTGTTTACGTTCAGGTCCCCGGTGCCGGCGTGCGAATGAAGGCAACTTTATTTACGGAGGAACTGGCGCGAAGCGCTTCGATGAGAGCGGTAATGCTCCGCTATGCCCACGCCTTCTTCAACCAGGTCGCACAGTCCGCCGCGTGTAATCACTTTCATACCTTGCAGCAGCGATGTTGCCGCTGGCTGCTAATGACACACGACCGCATGCAATCGGATGAGTTTCTGCTCACGCAAGAATTTCTAGCCATGATGCTAGGTGTACAACGGACCGGCGTTACGTCTGCCGCGAGCACTCTGCAACGGTCGGGCCTCATCCGCTACAAACGTGGCAACGTCACGATCATCGACCGCCGAGGCTTAAGGCGCCTTTCGTGCGAGTGCTATGGCGTGTCCAAGCGCGAATTCGATCGTCTGCTCGACAATCGAGCAATTCGCAAACCCCGTTTCAGCACGAAGTAAAGAACAATGACATTTGGCTCACGGCGCGAACGATCAGTGCACCGTCCGGATTTCAATCAGTAAAGAAACGGGTCCTCCATCCTATGCCGCCTTCTCGGAGCCACGACCAGGCCGAAGCAATCGTTTGATGAGGCGGCCAGGACGTGGTTCATGAATGAGGTGTACGTCAGTCACAAACCGCGCACCACCACCTTGACGTTCAAGAGTGATCTTGCGGCTGTGGAAGGCTTCAAGTTCCGGCCGATGGGCAACGCTGACGATCGTCGTCGCACCGAGCTCAGTCGTGAGCAGCCCCATCATTTTATCTTGGCTCGCTGGATCGAGCGCCGAGGTCGCTTCATCGAGTACGACGATGTTTGGGCGGTGAAGAAGGATCCGCGCAAATGCCAGTCTTTGCTTCTCGCCGCCAGACAGTATCTGGTCCCAAGGCGCATCTTCCCCTATGCGGCTTACGAGGTGGTCGAGACCAACAAGCGTCAAGGCGCGCTCGATCTCGGACATCTCCCTATCCTCAGCCGGCAGGGGGTAAGTTACTGCCCTTCGCAAGGTGCCTACTGGCACATAGGCGCGCTGCGGCATCAAAAGCATTTTCGCTCCCGTTTCGATCTCTACCTGACCTTTTCCCCAGGGCCACAAGCCGGCGATGGCGCGCACCAGCGTGCTCTTTCCGGTGCCAGATTCTCCCGCAACCAGCACCCGTTCGCCCCGCGCGATTACAATTTCAGCATCCTTGACGACCACGGTACCGTCCTCAAGCGTCACTGATAGATGGCCCAGGCGGAGCGCTGCATCCGCTAGTTCGCTGCGCTTGATCCGGCCGATGCCCTTTTCGGCGTGTTCCAGAGCATCGAGCGAGACCATAAGCGAAGAGGTCCGGCAGGCCGAGGCGGTCCAGTCGGCAAGTCGCGGATAGTTGTCAACCAGCCAGTTGAACGCATATTGAACGATGGTAAAGGCCGATGCCGCTTGCATGACCTGTCCAAGCGTCATTGAACCTTCGAGAAATTTTGGTGCGCATAGGATGATGGGCAGAATCCATGAAACGTATCCGCTCGTCTGCGAGACGACCGTGGTCCGCATCGTTTGAATGCAGATTTCGCGCCAACGGCGCAATACCGTCGTTAACGACCGGTCGATCGCATTGCGTTCCTCCTTCACCCCGCCGAGCACGGCGATGCTCTCACCGTTCTCCCTCAGGCGGGTGAGCACATAACGGTACTCTGCTTCGGCCTGGTTCTTGTTCTCCGATACGGTGACGAAGCGGCGACCGACAAGGACCATGGACCCGCTCGCAAGCACCGCATAGATCACAGCCGCAATCACCAAGAATCCAGGGATCGTGATCTCTGCGCTGCCGATCGTGAATGTGAGTGATCCCCCGATTGTCCATAGAACAACAATAAACGTTGCTGCCGATAAGACGGCCGTGGTGAGGCCCGTCACAAAATCAACCGGAGCTTCGGTCGCGACCCTGACATCGTCGGCGATCCGATACTCGGGATTCTTGTGATCCCCACTGACCAGATTGAGCTGATAATAGCGGCCATTTGCCAGCCAGCGATCAAGCAAATGATTGTTTAACCAGGCGCGCCAACGACGCTGCATCGTCATCCGCGCATATACCTGCATAACCACCAGCGAAACACTCGTCACCAACAATGGAAAATAGACTACCGACCAAAACAAAACGGTGCCGGCGTCTCGACGCTCTAGGGCATCGAAAATCTTGCGGTTCCAGACGTTCATGCCGTAAGATGCCGCGAGGCTCAAAACAACAATGAGCAGGATGGCTCCCGTCAGTCTCCACGACAGTCGGTCTCCCCCTGGCCGCCAAAATCCAGTGGCGCCTTTCCAAAATCGTTGCAATAGAAGGTGCCGCCTGAGCCGATTCGAACCTTCGTCCTTGCGTTCAAGCAGCGAGACCACCCCGTCGACGGCCATCGGCACTTTCTCCGTACGTAAATTCAAACGATCTGGTCATTTGATCTATTTTATTTCTGCCGGCTGCTGAGCCTGCCGGACACGGGCGCACGAGAGGGGCCAAAATGCGATCGCTTGTCGCTGCGCTCTTGCTATTGCTCGCCGTTCCGGCGGTGGCAGAGTATCGCATCCGTCAATTCGATCGGTGACAGTTCGCACCTTGAAAGCAGTCCGGCCACCTATCTTCCTTTCAGCGCGTCTTTGATTGTGTCTTTAAGCCCACCGACGGCGTTCTGAACCTTGCCTTCTACCTTGTCGGCCTTACCCTCTGATTCCAGCTTGACGTCACCGATCACCTTGCCAACTGCCTGCTTGACTGCGCCTTTGACTTGCTTCGCTGAGCCGGCAACACGATCCTTGTCCATGATTGCTTCCTCCAGTATCCAGAGACATTGAATTCTGTTGCTCGCACCAGCAATCGTCGTTGATTTGGATCAACGGATATTACCGAGGATAGACGTCCAGGCATCGCCGAATGAGATATTGCCTAACGTCAGCTTGGATTGCGTCGAGCGGCTGTCGTCAACTGAGGCGGAAACGCCGTGTTCTCGCTGGAGCGGCGCAACAAGAAGTAATTCCCGACATCAAACTCATCTTTACCGCGCCGCAGCGCTCGGCTCTTAATGCCGAAACCCCGCCCCTTGAGCTCGACTCCGTCGCTCAGCGAATGCTGCCGTCGTTCTCAGCGCGCTGCCTTGATATCGAGAATATATCCCAAGCCGAGATGAACATGGCCGCGATCACCGGACCGATGACAAATCCGTTGAGACCGAAAGTCGCGATTCCGCCCAAGGTGGAGATAAGCACAACGTAGTCAGGCATCCTTGTGTCTTTGCCCACCAGGATCGGACGCAAAAAATTATCCACGAGGCCAATGACAAGCGCGCCGAATGCAATCAAAACCACGCCCTGCCAGATAGCACCGGTCGCCAGAAGATAGGCGGCAACTGGAATCCAGATCAGGCCTGCGCCAATCGCGGGCAGCAGCGAAAAGAACGCCATCACAACACCCCATAACACCGGGGAGCTAATCCCAAGGAACCAGAATATCAGACCACCAAGCGTTCCTTGCAGGAGGGCTACAAGCATATCACCCTTGACCGTGGCGCGGATGACGGTAGTAAATTTTAGCAGGAAGGCTCGCTTTTGTTCGAGGTGCAACGGAATAGCATCTCTAATACGCTTAGACAGCACGTCCTCGTCGCGGAGCAGGAAGAACAATAAGTACAGCATGACGAACAGGTTCGCGACAAACGCCAATGTGCTCTGGCCAATACTGAGGAGTTGTGTGGCGATGTATTGGCTTCCCATCATAAGGCCGGCAGAAAGTTTTTCCTGCACCGCGCCGAGGCTCGCAATATCAAAACGATCCAGTAGAGCGATTGCCCAGGCAGGTAAGGCGTCATGGACCTGCTGAAAAAACCGAACGAGATCCAGCTCTCCCGACTCGACCTTTTGATAAACGCCTAACGCGTCCTGCGTTAATGATGTGCCGATTAGTGTCAGCGGTAGAATTACTATCGCTATGATGATAAGGACCGTAGAGAAGGCGGCAAGGTTCCGCCTCCGGTGCATTGACGCCAACAGCCGCCGGTGCAGTGGAACAAACAACACTGCTATGACGGTCCCCCATAGAACCGCTCCATAAAACGGCAACAGTATCCAGGCGAAGGCCAGCGATACCGCAATGATCAGCAACAAAAAGGCATTGTCCTCAAGGGTACGCATACAAATATCTCGTCAATCCAAACTGGAGACGTCTGATCGCGTCACGTTGGCGACTTGGGCTGGTGCGATACACATGCGATCTCACTTGGGTGTGCAGTATGGACCCCGACGCCGATGGTCATCTAAGAGCTCAGTAATATGAGAGCAGGTGGGTCTACGCCCCAGCGACGATTTACACCCAACTTTCACACAACCGTGCCGAACAATTTTCCGATACCGGCGGTTAGCACCATCGCCAACGCTCCCCAGAAGGTCACTCTTGCGGTGGCGCGCAAGACATTTGCACCACCTGCGCTTGCCCCGATCGCCCCCAGCAGAGCGAGAAAGCCCAACGAGGCAGCCGACACGATCGGGACAAGCGCACCAGCGGGCGATACGACAACCATGAGCAAAGGCATAGCGGCACCGACCGCAAACGTTGCGGCCGAGGTCAGTGCGGCCTGTACAGGACGAGCGGTGGTAATCTCTGAAATCCCAAGCTCATCGCGCGCATGAGCTGCCAAAGCATCTTTCGCCATTAATTGTTGCGCCACCTGCCGCGCAAGCGTCGGATCGACTCCTCGCTTGACGTAGATTTCAGCGAGTTCCTCCTGTTCGAACTCAACATTCTCATGCAATTCCTTGCGTTCGCGCGCGAGATCCGCATGCTCGGTATCGGACTGTGAGCTGACGGACACATACTCACCAGCGGCCATCGACATGGCACCAGCCACCAGTCCTGCAACACCCGCGATCAAGACATCGTTTTGTGTCGCAGCCGCTGCGGCAACGCCGACGATCAGACTTGCAGTCGAGACGATTCCATCGTTAGCCCCAAGCACCGCGGCTCTCAGCCATCCGATGCGGTCGACCAGGTGATTCTCCGGATGCAAGTGAAGACGGCTCATTGGAGTACCCTTCGGTCAGATCTAAGCCCATCCGTGAAAAGTCGACGAATTCTTCCGCCCGCATCGATTGTTTTGATCGTCTGCAACTTATCCTGCGCGTCTGCGTTGAGTAGATGCAAGCCCATTTGCTCCTGCCCCGGTCTGCGGTTGTTCCGACCCGGCTTGCGAGCCAAGACAGCGGCGAAAAACGAGGCGGAAAATGCGATCTTTTGCAGCAGCGCTCTTACTTTGCTGGCTCGGTATTCCGGCGGAGGCAGAGGACTGCATCGCATCCGTCTACTCAGTTGGTGACAGCTCACAATCTGGAACGGAAACGGCATCCGGCATTCCACTTGACGACAATGCACTGACTGCCGCTCACAAGTCTCTGCCGTTTCAATCGACAGTAAGAGTCACCAACAGGGACAATGGGAAGTCCGCTATCATGACGATCACGGATCGCGGGCCACATGTACGCGGTCGGTGCATCGATGTGACGAAGGCTGGGGCGCTTGCTCTTGGATTCTCTGAACTTGCTCCAGTGAGCGTACATGCAAATTGATTTAGGCCAGTGATGGTTTCCACATTCCACACTTAGACATCCGCTCGATTGATCCAACGCCGATCGGCGCCGCAAGCACCTGATTTCATTGATCCGGTGGGGTTCCAGGATCGAGCCGGTTCACAATCCCGTACTGACTTGGCGAGGTTCAGTGGCTTGAAAGTCTGGAGACAAATATCCGTAAGTGAAACCACGTATTGTGAGTGCAGCGATGACCAATTAGGTGGCGTTAGGGGCCATGACGATGACAAGTGAAAATGCTTTAATTGATGTTGGTGTCGCAGCCGCCCTTGCGGTTTCAACCGGTATCTTGATCATCATCCTTTTCCTCAAGTTCGCAATTGTCGTGGCCCTCTGAACCTTGCCGACGTTCGGAATATCCGGCTGAGAGCGAGCCGTCGGCCTACGGATTGCAGGTTGCGCTGTTAAGCAGCTGCAGCGGTAAGACCTCTGCTCCTGAGTTCCCGCTACGCGTTAACTTGTTAGTTTACCAGTTTACCCTCGGTTACGCGCCCTCTTGCTTCCACAGTGCTTCCTGAGGCCGTCTCCAATCATAATCGCAAAAATGGCAACGCCGCCAAGTCTTTGACTTGACCGCGCAATTTGGTTGCGGGGGCAGGATTTGAACCTGCGACCCTTCAGGTTATGAGCCCGAAGGTCGGGGCAGCTCTACTTGTACCGCCCAATCGCCCGAGCCAGGGTGTGATGCACCGAAGGTTCGACTGCGTGAGCTACCAACCCCGACTGTAGGGTGACTGGGCGACACAGTATTAAAGTGCAATTTCAATAACATACGTGTTCGCAGTTTTATTCTGACTGGCGCGCCACCCAGTACTTGTCCGAACCATATTCGGGGGATTGTCCAGCAAGAACGGCTCGTTCGAGCATTTCCTTGCTGGTGGTCGTCGACCTCGACGGCCTGGATAAGGGACTGCAAGTAGGCCTTGCGAAACGGCACCGATCCGTCGGCGAACATTTCATGCATGCGACGGCCGAACCGCTCAATGAGGGCGGGATCGATGCAGATGGCAGGAGCATTCAGGGACTTGGCGGCTTCGAGCGCAGCTTTCGCCCGGTCGCGATCGGTCTTGAGGCTGTTGAGCCGTTCCCTCAGCACTTCGTCCAGGTCGGTCAAGCCATACAATCACGTAAGCAGAATCGGAGCCGCGCAGGGCTATGCCGAGACAATTACCCGTCGACAACCGCAACCGCTGCGCCGCGATCGCGGCCGGCGCCGGGTAATCGACAAGAGTGCAACTTCGAATCTAACCGAGGATCGGCGTTGCCATAAATGGCGATCCGCTTTTCTAGAGTCATCGGTTCAGCCGAAATCACATAAATGGCGTCGTCCCTCTTGGATATCGACCCATTGCGTCGGCCTGTTTTCCCGCTCGGCCGCTCAATCGCGGAGCGTCGAACGGAGACCAAGCATCGTCATCGCCGCGGCCCAAACGGCGCAACGGTAAGATCTCTGCTGACCTGCCTACTCCAGCGCTTTATCGGCGCGCAAAAGAATTGACGTTGGAAACTCGATGCCCATGGCTTTAGCGGTCTTGAGATTGAGCGCCACCTCATACTTCGTCGGAGCCTGCACGGGCAGGTCAGAGGGACTTTCACCTTTCAGAATGCGATCGACGTAGTCGGCCGCGCGTCGAAACTGGTCGACGAAATCAGGCCCATAGGCCAATAGGCCGCCGCTTGTGACATAAAAGGCAGAATTGTAGACGGCAGGCAATCGATAGCGCAAAGCCAGCCTAATAATCAGGTCGCGGTGAACTGATGCGGCCGGGCTCCCGGTCACGATCACGCCACCGTTCGGACCCTGTGCGAATTCGGCAATATTACGCTCGATCTCACCAGCATCGCGCACATCGATCGGACGCAACTCGACCCCCAGCGCGGGCGCCAGGGCTTGGATCGCACCAAATTGGCCGGGTCCTGCTGCTATCGCGGCCTCGCGAAGAACCGCCACTCGTCTAAGAGTTGGCGAAATCTCCTTAAGCAGCTCGAGCCATTTCCCGCTCATCGAATATTCAAAGTTCGTGAAGCCAGTAGCGTTTCTTCCCGGCCGCGCCAGACTGCTGACAAAGCCGGCACCGACCGGGTCCGCGACAATCGTGAACACGATCGGAATGGTTTGGGTCTCTTGCAGCAATGGCGCGACAGCCGCGCTTGAATGAGCCAAGATGACGTCGGGAGCCAAGGCAACAAGTTCTGCGGCGTGTTTGCGCATCGCCTCTGCGTCACCATCGGCCCAGCGCCATTCGATGCTGATATTTTGATCTACGGTCCAGCCCAATTGGCGCAGAGCCTGCGTAAATGCTGTGGCGCGAGCCTGTGATTCTGGATCTTCTGACGTGAGGCCCATCAGCACGCCGACACGAACCGCCCGGTCGCGTGGCCGCGCGGTCGCTGAGAGCGGCAAAGCCACCGCCATGCTGCCAAGAAACTTAATAAATTTGCGCCGGTGCATCATGGAAATTCTCCGCACGCTGGTTCCGCGAGATTTCAAATTCGCTCTAACGAGAACAATCAGGCGCGGTTGTTTTCGTCATGGCCCTATTAGGGGCCGAGGCTCGACGAGACGAGCGCCTCAGCGGGCGGAAGAGGCGTCGTCGATCGGATTCGTTGCTCTGCTTCCTCGTGCGGCTGTGGGATGCCGCATTCCACATCCGCGCGAAATCGTCCGAAGGGACTACTTCGCTAAGGACACCATCTAACTCGGGAGATACCTAAGAACTTGAAAGGAGATACAATTTTGGCCCGATGTGGCATTCAGAGCCACCCGATACTCAAGTATCAGACGTACACGGATGGGTGCCGTCAAGATGGCGACAATGAGCTGATACCTTAACGCGAGTGCGCCCCTGCCGAAGGCGCGTCCGGCGATCCGTCGCCATGCCTGGAAACGATTTCGGAAGGGACAAGTGATTTGCATGCTGTACCGCAATTGCTCTCGTTGCCACGAACGAGAGAACGCAGGACGAGCAAGCCCAGAATGGGGCCAGGGGCCAACACAAGGAACAAGAATTGGGCGCCGACCACGGCCAGGATGCTCGCGAGCAATTGGATCGATACGATAGTGATGGCGAAGCCGATGCAATTTACGATCGTAAGCGCGGAGCCGACGAGATGGGGCGGTGCATAGCGCGCATTGAGCGCGGAGAATTGCGGGGAGTCGCCAACAACAACGATGCCCCAAAAGATCAAAAACCCCAGTAGCGTCGTGTGCGGCAGCCAGAAGGCAAGTGGCGACAGCAGACAACACAGACCTGACGCTCCGAGCTGAAAGAACGCGATCCTCGCGCTGCCGTAACGCCTTGACAGCAGACCGCCGACGACGCAGCCGAGCGCTCCCGCGCCAATGATGCCGAAGCACCACAAAGACACGTTCGAAATCGCGGCTTCTACGCCGGCGTGCGCAGCGAGGTAGATTGGAAGGAAGGTCCACAGGGCATAAAGCTCCCACATGTGGCCGAAGTATCCAAAAGACGAGGCACGGAAATCTAGCGAGCGGAAGATGGCAGCAATCGCCATCGGATCGAAGCGCGCGCCAGCTCGCAAGTAGGGGCCGTCGGGTACGAGCCAATACATAGCAAGGCCACCTAATGTCGCGATCAGCGACACGGAGAGCATGACGCCTTGCCACGGCAGTTTGTGGCCGATCAAATGTGGCGTTGCAGTTCCAAGCGCAAGCGCCCCTACGAGAAATCCCAACGCCTGTCCGAGATCGCGGTCGAACCAACCGGACGCTATCTTCATGCCCACTGGATAGATGCCGGCGAGAAAGAAGCCCGTCAAAAATCGCAGAAGCAGTAATGGTCCAAACTGTGCACCAGCGAGACAAACTGCGGCGTTGAAGATCGAACCGAGCAGCGCTGAGACTAAGAAAATCCGCCGCGGCGAGTAGCGATCCGCAAGCGCAAAGAACGCGAAGGCAAGTGTTCCGACGATGAAACCGAACTGTACGGCGGTTGTCACGGAGCCTAGCGCTTCGACCGGAAGGCCGGTGCGCCGCTGAAGGTCCGGCATCGCGGCATTTCCGGCAAACCAAAGTGACGTGCCAGCGAACTGAGCGATCACAATGACCGGTAGAATACGCCGCGGTACAGCCTTCGCCGTCATCGACGTCATGATTGATTCGTTCTGTGCACCTGACACAAGCAGATCTTTCCGTTGCGAGCGAACCGGAGCTGCGAAGGCCTCGCATCGGGGGTTGCCGGCGTTACAGCTACCTCGCGCCCAACCTTACGCTCCCTTCACCACAAAGAGGACCTGCCGCGCATTCATACCGAAGTACTGGTACGTCACATTAGGACGCCGAATGTCCCGAGGAGATGCACTTCCCTCGATGAATACGAGCCAAACATCCAGGTCTGAAAAGTTCGTTCGACAACCAAATGCCAGTACTCACGGCTGATATCCGCGTCCCGATAATCATGATTACCTTCGCTCGTTCCCATGGGAACGCAGCAACAAAGAGAGACGAGGACAATCGCCAATGGCGCTTCGTAAATTCGTGATCGAACGCAATATCCCAAAGGTGGGCGGTCTTGAGCGCGAGCAGCTTCGAGCCGCTGCCAAAGGGTCGAACGAGGCGTTGCGCAAACTCGGTGTCGATATTCAGTGGATCGAGAGCTTCGTCACTGCTGACAAGACCTACTGCATCTATTTGGCGAAGGACGAGGCAATCATTCGACAGCATGCGGAGATCAGCGGGTTCCCGGCTACTAACATCGCTGAAGTACGCAAGATGATTGATCCAACAACGGCGGCCGCGTGAAATAGCGCTGCGCGGAAGCTTCCCCGCGCTCTGGACCGCCCATTCATACCGAGAGACAGCATGAATGAGAAGCTTTCTCGGGGGCGTGAGACCGCGATTGCCATGCCCGCATTCGACCGAGACGAAATTGGCAACAAACCTGTCGTCGTCGCGCTCCATTGTTCGGGCGCCGACGGTAGCCAGTGGCGCAAGCTCGCCACTGCACTAGCGCCAGATTTCGCGGTAGTAGCACCCGACT